>NZ_JABXIN010000009.1 GCF_013373065.1 Algoriphagus sp.
CCCCCCCCCCCCCCCCCCCCCCCCAAATAGAGCATTTGGAAGACCTGCAGGAGGAGGAGGAGGATCTCAGGGTGTAGGTGCTAATGGCCTTGTGGTAATTTCTTATTCCTGTCCAGATGCGGATCAAACAGACTGTTTGACAATTATTGATGATGGTTCTAAATCAGGTTTTACAGTTTTAGAGTTTGACGAAGATTGTTCTTGGACAGCTCCTGAAGGTTTAGCTGAATTTACCGTATTCGTTGGTAGCGGCGGTGGCGGCGGCGGTGGTGGTGAAGGCTCTGGTGGTGGAGGCTCTGGTTCTTTAATTGTTCAAACATTTTCTACCTCCAACCCATATGGATTACCTGCGGGAACTACTTTTACGATAGGGGTCGGAGAAGGCGGACCTGGGGCACCAGGAGTAAACCTTCCAGGCTTTCCTGGAGATTCATCTTCGTTTACAGGAAACATTGATGGGAACGATATTGAAATTATTGTTCCCGGAGGAGGAGGAGGAGGATCTAGGGCTCAAAACCCCGGAGGGGATGGTGCTTCTGGAGGTGGAGGAGGAGCTAGTCCAGATCCTTCAAAATCATTCGGGATGGGAGGAAATCCAATAGCAATAACTTATACTGGAGATTCAGTAGTAGTTTATACTGGCAATCCAGGAGGAAACGGGGATTACAGTGAACCTCAGAATTCAGTAGCTGGAGGAGGAGGAGGAGGATTAACACCTTGGAAACCAGCACCAGCTGATGATGGACAAGATGGAAAAGCTGCAGGAAATGGACAAGGTGAAGGTGGTAGAGGAGGAGATGGTATTATCCTTACCTTAGGAGATTCCATCCGATATTATGGTGCCGGTGGTGGCGGTATAGGTGAATTCTTTAATGGAACGGATAAAATTGGTGAAGGGGGATCGGCAGGGGGAGTAAAAATTGGTGGAGATGGTAATTTAACTGCTCCTGGACCTATTGGGCATCCTGGAGTTGATAAAACAGGATCTGGAGGCGGTGCAGGATACCTTGGCGGTGGAAATGGAGGTAATGGAGTTGTTTACATTGTATATATAAATGTCCGAATCCTTGCCGTCGAATACCTCTACTTCGAGGCCAATTATAATCAAACAGATCGTACAGGCCTCCTAACCTGGGCCACGGCTAAAGAATGGGAAAACTCCCACTTCGAAATCGAACGTTCGGTTAATGGCATTAACAATTGGGAAAAAATCGGCGAGGTAGCCGGTGCAGGGTATTCCATGGAACCCGTGGAATACAAATTCCTGGATGAAGACCTTCCTGCCTCAGGAGGAGTCGTCTACTATCGATTGAAGGATATTAGCTTTGACCAAAAATATTCCTATTCCAATGTACAATCCATTATTGTCCCAGCTATAGCGGGAACGAATTATTGGACCGTATATCCAAACCCAAGCAATCGACATGGAGAGGTAAACATTGAATTAATCAACACTTCAGTTTATGCGGATGAACCGATCTATGTTCGAGTTTCGGATGCTAGAGGAGTATCAGAAAGCTTTACCGTTCGATCACCAGAGCAGGTTTCTGAAGTAGTGAATCAGCATTTACGGTCTGATTTAGGATTGTTTATCCTACAGTTGAACTGGGGTAAATACCAGCAACAATTAAAAATCATCCGAAAATAATCGGGATTAATCTTCTTTTTCCTCCTCTTCCTTTCGGACAGGGATTGCCGGTTGCCCCAAACCTACAGAGCCTTTTAACCCGCTTAGTGTAGCTTTCCACCATGTGCTAAACATGAATTTGGAAGTATCCCGCTTTACATAAATATCGCTAAGCACGGTATAGCCAAAAAGCTTGCGTGGATTGTTATTCTTAACCAGGGTATTCGCCAAGAAAGTCATCAATGAAAGCTTTCCGGTCCCTTTTTCCAAGGTCATCGAGTCCAAAAAATCCACTTTTAGGTTTTCATAATGAAAACGCATATTTCCGATGGCCTCATGATCATCCATCCGGAAACTCCAATCTCCTGACACCACTTGGGCATCTTCTCGCGCATTCAAAAAAGCACCTTTTGAGAGAATGTCATTCAAAGGCTCCAAAGGCATAGGCCCTAATTGAATCGTCACATCCATGGGGTAGGGCTCCTCAAAAAATAGATGGGTTTGCATGTTGATTTCTCCCGCTCCCATCAATTTGGTATTCGCAATGATATCCATTTCCTTGACGGGATGTTCTTCAGATTCCATACTAGTGGCAATCGGCGCGATAGCAGTCGTAACATCTTCAAAAATAATCTCCCCTGGTAATGGAGATCCTGGCGAAAATTCCTGATATCGGATCCTCCCTTGACTCAGCAATAGGGAATCGATAAATACAGACATGGGCATTTCTTTGAGAATCTGTTGAGGCATGGGCTTGTAGACCCCTTCCAAGAGCGGAAGTCTTTTATCCCGGAAAATATCCAGTTGGAAGTCATCTCCGGTAACCTTATGGGCGATAACCTTTTGCTCCTCAAAATAGGCGGGGAAGTCAATCTTTTCGACCCGAAGCTTGTCTATTTTTAAATCAACTGCATCGGTTTGAAATCCTTTTTTTCGCAAATAGGCATACCTACCCATAGCTGGAGCATATCGAACTTGATCGAGCTCTAGGTTTTCCCCATCAAATAAGACTTTCCCTACTCGAACCGACTCCATGCTATCTTTTGTAAAAAACTCATAATCCCCAAAGGAAACCCGGGAATCTCCCTCCAATAATTCCTCCAAAATGGAATGATCCGACATTTGGGTTAAATCCCAATCCAATCCCTTCAGCTCCGCATCAATTTCCCGAAAGGCTAAGCCATTTAAGGGCCCCTTGTCTTTTTGATGAATTGCTATTTTACCGTCTTCTAATCCAATTTGGCGCAAGAGGATCCCCTGAATTAACCCGTCTTGATTATTTTCCTTCCCTTTCTTTGGATTGGTCTTTTCCTGCTTTTGCCCATTTAATACCAACTTTAATTCCGGACCTTTAATCCGCAAATTCTTGATATCGAAAACTCCCGTTTCTTGTACTTCAGCAAATTTATTGTTCCGAATTCCCACCTCTTCAATAGTCCCTTGGAAATAAGGTTTTTCTTCAGATTGAGGGTCAATGGGATTAATGGTTAAACCCGCAAAAACAGTCTCATCTTCTCCACTATCAAAATTGAATTGGGAGAAAGCCACTTTGTGAACACTGTCTGGAAGACTAAATTGAAAATCATTTAATGAAATGGAAATATTGCTAAAGAGCCCGGATACGTCCTGTCTGATATTAGAATCATCATCTAATCTCAAATCCCTTACTGCAAGATCAAACTTGGTATTAATAGACTGATTGTCTTGTCCATCTTTTTGATAACGAAGCGAAAAGTCAGCATTGGATGCCATCACCTCTCCAATTTGTACTTCAGAAATTGCTGGAATATCCTTAATTCTCTTTTTTGAACTAATCTGCTCTGAAGCTTCCAAATCAGATTTTATTTCAAGATTTATATTACTTCCATCCACAACCAGACGGTCCAGCAAAAGACTGTTTTCAAATAAAAACTCTTCCAAATCCAGCCCCTCAAATGACACCATTGGTAAAACCAAGGAAAGCCCTAATCGACTATAAAGGTTTTCACCTGGAACCAAGCGTAAGGTATCAATTACAAGAGTTTGGTTCTTCGTATTAAACCGAAGATGACTGGTTGCAACATCATAATCTCCCTGCGCCAAGCTGAAAGAATAATCTGCTAAGTCTAAAATAATTTCATCAGAAAAAAATGTCTTGGATGGATCAACTTCCTGAGAAGGATCTAAATAAAAACCTTTCAAAAAAAGAGACAATTCCTCTTCTGAAAAGCTTATTTCTTTCCTGCCAGAATAATCCGTGAAGTCCAACTTCCCTTCTTCAAAACGAACTGAGTCAATAGAAACCGTTCTGAAATAAGTTGAAAGCAATTGTCCGAAGTCTTCCATTGACGTTGGATTGGAGGCTGTTTTCGGACTGGCCGTTTTCTGAAATTTCGTGTAGCTGAATTCAGGTTTAGGAACAAAAATCTCATTCACCACGAGGACTTCTTCCAATAGAGCCGCTCTGATATCGATCCCTCTTACCTGGAAAAACGGGACTTGTAAGTCTAGGGCAACAGATTTCCCATAGGTTTCAAGTGTTCGACGAATATTTGCTGGATCTTCTGGACGAAGTGAAAAATCACGAACCTCAATTAAATCCCGCTTGGAGTCAATGACCACTTGCCCAGCTTGAAACATGTGAAGATTATCCCTCAATTTTAGCTTATATTGATCCAAGCTGAGTACCATTTCCTCTGCCAACAAAATATCTCGAAGCTTCAGGACAGAATCCAAGGAAACTTTAACCTGCTCTAGATTAAGGCTGAACTTTTCAAATCCAATATCATCAGATCGGATCCCTGAAGCATTTTTAAATTGGATTTTACCATCCCTTAGATCAAAATTTCCAATAGTCGCTCCTGATAGAAAACCCTCTAAAAGATTGGAAGACGGTGAACCTTCGACTTTTTGATTTTTTGTCCCCCGAAGTTCAGTTAATTCTACTTCGGGAGATTGAAGAAGGATTTTTTCCACATTTAAAATTCCTTCGTTATAAAGTTTTTTAAGATCCGCATCTTCAAATTCCAACTTGGCAAGCTGAGCATTAATGGTTTGATTGGGGGCTAGCTCTGCGTTAATCTCCTCTCGAGGAACCATCTCAAAGCCTTCCACTAAAATTCGATTCAAAAAAGAAGAAGCGGTTACTTTCTTGCCCCGAATAACATGGTATTTATCCGAAAGAAACATGGCGAAATCTTCCAGTTCCATAGCAGCATCTTTGCCGTAAAAAAATTGGTTTTGCTTCCGTTCCTCGTCTTCACCCAGATAGAATTCGACCATTTTAAAATCGAAATCTTTTGACTCGATCCGGTTTTCTAAACTGTCTAAAGAACCAGTGGACAAAAACTGTCCTCTGTTTACAGAAAGCTCCTGAATGTGAATGGAATTCAACAAACCATCAATCAAATCATTCAAATCACCTGTTCCCTTATTTTCTTTGACAATCGTTTTATTGTGAAAAACTTTTATCGAAGGGTCATTCAATACAATTTCATCGATTTCTAAATCTGAATCTCGAAAGGCTCTATTCAAGTCCACATTCCCAATCCGAAGTTCTTCAAGGTTCAAATCGTAATAAACAGGCCTTTCTTGCCTACGGTCCGGAGTCAAGGAGAATTTCTTGATTCGGATTTGATTTTCCATCGAACTGATAAATACATCGCCTGCATTGATGGTGTGAACCTCATCTGGTAATGAAAATTGAACTTCCTGCAATTCAAAATCAAAGCCTTCAGCGTTGAAAGGATTGGTCCATTCTTGTTTCTGCCTCCAGTCTACATTGTAAATATGCAAACGGGTGTTTTGGGCATGGATTGAATTAGGGCTAAGGAAGTTTTGAAAGAATAAATTGGCATCTTCGATTTCGATATTCTCGATCAGAATACCCCCCAAGATCAATTTATCGATACTTTTTTTGATTTCGTTTTCCAAACGTTTCACCCCGGAAATTTTTTCCTCACTTGAAACTTCTTGTTTTTGATCCTTTTCTCCCGGAGGAAGCTGCAGGGAAAGATTTGGATTGTCTAATCGAATATCTCCGATCACCAAAAATTTATCATCCCAATGATACCAAACATCTCGTATGCTCAATTCATCTAACTGAAAATCAAAAAGAACTTGATCTTCATTCCCCTTTGCCAAGGGATCCGGATGAAGCACCACTCCAGATAAAAAAACACCGCGACGGAGTAAGGAGAAATTCAAACTGTTTAACTCAACTAGATAAACCCCTCCTGTTGCTTGATTAATTTTTAGGCGGGCCCAGTTTAACAGCACAAAGTTGGAACCGAAATAGACAATGAATTCTAGAAACAGAATCGTAAGCAAAAAAATAAACCCATACTTCAATGCACGCTTGCGCTTTGGATGATGGGTTAGCCGATCTTTGATTCCTTTAAGCATGAAAAGATATTTGAGGAAAAATAACCAAATCCCCGATAAAAAATAAAAAAGCAGCCATCAATAGCTGCTTTTGCTGTAGGAGAAGGATTCGAACCTCCACGGAGCAGTTAGGCAATAGTCCGGTTTGAGCTATGCTTTTTCCCTTATCCCCACCCCCGAGACAGGAGGGCTTGTCTGCCAATTTCAACATCCTACAGGATTATATTTTTATGAACCTTTGTGTTACCTCCGGTTCGGTCAATCAAAAGAAGAGCGACGAATAACTTACAGTCAAAAAAATGAACTGCCTCCCTTGCTTAAACGCCGCTTCTTATAATTATTCAAGCCTTATGCTGAATAGTTCTCAAAATCCCTCTTTGAAATCTTGATGCTTCAAAATTAATAAAAGCTTTCTTTTATTGCACTTTTCGCAAAAAATTTTGTTATTTTTTATGTTATTTTTATTAAAAATATTTTTCTATTAAATATTTAGAAATTTAATCCTTGATTTCCAAGAATCTTTTAACAAATCCTCAATCGATTTCGAAGGATTGAATCAAAGTATCGGGCAAAAAAAAACCATGAAATAGAATTCCATGGTTTTAATCAATTAACAATAAACCCAAAATAACCTGCTGTAGGAGAAGGATTCGAACCTCCACGGAGTTGTTAGGCATTCACGAGCTCGCTAAATGCTTTGTCCTTGGATCCCCACCCCCGAGACAGGAGGGCTTGTCTGCCAATTTCAACATCCTACAGTATGAATTAGAACTTTTAGCCGTTTGACTGATTCAAATATACAGCAATCGAATCCTTTATTACAAATTATTCAATCTTTTAATTAATTTTTTACATTATTTTTAACGGAAACGATTGAAAATTAATTATTCGTAAATTTTAAAGGGTTCAAAAATTAGATTTTTGACTTTTTTTCAAGGGGATTTTTAATGAATTTCCTAAAAAATGAAGGGGATCTTCTCTTTTCTTCAAGATTAGAGGTTACTTTTCCTCGAATGAGCCAAAAAAATGTGAATAATTTCCTTTATGGATTACTCGAATTGAACATAATTTTCCCATCGCTCCAAAACACCCTGAAAATCATCTGGTAAGCTCGACTCAAAAAATAATTTCTCTTTTGTAATTGGATGCACGAATCCCAGGGATTTAGCATGAAGGGCTTGGCGAGGCATAATCTGAAAACAGTTTTCAACAAAACTTTTATACTTCGAAAACTGCGTTCCTTTACGAATTTTATCTCCTCCATACATAGCATCGCTGAATAGCGGGTGACCTAGAAATTTCATGTGAGCCCGAATCTGATGCGTTCTGCCTGTCTCCAATCTACATTCTATCAAACTAACATAGCGGAGATGTTTGAGAACTTTCCAATGGGTTACAGCATGCTTTCCCTGACTTCCATCTGGGTAGACATCCATAACCTTCCGGTCCTTTGCACTTCTCCCTACATGACCTGTGATGGTCCCCTCATTTTCTTGAAAATCTCCCCAAACTAAAGCCCAATAAGTCCGCTCTATCGTATGATGATAGAATTGCGCTGCCAAACCTGTCATTGCTTCTTCGGTTTTGGCAATTACCAAAAGTCCCGAGGTATCCTTATCTATCCGATGGACTAAACCTGGACGTCCAACATTCCCCTTCATCTCCGGAAGTTGCTGAAAATGATAGACCAAGGCATTGACCAAGGTTCCTGTCCAGTTACCATGGGCTGGATGGGCCACCATCCCTGCAGGTTTATTGACTACCAATAAATATGCATCCTCAAAGATGATGTCCAGCGAGATGTTTTCAGGAATGACTTCGGTATCCCGAGGTTCCTTGGGAAGCATGACTCGAATATCATCAAAGGGTTTAACCTTATAATTGGATTTTGTGGGAAGTCCATTTACCAATACAAAACCATTATCTATTGCTTGTTGGACTTTGTTGCGAGTCGCATTGGCGACCTTTTCGGTTAGGAATTTATCGATTCGGACGAGGGACTGTCCTTTATCTACTGCGATCCGATGATGCTCATAGAGGGCAATATCCTCTTCATCAAATTCCTCTTCCGTTGGTAACATGTTGTAAAAATACAAGGATCTCTCGTAACTTCCCCAAAAGCTTTTCCATGCTGGACGCTAACCCTGTTATCAACCAACCGCTTGATCATCCCCTTTTAGAAGAAAAAGGGATAGAGCTATCGATAAAGCGATTGGATTGGGTCCATGAATTCGTCCCCGGCAATAAGTTCTACAAACTCTTTTTCAATCTTCTACAAGCTAAACAGGAAAAGAAAAATACCCTGTTGACTTTTGGAGGCGCCTATTCCAATCACATTCATGCGGTGGCTCATGCGGCCCATCTTTTGGGATTTCATTCCATTGGAATCATCCGAGGTGAAGAAACACTCCCACTAAATCCTACATTAGCCGCTGCAAAAGCGCAGGGTATGGAGCTCCATTACATCTCCCGAAGCCAATATCGAGAAAAAACAACTCCAGAATTCCTTGAAAACCTGAAAACCTTATTTGGAGATTTCTACCTTATTCCGGAAGGAGGCACTAACCGAGAAGCTATTCAAGGAACGGAAAAAATCCTGGAAGAAGAGGATGCTATTTACAGTCATATTTGTGTATCCATCGGGACAGGGGGGACTTTCGTGGGAATTTTGAAATCCGCATCTCCTCATCAAGAAATAGTGGGACTATCTTCGTTGAAGGGAAATTTTATACATCGGGAAATTGAAACCTTATTGGAAAAGTTTGAAACCGAGCCGAAAACTCATTTCAGCATTTCTACAGAATACCACTTTGGGGGCTACGCCAACTACCAGCAGCCTCTCATAGATTTTATTTGGTGGTTTTTTGAGACCTTTGGGATCGTCCTAGATCCCATTTATACAGGAAAAATGATATTTGGAATTTGGGATCTAATCAAAAAAAACCATTTCCCTAGAGGTTCAAAAATTCTAGCCATCCATACCGGAGGCCTTCAAGGAAATGAAGGTTTTACTTTTCAGACAGGGATCAAGCTTCCGCCTCTTTCAAGGTGAAATAATCTTGGGATTCTTGGGGATGTATTTCTAAAACATTGGCCAAAACTAGCCTTACAAGCGTTTTACTGGCTAAAAACCGAGGCAATTTCGCTTCCCTCATGTACTCAGATAAAGTCACCTTATTTCTCTCGCCCAGTATTTTCATCAGCTTTTCTTCTTTTTCTCCATAGGTGAAAACAATATCTCGGGGGTTCTTACTTCGTTTCAGGATCTCCCACACTTCTCGGCTTGCCTGCACACTTTTATCATCAACCCGGATAAAGGCCCTTTTCCGATTCCCTTCCATGAAGTAATGAGGTCTGCTTTTACTCTGAGGGATATCAAAAATCGCTACCCCCTTCTTTTCATTGATCTTGTTGATTTCAACATCATAGTCAAGGTTGGGCTGGATCAATTCTGAAATTGCCTTTTCCAAAACAAATACCTCCTCCTCAATGAATCGCTGTCCACTTACGGTACCATCATCATCCACGCCTACCAATAGATAGCCTCCTTGCGTATTAGCCAAGGCAATAATTTCACGGACAATCTTCTCAGGATAAGCCGCTTTTTTCTTGAACTCTAAACAAAGTCCTTCCCCTTTTGAAGCGAGCTTTTTCAATTCCTGAAGTGTCATGATTTCTCCTGCTTAGGTTCTTGGCCCTTGATTTAATTCAGCCAATCGGTTTTTTAGACTCATCCACTCATCACGCAAACGTGCGGCCTCCATAAAGTTCAATTCCTTGGCAGCCTTCTCCATTTGTTTTTGGGTTTGGGCAATGAGTTTTTCCAGCTTTTCCTTGCCCAAGTATTGAACAACCGGATCTGCAGCAATAGCCGCTTCTCCAGGCATCGGCTCTGCATATACCTTCGCATTTTTCTTGGAATCTGCCACTTTGGTCTGCCCCATGATTTTTTCCCGTGACTTGATCACTGTTTTCGGGGTGATTCCATGTTCTTCATTGTAAGCAGTTTGAAGAGCTCTTCGGCGTTTAGTTTCATCGATAGCCATTTGCATGGAATCTGTAATATGGTCGGCATACATGATCACCCGGCCTTCAGAATTACGGGCTGCCCTGCCTATAGTTTGTACCAAACTTCGCTCATTACGGAGAAATCCTTCCTTATCTGCATCCAAAATAGCGACCAAAGCCACCTCTGGTAAATCCAACCCTTCCCGGAGGAGGTTCACTCCTACTAACACATCGAATATTCCCAATCGAAGTTCCCGAAGGATTTCCACTCGATCCAAGGTTTTTACCTCGGAATGAATATATCGAGATTTTACACCTGCGCGCTCCAAATATTTCTGGAGCTCCTCGGCCATTCGCTTAGTAAGCGTAGTGACCAATACCCTAGCCTCTTTTTTTATGGTTTGATCAATTTCCTCCAGCAGGTCATCAATTTGATTTTGACTAGGACGGACTTCAATGGTTGGATCCAACAATCCCGTAGGTCGAATAATCTGTTCGACTACTACGCCTTCGGTCTTAGCAAGCTCATAATCGGCAGGTGTGGCTGAAACATAGATGACTTGATTGGTCAAATTTTCAAATTCATCAAACTTTAAAGGACGATTGTCCAACGCGGAAGGCAAGCGGAAACCATAATCCACCAAATTGACCTTTCTGGAACGATCTCCTCCCCACATGGCCCGGATTTGAGGAACAGTTACATGGGATTCATCAATTACTAAAAGATAATCATCGGGGAAATAATCCAATAAACAGAATGGCCGCATACCCGGCTTTCTTCTATCAAAATACCTCGAATAGTTTTCCACCCCTGAACAGTATCCCAATTCCCGAATCATTTCCAAATCAAATTCGGTTCGTTCCTGAAGTCGCTTGGCTTCGATGAACTTTCCTTCTTTTTCAAAGAAATTTACTTGAGCAACCATGTCATCCTGAATCTCATGAATGGCTTGGTTGATGGTTTCTCGGCCAGTCACAAAAAGATTTGCTGGAAAAATGGAAATGATCTTCTCATCATTCAATTTCTTTCCACTTACCGGATCAATTCGCTGGATCGCTTCTATTTCATCTCCCCAAAAGAAAATCCGATAACCCCAATCCGCATAAGCCACAAAAATATCCACTGTGTCTCCCTTCACGCGAAAGGTTCCATGGGTCAATTCATGCTGCGTTCGGGAATATAAAATATCCACCAACTTAAACAGGAATTGATTCCGGGGAATTCGATCTCCTTCCTGCACGCGAATGACACTCTTTGCAAACTCCTCAGGATTCCCGATACCATAAATACATGAAACGGAGGCAACAACAATAACATCCCTTCTTCCGGTCAACAGCGAGGAGGTCGCGCTTAGTCGCAACTTTTCGATTTCCTCATTGATGGAAAGGTCTTTTTCGATATAGGTTCCCGAACTGGGAATAAAGGCCTCAGGCTGGTAGTAATCGTAATAGGAAATGAAATATTCAACCGCATTCTCAGGAAAAAACTGCTTGAATTCCCCATATAACTGCGCGGCCAGGGTTTTATTATGACTCAAGACAAGGGTTGGACGCTGGACTTCTTGAATGACGTTGGCAATGGTAAAAGTTTTTCCAGAACCGGTAACTCCAAGAAGCACCTGGGCTGGATCGCCATTTGTAATCCCCTCCGTTAATTCGGAAATTGCCTTGGGCTGATCGCCTGTCGGCTGATAGTCTGATGTTAGTTTGAATTCCATGATCCTATAGAAACACCACTAGTGGCATCAAAAGTTTAGCGCATTCAGAATTAAGCCTTCAGCGTCCTATATTTTTCCAAATTGTAGTAGAGGTAATTGGTTCGAAGTATCAAAACCAACAAAATCGGAATCAAACTTGGATGAAGAGATTGCCATCCCAAAATCCAAAAAACAACTGCAGCATCCGCTAATATCAAAGCAGCAAGCAAATACTTTTTGACCCATGCTTTAGGTTGTTTTCGTAATAAAGCAAAGGCTAGAATCAAATGGCCTGGAAAAGCCCAGAGAATATTCCAATTCCACTGCGTGGCAGAATGTTCTGTCGCAAACCATAGTAAAAACACCACCACACCTAGGAGACCCAATACAAAAAACAAGACCATGTCAAATCCAAGGTAGAGCCGCTTTCGCTTAAACCCAATGTAAGTGATCAAGGTAAAGGCTATCGCAATTGCCCAAAACATCCAATAAGGATTGAAGGAATCCATTTCTGAATTTTGCTTGGGGAAATCAAGGAGGACCCTAGTTTCTTTCACCAAAGGACGGGTAGGACCATCTCCTACGATACTTGCCTTAGCAAAGGACTTTTCCATGTAATCTGGAAGGAATTGGGCCTCCCAATTGGAAGCTTTTCGGTCAATAACCGCCCCCAAGGCCAAATCTATTCCCAGATCAGCCCAAGGCATATTGATTACGTATTCATCAATTAAATCCCTGAAGGTCTTGTCTGTTTCATTCATTTCATCCTTGCTCCAGACCAATTTATCCCCTAAAACCAAGTCCATGGCATCCCGAATACGAGTAGCACAATTGTCAAAAAAGAAGTCATATCGGTAAAACCGACGTTCTGGAAGGTAATTCACTTGAAGAAATTCCACCATGTATCTCTCCTGTTCCAAAGAAAGGTCCAAGACCTGCTCTTTAATGCCTCGTTTTTCATTGGCATAGGTGGAAATAAAGTCAGCGTAGGAGCTTACACTGAGCATGTAATCCAGCTTTCCAGCGGCAAATTTCCCATAGAAATTGGGAGTATTAAAGTTGAAGGTACCATAATTGAAAACATAGTCTGTCCCCTTGATTTTATCAAAAACCCGGATGGCACTGTGGCCAAAGGCCATATACAACTCATCTCCAGGATCACAAGTCAGCAAACTGATTTGATAAGTTTGGGCTTTTACATTACCGAAGTAACTGATAATCAAAAAAATAATTAGACCGAATACTTTCTTTTTCAATCTCATTTTATTAAATTAGTTATCCTTTTTCAACTTCTTTTTAAAATGTTAGGTAGGGACAAAACGATGCCCCTTTGGCACCTTTTTAATGGCCGAATATACAGGATATTGTCGGCATTCGCAGTAGCAATCATTTGCTCCTACGGAATTGTTACGGCTCAGGAAATCGGCTCCTATCGGACCATTTCATCCGGAAACTTTCAGACAATAGCTATCTGGGAAGTTTATGATGGGAGTAATTGGATCCCTGCAAGCGCTCCTCCTGACCAAAACCATGACATTTACATCGATCAAACCCACCTACTCACTTTAACCCAAAATGAATCCGTAAAAAGTTTATTCATAAACGCGGAGGCTGGAGCAGGTCAGAAACTAAATCTCAATGGTTTTAATCTGGACATTTTTGGAACCCTACAGGGATTTGAAGGCCCAGCCCCTGGTATCCCCAACAGAGCTTGGAATAGCATCAACTGGATCGGAAATTCAATTTCCTCCACTTTAACCTTCCGTGGTACTAGCCGAGTCATTATCCCTCAAAATGCTTGGAGTGCCCAATCAGATCGAAGTCGCTACTCAGTCATTTTTGATCCCGGACCCGGACAAACCTTGATTATTGAAGAAGCTTTCAAAGCGTTAAGTTTTACCATCCGATCAGGAACGGTAATTCAGCGATTAGACACCAGTGTCAATCCTGCAAAATGTGCAACTTTTTCATTTAATACCGAAACAACAGTTTATGGAACAGGTCCCTATGGTGAATTTACTATAGAGGGAGGAGCACAATTAATCAGCGAGTGCGATGAAGGAATTCTATTCCGGTCAAGTTCGATAAGTGCATTACTCTTTTCGGTTCTTCCGGGCGGAGAGTTGATACTGGAAGGAGAAACCCCTCAAATTGAAGCAGCTAATTTTCAACTCAATGGAAAAATTATCCACCGTGGAGGTAGTGGACCGAAATCCTTTTTGTCAAAAAGTTATCCTGACGCAGCGATCCCAAATTCAATTCATGATTTGGAACTTCAGGGAAGTGAGAACTTAACCTTACCTCCTGAACTATTTATAACAGGAGATTTGATTCAGTCCGGATCCGGTGAAATTATTGCAAATTCGAGCCATTTGCATTTTGTAGGAACCTCCGATCAACGGGTTGAAGGATTTCCCCTAACTACTGAAAACCTGACGCTAAATAAGCCGACGGGTGAGGTAATTACAGAGGAAAATATTTCCATATCCCATACTTTTTTCATCCAAAGCGGGAGTCTTAATCTAAATGGGAATGGATTGGAGGTTAATTCATCTGGTTTGGGAGGTATTTCCTATTCTGGAGGAAGCTGGAAAAATGTGGATGTTTTCACCTACCTAAATACACCCACTATTCTAACTGCAATCAACGGAACCTTTCCATTTGAAGATGTCCGAAATGGAGGGAATAGAACGGTTCAACTTTTAGGAAATACTGACGGAGGCAATCTAGAAATCCGGTTTACGGAGTATGAAGGTGCTGAATACAATTCGGGATTCAATGATACGGATGGGACCACTATTCTCTATCGTCTATTTTCTTACTTCCAATTTTCTGGATTGAATCCAAGCACCGAGGAATTAAAAATGCGAATTTCTGCTGATCAACTTATTGTGGACGATGTCGATGATCTTCGAATAGTCGGCACGGGATATGCGGCGCCTGGTAGCAATTTACCTGGCCTGGACCCAGTATTACTATGGGCAAGACGGCTTGTTCCTATCAATGATCTAGAAGGCATCAACTTTACCGTTGGAAGCTTCCGAACCCTAAGTATTCTACCAATCGATTTTCTAAGCTTTGAAGTCAATAGACTTAATTCCAAAAGCATCCTAACTTGGGAAGTGGCGAATTCAAATCCAGGTATTTTTACTATTTACAGAAGCCTTGAACCAACCAAAAATTGGGATAAACTGATCGAAATACCCGTTCAAGATCAAAGCAGATATGAATTCATCGATCATTCAGCATCTTTATTTTACCCCTCCTATTATCGGATCAAACATTCTGAGGACCTCTCAAATCTTCACTCTTGGTCTTCGACTATACTCCTAACACCAATAG
Source organism: Algoriphagus sp. (assembly GCF_013373065.1). Taxonomy (GTDB): domain Bacteria; phylum Bacteroidota; class Bacteroidia; order Cytophagales; family Cyclobacteriaceae; genus Algoriphagus. Next base: position 15,037 of record NZ_JABXIN010000009.1, read on the forward strand.
GTATTTTACCGGAAACTGGAATTATTTTTCCTAACCCTCACAGTTCAGGGCCTATCTCTATAGAGATCCCAAAAGCGCTAATCAATCAGCCAATCAATTCACAAGTAATTAATCAAGCAGGCATCTCAATCTGGTATGCTCCTCACAAAAGGAAAAACCTTGAACAGTTTTTAGAAAATGTTGCTCCCGGAACCTACCTAATCCGGATTTTTACCTCAGAACAAATGTTCACCTTCCGCTGGGTAAAAAAATAAAATCCCCTTTGAACGATTTGCAAGTCCAAAAAAGAAATGGAATTTTTTATCTTGAAAGGTAAACCCATTCTTAGCCTATGACCATCTTCTTTGTCCTTGTAAGTATCGCCCTCTTGGTGTTGTTGATCGTATGGGCAAAGCTTAACCCCTTCTTGGCCTTCCTGATCGCTTCTATTGTTGCAGGTTTCCTGCTTGGATTGCCTATTGATCAAATCGCCGGTGCAGTACAAAAGGGAATGGGTAATCTTTTAGGCGACTTAGTTGTCGTCATTGTGATGGGGGCCATGCTGGGAAAATTAGTTGCAGAAAGTGGTGCTGCCCAGCGGATATCTGGATTTTTGATGGGCCTTTTTGGAAAAAACCGAATTACCTGGGCTATGTCTTTGACCGGACTTATTGTCGGAATTCCACTTTTCTACAATGTAGGCTTTGTATTGCTAGTCCCCTTGGCTTTTACGGTAGCCTATCAATATCGCCTATCTGCAGTCTATGTGGGTATCCCTCTTTTAGCAGCCTTATCCGTCACTCATGGTTTTCTTCCTCCCCATCCATCTCCTGCTGCGCTGGTTGCTCAGTTTGAAGCGAATATGGGTCTAACACTTTTTTATGGATTGCTGATTACCCTTCCAACTGTGGCAATTGCCGGTCCTATATTTGCCACGCGGCTAAAAAAGATTGAATCCCATCCACTTAAAACCTTTCAAGCAGAACCTCTACCCGAATCAGAGCTTCCTGGCATTGCAAACAGCCTAATCACAGCATTATTGCCAGTTTTTCTACTCATCAGTACAACATTAATTAGCTTTCTTTTACCCGAAGGTCACCCCTCTTCCAGCGTGTTTTCTTTCTTAGGTGATCCTGGAGTCGTCATGTTAGTATCCGTCCTATATGCTACCTACTCCTTAGGCATCAGAAGAAAGGCGCCCATGAAAAAACTCATGGAAAGCTACACCCAAGCGACCAAGGATATTGCCATGATTTTATTAATCGTAGCGGGAGCAGGGGCACTCAAACAAATATTTACGGATTCGGGAGTAAGTCAAGAAATCGCGGAAGGACTGCAATCTTGGTCGGTGCACCCCTTGATTTTAGCATGGACGATTACAGCGATCATTCGAGTATGTGTGGGTTCAGCTACAGTGGCTGGATTGACTACTGCAGGGATCATTGCACCCATTATCCATACTATGAATGTGGACCCGAACCTTTTGGTCTTAGCCATAGGTGCGGGGAGTTTGATGTTCTCTCACTTCAATGACGCTGGCTTCTGGATGTACAAGGAGTTCTTCAACCTGAGCATCAAAGACACCATAAAAACCTGGTCCTTGATGGAAACTCTGGTTGCTATCATCGGACTGATTGGCGTTTTGGCATTAGATCTCTTTATTTAATTTAAAAACTATGAATTCACCTGAAGAAAATTTTGAAAAACTAGGACTTCAACTTCCACCTGCTCCAAAGCCTTTGGGAGTATACAAGCCTTGCCTACAAGATGGAAAGTACCTATACCTTTCTGGACATGGCACGGTTAAATCAGATGGAAGCTTGATCATTGGACGAATTGGAGAGGATCTCGATACGGAACAAGGAAAAATCGCAGCAAGACAAGTTGGACTCGCGATGTTGGCTACAATCAAAGCAAATGTGGGCTCTCTCAACCGGATCAAGCGAGTTGTAAAAGTCTTGGGGATGGTTAACTGTGTACCAACCTTTGAAAAGCACCCCTACATTATCAATGGCTGTAGCGAACTATTTGCAGCTGTTTGGGGTGAGGAAAATGGAGTCGGAGTCCGATCTGCGGTAGGAATGGGTTCTTTGCCGGATAATATTCCTGTTGAAATTGAAGCGCTATTCGAATTAAACGAGGAGTCTTAAGGACTTACCAAGGTCTTGTAAGATTCGAATACACTTAGAATATCTCGAACATAATTCACAGCCAAGTGCCCCTTGGCAAAGCCACTTCGTACCAAAGGATCCCGATAATATTCGGGATCACTTTTTAATGCCAAATATTCGGCAACTTCATCCCAAGTTTGTGTATTAGCCCCGTATTTTAATGCTAATCGCCAGGCATCTTCCACATGCCCGTGACCGATGTTATAGCTGGCCAAAATAAATTTGATTCGCTCGTTTACCTCTGGAACTCGCTCCATCCAAAATTTATCCAAATATTGAAGGTAGCGAACCCCTCCACGCAAAGATTCAATGGGATCATTTGCATTTTCCACTCCAAAGCGCTCCAAGGTAACAGGCATCAACTGCAATAAGCCTTGAGCTCCTGCATAGGAGGTAGCACTTGTGTCAAAACGAGATTCACGATAAACAAGAGAAGCCAATAATCTCCAATCCCATCCCAACTCGCTTGCCCCTTCTTTTATCAAATCATCATAAATAGAAATCCGATTCCCCGCCAAAGAAGAGAAAGGGCTATTCGATCTGAAATAACTGTTTTTTGAATTCAAAAAGTACTTTGCATAGAGCATGGGAATAAACCGCTTTTGCTTATCCTCCATCCACTCATTTACTACCTCAAGTAAAATGGGAGAGCTTTGTCTCACAACCCAAGCCACTTCCTTATCTTCCGAAATAGTCCATGAAATATTCAGCCCATCATAATATGTTGCATTGGCACGTGCAATATTTTGATCCGCAACAGTCCACTTGATCTTTTTTTCGACTACTTGATCAATCAAGCTTTCCTCGTGCAAACTAGACTCTAAAACCGTAAAATCAACATCCACAGAATCTTTAATCACACAAAGCTGGGATTTATAAATTGCTCCTTGGCGAACGTAGATGGTATCGCCTTCTAGCTCTTTCCAATCTTGGATTTTAGGAGAATCTGTTGCTCCTACCAATACAGTATTGATCGTTCCTAAAGGAAGCGTGAAAGAACCTTTTTGAAGTCGGAGGGAATCAATTTCAAGATTCATTGCAATCAAATCCACCTCTCCCTCTTGGAGTCTATCAAAGGCTTTTTCAATATTAACAACTTGCTTGAGCTCCAACGAAACGCCTAAGCGTTGGGCTAGATCGCGAAGAAGCTCATACTCATAACCCATCGTCCTTCCCCGATAGATATAATACCCCGTAGAATTATTATCGACAGCGGCGCGAATACTTCCTCGCTTTTGAATCCCCTTGAGATCGAGGATATAGGTAGGTTGATCCTCTTTGACTCCAAAATGCTTCTCCAAAAAGGTGCACTGAACACCAAATAGAATCAATATGATAAGGACACTAATTGCTCTTAAGACTTTCTTCATGCATAAGGGAAAAATTCCCGAATGGTTCGAAAGCCCTGATAGTCAAATGGTATGCCAATCCTTTTTAAAAAGAAAAAAGGAAGGCATACCAATAAGTCTGTTTAAGAAAATTTTACTGATCTAATCCGGAAGGAACCCAAGCCTGACTGCTATTCTCAAAAAATATTTTTCCGGATAAGCGAAGCAATTCAATTTCCTGCTCCTTAATATTATACAAGGAAGTAATCAGGCGATTTTCAGCCGTCAGCAAATTGACTTGCGCATCCCGAAACTCAAGGTAAGAGGCAATACCCAACCGGAACCGCTCCAATGCTATTTCACTACTTTCTTTTGCCACCGCGTAGTTTCGTTGCTCGATTTCAAGAAGCTCTCGGTTATTTTGGTAGGTATTAAAGGCTCGATAAAGATCAGATTTCAGCTGAATCTCAAATTGATCCACGGCATATTCCTGAATTTTTTGCTGCACTCGGGCATTTTGAATCCTTCTGTTCAAAGAGAAACCAGAAAATAAATTCAAGGCAATATTTCCTCCATAATTGAATCCTGCTCGTTGGTTCTGAATCAAGAAGCCGGCATCAGAATTAAATGTATTATTTGCGTAATTGGCATTTAGATTAATAGCAGGCAGTCTTGAAGCTTGGAGTTCTTTCATTTGAAGAAAAGCCACATTTTCCTGTCGCTGAGTAATAAGCCACTGCTTATTTTCCATCATGGCATTTTCCTCCAAATCGATCAATCGTAATTCGTCACTGACGGTGATGGTATCCTGAACAGAAAATGCTGCTCCTGGTTCAAGAGCCATCAGCTCATTGAGATTGATACGAGCTGCCTCAATGATCTGCGACTGATTTTTCAAAAGACTCAAATCTGTATTGTAATCGACCTCTGCTGTCAGAAAATCCCGTTTCCCAGCCCCACCTAATTCATATTGAGCTTGGGCAATGTCCAATCGAGCCTGGCTTAGTTCTAAAGTTCGCTCCAAAACCTCATAGCGTTGCAATTCCAAAACAAGTCGGTAGTAGGCTGTAGAAATCGCTGCAACGGTATTTTCAACAGCTACTTTTGCATCCAATTCAGAAATTTCAGCCAATTGCCCTAAACGTTTGATGGCTACAATAGCTTCTGGACGGAACCCATAAATAGCGGCAACAGTGAAGTTCTCAGAACGGGATTTTGCTCCAAGAATTTCCCGTGGGGTTTCTGGGTCGCTGACGAAAGTCTGGGTTACATCTTCATTGGAAAAATTACGAGTATAGATAGCATCTACCACTGGTAAAAAAGCAGACCATCCTATACCAATTTCACCTTCACGGAGTTTGATGGTTTCTACTGCAATTTTTACTTGGTAATTATTTTCCAATCCAAGCTGTATTGCCTTTTCCAAGTCCAAAGACTCCACATCTTGTGCCCAAATAGGCTGTATCATGAGACTCACGAGGAGCCCTAGCAATAATTTCTTCATTACGTTCTTGCGAGTCGTCCTTCTTTTGAAGTCAAATAAGTATAAATAGCAGGGATAATGAACAAGGTCAAAATCGTAGCAAATGCCAATCCGCCAATTACCGCGGCACCCATCGGCACACGGCTTTCAGCCCCTGCGCCTAATCCCAAAGCAATAGGAAGAATCCCCAAAATTGTTGACAAAGAAGTCATCAGAATTGGTCTAAATCGCGCCACGGCTGCTCCATAAATAGCTTCATGAACTGACATTCCATGTGCTTTGCGCTGATTAGCAAATTCCACAATTAGAATTCCGTTTTTGGTAACCAAACCAATCAACATGATAATCCCAATCTGAGAGAAGATATTCAGGGTGAAATCAAAAGACCAAAGCGTCACCAAAGCTCCAAATAAGGCCAATGGAACAGTAAACATAATGGTCAACGGATCCAAGAAACTCTCAAACTGTGCCGAAAGCACCAGGTAAATCAATACCAAGGCAAACAAGAATGCGAACACCAAGCTGTTTGAACTTTCTCGGAATTCTTTGGAAGGTCCTGAAACGTCAGTAGCAAACGAATCATCCAAAATTTCAGCAGCAACACGATCCATTTCATCCAATCCATCCCCGATGGTATAGCCTTCTGCTAAGTTGGCAGAAACCGTAGCTGACACGAATCGATTAAAACGGTAGAGTTGAGGAGGGGTACTCTTTTCAACCACCCGTACCAAGTTGTCCAATTGAACCAATTGTCCATTTTCGGCACGCACATAAAGCATTCTCAGGTTAAGCGGTTCATTTCGATCTTCAAGCTGCATTTCACCAACTACCTGATATTGCTTTCCATTCATGATGAAATAAGCAAATCGTTGCCCTGAGTAGGACAACTGCAAGGTGCGTGCAATCTCCTGAACGGAAACCCCGATATTTCTCGCTTTTTCACGATCAATTTCTATTTCCAATTCGGGCTTGGTGAATTTCAAATTGATATCAGCAAAAATGAAGGCAGGGCTTTGATTCACCTTTTCCATAAAAGGAGGAATCACTTCCTTCAACTTCTCGAGGGTAGGCGCCTGAATTACATATTGTACAGGAAGCCCTCCTCTTCTATTGCCTATTGCTTGGGGTTGAGAAGCAAAAGCCCGAACAGCCGTATAACTTTGAAGTTTTTGATTGACTTGATTAAAAATTTCTTGTTGGGATCGGCTTCTTTTATCTGAGTCTGTCAAAATCAGACGACCAAATCCCGAGTTTGTACTAGCCGTTCCAAATCCAGGAGAAGTAACAGAAATAATCCCGACCAATTCTTCTTGAGGAATGGATTCTTTAAAATCAGCAACCATTTCATCGATCACTTTATCCATATAGGAGAAAGTCGCTCCTTCCGGACCAGACATATTGATTCGAATCTCTCCCCGATCCTCAGTCGGCGTAAGCTCTGATGGAATTTGATTAAACAACCAATAAATACCTAGGCCCATCAATCCGATGATTGGAAAAGCCATCCATCTAACTTTGAAGAATTGACTGAGGATATTATCGTATTTCTCATTTAGCCAAACGAAAATCGGCTCGGTCTTCGTGTAGAACCAATTATGCTTTTCCCTACGCTTCAATAATTTAGAACTGAGCATGGGGGTCATGGTCAACGCGACGAAAGAGGATATGATCACGGAGCCAGCCACTACAATTCCAAATTCCCGGAATAGTCGTCCCGTTGTCCCGGTTAAGAAGATAACCGGTAAGAATACTGCTGCCAATGCAACAGTTGTTGCAATAACCGCAAAGAAAATTTCTTCAGATCCTTTTCTAGCAGCGTCAAGTGGTTTTTCACCTTTTTCTATTCGGGCATAGATATTTTCCAACACTACAATGGCATCATCCACTACCAGACCAATGGACAATACAATCCCCAAAAGTGTCAACACATTGATGGAGAAATCCATCAAATACATGATAAAGAATACTCCAATCAAGGAGATCGGAATGGTCAACACAGGAATAAAGGTGGTTCGCCAATCTCGTAGGAAAAGGAAAATGATAGCGACAACTAGAATAAAGGCTGTAATGATCGTTTCCTGAACTTCCGCGATGGAATTACGGATATACTGTGTAGAATCAAAGCCGATCTCTAAGCCTACATCTGCTGGTAGGTCTTTTTCGATAAACTCCAAACGGCGATAAAATTCATCCACAATTTCAATATTGTTGGATCCCGGAAGAGGAACTAATACTACCCCTACCATGGGTACACCATCTCGTTTGAGAACTGTCCGCTCATTCAATGCAGCTAGCTCTGCTCTACCCACATCCTGGAATCGAACAATGTTGTTCTGATCTTCTTTTATGATCAGTTGATTGAATTCTTGCGGAGTGGAAAGTCGGCTTTTTGTCCGAACAGAAAGCTCGATGGTTTCACCTTCAATTCGACCGGATGGTAATTCTACATTTTCAGACTGTACCTTTTGTAATACATCCAAGGGAGTCACTCCGTATGAGGCCATTTTTAAAGGATCCATTCGGAGGCGAATGGCATATTCTTTTTCACCCCAAATTTGAACCCTGCTTACTCCGGGAATGGTTTGGAGTCGCTCTTTAAAAATATTGTCAGCTATATCAGATAGCTCCAGTAAGCTACGCTTATCACTTTTAACATTCAAAAAGACGATGGGCTGAGAATCAGCATCAGCTTTGGAAACCACCGGAGGTTCTGCATCTGGAGGAAGGTTTCGCTGCGCACCTGCCACTTTATCTCGAACATCATTCGCTGCTGCTTCCAAATCCGCTCCCACATCAAATTCCACCGTAATACTACTTGCTCCGTCATTACTGGTAGACGTAAGAGATTTGATCCCTTGAATACCGTTGATAGCCTCTTCCAAAGGTTCGGTTATCTGAGCCTCAATTACATCTGCATTGGCTCCGACATAATTGGTCCGCACACTGATTACTGGTGGATCAACGCTGGGAAATTCCCGGATGCCAAGAAGTGAAATCCCGATAGCTCCAAAAAGGATAATAATCAGGGACATCACAATGGCCAATACAGGCCGATTGATACTAATATTTGATAAACTGGCCATGTTAATTGATTTGGGTGTACGTTAAGGGCATTCCCTCCCGAGCCTGCAAAATACCTGTAGCAAGAACCAAATCCCCTTCCTGAAGACCACTGACTATTTGAACCTGTGTATCCGTACGGGTACCAATTTCAACAACACGCTCTTCTGCTTTGCTATCAGCTCCTACCACATAAACTTTATAACCCTGAAGTTCCGGAATTACCGATTCAGCAGGGACCATGAGCGCGTTTTCTGTTTCTCCTAGAACAAACCTTATCCGAACATACATTCCTGGAAGGAACTTATTGTCCTTATTGGGACTTTGAGCCCGAAGCTTCATCGTCCGTGTAGCAGCATCAATTTGAGGTTCAAAGGCATACACCGTTCCCTCAAATTCAGAAGAAGATGCTTCATTGGAAAAATAAATTGGAGAACCAATTTTAACCAAACTGGAATAACGTTCGGGAATTGAGAATTCAATTTTAATTGGATCGATATTGACAATATTGGTAATAACGTCGGCAGTACCGATTACACTACCTTCTGAAACTTGGCGAAGACCAAGAATCCCATTAAAAGGAGCCCGAATAATCCGCTTTGCCAACTGGGCCTCTACCAATTTGATATCTGAAACAATGGTATTGTATTGATTAAGGGCAATGTCATATTCTTCTTGACTGATTGCTTCTCGTGCCAATAATTGTTTTTGTCGGTTCTCCTGAGTCTCATAGAGCTTCTGCGTATACTGCAATCGCTGATACTGTGCCTGAAGCTCATCGTCATCCAAGTAAACCAATGGTGTACCCTTCGTTACATATTGACCTTCCTTGAAAGCAATACGTGTGACTAAACCTGAAACCTCAGATCGAAGATTAACAGACTCATTCGCCAAAATACTTCCTGTCACCTGAAGCTGATTGGTCAATGTTTCCCGCTTCAACTTCACCACATCCACTGGAAGTGCACTAGGTTGGCCAGGTCCAGCCCCGACTGAAGTCACAGAATTATCATTGGAATTGCGCAGATCTAATCTAGGATAGATCACCGCCGCCAGAATCACTAATGTGATCGCAACAAATAAGATTACCTTCGTTTGCTTTTTCATGTAGAAAAGTGCTGAATAATTAATTAAGGCCTTTCAGAAAAGCCAGTGATAGCTGATTAAATTCTTGAGGTCGCTCAACATTGACTACATGGCCACATTGTTCGAGCACCTTTAGCATAGCATTTCTATGCTGTTTTACGATGTTTTTTACAGGTTCCAAAAACATCACATCCTGATCTCCCATCACATAGAGTGTTGGAATTCGGATGTCCACTTCCTTGAAATATCGAAGAAGAGGATTGATGTCTTTGGTGAGTTTAAACCATCGTATAAACTCTTTTTGACATAATTTTTTGGCTTCTCGAATGAACAAATTCCTAGATTCGGAATGCTGCTTTCGCGGTAAAATAACGTAGGCAAACAATCGATAAAGCCACATGTAAGGAATCACTTTCTTGAAGGTGTTCCCCAGAAATACTAATACCCGGGATTGAATGGTCAACCGGGTAACCGCTCCCGCCAAAATCAGCGATTTTACTCTCTCTGGTTGCATTTCTGCAAGTTGCCTTGCCAGGATTGTGCCCAAAGAAACGCCCATAAAGTGAGCGGGAGGCATATTCAAATGATCTAAAACTTCAATAACATCCCGAGTCACATCTTCAAAAGTATATTCCTTTTGATAAATCGCCTGAGATAGATTAGCCGATTTTCCGTGACCTCGAAGATCAATCAACAACAGATTGTATTCCTCTTTGAAATCTTTAATCTGTTTGTACCAAACTGCAGATGACCCACCAGCGCCATGGATAAACACCACCCATTCCTCAGAATTCGGATTCGGATATGTTTTGTAATGTAACATGAAGGCTAAACTGCAGATCGCCTAGATTGGTTCTTCATATACAAAATTAGCGAGAGGATTTAGTCTATTGTGTTAAAATGATACTGGAGGCAAATGCCATCGACTAATGGAGAAAATCAAGGATATGACCTAAAAAATCCATCCAATTGTGCTCTGAATGATGTAATCTGTATTCGTACCTCCTTCTGTGGGCTGATTGTCATAGTTAATTGCTGTTCCCAATTTTAAATAAAAATCATTCAGAAAATCATATCTGATATCTAATCGAAAATCACTTCGAATCCGGTTGGCCTCCGTAAAACTGTCATAAAAATTTAAGCTAGCATTGATATCAAAAATGCTAAAATCTTTAATCTGTAATTGCGAAGAAATTACACCTTCTGTACTTGATTGTACGATGCTTATCTCTCTGAATTTTTCCCTATTCAGATTTAGTCCGCCAGTTACCATCCAGGTAGCCTTTTGGATGTGAAAAATATACTTCCCAAAACCAAGCTTATAACCTGTTCTCAAATCCAGTAATTGTTGGGTATTGCTTAAGAAACTTACCCAACCCAAAACAAACCATTCCTTAGGTAAATAATAAAGCCCTACCAGACTTGCCTCGTACCTTTTGATAGGCTGGGTTTCAGATTGGACTGATCGGATTCCATTGAAATATTGCAATGCTAAAAACCGGCTCCCGTTATACGATAAGGCATTTTGGAGTGAAAACTGTCTCAGATTGTTTGCTTTTGCCATATTGAACCCAAGGCCAATTTCTCCATCAAATCGGCCTTTTGAATTTCCTCTAATTCTAAAAAATTGAATAACATCAGCCCTACTTGTATGAATAATATCTCCAATCTGGATTCCTAATTTGTTTTGCTGCCTTTTCGTGGGTTGGATGATTTGAATACTTATGGAATCGGCATTTATTTGATCAATTTCTGCTTCAAAATATTGACCATTTTCTAGTGCTATCAAAAAAGGAAAATCACTTGATAGATCTATAATTTTGGAAAAAGATACTTCCAGATTTTTCTCAGAAAATTCTACCTCCATCACTAAAACACCCCGTTCCATTCGCTTGATTTCCCCTACAAGAAGGGTTCCATCCTTCAATTGAAGGGTATCTAAAGAATTAGACCATCCCGTAAATGGAAGAAGAACAAATAAAAAAAATAGGCAGAATCTTTTAATAGGGGTCATTCCTACAAACTCCAGCCTATAGTTGTTTGGAAAATATAATCCAGACTAGTAGCACCTTCTACCGGTCGGTTATCGTAGTTTATGGTCGTTCCTAAATTCACATAAAAATCCTCCAAAAACTCATATTTCACATCAAGCTTAAAGTCTGTTCTAAATCTACCCTTTTCTGACAAACTAGGGTAGGCAGTAATATTACTCAAAAGGGAAAGATCCCCGATATCATACAAATTCAATTCTGAACCGAGAAAAGCTTCCCCTGACCTTCTTCCTGGTGTATCATCCAGATATTGTTCATTGTTTAAGTTAGCACCTACTTGAAATCCTAAATAGGATTTGTTGGTATGAAGCAAATATTTACCTATACCTAATTTATTTCCGACTCGGGACTTAATGAGCTGTTCTGTATTGGACAAAAAAGTCAAATCATAAAGCCAGAAAAAGTCTTTAGGCAGAAAGAATACAAAGGAGATATTAGCATCTGTACGTTTTGTGGCTTCTACTTCATCTTGATTGGAACGAAGGCTATTAAATGATGAGCCTACTTTCCATCTATCTGCTAAGTATCCTAAACCACTCCTAACATTAAATGTCCTAAGATTATTCGCTTTTGTCAAACTCCACCCCAAGTCAATACTTGCTGAAAGCCGACTCCAAAATCCTTCATCCAGGGCATTCAGGAAAACAACATCAGTTAATGGAACTATCAAAAACTCAGTCCCTTCCGTTTCTTCAGATAGTTCTTTTTTCTTTATTCGAATTAATGATTCAGGGGTATAGTAATTAATTTGAATTTCTGAATCGGAGACACTCTTGATTTTACCATTAAATCTTCTACCATCTGTCAGCGTGATCAGATAATTGGTTTTAGAAATGATCCCGATCAAATCTTCCCATTTTGCTTTAAAGTCTTTATCAGAATAGTCCGTTTCGATCGTAATGACCCCGCGATCCATTCCTTTTATTTCTCCTACAATGATGTCTTTGTTTTTAAAAACCAATGAATCCGTCTGTCCATATCCGACAACAGAAATTGAAAAAATTAAAAGTAGTAACAGGCAAAACTTCCTCATGATCAGACTTTTTTAAAATTTACAGAAAATTAAAAATAAAAAAAGCACACTCTTTTGAGTGTGCTTTTCCTAATTTTTTTGTTCAGATTAATTGAAAATGTATCGGATACCTACCTGCATTCTCCAAGTATCTCCTAGAGAAGTAGTGGTTCTGAATGTTTCAGTTGGAAATTCAGAAGTACCTGGTACGGTGTTCAATCTATAAATTGGCTGGCCAGCATCGTTGATATCTACTAGCCTCAAAAGATTGTTTTGGAACGCGAACTTCTGGATACCCCAAGAAGAATTGAACATGTTACCAATGTTCAAAATATCGATAGACAGCTGAAGCTTGTTCTTCTTATCATTAGTGAAAATCAAGTCCTGAGTGAATCGAAGATCGAATCGGTTAACCCAAGGTCTCAAAGCACCATTTCGCTCTGCTACTGAACCTCTATTTGCGCTCAAGTACTCATCTTGATCGATATAAGCATCCAATAAAGAAGCTTGCTCAGCAGCTGTTACGGTTCTACCACCCAAAGAGAATTCATCAAATACCAATTCACTAGCAGAATTTGGAATATACATCAAACGGTTTGAAGCATCTCCAAAGTTACCAGAATAGGTATATGAGAATCTACCTGCATCAGAACCTTCATAGAATAAAGTAATTGTAGAAGTCTCTGTTTGGTAGGAAAGTGTACCAATCAATCGATTAGGAATATCAAATCCAGCAAAACCTAACTCAGGGTTATTTCTGTCGGACTGAACTGTAGCTGGCCACAAGGAAATTGCCTGAGAACCTCCAGCTGCATCTAGATCTCTTGATCTTGAACGAGTGTATGCAATCATTGTAGAGAAGCCATTTTCAAATTCCTTCTGCAATTGCGCAGTGATAGAATAGTAATCCGCTTTTCTGCTAGCATTCGTCAGGTAGAATACATTTCGGAAATCAGGATCATTTGAATAATTAGTATTATTCCAATATGGACGCTGATCTGGACCAGAAAGTGTTCCATCAGGAGTTCTTAACACAGGGTTGTAAGCAATAGGAGTAGAAACATCTCTAGAGTAGATGAATTCAGCAGTACCGATGATTCCGAAAGGAAGTACCTGATCGATTGCCAAGTTTGTTCTCCATACTTGAGGAAGCTTGAAGTTTCTGTCAGTCAAGTTCAATTCGTTAGAAAGAGACTGTCCTGGATTTTCAGGATTTCCAAATGTAACGTCTGGATTGAACACGTAGTTTGGTCCGAAAGCCTCAGCTACTTCATCACCTTCATATCCAAGTCCACCTCGAACTACACCTGAACCGTTCACTTGGTTAGAAAGCCATACGAACGGAATACGACCTGAGAAGATACCTGTTCCACCACGAACTTGAGTAGTTCTGTCACCTTTAGCATCCCAGTTGAAACCAACACGTGGAGACCACAATGGATTTACTTTAGGGAAAGTGCTTACATCAGGAGTAATGGTCCCATCAGGAGTTTCGAAAGTCTTGTTCAAGTTATCCAACAACTCGTTTCGAGGAATATCGATTGGATAGAATGGGAAGTCAACACGAAGACCACCAGTCACTTTCAATTTGGATGTTACCTGATATTCATCCTGCACATAAAGACCAAACTGACCGAATCGAGTCTGATCGGTAGGAGGAGTCGTAGATCCATCTAAAGCAAAGCTTTTTGCAAACGCATCTGGATATGCACCAGGAGTTCTATTGATTACTGACTCTACAAATGCATCATAGCTATTGAATCGGTAGAAACCATTGAACACAGGGTTAAATGCATTATCAAAAGTCATGTATTCAAAGTTCGCCCCGAAAGTGTAAGTGTGATTTCCTTCATACAATGAAAAGTTGTTGGTTACATTGAAGATATTGTTTTCCAACAAGTTACCTACAGTAAACAGCTCATTACCTACAGAGGTGTAGTAAAGCAAGTTACCTGACTCATCCGGCTCCAAAATTTCAATGAATGGGAAGGCCTGGCCACCTGGGATACCACGCTTAGGATCTGTAATTGAGGTATAACCAATATTGAATTGGTTAGACATATTAGTACCGATTCTTGAGTTCAATTCCGCAACCCAAGACTGTACATTTCTATCGTTGGTATAGTTTGTATTTCGGAAGTTCATTGCCTCAATACCGGTTCTTCTTGTATTTCTGTATCGGGTAGAGATGAAACGGATAGAGTTTCCATTGGTCGGTACATCAGTGAATGCCGTATAGTTGTTGTATCTCACAGACAATTTGTGATTGTCATTGATGTTGAAATCCAATCTAGCATTGAAACGCTCTTGCTCAGAGGCAAATGGATAGTTTTCGTAAGGACCAGTTTCGTAGTCGTACAAAGATCTCAATTGAGTTCTGATGAAATCTAGATCAGAAGCAGGAACTCGAGAAACTGTCAAGCCATCAGGCTCTAAACCTGGACGTGCAGCAACTTTTGTGTAACTAGGAACTGCCTCTGTTTCTGTTTCATAAGAAACAAAGAAGAACAGTTTATTCTTGATAATCGGACCTCCTAAGCGGAAACCAACAATTTCATTTTTAGAGTCGCCTACATTTAAACGAGTATCGCCTACCTTATCACCGATCATTTGATCGTTTCTTAGGTAGTAGTAAGCAGAACCGGAAAACTCGTTGGTACCAGACTTGGTAATCGCGTTAACAGAAGCACCGGTAAAACCAGCCAAACGAACATCGTAAGGAGCCAAGTTTACTTGAACTTCTTCGATCGCGTCCAATGAGATTGGGTTTGAACCAGCAAATTGTCCTGAACCAAGGCCGAAGTTGTTGTTGTAAATGTTACCGTCGATGGTGTAGTTGTTAAATCGGCTAGAAGTACCAGCGAAAGAAGTGCCGTTTGACTGAGGAGTCAAGCGGGTAAAGTCGTTGATATTTCGGTTGATAGTAGGAAGTGCGTTGATTTTGTCAGTAGACAAGTTCAATGCTGCTCCAGTCTTGTCAGCATTCATAATAGCATCCTGACTGGCAATAATTTCGATTGCTTCCAACTCCAATCCATCGGAGAGTGCTGCATTCAAAGTGTAGGTTTGACCCAGACCAAGAACGATTCCTTCGAAGGTTCTATCTTCAAAACCTACGAAAGAAATTCGAACGGTGTAAGGTCCACCGACACGCATGTTTGGAAGAACGAATCGACCTTCCAAGTTACTCACTGCCCCATAACGGGTACCTGATGGCTCGTGGGTTGCTACTACGTTTGCACCTGGAAGTGATTCACCGGAAGCATCGGTAACCACACCTTGGATACTGGCGGTAGTAACACCCTGTGACATTGCCCATGTGCTGCTCAAAGCCACAAAAAGGACTGTCAACAAGTTTTTGAGTAAATTTTGCCTCATATTTATTTGTTTTGGTAAAAGTTGGTTGATTCAAATATGCCGCAAAGGTAGATTGCGGGGATTTTTTTCGGGGGCAAAGTAAGTTAATTTTTTGCTCATTCTTTTCACAAAATTTAACTTTTACTTAACATCCGAAACAAAATGAAATTTTGGCTAATTTGGTTTTTCTCTTATTATTCAAAATAAATATTTGAAAATTAAATAAATTTAGATTTAAATTTTTCTGATCAATTATTGACTAAAATTTATTTTTGTTTATTCACAAAAACCGGACAAACAATTTATTTCCCATGATTACGCTCAATCTCTTTATATTTGACATAGATCAAATCACCCTGATATTTTGAAAAATAAAAACATCTTTTGGCTCTACATTTTTTTGTTTGCAGCGCTCGCTGATATGGCCTTTATCATCAAGGATATACCCACCCTGCGAATCTATTCCAAACCATTGATAATCACAAGTTTAATCATCTATTTTTATAAAATTACCAAGCCTGTTTCGTGGACCCTACTTTCCAAGGCCACACTAGGTGCCTTGGTATTTTCTCTATTGGGTGATTTTCTTCTCCTTTGGAATCATCTTTTCATTTATGGAATTGGTGCATTTTTCCTTGCCCAAGTGTGCTATATCATCGCATTTAAAGTTGGGCAGCGAAATCCTAATCGAATTGTAGGAGTGAATTTTATACGCACCTTTTTCTTTAATCTCCCTATCTACATTCTGGCTGCCTGGGTCTATTTTTTAATACATCAAAACTTAGGGTCCCTAAAAATTCCTGTGGTATTATATATAATCGTGATTGTCTCCATGGTTAGTACTGCGCGAGAACGATTTAAAAAGTGTAACCCGGAGTCTTTTTGGCAGGTGTTTATTGGAGCGAGTTTATTCTTCATTTCCGATGGCATCATTGCCATCAGTAGATTCTACAGAGATTTTCCGGAAGCTGATGTTACTATTATGGGCACCTACATCATTGCCCAGCTTTTGATCATCATGGGGATCAGGTCCTACCTGATCCGCCCTGAATAATCATCAAGTTTATTTTTCTTCTTTCACATCCAATTTAATGGAAAGTTCTTCTAGCTGTTCATTAGAAATGGTGCTCGGAGAATCAATCATCACATCTCGCCCTGAGTTGTTTTTTGGGAATGCAATGTAATCACGGATGGAGTCAGAGCCTCCGAAAATCGCGCAAAGCCGATCAAAACCAAAGGCAATTCCTCCATGTGGTGGGGCACCATACTCAAAGGCTTCCATTAAAAATCCAAATTGCTTTTGAGCTTCCTCTTCAGTAAATCCAAGATGTTTGAACATCAATTGTTGGGTAGTTCGATCATGAATTCGAATAGAGCCACCGCCGATCTCGACGCCATTAATGACTAAATCATACGCATTGGCTCGAACTGCACCCGGGTCTGTATCCAATAGTGGAATATCCTCGGCTTTCGGAGAAGTGAATGGATGGTGCATAGCATGATAACGTTGCGTCTCCTCGTCCCATTCAAGCAATGGGAAATCAACCACCCAAAGCGGCTTGAAAACGGATCGATCACGAAGCCCTAAGTCTTCACCCATTTTAAGACGAAGCTCAGATAGCTGCTTTTGAACAACTCTTGTATCTCCGCTTAGAATAAGCATCAAGTCTCCAGGCTCTGCACCAAATGCCTGAGCCCATTCATGAAGATCTTCCTGTGAATAAAATTTATCCACTGTAGATTTCAGAGACCCATCTTCATTGTACTTCACATAAACGAGCCCTTTTGCCCCAATTTGAGGACGTTTTACCCAATCTGTCAATTCATCCAATTGCTTTCGGGTATAAGATGCTGCTCCTTTCGCACAAATACCTATGATCAGCTCCGCTTGATCAAAAATTCCAAATCCTTTGCCCTGAGCAATTGCATTTAGCTCTATGAAACGCATATCAAATCGAAGATCTGGCTTGTCATTTCCATAATAACGCATTGCATCGGCATAGGTCATTCGCCCTACTTCCTCCAACTCAATCCCTTTAACCTGCTTGAATAAGTGACGGGTCAATCCTTCAAACATGGACAATACATCATCTTGGGTAACAAAAGACATTTCACAGTCTATTTGTGTAAACTCCGGCTGTCGATCGGCACGAAGATCTTCATCGCGGAAGCACTTCACGATTTGAAAGTAACGATCGAAACCTGAAACCATCAAAAGCTGCTTGAAAGTCTGGGGTGATTGAGGCAAAGCATAAAATTCACCTGGATTTACCCGACTAGGTACTACAAAATCACGAGCCCCTTCTGGAGTGGATTTGATTAAAACTGGTGTTTCCACCTCAATAAAATCCTTCCCGTCCATGTATTTTCGGGTTTCTTGCATCATTCGATGCCGCAGTTGTAGTTTTTGGCGTACTACATTTCTTCTCAAATCCAGGTAGCGATATTTCATACGAAGGTCATCACCTCCGTCAGTTTCATCCTCTATCAAAAAAGGAGGTACTTTGGCTGGGTTCAATACTTGCAGATCTTCCACCTTCACTTCAATAGCTCCAGTAGGAATTTTATCGTTTTTAGAAGTTCGCTCAATCACTTCTCCTTTGGCCTGAACCACAAATTCTCTCCCCAAGGCCGCCGCTTTTTCCAAAAGCTCTTTTGGAGTGCTTCCCTCCTCAAAAATTAATTGCGTCAATCCATAACGATCCCGAAGGTCCACCCAAATGAGTCCTCCTTTATTTCTAACTCGCTGCACCCAGCCTGATAAAGTAACCTGAGTACCAACATGATGAATTCGTAGTTCGCCGCAATTGTGGGTTCTGTGCATGATCAAATAAATTTTGAAGGGTCAAAGATACAGAATTGTCTTTTTGACGCATTATTATCAAGCCAAGATTCAGTGATTCCCGATAAGAATTATTGTTCCTTTTCCGTTTTAATGAAAAAAATCATAAAAAAGCCTTCAACAAGTTCAATTTATGGTTCTAGGAATGGTTTTTGAGGAAAATGTCTTGAAAAACACAGAGATTTTCTTTTCATTCGAAGAATTCTTAATTCACCCAAACAAATTTCAATCTCATGAATAAAAAATGGACAGGTCTAGCTGGTATTGCTTTGGTTATTTTAGCTGCCATCTATTTCCTGAAACCCATTGATTTTAATAGCTCAGATTCATGGGAGGAATCCAATCAAGAAGAAGCTAGCCTAGATCAGGAAGAGACGCGCCAATATTTATATGGTATTGACGTCACGGGACTAAATATCATCGAAGGAACAGTTGAAAAAAACCAAACGCTAGGAAGTATCTTAAGCCCTTTTGCGGTTCCTTATCAAATCATTGACGAGATCGCAAAAAAATCTAAGGAGGTATTCGATGTACGGTACATCGCTTTGAATAAGAAATTCACGATTCTTACACCTGCCGATTCAGCGCAGGCAAAGTTTTTTATTTATGAGCCAAATCCAGCAGAATATGTGGTTTTTGACTTGGATAGCTTGGAAATATACCGTCAGGAAAAGCCAGCTGAGTTTGTCACCAAGCAAGTGGGCGGAACTATTAAAAACTCGCTTTATGTGGACATGACTGCTCAGGGAATCGGACCAGACCTAGTGGATTTATTTGCTGATTTATATGGCTGGTCTGTAGATTTCCAACGACTTCAAAAAGGAGATAAATACAAAGTCGTTTATGAAGAGAAGATGATTGATGGAAAATCTGTTGGGGTTACCGAAATCAAGATGGCCTATTTTGAGCACATGGGAGAGCCTTACCACGCTATTCCTTTTGAGCAAAATGGAGAGCTCAACTTCTTTGATCAAGAGGGAAACAGCCTGAAAAAAGCTTTTTTAAGAGACCCATTGAAATATTCTCGAATCAGTTCCCGATACAACCTGAACCGTTTTCATCCTGTGCAAAAGCGCTATAAGCCCCACCTTGGAACTGATTATGCTGCACCAAGAGGTACAGAAATCCGTACCGTAGGAGATGGAACTGTAGTGGAAGCAGGCTATTCTAGAGGAAACGGGAATTATGTAAAAATCAAGCATAATGGGACTTACACTACGCAATACCTACACATGTCCAAAATTGGAAAGGGCATAAAAAAAGGGACACGTGTAAGGCAAGGACAAGTTATCGGCTATGTGGGTAGTACAGGTTTGGCAACAGGCCCACACTTATGTTTTCGTTTTTGGAAACATGGAAAACAAGTGGATTGGTTAAAGGAGAAAATCCCACCATCCGAGCCTATTCTTGCTGAAAACCGGACAGCTTTCGAATCAATACGTTCAGAATCTATCAATTTATTAGCAGCTATTCCACTGGAAGGCGAGGAACAAGTTTTAATTGCAGCAGAATCCTCAACCACTAATTCTGGTATTTCAGGGGAATAACTCGTCTATTATTTTTAAATCATAAAATCCAAAGTAATGGCCACTCAGGAATTGATTTGGGTTTTTTGAAAAAAGAAACTCAAGCATATTTCCTTGAAGCAACATCACCCCATCCGAATCAACAAATACCTGAGCGAATCAGGCTATTGTTCCCGACGACAAGCAGATCAATTGTTGGAAGAGGGGAGGATTAAATTAAATGGGAAAACCCCTGAACTTGGAACGAAGGTTAATCCCGGTGATATAGTCACGGTAGATGGAAAACCCATCGGCGCTCCGCTTGAAAAGCATGTATACATTGCCTTCAACAAACCTGTTGGTATTGTATCCACTACCGATACAAAGGGAGAGAAAAACAATATCATTGACTACATCAACCATCCCCAACGGATTTTCCCAATTGGAAGGTTGGATAAGGATAGTGAGGGATTGATTTTATTGACAAGTGAAGGCGATATAGTCAACAAAATACTGCGCGCCCACAACAATCATGAAAAGGAATATATAGTCACAGTGGACAAACCTATTACAGATCGGTTTATCCAACGGATGGCGAATGGGATTCCAATTTTAGGAACAGTGACCAAAAAGTGTAAAGTCGAGCGAATCAGCCAACGAAAGTTTAGAATTACCCTGACACAAGGGCTCAATCGACAAATTCGCCGAATGTGTGAATATCTAGGCTACACCGTAAAACAGTTAATTCGCATTCGAATCATGATTATCCATTTGGATTTAGGAACAGGAAAATGGCGAGACCTGACTGAAAAAGAGCTTTCCCAATTACGATCTTTAATCGCTGATAGTTCAAAAACACATCTATAAAAAAAGGGACCTGATTGGTCCCTTTTTGTTTAGGTTTTCTTCACAGTGTGGTGTTATGGCTAGCTTACATGGTGTCCACCTTCTTGCGTCTTCCCGTGTAGGTGAAGG
>NZ_JABXIN010000026.1 GCF_013373065.1 Algoriphagus sp.
GGTACTAGAACTTTTTCCTGGCTGCTATCCAAGGTTGACGTACTTAAAGGAACCTGGTCCTCTACAGAAGACTCCAAGAAAGCAGGAAAGTCTGTCTTGATTATTGGTGCTTTCTTGATCGCTATTGTCTACGACCTCTTTATCAAAATGCTCAATGCTTTGATGCTGAGCATCAACACCTTTACCACACTTGGCTTTGGTGAGATTCCGATCAAGGGTTTACCACGTTATTTGGCCATTATTCAGGGCTTTATCGGCTGGTTTATGCTGACTATATTCTCAGTGTCTTTGATATCCCAGTTGTTGAACTGATCCTCCTTTGATGAAACCTAACTTAGAAAAAAGCTTTAACACTATGAGAAAATATTTTTTTGTCCTAAGTCTTTTATTTCCTTTTTTATCCCTCGCACAGGAAGACAGTAAATACAAGGTATACTCCTATTCAGAATTCTTTCAGATGATCGAAGAGGAACCTACAGACGTCTTCAGACTTCAAAATGCTGTCCTCAGATTTGATAGCCTAACCGACATGGCTTATGCAATGAGGAACGAATTCAGTACAAATCTCTCGTTTCTTAGGAATGATACGCTGTTTGTTAAGAAAAAATTATTCCTGACAAATATTTATGCTGATTGGGTCAATGACCTAAGCTCGACATTTGTAGGCGGTTTCTACAAAATATCCTTTAAAGAAGAAGTCTTTTGTGTGAATTGTATATTCGATATTTACAAAAGTACCTTTCAAAAGAGAGCCAGTTTTGCTTTAAGTACAGAGAAAGAACAAATTGAAAAAAACTACTACGGTAGAGCATTCTATCCAAGTATATCATACCAAGAGTGTATCTTCCGCTCAGGGGGAGCATTTAACTATTACCAATTGCCGCCTGAAGAGCTCATAAAGGTTCAAGCTAGCTTTAATGATTGTAAATTTTATTCTGAAAAAGGAGGCAGTTCACCATTTGGATTTACAACTACTGGCATATCGAGCGTGCAGGTAAGTAATTCCCAATTCTTAGGTGAGGGAAAAGTGAGATTGGCTACTAGCCACGGAGAAAAGTTGATAATTACAAATAATGATTTTGATCAAAACTACTTGCAAATAAGTTTAAATAGTGATGAGGGTTTTAGTGATCTGGAAATTTCCAACAATTCTATTTTACGACCTTGCTTGGTCTCTTTCAATGAATTCAAAAATAGAAATGTAATTGATTGGTCACAGTTCAAAAATGGCATTATAGATTTTGAAAGCTCTCTAGAACATTACCAGGCGTATTATCAGACGGAATTGACGGAAGCATTAATTAATTGGAATAGTCATATCCCTGATTCCGCATTTTTTGATTATCTAGAAAACTATCGGATTCAAAATAAAAAGGCCTATCAAGCTGAAATATCTTTAAGAGGGCAATTAAAACAACTATACGATCAAAAGCATAATACAGAAAATTCCAACGCTGTTTTTATCCAGATGAAAAATCTTGAAACTGAAAGGCTGGAATATTTACACCAACAAAACCCTACATTTGATACCTTTTTCAAATGGAAAGTCAATCAATTTTTAAAACTTTTTTCAGCCTACGGTACTGAACCTTCAAGAGCTATTACTATGTCAGTATATGTTGTTATAGCTTTTGCCCTCATTTACCTCTTCTTCCCCAACCACTGGGACAGTCATGGAAAAAACCGAATCATGGATCGTTATCGGTTCTTTGCCAAATACATGAAAAAAGACAGTGGAATCCATGAAGTCTATTTGGATGAAAAGCGGGAGGAGATGATTGCCGCAGAAGACTTCAGAGCCTATATGCTCGAGTCCAAACAAGAAATCCCCGGTTTCTTTATGGCTACCGCCCTGCCTCTATATCGGTGGTCGGTGGCGGGGACTAGAACTTTTTCCTGGCTGCTTTCCAAAGTTGACGTCCTTAAAGGAACTTGGTCCTCTACGGAAGACTCCAAGAAAGCAGGAAAGTCTGTCTTGATCATAGGTGCTTTCTTGATCGCTATTGTCTACGACCTCTTTATTAAAATGCTAAACGCCCTTATGCTGAGCATCAACACCTTTACCACACTTGGCTTTGGTGAGATTCCGATTAAAGGCCTGCCACGTTACTTAGCAATTATTCAGGGTTTTATTGGCTGGTTCATGCTAACCATATTCTCAGTGTCATTGATATCTCAATTGTTGAATTAGTCGGAAGACCGAGGACCGAGGACCGAGGACCGAAGCTACTCGCGAGTTGCGAGTTGTGAGTACGAATCTAAATCGCTTTTCGTCATTCTGAGTGAAACGAAGAATCTCATAATCATTTGAGGAGATTCTCCAGTCGTCCTGCGTCCTCCTTCTGAATGACGTATTGGAGTTGCGATGTTCGTAGCTTTGTACCTAGCACCAAGTATTATGACACTCAGCATTTAACATTAAGCATTCTTAATTCTAACCCATTAACTATTTACCAATAACCCTTAACTTATAGCAAGCTTCAACCAATACAGCATATGCTTTTCCTATTCAGAAGATTACGCTCATCACTTTTACGAAAGGACAAAGTTTGGAGATATTTAGCCTACGCTGTAGGAGAGATCTTTCTGGTAGTCATTGGGATCTACATAGCCATTCAGTTTAACAATTGGAATGAACACAAAAAGCAAAAAGCAATTGTAAAAACGAATATTGGCATTTTAATAAAAACCCTTCAAGAAGACACTACCTACTACCAAGATCGTTTATTCAATATTGACAGGCATTTAGATATTCTAAAAGGATATCAAGAGAGATTAATACAGCCCAGTGCTAATAAGGACACCTTGATAAAGATCATTCGTGAGGAGTTTAGGGCTGGTATTGTAAAAGTAGATAGAGACCATCGAGATGCCTACAACTCTATGACTATGTCAGGAGAGATCAATTACTTCGACAAGGCTTTGCGTGAAGAAATATTCGGCCTTTATACTCAGCATTCAGTCCTTACGGAAGAGAATAATAGTCATTTCTTTATCTACTTAGACAACCTCGAGGTTTTTAGTGCAAAATTTGGCCTGACGGCTACTTCCCCCTTCAAGTCTGGCCCCATTGCCGAAGCCATTTGGGAGGATGTTGACTTAAGAGCATTGGCAGTTGCCTTTCAACCATTATACAATACAAAACGGAACCATCTTAATCAAGTCAAAAATGAGGTCATTTTAGTCCTTGAAAAGACAAATGCCTTACTCATAGAATTAGAACAAGCACGAGATGATTAGTCTTTTCCGAAAATTAAGATCCAAAATGTTGAACCAGAACAAAGTGAAACGTTACACAGCTTATGCCATTGGAGAAATACTCCTCGTGGTAATAGGTATCTTGATCGCGCTTGAGCTCGGTGATTTGAAACAAGAAAAAACAGAGAGGCGTTTGGAAAAAGAGTATTTGGAAAGACTTGTCATTGATCTAGAAAACGACTTATCTATAACTGAATTTATTGAAAGAACCCTCGTCAGTAAAGAGGAGAACTTAATAAAAGTTAGAGCCTATATCGAAGATCCAAGTATTGCGTTGGATGATTCGATAATGCTTACACTGAAAAGGAGTTACATACTTGGCGCTGAACTCCCCAATGCAAGACTAACAGGTACTTTTCAGGAGCTTATTTCCACTGGTAACTTACGCCTTATAAGAAACAAAGACCTGAGAAACAATATTGTGAACTTTTATTCAGCCTGGGAACACAATAATAACAGAATTAGAGAATTTCAGACAGAATACATAACCCTCTTATTACAGATAGTGGATCGCTTCAACTTTTTTGAAAGTAAGCCTTTGTATGATGGGAAATCACTAAATGAGGTGCTGACTCAACTACAGGTCGAGAAGGAATTTTATCGCTACTATATGGAAGAGGTCAACTACATGGAATTCACAAAAAGAATCATTGAACGAAATAAGGAGATAGTTAAGTCGACCATTGATTCAATAAAGCAAGAGTTGATCAGATTGAATTGACTCAAAACTGATTATGTCAATCAGTCAAAGGCACATGATAGGGATAGGTTCTATGTATTGAAAAATGGGAGCTCAGCAATGTGCGAACCTAGATCAATTCATGCAATTACTGACGAAGCATAGCGGAGTTCAGAAATCTATTCCATGAAATTCTAATTTTGGATTGAAAAGATTCCGGTATTTCTGCACTTCGCTACAAAAACCGGAATGACGGCTCTGAAGCCTAATTTCCTAATTCACTGATTCCTAATTAACTTCTGCCAATCTTCAACCACTATGCGATACACCTTACTAGGATTCTGTCTACTCTTCTCTACCCTTTCCTTTGCTCAGGAAACCTCTGGACTCAAAGAATATTCATACTCAGAATTTATTGAGATGATTCAATCAGAGGATGACACCCTTTTCCAACTTTCTAACGCAAAGATATTCTTCAATCCACAAACGGATTCATTGTTTATAATAGAAAGAGAGAACAATCAGCGTTATACCTCCTTGGGCAAAGGCCTCAGAAAAGACACACTACACATTACTAAGGAACTCTTTTTAGAAAATGTACAGTTTGAAACTATATTAGAAAATAGAATGCTTGCTGGCTTTTCGAAAGTAAAATTTCACGAATCGGTATACATTGTCAATCCTCAGCAACTTGTTATTACAAATTCAAAAATAATGGGGGCTTTTCTTTTGGGCCAAGATGATGCACTAGAGAGAAATGAAAGAAATCCCAGTAGAAGACTAAACATAGAAAATTCAATCTTTAATGGTTCATTATTTGCCTTATATAGCGAGAAGGAAAGTGAGGCGATTATAGGATTTCGCAATAATAAGATCATATCAAAGCGACTGGTTTTTCAAATACCATCCTTCCAAAGTTTATACATACAATCAAATGATATTTCAACAGAATCATTCGCACTAACGAATCAATCTTCGAATGGTTTAAACAATTCAAATTTGGAAGTACTAAACAATTCAATTGAGGCCAAATACGTTCTCATAGACTTAAAAACGAATGATTTTCGAAGGATTAAGCTTGCTAAAAACCTATGGAATACTTCTGTCATTGCTTTTGGCGTGGATGATTTATCTGCTAAAACAATCTGGATTAATTGGGATCAATTCGAAAATAAACTTATTGATCTTGAGATGTTTAGAGAATGGATGGCACCTAATGGTATCAGTTCTTTTGATAAAAAAGACTTTGTTCCAGAAGAAAATAGTGATCCTTATTTCCCAAATTTCACTGAAAAAAATGTAGCGCATTATAATGAAATCGTGAAAGTTGAAGATATAGATGTATATAATGTTGAACAGGCCTTAAAAGGTAAGTTCTATGATTTTTATAAGGGTCGACATGAGATCAGCGCTGCTAATAATGTTTACATTGAAATTAAAGACCTCGAAACGCAAAGACTTGAATATCTATATGGAGAATCGCCTTCATTTAAAACCTTTTTTAAATGGCGTATTAATCAATTCCTAAAAGTTTTTTCGGCTTACGGTACTGAACCCGAACGTGCCATTGTCTTTTCGGTCTATGTGATTCTAGCCTTTGCCCTAATTTACCTATTCTTCCCAAACCACTGGGACAGTCATGGCAAAAACCGCATTATGGACAGGTATCGGTTCTTCCTGAAATATGTGAATAAAGATTCAGGTATACACGAAGTGTATTTGGATGAGAAGAAGCCAGCGCTTTTAGCCTCGGAAGACTTTAAGCTGTATTTAGAAGAACAAGGCAAAACCGCACCCAAGTTCTTTATGGCTACCGCCCTGCCTCTTTATCGCTGGTCGGTGGCGGGTACTAAAACTTTTTCCTGGTTACTTTCCAAGGTTGATGTACTGAAAGGAACCTGGTCTTCTACAGAAGACTCCAAGAAAGCAGGAAAGTCTGTCTTGATCATAGGTGCTTTCTTGATCGCTATTGTCTACGACCTCTTTATCAAAATGCTCAATGCTTTGATGCTGAGCATCAACACATTTACTACTTTAGGTTTTGGTGAGATTCCGATTAAAGGCCTGCCACGTTACTTAGCCATTATTCAGGGTTTTATTGGCTGGTTCATGTTGACCATATTTAGTGTGTCATTGATAAGTCAACTTTTGAATTGATATGAGAATTATAATCTTCCTAGTTGCGTTTTGCTTTACCTTGCAGAGTTTTGCTCAAGATGAAAGCTCAAAATGGAGGGAAATTCCTTCGATTACAGATTGGATTGAAGAAATCAATAACTGGCCAAATTCTACCTATGACGTAAGTAATATCAAGGTTTACATTGATTTTGAAAAAGACACCTTGTTTTATGAATCTCAATGGCGTCCAGTTGACGAGCAAATATTGACCGCTGCGACTATAAGAAAACCAATGAATGTTAAAGACTTCCTTATCGAAGGAATCTTTAAAGATTCAACCATTTCGATCAAAAATGTCAGGTTTAAGGAAGAAGTCAGGTTTACAAACTATAAAGATCGAATGATCCCTTTTAAAAACGCCATTTTTGAAAAAAGCGCTTTTTTTAAGGGTTCGGACGACTTTGTCTATTATAATTTAATCAACTGCGAATTTAATGGTGATCTTGCATTTTATGACTTAGATATCCCCTCGAGTATATTCCTTATTAACCCCAAAATCGAAGGAAGGCTTTTCTTCATAAGGGCAACAGGTTTTCCACAACTTGAAATTACCAATGGAAAAATTAACACGATTAATATTGAAGGTGTGCAATTTTCCGGCTTAGAAATTACTAATTCAGCAATAGGGGAAATATCCCTAAAAAACTCTCAGGTCACCTCTGTTGCTCATGTTTCTGAAAATCAAATAGGAAGTCTGGATGTGACGGGAGCACAACTTCCTGAAACGAATACGTATCTTCCATTTGATCAAATAAAAAGGAAACTTTATTACTCTCCGCGTCCTACTACTTTAAATCGAACTCCACCAAAATATTTTGCTACTGATTCATTAGAATTTGAAAACAAGATGGTATACGATCTACTGATAGGGTCGTATAAACTTTTGCAGGATAGATACCAAAAATTCGGTGACCAGGATAGCTATAATGCTTGTTATGTTGAAATGAAGAACATTGAAACAAGACGCCTAGCCTACCTATTCGATGAGAATCCAAGTTTCAAGAGCTTTTTTACGTGGAAGATCAATCAGTTTCTCAAAATATTCTCTGCTTATGGTACTGAACCTGCCAGAGCCGTCATTTATTCTCTTTACGTAATACTTGCCTTTGCCCTGATTTACCTGTTCTTCCCCAATTCCTGGGATGCTCATGGCAAAAACCGAATTGTAGACCGCTACCGTTTTTTCTTCAAATACCTACAGCGCAATGCAGGGGTACATGAGGTCTACCTGGAAGAAAAACAAAAAGATCTGCTGGCCTATGAGGAATTCAAATCTATGATTTCGGATTCGGAAAAGTCAGTCCCCCGATTTTTCTCTGCCACAGCGCTTCCCCTCTATCGATGGGCGATTTCAGGCACCCAATTGAGTGCAAAAATTTTAAGCAAAATCGATATTCTAAAAGGTACCTGGGAGGAACTGCCTCCGGCGCAAAAAGCCTGGAAGTCTTTTCTCTTGACTGTGGCATTTCTGGTGGCCTTACTCTATGACCTTTTAATCAAAATCCTCAATGCACTCATGCTCTCCATCAACACCTTTACCAC
>NZ_JABXIN010000028.1 GCF_013373065.1 Algoriphagus sp.
AAACTCAAATTGACATATTCCTTCAGCAAAGCATTGAGATCGGTGGGGTCCATTTTCCCATCTCCTCCTCGGGAGTGCTGCAACATGGAGGTCACAATGCCATTAGCTCGCTTTCCATGATCCAGGACTTTGATTAGGTTGCTCTTGACATCATCGAGGATGGCAGTGATTTCTTCTCTTTCCTCCGAATCCTCTAACTTTTCCAATTCATCAAAAGCTTCATCGATCAGTTCGCTACTGACTTCTGAGAAGTTATTGACAAAATTGAGCGGGTTCTTAATCTCGTGCGCGATACCAGCGGTAAGCTGACCCAGAGATGCGAGTTTTTCCTGTTGGACGAGTTGGGCTTGGGTGGCTTTTAAATCGCTAAGAGATTCTTCCAGTTGTTTGTAGGCTATTTCCAGCTGAGTGGTTCGTTCTGTCACCAAATCTTCCATCTCTGTATTCAGTCGTAGAAATTTTTTACCCTGATATATGGAGAGTCCAACCGGCAATGTGTTATAAAGAAAAAGCGTCAAGACAGGGACAAAATATACCTGACTAAAACCAAAATAATCTATAGCTAGACCTACTATAACAATTAAAGGTACTCCTAAGATAGAAAAAGCAGGGATGACCGTGTCCCTGACTCCTTGCTTAAAGGCCTTGTAAATAGCAATTAACCCTCCTGTAAGTGAAATTAATAGTATGTAGAAAAATGTTAGCTCTCCCAAAAAGTCTATTCTCAAAAAATATAATACAGTTCCTATGATGACATACAATTTCCAAAAAATATGAGCTTTAACCTTAAGTAATTTATGCGTTACTAAAGGCACAAGGACTATGGAAAAAGGTGTCAGCAAATTTTGTAGAAAGAAATCTAAACCCAGGCCGATCCAAAATGAATGAATAGTAAATCCATTGAGGAAGTTATTTAGAGCTACCGATCCAATGGACGCCATAAGCAGAACCAGCCATAAATTTTCTTTCTGATTTTTGACTCTGAAATACAGGATAAGATAAAGAACAGACAGAATGAAAATCACCGAAACGGAAATGCCGGCTATTAAAATAATTATTTTCTCCCGTTCTATATAGGTTTGGACATAATTCGGACTTGCCAGACTGAGCGAAAATGAATATGGCTTACTAACTGTTCTAAGATTTGTGAATGAATTATATTGTGAATAGCGGTGATAAGATTTCTTTATTACAAGAATGTACTCTTTATCCGGATTCAAATTAACCGGTTGTCCCATTCCTGTGTATCGAGAAACGATTTCTTCCCTCTCTTTATCGCTAGACGGGTTCCCAATCTTTAGTATAGACTTGTTATTTAAATAAATTTCGGTGGACACATTTCTAAAAGATGAAAATCGAAGAAGGGCTTCTTTGGTGCTAAAAGTGGAATCCACTTTGAATTTAAGGCGGAAGTATCCAAAGCCATTCCAGAGGGAGTCCAGTAAAGCGTTATCCTCTGATAAAGGCTTCTGAAGTTTTATCCACTGGACCGAATTAGCGGAATCTTCAATATTTTCCGTGGTGAATTCCCATCCATCTAGGTCCGTCAAAGACAAAACCTCTCCACCTTGAACAGCTAAAGAATCGTGAAGGACCACCAAGATCGAGTCTTGACTGGGAAGATTTACTTGTGGCTGAAAAAATGTGAGTAATCCGATCAAAAATGCAATCATGTATTTTGAATTTTAATTGTGAAAATGGATCCATTTTCAGAAGTATTGACCTGAAGTGTTCCCCCATGCGCTTTGATTATATCATTGGTGATGCTCAGCCCCAACCCAGTTCCTTCCGTACCTTTTTTAGTGGTAAAGAAAGGCAGTAGAATCTTGTCCTTGATCTCTTCAGGAATGCCAGGGCCGTTGTCTTCTACTTCAATGATGATATGATTTCCCTCGGCCTTTGTTCGGACGGTGAGTTTAGGAATATAGTCGTCTAAATCCCCATTCGCTTTTTGTCTCATCGCATCAAATGCATTGTTGCAGAGATTCACAATAACCCGTGAAAAGTCCTCCGAAATCAGATTCACTTTATCAACTTCCTCGTCAAGCTGTAGATCTATATCCACATTGATGGAGTTTTTACCCGCTCGCATGCCATGAAAGCTCAAATTGACATATTCCTTCAGGATGGAATTAAGGTCGGTGGGTTCCATTTTTCCGTCTCCCCCTCGGGAATGCTGCAACATGGAGGTTACGATCCCATTGGCACGCTTTCCATGTTCCAGAACCTTGGAAAGGTTTCCTTTTACATCTTCCAGAATGGCGATGATTTCTTCCTTTTCGTCAGAATTCTCTAACTTTTCTAATTCTTCAAAAGCTTCATCAATCAGTTCATTGCTGACTTCGGAGAAGTTGTTGACAAAATTCAGCGGGTTCTTAATTTCGTGCGCGATACCAGCGGTAAGCTGACCCAAGGAGGCGAGTTTTTCCTGTTGGACGAGTTGGGTTTGGGCAGCTTTTAAATCCTCCAGCGTTTTTTGAAGAGCTAAATTGCTTTCTTCAACTGCTTTCCTTTTTAGCTCAAGTTCTTCGATAGTTTCTTCGAGCAAAATTGCGGTGGTTCTTTTAACTTTCTCAGTGCGATCGAGCTTAAATGCTAAAATAGAAATCTCTTTATCCGCCGCTTGAAGAGATTTTGAGATAGCTCCTCGCTGTTCTTCAGAAATGTTTTCTAATTCTTGAAGCGTATCTAAGATATGTTGAAGGTGTGCGTTCATTTATTTTTCCTTTAATGCCACACAACAGGTGGTCAAATTATGCATCTCCAAATTGCCTCCAGCCATTCTTCCCAATTCCGCATAGGAAAACATTCCTGCCATAGGTACATTCCAAACCTTTTTAACCCCTTCAAGCTCAGCATTCATCATGGGGCCAAATGATAGTACCCTTCCTGCACAGCTGAATACCACCAAGGCATCTGCATCAGGCATTTCATTATCTTTTAGGTTCTGGACGCTTTTGACGACTTTTTCCATCACATCCCAATCAGGAGGTAGGGAAAAGCGGATTTTTGATCCCTGAGGCACTGATCCACTGGTGTAAAAGGAGTGGTCAGACCAGTCTACAACGAGGCCGGGTCGCATGACCGGGTCACCTTTCTCCCGCTGTAATTGCAAGGGAAAATTGGCGGCAAGCTCCAATAAAACATCTTTGTTTTCCGGAGTGATATTTTCAAGTCCTCCATATTTGGTGGTAATGTCTAGCGCTGGTTCATTGTCGATCGTGAATACGTGATTCCCTTCACTTTTAGTCACTGTTTTTTCTGTTCCCATGGCTTTCCAGCCACATGTGGCGATTCCACTGACCGACACGTATTCTTCATCTAAGGCCAGACAAACCATCCCCTGATCACTTTCCCAACCGTTGGTGAAAACCCAGGTTTTTTCAAATGACAAATCATCGCCAGCAGCCCCTCCAAACGCATTGACGTCTTCTCCTGCGACTTCCTGAAGTCCCAATAAAACTTCTTCGCCGTCGGTGGCAGCATTGCTAACAGCCAAAAGGAAAGCTACTTTTTCAAAGTCCTTCTTGGCTCGGGTGGCAATAGCTTTCGAGGTTTCCCGATAATTGTGGTCCCGAAATTCAGCCGAATCGATTCTGAAGTATTCTTTTTTCATATCCAGCAGCAGGATGGCCGCCGCACCTGATTCAGTCTCTTCGTCAATAAACTCCCCATTAGTTGTAGAGCCAAAAATGGCAATGCCGCCTTGGTTAAGTATGTTACAAATGGTCTTTCGGTCCTGTGAAACTGACATAAACACGATAGCCAAAGTTGGCTGGAACCCGTCTGCCATACTTTCAGAAAGCGCTGTTTTAATTTCTTCCGAGGACCTTCCTTTGATTGATTTTGCTATCATTTTTTATGTTTTCTGTTTTTGTTTATTTCTCTTTCAAAGCCACCCAGCTCACGGTTGTTCCATGCCATTCACAGCGCCCCTCATCCAGTTTTCCGAACTCACCCAAGGAGAAAAAGCCTAGCATCGGCTTGTTCCAAATGCTAGCCAACCCCTCTATCTCGGTGTCTATGAGAGGTCCAAATGAGCCGAGCCTACCTACGCAGGAAAAAACGAGCATAGCATCTGCATCTGGCATTTCCATTTCTTTCACTGTCCTTGCGCTTTCCACCACTTTTTCAATTACATCAAAATCCGGTGGAAGCGAAAAACGAAAGCGGTCGCCTTCCTTCACTTCCCCGGCTAACATCACTGATTGGTTGGTAGGATTAAAAAACAGGGCAGGCCTCATAATCACATGTCCTGAAGCCCGCTCAAATTGAAGGGGATAGCCAAGTTCCGTAGGAAGCAGCCCATTGGTGCTGTCAGCAGAAACGATCATTTCATTGCCTAGAAATCGCTGAATCACGTTCATTGCCGGCTCATGGTCAATGGTAAATACCCATAAACCCTCGACTTTTGTAATTGTCTTGGTCGTACCCACGGGCTTCCAACCTGACACGGCAAATCCATTTATCAAAATCTTATCCCGGTCAATGATTAGAGAAAGCAAACCACTTGAACTTGATGATGCGTTGGTGAATACCAAACCCAAGCCATCATAAAGATTACCGGCCACACCTCCCATAATGGAGACTTCCTCATCAGCAGCATCCGTGATCCCCCTGATTAATTTATCGCCGGAAACCCCGAAATCTATGGGTGAAATGATAAACCCTGGATTTGCGAATAAATTCTTCCCTGCGAGCCCTGCTCTATGTCCCGCCTCATAGGCAGACGAATCCTTGTAGTCATTAAGCATTATGCTGAAATATGCCGGGTTCATATCCATCAGCATGACTGCTATATCATCAGACTCCAAGCCCTGTTCTGTAAATTTTTGGGAAGTTGAGAGCCCAAAAATAGCTATACCATTCCTGTCAAATATGGCCTGTATAGCTTCGGTATTTTCCACCTTGGTCAAGGTGATAATAGCAAGCGTTGGCTTGAAACCATCCTTTGTGCTTTCTGCGAGTGCTGCTTCAATTCCGGCTGGCGTAGTGCCTTTTATGGTTATTGCTTTCATCTTGACTTTATTTTACTTTCTCTTTCAAAGCCACCCAGCAGCATGCGGTTGAATGAATGTGCTGCTGTCCATTTTTGGCCCTGCCAAATTCCCCATAGGTAAAAAAGCCTGCCATTGGGCTGTTCCATACTTCGGCCAAACCCTCGTTTTCTAAGGTTACCAAGGGTCCCAGAGTGGGCTCTCTTCCCGCACAGGAAAATACCAACAAGGCGTCTGCATCCTCAGCTGCCATACTTTTGACCGCTTTTGCTTCCTCTATAATTTCCTCTACAATATCAAAATCAGGAGGAACCGAAAACCAGAAAGTTTCGCCCTCTTTCATCTCCATATCCATGACCAATGCATGTTCTTGGCGATCAATATTCATAGGGGACTTAATTACTGTTTCCTGACTGTTTTCCCGCTCTACAATAAAGGGATACTCGAATGACAGCTCCTCTAATAGATTAAAATCCTGTCCTGAATCCCCCTCGCTTTTGCCTAGATACTTCAGATACATCTCCACAGCAGGTTTTCCGTCGATACTATATAAAAGTTTACCCTTACTATGGGTCACTTTTCGGGAGATGCCCAGCTTTTTCCAGCCTGTAATAGCCATCCCGTTCAGGGAAACTCGATTTGAATCCAAAACCAAAGCAACAAGTCCATGATTTGTCTCCCTGTTTTGGGTAAATACAGCCGTTCCTTTTAATGTAAAATCATCTCCTGCCATGCCTCCAAAAAAGACTTTATCCCTGCCGATCGCTTCCGAGAGTTCATAAACTAGGGATGTTCCGTCAAACAATTCACCTTCCTCAGTTACTCCGGTACTACAAAGGATTAGGGAAGGGTTGGGAAATCGGGAAAGTGAGGAGGTTGCCAAGTGTTGGGCCACTTCTTGAATACTTTTTGTGCCGATTTCTTCAAATAAAATAGAATAAGCCTCAGGCTTTAAATCCATCAATAAGACAGCGATTTCTCCTTTACTTTGATGGCCATTAACAAACTCACCGCAGGAGGTAGCTCCAAAAACCTCGATATTATATTTCGCAAGGGCTTCAGTTACTGCCTTTCGGTCCTGCTTTACTGAGATAAAAACAATAGCAAGCGTGGGTTTAAAATCATTACCAATAGCTGATTCTAGTGCTCTTTTGATTTCCTCAGTTGATTTGCCGTAAATGGATCTTGATTTCATGTGTTTAGTTTGATTATAAAACTTGTCCCCTTATTGAACCCGGTTTCTATTTTTAATTCTCCCCCATGCGCTTTGATAATATCATTGGTTATACTTAGCCCTAAGCCGGTACCCTCTGTCCCCTTTTTGGTGGTAAAGAAGGGCTGGAGAATCTTATCCTTGATCTCATCAGGGATTCCGGGGCCATTGTCTTC
>NZ_JABXIN010000016.1 GCF_013373065.1 Algoriphagus sp.
CCAGCGGTTAAAACCGCTGGCAATTGAGGCCAAGTTTATTTACGAGCGAACGGAGTGTATTTCGCCCAAGGCATATTCCTTTTACCATTGAGACTGCTTCCTCCTTCGTCGTCGCAGTGACAGTAACCATTTATCTCTGTTCGAGATTCGTAATCCCGAACCTTCTTGCCCGCGTTCGTGTCTTCACAAACGGATTTGATTTCGAACAAGATTCCTTGAAGTATTCAACTCAAATCCCCCGCGCCCCCTTTGGATTGAAACCCTGGTCCTTACTAAATATAGAATTCAAAGGGGGAGTTGAGGCGGGATTTTCTTGAGTCCAGCGGTTAAAACCGCTGGCAATTGAGGTTAAGTTTATTTATGAGCGAAGGGAGTGTATTTCGCTGAGCAAAGAGAAGCATATTTCGCCGAAGGCATATTTCTCGTTACTTGAGGGACTGCTTCTCCCGATTCTCGGGCTCGCAGTGACACTTACCCTTTATCTCGCTTCACGAAAGGCGCTTATTGCCCAAACAACTCTTCCAACTTTCTTTCCAAAGTAGGTCCGCGGAGATCCTTTGCGATGATTTTACCATCCGGATCAATCAAATAAGAAGCTGGAATCGCTTGTATCTGATAAATAGTGGCTGCTTCGGAATTGAAGTATTGCAAGTCTGAAACTTGGGTCCAATTCAACTGATCATCTTCAATAGCCTGAATCCAGTCTTCGCGATCACGATCCAAGGAAACTCCAAATACCTCAAATCCTTTGTCATTGTACTTATTGAACATGCGGACAACATTTGGATTTTCTGCCCGACAAGGCTTACACCAAGCCGCCCAAAAATCAATTAGTACATATTTTCCTCGTAAATCAGAAAGTTTTTTGATATCCCCTTCCGGGTTAGGTAGGGCTATTTCCGGTGCGATTGCTCCAATTGCCAAAGCCCGAAGTTCATCCAATTGTTGCTTTAACTGAATAATGCTCACCGTATTTGGATATTTTTGATCCAAACGCTGAATCAATTCATCTAGGAACGGAAAATCATTCTTTGGATTTAGCAATCCGATTGCTGCCAAAGAAGCAAAACTATCTCCCATGCTATTGATGGTTTGTTTGACGCGTTCTGCCTGATTGGCTTCCAAATCCAATGCCTGAGCCTGAATACTTTTAATGGTTTCGGCATCATTATTACTCATCGCCTCATAATAGGCCTCATTCAAGGCATTTACATCGGCCTGGTAGTCCGCCATCAATTTTTCCAACTTCAGCATTTCCTGACTATCCTTCGAACCTTCAATTTGGATAGCTTCAGGTTGGGAAAAATCATAATTCACCTGAACATCTTCCTTCAACAAGGCGAGTCTTACGGATCGCTGTCCAAAGAGGTTCAAGTCATAAAAGGTTGGATCTTCCACTTGTAGTTCATAGGAAAAATTCCCGTCTGAATCCAAATCCAAGGTATCCAAAACCCGGGGTCTGCCATCAGTAAATTGTGATAAGACAACCACTCCTTCAGGCGCATTGGAAATTTTACCGGAAATCTGAACCAAATCATCTTGCGCCGAATCGGCTTCTCCTCCACAGGAGAACAAGGAAATTAAACTTAAGATCCAGATACTTGTCATTACTTTTTTCATCTTTTTATACATTACTTCTCGGAGATAAATTTGGCGTGATCTAAATTCTCATCATTTCAGAAAATTCAAATCGGCAACTTTTCTCCCTTATTTATTCAATAATTCTGTCAATAGTTTTGTTGCGACTTTCGGGTCAGCTTTTCCATTGGATTTCCGCATTACCTGCCCCATAAAAAAGCCCGTCAGCCCCTTTTTACCGGACTTAAACTCGGCAACTTTCTTTGGGTTTTCGTTCAACACTTCCTCAATAATGGGTTGAAGCGAATTCGCATCACTTTCCTGAATCAAATTCAGTTGCTGCGCCACTTGAAGCGGTTTTGCCTCCTTATTTTTAATTAATTCCGGAAATATCTTTTGAGAGGCCACTGAGGAACTTACTTTCCCCTCCTCTATTAATTCCAATAATTCTGCCAAGGATTGGGTAGAAACAGGAAAACCCTGAATATGAATGGCTGTTTCATTCAAATAGGACTTTACCGGACCCATCGTCCAATTAGACGCAGCTTTGTAAAGGGAAGTTTCTTGGCACAATTCATCAAACCAAAGCGCCAATTCCTTGGATTCAGTAAGAAAAGCAGCATCATAATCCGGAAGCCCATATTCCTCTACAAATTTCTTATACAAATCTCGTGGTAGTGCTGGCATGTCCACTTGGATGGAATGGAGCCATTCTTCGGAAATCAGCACAGGGCTCAAATCCGGCTCTGGGAAATAACGATAGTCATTCAATTCCTCTTTTGTTCGCATCCCAGCAGTTGTTCCTGTATCCGCATCAAAGGTTCGGGTTTCTGAAATAATCTCCTTCCCATTTTCCAATAAGGTAACCATCCGCTCAAATTCATGCTCAATGGCCCGAACCACATTTCGGAAGGAATTCATATTTTTCACTTCTACCTTTTTCCCCAACTCCTTCGCTCCTTTCAGCATGACTGAAATATTTGCATCACAGCGCAAGGAACCTTCCTCCATATTTCCGTCACAGATATCCAGGTATTTCACGAGCTTTTTGATCTCGGATAAAAACGCATAGGCTTCCTCCGAACTATAAATCGCAGGTTCGGTCACGATTTCAATAAGAGGCGTTCCAGCTCGATTAAAATCAACCAAGGTATCTGCTTCTCCTTCCAAGTGGATGGATTTTCCGGCATCCTCTTCCAAATGGATTCTGTTCAGTTGAATATCCTTGGCGCTGCCATCGGATAGACGAATCGGAACAATTCCTCCAACGCAAATAGGACCTTTATCTTGGGTAATCTGATACCCCTTTGGAAGGTCTGGATAGAAATAATTTTTTCTGGAAAATATATTGTATCGGGTAATCTCCGAATGGCAGGCCAAACCCATTTTAACGGCATATTCAATGGCCTTTTTATTTACCTTCGGAAGAGTCCCTGGATGGCCAAGCGTGATTGTTGAAATCAAGGTATTGGGTAAGTTTCCAAACTCTGTGGAATCGGCAGCAAACATCTTGCTTACAGTCAGAAGTTGCGCATGAACTTCCAGCCCAATTACTACTTGATACTTATTTTTTTTTTCTTCGCTTAGCATGCAAGCCGAGATTCGATTATAAAAACTGTTCTTTGGCCTTTTGAACTACATTAGGCAAACCTTGCAAATTTTTCCCTCCGGCCGTTGCGAAGAAGGCTTGTCCTCCTCCACCGCCTTGGATTTCTTTTGCCAGATCCCGAACGATAGTTCCTGCATTCCAACCTTTGGAATCAATCAGGCTTTCATCCAAAATCACGGCAATTTGTGGTTTTCCATCTACCGCTGCAGCCAAGACCACAAAGGCATTTTCCACTTCATTTTTCAACTCATAGGCCAACTTCTTCAAAGCATCTGCATTTGGCAATTCCACTTGGGCGACCAAAATACGGGCATCTCCCTGATCTACGAATTGGGAAAGTAGTCCCTTTTTCACCTGAGCCGCTTTTTCCAAATGCAAAGCTTCCAGGTCCTTCTTAAGCTCATTTCGCTCTGTAAGCAAGGACTCGATGGCCTTCCGAATATCTTTTGGGTTTTTCAGTAAATCCTGCACTTCTTTCAGCAAGCTTTCCTGATCCCGTAGATATTTTTCAGCGGCTACCGATGTGATCGCTTCAATCCGACGAACTCCCGAAGCAACAGATCCTTCTGAAATGATCTTGAAGAAACCAATTTGTCCGGTATGAGGAACATGCGTACCTCCACAAAGCTCTACTGAAAAACTCGGATCGAAGGTGATAACACGCACAAAATCTCCATATTTTTCACCGAAAAGCGCCATGGCCCCCATTTTCTTTGCCTCTTCAATCGGTACATTTCGTTTTTCACCCAAAGCAATATTCTCTCGGATTTTTCGATTGACGATTTCCTCCACCCATTGGATTTCAGCATCTGTCATTTTACTGAAGTGTGAAAAGTCAAATCGCAAAAGCCTTTCATTCACCAAAGAACCTCGCTGCTGTACATGTTCTCCCAATACTTCCCGAAGGGCAGCATGAAGCAAATGCGTGGCCGAGTGATTATTCATGATCAGCTGACGTTCGGCGGCATCAACACGAGCCGTAAACGGAATCCGGGGATTGATGGGGAGTTTCTCCACAAAATGAACGATCAAATCATTCTCTTTTTTGGTATCTACCACGCGGATCTTTTCTTCATCCGAAACCAACCATCCCGTATCTCCTACCTGCCCGCCACTTTCTGCATAAAAAGGTGTCTTGTCCAACACCAACTGATACTTTTCTCCTTTTTTCTCCTTTACCGTCCTATATTTTACAATCTGAGATTGGCTCTCTAGAAAATCATATCCAACAAAATCGACTCCTACTTCCTCTTCTAACATCACCCAATCCCCGGTTTCGGATTCTGAAGCAGCTCTGGAACGATTTTTTTGCTTTTCCATTTCCACTTCAAAGCCCTTTTCATCCAGGGAGAATCCGCTTTCACGTGCAATGAGGGAGGTCAAATCCAAAGGAAACCCATACGTATCGTACAATTCAAAGGCTGTTTTACCAGAAATCACCTTCTCTCCTTTTTCGCTTAACTCAGTTTTGATGGAGGCCAGCATTTTTAGACCGTTGTCCAACGTGCGAAGGAAAGAACTCTCCTCTTCCTGAATCACTTTAGCAATGAAATCCTGCTGCTGTCGCACTTCCGGGAAAATATCTCCAAAATGCTCCGCCATTAAAGGACACAATTCATATAAGAAAGGTGACTGGAAACCTAGAAAAGTATAGCCATACCGTACCGCCCGACGAAGAATCCGTCGAATTACGTAGCCCGCTTTGTTATTGGAAGGAAGTTGGCCATCTGCAATCGTAAATGAAATAGCCCGAATATGGTCCACCACTACCCGAAAAGCGATATCCGTTTGTTCGTTTTCCCCGTAGTTTTTACCGGATTTCTTTTCCAGATAAGAAATAAAAGGGGTGAAAATATCGGTGTCGTAATTGGATGATTTTCCTTGAATGGCCCGAACCAAACGTTCAAAACCCATCCCCGTATCCACATGCTTTGCCGGGAGCTCCTTCAGACTTCCATCGGCGAGACGATTAAACTGCATGAATACCAAGTTCCAAATCTCGATTACTTGCGGATGGTCTTGGTTAACTAATTCCCTCCCAGGAGTTTGAGCGATTTCATTTTCCAATCTCAGGTCAATATGAATTTCGGAGCAAGGGCCACAAGGTCCTGTATCACCCATTTCCCAGAAATTATCCTTTTTGGAACCCATGATGATGCGGTCCTCTGGAACGATGTTCTTCCAGAAATCATAGGCTTCCTGATCCATTTCCAGATTCTCAGAAGGATCTCCTTCAAAGACAGAAACATATAATCGATCTTTTGGAAGTTTGTAAACTTCTGTCAGCAATTCCCACGCCCAGTCAATCGCCTCTTTCTTGAAATAATTCCCGAAAGACCAATTGCCCAACATCTCAAACATGGTGTGGTGATAGGTATCTACCCCCACTTCTTCAAGGTCATTGTGCTTTCCGCTCACCCGAAGACATTTCTGAGAATTGGCAACTCGAGGATATTTGGCGATTTCATTTCCCAAAAAGGCATCTTTGAACTGATTCATCCCTGCGTTGGTAAACATCAGGGTTGGGTCATTTTTTACCACAATTGGGGCCGAGGGAACGAAATGGTGGCCTTTGGACTGAAAAAACTCGATAAAGGTGCTTCGTATTTTCTTTGCTTCCATGGAAGTTGAGCTTGCGCTTTTGATCATTAAGTTAAAATCCAAGACAATGGGCCTGGATTTAAGCTCACAAAAATAGCAGTTTTAATGGGCTTAGGTAAATGGAATTCAGAAAAACAGCAGGATTTAATGGATTTTAGAATTTGAAGCTTTGGATAGCGTGAAGAATAGGAAGAGTGCTGCGCAGATAATTGTAAGATAGGACTACGTCAAGATATGTCATAGAGGACCTCCTCCCCCGTTCGTGTCTCCACGAACGGGAAGCCTGATTTTCCTGCTGTTCGGTATTTGTAATCCCGAACGTCTCTATCTGAATTTTCATTTCAAATCCCCCTTACCCCCTTTGATTAGAATATCCGGTCTTTACCGCAATAAAGGTCATAGCGGGAGTTGGGGCGGGGTTGTCCTATAGTTCAGCGGTTAAAACCGCAGGCAATTGAATCGGTGAATCTTTCAATAAAATCTCACGACCGAAGGAAGTATATTTTGCCTCAGGCATATTTCTTTTCACCATTAAGACTGCTTCCTCCTTCGTCGTCGCAGTGACGGTAAAACCAATGTGTCGCCTAAGGCTTATTTCCTGCCAGGACAGTCAGGAACGAACGAAGTATGTGTATTTCGAAAGACAAAGTCGAGCTTATTTTAAAAGGAAGCTTAACTTTACATGAGTCACATCAAAAATTATAATTAGTCATGGACTACCGAACCCAGATAACTTCCCCTACTTTATTGATTGATGAAAAGATTTGCCGAGCCAATATTCAAAAAATGGCAGAAAAGGCATCGCTTCATCAACTGGAACTCATTCCTCATTGGAAAACCGCACAATCAAAAAAAATCGGAGAATGGGCACGGGAATACGGGATTCGGAAAATCACTACCTCTTCCATCCGACAAGCGGCTTATTTGAGTAATTCAGGTTGGGACCTGATTCATATCGCCTTTCCATTTAATATTCGGGAGATCCCAAGACTAAATGAATTAGCAAAAAATCAAGCGATTTCGGTTCAAATCGTCAACCCCTTTACCATTCAAAAATTAGCAGAGAAAGTCAGCACCCCGATTGGTTTTATGATTGAAATCGATGCCGGATATGGCAGAACGGGCGTTCATATAAGTGATTTTTCCAAGATTGATGAGATTTTGCGAATTGCAAAAACTTCAAATAACCTTTCATTTTTAGGCTTTTACATTCATCCGGGTCATACTTATTACAAACCTGACAAGGAACTGATCTACCATGAAACCCGTCAGGCCTTAGCCATGCTGAAAACCAAATATGAGTCAGCCTATCC
Organism: Algoriphagus sp.; assembly: GCF_013373065.1. Taxonomy (GTDB): domain Bacteria; phylum Bacteroidota; class Bacteroidia; order Cytophagales; family Cyclobacteriaceae; genus Algoriphagus. The sequence continues at coordinate 7,102 of NZ_JABXIN010000016.1, forward strand.
TAATCTTGTGACCCGAATCGGAGATACTCCAGGCTGCTCCGTAGCCACTGATTTTGGAGATATTGACCAGATGGGACCTGGCAATTTTGTCTTTTATGACTTGATGCAAGTGGAATTGGGAAGTTGCAAGAAAAGCGATATAGCAGTGGCTTTGGCTGTGCCTGTCGTAGATATAGTCCCTGAACGAAAGGAGATTTTGGTTCATGGAGGTGGCGTACACTTAGCCAAGGATCATTTGATAGAAAAGGATGGCAAAAAGAACTTCGGGGAGATCGTTTACCTTGAAAAAGACGGTTGGAAAACTCCTGAGTCTAGATCATTTGTAAAGAGTATATCACAGGAACATGGCTTAATTCAAGCTTCAGACGAACTTCTGAATTATGTTCAAATCGGGAATTTGCTGGGAATTTTACCCATCCACTCCTGCATGACAGCAGATGCTATGGGAGCTTATCTCAGCTTATCAGGTGAATGGATTGACCATGCAGAGGAGAAGAAGTTTAAGGTTTAAGAGTTAGATTGATATAGATTGAATTGGTTTGCCATCATACAGGCACCGAATTCTCATTTACATATCAAAGATTAAGAACTGTCTATTAGGGAATTGAGATTTGTAAAATAGCTGTCTTAAAAGAATTATTGTCACATTGAGCGAAGTCGAAATGTAATCCAAACATCTAGAAGCGGCCTTCGACTCCGCTCAGGCTGACAATAGAACGCTGTTTTGGACAGCATAATTGATAGGAAATATTCTTTCAAGGCAAACAACCCAGAACAAAGAACCTCGAACAATAATAACTTTTAGTTAGGAAGACAATAGGCTACCCTACCTCTTCCCTGGCTGATATCGTTCCTCGGCTCTTTTCTCTACATCTTCTCGGTAATAGGCCACTTCTTTGAAATTAGCGTCTGCGTAACGTTGGGCTTGATCTAGGAAGTGAGGGGAATTCGGATCTCCGCTTTGACCTCCTGCTAGTACGCTTTTGGCGCGAACTTTCTCTCCAAATTCTACCACGGCCACAAAACTATTCCCCGAACTTCCATACAATCTTTTGGTTCCCTCCTTAGTACTGGCTCCATAGGACGCTAAGGCTCCCCAGCGGCCAGAGGCCATTCCAATTGGAATGTAGGGTTGATTATCATCGTAGGCCAAATTAATGTCTCCACTGAGCCGTTGGAATCGGTTGATTTCGCCCCAAGGAGTGTTCCAAGAACCAAAATCCTGGTTCATCTGCGCTAAAGTCTCCTCGAAAACCCGAACCATTTCTTTCTGAGTTTCAGGTTGATTATGGGATGCAAGCGTTTCATTTTCGACCAATTCCTGCATATCCCGAAAATTTCGCAGATGATTCATTCCATAGAAATGAGCCAAACTCATCGCAACCGATTCTTTGCTGGTTTTGAAATCCCATTCGTTCAAGACTTCCATTGCTTCCTTTGTTTGAGGATCAGTTCCATACTTTTCCAATGCATTTACCAAGGCAGGCATCAATCGTTCAAAAGCCGGCAAAGTAGGTTCATAAGCCAATTCAATAAAGGAATCCAAGGTCAAGTTGGATGCTTCTTTTAAAACCTTGACGGCATGAATTCCTCGGAAATTTTCGCGATCAGGAGCCATGTAAAAAGGATAATCTTCTGCTTTTGGACTAAATTCTCCCGCTGCTGTAAAGGGTGTAGAATTACAATTCTGAATCCAACCTGTTGGTGGATTTAATAAGGTGATGCTTTCATCTACCGTATGAAGGCCCTGCCAGTCCGTTTCCGGATTAGATCCGTCCACGGGCTTGGAAAAATCAAATTCAGGATTTCGTTTTGGAATAAAATTGCCATGGAAATACCCAATATTCCCTTCTGCATCAGCAAACACAGTATTGTTGGAGGAATTGGTTCGGATATCCATCATCTCGCGGAATTCCTCATAGTTATTAAGCTTCGTCCGCGTATAACTTTGAATCAACGCATTTACCGGATCCCAATTGATTTTCGTGGCTACCCAGCGGTCTTCCAATTGATGCGTAATAGGTCCATGATGTGTGCGATAAAGCGTAAATTCTCTCTCCTTCAAGCCTTCATTGGTTTTGTATGAAAGTTTAACCGGAAATGACTCTACTTCCCTTTTTTCAACTCCATAGCTATACACTAAGGTCCCCTCTTCATCGGTAACCTCTTCCATAAATTCATCGATGAAGTCCACCCGAGTGGAAGTATGAATCCAGCCTGTTTTTTCATTAAATCCCTGATAAACAAAAAACTGTCCCCAAGTTACGGCCCCATAAGCATTGAGTCCTTCCTCACTAACCACATGAACTTCGGGTCTGAAATAAAAGGAAGTATGTGGATTGATCAATAACATGGCATTACCAGAAGCCGTCATTTCTCCAGAAACGGCAATCCCATTACTACCTTTGGGTTCTTCCTCCGGATCCGGATGACTCAAGCCATCCCCATATTCAGACAAAGCCAAGGCTTTATTATTTTCATAAAAAGCCCGAATCCGGGAAGCGGGTATTTGTTCTATATCTCCTCCTATCGACCCTTCAAAAAAATACATCGGCATCCAAGGTTCATATCTTTCAATCACTCGGGGCTCTACTTCAGGATGAGTGTGCAAATAGTAATTGACACCATCTGCAAAGGCCTGACAAAGCTCCTTCAGCCAATCCGGTGCACTTTCGTAGGCCGTTATGGCCTCTGCTTCAGTCATGTATAAATTCGCCCGAACATCGGAATAAATTGCTTCCTCACCCTCAAGCTCGGCTAATCTCCCCGTAGCCCAAATATAGTTTCGTTCTACCCTTCGAAAATCATCTTCACACTGTGCGTAAAGGAGTCCAAAAACGGCATCTGCATCGCTTTTTCCATAAATATGAGGTACACCAAAATCATCCCGAATGATTTCCACGCGTTCAGCTTGAGCTTCCCAGCGTTCGATTTCGGTAGAAGGTTTTTGCTCACAGGCTATAAATGAAAGAGAAATAAATAGGAAAAGGATGACAACTCTTTGCATAATTCAGAATTTGGGTGAGCTCGAAATTAGGGTATTTTTCAGTTCAGCCTGAAAAAATTGGACTATCGGTGATTTTCGTAAGTAAAGGCAGGAATTTCTTTCCTTAACGCTTGAATAAGTTCTATAGAAATCCTTTGACTGGAATCATATGCTTGGATTAATTTTTGAACCTGATTCAAATTACTGACTCCTACTGAAAGGGAAGCTACTGCAGGTTGGGAAAGTCCAAAAGCTAGGAGAATGGCTTGAGGATCATGCCCTGAAGCTTGAATAACTTCACGGATCTTTTGAACATCCCTTGCAGTATGGTTTAAATAATCTTTAGGGTCTTTATCCAATAAAAGTCCTTTTGCTAAGGAGCCCCTCACCAATACCCGTGTATCCGATTTTTCCAAAAGTGGAAATACGCTTTCTTCCGGTCGCCGATCCAAAAGACTATACTGCATCATAATCAGAGCAGGTGGATCCTTTTTTAATACGTTTCGAATGACATTCGGTCGAATGGATGAAATCCCAAAAGCTCTGATTTTTCCTTGTTGTTTCAGTATTTCAAAGGCTTCCAATGTTTCATCCCAAGGATCATCAATCGTTCCTCCATGCAGCAGGTAAAAATCCAGATAATCGGTTTGCAATCGTTGAAGGCTTTTTTCAACTGCTTCTAGGATGTAGGATTTCCTAGGATTCCAATCCCAACCACTTCCATCGGAACGCCATTGGTTTCCAACTTTTGAACTGAGTAAAACCTCCTCTCTTCGATTTTTGATTGCTTTTCCTACATTTTGTTCGTTGAGTCCTTTTTGGTAGAGGTCAGCTGTATCCAATAAATTAATTCCCGCATCCAATGCTGCATTTATGATTTGCGCAGCTTTTGAGGAATCTTCTGGCAATGACATACAGCCCAAGGAGATCTGGGGTATTTTAAAATCAGTTAGCGGTAAGGTCAACCTTTTCATACAATTCGCTTTTCTTTTTGATGAACTTCCCTGCGGAAAAAATTATGGTTTATTCTTTTTAGAAAGTAAGGCTTTCTTTCTTTAATGCATATTTTTGCAAAGCTTTTAACCTATTAAAATGAAAAAAATCGCTGTTTTTACTTCTGGAGGAGATAGTCCCGGGATGAATGCCTGCATTCGGGCTGTTGTTCGTACGGCTATCTACAAAGGATTGGAAGTCTACGGAATCTATCATGGCTATGAAGGGATAATTGAGGGAGATATTAAGCGGCTCCACACCTATTCTGTCAGCAATATTGTACAACGAGGAGGAACCATGCTAAAATCTGCCCGTTCGGCAGAATTCCGAACGCCTGAGGGTAGAAAAAAAGCATATGAAAACCTCAAAGCCCATGGAATTGAAGGTTTGGTAGCCATCGGAGGAGATGGAACCTTCACTGGCGCCAAAATTTTTCATGAAGAATTCGGAATTCCAGTCGTAGGTTGTCCAGGGACTATTGACAATGATATTTATGGAACTGATTACACAATTGGGTTTGATACAGCTGTAAATACCGCCTTAGATGCCATCGATAAAATCCGAGATACAGCAGCTGCTCATGACAGAATCTTCTTTATTGAAGTGATGGGCAGAGATGCAGGCTTTATTGCCGTTGAATCCGGAATCGGTAGTGGTGCTGAATTTGTAATGGTCCCTGAAACCCAAACCGATTTGGATGCTGTGGTAAAATCCCTTAAAAACCTTCGCAAAACCAAAACTTCAAGCATTATCGTGGTGGCTGAAGGAGATGCAGCCGGGAGTGCGGCAGAGATCATGGAAAAGGTAAAATCCAAAATACAGGATAAAAACAAGGAATTTAAAGTAACTACCCTAGGCCATATTCAGCGAGGCGGAAACCCTACCGCCCGAGATCGGGTTTTAGCATCAAGATGCGGAATGGCTGCAGTGGAAGGGCTTTTGGAAGGAAAAACCAATTGCATGGCAGGTATAATGAATCAGGAAGTGGTCTATACCCCATTTGGAGATTGCATCGGCAAAACCAAGCCATTGATCGCAGATCATTTAAAACTAATCGAGTATCTAAGTATTTAACCATGGGCTACATCCCTTTATTTCTAACCATCTTAGGAGCATCCCTCCTGTTTTTCCTCACGGTAAAAAACACCTTGCAGCGAAAGCTTAAGCTTCAAAAGGAATTAACGCAGGCTTTGAGTACCCTCTCCCCCGAACTTCAGCTCGAAGAAAATAAGCTCCCCAATCCAGATGAGATTTTAGAAACTTTAAAGGATTCTCAGAAAAAACAACCCAATCTGGAAAAAGCTTTGAGCTTGGTGAGGGAATTGAAGGTGAACCGGATGCAGTATAACCAACTGATCAAAAAAGCTCCCTACAATTGGGTGGCAGCGATTGGTGGTTTTTATGAAATTTAAGTAGAAAACTTTTGCTTTATTAAGAAGCCAATTGGTGATCAATCCAGTTAATAATCTGATTTAATTCACCGGGTTTAAACCACTGTATTTCAGCATCTTTTTTAAACCAGGTTAATTGCCTTTTGGCATAGCGACGCGAGTTTCTTTTCAGTAGCCGAATCGCCTCTTCTCGATCATAGTTTCCCTCCAAATACCCAAATATTTCCTGGTATCCGACCGTTTGCAAGGCATTTAAATGGCGCTTTTCGAAGAGCTTCTCTGCTTCCTCGAAAAGCCCTTCATCAATCATTAGATCCATTCGGGCGTCAATTCGCCGATAGAGTTCATCTCGCTCTCGATTCAATCCTATTTTTAAAACTCGAAATGGTCGCTCTACCTTTTTTTGCTGACGAAAAGAGCTGAAAGGCTTGCCTGTTCCCCGTATTATTTCCAATGCACGCATCAAACGCTGAGGGTTTTGGGTATCTACCAATGCGTAGTAGTCAGGATCGGCTTTTTTCAGTTCCTCCTGCAAATGAGTTATCCCTTTTTCTTCAAATTCCTGAATTAGTTGCTTTCGAAATTGGGGATCTACCTCAGGCATTTCATCAATTCCTTCTGAAATAACCTTTGCAAACAAGCCCGAACCTCCTGTCATAATCACCACATCCTTTTCTCGGAAAAGCTTATCCAAAATTTTCAAAGCGTCCTCTTCAAACTGTTTGACATCATACGGATCTTCAATCGAAATGGAATTGATCAAATGATGAGGAACTTCTGCCAGCTCCTGAGGAGTAGGTTTGGCTGTACCTATTTCCATTTCCCGATAAAATTGCCGGCTATCACAGGACACAATGTCTGTATTGAATTTTTTGGCTAGATTGAGACACAGTTCTGTCTTACCGACAGCGGTAGGCCCAACAATTAAAATCAAAGTGGGTTTGGCAGACAAAATGGGTGAGATTTGGTTTCGTTTCAAAATTCCAAACTTAAGGAATGAAAAGCAAAAGCGTATTGATTGTTGAAGACAATGATTTGAACCGCAGGTTTTTTGAGAATTTGGTAGGCCAAATTTGGAATTATGAAACAGCCCTCAATGGAAGGGAAGCTATTGACAAAGCCAGCAACAAAGCATTTGATTTGATCTTGATGGATATCCAAATGCCTGAAATTGACGGAATCAATGCCCTAAAAAAAATAAGAGCCAAAGGTCAAGGCAAGTGTCCTATTATCGCTGTTACAGCATTTGCGGATGAGAGTGACCGAACCACTTTTATGAATGAAGGATTTGATGATTTTATTACAAAACCCATCCGCCCGAAAGAATTTTTGAAGAAAATAAAAGATGCCCTAGAAGATAAACCAAAAGATAAAACCAATGAATCTAAAAATCTGATAATCAAATCTATAATATTTGATAAATCAGTTTTTGAGCAACTTAAAAAATATAATAAAACCGAAACGATTCAACAGATTTACCAAGACTTTTTGGAGGAAGCCAAAGCTCTTCTCGAGGATTGCAAAAAGGCCATTCTTGAAGGAAATCACAGCGAGGTAACTAGGAAATCTCACATCATTAAAGGAAATGCCGGCACTCTCGGAATCAACTTGGTATTTTTCGCAGCAACCGAAACAGAGGCCCTTGGAAGAAAGGAAGAATTTGAAAAAATGCCTGCCGCATTATTGAAATTGGAGAAAGAAATTGAAACATTTCAAAAATATTTAGAGGAAGAAATTATTTTTAAACCATGAGTCATCAAAAAAGAATACTGGTTGGAGAAGACAGCTCCATCATTATTAATCTTACCAAAAACGTTCTGGCCTTTGAGAATTATGAAATGACTGCCGCCAGAAATGGAAAACAAGTATTGGAAAAATTGGAAAATGAAGATTTTGATCTGATTCTGATGGACATTAGTATGCCTGTATTGGATGGCATCAGCTGTACCAAAATGATTCGGGAGATGAAAGGTGAAAAAAAATCATCCATTCCGATCATTGCGATTAGTGGAAACATCCACAATATGACCCACGAAGAATTCCGAAAAGCTGGATTTGATGATTTTATTCAGAAACCACTTGATTACGATAAGGTGTTGGCAACCGTGAAAAAATTCCTGAATTAATGGCCATTAAGTACACACGTCACTTTTTAGATAAACTGGAGAATCTTTTTGCTTCTTCAGAATATATTCTCCGCTACGAAAAGGGAAACTTCAAATCTGGTTATTGCATTTTGAAAGAGACCAAAATTGTAATCATCAACAAATACTTCCCTTTGGAAGGAAAAATCAATGCCCTCGTAGACATTTTGGGAGAGTTACAGTTTAATCCACAGGACTTTTCAGAAAAATCAGTTCAGGATTTCCTAAAAGAATTACAACAAACCCAATTGAAGTTTTGAAAATCCGTTTTCTTGGCACAGGAACTTCGCAAGGAATCCCCGTGATTGGCTGCGATTGCGATGTATGTAAATCACTGGATTTCAGAGACAAACGATTTCGGACGTCTGTTCATATCGAAACCAAGGGAAAGAGTCTTGTCATCGATACAGGACCGGATTTCCGAATGCAAATGTTACGGGCTGGAATCTCTCAGCTAGATTCAGTCCTGTTCACCCACGAGCACAAAGACCATACAGCGGGTTTGGATGATATCCGCCCTTTTAATTTCAAGCAAAAGAAGGATATGCCGATCTACGGAAGGCAGCAGGTGATCGATCAAATTAAACAGGAGTTTTCTTATATCTTTTCTGATTTAAAATATCCCGGAGTACCCCAAGTTCAACCCCATGTGATTGATCATCAAAACTTCAAAGTGGAAGGGATAAAAGTGATCCCCATTCCTGTCATGCACAATAAGCTGCCGGTATTAGGGTTTCGGATTGGAGATTTTACCTACATCACCGATGCAAATTTTATTTCAGATCAATCCAAAAAACTAATTGCGGGTTCGAAAATTTTGGTTCTGAACGCCCTCCAAAAGCCCCCTCACCAATCCCATTTCACTTTACATGAAGCTATCGAACAAGTACAATCAATGGATGTTCAGGAGGCTTATTTTACCCATGTTTCCCACAAATTGGGGCTTCACCATCAAATTGAAGCTGAACTCCCTGAAGGAATTCATCTTGCCTATGATGGACTTGAATTAAATTTGCCCTAATGCACCTGAATTTTCATTTTCTCCGATTTCTAAGTCCAAGGGTTGAAGAGATTCTGAAGGGTTTTGAAGTAAGCGCCTGTTTTTCCCAAAATAAAGACGAGCTCATCATTGAGTTTCAAAAAGAGGAAAATCTTCGCTATTTGCGGGCCCATTTTCTTCCACCACAGATTTATTATTCATTTCCTGAGAAATTTCAACGAGCCAAACGAAACTCGATCAATCTTTTCCCAGAATTAATAGGAGAAAAAGTACGAGCATATCACGTTTTGAACTTTGAGCGAGCTTTTTATCTGGAAATGGAATCTGGAGCTATTTTACTTTTAAAACTTCACGGAAACCGAAGCAATATTCTCCTCTACCGTCCCCATGAGTTTCAACCGCTTCGTGTCTTTCGAAATGAAATCCGAGACGATCATGAGTTGGATTGGAGAAGCCTTGAAAAACATTTGAACCTAGGTCAAAACCGGTTTAAAGAACTGGGTGGAAATGCTTCTCAATTTCTACCAACACTTGGGAAAATACCACGTGAATGGCTGAAAGAAAAAGGGTATCCAACAGCTTCACTGGACGAAAAATGGGGCTTGATGCAGGATATCATGGATATGTTGGACAGCCCTTTATTTTCATTGGTTCAAAAAGATGAAGAGGTATATCTGAGTTTATTGCCCGAAGACACTTCCATTGCTCAATTTGGCGATCCAATAGAAGCATTGAATGAATTATTTTACAAAGCTTTAGTCGTTGGAGCTTTGGAGAAGGAAAAGCGACAATTCCAAAAGCATTTCTCAGAGCAACTTCGAAGAACCAATAATTATTTAGCAAAGGCTCAAAGTAAATTAAACGAATTGGAGAACTCCCCTCCTCCATCCCAAATTGCCGATGTCATCATGGCAAATCTCCATGTTTTTAAGGGAGGTGAATTGAAACAAGAATTATTTAATTTTTATACACAGGAAACGATTCAAATTGAGCTAAAGCGAAATCAAAAAGCCCAGGATCTAGCAGCTCAATTATATCGGAAAAGTAAAAACAGACAAATCGAACTAAACCAACTTTCAGAATCTATTCAAGCCAAAGAAGCTTTAAAAATACATTTGGAGATACTTTTGGAGGAAGTTGAGCAGATAGCGGATTTCCGAGAGCTCAAAGAATTCAAAAAGCGTAAAGGAAGCGAATCGAAAATCACCAAAGAATCAGAAAACCTTCCTTTCCGACAATTTCAAATCGAAGGCATGGATGTCTGGGTAGGCAAATCCGCAAAGGACAATGATGAAATGCTTCGACGTTTCGTCCATAAAAATGACCTATGGTTGCACGCTAGACAAGCTGCAGGTTCCCATGTCATCATTCGAAATGCCGCAGGTAAAGCCATTCCCAAAAGTACACTGGAACGCGCGGCCTCACTTGCAGCATATTATTCGAAACTAAAAAATGAAAGCTTGGCACCTGTTATTTTCACAGATGCAAAATACGTTCGAAAGATAAAAGGAACAGCTCCTGGGATGGTTTTGGTGGAAAGGGAAAATACGATACTTGTTCCACCAATCGGTCCGTCAGAGGAAATTTCAATTAATTAGGGATAGATTTTTGGCGGATCAGGTGACTTCAAGGATATTTTATTAAATCCCTTCACCAATATTACAGTTCCTACAATTCCGGTCGCACCACCCACATAAAGCAAAGTCTTTCCCACATCAGGGTTACTTCCCAGCAATTGCCCCCCGATAATAGTCACCGTATAGCCGACCGTAGCAATGAAAATCCCTGTTTTTAACTGCTTTTTGGATTGGTCCAAATTCAACTGAACTTCATAAAGTTCTTGATCCAAGGCCCGAATTTCTCTTCGTAAGGAATCTAAGTTTGCTTGTCGTGATGTAGTCTGTCCGTAAACAGAGATGGATATTAAAATCGATAAAAAAAGACAGAAAAATAACCGACTCATTTTACTGGTTAATCCAATTTTTAAATTCATTTACCCGTTCCCTAGCTACGACTAAGGCATCTTCACTTTTAGCATTCATGGAGAGCGCCAAGCGACCATTAAGATAAGGTTTGATTTCCACCAAACCATCAAGATGGATAATCATGGAACGGTTAATTCTATAAAATTTGAATGGATCAAGCAAGTCTGCTTCCAGCTCACTTAGCGTATGCTCAACCAAATAACGAGTAGCAGAACCGATCTCCACCAAAAATGTCAGGCCATTTTCTGAATAGAAATACGCGATATTTTCGGTTGGTATAAAGACATATTTATTTCCCAGCTTTGTCAAAAATCTTTTCTTATAAAACTTTGATTCATATTTATTTAATATGCTTTTTATAAAGTCAGGGTTTAAATTAGTTGATTCACTTTTTGAATTAAAACTACTCGCCTTTTCCAGGGCTTTGACCAATCGATTTTCTTCAATGGGCTTCAATACATAATCAATGCAATTGTGGTCAAATGACTGAAGCGCATATTGATCATAAGCAGTAATAAATATGACAGGAATTTCCAGCTCTGGAGATTCGGCAAATGCTTTGAAACTTAATCCATCTGCCAAATGGATGTCACAAAGAATAAGATCAAAATCTTGAGGATTTGAAAGATGCTTTTTGAGAGATTTGACACTTTGTACGGAAGCTGTTAGCTCCCATTCGGGGAAATTTCGCTTTACAATGGACTTAATCCGTTGTTGGGCCAGTGGTTCATCTTCTACTATAAGCAGTCTCATTTCTTTCTATCAAAGGCAAGGTTACTTCAAAAGTATTCTCTCCATCATGAATCCGGACAGATTGATTAAGAAACCTATATCTTTCAGAAATGTTTTGAAGCCCAATTCCTGTGGACGCTTCCACTGCCTCTTTGAGTTGTTTTGGGTTCGAAATTTTTATTTCATTCGAGCTAGCCGAAATACGGATAGTCAAGGGCTCATCCTCCGTGAAATAGTTGTGTTTGACAGCATTTTCGACCAATAATTGTAAAACTGCTGGCGGCACCCTTTTCTTTTTTGCTTCAGGGTCAATAGTTATTTCAAATGATAAGGATTGATTAAAGCGTATCTCCAAAAGGTCCATGTAATCCTTTAGAAAGTGGAGTTCCTCCTCCAGAGATACCAAATCGGCTACCTTATTATTCAGCAAATAGCGGTAAATCCCGCTCATCTTTTGCAAATAGCTATCCGCCAAATCAATATTTTCATGAATCAGCGATGAGATTGCGCTGAGGTTGTTAAAGAAGAAATGAGGATTGAGTTGCATGTTTAGCGATTCCATCCTGGCTTCGGTATTAAGTAGCTTCAACCTTTCTGCCTCTAATTTCTTTTCGCTGTATTTTTTATTAAAGAAATAAATAGCATTGATTGAGTTGAGAAAGAGATTTATTCGAAAAAGGAAGCCTAAAGTCAAAAGGAAATTAGGCTTTGTCATTCCGAAAGGGCCCCCAAACACCAAACCGGTAGTTTTGACAGATATAAACGCAAGCCCAGTAATGAAGATAAAACTTGAAAAAAACTGAAGAACCAAGGGATGGATTTCTGGAAATTTTTGCAACCCCCAGGATTCAATTAAAAAATTTATCAGCCATACCAAATAACAAAGGGCTAAAATGAGTACAAAAAGTTGGTTTTGAGGGAGAGCCGCCTGAAAAAGACGATCACCTTCCAGGATGAGGATATTGAAAAAGGAATACAACCCCAATAAACCCGGATAGATCCATTTATATCGATGGCCAAACATTCTGCTTCTTGCTTTCCCTACTAAATCAAACTTTAAAATAAAAAAGCAAGGGAAGGGATTGATCCCTCCCCTTGCATGTGGTAGTTAAAAGAATATGTTTACAAGGTAGGTAGTAAGACGCCATTAATGACGTGAACTACACCGTTTTCTATTGCTACGTCTGCTACTTGAACAGTATAGGTCGCTCCTCCTGCATCAGTTACAGTTACAGTTCCACCGTTTCTCGTCACCGTCAAATCTTCTCCAGCCAAGGTTGGAACAGTTTGAGAACCTTCCGCTAAGTCAGTTGAGAAGGCAACCGCTGGCACCACATGGAAGCCCAATACTTTTTGCAATCCTTCTAAGCCAATTGTATTTACCAATTCTTCCAAGGATGCTACCCCAAGAGTTCCAAGTAATTGAACGAATGCATCATTTGTTGGGGCAAAAACCGTAATCGCGTCCGCATCCAACAAGTCTTGGCCTAATCCTGCTGCTGTAACAGCATCCAAAAGAATTGTCAAGTTTGCTTCAGTAGCAGCCTCAACAATATTTGGCAAATCTTCTTCAGGCAACAAGACCCCGTCAATTACATGAACCACTCCATTTTCGATGGCAACATCGGCCACTGCTACATTAAAGGTATTTCCTCTAGCATCTGTAACCGTCACAGAAGATCCTGATCGAGTAACTGTCAAATCTTCGCCAGCTAATGTAGGTACCGTTTGCGCTCCTTCTGCCAAATCAAAAGAGAAGGCCGTTGCAGGAACTACGTGAAATCCTAAAATTCGAGTCACTTCTTCCAAACCTACTGTAGCTACCAATTCCTGCAATGAATTTAAACTCAAGGCATCTAGCAGATCAAGGAATGCCTGATTTGTTGGTGCAAAAACAGTCATCGCTTCTTGATCGAGAAGTGTTTGTCCCAAACCAGCGGCAGTCACCGCATCCAACAACACAGTCAAATTCGCAGCAGTGGCAGCTTCAACTACGTTTGGAAGGCTGAATTCTGGAAGAAGTACACCATCAATCACATGTACAACTCCATTTTCAATAGCTACATCTGCAGCAATAACATTTGCAGAATTTCCAAGAGCATCAGTTACCGTCACTCCAGAACCGTTTGCTGTTACAATCAATTCCTGTCCAGCCAAGGTGGTAAAGGTATTTGAAGCTTCTAAGTCTGTAGAAAATGCAACAGCAGGAACCACATGGAAACCTAAAATAGTTTGAAGGTTTTCAATTCCACCAATTCGCGCTACTAGTTGATCCAAGTTAGCTGCGTTGTAAGCATCTAAAGCAGCAGCGAATGCATCATTGGTTGGTGCAAAAACAGTCATTGCCTCTGCTCCTAGCAATGCACCACCTAGATCAGCTGCCGTCACCGCATCTAACAAAGTAGTAAGACCAGCCGCCTGAGCAGCTTCTACTACATTAGGTAGCATCAAATCCGGCAACATCATACCATTGATAACGTGCACCACTCCATTTGCAATCTCAATATCAGCTGCAACTACCTGAGCTGTACGTCCTAGTTGATCAATCACAGTCACAACACCACCAGCTACTTCAACTGTAATGTCTTGCCCTGAAAGGGTGGTAAAAGTATTAGTGGCCTGCAAATCTCCTGACATGGCAACAGCAGGTACCACATGGAATCCAAGAACTTTTTCTAAGTTCTCAACTCCTCCAATTTTCAAAACCAATTCATCCAAATCTTGCGCACCAAATACTTCCAAAGCAGCTGCAAAAGCTTCATTGGTAGGCGCAAAAACAGTGATTGCTCCTGCTGAAAGTAAATCATTTGCAAGTCCATCTACAGCAGTAACTGCAGCCAAAAGGGTCGTTAGTCCAGCATCAGTAGCTGCTTCAACCAAATCAGGTTTCGGCAACTCAATGGAAGGAATCAATACTCGATCGATTACATGAACCACTCCATTTTCGATTTCAACATCAGCTTGCAAAACACGAGCAGTATTTCCTGCTGCATCAATTACAGTCACGATTCCAGGAGCCCGATTTACCACCAATTGCTGACCAGCTAGCGTAGTAACAATATTGGTCTCATTTAACTGATCCGAAAAAATAGTGTTTGGCACTACATGGAAACCTAAAACAGTCTCCAGATTCATAGGGCCTCCTAATTTTTCAACTAATTCATTTAAATCCGCCGCTTCAAACTCCGCTAATGCATTCGCAAATGCATCATTGGTAGGGGCGAAAACGGTAATAGAACTTTGATCCTGAAGTGCCGCTTCCAAGCCTGGGATAGCCCGAACAGCAGTTACTAAAGTTGTTAATCCGGCATCTTGAGCCGCTTCCATTAAGGTAGGATAAGGAATTGGGCCTTGGTAGTCCTCGTTTTCGCACGAAACGAAGGTTAAAAAGAAAGCCCCAACGAATAGGTACTTTAAGAATTTGAACATAGCGATTTTGGTTAGTTTTAGTTAAAAAACCATAAGCACTATGCATTGATTGACCAAACTAGGTGAACTGTAGAAAAAGAAGGGTGAATTGTATAATTATCCCCTTGAATTGAAAAAAGCCCCGAAGGGCTTTTCAATTAATTGACAATGTGAATTTTCAGCATGTTGGTCCTGCCTTTCTCCTTGAGTGGCATACTAGCTGTATTGATAATGATGTCTCCGGAATTGACGTGCTCATCTTTTTTCAGGGTATTTTCAATATCCTCAAAAGTGGCATCAGTAGAAACTTGGTTTTCATAATAATAGGCCCGAACACCCCATACCAACGACATTTGAGTAATTAAGTTTTTGTTTCGAGTGAATACAAAAATATTTGCCTTCGGCCGGTGAGAGGCAATTCTGAAGCCTGTGAAACCAGATGAAGTAATTCCAACAATGGCTTTTGCCTTCACATTTCTGGAGAGACGGGAAGCCATCAAGATCAAGTTATTACTCAAAAAGGTAGGATCCCCTTCCTGGATTTTATATAGGTGATGATAGATCTCTGCATTTTCTTCCAAATAGCTGATAATGCTTGACATGGCCTTCACGGCATTCACTGGATAATTTCCGGAAGCTGTTTCCGCAGAAAGCATCACCGCATCTGCCCCATCCAACACGGCATTGGCTACATCATTGGTCTCCGCTCGGGTAGGTCGCGGATTATTGATCATGCTTTCCATCATCTGAGTTGCGATGATTACTGGCTTACATGCTAATTTGCATTTCTCCACCATTTTCTTTTGCCAAAGTGGTACAATTTCCTGCGGAACTTCCACCCCTAAATCTCCTCTAGCGACCATAATCGCATCAGTCGCTTCAATGATGGCATCGATATTTTCCAAAGCCTCAGGCTTTTCAATTTTTGCGACGATTTTGCAAGACTTCCCTGCTTTATCAATTCGCTCCCTCAAATCAATTATATCTTCCGGTGAGCGTACAAAAGACAAAGCGATCCAGTCCACTTCTTGCTTCAAGCCAAATTCCAGATCCTCGATGTCTTTTTCGGTCAAGGAAGGGGCTGAAACTTTGGTGTTTGGTAGATTGATTCCTTTTCGGGATTTCAAAAGCCCTCCATGAATCACCGTACAATTCACATTTTTTCCATCGGTATCATCCACAACCAATTCCAGATTTCCATCATCGATCAAAATTCTATCCCCAGATACTACATCATTGGGAAGATTTTGATATACAGTCGACACCAAAGAAGAAGTTCCTACTAAAGGTTCGTTGGTAATAGTGATTTTATTTCCCGGAACGATTTCAACCCCATTATTTTCGACCTCCCCTACTCGGATTTTTGGTCCTTGAAGGTCCTGTAAAATTCCCAAGTTCAGATTTTCCTCCTTGTTGATTTTCCGGATGATCTCAATTACTTTTTGATGGACATCATGGGTGCCGTGAGAGAAATTCAAGCGGAACACATTAGCTCCTGCAGCTGCCAAACTTTTGATGGTATCATAGTTATTGGAAGCAGGCCCAATGGTTGCAAGGATTTTGGTTTTATTGAAATGACTCATGTTTAATAGGTTAGTAGGTTTTCTTTGGACTTAAGTTTATTGACATCCAGTTTGATTACGTTTTGGATATAAGGGTTTTTAGAAAGTTCAGAAACAAAAAGCTGAGAATCAATTTGATACGTTTCATCTTGTAACAACAGGAAATAATCCATGTACTTGAGTTCCGGTATCAAATAGGAAACTTGTCTTGATGAACTCAATGCTTTATTTTTCAAAAGCTGGATATAACCGTGCGGTAAAGAAAGGAAATATTGGCTAATTTTCAGATTGGGAACAGACAAAAACTCAATTTCCAGATCTTCGGTTCGAATGAGGTTTAGGTTCATCTCCCGATTGATAAGCCAGGCCATTTTGTAATCCCTCACAGGGGATACAAGGCCCAAAAGTTCAAAATCATAGCTGTGTTCTATTTGTAGTTTTACCTTCTTCATAGAGGCACATCAAGGTGCAGGTCAAAGTTAGAAATAAAAAAGATTCAGAGGACAGCAACTTGTCTTACAAAAATTTACTTGAATCATTTCTTTGTCTATTACCTTTTAAATATATTTCTTTGCGAAGTGTTATTAACTAAACTGATCACAAAATGTCTGAAATTGCACAAAAAGTAAAAGCCATCATTGTTGACAAACTGGGCGTAGAAGAGTCTGAAGTGACTATGGAAGCAAGCTTTACCAATGACTTGGGAGCTGATTCTTTGGACACTGTAGAATTGATTATGGAATTCGAAAAAGAATTCAACATCTCTATCCCAGACGATCAGGCTGAGCAAATTGGTACAGTCGGACAGGCTGTTTCCTACCTGGAGGCTAACGTCAAATAATAACCCTTAAATTCATTCCATGAATTTGAAACGAGTTGTTGTAACTGGTATAGGTGCCCTTACACCCATTGGCAATACTTCTGAAGAATTTTGGAAGGGATTGGTAGCGGGTGTAAGTGGCGCTGCACCAATTACCAAATTCGATGCTTCACTTTTCAAAACCCAATTTGCCTGCGAGGTCAAGAATCTCAATATAGAAGATTTCATTGACCGTAAAGAAGCTCGCAAAATGGATTTGTTCACCCAATATGCAATGATTACTGCCGATGAGGCCATTGTAGATTCTGGGTTGGATCTTGAAAAAATCGAAAAATCCAGAGCAGGTGTTATCTGGGGCTCCGGAATCGGTGGACTTCGCACTTTTCAAGAGGAAGTTACAGCATTTGCCACAGGTGATGGTACTCCCCGATTTAATCCTTTCTTTATCCCAAAAATGATTGCGGATATAAGTGCTGGATTTATCTCAATAAAGTACGGATTCAGAGGTCCTAACTTTGTAACAGTATCTGCTTGTGCATCGGCTACCAATGCGTTGATCGATGCATTTAATTATATCCGATTAGGAAAAGCTGATATTTTCATTTCCGGAGGTTCAGAGGCTGCAGTAACCGAAGCAGGTATTGGTGGATTTAATGCCATGAAGGCACTCTCCCAGCGAAATGATTCTCCTGAAACTGCATCCAGACCTTTCGACAAAGACCGTGACGGCTTTGTATTAGGAGAAGGTGCCGGTGCATTGATTTTGGAAGAATATGAGCATGCAGTTGCCCGAGGAGCAAAAATCTACGCTGAATTGGTAGGTGGCGGTATGTCTGCTGATGCTAATCATATCACTGCTCCACACCCTGAAGGATTGGGAGCAAGTGAGGTAATGCAAGCTGCACTTCTTGATGCGAATCTTAAGCCTGAGGACGTAGATTATATCAATGTACATGGTACTTCTACTCCTTTGGGAGATGTCAGCGAAACCAAGGCTATTGAAAAAGTCTTTGGGGAGCATGCCTACAAAATGAATATCTCCAGTACAAAATCCATGACAGGTCACCTGTTGGGAGCAGCTGGAGCCATTGAGGCCATCGCCTCGATATTAGCCATTCGAAATGGGATTATTCCGCCTACCATCAATCACTTTACAGATGATGAGCAGTTTGATCCTAAGTTGAACTTGACTTTCAATAAAGCTCAAGAACGAGAGGTGAATGTGGCATTAAGTAATACCTTTGGATTTGGCGGACATAATTGCTCTGTCATTTTCAAAAAAATTAATGGGTAAATAAGCTTGAGACTCCTTCAGCTACTCGGATTTCAACGAATTTTATTTAACAAAAAAGATCAAAGGCTTGCCTCCTCCATCAAAATGATGGTAGGAAGCAAGCCTTTAAATATTTCCCTCTATCGACTTGCTCTTACTCCTGCAGGGCTTGGAAAAGAAAATGAGAGAGGGCATCGAATTTCAAACGAACGGCTTGAATTTCTCGGTGATGCTATTTTAGGAGCTGTTGTTGCAGAATATCTATTTCAAAAATACCCCCTTCGGGATGAAGGTTTTCTAACCGAAACTCGATCCAAATTGGTCAACCGTGAAAGCTTGAATGAAACGGGAATCAAAATTGGACTTCGAAACATTCTTCAAGATTTATTGGATGGCACCTCGTTTACTGGAAGCAAGTCCCTTTACGGTGACATGCTTGAAGCTTTGGTAGGAGCTGTTTATCTTGATCGCGGATATCGTTTTACAAAAAACTTTATTCTCTCCAGAATTTTACTCCATTTTGATATTGAAGGGATGGTCACCACCACCATGAATTATAAATCAAAAATCGTGGAGTGGTCTCAAAAGGAAAACAAGAATATCGATTATAAAATTTTGGAGATCAATGGCAACCAACGCTATAAAGAGTTTGTTGTCGCCTTAATGGTAAACTCAAAAGAAGTAGCTACAGGCAAAGGACCTACCAAAAAGAAAGCCGAACAGGAAGCTTCAAAAAACGCCTGTGATTCCCTACAAATCCCTACCTAAACCAACGCCAGATCTTTCATGTCACCGCTTTCGCTCGCACTCGCAACTGTCAATCAAACCCCTTTGGATTGGGAAGGTAATTTTCAGCGAATCATCGCTGCAATTCAGGAAGCAACTCGCCAAAATGCTGATTTAGTCGTTTTCCCGGAATTGGCTATCACTGGGTATGGCTCCGAAGATCTTTTCCTCAGCTACTGGTATCCAAAAAAGGCTTTGGACCAACTTCGCAAGTTGATTCCCTATTGTAAAAATACTACCGTTGCGGTAGGAGTTCCTTATCGAATTGGGGAAAAGGTTTTCAATACCATGGCACTCATCGAAGATGGAGTCTTGATTGGTTTTGTAGCGAAACAGTTCATGGCTATTGATGGTGTTCATTATGAATTCCGATGGTTTACTCCTTGGGAAGCCAACAAGCAAATCGAAGTTGATTTTTTTGGACAGCCCATTCCTTTTGGTGATTTAACATTCCACAAAAAGGGGGTTCATTATGGCTTTGAAATCTGTGAAGATGCCTGGAGAGGGGAAGCAAGACCGGGATATAGGCTTTGTGAGCGAAAAGTTGATTTGATTCTAAGTCCAAGTGCCAGTCATTTTGCAATGGGAAAAACTTGGGAACGGAAACAGTTGATCGAATACAGTTCCAGAATTTTTGACTGTTATTATGGATACATCAATCTTTTAGGAAACGAGGCAGGAAGAATGATTTTTGATGGGGAAGCACTCCTTGCTAAGTCAGGGAAATTACTCTCCCGAAATCAGCTCTTATCATTTCAGGATTATCAAGTTCATTGCGTAAAGCTTGAAAATAAGGAACAAAACCTTGCAGAGATTAAAAATAAAGAATGGGAATTTACCCAAGCAACCGCACTGGGGCTTTTTGATTATCTGCGAAAAAGTAAAAGCAAGGGCTTTGTGCTTTCGCTTTCAGGAGGAGCGGATTCCTCCAGTATTGCGGTATTGATAGCCGAGATGGTGAAGCGAGGATTAGAGGAGCTCGGCCTTCCCCGATTTTGTGAAAAACTTGGTCTTTCCGACCACCACCAATTCGAAAATGATCCTGAAAAGTTACTGGTCGGAACATTATTAACCACAGCTTATCAAGGGACAGCAAATTCATCGCTAGACACTTTTGAAAGTGCAAAAACCTTAGCAGAAAGCTTGGGAGCCCAGTTTCTTCATTGGACCATCGATGAGGAAGTTGCTTCTTATACTTCAAAAATCGAAAAAGCAATCGGAAGAAAGCTCACTTGGGAGCAAGACGATATCACGCTTCAAAATATTCAGGCCCGGTCCCGATCTCCCATTATTTGGATGCTGGCAAATATCAAAAACGCCTTGCTCGTGGCTACCTCCAATCGCTCGGAAGGAGACGTGGGGTACACTACAATGGATGGAGATACCAGTGGAAGCATCTCTCCTATCGCGGGAGTTGACAAGCACTTCATCCTCCACTGGATTCAATGGGCCCAAACCCATCTAAATCGACCTGGATTGGCAAAGGTAAACTCCTTGCAACCGACCGCTGAACTTCGGCCTCAGGAGCGCACGCAAACAGATGAAAAAGACCTTATGCCTTATGCAGTGATCGTAGAAATTGAGAAACTTGCAATCCGGGAACGTAGGTCACCCATGGATATTTATTTGATTTTAAAAGAGGAACTGAATCTGGAACCCGAACTTTTAAAATCATATATCAAAAAATTCTTCCAACTTTGGGCAAGAAATCAGTGGAAAAGGGAACGTTTAGCTCCTTCTTTCCATTTAGACCAATTTAATGTAGACCCTAAAACTTGGTATCGTTTCCCCATCTTATCTGGAGGATTCCAAGAAGAATTAAATCAACTAGAGTAGCTTTAAAATGAATCTTACATCCTTTTTGAATTATATCGTTTGGGATCCAAATCCTGCTGTTTTTGCCGGCTTTGACCGCCTACGATGGTATAGTTTACTTTTTGCTTTGGGATTTATCATTTCCCAGCAGTTTATGGTTTACTTCTTTCGTAAGGAAGGACACAATGAAAACCTAGTCGATAAATTGACCATTTACATGGTATTGGCAACTATTATTGGAGCCCGATTAGGACACGTGTTATTTTATGAGCCAGCCAAATACCTAAGTAACCCAATCGACATTTTGAAAGTATGGGAAGGCGGGCTTGCCTCACACGGAGCAGCTATAGCAATATTGATCGCTTTATGGCTCTATGCAAGAAAGACTCCCGGACAAAGTTATCTATGGGTTGTGGATCGGATTGTGATTGTAACCGCTATGACGGGAGCTTTGATCCGTCTTGGGAATTTGATGAATTCGGAAATTGGCGGAAAAGATACCGGTACAGATCAGGGAATTGTCTATGCATGGGATATTGAAGAAATTTTACAATCTCTTCGGGTCCCTATTGAATCCATTGATCCTTACAAACCGATAGATCGTGCAGATGAACTTCAGGGAAATGGAATCGTTCCTGTCAATATCGAAATCCGAATCAACAAAGGAAACTTCACCAAAGAGACCTTAGGAAATACGTTGAGGAGCGATGTGAAATATGCCCTAACACAATTTAACTCCTCTAAAGAATACTTAGCCGAGCCTTTGGAGTCTGACTTGAATTTGGAAATCAAGGAAGAACCGGGCAGCTATGTGGCTACCATTAAAACATTCGGAAGAGCAAAACATCCTACGCAGATTTACGAATCTTTATCCTACTTTATCATCTTCTTGATCCTCTTAGGTATCTGGATAAAATATAAAGAACGAGTCCCGGAAGGTTTGCTGTTAGGTCTTTTCCTTGTAATGGTTTTTGGGATGCGCTTTGTATGGGAGTTTTTCAAAGAAAACCAGGTGGAATTTGAGGATGCCATGCAATTCAACATGGGGCAGCTACTCAGTATCCCATTGGTTTTGGGAGGAATAATTCTTATTGTCCGTGCTTTGAAAATGGGCTTGAAGGAACCAAAAAGCTAAGGAACAGGATCATGGCCATGGCCACCCCATGGGTGACAGCGGGAGATCCGTTTGATACCTAACCAACCTCCTTTTAAGGGTCCATGTTTAAGTATCGCTTCCTTCATATATTGGCTACAGGTAGGTGTATATCTACAAGATGAAGGAAAAAGTGGCGAAATGGTATATTGGTAAACCAAAACGGGAAAAATGGCGATTTTTCTAACAAGGTTTTTCCACATGGGTTGATAAATTGGATAGGCCCTTACAAAACCAAATGTAACAACTGAAAATTCCCAGTGAGACTTTTATTCCGACATATTTTCTTTTTGCACCTTCTCATTGGTGGATGGGGACTGTCGGCTTGGGCGCAGGACACGACCTACTCTCCCGTGACAAATGACACTCCTGACAGTGTTTATGTAAATAATATTTTTATCATCGGAAATGAAAAAACAAAAAAAAGTATCATTCTTAGGGAATTAGATTTTGCCGAAGGCTACTACTACGACCTTCAGACTCTTCTGGATATCATCCAAGCTGACCAAAATAAAATCTATAATCTCCGGCTTTTTACTTCCGTGGAAATTACTCCATTGTTCACAGGAGGAGATCAGGTGGAAATATTAATTGCTGTAAAAGAAAGGTGGTATATAGTCCCTTCCATAATTTTCCAGTTAGCTGACCGTAACTTTTCCGAATGGTGGACCAACCAAGGAAGAGACTTTTCCCGGGTGAATTATGGTCTGAGAGTTTCTCATGCAAATGTTGGAGGACGTAATGAAAAATTCCGATTCAGTGGACAGCTGGGTTTTACAAGAGCTTTGGACTTACGCTACAGCAAACCTTACATTGATAAAAAACAAAAACATGGCCTAGCCGGTCAATTTACTTTTTTTGAGCAAAAGACGATCCCTATCCGATCGGCAAATAATAGACAGGTTTTTTTCACAAACGAGACGGAAAAGGTACTTCGGGAAAACCTCACTGCAGCTGTGCAATACACCTTCCGAAGGACTTTTTATAATTTTCATTACTTCACCTTGGGGTATACCTCCACCAAGATAGATCCGGAGGTTTTGGTTCAAAACCCAAATTATTTCCAGCATGGAGATAACAAACTCCAATATCTTTTCATGCGCTATATTTTTAGACACGATAACCGAAATCTTGGTGCTTATGCTACCAAAGGAGAACTTCTAGAACTTTCTGCGACAAAGTATGGCATCATCAATACAGAAGATATTGATGAAATTGAAGTAAGCATAACAGCAAATAAATACTTTACCCTGAGTGATCGATTTCATTTCGTTACAGGACTATCTGGAAATTGGTTTTTAAGTCAAAACCAACCCTATACTTTGGTTCGGGGAATTGGATATAGTCCCAATTTTATCAGAGGCTATGAACTGAATGTTATTGAAGGGCAACAGCTATACGTACATAAAAATAGCTTTAGATGGAAATTCATTGATTTTGAAATTGATGTTTCCCCTTTTATTCCACTGGAACAGTTTAGCACTATCCCCTTCCGTTTTTACCTAAGTGCAAATTTTGATCATGGATATGTAAAGGATCGAAACTTCATCCCTGAAAATGCTCGACTGACAAATAGGTATTTATATGGTTATGGTTTAGGGATCGATTTGGTTGGATTCTATGACTCGGTTTTTCGATTTGAATATTCCTTTAATAACCAAGGTGAAGGCAACTTTTTCCTAAACTTTAAAGCTCCTTTTTAAGAAAAGCAACTCAAAACCAGATTCATAGCCTGATTTTTTAGACTCAATATCTAGTTAAATTTAATTTTTACGTAAATTAAAAGAAGTTTTTTAGGCTTCTTTTATGAGATTAGGTTGTTTTTTATTCTTGTTTTTGGGATTGATCTTTTCTTCCTATTCCCAAACAGACCCATTAACTCAGGTTCATGGTGCACAATATCATGGATTGGGAAATATGCGGGTTCACCTCCCCTCCACTTGGTCTTATTTCAATAACATTGGCGCTTTAGACCAAATAGAAGAAGCTGGAATAGTGGCCGGATTTGATCATCGATTTGGATTAGCGGAACTCTCCACCTTTGATCTTGCGGGTTCTTTTAAAAGTAATAATGGAACTATTGGATTTGGAATAAGCAGGTTTGGAGGGAAACTATTCAATCAACAGACCATAGGAATTGGCTATTCCAATACGCTAGGAATCAGCAGCATTGGAGTAAAACTCGAATATTTCCAAACACAAATCCAAGATTTTGGAAGTGCGGGATCACTAATTTTCAGTTTGGGAGGAATTACTGAATTAAGTTCCAATCTATATCTCGGAGCTATAATCACAAATATCAACCGGGCAAAAATCGGAGCCGAAAGTAACACCCATCTACCAACATTTGTACAAGTTGGAATTCATTACTTGCCAAGTGATAATATTAGCTTTCTGCTCGAATTTGAAAAAGATATTCAGGTAGATCCTATTCTAAAAATAGGATTAGAATACCGACTACGGGATTGGACCAGTCTACGAACAGGTATCAATTCAAATCCTTCCCGACTTTTTGCAGGTCTTAGCATTATTCAAAAAAAATTCAGTTTTGATTATGCCTATGGAAATACAGCTCCATTAGGAGCAACACATCATCTAAGCCTGAATTACCTATGGGGAAAGTAATATGGATCGGCTTATTCTTTTGGGGAATCATACTGGTTCAACCTTTAGTAGGACAAGAACTTCCAAAAGTTGAAATTGATCCAGAAGATTTGATGGAGAGACTATTCCCTATTCCGGAGGAAGACGTGGACTACGAGCAGATCTATGAAGTACTACTTCAGCTTTATCTCAATCCAATCAACCTCAATAAGGCAGACCATGAAACTCTTCAAGCTATTTATATTCTCTCCCCTAGCCTAATTGATTCATTTCTTAGGTATAGGAATGAATTGGGGTCACTAATTTCCCTTTATGAATTACAGGCAGTCCCAGGCTTTGATTTGGAAACAATCAATCGATTAATCCCCTTTGTCACCTTGGAAGATGGAGAAAAAAGAGGAAATTCCTTTTGGGAACGGTTACGGGAAGAAGAGCAAACTTATTTTATTTTCAGATATCGAAGAACTTGGGAAGAACGGAAAGGTTTCAGCCCTCCGGACACCTCATCCACTGGAAGAATCAGTAGTCGCTATCTCGGTGACCCCAACGATCTTTACCTCCGTTTCCGTTCCCAGCACTCACGTGATTTTAGTCTTGGCTTTACTTTGGACAAAGATGCAGGCGAGCAGTTCACTTGGGATTATCAAACCCGAAGATATGGCTTCAACTTCTTCTCTTTCCATTTTCAGCGGTACCAAGTTGGTAAATGGAAAACATTAGCAATCGGAGATTACCAAGCCTCATTTGGACAGGGACTAGTCTATGGTGCTGGCTATGCACTCGGGAAAGGAGCGGAAACAGTACCCACTGTAAGAAGGAGTTCAGTAGGAATACTCCCCTATACTGCTGCCCTTGAATCTGGTTTTTTTCGTGGAGCAGCTGCCACCTATAAACATCAGAAATGGGAATTCACAGCATTAGTATCCACAGCCCCGCGAGATGGTCGAGCCGCAATTTTAGAAGAAGGACTTGAAAATGATCGCCTTACCATCAGTTCATTTAATCAAAGTGGCTTGCACCGAACAGCCTCCGAAATCGCCACCAAAAATCAATTTCGGGAGAGAGCTATTGGCTCTGCCATTCAATATGCGGCTAATTCTCGCTTGACTTTGGGTAGCACCTATTTATTCACCTCCTTCAACCAACCTTGGATTCCTGTTTGGAAAACCTATAATCAATTTGAATTTCAGGGAAAATCCAATCAGGTGGGAAGTATTTACTTTAATTACAATTGGAAAAACTTCCTCTTTTTTGGAGAATCAGCCTATTCAAAATCAGGAGGAAACGGGACTATTTTAGGCTTTGTTTCAAGCTTAAGTTCCCAAGTAGATTTTTCCTTTTTATGGCGGAATTATGACCGTAACTTCCACAGTTTCTATGGAAATGCATTTTCTGAAAACACCCGCGCCAACAATGAACGAGGAGTCTATCTAGGCCTCGAGCTAAGACCATTGAAAAAATGGAAGCTAAATGGATATTATGATTTTTTTCGATTTCCTTGGTTAAAATACCGCTTGTACAACCCCTCCTTTGGCTATGAATGGCTAGGAAGACTTACCTTTCAACCTTCCAAAACATTACTAGCTTATATCCAATTTCGGGAAGAAGAAAAGGAACGGAATCTTCCTGATTTGAATACACCTCAAACCACTTATGAAAGCAGCCTTATCCGAAAACGAAATGGACTTTTCAATTTGGATTATCGGATTAATCGATCCGTTTTTTTAAGAAGTCGAATTTGGTGGAGCAAAGTAGCAATAGGCGAATCACAAGGCCATGGAATTATGCTCGCTCAAGATTTGCGGATTGATCAAGATCGATGGAAAATCACGGCTCGCTATGCACTTTTTGATACGGACAATTATGATGCACGAATTTATGCATTTGAAAATCATGTTCTGTGGACTTTCTCCATCCCATTTTTTTCCGGACAGGGTCAGCGATACTATTTGGTGGGTGAATATGACCTTAGCAAAAAAATTCGCATCTATTTCAGATGGGCTAAAACAACATACACAGACCGAGAAACGATTAGCTCAGGGCTCCAAGAAATTCAAGGAAATCAACAAACCGAAACCACCTTTCTTCTTCGATATTTTCTAAATCGCTAAATTTCCATCAATGGTAGCTTTGTAAAGCTTCCTTTTTATAATTTGTCGTCGACACCACAACCTAAACCCTATGAATAAATTTATAATAACAGCAATCATTCTGATGGGAATGCTATTACCAGCTTTTTCCCAAAACCTAGATCTAAGCAAACTAGAGCAAAAAGAAGGTTTTTTTGATTTTTACCTTGATCGGGAGAAAGGGAAAATCTATCTCGAAATTTCCGATCTGGAAAAAGAATTCCTTTATGTCAATTCCTTGACTGCCGGAGTGGGATCCAATGATATAGGCCTGGATCGCGGGCAACTTGGAAATACCCGGATAGTGGAATTTAGAAGATCGGGAAATAAGCTTTTCTTAGTCCATAAAAACTATGATTTCAGGGCTTTTTCCTCAAACCCTTACGAAGTAAAATCCATACAGGATGCTTTTGCAGAATCTATACTTTGGGGATTTGAAATCGCACAAAAAAACGGAGAAAACTTCATTGTTGAAGCGACTAATTTCTATCTACAAGATGCACATGGAGTAGGTGATCGTCTAAGTCAACGAAGACAGGGAAATTACCGATTGGACCTTTCCCGCTCGGGCTTATATTTTGACATGACCAAAAACTTCCCAAAAAACACTGAAGTTGAGGCTACAGTGACTTTGACCGGAAATGCTACGGGAGGATTAATTCGATCCGTAACACCAAGTCCAGATGCGGTAACGGTTCGACAGCGCCATTCATTTATCGAACTTCCTGACGACAATTATACCCCTCGGGAATTTGATCCGCGCGGAGGCTTTTTTTCCATTAGTTACATGGATTTTACCACTCCGATTTCAGACCCTATTGTGAAGCGATTTATTTCCAGACACAGATTGGAGAAAAAGAATCCAAATGCCGAAGTATCTGAAGTGGTAGAACCTATTGTCTATTATTTGGATCGAGGAACCCCCGAACCGGTAGCTTCTGCTTTGATTGAAGGTGGAAACTGGTGGAATCAAGCTTTTGAAGCAGCAGGATTTAAGGACGCATTTCGAGTTGAATTAGCGCCTGAAGGAATGGACTTAATGGATGTACGCTATAACGTCATTCAATGGGTTCACCGATCTACTCGAGGTTGGTCTTATGGAAGCAGTATCCGAGATCCGAGAACCGGGGAAATTATCAAAGGACAAGTTTCTTTGGGTTCGCTTCGAGTTCGCCAGGATTACCTGATAGCCCAAGGGCTATTACAGCCATTTGAAGATGGAAAACCAGCGGATCCGCGTATGTTGGAAATGGCGTTGGCTCGGTTACGACAATTATCAGCACATGAAATCGGCCATACCATTGGACTAGCGCACAGCTATGCAACTTCAGCAGCGGGTCGTTCTTCAGTCATGGATTACCCCTACCCGCTTATCACCCAAAATGAAAATGGAGAACTTGACCTATCAAAGGCATATGATGACAAAATCGGCGAATGGGACAAATGGGCAATTACTTATGGATATGGATACCCTAAAGCAGGGGAAGACGAAGAAACATTCTTAAATAGAACCTTAGAAGAAACATACGCTGCGGGCTATGAATTCATCACCGATTCGGACTCAAGAGACCCATCTGGAGCACATCCCCGTTCCCACCTTTGGGACAATGGAAGTTCAGCACCTGATGAATTGCTTCGAATGCTTGCCGTACGTCAAAACCAACTTAAGACCTTCGGCCTAAATGCAATTCCAAATGGAACTCCTCAAGCTTTGTTGGAGGAGGTTTTGGTTCCGCTATTCCTAATGCATCGCTATCAGGTGGAAGCTACCAGCAAAGTAATTGGAGGCTTGGATTACCTGTATAAAGTAAAGGGTGACAATCAGCCAAACCATACCTGGATTAATCCAAACCTTCAAAACCAAGCAATAGCTGCCTTGCTAAAAACGATAGAACCAACTCAACTGGAGGTTCCTGAGCATATTTTGGCTTTGATTCCACCTCGCCCTTATGGCTATGGAAAAAATCGGGAAACTTTTGTTTCTAGAACAGGTCCATTATTTGACCCGGTAGCACCAGCTGAGAATATTGTCGATGCTGTATTCTATTTCTTACTGGAAAGTGGGCGCGTAAACCGCCTTCATTTACAAGCATTGCAAAATGCTGAATTACCTAGTTTCCAAGATGTTCTTGAAAAAGTCAGCCAACAAGTATTCCGAAATTCCATGGAATCAGGCCTGAAGCAAGAAATCAAAATGATGACAGAATCAAAATTTGTTGAGCATCTAATTGCGCTTTCCAAAAATGCCAACGCTTCCAATTCTGTAAGAGCGATTGCCAGAATGCAATTGGAAACTATTGGTGAATTACCGGCACAAGATGGGTTATTGGGAATTCATCGAAAGCTTCAAAGCGATAAAATCCAAGCTTATCTGGATCAACCGCATGAAATAAGCAGTCCAGAAATGCTAAAAATACCGGATGGTGCCCCAATCGGTTCCGAAAGCATGAGTTGTGATATGGAATTCTAATTTAAAACCCCCCGAGATAATTTCGGGGGTTTTTGTTTTCTGAAAATTCGACATCTAATTCTTTGTTCAAACCTCTTTCATATCGCTAGGGATCGATAAATTTGAACTTGTATTGAAACCTAAAAACGATTAGATCGATTTTTATAAAAAATCAAAAAGTTATGAGTAATCCATTATTGGAAAAATTTTCCAATCCTTTTGAAACAGCACCTTTCGATCAATTAAAAAACGAACATTTTCTGCCTGCAGTCAAAGAGGCGATCCAGCTCGCAAAACAGGATATTGAAAAAATCAAATCGAATCCCATTCCAACTTTCGAAAATACCATTGAGGCATTGGACCAGGCAGGAGATAAATTAAATGTGATTTCAGCAATATTTTTCAACCTAAACTCAGCTGAAACAAATGAAGAAATTCAAAAGCTTGCAAGGGATATTTCTCCTCTTTTGACCGAACATTCCAACGATATTCTTCTCGATCAAGAGCTATTTGCTCGAGTAGCACAAATTTTTGAACAAAAGGGTGAATTAAAGTTAGATTCGGAACAACAGACCCTTCTGGAAAAGACTTACAAAGCCTTTGTTCGAAACGGAGCGAAACTTTCTGAATCCGATGCCTCCAAATTAAGAGCGATTGACCAAGAATTAGCACAGCTTTCCCTGAAATTTGGAGAGCATGTATTGGCTGAAACAAATCGTTTCGTTCACTTCGTCGATCAGGAATCTGATGTAGAGGGATTACCTGAAAGTATCAAAGAGGCTGCTGCTCAGACAGCTGAAGAAAAAGGAAAACCAGGTCAATGGGCCTTTACCCTTGCATTTCCTTCCTACATTCCCGCTATGACTTATCTCAAAAACAGGGAACTCCGAAAAACCCTGTTTTTGGCCTATAATACTAAATCCTGCAAAGGGGATGAATTGGATAATCAGGAAATCATCAAGGAAATTCTTGAGTTGCGTTATGAACGAGCAAAATTATTAGGCTATGCCTCCCATGCCCAGTTTGTCTTGGAAGAGCGAATGGCGAAAAGCCCAGAAGAAGTCCTTCAATTT
This sequence comes from Algoriphagus sp., assembly GCF_013373065.1. Classification (GTDB taxonomy): domain Bacteria; phylum Bacteroidota; class Bacteroidia; order Cytophagales; family Cyclobacteriaceae; genus Algoriphagus. The sequence continues at coordinate 37,405 of NZ_JABXIN010000016.1, forward strand.
CTCGATGATTTACTTGAAAAAGCCAAACCCAAAGCTGAGAAGGAAGTTGCTGAACTTACGGCATTCGCAAAAAACCTTGATGGAATCGAGCAGCTTGAACGCTGGGATTTTGCCTATTATTCAGAACTATTGAAAAAAGAAAAATACGAGTTGGATGATGAGATTCTTCGCCCCTATTTTCAATTGGAGCACGTCATTCAAGGTGTTTTTGAAACTGCAGGCAAACTATACGGCTTGAAGTTTTCTCCTAATAAGGAGATACCCGTTTACCATCCGGACGTTACAGCCTACGAGGTAAAAGATGAAAATGGAAACCATGTTGCAGTTTTTTATGCTGATTTCTTTCCCCGTGCAGGGAAAAGAAACGGGGCTTGGATGACAAGTTTCAAGGGACAATTCCAGCTTCAAGGCAAGGATCATCGTCCTCATATTTCTATCGTCTGTAACTTCACTAAACCAACCAAGACTAAACCCAGTCTTCTGACCTTTAATGAAGTTACCACACTTTTCCATGAGTTTGGACATGCCCTTCATGGAATGCTCGCAAAAACCAAGTACCAAAGCCTTTCAGGGACAAGTGTCTTTTGGGATTTTGTAGAACTCCCATCTCAAATTTTCGAAAACTGGTGCTATGAAAAGGAATGCTTGGATCTTTTTGCCAAGCACTATGAAACTGGAGAAAGAATCCCGCTTGATCTAATCGAGCGCATAAAAAAAGCCGCCAATTTCCAACAAGGATATCAAACCGTCCGGCAAATCAGCTTTGGTTTGCTCGATATGGCTTATCACAAAGGAAATCCAGCTGCCATAACAAATCTCTTTGAATTTGAGCGAAAGGTCATGGAAAAAACAGACCTCTTGCCAAGAGTAGCTGATACACTGATGAGCACATCCTTTTCCCATATTTTCCAAGGAGGTTATGCAGCTGGGTACTATAGTTACAAATGGGCTGAGGTATTGGATGCGGATGCTTTCGAAATGTTTTTGGAAAATGGAATATTTGATCCTGTTACAGCTCATTCTTTCGAAAAAAACATCCTATCTGCTGGTGGAACAGAACATCCATCCATCCTTTATAAACGATTTAGAGGGCGGGAGCCAAAGTCAGAGGCTTTGTTACGAAGAGCTGGTTTGATTTAAGCTGGAAGACTAGTATATTCTGACAAAAAAGGAATGCGAACGCCGTATCAAAACCTCCCCTCCTTCCTCAAAGCCCTCTTGGTTTTGGTCTTTATTATTGTTTTGGTCTTCTTTCTGACCGTAGGAAAAAGCCTTCTTATCCCGCTTTTTATGGGAGGTTTTTTTGCAATATTATTTACACCTTTAAATAATTGGCTAGAAAAAAGAAAAATCCCAAGAACCTTGGCGAGTTTTCTTTCTCTGCTAATTATGATTCTTTTGGTGGGGGGATTACTGTCTTTTATCATCGGCAATGTCGCTGCCTTTACAAATGATTTTGACAATGTCAGCGATCGGGTTTCGAATTATGCCAACCAAATTGATGATTGGACCCAAAGTAACCTTGGAATGGATTATGAAATCCGAGAGAAAGCCAATGTGGAATATTTCCGAGAAATTTTGGATGAACACAGTTCCAGCATTTCCAATTTTGCCTTAAAGACGGTTGGTTCTTTATCAGGCGTAGTGCTGATCCCAGTATTCATGTTTTTCTTGGTTCTCTATCGGGATCATTTGACGCAGATGATGATTATGATCTATCGGGATCGGGACCCAACACTGGTAAAAATGCGGATTACCAGCCTGCGAAAAGTAATCCAACATTATATTGTCGGAGTCGGCAAGGTGATGTTGATTTTGGCAGTACTTAACGTTTCAGCCTATTCAGCACTTGGAATCAAGCATGCGATATTCTTTGGGGTGCTAGGTGCCATTTTAAATATCATCCCCTATGTAGGTCCTTTTTTTGGAGTTTTATTACCCGTAGTTTATTCCTTTTTGACCAAAGACAGTCTTTTTTACCCTTTGGCAATTTTAGTTGCTTACCAATTGATTCAATTGATTGAAGGAAACTTTTTGACTCCAAAAATTGTAGGAGGAAATGTCAACTTGAATGCCTTTATCACCTTCCTGGGTCTTTTAATTGGAGGCACCATTTGGGGGGTAGCTGGAATGGTTTTGATCATTCCTACATTGGCAATCTTGAGAGAAATCTTTGATTTGACAGAAGATACCAAACCATTTGCCTTCCTTCTTGGTGAGGAAAAGAAAAAACCGAAAAAACCGAAACCTATTGATGAGGAAAATTAAAATCAGTCTCTTTTTACTCTTGGTTTTAGCAGGAGTAGCATGTGATTCAGTTGAAGATAAAAAAGGTCGGTTTTTACTAAAAGGTAATGAAAAATTAGACGAAAATGATCCACGAGGTGCCTTGGAGTTTTACCAAGAAGCCTTGGAGCTAGATTCAGCCTATTCGGATGCCTGGTTTAATAAAGCCATTGCCCATTTACAGTTAAATCAATTGGATGAAGCTATTTTGGACTTTTCAGCTGCCATTAAGTTTCAGCCTGATTATTTGGAAGCCTATTTCCAGAGGGGATTAAGCTATTTGGATAATGGAGAGTTTTATAAAGCAAGAGAAGATGCATCTTGGCTTCAGGAAAAATATCCTTCGGAATGGAAGGGATTTTTTTTGGGTGGACTTGTGCAAGAAAAACTCCAAAACTTTGAATTAGCCTTAGAGGCTTTTGGAAAAGCATTAGCCCTCAATCCGGAAAACTCTGATTTACTAGTTAATCAGGCCACAATATTTTACTATCAAAAGGATTTTCAGAAAGCCGATTCTCTTCTTGCAAAGGCCAAAGATATTAATCCGTTGGAATCCAATTTGCATAATTTGGAATCCATGATTGCCTTCGAAAGAAAAGATTTTGTGAAAGCCTTGGAATCAGTAGAAAAAGCAATTTCCCTGAATACCTCTCAAGCCTATTTTTACAACAACAAAGGACTTTATTTACTTTTTCTTGGTAAACCGGAGGAAGGACTGGAATTCATAAACCGTAGCTTAAAAATGGACGCCAACAACCTTTATGCACTACGAAATAAAGGGATTTATTATGTTATTAAGGGGGATAAAATCTCTGCTCTTCAATATTTACAAGAGCTTTATCGCGACTATCCGGAAATGGATTTAGTGACCGAGTATTATGAAAAAGCTCAAAAATTGTGATTTTTCTCTGAAATCACTTCTTTGATTTTCTTTAGAAGTTCTGCAGCGTCGATTGGTTTTGCAACAAAACCATCGAAACCACAAGATTCAATTTTTTCCATGATTTCAAGCTTGGCAGCTGCCGTCAATGCAATCACAGGAATATCCTGAAGCTCCTTAATTTTTACCGTAGCCTCAAAACCATCCATAACTGGCATCTGAATATCCATCAAGACACAATCGTATTTCTTGGATTGAATAGCTTCAACAGCTAACGCTCCATTAGGAACCCGATCAAACGTATATCCCCATTTTTTGATAATCTTACCAAGAACCAAGGCATTGACATCATTGTCTTCTGCCATCAGAAGGTGAAGAGTGGAAAAATCCCTATTGAATCCATTGAGGATAACATTCTTTGGACCTTCATTTTCAAATAAATCAAAATCGACTTCAAAGAAGAATCGGCTCCCTTTTCCTACTTCTGATTCCAGATTGATGTTAGAGTTCATCAAATTGAGGAGTTTTCTGGTAATTGAAAGTCCAAGGCCTGTTCCTCCATACTTGGTACTGAAAGTTGGTTTGATTTGATCAAAATCATTGAAAATTCGATCCTGATGCTCGGGAGCGATTCCAATTCCGGTATCTTTTACTTCAAAATATACTTTTACTTGATTCGCATTTTTCTTCAGCAAATTCACCGTCAAATCAACTTCACCGTTATTAGTGAACTTGAGCGCATTGGTAATCAAATTGTTCAAGATTTGAGACAATCGGGTTTTATCACCTTTGACTTCTACATTCAAGTTAGGATCCAAATGCAAATTCAAGGAGTTCTTACTGTCCCGAGCATGGAAGGAAAGCCCCTTCATCACTTGATGAACCAGTTCTGTCAAATTGAAAGGTGCTTTTTCGATGGAAAGTTTTCCTGCTTCTATTTTCTGGAAGTCAAGTAGATCATTAATCATAATGATCAAATTATCCACGGCAAAACTGATCGTATTCAGGGTATTCTTTTGAGAATCAGATGGATTTTCCTGCAATAAGGAATAAACAGAACCAGAAATAGCATTTAATGGAGTTCGCAGTTCGTGGCTGATCATGGAAAGGAAATCAGACTTAATCTGACTTGCCTTTTCTGCGGTTTGCCTAGCTTCATCCAATTTAGCCTCAAACTCTTTTTGTTTGCTGATATCTGTCAAGTACCCATACCAAACCATGTCCCCATTTTCCAAGACCTGAGGTCTTGCAGCTCCCAATATCCATCGGAATCCAGTTGGCTCTTTGTCATCCTTTACTCTAAATTGACATTGCCAAGGCTCTAATTTTCTGGCAGAAGCCACAGAACTCATGATCACATGAGGCAAATCCTGTGGATGAACTTTAGTAATGGTAGAAGAAATATCTGTGAACTCTTCAATTTCTGCCTCCGAAATTCCCAAAACACTGGTAATCCCTTTGGACAAGAATGAAAAATTCATCCCTCCATTCTTATCCAATACCAATTGATATAATCCCCCTGGAACTTGTTCAGTAAGATTGATCAAGAAATTACTACTTTCTTCCAATGTCTTCTCCAAAGAGAGCTTTTCAGAGATATTCTTGAATGAAAACAAGTAATAGGATTCCGATTTTTCCTCAAATGATGTGAACCCAATCTCCAGCGTAAGTGGTTTTCCTTTTTGGTTTACAATCGGTGCAACTAAGGGAGAAACTTCTACCCCACTTTCTATTTCGTATAACCAATTATTCCAAAGATCTGACTCCTCAAAAAGCTGTACAAGCTGGCTCAAATCACCGAAATGATTTTCTTTTTCTAGGCCAAAAAGCTTGCGTGCGGAATCATTACAATGAATAATCTTTTTATCTCGAAGCGCGACAATCAGAGGCTCAGGAGAATAGTAGAGAAAGCTTTCCAATAAAGACTTTTCTTCCAAAATTTGTTGACGGGAACTATCATCTGCCAAGTACCCGATCCACATTTCCTTCCCGTTTGGCAACTCTGTTTTTTCTGCAACCAATTGTAGTGACAGTTCCTTCCATAAAAGTCTTCCCTCGAATTTATTTTGAGAAGCCTCAGATTTTAACTGTTGCCTTAGATTTTCAAAAAGAGACTTTCGGTCTTTTTTTGAATCTACTCCAAACTTCTCAAGCGACTTTTTATCCCAATTAATTTTCTCCTTTTGAAGATCCAAGCTAAAGCTAACTGCATCTGAAAGTCCAGGAACCTCTTGATGGATCTTTAATAACTTCTTGGATAAATCCCGCTCAAGCGCATACTCAGTCTGATCTCTTGCAATCAGATAAAAATAATTGCCGGCAAATTGGACAGAACATTCCAAGGAAGAATAATCTCCATTTTTACGTTTGAAGCGAACTTGGAAAAAGGCCATCTTCTCGGCACCGCCTTTATTCTTCCAAATCTTTCGAACTCGATCCAAATCCTCCTCATGGACAAAAGAACAAAGACTAGTATCAATCAACTCCTCAGAATTATATCCAAGAATTGGTTTAACAGCTTCATTGAGATAGGTAAGATAATCGTGTTGGCCTACCCCTAGCACATCCAATCCGCGCTTAAAAAATTCTTGAATTTCTTTATTGGAAGGAAGTCCCTCCCGCTTCAATTCAACTCCTTTATAAAACAGGTAATAATTAGTGCCATTATCTTCTGGTAATTCAAGACGAAAGGTAAATTCCTTCCCGCCATGATTTAGGTGTAATTCTTCTTTAAAAATGTAATTACTTATATCAAGCCCTAAACCAGCAAGACTTCTTTCCGTTAAGGATTCCCCAATTTGCTCTTCAAAGGCTTCATTCGCATAAAAAATATTATAAGGATAGGAATCATCCGCAAGAAAGACCATTTCTGAGGACTCATAAATGATCTTCTTAAAAGTGCTATTAATTCCTCTGTCCTTCATCAAGCTTTTCTTACTAATATTCTATTTGTGCGTGTTAAGGATGATTTTTTAAATATCGTAAAATAATGCCGTAAACATACAGCAATTTGTATTTCATAGCAAATTTTTTACTTTTCAAACGAGAAAAATGATTCAAAAATTATAGAAATAGCCAATTTTAGCCCATAAACGGGTCCGAAACCCCTCTTGAAAAAATCCATCGGTACGATAATCCACACTATATTCGATTTTTTGTTGATTTGAGATCAACTTGCCCAAGGTTAAAACCAATCGATTTTCAAGTCCGAATTCTCCAGCCTGAAGACTAAAAATCGGCTCAGTGGAAACAACCACATACCTCTCTCCCGGATCTACGGCATCACCTTCGAGTGGGATATCCATTGCCAAGCGATATCGCAATCTATACTCTGTGGATTCTTCAGGAGTAAAAGTTTGATCTAAACGAAATCGATGGCCGACCCGAAACCTCCTAAAGCGATCCAGCAATGCAAATTGCTGGATAAGTCGGTAGGAATTCGTCCCATCTTGAATTCTATAAAAAAGTCCAAACGCCAAGCTACTTAGTGGACTTACCTTCCAATCGTAAAAAGCCATTAAATCGGTGCGATAATGCCGAAATTGCCAACGGTCTTCCTGTTCTTGAGAATTCCTGAAAATAACCTCCTGATTTTCGATTTTAAAGTTCACCTTATTTCCATTCTTCAACTTTTTGGTAATCCCTACTTCTGGAAAAAATCCCGTAAAAAACACATGCTCCTGTGCAAAGACTGAAAAACCGAAAGAAAGGTTGACGAGCAGAAAAAGAACAATCGACTTTCTCATCAAAAAATCAAATTATCCATAATTCGAATCTCTACTTCTCGCTTTGAGATCAATTTACCTTGATCATCAAAAAGACCTTCCCAAAGAAGTTGCTCTCCATCCTTAGGTTTTCCAAGATATTCGATCTCATAGCGAACTGTAATCCCATCTTTTTTTTCATCATCAAAAAAATCTTCTAAATCCTCTTCTTCTCCAGTGTATTGAATTTGAATTCGCTGGATTTTATAATCACGGTATGACTCTGAAAAATATTTTTGAAGATTCTTAACGACTACAGCATCTAGCTCCTGAAGTGTCAACTCAACCTCCACGTCCTGAATTTTTCCGGAGGCATCAAATTCAACACTATGAAATTTATTTTTCCAGATAAATTTGGCCTCATAGGATGTTCCTTTATCTGAATTCTCTAAATACCAACGGACTTTTTTCTTTCCATCAAAAGCGTCATGAAGCCAATCCACAGCTGATTCTGGCAATTCTTGCTTTTTGATTCGCCTTTCTTGTTCAACCTTTTTCTGTGCAAATGCATTGCCTGCGTAAAAAAGTATTAGGAAAAGGAGAAATAGTTTTCTCATGAGTAATAGTTATAACAAATAAAAAACCGTTACCAAATTGGCAACGGTTCTTTTCTATTTTGGTTTTGATTTTTCGATTAAGCCAAACCAGCCTTGATAAGGTTCAAAGCAGAACCTGCCTTAAACCATTCAATTTGACCTTCATTGTAGGTATGATTTACTTCAAATTCATCTTTACTTCCATCTGCATGGTGTAAAACTACCTTCAAAGGCAATCCAGGAGCAAAAGTTTCCAAGCCAAGGATATCAATAGAATCGTCTTCTTGAACCTTGTCGTAATCGGCTGGATTTGCAAAAGTTAAGGCCAACATACCTTGCTTTTTCAAATTCGTTTCGTGAATTCGAGCAAAGGATTTCACCAAAATTGCCCGAACACCTAAGAATCGTGGCTCCATAGCAGCATGCTCTCGGGAAGAACCTTCTCCATAGTTTTCATCTCCTACGACAACCGTACCAATACCTTCGGCTTTGTACTGTCGCTGAGTTGCCGGAACTTCACCATAGGCACCAGTCAATTGATTCTTAACTTTATTGGTTTCGTCATTGAATGCATTGACAGCACCAATTAGCATATTATTGGAAATATTATCCAAATGACCTCGGAATCGCAACCAAGGACCTGCCATGGAAATGTGGTCTGTCGTACATTTTCCTTTTGCTTTGATTAGCAATTTCAATCCCTTCAGATCCGTACCTTCCCAAGCAGGGAAAGACTCCAATAATTGCAGACGTTCTGATTTTGGATCCACAATCACCTCCACTTTAGACCCATCAGAAGCAGGAGCCTGATATCCTGCATCTTCAACAGCAAATCCTTTAGTCGGCATTTCCAATCCTTTTGGCTCATCCAATTTTACAGCTTGCCCTTCCTCATTTACAAGCGTATCTTTCATTGGGTTGAAGGTCAAATCACCTGCAATTGCCATGGCTGTTACAATTTCCGGAGAAGCTACGAAGGCATGCGTATTAGGGTTTCCATCAGCACGCTTCGCAAAGTTTCTATTAAAGGAAGTGATGATTGAGTTTTTCTCTTGCTTTTCTGCACCATGTCTTGCCCACTGACCGATACAAGGTCCACAAGCATTTGCAAGAACTACCCCTCCCATTTTTCCAAAGGTACCCAAGAAGCCATCTCGCTCAACGGTGTATCGAACTTGCTCAGATCCCGGAGTAATCGTAAACTCAGACTTGGCTACCAATTTTTTATCGACTGCTTGCTGAGCCAAAGAAGCTGCTCGTGAAATATCTTCGTAAGAAGAGTTGGTACATGAACCGATCAAACCAACTTCCAATTTAGCTGGCCAGCCATTTTCCTTAACTGCAGCAGCAAACTTGGACAATGGCCAAGCCAAATCTGGCGTAAAAGGACCATTGATATGCGGCTCAAGTTCAGAGAGATTAATCTCTATAACCTGATCAAAGTATTTTTCAGGCTCTGCATATACCTCAGCATCACCAGTAAGATGTTCTGCAATTCCATTAGCCAATTCTGCAACATCAGCCCGACCTGTTCCTTTTAGGTAGGCTGCAGATTTTTCATCATATCCAAAAATGGAGGTAGTAGCACCAATTTCTGCCCCCATGTTACAAATCGTTCCTTTACCTGTTGCAGAAAGGGATTGTGCTCCATCACCAAAGTATTCTACGATGTATCCTGTTCCGCCTTTCACAGTCAAGATTCCTGCTACTTTCAAAATCACATCTTTCGCAGAGGTCCAACCAGAAAGTTTACCTGTAAGCTTTACACCGATCAATTTGGGGAATTTTAGCTCCCACGGAAGACCTGCCATGACGTCGCAGGCATCAGCCCCCCCTACACCAATCGCAATCATTCCCAAACCACCGGCATTAGGCGTATGAGAATCTGTTCCGATCATCATTCCACCCGGAAATGCATAATTCTCCAATACTACTTGGTGAATAATACCAGCTCCGGGCTTCCAGAAGCCAATTCCGTATTTATTGGACACTGATGCCAAAAAATCATAAACTTCACGGTTTTTATCCTTGGCTACAGAAAGGTCTTTATCAGCTCCAACTTGTGCTTGAATCAAGTGATCACAGTGTACAGTGGAAGGAACCGCAACTTTATCTTTCCCTGCCTGCATAAATTGAAGCAAAGCCATTTGGGCCGTTGCATCTTGCATTGCCACTCGATCCGGCTGAAAATCCACATAGGACTTCCCGCGCTCAAATACTTGGCTAGCTGCTCCTTCTGAAAGGTGGGAATACAAAATTTTCTCAGTCAAAGTCAAGGGTTTGTTAACTGCTTTTCTAGCAGCAGCGATTCGCTCAGGATACCGAGCATACACCTCCTTGATCATTTCAATATCAAAAGCCATTTTATAGGATTTTAGGTGGATAAAAGGTTCAAAATCGAAGTGCAAATATAGAAAATTAGGCCTGAATTCGGTAACCAAATAAATTCATAAACAGGTCCTTTATCTAAAAAATTGAATCTTTTGAAAGGATTGAAAAAGCAAAAGCTTAGAAAAATGAAAATACTCCCAACAATAAAAACAGAAAACCAGCTACAAACAGCCATCCCGTATATCGAATCAATTGAGAAGCCTTGACCCCCGTGATAGAAAGTAAAGGCAAGGCCCAAAAGGGTTGCAATAGATTACTGATTTGATCTCCATAGGAAAACACGAGAATCATTTTCCCAACATCCATTCCCAATGTCTGGGTTACCTGCATAATAATTGGTCCCTGCACAGCCCATTGACCACCTCCAGATGGAATCAATAAATTCACAAAAGCAGCAGAAAACAATGTAAAAGGAGCCAGCAAATCCTGGTTCGCATGATCTAGAAATAAGCTTGAGAGTTGCTCAAGAAGTCCTGAATAAGTCACCATCCCTAAAATCCCTGCATAAAATGGGAATTGGATAAAAATATCAGAAGAGCTTTTGATCCCCTCGCCTACTGCTTCGGTGAAGCTTTTTAAATCCCTGTAAAAGAGCAAGGTCAAGCCAAAAAGCAAAAAGTTCATCAGATTTAGATTAAAAAACCCAATGCCATTTTGCCACTCCCGAAAACCAATCCAAATAAAAACGCCAATCATAAATACCCCTAGCCATTTCCCAAGCTGTCCTGATTCTCCTGGGGGAATTGGTCGTAAGGGATGGGAATAAGAAGGTGATTCAAGGTTTTTTGAAGACCTATTTAACAAATAAAGGGTAGCTAAAAACACTAAAATCAAACCAAGGGTCATCCCCAAATTAGTCCAAGAAAAGATGGTTTCTCCTACCGAAATTTGCCCTATCTGATTAGCTAAAAAATGATTAGGTTCTGCAACTTTTAATGTGGCTGAACCTGACAAGCCTCCATGCCAAACAGCCATCCCTAAGTAGCCCGCTGAAGCCAACAAAGCGGCATTGGAAGGGACATTTTTTTCGGTCATGGCCAAATGGACAAATCTTGCCAGTAAGGCTCCAACAATCAACCCAAAGCCCCAATTTAAAAGACCCGCTAACATGGTTACAATCCCGGTAAAAAGAACGGCTTGAATCGAATTTGAAGGTATTTGGGCAATTTTCCTTAATAGTTGATGAATGGGTTTTGCAATGGCCAAGGCATAACCAAACACCAAAATCATCATCATTTGAAGTGTAAATTCTAACAAGCTAAAAAACCCATCCTTCCAAAAAAGAATAGACTGTTCGATACTTTTTCCAAAAGAATTGCCTTGGGATTTCAAAGAAAAAACAGCTGCAACCAATACCAGACCACTCAAGATTAACACTAAATCAAAAGGACTTGGAAATGAAATTGCTGTTCTTTTTTTACTCAATTCTTACAGATTTCGGAGTTAAAAATTTTTAATGTAATATTAGATGAAAATCTACGAAAAAGAAAAAGCCAAACTTCTATAAAGATTTAATCTGTGCTGGATTTAACCTTTAATCTATATTCAATCATCCTGGTTTTTACGAGTCTGATTGTCATGGCTTTGTCCATTTATATTGCATTCAGCCTCGATCATTTGACTCGGTGGCTAGCCACCACCATGATTTTTATCTCAGTTTGGGGATTTTTTTATGGATTTGAACTGGCATCCAGTACCATAGAGCAAATGCTCTATTGGGTTCGATTTCAATATATTGGTATTTCTTTTGCTCCTGCTGTTTGGCTAATGTTTACCCTGCGATACACGGGATACCGGTATTGGAGTAAACCAGTAGTAATCATTGGCACCTTTACAATTCCTGCTATCACCTTATTCATGGTGATCTCCAACGACTTGCATCATCTCCATTATGCAGAAACTTTTTTGATTGATGAGGGCACGTCATTCCCTTTACTTGGCATCAAAAAAGGACCCTATTACATCATCCATGTCATCTATTCGTACTTAGTATTTTTCTTGGGAACCATTATTCTATGGAGAAGATTTCGAAAAGCAGATCCCCTCTTTAAGAACCAAACCAGGCTTCTTATTATAGGTGGTTTATTTCCTTTAGTTTTCAATTTCTTTTATCAAACTGGAATCATAGCGCCCCTAGGACCTATTGATCTCACTCCCTTTGCATTTCTTTTTAGTTATCTAATCCTGGGAATTGCGATATCGAAGTATGGGTTGTTTAGCATAAAACCAATCGCCCATGGCAGAATCATGGAATCCCTTACCAAAGGGGTTTTGGTTTTCAACATCAACCAGCGACTCATCGATTTTAATTCAAAGGCGAAATCGTTTTTAAAACAGCCTGAAAAAATAAAAATAGGAGCTCAGGCACATGAAATTTTCAAATCTGAAGAACGGCTTCTTCAAGTATTCAAAGACCCGAAAGAACAATCAATCGTATTCAATCCGGCGAAGAGTGAAAAAACTATACGCCTAGAAATCATGCCCATACAGGAAAACAACGCTGATCAAGTAGGGCTAATCTTACTTTTCGATGACTTAACAGAGGAAATCAAAACCAATGAACAACTCCGAAAACAAACCGAGGATCTTCAAAAGCTAAACGACCTGAAAGACAAATTTTTCAGCATCATTTCACACGATTTAAAGGGACCCATTTTTGGGGTAAAGGAGTTGATTCATATGACACATACCGGGATGATTTCAAATGAGGAATTCTTTGAAATGGTACCTGAGGTGTCTAAAAATATGGAGCAAGTTGCCATTTTATTGGAAAATCTACTCGCCTGGGCCTCCACTCAAATCCGGAAAGAATATTTGGAAATCCAGGATTTCGATATTTTGCAACTCATCGGGCAGCAAAAAAAATTACTTGATCGAATTGCTAACGAAAAGCAAATAAAAATTGAGATTAAAGACAGCCCTCCTCTTGTAGTTCGTGGAGATCGAAATATGATTGATTTAGTGCTTCGGAACTTGATTAACAATTCGGTGAAATTTTCCAAGCCAGAAACAAAGGTGCTTTTAAGTGCAGAGCCCGAAGGAATGGAAGCTAAAATCTGTATCCAAGACTTTGGACCCGGGATATCAGCTGAAAATCTTCAAAAAATTAAAGATGGAGTGTCCTTTACTACTCGAGGTCATCAAAACGAAAGCGGAACTGGCTTGGGACTGATCTTAGTCAGGGAATATATTGCCAAGAATGAAGGTCGACTAGAAATAGAAAGTGAGCTGGGTAAAGGAACAACCTTCTGTATTTACCTCCCTTTGGCTAAAAAGTCAACTTAAAGATTCAATAAAAAGTCTAGGGTATCTACCCCATCCGCATAGTCTTGAGGACCTGGATTTTGCGCCGCTCCAAAATCTACTGAACCCTGGATCCAACCTGGTTTTGAAACAATACATTGAATCTTATCCTTCTGGGATTCCAATTTTTCAATTAAATCCTTTTCATCCTGATAAACTTCAAAAAACAAAACCGAAATAGGAGAAACCAATGCAGTTTCTTTTTTCATCAATAGGAAACCATTATCAAGATGCGGCTCACCATTAACAAGGTAAATGGATTTATTGTATTCGTAATTATTATGGTACTTGTGATGGTTAGCAATCCCTGAGAAGGAATTCCATGAATCTAAGAGCCTCTCAGCATACTTTTCCTCTGGCAAGTAAACTTTGGATACATTTCGACAACCTAAACCAAAATAAGTAAATACGTCTTCTCCTAGGCCTTGAAGCTCTTCCAAGGTCTCATTTCCTTTAAGTACTGCAACTGACGTTCGATTTTGCCGAATCAAGGATGGATATTTACCAAAATAATATTGAAAGTATCTTGAAGAGTTGTCACTTCCTGTGGCGATGTAGGCATCTTTTCCTTTGAGCATTTCAGAAACTTGGATAAGATCCTTAAACTCTGGTTCGATTTTAAGGAGTTGATCAATCAACCAATTCATCAAAACCGAATCTGCAGAACTTAATTTTGCACTTATACTATGCCCAGAAAGCAACACAGCCATGAAATCATGAAATCCAACTGCTGGTATATTTCCAGCCATTAAAACCCCTACATCTTTGCTTTCTTTGATTTTTGAAAAATCATAGGATCGAAGCCACTCTTCCATCCTATTGGATTCCAACATAAATGACAATCCCGAAAAAGCCTTTTCACAACTTTCGGAAGTAAACCAGTTGTTCTGGTTTTCAGCTCTACGGAACAAACTTTCTTTTTCCTCTACTGGAATTTCGGCTATCAACTTTCCCAGTTGAATGAAAGCATTTAATCGGTTTTGAAAAGGAATCATGCAACAAATTTATCGGTTTGATCGATAATCAGATAGAATTAATTTAAATTAGTTAGTATGACAACTTTTTATTGCCGGTCTGTGTTGTGCTTATTAATTTTGGAAACAAATTCTGAATAGCTATGGCAATAATGATAACGGATGAATGCATCAACTGCGGTGCATGCGAACCTGAATGTCCAAATACTGCGATTTATGAAGGTGGTGTAGAATGGACTTGGGGAGGAGGAACATCCTTGAAAGAAGTAACACTAGAAGATGGTACTGTAGTAAATGGAAATGAAAAACAGGAACCCATTTCTGATGAGTTTTATTACATCGTGACAGACAAATGTACGGAGTGTAATGGATTCCACGAAGAGCCTCAATGTGCTGCCGTATGTCCGGTAGACTGTTGTGTGGATGACCCAGATCATCGTGAATCAGAGGAAGAACTATTAGCAAAAAAGGCGTTTTTGCATGGAGAATAAAGGAGACTAGTCTCCTTTTATTTTTTCAGTTATTTCTGATTTTCAACCATTTATTGACAGATTATCGTCACTTCTTGAAAAAAAGAGGTAGCATATTTTGAAATGTAGAATCCCTTTTTGTTATCTTAGTTGCTTATTAATTACCCAGCAAACTATAAAAATTACGCATTGTGGAAGATCGAAGAGGTTACGACAGAGATGAAATTTTCTCTAAAAAAGTAAAAGCAGGAAAACGCACTTATTTTTTTGACATCAAATCTACTCGAGGCAATGATTACTACTTGACCATTACCGAAAGTAAAAGAAAAGCACAAGGAGATTCATTTAGCTACGAAAAGCACAAAATCTTTCTTTACAAGGAAGACTTCTTCAAGTTCGTGGAAGCACTGAACGAAACGGTAGATCATGTCAAAAATGAGTTGATGCCTGATTTTGATTTCGAACAGTTTGAGTCTGAAGATTCAGAAAATGAATATCGGGACGAACTAAGATGGGAATAGTATCCCAGACAAACTTGAGGAAATCAAGGAAATAGTATATTTAAGGAGGCTTTTGGCCTCCTTTTCATTTTATCCCTATGCAACGGTTTTTTATTTACCTCTTTTTATTCATAGCAGGATTCATCCTTTTCGGTTGGTATTTTTCAAATATCACCCTCTATCTAGTCCTGTCATTGATTTTAGCAGCTCTTTTACGTCCTCTTACAAATAGGCTTCATGATTTCCATTTACTAGGCCAACATATCCCGAGATGGTTGGCCATTTTGGTATCCTTTTCCGCCATTATTTTATTGTCAGTTCTTCTTAGTTTACTATTCTTCCCCCTGATAAACAATCAGGTCACAATATTGAGCAGTTTGGACTATGAGGGGATTTACGAACAAATCCAAACCCCTATCAACCGATTGGAGGAATGGCTGATTCGGTATCAATTTGTTGATTCACCAGCAGGAACCTTATTTGAGGAACTTCAAAAAACATTGATTGAAACAGTGGCAGGAATGGATTTCGGGCAATTCATAAGCACGATTATCAATACCACCAGTTCTCTTTTCGTTGGCCTTTTGGCAGTTTCATTTATTACTTTCTTCTTGCTTCTGGAAAATGGATTATTGAGAAGAAATTTACTCCAATTAACTCCAAATCCTTACTTCGAGCTTTCTGTAGCAACCTTCACCAAAGTCGAAAAGCTCCTTTCCAACTACCTTTCAGGACTATTAATTCAAATTACTGCCATTTTCTCGATGGCGAGTATAGGCTTATCTTTAGTAGGTATTGAATACGCCTTGACCATTGCCCTGTTTGCTGCTGTAGCCAACCTGATCCCCTATGCAGGCCCAATTTTGGGAGCGAGTTTTGGTATCATCGTCGGGATATCCACCGGGAATTTTCTGGAAGGAAGCGAACTTTCTTACATGGTCATAAAAATTCTAGCCGTATTTGTGGTTGTACAGATTACAGATAATATTTTCCTTCAACCCTTGATTTTTTCTAAATCCGTAAAAGCTCATCCCCTTGAAATTTTTGTTGTTATCTTTGCCGGGGCAAAAATCGGCGGGATTGTAGGGATGATTTTTGCCATCCCTGTGTATACCATTTTCCGGGTTTCGGTGATGGAATTTTACCAAGGATACAAGTCCTATCAGATCTTTAAAATTAAAACTTAAGTAAATGGCCTTACAATGTGGCATCGTTGGACTTCCTAATGTTGGAAAGTCCACTTTGTTCAATGCACTTTCCAGCGCTAAAGCTGAAGCAGCAAACTTTCCTTTCTGTACCATAGAACCCAATGTGGGGGTGGTTACGGTTCCGGACAAGCGATTAAAAGTCCTGGAAAGCTTGGTTAACCCTCAGCGGGTATTACCAACAGTTATTGAATTCGTAGATATTGCTGGACTTGTAAAAGGTGCTAGCAAGGGAGAAGGTCTAGGAAATAAATTTTTGGCAAACATCCGGGAAGTAGATGCGATCATCCACGTGATTCGTTGCTTTGAAGATGACAATATCGTCCATGTCGCAGGAAGTGTAGATCCTATTTTTGATAAGGAAGTGATCGATACAGAACTCCAATTAAAAGACTTGGAATCCGTAGAGAAAAAAATTGCCCGTATTGAAAAAATTGCGAAGTCTGGAGATGCCAAAGCGAAGAAAGATTTAGAAATCCTTCTAAAATTTAAAGAAGGCCTACAAAGTGGATTAAATGCCCGCGCGATTGAGGTTGAAAAGGAGGACTTAGAAGCAGTTCGAGATTTGCATTTACTGACTATCAAGCCGGTATTGTATGTTGCCAACGTAGATGAGGGCAGTATTATCAGCGGGAATCAATATGTAGAAAAGCTTCGGGAAAAAGTAAAAGAAGAAAATGCCGAGGTGATTACATTGTGTGCTGCTATTGAATCTCAAATTGCAGAATTTGAAGATCCAGAGGAGAAAGAATTATTCCTTTCAGAATATGGGCTGGAAGAAAGTGGGCTGAACAGACTGATTGCTGCAGCTTATGCCCTATTAGACCTTATTACCTATTTTACAGCAGGACCACAGGAAGTGCGAGCCTGGACTATTAAAAAAGGCTGGAAAGCACCTCAAGCTGCAGGAGTTATCCATACTGATTTTGAAAGGGGTTTTATTAAAGCTGAAGTAATAAAATTAGCAGATTATCAGCAGTTTAAATCAGAAGCTGGCTGTAGGGAGAATGGAAAAATAGCAATTGAAGGAAAGGAATATATCGTAAAAGATGGTGATATCATGCATTTTAGATTCAATGTTTAACATTTCTTAGAAAAAAATTGTACTTTTGCCTTGCTTATCCACCCAGAATTACGTTTAGTATTTTATTAACAATTGTCTCATTTATTTTTAAAAAATCGTGAGAGTTAGACTTATATTTTCCCTAAAAAACAAAGGCTCCTATTTGCCTTTTCATCACCAGTACATCTTGGCTCAATTTCTAAAAGGATTGATCGTCAAAGGTGGCCGCGAAGAATTCTATAATTACAATTACTTCAATTTCTCTGGCTTAAAAGGTCAGACTAAAGTAAGTAGAAGCGGACTGCATTACTACTCTAGCTTGGTAACTCTTGTATTATCTTCTCATAGTGAAGATTTTATGGATTACTTACTGGAGCAAGTTTTTGCTACTCCGAAAATTGAATTAGGAAACTTGATCCTTTCTCCAGAATACACAGAGATAGAAAACGAACCTGAGTTAGAAACCTCCAACAAGTTCGTTTGTATCTCTCCTTTGGTCTTGATCACCCCTGCATTCAACGAGGAAATTGGAAAACGATTTATCAGCCCTGACAGCGATGAGTTTTCCGACTTGCTTTACGAATCGACATTGACTAGAATGGAGCGATCCGGATGGTATACACCAGAGCAAATGGAATCATTCTACAAATTCCAAGTTGTTCCGGATATGAACTATGTCAACAAGCTGAAAGAACAGCAAAAGAAATTTGCTCGAATTTATTCAGTATATGACATGGATGTGAAGTATGAGGTTAGAGGCTACACCCTGCCATTTACACTTTATGCTGCTCCAGAGGTGCAAGACTTTGTATTCAAGTGCGGATTAGGTGCATTTACCCATAAAGGATTTGGTATGCTTGATCTTGCCAATCATCCTTCAGGAAACAGAACATCTCCTTATAAATTTAAGAGAGAAGGATTCGTTCCTTATAGACCGACAGAAAGAACCAGACAAAACGTCGCTCCATCTGAAGGGGAGGAAGAAAGTAAAGAATCTGAAAACGAAAACTAAGAAAAAGGCTGCAGCATTTCACTGCAGCCTTTTTTTGTCCTTACATTTTTATAGTCTTCTTCTATTTGGATGAAGATTTACGTAACCGACCAGTTGATCGTATCGCGAGCCTAAAGCCCTAAAATACACCATCACCTCATATTCATTTTCGGTTTCAAAAAAACTCCCTTCAAACTCAAGGGAATTAAATACTCCCTCATTTAACCTTCCAAATTGGTAGTCATACCAGCCTTGTTTGAGCAAAACAGTAGTTTCGTAAACTTTTAAATTGGGGTTCCAAGTTAATTTCGCTTCAGGTTTCTTCCCCCATTCCGTCAATGCTCCTAACAAATAAATGGGTGTCGGACTTTCCGGTGCCACTAATCGAAATGTGGTTAAAATATATTCGCTTTCTACCTCTGGATCTCCTCCAGGCCGATCATTTGTATAGATTAAATATTGCCCATTCAAATCTAAATATTGTGAATAAACCTCCCTGTTTCTAGGGCTATCAACTTTTGCTTCTGCATAGATCACATCAGGTTCTACAACCATAGAAGCGATATTGGCCCCTGTTGCCCGTATGAACCTAAGGTCAATAAATCGAAATTCATTCCCCGCCTTGAAAGAATTGCTTCCGTCAAAATTCTGAAAGCGCATCATTTTGGTACTTTCATTTAGAAACGTTGGCTCATTCATCAAAATAGCATGATCCCATCGCTGATTTTGTCGGATAAGCACCTTGATTTGTGAGCTTGGGTTGATTACTTCCCCTTTGGAATAATTGACAACCACATCTATCTGTTGATCTGTTCTACGATCCTCAGTCTGGGAAGGAGGAACAATGCTGGCCCCGACTGAGAACAATTCGTCATAAACCATAAACCGCCGAGTCAAAATCACATCTGACTCATCTCTCCCCCGATAAACCTGAACAACATAGTTTCCTGATTTTTTTACTTTGGGGATTTCAAATTGGTAATGGATATAAGGTAATCGAGTATTCACAGAATACTCGTAATCCTGAATATTAAACTGATTAAAATCAACCAAGAAATCATTGTCCTTAAGTTGTGAGGGTGTCCAATCTGCGTCACAATGGATGAGCTTAGCGGTATAAAGTTCAGGGTCATAAGCCACATCATCAAAAATCAATAAAAGTCTTCTTGAATCTGTCAGACCAATAGCTGGAGCATCCAATTGACTATCAAAGGAAAGCCCCACTGGAAAAAGTCTAACCGACTGGATGTGATCCCGATAGACCTTATCTTCAACTTGACCAAATGCAGTTTGAATTACGATCCAACAAATGCAAAAAAAGCAAATCAATCCTTTCATGAAGGAAAATAGCCAATTTCAAACAGATTGGAAAACATCAACCAAGAGTCTCTTGAAGTTCGGCAATCTGATCTACCAATTTTTCCCAAGTTTCGTTGGCTTGTTCTAACTTTGACTTCACTTTTTGGTAAGAATCCTGTATTGAAGAAACTTTAGATTCCTGTTGGTAAATTTCAGGATCAGCAAGTTGGTTTTCCAGCTCTTTTTCTTCCTCCTCTAATTTTTCTATTTCCACTTCAATCTGCTCCAATTCATTTTCCAGTTTTTTCAAATTTCGCTTTGCATCCTGAATTTCGAAATTGGAAGCCTGAGGTTTTGTTTTTGGTTTGGGACTAGGCTTTTCAGAACTCTTTTCGAACTTTTCCTCCTCTTCCTGTTGTGCTTTCCAAAACTCATACTCTTCATAAGTACCTGGATATTCCTTTATTTGATGATCCTCTATATACCAAATTTTATTCGCAACTCCCTTGATAAAATGACGATCATGGGAAACAGTAATAAAGGTTCCTTCATATTGCTGGAGTGACTGTATCAAAATATTAACAGACTGAAAATCAAGATGGTTGGTAGGTTCATCAAGAAGTAAAAAATTAGCTTCTGAAATCAATGTTTTCGCTAAGGCAACCCGTGATTTCTCACCTCCGGAAAGGACCTTGATTTTTTTGAATACATCATCATTTGTAAACAAAAAGCATCCCAACACATTTCGAAGTTCGGTTTCGGATTTATTGCTTCCTTCCTGCGCTAATTCCTGAATAATCTCATTATCCAAAGTCAATGCTTCCAATTGATGCTGCGCATAAAAAGAGGGAATTACATTATGACCTTGGGTACGGATTCCTGTAATAGCTTCTGTACCTGCAATTATCCGCAGAAGTGTGGACTTTCCTTTCCCATTCGCTCCTATCAAAGCGATTTTATCTCCCCGCTCAATATTGGCTGAAGTATTCTCCAAAATCACTAAATCTCCATACCGTTTACCGATATGATCGAGAGTGATGACATGTCTTCCTGACCGCTGCGAAAATTTAAATTTAAAATTCACAAAGGCTTCATCATCCACCACTTCCTGTACCCGCTCCATCCGTTCCAGGGCTTTTATTCGGGACTGGACTTGATTGGATTTGGTAGCTTTTGCCCGGAATCGCTCAATGAAACGCTCCGTCTGTTTAATCATTTGTTGCTGATTCTCATAGGCATTTTGCTGAATTTCCATACGTTCCTTTTTTTCTCGCTTATAAAAGGAATAATTGCCTGGATAGGATGTCAAGGTTTGATTTGCTACTTCCACAATAGAAGTCACACAGTTATCCAAAAACGTCTGATCGTGAGATACGACCACCACAGCACCCTCATAAGTTTTTAAGTAATTTTCGACCCATTGGATAGAGGGAAGGTCCAAGTGGTTTGTCGGTTCATCTAGGAGTAACAAAGCGGGCTTTTCAAGGAGAAGTTTTGCCAGCATAACCCGCATTCTCCATCCTCCCGAAAAATTTCGAAGTGGTTTTTCTAAATCCTCAGTCCGAAATCCTATCCCTTCCAAAACTTCTGCTGCCTTGGCCTTGATGGTATATCCTTCATTTGCTTCAAAGCGCTCCTGAAGGGTAGCCAAACGATTAATAATTTCCTCGGAAAAATCCGTCTCCATCTTTTTAAGAACCGCATCAATTTCATCCTGCAGGGCTAGCGTTTCTTTGAAAGCTGCCAGTGCAACATTGAGGATACTATCATCTGATTGATAGGACAACAAGTCCTGATTCAAAAAACCAATGCTACAATCTTTTGCTTTTTGTACCTCTCCGCTGCTTGGTTGATATTCTCCAGCTATAATTTTCAGGAGTGTTGATTTTCCTGTTCCATTCTGACCTACCAATCCAATTTTATCTTTTGGCTTGATATGAAGGTTTGCGTTTTCGTAAAGCGCTCTACCGCCGATGAAATAGGAAAGATTATTAATCGATAACATGCGGCAAAAATAAGGAATCAACCGCTTATTGAGGACTTCTAGTGAAACAATCCAAAAAGAATTAATTTCGCTATGTAAAAAATGAATTCAAATGAAATATTCGAAAATCATTCCACTAGTAGCTATGCTTGGGCTACTCATGGTTCAGGCAAGTTGCCAACAAAAATCTGATAAACTCAGTGTAATCAAAACACCAAATTCTACCAATAAGCGGTCTATCAAAGACGCAAAAGCTGATGTAAAATTGGATAAAATAAAGCTTCCTGAGGGCTTTAAAATTGATGTTTGGGCAGCGGACATTCCCAATGCTCGCTCATTGGCATTATCGGATAATGGAGTTGTCTTTGTAGGCAACAGGCAGGAAAAAAATGTATACGCTGTGATTGACGAGGATGCAGATGGAAAAGCAGATAGTAAATTTATCCTTGCTGAAGGGCTTCGGATGCCAAATGGCGTTGCCTTTAAAGATGGTGATCTTTATGTAGCTGAGGTAAGTAGGATTCTTAAATTCCCAGATATCCTAAACAACCTAAATAATCCAACCTACGAGGTAATTTATGATCAATACCCTACCGAGAGGCATCATGGTTGGAAATTCATAGCCTTTGGACCTGACGGTATGCTCTATGTGCCTGTGGGTGCCCCATGCAATATTTGTGAGTCAGAGGATGAAATTTTTGCTTCGATCACCCGAATTGATGTGAAAAGCCCAAATCCTAAACCAGAAGTTTATGCCCACGGTGTAAGAAATTCAGTTGGCTTTGACTGGCATCCTGAAACAGGCAACTTATGGTTTACTGACAATGGTAGAGACATGATGGGTGATGACATTCCTGATTGCGAACTCAACGAAGCTACTTCGGCTGGCCAACATTTTGGCTATCCTTATTGGCATGCAGGAGATGTAAAAGATCCTGAATTCGGAGATAAAGGAAAAGGACAAGATGCCTATGTAGCCCCGGCAGCAAAACTTGGGGCTCACGTTGCCCCATTGGGAATCAGATTCTATGAAGGAGGAATGTTTCCAGAATCTTATAAAAATCAGGCGATCATCGCAAAACATGGTTCTTGGAACCGAAGTAAGAAATCTGGATACGATGTTGTTATCGCTAAGTTCGATGACTCAGGAAAAGTAAGTGGAATCGAAACATTCGCTTCAGGCTGGCTCGATGATTCTTCTCAAGAGGTATGGGGAAGGCCGGTGGATGTTCAAGAGCTCCCTGATGGCAGTTTGTTGATTTCAGATGACGTAGCCAATTGTATATACAGAGTTACATACAATGGCAATTAAATAATACAAGAAGGGATTCGTCTACTTGAAATTTAGAAGCCGAGAGGTAGGAATTCTTTTGGAGATTTTCCAACCTCTTCGATAACCGATATTTGGTTTGGTTCAAATTGATGAAAAAACTGCTTCAAAATAGCACCCGTTTCGGGATATATTGGAACAGTTTTTAAAGTAAACGAATCCTCTTTTTCATTTTCACTTTTAAACCCATAGCGTGTTAACATCCCTTTTTCAAAGACACAAATAGTACGCTCGCTTTCATTCCTTCCTTCCAATTCTATTCGAATGACACCTTTACTTTCCTTGATGCTACTTAAAAACTTTTCAACTTTTGAATTGTAACTTTTAGCAGAAATTGCCCCTTGACAAGCTCCTTCGCAGGTTTCATCAAAAACATGGCTGCAAGGAACAGATCGCAATCCGGACAGACGAGCACAAAGCTCAAAACTATTCATCGCCTCTTTAAGGAAACTTCTTCCCTCCTCCTGTGAATAAAATGATTCGATAGCCTGCAGATTTTTTTTCAGGCGCGACAGTTGAAATCTTAAATATCCATTTCCGTCAACATAGGAATAAAGACCCCACAAAGTTCTTGGCTTTTTTATCGCTTGGTTGTATTTGGGCCATAGTCGTTTAATTTCCAAAGTCTCCAAAAGTAAAGCCATGAACTCACTTCCTGTTAATTCCCAACGGAGATCCGCTACAGTAGCTTTTAATTCTTGTTTATGTGGGAATTGAATGTTTCCTGAAAAATGAGATCGAAAACGCTCCTGAATATTGAGTGCTTTACCCACATAAATAACTTTCCCATGCGCATCAAGCATGTAATACACCCCACAAGCCTGAGGGATTTCAAAAAACTTGCTTGAAGGAAAATTTGGGGGAAGAAATCGAAGCGATTTTTTAGAACGAACCAATTCCCAAATAATCTCAGGCTTCATTTTGAGCATACGGTCGAATAGGATTGCAGTTGCTTTGGCATCACCCATAGCCCGGTGACGTGCTTCGATAGGAATATTTTGGGTCTCGCATATTCTTCCCAAGCTGTAAGATTTTAATCCAGGAAGAATTTTTCGAGCAAGGCGAACTGTACAAAGCTTTGAAGTCGATAACTCCTTCCCTACTGCCGAAAAAGCAGTTTTAAGGAACCCAAAATCAAAATTCACTTGATGAGCCACGAAAACGCGGTTCTCCAAAAGCTCCCAAATTTGTTCAGCTACATCTTCAAAAAAAGGTGCATGCTGAACCATCTCAGAATCAATCCCCGTCAAGCCGGTAATAAAAGTAGGAATTCCTTGCCTGGGGTTTAAAAGCGTTTCAAAAGTCTGAGTAATTTGATTTCCATCATGGATCAAAATAGCTATTTCTGTAATTCCTCCAGACCGGCTATCCCCTCCTGTGGTTTCTATATCAACGATGGCAAATTTCATTACTAAACATAACCATTTAAGTAATGAAAGTGCACTGAATGACACAAAAGGTCACAATCTAGCGTCGAGCGTAGGATAAAATAAGTTTCTCTGCACATCTTTCTCCATCCATAGCTGCAGAGACAATCCCTCCAGCATACCCGGCACCTTCGCCACATGGGAAAAGACGTTTTAATTGAGGATGTTCAAAAGTTTCTCTGTCCCGAGGAATTCGAACAGGAGAAGAAGTTCTACTTTCGACGCCAATTAACTGAGCATCATTTGTAAGGTAACCCTTCATTTTTTTACCAAATGCTTGAAAAGCATCTTTCATTCGAGTTGCAATAAAGTCAGGCAAAACCTCTCGCATGTCTACTGAATTCAAACCCGGCTGATAAGATGTATCCAGAAGTCGATTACTCACTTTCCCCTGGACAAAATCCATCATTCGTTGAGCCGGAGCAACTTGTGTCATACCGCCTAATTCCCATGCTTTTTTTTCAATTTCAGCTTGAAAACACATGGCAGAAAGAGGCCCATATTTTTGATATTCAGGCAAATCCTCCAACTCCACAGCTACAACCATTCCCGAATTTGCAAATTTGCTATCCCTTCTGCTCGGACTCATGCCATTTACCACCAATTCCCCTGGAGCTGTTGCAGCCGGAACGATAAAACCTCCAGGACACATACAAAAACTGAACACCCCACGTTGTTTCCCTTTAAAATACGTTTGCTGAACAAGCGAATAGGAAGAGGCAGGAAGGTAAGGCCCTCGATCGATTTCACAGTGATACTGAATCCGGTCAATTAGATTTTGCGCATGCTCAATGCGAACTCCAAGAGCAAAAGGCTTGGGTTCAATTAAAACCTTTCTGGCATGAAGCAATTTAAAAATATCTCTAGCAGAATGACCGGTGGCTAAAATAACACCCAGTCCCTCAACTTTATCACCATGCTGAGTAATTACTCCTTTTAATTCCCCGTCCTGAATGATAAGGTCTTCAACTCTAGTTTCAAAATGAATTTTTCCACCGGCATTCAAAATTGTTTCACGAAGTCGGGTAACGACCTGCGGCAATTTATTGGTACCAATATGGGGATGCGAATCTACCAGAATTTCTTCTGTTGCACCATGATTCACTAAAATTTCAAGAATTCTTCGAATATCTCCCCTTTTCTTTGAACGAGTGTAAAGCTTACCATCTGAATAGGTACCTGCACCGCCCTCACCAAAACAATAATTTGAATCTGGGTTGACGATGTGAGCCTTATTTATTGCAGCTAGATCTCTCCTTCTCGCACGTACATCTTTCCCACGCTCAAGTATTATAGGTTTAACCCCTAATTCAATGGCTCGCAATCCTGCAAATAAACCTGCAGGTCCTGCCCCTACAATAATTATGGGATTAGCATTTTTGACTGATTTGTAGTCATATGACTGTTCTATTCTTGAACTTGGGTTTTCATTTAAAAAAATTTCGGCCTCCACATTTACTTTTACTTTTCTGCCTCGGGCATCAATAGATCGGCGGTTTTGCCTTACAAATGCATGAGAAGCTTCTTGAGAAAGCCCTGCTTTTTGAAGCACAGATTGTTTAAACAAATCTTGATCATAAGCCTCTGCAGGATCAAGCTGAAGGTTTAGAATTTTTTTCATGGTAAGGGTTCTATCCTCAAAACTTTGCAAAAGTATCGATAATTCATTTCTTAGAATCAAGACGAAAATAAAAAAGCCGCATGTTTACACGCGGCTAAAAATTGAAATTTAAATCAGATTATCAATTCATTCGATCCAATACTTCGAATCGAGAGGAGTTCGAAATAAATTCAGGAACGATCGTTTTTAAATGACCTACCAAATCATTTTCAGAATTTTTCAAAATCAAGTTCTGGAATATTTCAACTTGTCCATCAATCTTATGATAGGCAGATGGTAATACTTGGGCGATCTTGATCTTAGGATGGTGAGTAATCTTAACAGTCTCGAAATCATTCAAAAGCTCCTCATACAATTTTTCACCCTCTCGAAGCCCTGAAAATACAATTTTTATTTCCTCTTCTTCTTTCTTACCTGATAGCTGAATCATCTTTTTAGCCAGGTCAAGAATTTTTACCGGTTCCCCCATATCGAAAACGTAAATCTCCCCACCATTTCCCATTACGGCAGCCTCCAAAACCAGCTGGCATGCTTCAGGAATGGTCATGAAAAACCGTGTAATCTCTGGGTGGGTCACCGTGATAGGTCCGCCATGAAGAATCTGTTTTTTGAATAATGGAATTACTGAACCATTGGAGCCCAAAACGTTACCAAAACGAGTCGTAATAAATTTAGTATGGTATTTTTTATGATTTACCTCTAAATATTCATTTAATGCCTGAACGTACATTTCTGCCGCTCGTTTGCTGGCTCCCATGACATTTGTCGGATTTACGGCTTTATCAGTGGAGACAAATACAAACTTGTCTACCTGAGCTAGCACGGATAAATCTGCTAATATTTTCGTCCCAATAACATTCGACTGAATAGCCTCTTCTGGATAGTTTTCCATCATAGGTACATGTTTGTAAGCAGCCGCATGGAAAACAACCTGGGGTTTGAAAGATTTAAAAACCTCTTTCATCTTCCGCTTATTCCGCACATCTCCCAAAACAATTTTTATAGGACA
Source organism: Algoriphagus sp. (assembly GCF_013373065.1). Lineage (GTDB taxonomy): Bacteria > Bacteroidota > Bacteroidia > Cytophagales > Cyclobacteriaceae > Algoriphagus. The sequence goes on from NZ_JABXIN010000016.1 coordinate 64,438, forward strand.
AGTCGAATAATATTCTTTGAATTCATTTTCAATATCATACAACGCAGATTCAGCTATATCCAACATTATCAGAAGTTTAGGCTGATAATGAGAAATTTGCCTACATAATTCACTACCAATCGAACCAGCTGCACCTGTAACCAAAACAACTTTCCCTATTAGGTCCTCATGAATTTGAGGATTATCCAAAATAATTGGTTCTCTGGACAATAGGTCTTCGATTTTGATTTCGCGAATAGCACCCACGGTCAATCCTCCATTAATCCATTGATCTACTGGAGGTACAATCGAAACAGAAATTCTGAGTTTCAAACATTCGTCAATGATTTCCCGCTTCCTTATAACATCTAAATCTCTTACCGCAATGATTAACTCAGTAATGCCATACTGTTCTTTAAGTTTAGCGAGGTGTTTTATTCCATGAAAAATTCGAATTCCAGCTATATTCTTTCCCTCCTTTTTTGGATCATCATCAAGGAAGGCAATTGTATTAAAATTACTATTGCTGTCTCGTTTAATGGCTTCTTGGGCAATTAACCCTGACTCTCCTGCACCAAAAATTACCCCATTTTTTTGAGATCGACTGATAAAGCCATTTTTAAGATAAACAAATAGTTCTTTTACCAATAATCTGTAAAAAATCAACATGAAAAGCGAGGAAAGGCTCGCAATAATCAAGACTGATGTGGGTAATAAAAATCGATCATTTAGGAAATTCCCATGAAAAAAATTCAGGAAAAGAAACAATACAAAGTTTATGAAGACCGTTTTGAAAATATTAGATCCATCTTTAAAACCGGTATGACGAACAATTCCCTCATAACTTCGGGTATTTTGCATAACCAACAAGCCTCCAATCATAAATGTGAAACTACCGGCTACCGCATCATTTTCTTCAATTAGTGCCAACTCAAAATTGAACCGAACTAAATACCCAAATAAGGCACAGTGAAAAAGAATTAATGAATCAAGTGTGGCTATGATCCATCGAGGTAGGATTTTTAACCTTGCTAAAAAAGTCATAGTAAATTTTTCTTCAAATGGGTTGATTTACAAATTGATGAATCAAATAAAATCATGGCAAAATAATGCATTTTATGCATTAGTACAAAATAAACTTAGGCTTCTTCTTAAAGAATCCAATTTTATTTTGCATTTTTTTTATATGGTTCAAATATTTATGGACTTAGAGCAATTTTTAGTAAACAAAATAAGATAAGCTTATTTTTCAATTAAGATATGCTTATGACTTACTCCTGAAAAATCATTATTCAAGCTTCCCTTAAACTTCCCCATACTCACGTGACCTTGTTGGGAAACCCCTTTCCCTCTCAACACATTAAAAAATGTAATAAATAGAATTTTCAAATCCAGCCAAAAATTTAGATTCTCGACATACCATACATCAAACTCAAATTTCTCCTCCCAAGAAATTGTATTACGGCCATTTATTTGAGCCCAACCCGTTACCCCTGGCAAGACATTATGTCTTTTTATTTGTCTTGAATCGTACAATGGTAAATATTCCACTAAAAGCGGCCTAGGTCCAACCAAACTCATATCACCCTTCAATACATTGATTAATTGAGGGATTTCATCCAAGGAGGTTTTTCTTATCAATCTCCCTAAAAAAGTTACTCTTAGATGATCCGGTAAAGATTCTCCATTATTATCAACCTTTTCGGACATCGTCTTGAATTTCAGAATTTTAAATATTTTTCCATTTTTCCCGGGGCGTTCTTGTTTAAAAAAAGGTTTCCCTTTATGCTCAATTCCGAGAATGACATACAACAACAAGAAAAAAGGAAGAAGAATAATCAGCATGGTGCCTGCAAGAAAAATATCAAGGCCCCGTTTTAATGAACGCTGATAGCTCACTTTTTAAAATGTTTTCGCTAACTCTTTGTAAACAATTTCAACGATTCGCTCTTGATCGTCATAAGTAAGATCTGAAGAGCTAGGAAGACAGATTCCTTTCTGAAATAAAGATTGAGAAACTGTCCCTCCGAAAAACTGAATCTCCCTATACACAGGTTGTAGATGAAGCGGTTTCCACAAAAATCTGGATTCTATCCCATTTTTCATGAAAGAAACACGCAGTTGATCATTGGAGAAACCTGTAATTTGATCATCAATCAAAATAGCTGTTAACCAAAAATTAGACCTAGACTCAGCTAATTCATTTTGAAAAGAAACACCTGGAAGGTTCGAAAAAAGTTCTCTGTATGTTGAATTAATCTGTCGCCTTTTTGCGATAAAACCTTCGAGTTGTTCCAATTGGGCCAATCCAATAGCAGCACTCAGGTTATTCATTTTGTAGTTATAACCTATTTCAAGATGCTGATAATAAGGAAGATCTTCCCTAGCTTGTGTAGAAAGATATTTTGCTTTTTGAATAACCGCAGTACTATTTGAAACCAATGCTCCACCACCACCTGCAGAAAGAATTTTATTTCCATTAAATGAAAATATTCCGATTTCTGCTAAAGACCCGCATAATTGATCATTATACTCACTTCCCACAGCTTCTGCAGCATCTTCAAGTACAGGAATTTGATATTTTTTAGCAATTGCCAGGATTTCATTCATCTTGGCTGGCATTCCAAAAAGATGAACTAGGACAATTGCTTTAGGTTTTTTTCCATTGGCAAGGCGATTTAAAATCGCATCTTCCAGCAATTCCGGGGAAATATTCCAGGTATCTTTTTCACTATCAATAAAAATGGGCTTTGCGCCTAAATAAATTACTGGATTTGCGGAAGCACAAAATGTAAATGATTGACAAAGCACTTCATCACCTTTCCCCACTCCCAACAGGACTAAAGCAAGATGTAAAGCACTTGTTCCAGAATTTAAAGCTACGATTTGATGGGTTTTTAATCTTTTGTTGAATTTCTCTTCAAATCGATCTATAAACTCTCCGCTGGTTGCCAACATTCCAGATTGAATTGCCTGACGTGTATAGGCTAATTCATTACCATTAAACGTTGGAAAAGAAAGTTTAAAATTAAAAGACATTATGTCGATGATGGCAAATTCGATAAGTAAGCTAACAAAAACCCAACCAAAATTCAAACTAGAGATGTAAGGCTTAATGTCATTAGCTCTTCCTAATTATAATTTATGGTGTTATTTTGAAAATCTTTAGGATCAATTTTAACACCTTTTTCATTTCCCCCTTTTTTGGTTTCATTTTTTGATAATTCCAAAATTCGAGGCTCAGTGGCTACTTTCTTTTTCACATATCGAACAGCTATTCGATCCAATCGATACCCTAGTAGCAACACAATAGCTGATATTATTGGGAGCACTATATGATCAGAATAATTCTTCAGGCTGAATGCAACTCCTATTACCACAAGTTGGACGCCAACAAGAATCAATGTAACTGAATCATGTCGAAGCCCCATTCTTAAAAGGAAATGATGAACATGACTTTTATCCGGAGTCATCGGACCTTGACCTCTTCGAATCCTTCTAGTGAATACCCTCGCCATATCATAAAGAGGGAATATCATAAATGCTATTCCAGTTGAAAAGGTAGGTTCAACTCGGAGGGTAGAATTTTCAGGTAGAGCTGCATTGTATTCCATAAATGCTATTACCAAAACGCCGAGTGTAAATCCTAAAGTTAATGACCCAGTATCCCCCATGAAAATTTTTGCAGGATGCCAATTAAATATTAGAAAGGCTAATGTCCCACCAAAAAAGCTAAGTGACAAAACAGCAAAACTGTTTAGACCTTGGAACCAAAACCAAGCCCCCAATAATCCTGAAACAAGCAATCCTGTTGTTCCGGCAAGTCCATCCAATCCATCAATTAAATTGAATGCATTTGTCAAAACCAGTAAAACAAAGGCAGAAAAGGTGTAAGAGAAAAATAAATTTAATTCTCCGATTCCCAAAAACCCATGAAAATCCCGTATTCGAACATCCCCCATCACAATAACCAAAACAACGGCTACCAGTTGCCCAAGTAACTTATGTGAGGCTTTTAGCTCAACAAGATCATCCCTCAGACCAACGAAGAAAATCAACGAAATCGCACCTAACAAATACCTAATATCGGGAAGGGGAAATTGCCAACCCCAAATTGCGATTGTAACTGCGGCTGCCACAAAAAAACCGATTCCCCCCATCGAAGGAATAAATTTTTTATGAATTTTACGCCCCCCTGGGTGATCTCCAATTCTAGCCTTCCGTAATAGTTTAATCACGACAGGCATCACCAAAAAACCGACTGAGAATGAAGTCAAGAGTACAAATAAAAATAACATATCAACACGAATCTTAGACCAATCAAAAATACATTTTTTTTAAACAAATAACATAAGCATTAGCAAATCCTTAATAAATAAGAGGAAAATTGAATAATTTTCAAACACACAAAACTTATGACTTTTTGCTTACTTTTTAGTTTGAAATGCAATTTTTGTGGATTTTTAATGCATTTATTTTATTAAATTTTTCTTGAGACTTTCATTGAAACCCTCTTAATACCTTCCAAAATTATACCAAAGATCGATCAATCGTTTTTACTTTAGAAAATTTGAGGAAGGTTATTTTTTCAATAAAACACGAGAAGAGTTTTTCAGTAATGTCAATTTTCCTGAAACATTAAGTCCATCTCCTAACCCAAAAATAGCCTCTTCATATCCATCTGGTAAAGTTATCGTTACTTCCTCTTCCCTAATGTTATGAACCACAAACACCTCTTGATCAGCAGTTTTTCGAAAATAAGCCATAATCGGTTCAGGGTATTCTTCGTCTGGAAGTACCAACTCTCCAATCGCCAAAGCTGGATAGGAATTACGAAGTGAAATCAATGTTTTATAATGATTAAAATAGCTTTGGGGATTTTTCCGCTGTAATTCCAAGGGATCTACTTCTCCATCTATGCTATACTTTGATTCAATCCAAGAAGTTCTACCAGTATCTTTCTCTTTTATATCCCAAAGAAAAGGTTCCCGAATATGCTCATCAGGTTTAAGCCCTTTCATCCCGATTTCTTCTCCATAATATATGTAAGGAGCGCCAGGCATAGTAAATAAAACAGTAATGGCTTGCTTGTATTTCTCCGGATCTTCACCTAATTCATTCAATAATCGAGGCTGATCGTGATTTGAGGAAATAGTAGCATCAATAAATTCAGGTGTAATTTTTTGATAAAAGTCTAAAACCTCTTTCTGTTTTTTCGCCAATAACATTCCATTCTTTTCTCTAAAACTCTCCAGAAGGGTGTAATGAAAATCAAAATTAAAAAGTGCGGGTAACCCAGGAAGGTATGGTGCTACGATCTCTTTCTTGTCATAAACCTCTCCAACCAAATATACATCAGGTTTGATTGCTTCCATTTTTGCACGAAACTCCTTCCAAAATTCATGATTGTCTTTTGGACGATCATCGGGAAAAATATGCTTGGCTGCATCCAATCGAAACCCATCTACCCCAACATCTTCTAGCCAAAATCTTCCGATTTCGTAAATCTCTTCCCGTACTTTAGGATTATCGAAATTTAAATCAGGCATTCCTCCCCAAAAGAACCCATAGTAATAATCCTCGCCAAAACCAGGATCATGCCATTGGCGAATGTTGTCTGAATCCAAGGTGATTACTTTTTTATTCAAAAAATCTGCAATCGTATCCTTTTGAGCCCAAACGTAATAATATCTGTAAGGATTATTCCTACTCTTTTTGGATTCCTGAAACCAAGGGTGCTCGGTAGAAGTGTGATTAATGATCATATCAATCACAATTTTAATATCACGTTGATGCGCTTCATCCAATAACCGCTTAAAATCTTCTAGTGTACCATAATCCGGATGAACAGCCTTATAATCAGTGACATCATATTTATGGTAAGTCGGAGAAGGCATAATTGGCATAAACCAAATCGCATTGGCTCCCAACTCTTTTACATAATCCAACTTTTCAGTAACTCCATTAAAATCACCAATCCCATCCCCATTGGAATCGTAAAAAGATTGAACAAAAATCTCATAGGTCACACCTGCTTCTGGCCAATAATTTTTAGGCGTTGGTTCTTCTTTCGTATTACAGGAGTCAAAAGTTAAAACCGCCAAGATCGGTAAGATTAGGTTGGGGAATCTTTTCATGAAAGTACTGGTAATAGGATAAAAGAAAAGTCACTAATTGAGTGACTTTTCTTTGTGAATTTAATTTCAGTTTCTATTGATAGCATTAAGCATATCAAATGCTTTTTCAAGTCGAATCACAAAATTCTCTTCGCCTTTTCGAAGCCATGCCCTAGGATCATAATATTTCTTATTGGGACTATCTGGTCCTTCTGGATTACCGAGCTGGCTTTGAAGATAAGCTTCATTCTTTTTGTAGTAATTCAAAACACCTTCCCAAGTAGCCCATTGCATATCCGTATCAATATTCATTTTGATGGAACCATAAGAATTTGCCTCACGGATTTCCTCCACAGAAGAGCCAGAACCACCGTGAAACACAAAATTTAATGGCTTTCCAGTAGTCCCATAATTTTTGTTGATATACTCTTGTGAGTTTTTCAAAATGATTGGCTTCAAGCTTACGTTTCCAGGCTTATAAACACCATGCACGTTCCCAAATGCTGCTGCTATGGTAAATAAATCACCAATTTTCTTCAAATGCTCGTAAGCATAGGCTACTTCCTCAGGTTGGGTATACAACTTTGAAGAATCAACGTCTGTATTGTCTACACCATCTTCTTCCCCACCTGTGACCCCTAATTCAATTTCAATTGCCATTTGAAGTCTTTCCATTTTCTTGAAATAGGAACAAGAAATTTCAACGTTCTCTTCCAATGGCTCTTCCGAAAGGTCCAACATATGAGAACTGAATAGCGGCTTTCCGTAAGCATCATAATGTGCTTGACCTGCTTCAAGCAATCCATCAATCCATGGAAGAAGCTTTTTCGCGGCATGGTCAGTATGAAGAATCACGGGCACGCCATAAGCTTCAGCCATTTGATGAACATGGTGAGCTCCAGAAATTGCTCCAGCTATACTAGCCTGCTGCTTATCATTTGGAAGGCTTTTCCCAGCAAAAAACTGAGCTCCTCCATTAGAAAATTGAATAATTACAGGGGAATTGACTTTTTTGGCAGTCTCCAATACAGCATTAATTGAATTGCTGCCAATTACATTTACGGCAGGAAAAGCAAATTCATTCTCTTTTGCATAAGCATACAAATCGCGAAGCTCTTCTCCGTATTTTACTCCAGGTTTAAATTTCATGTTTGAGTAGGTTTGGTTATCTCTTAATAAAGCGCTGATGAAGCACTCGTCTGGTATCAAACGCTTCAAAGATATAAATCCCATTTTTAATATTGCCCAAATCAAATTCTAAATTATTCTGAATTTGGGACTGCTGACCGGAAAGAATGACTCGACCACTTAAATCAATGATGCGATAATTCGCTGCATTCATTCCGGATGGAAGTTTTACGATTAATTCTCTGGATGTAGGATTTGGATAAACCTTAAAATCTCCCGCTGGGACTTGTTCTTTAGGAATTGAGGTGACGTAATCTTCCTGCAATATTCCGGGCTCAGGACGAGGCAAAGGTTCGCTGGTAAACAGATAAAACTCTGAAGGTCTCATACTAAAATTTACTGTGGTGTTGTTAACTACAAATTCTTCCCCAGTAAAATAATTATACCAAGTTCCCACAGATGGAAATGCCAAAGGGATATTCCCTACATTACCAAGACCAAAGTTTCCGTGCATGACTACATCCATATCGGGATGTTCTAGTATTATGGATTTTACATTACTGCTTAAAGTCAAAGTGGTTTTCTCTGGCATATTGAATACCTCATGCTCCTTTTTGAGCTTAATCATTTCCTGATAAAGCTTAAAAAGTCTAGCTCGTTGAGGATCATTCAAATAATTCCATCGGGTAGGTTTAATTCCTAGACGATCATTATTCAATTCTTCATCGTAACCAAATTCTCCAAATTGCCATAACATTTTAGGCCCAGGTATCCCAAAATAGAAGGCTGTCAATAACTGGTTTCTATTAACTGCATTTTCAAGTTGCCTTAAATTTAGAGGAGAAGTTTTTCCAAAATTCAAGGATTCCCACATAACCCGTTCTTCGTCATGAGACTCCTGATAGGCTACTAAATGAGGATTTTTCCATCCCCTATTTCCAAAATAAGTCCAACCAATATCCCTATTTTCCCCTTTAGCCAATTCACGGAATTCAAAATTCATATTTCCCCAAAACATCATTCCGTAATCAGCCAATTCCTTTTCTTCTTCATTGACAGCTAAATGCTCTAAAATTACATAGGCATCCGGATGCTTAGCTTTAATTCGGTCATAAATTCGTTTCCAAATCTTGATTCTACTCGGATCATATTGCGACCAAATGCTTACATTATCTCCAGAATTTACCTGTGTAAATCCTTTACTCAAATCAAATCTGAAACCATCAAATTTGTATTCGGTCAACCAATAGTTATTTACCGAATCAACAAAAGCTGAGGTGTAAGTACTTTCGTGGTTGAAATCATAACCAACATTAAAGGGATGTTTCGCAACGCGATTGAACCAAGGATTGTCTTCAGTAGGCGCTCCATAATCTCCATCGTTATAAAGTCTCACAAAGGGATTCTGACCAAATGCATGGTTTAGAACCATATCCAAAATAACCATCATCCCTCTTCCATGAGCCTCATCAATCAAACGCTTTAAGTCATTTTTAGTGCCATAAAACTTATCGGGAGCAAAGAAGAAAGAAGGATTGTAGCCCCAGGACAAATTACCTTCAAACTCACCAATTGGCATGAGTTGAATCGCATTTACTCCTAACTCCTCCAAATAATCCAAGCGATCAATGACTGCTTGATAAGTTCTTTTTTCATCAAAATCTCGCACTAACAATTCATAAACCACCAACTCCTCTGGTTTTACTTTGGAATAGCTGGTATTCTTCCATTCGTAGGGATTCTGAGCGGTTTGTAAAAATGTAGCCTGAAATTCAGTTTTTCCAGAAGGATAAGGTTTTAAGCCTGGATACCTGCCCTGTTCAATGATTTCTTGATCATGAAAAGGATCAGACACTTTATCCGCATAGGGATCTCCTATCCGAATACTGGTATCAATTAAATACTGAAAAATATATTCCTGTTTGGGAGTAAGTCCTGAGATTCTCAACCAGAAAATTTCCCCGTCCGGGGTTCTTTTCATCTGAAATTCAGGCAAAATTTTCCAATCATTGAAATCTCCAATGACATGTGCAATCCGCTTTCCTGGAGCCTGCAAAGCCAAGATCACTTCGGTATCTGAAATATAATTTATCCCTAATCTCGCATTGGAAGGCAATTCTTCTTCCTGAGATGGAGCAAATACATTTATGGCAACAGACTCTGAATCGGTTTCTTCCCCGACAGAAGCTTTGGCAGTTAAAGTAAAAGTACCCGCTTGGGTGGCAGTATACTCATATAATAAAGAATTGACACTTTGAGCACTTTCAACCTCTACACCGTCCAACTCGAATGAAATATCCGCAGTTGCAGAAGTTTCGGCTTTAAAGCTGAAAGATTCCCCAACTTCAAGAGAAACCTGGTTCTTGCCTGGATTGGTGATATTTACAGTAAAACCTTGCGCAAGGTCAACGAAAAAATCTTCATTCGCTGAGGTTTTCCCTTCTTTTGAACCATCTGCATTCCTAAAAACAAGCCCTAACCGGTAAATGGTTAACCCATTTGGATTATCAAAAAAATCATTGGGTGTCAATTCAAAGGTATAAAGATTCGCCTCTCCTTCAACCTTCGTCATTTTTGCATTTGGATCTGCAGTACCCCAAGTAAAGGGCACAAGATTCCAAGTAGTTGATTGGGCGCTCTCTGTGACGGCCCCAATATGAATGTAAACGTCACAATTACAGTCTTTGAGACCGGTAGTTCCTTTTGATGCATCATAGATTATTTTAAGGGATTGGGATGCATTTGGTACCGCCGGTTCTGTTGTCACCTGAGCTGACGCAGAAAAGCTCAAAAACAAACAAAAAAATAAGATCAGCAGCGCGTTTACTCTTTTCATTGAGGTAAATTAATAAAGAGAAGCCGACTCCGAAAGCATTTGCTTAGGAAGTCGGCTTGAAAATAATTTCAAGAAAATCAATTTTTAGTCATTGTATATTTCACCTCACCTGGAGTACGGAAATCCAAGGTCACGGTGTAATTACCCGCTTCAGAAACTGCAATATTTGGCCCATCAGCAGTTAATTCTCCATTTGAACCTCCATAATTGAAGCCCCAATCTTGATTTGCTCTGAATTTCATTTCACCCGCTTTCAAATCCGTGGTGATTGTCAATACATTTTCATCTCGATTGAAACTCATTTTTGTTTCTGAATCCCAACCTCCTTCGGTTGCATCACCAATAATTCCCCAGTATAGTGGTTCTCCAAGCGTATAAGTCTTTGCAGCCAAATCCACTTTCATGAGGATGGTACCAAATTCAGTCACCTTAATATTGTCACCTTCCTGATCCAGGGTTCCATCCGCCCCGTTATCTCCATAATTGATATCCCAACTATTGGTCTCATTCACTTTAAATTCTCCTGTTCCTCCCGGAAGAATATGAACATAACCTTCGTAAACATTATCGAAGTTTACAGACTTCAAGACAGTCATTTCATTTTCAGGATTCCATCCTTGGTAGTCACCTGGAACATACATTACTGGAAACTCGACATTAGCGTTGTAGGGAGTTATGGAAAGCGTAACTGTTTCACCAAAAATAGGAGAAAGAGGCTGGTTGATGCTGGCTTTTACACGAAAATCAACATCGGTTGGCGTGTCTAACATAGCTCCTTTGGAGAGTAATTCATCATTAATAGTCTCAGATGTCACTTCAATGATATTTGAATTAGAAGATCCTAGGCTTACTGCATTTGCAAAACCGGAACCAGCCAAATCCATTTCAACTTCATACGTTACTGTTCCTGTCATTCCAAAATCAGCTGCGGTTACAGTAAATGGAATCACCTCTTCTGGATTGTCTGCATTTAATACTAAGCTTGATCCAGAACTAGGACTTGACAGGGTTGATCCTGTTTGAGGAATAATTGGCGGCATTTCATAATTGTCACAAGCCCACATTGCTGGAATTACTGCTGTGATCCATGCGATTTTTTTAAGTGCTTTCATAAATTTTGAATAATTGTTAATTGTATTGATGGGTCTAAGATTTTTGGAAGAATTCTAGAAATAGTACAATTTAAAAACCTGTTTTTGTATTTTATTTTGCTTATTTCTGATCAAATCCTTTCAAATAATAGAAGACTAAAAGATTCAAAACAATGCCTATCTGAAAAAAAGTGGAGGGATTTTAGTTGCAATCGTTTGCGTTTTCGTTTGCATTCCTAAACTTTTTTTTCGGAAAGTTTCTGAGGTTTTGAGTATTTTCAACCTGAATCCTGCCAAATGCTTATTTTAGGATTTATTTGTAGGTATACTTTTATCAATACCCAATTCACGGAATAATATAATTTATGAAATTAGGACAAGCGACCATTAAGGATATTGCCCGCGAGCTAAATGTCTCCTCCTCAACTGTTTCCAGGGCTCTCAAAGATTATCCTGGAATCAGTGATGAGACTAAAAGAAAAGTAAAGGAACTTGCTGCGAAGCTGAATTATCGCCCAAATGCAATCGCACTTTCCTTGCGAAAAAGTAGGTCCTTCACGATTGGGGTAATTATTCCTGAAGTCGTTCACTTTTTTTTCTCAACCGTTATTTCCGGGATTGAAGAAGTAGCCAATTCCAGAGGCTATAATGTGATCCTAACTCAAACCAATGAAAAGTATGACCGGGAACGAAGCAGTATTGAAACCATGCTTTCCAATCAGATTGATGGCTTTTTGGTAAGTTATTCGAAAGAGACCCAAGATTTTGACCACTTTTCAAACCTTTTGGACCAAGGGTACCCAATTGTTTTCTTTGACCGGGTACCTCAGATTCCAAAAGCTATTAATGTCATGGTAGATGACTACAGAGGTGCCTATGATGCAGTCAGTCATCTGATTCGCCAAGGCTATAAGCGGATTATTCATTTGGCTGGTCCAAAAAATCTAGCAATTAGTAAGGAACGTATCAGAGGCTATCGTGATGCCCTCACCGACCATGGGATTGAAGTGGACGAATCTTTGATCGTCGAATGTCCACTGGGAACAGATACTGAAAGTCGAAAAATTACCACTGAAATTCTAAAAAGTGATTCGGTTAGACCCGACGCATTTTTTGGAAACAACGATATGGCTGCAGTAGGTGCTATGCTTGCCTGCAAAGATGCAGGATTACAAATACCAAATGATGTGGGAATAGTTGGCTTTTCCAATTGGCAGTTTTGTTCTATGATCGATCCGGGGCTTTCATCCGTAGCCCAACCGGGATTTCAAATGGGTGCAAAAGCCACAGAAATCTTATTAGATATCATCGAAAAAAAGTTAGATCCTGAGCAAATCACCGAATCCGTGACTCTCCCAACAGAGCTTTTGATTAGAAAATCCTCAGTTCGAATAAAAAACTGAAAAAAATTTTAATTGATTTTAAAGAAAAAGTGCAATCGATTGAACAGTCGAAATTTGATTCGATTGGCCTTTTTAAATATTTAGTAAATCAAAAACAGGGCTCTTTCGCAATTAAAATGGGTTTTTAGGTTAAAGGAAGCTTTCTAAATTAGCAACAATCCTATGTTAGAATACCCATAAATTATGCAATCAAAGCCTCTTACGATAAATCGAGCTTCTTCATCAAGACACCAGGGATTAGGTTCTATCCTCTCCTGGAAGGAGGATATTTTTGGAATAGCCGGAGAAACAACAAACGGTTTTTTTAAACTTACTTTTTACAACGAAAGCATTATCCGGTTTCAGGCCAGCAAATTCGAGGCTTTTGACCAAAACCCCTATTCGGTAATCATAAAACCCGAAACCTCGACTTTTAAAGTCCAAGAAACAGATCAATTTTTAATTCTAGAATCTTCCATGATTCATGTTTCCATTCAGAAATCAACCACTGCAATTACCTTTCGCGATCTAAAGGGGAATATCTTAAATGAAGATGATTCTCTGGGAGTAGCATGGATTGGAACGGAAGTCAATTGCTATAAAAAGGTCCAAAAAGACGAACATTTCTTAGGGCTTGGTGAAAAAACAGGAGGCTTGGATCGCAAAGGAAAAGCATTCACCAATTGGAATACGGATTATTTTGGGTATGGAGTCGAAGATGATCCTTTGTATATGAGTATTCCATTTTACATGGGAGTCCATGAGGGAGGTAATTATGGGATTTTCTTTGACAACACTTATAAAAGTGTTTTCAACTTCGGCGCAAGCACCAACCGCTTCATGTATTTTGGTGCTGAAGATGGAGATATGGACTATTATTTTATCCATCGCCCCACCCTATCGGAAATCATTTCGGAATACACCTTTTTAACGGGGCGAATGCAACTCCCACCGAAGTGGTCCTTAGGTTTCCAACAATGCCGCTATAGTTATTACCCAGATTCCGAAGTGAAAACTTTGGCTCAAACTTTCAGGGATAAGGATATGCCAGCAGATGTGATTTACCTTGATATCCATCATATGGAGGCATATAAAGTCTTTACTTTCGATGGTGAAAAGTTTCCGGATCCAAAAAGTTTGATTAAAGAGTTGAAGAAAAAAGGTTTCCGAGTTGTAGTGATTATGGATCCGGGAATCAAAGCCGAAGAAAATTACCTCCCCTACGTCGAAGGAAAAGAAAAAGGGCTTTTTGTTTCTTATCCTGATGGAGAAGAATATCAGGGACAAGTTTGGCCTGGCTGGTGTGCTTTCCCCGACTTCACCAAAGAAGAAACTCGCACCTGGTGGGGAGAGAAAATGAAATTTTATCAAGAAGCTGGAGTGGACGGCTATTGGACAGATATGAATGAACCCGCATCCTGGGGACAATTCACGCCCAACTTGATCGAATTCAATTATGAAGGAGAGACGTCTTCTCATCGAAAAGCACGCAACATCTATGGGATGCAAATGGCCAGAAGCGCACAAGAGGGAGCCATCAAGCAACAAAAAAAAGAACGTCCTTTCGTTCTTACCCGATCCGGTTTTTCAGGAATTCAACGATATGCAGCCGCTTGGACAGGAGACAATGTGGCAAGTGAAGAGCACATGCTTGCTGGAGTTCGACTTGTGAATAGTTTAGGAATGAGTGGAGTTCCCTTTTCAGGGTTTGATGTCGGAGGGTTCGCCGGTGAAGCCTGCAAATCGCTTTTTGCACGCTGGATGAGCATTGGGGTATTTACACCCCTATTTAGGGCCCACTCCATGATCAACAGCAATGATGCAGAACCATGGGCATTTGGCGAAGAAGTAGAAGAAATCTCCCGGAATTACATGAAATTCCGATATGGTATTTTACCTACTATTTATTCTAAGTTTTATAAAAGTAGCCAGGACGGACTTCCCATCTCTCAATCATTGGCAATCCATTACCCTTTAGATTCCAAAATCTACAATTCTGCATACCAAAATCAATTTTTGTTTTGTGATGCATTTTTGGTAGCACCTGTTGAAAGCACCAAAGAAATCACAAAAGTTTACTTACCTGAAGGCTCTTGGTTTTATCTCTACAATGATGAGTTTCATTCTGGATCTAAAGAGCTTTATTTAGATTGTCCACTAAATTATCTTCCAGTATTGGTGAAGGCCGGAAGCATTTTCACCATGCAGTCTCCGGTTTCTTACACTGATGAAAAGCATGATGGAGTTTTAAAAGTGCATGTTTACAGAGGTGAAAAAGGAAGTTCATTCACGCATTACGAGGATGATGGAATCACATTCAATTATAAAAAGGAAGAATTCTTCCAAAGAATGATCACTTATGATCCCCAAAAAATGACCTTAACTTTTGAGGAGGGATTCGGAAATTATACTAGCGCATTTCCTGAGTTAGAAATATTTTTCCATGGTTTTCAATTTGATGCAGTTACTGTGAATGGTAAATCCCTTGAGGTAACCAAACATGATTTTGCATTTTTAGGAAAACTAACAGAGTTTGACCCATTACCGGAACATGATCATCCATACTATGAGATCAAGCAGCTCAGAAGTTTGAAAATCAAGCATGACAAAAAAGAAATAGAGATTTCAGGCCTTATTTAGTCAATTAGCCCAACCCAAACATGACCGATCAAAAAAAACACCTGAGTTTCTGGCAAATCTGGAACATGAGTTTTGGATTTTTAGGGATTCAATTTGGTTTCGCCCTTCAAGGGGGATTCATGTCCCGGATTTTTCAAACGCTTGGAGCAGATAAAGATACTATTCCATTTTTATGGATTGCAGCACCTCTTACCGGTTTATTGGTACAGCCAATCGTAGGGTATTTGAGTGATCGCACTTGGCACCCAAAATTTGGAAGGAGAAAGCCATTTTTCTTTATCGGAGCATTATTAAGTACGCTTGCTCTATTTTTAGCCCCTTACTCTTCAGCACTATGGATGGCAGCAGGTGCACTTTGGATTTTGGATGCTTCAATTAATATCAGCATGGAACCTTTTCGGGCATTGGTTGCTGATAAACTTCCAGACTCCCAAAGATCTTACGGCTTTGTAGTTCAGACACTGATCATCGGAATTGGAACTTGGGTTGCTTCTAATTTGCCTTGGTTAATGACTCAATTAGGGGTTCCTAATACTGCCCCAGAGGGAGTTGTTCCAGACTCCGTCAAATATGCTTTTGGTATTGGGGCAGTGGTGTTGTTCTCTTCCATTTTGTACACAATTTTGACCACCGAAGAATATCCTCCTGAAGATCTTGAAGCTTTCAAAAAAGAGAATGAAGAGAGCAAAGGATTTTTAAAAGGAGTCGGTGAAATTTTCAAAAATATTGCAGGAATGCCACCTGTTATGAAAAAGTTGGGGGTGGTTCAATTTTTCTCTTGGTTTGCCTTCTTCACGATGTGGAGTTTTGCAACTCCAGCCATTACTGAACATGTATTTGGTGCTACAGACACCACCTCTGAAGCCTATAATAATGCAGCGGATAGTGTCGGAAATTATTTGGGTACTTATGGGCTCGTATCCATGTTTTATGCATTGATTTTAGCTTTTGTGGCTAGCCGAATTAAAATCAATCGGAGATTATTACATCTGGGGAGTTTGATTCTGGGAGGTTTTGGCTTCATCTTGATTTATTTCATTTCGGAGCCTTGGATGCTTCACATTTGTTTTTCCCTTGTAGGGATTGCCTGGGCGAGTATTCTGTCCATGCCATACGCCATGCTTTCCAGTTCTGTAAATCCAAGAAAAATGGGGGTCTACATGGGGATTTTCAACATGTTTATTGTCATCCCGCAAATCGTTGCGTCTTTGGGTGGCGTTAATTTCTTATACAAATTACTATTTGGAGAAGCAGTCATCAATACCATGCTATTAGCAGGTACTATGCTTATTCTGGCTGGTTTATCCAATCTCCTAATCACTGACAAAAAAGCAATTCACGATTAAAACTACTATCTTGGATTCAATCAACATTTGATTCATGAAGCAATTCCGGATAGTAGGAGTACCAGAGCATTTCAATTTGCCTTTTCGAATTCTTTCCCAAAAGCAGCCTTTTGAGAAAGAAGGAATTCATCTGGAATGGATAGAGGAGTCCAGAGGTTCTGGAAAAATGAGTGAAATGCTGAGGCAAGGTGAGGCAGAAATGGGGATTCTTTTAACAGAAAGTTTCTTTAAGGAAATAGCACAAGGAAGTTCATTCAAATTTGTCGGTTTCCATGTAAAATCTCCCCTAATTTGGGGGATTCACTGTAAAAAAGAGTTAGCCTATTCCTCAGTACAAGAAATCCCTAACCCGCGATTCCTGATCAGTAGACTAGGTTCCGGATCGCACCTGATGGCTTCTGTTCTTGCAGAAAAATTAGGATGGCCACAAGAATCCATCGAATTAGAAGTAGTAGAAAATTTAGATGGAGCAAGGAAAGCATTTGAAAATGGCGACGAAGGATTATTCTTATGGGAAAAGTATACAACTTCTCCGGAAGTTGAAAAAGGGAACATGAAGCGAATTGGTGAAATCGCAAGCCCTTGGCCCTGTTTTGTAATGGTTGCTAGTCAAAAGGCGATAAATGATTTCCTAGACTTCCCTATCAAAGTCCGCGACGAATTATATCGCATCATAAAAAATCTAAAATCCAACCCGAATCTTCCGGAAATTATTTCATCGGAATTCCACCTGAATGTTAATGAGGTGAAAAGTTGGATAAGACAAACAGAATGGAGTGTCGACAATCAAATCAGTCGCTCAGAGATGGAAAAAATTACCCGAAATTTGAAGCACTTTGGTATTATCGGAGATAAACCCAAACTTGAAGATTTTGCCTTAATTGACAGTATCCAACTTCGGGACTGATTGAGAATTAAGAAAGAAGATGTAAAATTTAGGTTATCAAAATTTTTCAGAAAAGAATCCAAAAAACTAAAAATGAATCAGCTTTTAAACTGACTCCAATCCCAGTCTTTATTTATTTGAGAAATTGCATGATGAGCCGTTAAATCATATTGGCAAGGGACTATCGAAATGTAATTGTTTGCAATCGCCCACTCATCATTATCCTCTCCTTTATCAAAATTCACAAAGTTGCCTGCCATCCAAAAATACTTTCTCCCTGTAGGGTCAAATCGCTCTGAAAACTCTTCCTGCCATTTGGCATCAGCTTGACGACAGACCTTCACTCCTTTTATCGGTTCATTTCTTTTAGGTGGAAAATTCACATTTAGAGCCACTCCTTTGGCAATTCCACGCTCCAAGACTTGTCGGGCAATTTTCTCTACCCATTCTTCCACATGAGAGAAATCTGCCTTTGATGAATAATCGCAAAGACTGAATCCAATAGAAGGATAACCTTCCAACGCTCCCTCTATAGCTGCAGACATGGTACCTGAATACAAAACAGAAATGGAGGTATTTGAACCGTGATTAATTCCACTTACTACTAAATCGGGAGTGCGATCTTTAAGCACATAATGTTTGGCCAGCTTTACGCAATCGGCAGGAGTCCCGCTCGATTTATAGGCCAATACACTCTCAAAAATATCCTCTTCATACAAGCGTAGCGTTTCGCCAATGGTAATCGCATGCCCCATTCCAGACTGAGGACTATCGGGTGCTACCACCACAACATCCCCCAGCTTTTTCATGACATCAACTAAAACGCGTATTCCTTTGGAAGTGATCCCATCATCATTAGAGACCAGAATAAGTGGCTTTGACATTAGTTTTTGCTAAGTTCGTTGTAGTAGGCTGTGATCCGAAGTAAGTCTCCCCGCTTATCATGCTCCAACCGGTTTTTACGCATGAAAAGACTGATCTCGTCTTCATATCCGGGAAGCATATCAAATAAATCTTTCTTTTTCAGACTGTATCGCTGAATCTGATTATCCTTGAAAAAATAATAATTAAACGCTAAGCGATAGCCCATCATAGTCTGAGGTCCCCAAAAGGGATTCATCCCCACTGGCCCCCATGCCCCCATATTTCTGGAATCAGTGGCAATGTATTCTCTACAAAGAAGGGCTATATCTGTACCTTCCGTTAAAACTTCAAAGAATACAGGAGTTTCATAATCACCATTGAGCGAATAAGGCAGGCTATAAAACTTCCGGATTCCACCGTACATTTCATCAAAAATTTCAAAGTAGGAAACATTGGAAGCCGTGAAGGTAATGATAGTTTCGTTTTGAAGCTGGACTAGATTATTGTCCAAGTCATATTTAACCAAGCCTGAAAAAGCTTGGCCTTCCGCATCATAAATATTCCCCTTATGCCAGATTTGCGAAGGGAATTTATCTTGAGCGAAAGTATATCCAAAGCCAACCATCCAAATCCCAATTGTAAGAATGGTTAATTTGATCATCTTGTTCATACCCCTTGATACGATAATTGAACTCACGCTGTTCTCCCTTGATTTTGATTCTAATTATTTGAGGATGTTATGCCCCATTTTATCACGTTTGGTTTTAAGGTAACGCTCATTATGGGGATTTGGTGCGATTTCGATTGGAACCTGTTCTACTATCTCTAATCCATAACCAATTAATCCAACACGTTTCTGTGGATTATTGGAAATCAGCTTGATTTTTCCAACACCCAAATCACGAAGAATTTGAGCCCCAACTCCATAATCCCTGCTATCCATCGGTAGTCCCAATGCCAGATTTGCCTGAACCGTATCCATCCCCTCTTCCTGTAGTTTGTAGGCTTTCAGTTTATTGATCAATCCAATTCCCCTACCTTCTTGATTCATATAAAGTATCAAACCTTTCCCCTCTTTCTCAACCATTTGCATTGCTGCATGTAGTTGAGGGCCACAGTCACATCGGCAACTGCCGAATATGTCACCCGTAACACAGGAAGAATGTACACGAACTAAAATAGGTTCGTCTTTTTCCCAGGTACCTTTGATCAATGCCAAATGAATTTCATTAGTATTTATCTGACGGAAGGCAATCAGGTCAAAATCTCCCCATTTGGTTGGCATATCGACACCAATTTCCCTTTTGATCAGGGATTCATTTTTTAGGCGATACGCAATTAAATCCTTTATAGAAACCAACTTAAGATCAAAACGCTTGGCTACCTCCACCAAATCAGGTAATCGAGCCATGGTGCCATCTTCATTCATGATTTCAACCAGCACACCGGCAGGTTTGAGACCTGCTAGTCTCGCAAAATCAATAGCAGCTTCTGTATGTCCCGCTCGGCGTAGTACGCCTCCTCTTTTAGCTTTTAAAGGAAAAATGTGACCTGGTTTACCCAATTCTGATGGGTCTATACTTTCATCCACCAAGGCCAATATAGTTTTGGCACGGTCTGAAACCGAAATACCGGTAGTACAACCATGTCCGATCAAATCCACGGAAACCGTAAATGGAGTTTCAAAGGCAGCGGTATTTTGCCCAACCATCAGTTCCAAGCCCAATTCCTCGCATCGATCTTCAACAAGGGGTGCACAAATCAACCCTCGACCATGCTTGGCCATGAAATTGATGATTTCAGGGGAAACTTTTTCTGCGGCACATACGAAATCGCCCTCATTTTCACGATCCTCATCATCCACTACAATGATGACTTTTCCTTCTTTAATCGCTTCGATGGCCTCTTCGATGGAGTCCAATTGGTAATTTTCCACAGGTTTTTTGCTAGTCGTTTAAAAGACAAATTTAACTGCTTTCGGTTCTAAAACAGGACACTGCCAAATAAAGTTTGGTTTATCCAATAACAATTCCCAGTTCCCGGTCTATTTCCATCTGAACCTGCTTTAACCCCAAAAATATTTCCTGTAACTCCAGGATTTGCTCCTCAGAAAGCTTTTCGCCTTCAGCATTTTTGATTTTTTGAATCGCTTCTTCCATCATTCGACGAACAAACTTTCGTTTAAGTCGAAGTATGGATTTGTAGCTGGTCAGCGATAAATCATCTTCTTCACGCGGGATAAGAATTTGGAATTTTTCAGTCCAATGTACAGAGGCCTCCCTTCTTGGAGTAATCAGGTCAATCACTTCATCCCGGATTTCCCGATCAGAACCACCCAAGAAATAATCGGAATCGACGATAACTCCTTGGTTTAATTGATCCCGAAAAATCTTCAAAATTTTAGCATAAAGCGGGTTTTCAATGGATAATTCTTCCGTTTCTGCTAATAAATATTGGCAGAGATTCATATCCTCATTTCCAAGCTGCTGCAAACCATAATTCAAAAGAAGCCGAATCAATTCCCGCTCCTGGAGACGAAGCGCCTCACTAATAGAAAAAGCTTGCTTTTCTACAGATAAAAAATCTTCAACTGGAGCTGCATCAATTGGTTGTTCTTGGGATTTTTTGAACTGCTCTCGCTGATCTTTTAAAAGGATTTTATTGACTTCTGCATAAACGATCCCTTCCTCAATATCCAGGAGTCCTGAAGCTTCTTTGGCATAGACGGATCGAATAATCGGATCGGGAATTTTCGCAATACTTTGAACAACTTCCCGAATTACTTCAGCCTTCCGAATAGGGTCCCGAACGAATTCTTCCTTATATAGATTGATTTTGAAACCTATAAAATCACAGGCATTTTCTTCCAAATAGGATTTAAAAGCCTCAGACCCTACTTTTCGAGAATAGCTATCAGGGTCTTCCCCATCTGGGAATACTACCGCTTTAACAGTAAGTCCTCCTTCCAATAACAAGTCAATCCCTCTCAAGGAGGCTTTGATTCCCGCTGCGTCCCCATCGTAAAGGACTGTGACTTGATCTGTGAATCGCTTAATAAGCTTGATTTGACCTTCTGTCAAAGAAGTCCCTGAAGAGGCAACCACATTTTCAATCCCAGAAAGATGCATGGATATCACATCCGTATAACCCTCTACGAGATAGCAATTATCCTTGTCCCGGATGGCTTTTTTAGCCTGAAACATCCCGTACAACACATCACTTTTATGGTAGACAGGGGTTTCAGGGGAGTTGATGTATTTGGGTTGATTTTTATCCTTGGTGAGAATTCGGGCCCCAAAGGCGATGGGCTTACCACTGATATTATGGATAGTGAAAATTACCCGATTTCGAAATCGATCATACCTACGGGAAGGGTCACCTTCTTTTTCCAAAATAAGCCCTGCTTTCAGGAGAATCTCATCTTGAAAACCAGCTTTTTTTGCGGCATTTAGCAAATTATCCCAACCCTCCAAGGCATAACCCAGATCGAACTTTTCAATAATGGCAGGTGAAAAGCCTCTTTCTTTAAAATAGCTTAAACCAATAGCTCTACCCTCTTCAGATTGAAGATTTTTGACGAAAAAATCCCGAGCAAATCCCAGAGCGATTAAAAGACTTTCACGCTCATTTTGAGCCTGCTCCTGTTCCGGTGTTTGGGTTTCATCTTCTTCTATCTCGATCCCATATTTTCCAGCAAGATGCCGGACAGCTTCTTGAAAGCCTATCCCTTCAATATCCATAATAAATTGGATGGGATCTCCAGCCTTCCCACAACCAAAGCACTTATAGATTTGCTTAGCAGGTGAAACTGAAAAAGAAGGTGTTTTTTCTCCATGGAAAGGACAGCAAGCCCAAAGGTTTTGCCCCTTTTTCTTCAATGGAACATAGTCGGAGATGACCTCCTCGATATCCATTCTTTCTTTGACTTTGTCGGTTGTATGCTTGCTAATTCCCATAGGTCGATTCAGAACAAAGTTAACTCGGAGCTTGGAATTGATAACTTTTTGAAAGAACTATTTACCAAAGTAGTGAGTTAAATCATCGATAAATTGCTGTGAGCTTTCTGAAAGCCGTTTCTAGAGACTATCTTGCAGCCAAATTACAAATTCATGCAACTTTCCAAAGAAGCACTATTAAAAACACTTTCCAGAGTTCAGGATCCGGACCTCAAGCGAGATTTGGTGAGCTTGGGAATGATTCAAAACATTCATATCGAAGATCAAAGAGTGAGTTTCGATGTTGTATTAACTACTCCTGCTTGTCCACTTAAGGAAGTTATTAAAAACAATTGTATTGAAGCATTGGAAGAGGATTTTGGGAAAGGATATGATTGGAACCTCAACATGACCTCTCAAGTCACGACTGTTCGAAATGCCACCCCTATCCTTCCCCAGGTAAAGAATATTATCGCGATTGCTTCTGGAAAAGGAGGTGTTGGAAAGTCTACCACAGCTGTCAACCTTGCTGTTGCCTTGGCAGAATCAGGCGCCAAAGTGGGATTAATTGATGCAGATATTTCTGGCCCATCCATTCCTACAATGTTCAATGTGGAAGGAGAACAGCCTGCTGTGAAACGGGAAGGGGATAAAAACGTGATTATCCCAATTGAGCAGTACGGAGTAAAAATGATTTCTATTGGTTTTTTGACACCTACGGATTCAGCCGTTGTTTGGAGAGGCCCGATGGCAAGTTCTGCCCTTCGTCAATTTATTTCAGATGTCAATTGGGGTGAATTGGACTACCTTTTGATAGACTTACCGCCAGGAACTTCTGATATTCACTTGACCATGGTACAAACTGTCCCTGTAACGGGTGCTGTAATCGTCACCACTCCTCAAAAAGTGGCCTTAGCAGACGCTACAAAAGGTCTTTCCATGTTTAATCAGCCACAAATTAATGTTCCCGTTTTAGGTGTTGTAGAAAATATGGCTTACTTTACACCGGAAGAATTGCCTGATCACAAGTACTATCTTTTCGGTAAAGAAGGTGGTAAACGACTAGCCGAAAAATATCAGGTTCCGTTCTTAGGAGAAATTCCAATTGTTCAAAGTATTCGTGAAAGTGGAGATACTGGGTATCCGGCAGTCCTGAAAAACGGTCCGACTCGAAAAGCGTATACTGAATTGGCAGAATCGGTTGCCCGTCAGGTGGCCATTCGGAATGCCTCTCAACAAAAGACTGAAATTGTAGAAATAAAAGCATAAAAAATGCAAGCTGAATTAAGAGATCAAATTGAATTTGCACTTGATGCGATTCGCCCCTATTTAGAGGCGGATGGTGGGAATGTCCGTATCGTCGAACTTACTGATGACATGGTGCTAAAAATCGAAATGACTGGTTCTTGCAGTTCATGCCCAATGTCTTCCATGACTCTCAAAGCAGGGGTAGAGGAAGCTATAAAACGGGCGATTCCCGAAATTGTCAGGGTGGAAGCCGTCAATCTTACCGTGGCTTAACCTTCCCTGATTAATGAATAGAATCCCTTTTTTTTCGAAGGCTTTTCTGCTCCTTTTTGGAGCAATTTTTTCTTTCCATCAGGCCTTTGGCCAGCAGTTCACCATTGTTCCCCTGGAAGAGACTCAATCCTTTGGTTCTTATAAAACTTCACATCAACACAATGAAAAATGTGGACATGGAGTCATTGAACAGCTTTTGGTTAAGGAAATGGGATTCTTCGGTACCAGGGACTTCTTTGAGGATTGGATTGACCAAAAAATTGAAGCCCAACGGAATCAGCCTCAAATTTTAGCCAAAACCCTGGAAGAAAAAAGACTGATTCCAGTGGTTGTACATGTTGTTCATAATGGAACTCCTGAAGGAGAAGGAGCTAATATTCCTTTTTCTCAAATTGAAAACCAAATTAGGATTCTAAATGAAGACTTTAATCGCTTAAACCCGGATGCTGATCGTACACCTACTGAATTTCTTCCTGTTGCGGCTTCGGCTAATATCGAATTTGTTTTAGCAAAACAGGACCCCAATGGTCTTCCTACGAATGGAGTGGTTCGGATTGAAGGTCCGAATTCTTCGTATCTACCTGATGATGCAACCATCATTGGCCAACTTACGCAATGGGATCCAGAAGAATACTTAAATATCTGGGTGGTGCCACTTGCCCAACCATACATTGGGTATGCCTCCTTTCCTATTTCGGATTTACCCGGATTGAATTTCTCCCCTGCACCGGCGATTATAGATGGGGTGACTATTGATTACCGATTTTTTGGGACCGGAGGAAATGCCATTTCTGCCTCTTTAGGAAGAACTGCTACTCATGAAGTGGGTCATTACTTTGGACTACGCCATATTTGGGGTGATGGGGGTTGTGGTGTAGATGACTTTGTCGATGACACCCCTCTTCAGGATAATTCCAACTCCATTTGCAACAGTAATCCTGTTCGATTCAGCTGCGACTCCAATGATATGATCCAAAATTTCATGGATTATACACCGGATGCCTGTATGAATTTATTCACCTTAGGCCAGGTAGAACGATTTGATGTAGTATTAGCAAATAGCCCTAGAAGAACAACACTTGTCAATAATCGGGCAACCCAGGAGCCGGTTTTATTTGATAGAGACTTAGCAATTACCAGAATCTTTGAACCGGGGGAATTCACCTGTGACTCCAATGTAAACCCAAGTATTGAAGTAAAAAATGCGGGTTTACAAACCATCAGTTCAGCTCGTATTCGCTTATCCTTGAATGGACAGTCTATTCAAACCAAAGACTTTAATCTTAATCTTGAAACAGCGGAAGCTTCAATTCTTTCATTTGATTCCTTTGAACTGGTTGGATCAGAAAATGAAGTTGTATTCGAAATTTTACTCGTCAACAACTCTTCGGATGAAAATCCAGAAAACAACAGACTGACTTCCAACCCATTAGTCCAAACAGCAGTAAGTTTACCATTAAGTTTAGATCTTAGCAACATCCCAAATTCTTGGACCATCAAAAATCCCGATGAGTCTATTTCATGGGAAACAACCCAACTAAGCATCTCGGGACAAACAGAAGATTTGATTTATATCCGAAACTATGAGTATGATGCATCCGGCGAATTGGATTACTTCATTTCTCCGGTACTTGATTTGAGTAGCTATCCAAATGCACAATTGGTTTTTGAGATGGCCCATGCCCCTTATAATCAACAGGGATTTCAAGATGATTTGATCGTGGCTATTTCTTCAGATTGTGGAAATACCTTCGAAATTGCTGAAGCCACTTATCAGAAATCAGGTACTTCTTTAGCTACTGCTTCTGCTACATTGGAGGAATTTATCCCATCCACTAATTCCCAGTTCCGTACGGAATTAGTTAACCTAGAACCCTTTGCTGATTTAGGAAAAATCCGGATTGCCTTTATCAATTTGAATGCATTCGGAAACAACATTTATTTGAAAAATATCAGGATTTTAGAGTCAGAGGAGTTTCAGTATAGCCTGAAAATGGAGGAATTGATTACGCCTTTTCCAATTTCCGATGGCCGCTATCAAAACGAACGAATTTCTGTTACGAATACAGGAAATCTCCCTGTATCAAA
Organism: Algoriphagus sp.; assembly: GCF_013373065.1. GTDB lineage: Bacteria > Bacteroidota > Bacteroidia > Cytophagales > Cyclobacteriaceae > Algoriphagus. Next base: position 90,250 of record NZ_JABXIN010000016.1, read on the forward strand.
CTTTGTATTCGTAAAAAGTGTAAATGGAAGTAGCCCTCAAGCGTTTTTAGCAAGTGGAGAACCAGTTCCTCCAGGAGAAACTTTTACTCTTACAGGAGGAAATAGCACCAGCACTGGTAAAAACAGACTGGACTATTCTGTCATCCTTCCCAATTTTGACCAAAACGAGGGGAATGAAAGTGAACTTCGAAGATATATCATTGAAGCTACTGAGCGAAGCCTAGTTCCTTGGAGACAAAATTTTGATGTGGCTTCTTCAAGTGAAGACTGGAGAAGTATCAATCCAGAAAATGATACCGGTTCATGGACTTCCGTACCTGTCACAGGTTCACGATCTGGAAATAGTAGCACCGTCGAAAATCCAATCGCAGGAAGATCCTATTGGTTAGGCTCTCCGGTTTTCGATCTTTCCAAAAACAGGCAGGCCTCTTTGTTTTTCGATTATGCGGCAGGCACCGTAGCTGAGGGGACAAAGCTTGAAGTAGTAGCAAGCGATGATGCTGGTGAGAGTTACCAAATCGTATGGGAAGCTACCGGAAATGAGCTAACGACCGTAAATGGTATTCCTAATCCAAACAATCCAGGTGATTTTGAACGAGTATATGTCAACTTAACGGATTACGCAGGGGACCGAAAAAATGACGTTCGCTTGGCCGTTGTATTAAAAGCTGGTGAAGGAGAAAACGCTCCTGTATACCTAGATAATTTAGAACTATTCCTTAGTGCCAACCCTAATCCTGTTATTCCGGGAGATGGAGAGGCATTAATCTATCCAAACCCTGCAACTGAATATTTTAATATCGCATTTAACTTACCTCAATATGAGGATGTTACAATTCAGATAATTTCGTCAACAGGGATGATCGTTCATGAAGTTAGCTATGCCCAAACTTTGAACCAGACCTATACTTTCCCACGAGACATTTTCTCTCCGGGTCTTTATTTAGTAAGGATGGTCAGTCCATCTCTTCAAGAAATTCAACGGGTATTCCTTAAATAATTTAAAATCGAGCCGAATTTGCTATTTCGGCTTATTTTTTGCCAAATTACTTGCGTTAAAGCTAGCTTCTTTGTCGGGATTAAAATTCCCGATTATCTTTAACGTTTTATAAAAAATCAAAATAGACTCCCGAATTCCTTGAAAAAGATTCTAATAAACCTCTTGTTGATTTTTGGAGCATCGCTCCTACTTGGATTTGTTTTTTTGAAAATCTACTTACCGACCTACACCAATCATGGGGAAACGGTTTCTGTTCCGGACCTATCAGGCTACACATTTGATGAGGCGATCAACATACTTGAGAAATCGGGATTGAACTATGAGGTTTCGTTAGATTCTGGCTATAGTACCGATGAAAAGGCTTTGGCAGTTTTAAAACAAATTCCACCCGCCAGTGAGCAAGTTAAAAATGGTCGAAAGATTTACTTGACCTTAAATGCCCGCAATGCTCCTATGATCAAACTCCCCAATTTGGTCAACATGCCTTTAAAAAATGTGCAGGAAATTTTGGCTAACTTAGGCTTGGAGCGAGGAGAAATCATCTACGTTCCGGACATTGGTATCAATGTGGTCTTGGAGCAACAGTATCGAGGCCAAACAGTTACAGAAGGATTTGAAATTCCGAAAGGAGAAAAAATAGATCTAGTAGTTGGAGATGGATTGGGTAATCAAATTTTAAGCGTTCCGAATTTCGTAGGAATGGATGAAATTGATGCTGAATTTCTGATTTTGGGATCTGGTTTAAGAATGGGGGAAAAAGTTTATTTTAGAAATGACACAATACCTCCGGGACATGTATTCAGACAAGCCCCTCCTGCCGAAACTCAAGTTAAAACAGGGGAAATGATTGATCTCTGGATATCGGCTCAAGAAAACTAATCGTATGGGAAAATGGGCCCACATATTTTTATGGAGCATCGTTATGACTCTAGTATCCACGGGAGTTCATGCTCAGTTAGTTGAATTTGGCCCTATTCCAAAAATAAAAATCAAGGAGCAACACCTTTCTCAACTTAACAGCAGAATTTTAAATCAAAATCAACTGCCTTTTTGGGATGATTTTTCAGAAGGAATGGACACCCTTAAATGGGAATTCTCCGGAAGCACCTACAGTAGCAGCATGGGAAATCATGCGCCCTCTTATGGTGTGGTCGTTTTAGATGGAGTAGACGAAACTGGCCGACCTTATTCCCGGGATATTCGAGAGCAAGGAGCCGGCGACTACCTCACATCTAAACCATTTGATCTAACTGGACTAGATTCCGATCATGATGAAACTTTGTTTCTAAGTTTCTTTTGGCAAGCAGGAGGAAAAGCAGAAATGCCAGATGAGGGAGACGCATTAATTCTTCAATTTTTAAGTGTTGATAGCGTCTGGACTGATGTATGGTCTATTAAAGGCGGAATTGATCGAGACCGGACGACATTTACGCAGGAAATTCTTCCCGTATCCACGGAATTCCAACATGACCATTTCCAATTTCGGTTTGTAAATGAGGGCAGGCTATCTGGGCCTTTCGACACTTGGTTGGTTGATTATGTCTATTTGAATACGGATAGAGATGCGAGTGACTTCTTCTATTTGGATAGGGCCTTAACCAGAAATAATTTTCTCTTAGCTGGCGACTATGCTGCTCTTCCCTTAGCATTTTATGAGGATTTGGATCCAAGCGATTTGCTTCCAATTTCGAATGAATTCGTAAACCTTGAGAATCGATTCCGGGCTATGGAATATTCGATTTTATTGGCTAACGAATCAGCAAATTCTACAGCAGTAAATCTTAACACTCCTTTCAACCCTGTACCAAATGCACAGGAAAGAAGAGGTTTCGAAAGCAACGCAATTACCACTCTACCTGAAATCAGCCAGGAAACTGATCTTGAAATATTAACCTATTTGACTACCGGCGACAAAAATTATTTTGAGGTGGTAAATGGAGATACTACCAATTTTGAAAGCATTAATTATCGGGTTAATGATACGGTTCGGAGTTACTTTCCGGTTCGGGATTACTTCGCCTATGATTTGGGTAGTGCAGATTATGCTGCTGGTATTAATCAGCGATCCGGATTTCTTGCTGTCAAATTTGAAACCGAGCGTCCTGTTTTCCTAACCGGAATTTCGATTGATTTCACCAATCCTGCTCAAGCTGACCAACCTATAGATATTCTAGTTTGGAATGATTTGGAAGCTAATCCATTGTACAAAGAAGAAACATTGATCCCTTTAAAAGAAGAAGGTGAGTCACTGCTATTCTTCCCGATTGATACTAATATTCGGGTTCAAGGAGAGTTTTTTGTAGGCTTTGCCCAGTTTAGTAATGATTTCGTGTACGTAGGATTAAATAAAGAAAACGACCAAGCGGATAAGATTTTTTACAATGTAAATGGAGCTTGGGCACAGAATGAAGAAGTTAGGGGCTCCTTGATCATTCGACCGCATGTAAGTATTGCACCACCTTTTTCAGAAGCGGAGCAAGGACCCGAGAATTTAAGTTATTTCCCAAACCCTGTTGATGATTATTTACATCTTCAAGGGGACTTTGTGGAACTTCAGGTTTTTGATTCTTTTGGGCGAGAGATTTTCCCCGAGCGAATCCAAGATCCTCAAGGAGAAATCATTAACTTTATGAAACAAATCCCTGGGATCTATGTCATTAACCTGATCACTCCCCAAGGGCCAAAATCAATTCGAATCTTAGTGAAGTAAAATGGAAGATATCAACGTAAAAGAACTGAAAGATCGCCTAGAAAAGGGAGACAAATTCGTATTCTTGGACGTACGCGAAGAATGGGAATATGAAGACGATAATCTAGGTGCTATTAATATCCCTTTGGGAGAACTGCCCCATCGTTTGGATGAACTGGAAGACAAAAAGGATCAAGAAATCATCATCCATTGCAGAAGTGGAGCCCGAAGCGGGAATGCGAAAAAATTTCTTGAAAGCAAGGGCTATGAAAAGGTCCGAAATGTCTTAGGCGGCATCTTAGCTTACAGAGAATTGTAAAGAAATAGTAAACCCGGAGAACTCTGGGTTTTTTATTTACTTGAAAATAAACGGCTGTGGCGAAAAGCAGAGTACGAAAATCAATATTGCCAGCCAACCAATCATTTTTCGTTTGAAGTCCAAGGGCTTATATCCTGAGACTTCAGGATGACGAGTCCCCATTATTCTACCAAGCAAGAAAGCGAATAGAAGCCAACCTTGATACCCTTGCCAAGTGGGCTGAATAAACACAATCGCATATTGAACAGCAGCAATTCCCAAAGCAAGGGTAAGCTTGTTTTGGACGGAAAGTCCAGATTTGTGGTAACTGATATATAAAAACCCTACATACAAAGGAATTCGAAAAAACAACTCATTTGCCGGATGGTAAGGACTAATCACACCCAATCCAGCATACATCAAGAAAGCCGAAAATGTAACCAGAGAAATCTGTCGATGATGCTTAGGAAATAAACCGAAAATCACATGTCCTCCATCCAGTTGGCCAATTGGCAATAAATTCAAGGCTGTAAAAAACAATGCTAAATAGCCAGCAAAAAGAAAGGGATAATGGATAATTTCTGACATCTCCGGCATTTTTTCTGGGTCAGCCAGATTTTCACTCATGTACCAAAAAAGTAGATTTTGACCTAGTTCAAAATCAATGGCATCTTCATACCCTTGAAAATCAGGATCAGCATACTCTGGATGAATTTCCAAGATGTAATCTGAAGGAGGAAGATTAGTAAACCCATAAGTCAATACTCCAATAGCAACCACAAAACCGGCAAGAGGACCCGCCACTCCAATATCAAAGAATTTTTTCCTTGAGTTCACGAATCCTTTCATCCGGATAATTGCCCCAAGTGTACCGATTGATGGTGCTCCTATAAAACCAAACCATGCCGGAATAAAGAAAGGCAAGGAGCATTTAACCTTATGATAAATTGAGGTAAAAAGATGACCTAACTCATGAACTAGCAGAATTCCGATAAAAGGAATCGAATAGGCAAAGGATTTTACAAAATATTCCCAGGTCAAGGCATTTTCACCGGATACCATGATTGACTTTCCATAGATCCATTCTGCCCCAGCCAAAGTAGCCGCCAAAAGGGTCAAAATGAAAAAAATCCCGTGCCTTAAATATTCTTTTGGACTATACATCTTTTAAAAAGTCAAAAATAACTTCGGGGCTGGTAACTTGTATTGCCTGTATTCCAAGCGATGCAGCACCCTCCACATTCTCTTTAAGATCATCAAAAAATACTACTCGTTCGGGGGCTGTTCCCAAATCGGTCAACATCTTTTCATAGATTCCAGTCTCCGGCTTAGCTAACCCCATTTCATGACTTAGAAAAACCCAATCAAAAACCGGATCAAAATTTGCCAATCCATGATCCCGCATCAAAATATCATTGACGGCATGAATGTGAATCAAATTTGTATTACTCAACACTCCAACTTGGTATTGCTGTCTAACTCTCTTCACCAAGGAGAGCCGTTCGGCGGGAATCGTTCCCAAAAGTGAATTCCAAAAGAAATCCACCTGATCATCCGTCCAATTCTGTTGAAAATAAGCTCGGACTTCATCACGGAATGTAGTGGAATCGATCTGCCCTCTTTCATATTTTTTATGGAAATCGGTGCGGTAAAAATCAGTCAAAAGGTGATGATACTCAGATGGAAGATGTTGACGGATAAGGGAAAGGGATCTATCATAGTCAATATCGATGATCACATTCCCAAGATCAAAGATCAAAAAGTCTGCATCGGGTGTTTTTTTCATCCAGTAGTTTGGTTGTGAATATCCTTTCAAATATGTAACATTGCAGTCCCAAAACCAAGATTAAATATCAATAGCTTTATTTAATTGAGGTTTTGACACCATCTCCCGATAAGGATCTGGAACTTGGTATAGAGACTCTACCCCTCCTCATCTATTGGAAGAGAGAGCCGAGAAAAAAATGACAATTTGGGCTCCCGATAACCATCGGGACCAGTTGATAGAGCTTCTGACTCTTCCGATTCATTGGGACAGGAGGTCGCTGAAGAAAAATGATAATTTGGGCCTATAGCTCAGTTGGTTAGAG
>NZ_JABXIN010000003.1 GCF_013373065.1 Algoriphagus sp.
CATACGGTATTTTTAATTTTTCTAAGGTCCATCACCACGATATCGAGGGCTTTTTTATCCTCCATTCCTTCGACGATGACTTGACTCAGCTCTTCTGCTGTCATATTTAATTTTTAATTTTGTCTTGTCCTTGTAAATCTAGTCTCTACTTAAGACAAACCAGAAACAAATGCATAAAATTCTTGCCAATACACTTTTTTTGGGCAAAGACATTAAATACCTGCCAGACTGTCACTCTACCAATGACATAGCCTTCCAATTAGTCAGAGAAGGAGAGGGGCTTGAAGGCACGATTGTCATTTGTGATTTTCAAAAAGCAGGAAAAGGACAACGCGGGAATACCTGGGAGTCCCAACCGGGTCAAAATCTTACGTTTTCGCTGATCCTTCAACCATCTTTCATGGATGTTTCTGAACAGTTTTATTTGAATATGGCAGTGAGTTGTGCTATTCAAAAAGTATTGGAAGATTATTTCCCCTTGATTCAGATCAAGTGGCCTAATGATGTGATCGTCCCACAAAAGGGGAAATTAGGGGGAGTGTTGATTGAAAACAGTTTGGGTAAAAGTGGTTGGGAATATGCGGTTGTTGGTATTGGACTCAATATTAATCAAACAGAGTTCGGGAATTCGAAAGCTGTTTCGCTAAAAAGTTTGACTGGGACAGAATTTTCCAAAGATGAGATTTTAAGGCAATTGGTGACCCAGATTGAGCAATATTATCTGCTTCTGAAGAAACGAAAATGGGCTCAGATTGAAGCAGAATATCAGCGGAATTTATATTTATTTCAAAAGGAAGCTGAATTTTTGGTAGGAGAAGAAAAACTTCATGGGAAAATTATCGGTCTTAAGCCCAGCGGACAGTTACTATTGGAGACTAATACTCAAGAAATTAAAACTTTTGATTTTCAGGCAATCCGTTTTCCTGATTACAGTAGTTAATTTTAGAATGCGGGATTTTCGAGGTACCTTTGCGGCAAGTTTTGGAGTTTTAAACAATTAATTTTCATACTATGTCAGAGATTCAATCTGAAAAATTCATTCAATACAAAGTAAAAGACATTTCCTTGGCAGAATGGGGGAGAAAAGAAATCAAACTTGCTGAAGCTGAAATGCCAGGTTTGATGGCTTTGCGTGAAGAATATGGGGAAATCAAGCCTTTGAAAGGAGCTCGTATCGCTGGATGTCTTCACATGACTATTCAGACTGCGGTTTTGATTGAAACCTTAGTGGAGCTTGGTGCGGAAGTCACTTGGTCTTCTTGTAACATTTTTTCTACGCAAGATCATGCAGCAGCAGCGATTGCAGCAGCAGGTATTTCGGTCTATGCATGGAAAGGTATGACTGCTGAGGAATTTGACTGGTGTATTGAGCAAACGCTATTTTTTGGCGAGGAGCGAAAGCCTTTGAATATGATCTTGGATGATGGAGGTGATTTGACCAACATGGTTTTGGATCAATACCCTGAGTTAGTTTCTGGAATTAAAGGTTTATCCGAGGAAACCACCACGGGTGTTCACAGATTGTATGAGCGAACGAAGAATGGTACACTTCCTCTTCCAGCTATCAATGTTAATGATTCAGTTACGAAGTCGAAGTTTGATAACAAATATGGTTGCAAGGAATCATTGGTAGATGCGATTCGTCGTGCTACTGATGTTATGATGGCGGGAAAAGTTGCAGTAGTTGCAGGATATGGGGATGTTGGTAAGGGCTCTGCTGCATCTTTGAGAGGTGCAGGAGCACGTGTTATTGTGACTGAAATTGATCCAATCTGTGCGCTTCAAGCAGCAATGGATGGTTTCGCTGTCAAGAAGATGGTAGATGCTGTAAAAGAAGCGGATATCGTAGTGACAGCTACAGGTAACAAAGACATCATTACCGGAGAGCATTTCAAAGCCATGCGTGATAAAACCATTGTTTGTAATATCGGCCACTTTGACAATGAAATCGATATGGCATGGTTGAATAAGAATTATGGCCATACCAAATCCGTCATCAAGCCTCAAGTTGATTTATATGAAGTGGATGGAAAAGAAATCATTGTGTTAGCAGAAGGTCGATTGGTGAATTTAGGTTGTGCTACAGGACACCCATCATTCGTAATGTCTAATTCCTTCACAAATCAAACCTTAGCACAAATTGAACTTTGGACCAAATCTGAAGAATACAAGCCGGGAGTCTATGTACTACCGAAGCATTTGGACGAAAAAGTTGCTGCTTTGCACCTTGCTAAACTTGGAGTAGAGCTTGAGACTTTGAATGAAGATCAAGCAAAATATATCGGTGTGGAGGTTCAAGGGCCTTTCAAACCAGAGTACTATCGATATTAATTCGATTTGATATCCCAATTTTAAACCCGGAACAATTACTTCCGGGTTTTTTTATTGAAGTTGAAGTCTACGACCGTCAGAGAGTAAAGCCTCTACCTGCACGAGGCAAGGGTTCGTAGAACTATAGAAAAGCGAATGAGAAATGGTTTGAGGGGATGTTCTTGAGATTTCCCAAATCTCAATAGCAGAATTTGGAAGACCAGGTTCATCAGTTAAAAAGCACTCGACCTTTTCTTCCCGAGGGGCCTGTAATATCATGGAAATACTTCTTCCGACAGGGTTTGTACCTTCTAGTGACCCAGAAGTTCTAATGCCGGTCAACAAGCCTCCTGATAAAATTGTGCTATGGTTGAATTCTCCTGAAATTACTGTTCGAACCTCTTTTTCAGATTCAAAAGTGAGGTTTTCAAAAGTTTCTTTGATTTGGGTAAGATTCACGAAAGAGAATCTACGTTCCCCTGAGATTTTGAAGTTTTTAAATGAATAATTTTCATATCTCATTGTCCAAAATGAGAGGAAACCACTCTGTTGCGAGAAATCAAGAATGATTTTTCCTGATCGGAAGGTTTTGTCTTCTCCATCGCATCCTTTTTTATTAGAAAAATCTATAGTCACGCGGCGATCTCCATCACTAATCTGGATTTCTGGACATCCCGGTAAGTATTCACTTTCCATTTGACGATAATCCTCAAAATCCAGCATTGCAAAAAATAGACTTTCTCCCCAGTTAGAGGATGTTTGGAGAAGTTGGGTTGCCTCGACAGTTATATCTGTATGAATGACTCGATCTGTGTCTTCTTGACAAGAGAAAGACAATAGCACCAAAGGAAAAAATAAAAGAGGAAGAATGCGCTTCATAGGAGGTGTTTTCGAGTTTTCCGAATTGTTTTCAATTACCGGGCCGGATGATTATCTTGGTTCAACTTTAAACAAAAATAACCAATGAATTTCAACGAAGGAATGCTCCGGGAAGGGGCTTTGAAAGGCAAAAATATATTGATTACCGGTGGAGGGACAGGATTGGGCCGTTCCATGGGGGCTTATTTTTTAGAATTGGGAGCTAATTTAGTTATTACCTCTAGAAAACTGGATGTGCTTCAAGAGACTGCTTCCCAAATTATGAAGGAAAAAGGAGGTCAAGTTTTGGCCTTAGCCTGTGATGTCAGGGATATTGAGCAAGTTGAAAAAATGTGGGCAGATGCTAATCAGGAATTTGGAGAGATTCATGTGGTTTTGAATAATGCTGCGGGAAATTTTATTAGCCCGACTGAGCGGCTATCGACGAATGCCTTTAATACCGTTTTGGATATTGTTTTGAAAGGCACTTCTCAAGTAACCTTAACTGCAGGTAAGGACTGGATAAATAAGAAGCAAAGGGGAACATTTTTGAATATTGTCACGACTTATGCTTGGACGGGCTCTGGTTATGTTGTCCCATCAGCAGCTGCAAAAGCAGGGGTATTGGCTATGACTCGTTCCCTGGCAGTTGAATGGGCTAAATATGGTATTCGATCCAATGCAATTGCACCAGGACCATTTCCTACCGAAGGAGCATGGAGCAGGTTACTTCCTGGAGATTTGGTGAAAAAATTCGATCCGGCCAAAAAGGTACCTGTTGGTAGAGTAGGAGAGCATCAGGAGCTTGCAAACTTAGCCGCATATTTGGTTTCAGATTTTTCGAGCTATGTCAATGGAGAAGTGATGACCATTGATGGTGGGGAATGGCTAAAAGGTGCGGGAGAATTTAATAATTTGGATATGATTCCACAGGAAATGTGGGATATGCTAGAAGCAAGCCGAGGAAAAAAGCAATAAGCCCCAAAGTGATTTGGGGCTATTTAAAGGCAAAATGGAAAATTCGAAATCTTTAGGAAGCAGTGTTTCCGGTTTCCGATTCAAAAACCTTGTTTTGATTGACTGACTCCTTAATGCTTTTTTTCAAAGCATGATCGAGGTCTTTTGTTTCCTTTTTGATGATTTCGACAATCCTTTTGGATTCGAAAGATTGCTGTTCTAATTCCAGAATATCAATTAATCCTAAAATATTGGCAACTCTAGCCCTCAGGGTATGAGATTGTTGGAAGGCAAGATCTTTCAGAAAGAAATGATGCTCTTTCAACCAAAGTTCTTGCTTTTTCCGCTCGTTTATATCCACAATCAATCCCTGTACGTGAGATGGTAACCCCCTCTCATTCCATTTGGTGGTTTTTCCAAAACCTACTACCCAAATAGTCTGGTTTTGCTTTGTAATCAATCGAAATTCCCGCTTAAATGGAATGGTTCCTGCCGATCTAAAATGCTGAAAAAGGTCAATCCGTAAATTTTCAAAATCCTCTGGGTGAATGTGGTTTTCCCAAGTGATGGAACCAAATTGATTCATGTCTTTTTCAGAATATCCTAAAATCTGAGCAAGACCGGAACTGATCGAATTTGATTTATCGTAAGGGTTGAATTCCCAAAATCCCAGTAAACGATCTTCCAAAATGGTGTCGAGTAATTCTTGTGGGGAATCACTTGCATCCATGAGTTCTCCCAATTGAATATCATATGGTTTTTGAACATCCAAAGGATGCCCAATTCCCAAGCATGTTCCATGTTCTTTGGATATGAAGAAAAACTCCCACCGGGTTTTTAATAAATTCCCGTTTGGATAATTGATTTTTTGAAGATCGACAAAAAAAGACTGCTGATGATTGTTCCAGGCTTTTGTGCGATTATTTTCATATTTTACCCAGTCCGAAGAAAGAAAACAATCAGCAAAAAAAATCTGCTTCTTGCTTTGGTCAAAAAGGGAAGGAATGGGGCCAATACCGCTGTCGCTTGAAAGTACTTTACCATCAGGGTCTAAAGTGACCTGCATCAGGTATTCGGACGATACTGCCAATTGGGCCAAATTTTCAAGTCCTTTCAAACTCATAGTCATACAGCAAGAACAAAACAAATATACGAGAAACATTTAATATAATATGAAATGCAATAAAAATTATTTGAAATGAATGAAACGTCATTAAATCTTGGTCGAAGTGAATTTGGAAGTCCAGAAAATAAAGGGAATGTTCTTTCCCTCGAGGGGGCATTCGATCTTTTGAAAAATTGGGTAAAAAATGAAAAACTGATTGTCCACATGCAACAAGTGGCCCATTTGATGAAGTCTTATGCTAAATCAAAGGGATTGAATGAGTTGGATCAGCACCGTTGGTTTTTAGCAGGCTTGCTTCATGATGCAGATTGGGACCAATGGCCTGATCAACATTGTCGAAAAATTATTGAAGAATTGGAGTCCCGAAATATAGACCCAGAAATCATCCATGCCATTGCATCTCATGGTCCTCGCTACTTTGGGGTAGAACCTGTTACTGAGATGGATAAAATGCTTTATGCTTTTGACGAATTAAGTGGGTTTGTTCATGCCTATTCGCTCATGCGTCCGACGGCCTATGAGGGAATGGAAGTCAAAGGAGTAAAAAAACGATTGAAGGATAAAACCTTTGCGGCGCAAGTAAGTCGGGAGGATATTCGAGATGCTTCAGAGCGGGTAGGAATTCCGGTGGAAGAATTAATTTCCTTTGTAATTCAGCATCAACCTCAAGCATTGGATTAAAGAAGGGGAATTAATCTTCCCCTTCTTCTTCTTGTACCGGTCTGAAATTTCCTTCCGGTAATTCTTGATTTAAATCGTTTGACTCATAAGGAAACACCTCCACTATCGGGCTTTCTGTAATATCAGGAACCCGAAAACTTACCAGCATATTGCTTAAGCTTTCCTGAATTCTGTCATAGGCTTGCTTCACATCATAGGCTGTGACGATCATATACTGGGTTACCTTTTTTTCCTTCCCACTTTCTCCATCAGCAACCAAGTAGGTAATCTTACATTTATGCCAGATATCCGCATCATCGTAATAGAAAACATCGACAATGTTACTTTTACTGATGCCTGTAACTTGGAAATCACCTCGTATTTGAGAACCTAATCGATCGTACAGAATTGCTTCAGCTTCTGTAAATGATACAGCATCGACGAGATATTGCTCGGAAATACTTTTTAGTAATCCCTGTTCATTTTCTTTAGCGTATTTTACCTTACACAAAAACCAAGTTCTCATAATGATTCATTTTAGGACCCTGAAAGTACAGTTTATCATGTGAATGACCATAGGCTAAATTCAATATTTCCCTTCTTGGATTTTCAGGATTTTACAAAACTTTGAGGACCAATGGCTTTAAGTAAAAATTTTTTCATTGAAGGAAAAACTTTAAATTTTAAGGAATATCAAAAATATGATTCAATCCATCTGGTATAGTTTTCCAGTACAGCTTTTATCCCTTCACCTTCGGAAAAACCTAGCCCTGCTTTTGGTTTGGGGGTTGTTGTTTTTGATCATTTTTGAGGGGTTTGGAGTCACCCTTGGGATCCCTTTTTTGTTTTTGGACCCTGAATACCTTCATGAAGTTTCTTGGTTGAGTTTTTTGTTAATGGGTGTTGGGTTCGCTGTCTTTACCATGGCCTTCCACATGACTACCTATATGATGGAAGGTAAAAAATATTCATTTCTAGCTGTTCTCAAAAAGCCATTTATTCATTTTTGTATCAATAATTCCATCGTACCCCTTCTTTTTTACCTAGCCTATTGTATTCGGTTTGTCAATTTTCAACTTCAAAATGATTTAGATTCTCAATGGCAAGTATTGTCTTATTTTGGAGGTTTTACCTTGGGAAGCTTGATTAGCTATGGGTTAATTTTCGGATACTTTGCGGTTACCAACAAAGACTTCTTTTTGATTTTTGCAGGGAATCTGGATCGGAGACTTCGACGTGTTCCTTTCACTCGGAAAAATGTCATCAGCCGATATAAAGATATAAAGAACCAAAATCATCAAGTCCATAGCTATTTGACCATAAAGCTTCGATTTGAGCCGGTTCGGCCGGATATCTCTCGCTTTCATGCTGCCAAACTTTTAAAAGTATTTGATCAGAATCACCTCAATTTATTTCTGATTCAAGTGTTTTTGATTCTGCTCGTAATTTTCCTGGGTTTATTTAAAGAAGAACCTTATCTACAATGGCCGGCAGCTATGAGTGCGATGTTGCTTTTGGCGATTTTAATGATGCTAGTCGGAGCTGTCAGTTTTTGGCTTAGGCAGTGGGCGACGGTTACTGTTTTTTTGGCAATTCTGCTAATAAATTATTTCTCAAACTTTTCATTCTTAAATCGGCCCCATGAGGCATTTGGTCTTGATTATCAAATTGAGCCAGCTCCCTATTCCCTAGAAAGATTGGATTCCTTGCTACATCCAGACACACTCGCAAAAGACCGACTACATACTCTAAAGATTTTAGAAAATTGGAAGAAAAAAACGGGAGATGAAAAGCCAAAACTTGTCATGATCGCTTCGAGTGGTGGAGGGCAACGAGCAGCTTTATGGACAGTTGTGATTTTGCAACATCTCTATGCAATAGAAGAGGGAGAAGTCTTGAAGCATACCGAATTCTTTTCAGGGGCTTCCGGTGGGGTATTGGGGGAGGCTTTTTTCAGAGAAATTTATCTTCGGTCTTTGGAGGATTCTTCAATTGACCCAAGGGATTCTGTTTATCTCGATCAAATATCTGCTGATAATCTGAATCCAATCATTTTTTCACTATTGGTAAATGACCTGATCATTCGAAACCAATATTTTGAATACAATGATCGAAATTACTTGAAGGATCGAGGGTATGCTTTTGAGCAACAACTTAATGAAAACACTAAAGGATTGATGGATAAACCATTGAAAGCTTATCGTGAAGCTGAATTTTCTGGGAAAATACCACTTTTACCCATTACTTCATTAATCACAAACGATGGGAGAAAATTGGTGATTTCACCGCATTCTATGTCTTATTTGGGAACCTCAGTCAAAGGACAATTAGGAGCGGACGAAAAAAAGCAAAGTGTTGATTTCCTTCGTTTTTTTAAGGATCAGGATTCGGAAAATCTCCGATTTCTCACGGCCTTACGGATGTCTGCTACTTTTCCATTTATCACTCCTAATGTACAGCTTCCTTCTCAGCCGATTATGGAAACCATGGATACCGGTTTATCCGATAATTTTGGGATTCAAGATGCCTTACGGTTTATTTATGTATTTCAAGAGTGGATTCATGAAAATACAGATGGGGTGGTCTTAATTACGATCCGCGATTCTCAAAAGTCCATGGAAATTCCACTCAGTCCTGCTCCTCGTATTGCTGAAAAAATATTTAATCCCCTGAAAAATATTTATTCCAACTGGGATAATGTTCAGACCATTCAAAACGAAGTTTTATTCAACTATATGGCAGAGTCCATGCCTTTCGCTTTGGACAAGGTGGAGTTTGAATACGCACCAGAATTAGTTCAAAAAGAGGAACTCACGGGAAGTCAAGAAGCTATGCAGCGAGCTTCGTTAAATTGGCGTTTAACTGCCCGGGAGAAGAAATCAATTTTGTTGAGTATCAGAACTAAAAAGAATCAAACTTCCCTAAGAAAAATTGAGGCAATGTTTAAGGATTAAGAAAGTACTTTGTATGATCTTTTTAGGGCTAATATGCCAAGCCTAGTCGTTTGTAAATGAAGTGCATTAGCCAAGCTGGTCCTATGAGTAAAAACTGTAGGTCTTTGAAAAAAGATGGTTTTTTTCCTTCAATCTTATGACCATAAAATTGGATAACCCAAGAGATCAAGAAAATGGCTAAGCTGATAATCCAGAGTTTTCCAGGGAATTCAATGGTCAAAAAGTTAGCTAGAGCCAAACAAAGCGCAGCAAATAAAAACATTCCTAAGGCTAATGGGACGGAAAGAGTGATGTAATAAACTAAAACCAAAAACAAGACAATTGTAGCCCAATTGGCGAATCCTCCTAAAAGAGGAAAGTATTCTGACAAGGGCCCAGGAGGTATACTGAAAACCAACCCTACTACACTAAAAAAAATAGCTGGTACACAAAACCAATGGATAAGCTTATTAGTAGGGTTTTGATGACTTAAACCATATTCCTGAAGGAGTTCATCAATTTTTCTCATAGCGCTCTGTATGGTTATGATTATGTTTAGAAGTAAATTATCAAAAATCTAACGAAATGCCGTCTGGCAAATAGAATTATGCTAAGCTATTGGGAAAAGAAGCATTTTTTAAACTATGATTTGATTGTAGTAGGGGCAGGGTTTGTAGGATTATCTACTGCGATTCATTACAAAAGAAAAAATAAGAGGGCTCGGGTTTTGATTTTGGAACGCGGGGTTTTTCCTACGGGAGCGAGTACCAAAAACGCAGGTTTTGCATGTTTTGGGTCTTTGACTGAAATTCTGGATGATTTTTGGACCATGACGCCCGATGAAGTTTTACAATTGGTGGAGCGCCGATTTAAGGGTTTGAATCAAATAAAAAAAGAATTTGGGAAAAAGGAGCTTGAATTCAAAGATTCAGGCGGTTTTGAACTTATCCAAGAAGACCAAGTTGAGGCCTTGGACCACCTCGATAATGTCAATAAATTATTAAAGCCCCTTTTTAAAAAGCCTGTTTTTTCAACCGTAAAGGCACATCGCAAAATGGGTTTTTCGGATTCGGTGAAATCGGTTGTCAAAAACCAATTTGAAGGGGAATTGGATTCGGGTAAATATCTCAATTCTCTTTGGTCTTTGGCTGAGGAATTGGGGATTCGAATTTTAACAGGTGCTACCGTTTCTCAACTATATCCTGATTCAGGGGAGGTGATCCTCTCTGAAAACGTCCTTTTTTCTGGTAAAAAAATCGCCATATGTACCAACGCCTTTACAAAAAAGCTATTGCCTGAGGTTGATCTAGTGCCCGGAAGAGGATTGGTAATGGTCAGTGAACCTTTGGATTTTCGTATTCCTTGGAAAGGAAGCTTTCATATGGACAAAGGCTATGTGTATTTTCGGAAAATCGATGGACGTCTGCTTTTAGGAGGAGGAAGAAATCAAGATTTTGAAGGTGAACAAAGTGAAGAAAATCAAATTAATCCTAAAATTGAGCGCTACTTGAAGGGAATTGCAGAGGAGGTAATTTTTCCGGGTAAAAAAATCAATTGGCAGCACTCTTGGACTGGAATCATGGCTTTTGGTCCAAAGAAATCTCCAATTATTCAAAAAGTCGGAGAAAAAACTGCTGTTGCAGTACGATTAGGAGGGATGGGTGTCGCCATTGGATGGCAGGTTGGGAAGGAACTCTCAGATCTTCTTCGAAAAGGGTTTTAAATTTTTTGGTTAGATTCACAGATTCATCCTATCCTTAAAATTTGATGCAAGAAAAAACTCGGACGCCGGGAATTGTTGATGCGTTGATTCCCCTCGTTTTTTTAATCTTCTTATTAGTTTTAAATATCCAGATTTTCGGAACCGATGGTCTTTCTGGATCTAATCAGATCGTTTTATTACTATCCGCTGCTGTTGCAGGCTTAGTTTCGGTTTACAGGCTTGGATTTCATTGGCAAACCCTTCAAGACGGAATTGTAAAGAGCATCAGTTCTGCGATGTCAAGTATTTTGATTTTGTTTTTGATCGGTGCTTTGGCTGGGACCTGGCTCTTGAGTGGGATTGTACCTGCTATGATTTATTATGGATTGCAGGTGCTGAGTCCGGCAATTTTCCTTTTTGCAGCATGCGTGGTCAGTGCGATAGTGTCAATATCTACAGGAAGTTCATGGACAACAGTTGCAACCGTTGGGGTTGCCCTTTTGGGAATTGGAAAGGCCTTGGGATTTGAGGAAGGAATAATAGCAGGTGCTATCATTTCGGGAGCCTATTTTGGGGATAAAATGTCTCCTTTGTCCGACACGACAAATCTAGCACCAGCAATGGCAGGGACGGATTTATTTACCCATATCCGCCACATGGCCAAAACGACCATTCCCTCCATTGTGATTACTCTAATCTTGTTTATCATCATTGGAATTAACTACGATGCTAATGGTTCAGTAGATGATGTGAAAGCAATTTCAACCGTGATTTTAGAGAAATTCAATGTTACTGGTTGGCTATTCATTGTTCCAGCTGTAGTGTTGATTCTGATCATTCGAAAAGTTCCTGCCATTCCTGCTTTATTGGCTGGAGCACTCTTAGGGGGAGTATTCGCGGTGATTTTCCAGCCTGATATAATAGCTTCCATTGCCAACGATTCTGGGAACTATGCATATTTGAGCTTTAAGGCTGTGATGATGTCACTTTATGGAGAGATTTCAGTAGTGACCAGCAATGATGTAGTCAATGAACTTTTGGTGACTCGCGGAATGGGAGGGATGCTCAATACAATTTGGTTGATTATCTGTGCGATGATTTTTGGAGGCATCATGGAGGTTACTGGCATGTTGCAGGTATTAGCTGAAGCCGTAATCAAGAAAGTCCATCAAGTTGGTTCGCTAATCGCAAGTACAGCTGCAACTTGTGTCTTTTTCAATATTACCACTTCTGATCAATACTTAGCTATTTTAGTTCCCGGTCGGATGTATGCGGATATTTATAAAAAGCGAGGGTTAAAGCCAGAAAACTTAAGTAGAACTTTAGAGGATTCAGCAACAGTTACTTCCGTTTTGGTTCCTTGGAATACCTGTGGGGCAACTCAAGCTGGAGTTCTTGGTGTTGCTACCTTGGTTTATGCACCGTATTGCTTTTTCAATATTATCAGCCCATTTATGACGATTTTGTATGGGTATCTCAATATTGGTATTAACTATTACACAGAGGAAGAATTAGAGACCGCATGATTCCTATACGGATTAGCAAAGAGGAGGTAAATGCGCTTCCATTGGGGCAATTTGAAGGGGAAATCTACTTAATTGATCAATTGGAGGATGTGGAAGAAGTGGTTGAATTTCTAGATACTCAACCCATCTTGGGTTTTGATACCGAAACCAAACCGGCCTTTCGAAAAGGGGTAACGAATGAGGTTTCACTTTTACAACTTTCCACTTCCGAGCAAGCCTTTCTGTTTCGGTTAAATTCCATTGGCTTTCCCGATGAATTGCGAGCCATTTTGGAACGGGAACATATCCTCAAGATCGGAGCAGCTGTCCATGATGATTTGAAGGGTTTGTCCAAATTGACGGATTCCTTTTACCCCCAGGCCTTTTTTGATTTGAATGATGAACTTCGGAAAATAGGCTTTCATAATGTGGGTGTTCGAAATCTCTCTGGAATGGTTTTGGGGATTCGAATCAGCAAATCAGAGCAGGTTTCTAATTGGGAGGCAACTCAACTAACGGTCAAGCAACAACGGTATGCAGCTACAGATGCATGGGCCTGTCTAGAAGTCTTTAAAAAGCTCAGAATGGAAGGCTATTTGGATGAATTATTCCAATAGGGTTACATTGACTCCTTCCAAGGTATTTAATTCCTCAGTGACCTTTTCCAGTAAGCCAGACCGAAAGTCCAATATTATTTCTGCATCCAGTGTCATCTCCTGGGATTCAATAGTTAAGTTTTCAGCTTTGATGAGCTTCATAACTTCATTCATTTGAGAGTAAGGAAATTTTACATTGATGCGGCTTTTTAAAAAATCTGTTACAAGTTCATTTTCTTCAATGGCGAGTTTTGCTGAAGTCTTATAAGCTTGAATCAATCCGCTCATTCCCAATTTTGTACCTCCGAAATACCGAACAACTACGATAAGAACATTCGTCAGCCCAAAAGATCGGATTTGTCCCAAAATCGGATCTCCAGCTGAATGATTGGGCTCTCCATCGTCATTTGCCCTGAAGATTTCCCCGTCCTTTCCCAAGCAATAGGCATAACAATGGTGTCTTGCATCATAGTATTTTTTTCGAAGCATGTCTAAATGTTCTTTTATTTCCCCCTCATTTTTGACAGGGAAGGCGAAATAAAAAAACTTGCTATTTTTTTCTTTAAATAAGCCTGAGGAAGAGCTAGCTAAAGTTAAAAAGGAGTCCTTATCTTCAGTAAAATCTGTCAAGGTGAATAGGTTTGATTTGAGATTAAGTTGTAAAATAAATTTAATAGAGGGTTAATCTTTTTTCCTTTGTAATTATCTTAATTTCCGACCGGCTGTAATAAGAATGGAAAATTCGAATATAAAACTTGAGCCTCAAATGATCCAATTTCGAGGTGATGAGCAGGAATCAGGAGAGCTCTTTTTTTGGGAAAATAAGGACATTTTTCCGCAAGGTATTCGGCGATGTTTTTGGATTCATAAAGTTCCTAATGAATCTCTCAGAGGTAAGCATGCACATCGAAAGGAAACACAAGTGTTAATTGCAATGGCCGGGGAATTGGAGGTTACAATCCTTTTCCCTGATGGAAAAAGTAAGAAGTTTTTACTTCAAAATCCTTCGGAAGGCTTATTGGTGCCTCCGGGCCATTGGGTAGAGACAAGGTTTTCTTCTGATGCAGTGTTATTGGGTCTTTCAGATCAAGATTTTTCTGAAGACGATTACATTAGAGACATGGAAGAGTTTAAAAGTTTGAAAGGAAGAAATGCCTGAGAAGTATCAGTTTGCGGTTGAAAAGTCTGATTCCAATCCGAAAGACTATTTTTTATCTGGATTAACTCCTCTTAGTGAAGGAACCTATTGGGATTTTTGCCTGTATAAGAAAGAAAAGAAAAAAGCTTGGGTTACATTTTTCATTGATAAAAATTCAAAGCAAGCTGTCTCTTTACCTCAATTACCATTTGGCGGTATTTGGTTTCAGGAAAAGCTTCATTCAGAGATTTTGGCCTATTTTATTGAAGAATCAATTCAATTTTTACAAAAGCAGGGAATTCAAAAAATTGAGATAACGCAGCCTCCCAAACCATATCAGGACAACCATGATCTGATTGATTATTTATTGTTTAAGTTGGGTTTTGTTCCTCATAGCCTGGTGGCACATCAATTTTTTATTGGTAGGAAGAGAATCAAAAAATTTCTTCAAAAAGAAGAGCCTAAATTTTACCGTCGAGTAAAAGACGGAAAGCTTCAGGTTTATAGCGGACCAATTCAAAATTTTGAATTTTTGAATGCTATCCGAGCATGGAATGAAAACCGGGGCTATGCTGTCAGTTTGGATGAAAGCAAATTGATAGGACAAGTATCTGAATTTCCAGAAAGGTATTTTTTGATTTCATTAGAAAAGAATGGGAAGGTTATTGCACATACCTTAGCAGTTAAATTGACTGAAAATTCGATCTATTATTTTCAATCGGCAATCCACCCAAATAGTCCAATCAATCATGCGGGTGAGATTTTGCTGTATTACCTATTTCGATTAGCAGACGAGTTAAAGGTTGAGTTGATAGATTTGGGGTCCTCTGATCAGCCGGATTCACCGAATCACAGTTTAATGTTTTTTAAGTCAAGATTTTCAAACGATATTTCCAATAAGGTCACTTGGGTCAAGACGCTTTAATCATGGAAAAGCAAAAAAAAGTCACCATCATTTGTATTGCATTCAACCATGAAGATTGGATTTTTGAAGCCTTGGAAAGTGTGGCGATGCAGGATTATTATGCCAAAGAGCTGCTGATCATTGATAACGGCAGTTCCGATCAGACTCCTGCTAAGATTCAGGAATGGGTGAATCAATTCACAGGACTATTCCCGGTAAAAACAATTTTTAATGAAGAGCCCAGACCCTACTGCTCTGTTTTCAATGCTGCTTTTCTCCAAACAGACTGTGATTATGTGGTGGATTTGTCAGGTGATGATGTCCTTTATCCCGATCACCTTTCTCTTTCGATTAAACAATTGAAAAAAGATCCGAATGCGGCATTTTGTTTTTCTGATGCCTATTTGCTTTCATCTTCCGGAGCAATTCGGACCTTTTACAAACGAAATGCATTCAGCGAACTAAGGGAAAATGTGGAGTTGGGGAACTTGTATGAAACCTTATTGCGGAGAAATACCATTTGCTCAGCTACGATTGTTTTTA
The DNA here is from genome assembly GCF_013373065.1 of Algoriphagus sp. GTDB lineage: Bacteria > Bacteroidota > Bacteroidia > Cytophagales > Cyclobacteriaceae > Algoriphagus. The sequence continues at coordinate 15,233 of NZ_JABXIN010000003.1, forward strand.
ATGCTAAAATCCTAAAAAAGGAAGGGGGGTATGATGAAAGCCTATACTATGAGGATTTTGATATTCAAATCCGTTTGACTCGAAAATACCCAGTCGTTTTTTCGGATCATGTGGGAATTCTTAAGCGTGTTCATCCTCGATCCATGTCTTCGCAGCAATACCAACGATATATTTCAAGAATGCTTCCCAGTACTGTGAAAGTCTGTGAGAAAGCACTGGAGCTTAATCAAAGTGAAGATGAAAATCAGGCGCTACAGGAGCGGATTTTATTTGAGTTGAAGCATGCGCTTTGGTCTGCTAATTTTTTGGCGGCAAAGCATCTGATCGAACTTGCTGAAAAGCTACATACTAAAAATCCAAGATTGGCTTTTTATAGGTGGTGGTCCAAGATAAAAGTAGATCTGTCTTGGCTCTATATTCATTTGACGGGTTGATCAGCCTACGCTTACAATAAATAGTTCTTGGTTTTTGAAGTATTTTTCTCCTACCTGCAATACATCTTCCTGGGTGAATTTTTTAATAAAGTTGAGCTTCCTTTGATAGAAATCCAAATTTAGATCAGCATGGTAAACAGCTCGGAAGCGGTCCATCAAATCAAAAGCATTGCTGAATTGTGAAAGCATTTGACCCATTAAATAGTTTCTGACTAACTCAAGCTCCTCTTTTGAAACTGCTTCCTCGCAGAGTAGTTGGATCTCCTTTTGAATCTCTGAGGTCACAGTCTCCAAATATTTTTTCTCAACATCTGCAGCGACTACCCAGTAATTCATGCTTCCAATTTGTGCCAAACTGGAATAGATTCCATAAGTATGTCCTTTGTCTTCCCGGATATTTTTTATCAACCGGGAACCAAAGTATCCTCCCAAAATTGAATTGAAAACACTTAATGAGATGAAATCAGGGTGGTTTTTGGGGATTGAAAATTTTCCTACCCGAATACTGCTTTGAACTGAATTGGGACGTTCTTCATGGACTACATATTCGCTACTTACATCCGGAAGAAGCACGGATTCTAATGCTGGCCGAACTGGAAAACCTTCGAGTGAATTCAATAATTGGCTTAATTCTATTTCAGTAAAATTGCCGGAAATAAAAATTTCCAAGTCTTGCCACAAAAGGTTTTGACTTTGATAATGAAGCCTATTGGAAGTTACTTCTTGAAGCATATTTTCCCCGATCTCCACACCATAAGGATGGCCTTCTCCAAAAAGGGCTTTTCTGAAAAGTTGAGAAGCGCGGGAAGCGGTTTTTTCACGTTCCAACTGGATCGCCAATTTTCGCTGAGATTTTCGCTTCTCAAGAATCTCTGTAGGGAAAATGGCTTCATGGACGATTTCCAAAACTAGGGGTAAAACTTTGAATAGGTGTTTTTTGGTACTTATCAAGCTAAATCCTTCATGTCCAAATGTGACAATGGGTTGGATTTCACTTGCATGAAAATCAAAAAAATGAGCAATTTCATTCCCACTTTTGGTAGCAGTTCCTTCAGAAAGTAATTGGAGTGTGAAGCCAGGAATTAATGCCTGATCTAGGGGAAGACTACTTCGTGTTCCTTTTCCAATAAAATCAATTTTCACAGCTTCCACGGCGGGTGTGTGAATATGGAAAACTTTGGCCCCAGATGAAAGCTGGAATTGCTCAGGTTGGATCAACGAGAAATCTTCCGGAATAATAAACTTCGGAGGCTGACTTCGGTCAAGCATCGATTAATTGTTCGGAATAGTGTAAAGGAGACTGAATCTAAGTGTTTCAGCCAAAGGATGGTTTTGCGTTTGCGGAACTAAATAGGAAAAATTGAATCCAAGTCGCTCAAGATTGAATCCTACTCCCATGGTGAAGTATCTTCTTCCTCCTTTTGTAGGGTTCTCAAAGAAATAGCCAGTTCGTACAGCAAACTTGTCACTGTAAGTGTATTCTGCTCCAAAAGAAAGGGTTACTTCTTGGATTTCCTCTTTTATTCCATCTGGAGCATCGGTAAAGGATCCAAACATTCCGGAGATTAAAGGTCTATTTGGATCTTTTCCTTTTTCAATAATCAAATTCCCATCCTCATCAGTTGCTAAAGTTCCATCAGGATTAGTCGCATAAATGGGAGGCGATGGAACCAAAAGCTTATTAAAGTCTAAGGCAAAAGTTAAGGTGTTTAATTCATTTAGATCAATGGAGTATGCTGTTCCAATTCTCAAATTCGTAGGAATATAGTCTAAGTCATCAGCACTGTTATAGGTGATTTTTGGGCCGATATTAGAAATATTGATACCCCAAGACCAGGTTCCTTCTTTCGATCCGGAAAGGATGGGTTTAGAATAGTACAAACCGACATCTGTCCCAACACTAATGCCTGGGCGTCCTTCACTCCCACCAACGGCAGAGATATTTCCGGAAAGGTTTGAATGAATAAATCTTGCTGAGATTCCTAATCCCAAGTTGGCGGATAACTTTCTAGAATAGGTTCCCCCGATGGCGATATCACGAGGATTAAATTCCCCCAACTCATTTCCAAGTCCGTCTGTCAGTTGAATGTCTCCCATATTAAAATAGCGGAGGTCAAATCCAAATGCAGAGTTTTCATCTATTCTAAAAAAGCCTGTCAAATAGCTCAATGACATGTCATTGACTAATTTTCCAAGCCATGGTGAATAGGAAAGAGAGAAGCCCATCTTATCATCTATAAATGCGAGTTTCCCGCTATTCCAATGAGCTGAGTTTGCATCTGGGCTAGTGGCAACACCCACGTCTCCCATGGCAGAATGTCTGGAATCGGGGGCAAAATTTAAAAATGGAACCGCTGTGGTAATCACCCTTCGCTCAGGGTCTTGACCTGAAATCACAACGGAATTTTGGGCAAGCAAGCGGGTAGAATTGAATAAGATCAATCCCATAAATAATCCAACTTGTATCCAGTTGCCTTTTATCTTCATTCAATTATTAGTTTCCCACTGATCGAATCGAGGGTATTATCCTCCTCTGATTGAAGCGTTAATTTGTAAATATAAGTCCCTTTTGCTGGAATTTTCGACTGACTTTGTAAAAAAATCCAGGTGAAGGGTTCTATTTTCGAGTCAACTTTTACCCAACGACGGGAGTCTGAAAATAGTATATTTCCTGCCAAATCAAATACTTCTAAGGTAATAACTAAGTTTTCGCCCGGGCGGTTATGAGTTACCTGAAAGGTTGTTTTTTCATTCGCAGGATTAGGATAGATTTTGTTGTTTAAGATTTGAATTTCATTGCTGCCCCGTACTTCGATTTCAATGGTTTTTACAGATATGTTTCCCAATAAATCAGCCGCTTTAATTTCAATAAGATTGAGTCCTTCCCTTAATCCAGCAAGTGTTAAATCCACTTTTCCTTTTTGATAAGAGCTTTCTAGACTTACGAATTCATGGTTCAATACTTCTTCCTCTTGATTATTAATTCGAATTGTTAGGTTGTTTTCGAGGATTAATCCGCTAACATCAATCCCGTTTGGATCGGAAAACTGGAACTGGGCTTCCAATTGATTTTTTGGAAAAATAAGAGGTGCTGCGGTAAGGTTTTCTATTTTGAACTGTATTTCTGGTCCCTCTTGATCATTCGGTTCTTCGTTCGGTTCACCTCCAATTAAAACCTGCAGGCCTCCAATTGCATCCAAGGACTGGATGGAATCCACTGCATAAAATCGAAATTGTCCCTTTTCAAGATCTGGGGAAATGCCGGCCGGAACTCGTAATTTTCCTTCAAATAAGCCGTTGATTACTTCGCCTGATCCTTTAAAGAGAATTGTATTTTCTTCTGGAAACTCAACGGGGCTGCTTTCGTCTCCTAATGTTTCTATGAAAGTGGGCTTATCTTGAAGTTCAACTTCAAAACTTCCATTGAAATTTGAAATTCGAGATCCGCTTTCGGGTTCAATAATTTCCGCAGAGAAAGTGATTTCAGAAAGTGGGGAGAAAGACTCAATGGGTTCACCGCTTTCGTTTTTAAATTCGATGGCTCGGATATCAAAGTCAGGATAATCCAATTTCATACTGGGGTCTCCTAGCAAGCTAAAATTTCGATTTAAAGGACCATTTAAACTGGCGTTTTTTGTGTTTTTAAAAATACTTCCAAGGTCTTGATGTTTTCCGTCCAACTTTCGAAAGACCTCTTGAATAAATGCTTGATTTAATCTGAAATTGACGCTGCTGAAGACAGGCCTTCCTGTGGTCAATAGGCCGATCGCTCCCTTTCCTTCAGCAATCAATAATTCTTCGGCAGCCGACCGGATAAAAGGACTATCATACCTTCCAAATTCACAGGTTGCGGTTACCCATAAGGCAGGATTTTTAAAGTTCGGCCAATTTTGGATGTCCTCAATCCGAAAAACTTCCTCGGCGGTCAAAGTAGTTTCATTTCCATGGCCAATAAAATTCATAAATAACGTTCCTTCTTCAAGATTATGAAGGAGTTTCTCTTTGGCTTTAGGAGATCGCTGATTCCCATTTTCTTCAATTTGTTCAAAGCGGTCCAAATAGAGTTTTTCCTGAAAATAAGCTTGTGCTTTTTCGCCTAGGGTTGTGGCATGGGACTCGGCATCTCGCAAATGAATATTATTATCCCCATCATCTGCAAAAAGGGTGAAATTTCGTTTCCATTTTCCAAAAGATGGGGTGGACTCGTAATCAATAAGCTTATTGACAACCAATTCAGCTTCTCGTCTATTAATTACCGGTAATCGGCCAACTCCAATGGAAAGCATTTCGTCTCCCTCTTGACTTTCTACCCATTCTCCCTGTCCAAATTCGAGTAATCCAAAGAAATCATCTGAGCTGAAGGTTGTCAAAGGATTAAGACTATTTCTACTGGAATAGGTTGGGACGATGGAAGGGCGACCACCCAATTTTCCTTTATAATCAAAAGTCCCCTTTCCCAAAAAAAGAAGGTTTGTTAATCTTTTTCCGGAATGGAAATGCCAGGCTACGAAATTCCGGATGGCTATGAGGTCAGGGTTCCCAAATCCAAATTGATCGTAAACACTTTCGATAGATATTGCTTCTGCAAAAATCCCCTGACTCAATTTATGCGTTGCCAACTTATTTGCTTCAGGTAAAAAATCCTCAGAGGTGAGAATGAGTAATTCTGGCCAGTTTCCGATAGAGCGGATCGTGGTTTCTACCGCCTTAATTTCTTCGATTTGTTGGATGCTTTCTTCATTAAAAAAGATTAGTTGTGAACCCGCAACTAGATTTTGATTGCCTAAATCTAAGGGATTGAAAAAATCGCTGACTTCCCATACTTGACATGTGGAACATGAGTTCGAAAAAGGGAGTGTTGATTCGGGAAAATAAATTCCCGGTTCAATATTTTCGGATGAAAAGGGTACTCCGACTAGCAGGTGTTCAAAGTATCCAGTTCCATTTGGGTCTGCACTTTCAAACCCAATTTCTATGGTGCTAATCGAACTTGTAGTAGGAATGAATTCTTCTTGGATCGGTACTTCTATTCCCTTGATTCCATAAGTAGAATTGGGAATTGGTGGGATGGTTACATTCGTGATTTCATTTCCATTTTCTATCAAGTGGATTTGCCCCCCTTGAATAGATTGTCCCATCACGACTCCCTGAATTTTCCAGGGAGCATTTGTCGAAGAGTTTTTCCGAATAGGGATGGATTGGATATTTCCCGAACTTACGGGTTTGGAATACCAAACTCTCCCTGAATTTAATAGGTTGGAATCTTCTCCTTTGATGGCAGTCCATTGATAGAGCGTGGGTGGATTTTCAGAATTCCCTTCAGATAACTTGACAGTTTGTATTCGTTTGGGATCTTTTTTTCTTCCAATCAAATAGTAAAGCGTGTCTGTATAGTAGTGGTGCCGGTAGCTGATTGAATTTTCATCGGATTCAATGACATGTGGACCCGAAAGAAATACGAAAAGTCCCTCTGATGTTTCCAAAGCAGGTATTTCTTTCAAGTCAAGTTGGCTACTATCTAATTTTTGAGGAAGTCTTCCAGGAAATCCATAAAAAGTCACCTCTGAAATATCGGAGATTCCGAGAGTAGATAGCTGCTCTGGGGTTAATTGGTAAATGCCACTTTCTAGTACGGGAAACTTAAAAATATCGCTTTGAGCCCAAGTTTGATTAGCAAAAAGACTCAAAAAAACGATCCCTAAGTTTACGATGAAAGCATTTCTCATGGAGAAAAAAACGAATTTTCGATCGCAGAAAGTACCAAATAAACAAGGATAATTAGCGGAACTCCTGCCAAGCCCATTGTCAATAGGAAAATTAGCCCTAGGCCGATCAGCATATATCTAAATACATTATTACGAAAGGAAAAGTTTTTGAATTTTAAAGCAATAAGTGTTAGCTCAGCAACTAGTAAAAGAGAAAAAATCCAGGCTAGAATAATCAAGAACCAAGGATTTGAAAGAAGAAAATCTAATTGAGACCATTTTTGAGAGAGAATTGGTAGAGTACTGAAAAACAAAGCATTCGCTGGAGTAGGTAATCCAATAAAGCGATCAGATTGACGCTCATCGATATTGAATTTTGCAAGCCGGAGTGCAGAAAACAAAGGAATTGTAAGGGAAAGGTAGGGAAGCCATTCCAAATCTGTTAATGTTTGTGACCAAGAAAAAACAATGAATCCAGGCAATACGCCAAAAGAAACCATATCTGCAAGAGAATCGAGTTGTTTCCCAAGTTCTCCAGTCACCTTTAGTAATCGGGCGGCAAAACCGTCAAAAAAATCTAACAAAGCTGCTAGTAATATAAAATAAGCCCCTGCAGAATAGGTGCCGTCCAGAACCCAAACGATCCCGATGACGCCTGCCAACAGGTTCCCTAGAGTTAAAAGGTTCGGGATATGAGATTTAACTTTCAAATCAGCTTCTTGCGTTAGTGCCTACAAATGGATTGTACTCTTTTTCAAACCCGATAGTAGTTGTAGGGCCATGTCCTGGATAGATGATAGTCTCCTCCGGCAAGGAAAATAACTCGGATTTGATTTTGGCCAATAATAGATCATGATTTCCGCCTGGAAGGTCTGTTCTACCTATACTTCCTCTAAACAGCGTGTCTCCGGCTAGGCATTGTTTGCTTTCCTCATGGTAGAATACAACATGGCCAGGCGCATGTCCCGGGACAAAAATTATCTTTAAGCTTTCTTTCCCCAATTGAATAACTTCACCAGGTTGCAGGTAGCCATCTGGTTCTGCTGCCTCGTATTGATTGAACCCATAGTTAGGAGCAAAAACCTTTGCAGAATTCAAAACAGGAACCTCTTGTTCATGGATTAATAAAGGAATTGAAAATGTTCTTTTGACAAATGCATTTCCCAAAACATGATCAATATGGCAATGGGTATTCAAAAGAAGCGCCGGTTTAAGGTTTTCTGATCGAATATAATCCAGTAATTCCTGGTTTTCACTCCGATCATAGTTTCCTGGATCTACAATTGCCGCATTCCCATCTTGATCGGAAATTACATAGGTGTTTTCCTGAAATGGATTAAAGGTGAATGTTTGAATTTGAAGCATGTTTTCTCAATCCTCAAAAACAAAATAAGGAATAAAACACGTTATTTGAGCTATGAAAATTGATTTTTTGCTCATTGGAGGAGGGATTGCAGGAACTGCTTTAGGCTACCGATTGATTCAAGCAGGGAAACGGATTTTGATCATTGATCAAGCATCTCAAAATCAATCAAGTAGAATAGCAGCGGGACTTTATAATCCTGTTACGGGAAGAAAAATGGTGAAAACCTGGTTTGCGGATAGGCTATTCCCGGAAATCGAACCGTTTTACCGACAGTTAGAAAAAGAAACAGGATCAAGTTTTTTGCGACCTGAGACTATCTACCGCCCATTTATAAGTATAGAAGAACAAAATGAGTGGATGGGCAATAGTTCGGAAGCTAGTTTCGAACCCTACATTCGAGAATTGGTTACTGAATCACAGGCGGATACTATAAATGATCCTTATGGAGGAGTCATGCTGAAAAATTCGGGATGGTTGGATATCCCAACCTTCTTAGATGCCTTTCGGCAAAAATTTTCTAAGTATTTCTTAGATCATAAATTTGAGGAAGAAAATCTGGAGCAGAAGGGGAATGTCTGGGTATATGGAGAACTTGAAGCGGACTCTGTCATTTACTGCAATGGTGTTTCAGCGGCTTCCTCCAAATATTTTGGAAATTTACCTTTTGCACCCGTCAAGGGGGAGATTTTGGAACTTCAACAAGAGTTTTGCCCTAATTATATTGTGAATCGAGGGGTATTTCGTGTGCATTTGGGTGATGGAATCCATAGAGTTGGTTCTACATATACTTGGCATGATTTGGATCTAGGTCCTACCGAACGAGCAAAAAATGAGCTTTTGGAACGGCTTCAAGGCTTGGTTGATTTGCCTGTTCAAAAAATTATTTCTCATAAATCAGGGATCCGTCCAGCCACTAAAGATCGGAAACCTTTTTTGGGGAAACATCCTCGTCTTGAAGGCGTTTACATATTCAATGGTTTTGGGGCTAAAGGCGTTTCTTTGGTTCCCTTCTTTAGCAAAATGATGAGTTCTTATCTATTGGAATCTGAGCCGCTGATGATGGAAGTGGATATCGCTCGCTATTTTGATTATATTTAAAACTTCTAGTTATAGCATGTTTAAGAAGTATTTCCATAGTATTCTTTTCTCCTTGGGCTTATTGATGTGGGCGAGCCAGGCCTTTGCTCAATTTGACCAAGAACGATTTGGGAAAAACAGGCTTCAGCACCAGGAATTTGACTGGTATTTCTACAGCTCTAATAATTTTGAGGTTTATTATTACGATCGGGGAGGAGCCAATGCCAAAAGGGCTATTGAATTTTTGGAGTCTGAATTCCAGCGATTGACTCAGATGATTGGCTATGTAGCCTATACCAAACCTAAAATTTACATTTACAACTCCCCTGAAGAACTTCTTCAAAGCAACTTAAATTTAAACAAGGAAGAGTTCAATGAAGAGGGTCAAACCAACTTTAGCCGCCTGATCGCAGAAGTAGCTTATAAGGGTGAAGTTGACCTTTTTAAGGAAGACTTGATTTATGCCACTTCCAAAATCATCATTCAAGAAATGCTCTATGGAGCTTCGGTGGCTGATGCCTTTCAATCCAATTTACTCAATAGCTTTCCTGATTGGTATGTAGAGGGCATCTCATTGTATTTGGCAAAAGGTTGGAGCCGCCAAATGGACGACTATATCCGACATTACCTCAAGGAAGACGAATCCCCCAAAATCCTTCGCTTAAAATCCATCGAATCAGCATTAGTCGGACAGTCTATTTGGAATTACATAGCAGAGCGCTACGGAAGGCGATATATTTCCAGTATTCTCAACCTTTCCAGAATCAATCGAAATGAAGAAAACTCGGTTGCTAATACGGTAGGATTAAATTTTAATTCCTTTTTGGAAGACTGGAAAAAATATTACCTCACAATCAATCAGCAGGTAAATTCCAATTTTAGAGAAATTAATGCCAGTCAGGCCGTAGCTGAAACCTCACCTCGAGTGATTGGAACCATATCGGATATCAAATTTAGTCCAGACGGTTTGAATTTAGCCTATGTGATTAATAATCAAGGGAAATATAAGGTTCAAATCCGGGAGCTTTCCAGTGGCTTGGAGCGTACCCTATTCCAAGGCGGCTCTGTTTACGAAGATCAAAATCCAAACTTCCGGGCACCTGTCATTGCATGGAAAGATTCGGCAAGTTTGGCAATTGCCTCCTTCAAACGGGGCTTGACCACTTTGAGGCTACGCTCAATAGATGGCTCCAATCAGGATAAAATCTTCCTTCGAAACATCGATCAGATTTTAAGTTTGGACTTCAATAGTACGGGTAGAAACATTGTATTGTCTGCCATTTCCAATGGCAAAACCGATATTTACACACTTAATACGCGAGGTCAAGGTAGAAGACTAACAAATGATGAGTTTGATGATCTTACGCCGATGTTTTTGAATGATTCTACCATCATTTATACTACCAATTATTCCGAAGAATTGGATTCCCTTTCTGGGAAATTCGAAAACTTGGATCAGTTCAAGACTAGCTATAATATCTTTATGGCTGAAGTTAGAGATACTGTTCGGTTGACTCGACTTACCAATTCTTTTAGCAAAAATATTCGCCCCCGTAGAGTCAATAGTAATACAGTGATTTACCTCAGTGACTTGAGCGGTATTAATAATTTGATGCGATTGAATGTCGGAAATCAAATTTCCAGTCAAATCACAGGCTACAGCAAAAGTTTGGAATCATTTGATGTCAATAGTCGGATGAATAAGATTGCATTTTCTGTCCGAGATGGGAAAGAAAGCTTTTTGATCGTCCAAAATTATTCCGGGGTTGATTTATTTACGCCAAGTACTCCAAGAGTCCAATTAGAGCAGGCTAAAAGCTTGAATGATCGAATAGCTGCTAGAAGATTAATAGAATCCACACCGAAAGGAGTGGATCAACAAGCTTCTGAACCAAAACCACAGGTGGAGGAGAAACCCATCCAACTTGATACAATTGCTCAAAAGACGACTTCATCCATCAATGTGGATCGTCTGAAATTTCAGAATCGAAAAGGAATTAATACCGAAAATTACACCTTTGATTCGCTTCCAAATCCATTGTTGAATCGTGAGCAAACTCAGTCTTCCGAAGGAAAAGCTGGGAATATTCTTGATGCGTTTCGTCGGCAGTCTCTCCAAAAGCGGGTATATGGTCCTAGAGGGATGGAACCTCAGTTTTTCACCAATAGTCTAAATACCCGATTTATTGTAGATCCGTTGAGGGGATTTGGTTTGAGAATGAGTGGAAAGATGACCGATTTATTGGATAATCATTCCCTTTCGGGAGGAATTTCAGTAGCGCTTGATTTTCGTTCCGGTGGCGATATCTTCGCTGAATATGAATATCTGAAAAGCCGATTGGATTTCAGAGCTAGGTTTGACCGAAGAAGTATTCGTTATTCCGAACAAGATATTACTTTCCAAAAGTATGTTTTGACCAAAATAGAAACAGGAATATCTTATCCGTTCAACGTCAACAGTCGCTTTACCTTAGCTCCTTTCCTAGCGAAAACGCAATATTTCAATTTAAATCCAGATTCTTTGATTTGGTCTACCAATCCTGAGTCTAACCGGTTTGATGTGAATTACGTCGGAGGGAAAGCGGAATTTGTTTATGATCGCACAAAACAAATCGGTCTTTATTCTCAAATAGGCTTGAAAGGGAAGGTGGGATTCATGCACTATCAAGGGTTGAATAATTCCGAAAGAAGCTTCAGCAATTTCTATTTGGACATCAGGAATTATCAGCAAATTCATAAAAACATCGTCTTGGCTTCCAAATTATATGTAGGTTCATTCTTCGGAAATAACCCGCAAACCTATTTGGTTGGGGGCATGGACAATTGGTTGTTTAATGAATTCTATCAACCTCCATCAAATCGTCCGGAAGCGTCGCCTGTTCGAAATCCTACTGGAGTTGAAAATTCCAATATTCTTTTTGCCGATTTTGTGGATTTAAGAGGCTATGATTACGATGAAATAAGAGGTAGTAAGGTAATTACTTTCTCTACTGAACTTCGAATTCCTTTATTCTCCTACCTCACCAGAGGAAATATCACCTCGAATTTTATTCGTAATTTCCAGCTTGTAGGGTTCTATGATATTGGTTCAGCTTGGGATGTTTCTGCTCCCTGGGAGCGAGTTAATGATCAAAATACGGAAGTCATCAACACCGAAGGATCTCCATTCAAAATCACTCTGAATAATTTCAATAATCCATGGTTGCAGAGCTATGGTGCAGGATTAAGAACAGTTCTTCTCAATTACTACGTGAAATTTGACGTAGCAAGACCAATCCGAAATTATCAGACAGAAGATTTGAAGTTCTATGTAACTTTGGGCTATAATTTTTAATCAAGCATTATGATCAAATCAATGACCGGCTTTGGAAGTGTCGGGTGGGAAGATGATTCAAGGATAATACATGTTGAGGTAAAGACCCTCAATTCAAAGTTTTTGGATTTATCAATACGAAACCCAAGACAATTTTCAGAGAAGGAGCATGAAATCCGAAACTTGGTCCAATCGGTTTTGGAACGAGGAAAAGTATCTCTAACCATTGATTTTGTTGCTAAAAAATCCTCTGAGATTCCAGTAACGATTAATGAGGAACTTTTTGGAACCTATTATGCCAAGTTTGAAGAAATGGCTGAAAGAGTTGGCGCTGATGATTCTGAACTTTTCAAACTTGCCTTGCAAGCGCCTTCTGTTATCATCAATTCATCACCCGAGGAAAAAGAGGATGATGGTGATTGGGAGCTTGTTCGGAAGCTTTTAACTGAGGCTTTACAAAAATGCGATCAATTCCGTCAGGACGAGGGGAATGTTTTGTTGGAAAAACTCAAAGAAAACATTGAAGTTATTGCTTCCTCCTTGGAAGAAGTCAAGAATTCAGAAGGTCAACGAAAAGAAAGAATTAAGAATAGAATTCGAAATAACTTTTTGGAGTGGATAAATGAAAATGATTTTGATAAAAATCGTTTTGAGCAAGAGTTGATCTACTACTTTGAAAAGCTGGATATTACTGAGGAGCTGGTTCGGTTGGAAACCCATCTGAACTATTTTTTAAAAGTGCTCAAAGAAGAATCCCAACAAGGAAAAAAGTTGGGATTTATCAGTCAGGAAATAGGTCGAGAGATCAATACCATTGGTTCCAAAGCAAATGATGCGGGGATTCAGAAATTGGTCATCTTAATGAAGGATGAATTAGAGAAAATCAAAGAACAATCGATGAATGTTCTTTAAAGTTGATTTTTCCGAATAACTCTTCCATATCCTTTCTGTTGAAATGTTCCTTGCTTAATGGCAAATTGACCATTGACAAGGACGTACTCAATCCCTAATGGGTATTGGTGTGGGTTGATAAAAGTAGCCTGATCAATAATTGTCTCTGGGTTAAAGACGCATATATCAGCATAAGCCCCAACTTTAAGTATCCCTCTATCTTTTATTCCTAAGCGCTCAGCAGATAAACCGGTCATTTTGTGAATTGCTGTAGGAAGGTCTAGGATTTTCTTTTCTCTTACATAATATCCCAAAACCCGAGGAAATGTACCATAAGCTCTTGGATGAGGATGTCCTTGTCCTGGTTTTGAAAGCCTTCCATCCGATCCGATCATGGTCATAGGGTGTTGCATAATTCGCTCAACATCTGCTTCATCCATAGCGTGGTAGATAGTGCCGGTTCCCCCATTCAATTGGGCTTTGATTACAAATTCAGCTCCATTTTCTACAGTAGGTTCTATTCCTTCTCGAACTAGCCAATCAAACATGGTCTTCCCCTCCAAACTTCGATCCCACTGAACGGTAGAAAACTGAATACGCTTTAGATCACTACCTCCGCGGTCATTTAAGACAGCGAATACAATTCCGGATTTGATGCTGTCTTTTAAGGTAGGATTTTCAACTCGTTCTGCGAATTTCCCTCCTTCCAGTGCCCAACTTGGTATTAGTACGCTAATACCGGTGTGACTAGCTGTATAGGGATATTGATCCATCATGATATCGAAACCCAGTTGTCGGGCTGAATCCACAAGTGCCAGGGTCTTATTACTTGCACCCCACATTTTCACACCTATAGCCTTGTGATGCGTCAACACAACAGGGATTTGTGCATCTCTAGAAATCTGAATTGCTTCTTGTACTGCATCAATTAAACCTAAGCCTTCTTCTCGAAGATGAGAAGTATAGATTCCACCTTTGTCTGCAGCTACTTTTGAAAGGGCAATGACTTCATCCAGTTTTGCAAATGTTCCTGGTAAATACTTGAGGCCAGTAGAAATTCCAAAAGCACCTGCATCCATGGCTTTTTCCACTTCCCCTTTCATGTCAGCTAATTCTGCTTGAGTAGGCCCCCGGTCCACATTTCCGAGATAGGCTCTTCGAATAGAATTATGTCCAACCAAATAAGCCAAATTAGGTCCAATCTCTATTTGCTCCAAAGTGTCCAAAAAAGAGTCCAAGGGTAGGGGACTATTGCCATCTGGACCTCCCAAAGAAAGTGTGACTCCTTGCCTTACTAAAGATTCAGCCAAGGGCATTTCTAAAATGGGTTCCAAATGCGTATGCATATCAATGAATCCCGGAGATATTGCTAATCCAGAGGCATCGATTAGTTCTTTGCTTTCGAAAGATCCTAATTTCCCCAAAAATGTAATCCGGTCTCCAGAAATCCCGACATCCATGATCTCGCCTTTACTACCATCTCCTGTGTAGACGGTTCCATTTTGAATGACGATATCAAACTTTGGAGTTTGGCAGGCAGCTAGTGCCAGAAATAAAATAAGGGTAAGAATTTTCTTCAAGTTCATACTTACCCAAATTACATTATTTAAATCATCCTACGATCCCTTTCAAATAAAATTATCAGTGGAGGATCTTTCTTGATGAATTAATATTTTACTAGTCATGCAATCAGTTTAATTTGAATCGAATGGGAATTACCATTCGAGATCTTACTGGTCTTCCACCCATTTTACCCGGATTCCATTCGGGAGAATTTTCAACGACTTGCTGTGCTACTTGATCGCAGCCTCCTCCCAGGGATCTAACAACTTCTACATCTTGCACACTTCCGTCTTTATTGACCACGAATCGGATCAAAACGACCCCTTCCACTCCCATTCTTCTAGCCTGGAAGGGATATTTCAGCTTATTTCTTAAGTATTCATACCAAGCTTCCATACCTCCTTTAAATGAAGCTTGAACCTCCGTGAAGTCCATAATCTCATCAGCTTTGTCAATAATAGGAGGATCATCTGAGATAATTATTTCCGGAATCTTTGTTTCCTCTGTTGTATTGATGTCAATAGAAATCAATGTAGGATCAATTTTGATTTCATTAGGCTGTTCCTGAATTATAGGGGGGATCTGAATTGCCGGTGGAGGTGGGGTTTGAAAAGTATTTGGAATGTCAGGAATGTCCCAAATTTCTGATTCTTTATTAATCTCTTTGATAGGGGAGTCTGAATAAGATTTCCATTCAAAGGCAAAAAGACAAAGACCGATACTAATTGCTAAACCTAGATTAAAAAGGGTCGAAGACCATTTTTGTAGATCTGCTTTTGGGTTTTTCTTGGTTTCCATGATTTATGAGGTTTAATTGAAACGATACCAGAAATTACCCAATAACTAGTTGATATCTAGTTAAATAACTGACTTTAACTATGTTAAAAGTTTTAAAAGCAAGTCATAAAAAAAGCCCGAATAATTATTCGGGCTTTGTTATATGGTTTGGTTCGATTAGCTCAATTTGAATCGGATTGGCAATCTCATTCGAGTACGTACTGGACGTCCTCTTTGCTTACCAGGTTCCCATTTAGGAGCATCTTGAACAACTTTAACAGCTTCTTCATCACAACCTCCTCCGATTCCACGAAGTACTTCAACGTCTTGGATTGAACCATCGGTGTTAATAACGAATACTACGATTACAGTTCCTTCAATACCCATTCGACGTGCTTGAGTAGGGTATTTCAAGTTCTTTCTAAGGTATTCATTCCAACCTGACATTCCGCCTGGTGGTTGAGGCTGAGTTTCTACCACATCAAAAATTTCGTCTGCTTTTTCTTCCACTGGAGCTTCAGCAATAACTACCTCTTCAATGACAGTTTCTTCTTCCACGTTTACGTCGAAATTAACTTCAATCTTTTCCTCAATCTCGATTTCATCAGGAATTTCTTGAATGATTGGTTGCTCGACTGGTGGTGGCGGTGGTGGTGGTGGTTGTTCGGTGATTGGAATATCCAGTAGCTCCTCAAAGTTGTCGTCCGCCATTCCAAGATCCTTAAGGGCTCCATCATCGAACGATCTCCATTCAAAGGCCACTAGGACAGCACCTACAGCAACTGCCAAACCCAAATTCAGGAACATTCCTGAAGTTCTGGTTAAGTCAGCGCTTGGGGTCTTTTTTGCTTCCATAGCGTATTTGATTTATGATAGGTTAATTTGATACTATTTATCTAACAAGTCTAAGGATTTCCAAAGATTATTGCAAATGATTTAACATCACTGAATCTTAAAATATCCAAAGACGGCCAACCAGACTCCGAGTTGATTAAATGCTAAATCCCATAATTCGAAGGATCGATTGGGGACCCAAAGCTGTATAATCTCAAAAGCGACGGATGGAATAAGTACTAAAGGTATGAAAATGAGCCGGTTGATTTGTTTTTTGTGACTAAGACTAAGCTTAGAGTTAATTCCGATCCAGAGATAGGATAGGATGAAAAAACAAATCGTGTGAATGAATTTATCTTGAAAATCAAATGCATCAATTTCGGGTAAACGGTCACCAGGTGTGAGCATTGCGAATCCCAAAATGATCAGCCAAGTAATTCCAAGAACAATCCGCAATTGGCTACTTAATTTTTCCCTACCAATTCTGCATAACTTTCTGCAGACAACAAATCAGCAGGAAGGTCTCCGTCAATTTTGATTTTGATCATCCAGCCTTCTTCATACGGCGATTCGTTAACGAGTTCTGGAGAGCTCTCTAGTTCTTCGTTAAACTCAATGATCTCACCTGAAATGGGCATGAAAAGGTCGGATACTGTTTTCACCGCCTCCACAGTTCCAAAGACTTCTCCGGCTTCTATGGTTTCGCCTACGGTCTCGACTTCGACATAAACGATGTCACCCAATTCGCCTTGGGCAAATTCTGTAATACCTACCGTGGCAGTATCTCCTTCGATACGCACCCACTCATGGTCTTTGGTGTACTTTAATTCTCCTGGGAAATTCATGTTATGATGATTGATTAAGGTCTCCAAAAATAAGACGATTCCTAATTGGAAAAAATCTATTGTGATAAATTAAATCGAAGTTGTCCACCAAAGGAGGTAGAAGCTCGTTTGAAGGCAGTTGTCACGCGTGGATCATTGATGGTTCGGTCAAAATAAATCGTCAAATTCAGGTTTTGATTGATTACATAACCAATGGTTGGTCGAATCTGAATATTAAGGTTTCCATTTGTCACAGTACTTCCTTCTTCAATTTTTCGCTGAACCTGTTGGGTGTCGACAATTTTCATATCCATTCGTAATTGGAGATCATTTTTCAGAATGGTTTCTCTTCCTTGGATTTTGAATGGAATTCTAACGCCCGCTTTGGTAAATGCAATATTTAATCCGAAATCATTGCTTTTCTGTTCGGTGACTTGGGCATTGGAAAAATTGAGCCCCAAGTTTCGCTCTTTGTTATAATTGACTGCCACATTGAGCCTTCCTTTGGTCATTAAGTCAAGCCCAATCAATGGAGAAAACCGTTCGGAAAGAACAACTTGATTAAGGACGTAGATTGGGATAAACTGTCCTTCATCATTGATTTCATTTGGGAATTGACGGTTTTGCAAGGTATTGTAAAGCTCCAATCCTTGTTGATATTGGAGGGAGTTGGAGAAATTACTTGCATCATAGGTGGAAGTGTAGGAATGGGAGATGTTGATGCTGGTAAAGACATCGCTCAGGCCTTTGATTCTGGAAAGACCTGAGTAATCAATTCTCCAATTTGGTAAAGGGGTTTTTGGAAAAGGATTCAAATTCATATCTCCAGCATCTTGTCCCCGATAAGCAGCTAAAAATGCAGGAACCAATACATCTTGTCCATTGATGGAGTATTCTCCCGAATTGGGATTTAGGGCATCAAGTCTGTCTTTGATGATCGCACGATTGTTTTCAAAGTCCTGGAATAATGGTGAGTTATTTTCCGCATCATCCCTTGAGAAGCTTGTCCCAAGCAAAATAGTAGTTATGGAATAGGCACTGTTATTTCGAAGTGGGCTTATGGATAGGTATTCTCCAGGATTATCCGCAGAGTTTCTGAAAATTTCCTGGTATCTGCCCACTTCCCGTTTTTCGGCATTCAGGGTGATTCGGAAATCGCGGAATGGCTCCACCAAAGCACCTAATCTCAAATTCATAGCTCGATTTTGCTCAAATGGCTGCGTTAGTTCGGCACTTGGAGCCATTAGTCCACGAGCAGCCAATTCATTTCGAATTTGGGGATCCTGACTTCCAAAAATGAAGGCAAGGCCAGGATTAGTAAAGGCTCGATCCATTCCTAAAAGTCCTGTATTTGGTAAATAGCCAGGCAAGAATGTTCCTTCCGTTAATCCATAATTAAATGTGATTTCTTTTACTGACATCAAAAACTTCAAAAGCTTGTTGCTAAATGGATTTCCAATGGTGTCTTCTGCAGATGTTGTGTTTCGGCCTGGAATACTTGGTCTTCTTGGAGCATTTAAAGCCTCCAGTTTTTTGTTTTTGTTGTAAAGACGAATCAGGTCAAGCTTTCCGCTTATAGTTTGTTCTCTCGTATTTTGAATTACATTTCCTAAAGTATCCCGTTGTCCGATAGCCCCAGTCATCCAGGTATAGGTGGTATTGTAGCGGTAATCCGCCCGTATCCAATTGACTAGAGGCACTTTGTCAAATGGAATGGTGTAGTTCAAGTTTACATTGTGATTGTAATTCGTTCGCCTGCCAAAATTCCAGAAATTGGTCCGTACCGAATCAATTTTTTCTTGGGTATCTAAATCTCCTTGGGGTTCATCTACCACAGCCATTACGGATGCACTATAATCCACCCGAAGGTTTTTGCTCAAATCCCAATTCAAGGTGTAGAATCGGTTCATGAAGAAGGATTTTTGAAAAAGTGGATCAACCCCGCTCGTTGAAAGCTGATCATTTCGATATTGAGATCGAAGGAATTTCCGGTCCACATCCACGCGAGCCAAAAGCTGCGTCGGGGCAAAGTTCAGGTTGAAATCCTTAATCAGTTTCAGATATGGCGAAGACATGCCCTCTGAATTTTTGAATGGTTCAAATGTCAAAGGCTTCGGAGCAAAACTGTAGGTAATATTTCCCCGATTAGTTTTGAATTCATACCGCTCGATTTGTGCATTCGTTTGGGTAACAGTCCCTACAGCATAGGAGAAGGCAAAATTGCTCAAGTCATAGAATCGATCCGGTGCCTCCGGATTGGTTTTGATTTTCCGGACGTTGTTTAAACTGATATTTTTTCGGCTCAGTTGATCTTGTGCGATCGATTGATAAGCATCCCGCTCCTGATCGGTTTCAAACTTCTGAAGGGCTACTTCAAATGGAACATCCGGATTCAGAGGGTCAAATTCAGGTCTGGTATTTGAATTTTCAACACTCAAGTATACCGGGATACTTACACCCAATTCTTCAGGCAATAATTTATCAGCTTTGATATTGGTAGAAATATCATATTGGGTAGTTGCTTCTCGGGTTCGTTGAGAAAGCCTTGTCTCCAAACCTCCAAAACCAATGGAATTGTGGCGAATTGATGCTGAAACAACTGCCAGATCCGCAATTTTAGCATTCATAAATGCATTGGCTGCCCAGCCATTTGATTCATTTTGGCCTGTAACTCGAAGTTCATTGGCCCAAATACAAACACTGCGACTTCCACCAGCACCTGTTCCGGGATTTCGCACCCCGATCATTGCTCCTTGAGTTTGATTTAGCTCAGGTCGCCCAACAACCGTTACTTTATATTGTCTGATAGATTTAGAGAATGGAAGATTCAAAGGGAGTCCCTGATTATCACGGTCTGTTTTAACAGATACGATTTCTTGAATCGCAATATCTATTTCATTTTCCAGAGGCCAGATTTGTCTAGGGTCCCGGGTACCTTTTGGTGTAATGATCAAAGGAACTTCTATCTCATAATAGTTGTCGGTGTAGTCTGTTCCTAATCTTAAGAATGCGGTGATTTCTCCATCAAGGGCATCTTCACTATCTGCATGGAAAAACATCTTGATTCGTTCAAATTGGACTAAATCAAGGGTTAGGTTTTTAAATACAGCACGAGCATCCCGAGCGGCTAAATCCTCAACACAAACCCGGAGAGACTGTTCATTTAGTCTTCGTTCTACAGTCGACGTATTATCCCGATCCCGGTTTATTCCTGGAGGAAGTACATAAGGGCTTTGAGTATCGCTTCCTTGCGAGTTTTCTTCGATTCCGACTACATCCACTGTTACATTTGAGTTGTCCGGCTCTGGAATTTCGAAGAATCCTCTTTCGAAAAGAGACTCTTGGAATACGCGCCATTGGCTACCAATCATTCGGAAATTAGCCATTCGTAGCACTACTGGTTGTTCGAAATCAGTCAGATACGTTCGAATCCATCGAATAGATTTAAAGCCGTTGATATTCCCTTGAATTCGATCCGGTTGTCTGACTGGAATCCTAAAGAGGTACCAATTGACAGATTCCCCTCCAACGTTCGCAGTGACTTTATCTACAATGTAATTTTGACCCACTACCAAATTATCAGGACGAAGATCTATTTCATACTCATAATAATTCTCAAGCTCATTGATGGTATTGTCTGTGTTAAGATCTTCGTTGTCAGGAATATTTGTGCCCGATGGGGTAAAGGAAAGATTGACGTTAGGCTCTACAGGGGAGTTCCCTTCCTGTCCATTGAATTTCTTATAGCGCTCAAGGATTTTGGCATTTTGTGCGTCAAATGATTCATCCAGATAATATTGGAAGGCGTCCGCAGAAACGTCTTGTAGGATTGTGTTTAGAGCTTGTTGATCGACATTAATTCGATCTAAGAATCGATTTCTAAAGAAGTTTGCTTCATCATCATTTTTCAACCCATCTAATCCTACATCCTGATTCGCACGAGCTGCCTCGGAGTTGTCAAATGCTGGCAGAAGAAATTGTTCTCTCGTAATTCTTCCCCATTCATTTTCCCGTGTCTCGGCAGGATCTCCATCGGCTGGGAGACCATTTTCAAATGCATGACTTCCATCTTTCATTACATCCTCGGAAATATCTCCAAGGTTGAAAAATAGTTTACCTCCTGTGGTATTGTTTTGGTTGAAAATACCGTCAAGCACCCGACCATTTTCTCCACCGATAAATGGATCTAACAACCAGAATTCTAAATATTCGATATTGGTTCGATCGAAATCCACCTCGGTGGTTATTGCTCTTGTAACTCCTCCGTAGTTGAGTCTAGGATTGGGTAAAAGGCCATCCTGACGAAGATTCGGGTTATAATTATACATCCCCCGCTCCGAAGGGAAATAGGCTAATTCGAATAAAGGTTCTGGAGTGATGATTACATCCCGGTCCTGTTGAGGAAAAATCTCTTGAGGGACTACACGACGAACATAGTGGTTTTGTCTATCCTCTCGGGTAATATTGGGAGGAACTCCAGGCCCGCTTTCCCGATAGAAAATATTATCAATATTATACCAGGCTACTCGGGCTCTTCGATAAGTTGCTCCCAAATTGTCCTCTGTTTGCATACTGAGGTCAAAGCGATTATCTGGGGTTTGCGGTGTGGACCCAAGTTTCCAATTTTGGTTGGCAGCTCCTCCAAGGTTGAAAGGGGTGATGGCAGCTTCAAAATCATCGATGTAAGAGGCTCCTTCTCCATTCACCCTATTGGAAGTTCCGGGGATTAAATGGGCAAACTCTCCGCTGATTTGTACCTGAGAGACTTCTTTGGTATTGGTGAAAGGAAGGGCATCTGCCAATTTCGTAAGCCATCTGGATTCATCTGAATAGTTGGCATCTAATCCCCAAAGGCTGTTTCTAATTGTTTCACTTCCTGTTGCAATTCGAGTAACATTGGGGCGCTCATTC
The DNA here is from genome assembly GCF_013373065.1 of Algoriphagus sp. Classification (GTDB taxonomy): domain Bacteria; phylum Bacteroidota; class Bacteroidia; order Cytophagales; family Cyclobacteriaceae; genus Algoriphagus. The sequence goes on from NZ_JABXIN010000003.1 coordinate 36,928, forward strand.
AGGTAAAGGAAAGTGCCACCTAAATTGAATTTATCGCTAAATAGATAGTCTAGCCGGGTGCCTAATAGACTTCGAGTTTGAAAAGAAACTAAGTCGGCTTTTTCAAAACTCACGTTGATCTGTTTTCCGGACTGTAAGATTGCATCATTGATGATGACTAGCCTTCCGACATTGTAGTCTATTGTAAAATCTACTCCTTCAGTTAAGGGGATATTTCCAGCAGTGACGATTACCGAACCTGGGGAAATGTTCAAGCCTGGCAGCTGAATTTCACTTGCAGATCCAGCAGTAAGTCTTCCTTTAATGAAATACTTATTTAGTCGAGTGACCAGCTCTGCATCTGCTTGGGTTGTTCTGTAGAGCGTATCATACACGTATTTTTCCTTCAATACTCCTTCATTAGGCAAAAAGCGCTTTTCTAAATTTGAACCAAAGGGTTCCAAAACCGGAAAAATCAACAATCCGCGATTGGAAACCATTGTTAGGCCTTCTACAAAGTCAAAGTTTCCATCAGGAGCGGGGTCATTTTGAGGGTTGAGGTTGTCCAAGCCAGTAAGGCGAATAAGTGGAACATCTTTGACTTCCTGTCCCTCCAATAAGGATGGGTTGTCCAAGCCCGTTCGGTCATCCCGATAAATCACCTGAAGTTGAAATCCTTCGCGAAGGATCTGACTTGCATTTAGGGAATAAACGTTTTTCATCATCAAGTCCCAAGTTGGAACCTGCGTGTTAATTCGGGCCGGACGCAAAAGCTTCAAAAAGATCAACTCATCTTCAGGACGGTTTTGATAGTCTTCGGTCAATTCCCCTACTTTATAAACCTGTCCATTGTAGGTGTACTCATAGGAAACCGCCAATACCTCGTCATTCTGTAATCTTCTGAATAAGGAAATATATCCCAATTGTGCGTTAAAGAAGAACTCGGTTTGGTCTAGCTTTCGAGCGCCATTGATTTGCTCGAAATCAATACCTTTTCGGATTCCTAAACTACTTTCCATGGCTCTAGATCCGGTGTCAAAAGGTCGGAAAGCTGGATTTTGAGAAATTGAATTGTATAACTGATTGGCGCTATTTCCTGTAGGTGCATTGGGATCAGCAGGGCCAATGTTGGGATTTGTTGGATTTAGAAGAACTCGTCCTTCCCCTAGATCCATGAATGCTGCAAAATTCCGAAGTGTCTCTGTATTTGCAGCTCGGTTCATGACGTAGACCTCGATCCGGGTTACATTGACTCCAGAAAGAACCTGTGGAAGCCCACGTAACCAACGTTCATAATTGTCTCTGAAAAAATGGGAAAGGAAGAAATGCCGATTTTCGTCATAATTTGATGCTTGAATCTCGAAGGTTCTGCCTTGTCCGTTTGCATCAATCTGTAGATTATCCCTTCTGCCACGTTGGGTAGAAGCTACCGCAGTTACATTTAATTTTCCAAACTGCATTTGCGTCTTGACTCCAAAAAGGTTCTGAGCACCTTGAATCAAGCGGTTTTGAACCGGCATGGATACATTTCCAATCTCAATGGATTGAATGATGTCTTCCTCAAATCCATCAAATTCAAGTTTGAGCTGGTTTTGAAAATCAAAGGAATTGTTGGAATCAAAATTGGCCGCGATTTTCATTTTTTCACCCAAGGAGCCATTGACTGCCATTTGGATTTGTTGGTTGAAGTTGAAGCCGCCATTTCGCTGTTGACGGATCGGAAGGGTTGGATTGTCAACTCTTCGGAAAATCGCCCCAAAGTCCAGATTTACATATCCAGTAGGTTGGATATTAATATCTGACCCTCCGAAAATTCTGTCAAAATTAGGGCTGACGGTCAATGGAGGTACTAATCCACGACCTTCAACTGCACTTTCCCCATCTCCTCCGCGCGCTCTATTTCGCCAATACTCTTGACGGACTTTATATTCTTGGATTTGGGAAAATTCTTCAAAATCGTACTCTTGCCCAGTCCCCACTTGGGAGCTATCCATTTCATCGAAAATATTATAACGAAGCTGTGAAGTGGAATCTATTTTGACCTGAACTGATCGATCAAATAGGGATCTAGGAAAAAAAGGAGAATAAACATTTAAAAAAGGATTTCCTAAGGGGTAAAGCGGATTCGTTCGCTGATTTTGCCACAGCAAAAAAGAAGGGGCTAGCCTTCGTTGATTCAGGGAGTCTATTTTCGTTTGGGTAGAATCTGTACGAGTCTGTTGGCTATATGCATCCGCAAAACCAACAAACAATCCAAACAGGATGAAGCAAATTGTACCCAGCGCTTTCCCCCTGCAAAAAGTCAGTATCGTACGAAAGTTCAATCCAAGTTTAAATTATGATGTCTTTAAAGATGCTTTAATTAAATCTTCTAAAGAAATTTCTCCCTTGGTTTTTTTGAGAACTGCATCAATATTCTTTTCTGCGGCGGCTTTAGGAAAACCAAGCGTAATTAAGGCTTTTAACGCCTCTTCTCGGATTTTATTGCTTGATTTTAAGAATCCGAGTGGTTGAATACTTTCGGATGCGCCTGATTTTCCAATCTTGTCCTTTAACTCCAAAATGACTCGCTGCGCAGTCTTGAGTCCAATGCCTTTTACTTGTTTGATGGTGTTTACATCCCCACCTAAAATTGCTTCTTCAATTTCTGAGGTGCTTAAAGAAGAAAGGATCATTAATCCTGTGTTCGGGCCAACACCATTGATGCTGATCAAAAGTAAAAAAAGGTGTTTTTCGTCCTCTTCCTTGAAGCCGTAAAGTGTGTGGGCGTCTTCTTTGATGTGGAGGTAGGTGAGGAGTCGAATCGACTCCTCATCCTTGATTTTGCTGTAAGTCTGAAGGGAAATTTTCACTTCATAACCTATTCCTCCTACATCAATGATGACATAAGTGGGGTCTTTGAAAGCTAATTTTCCCTGTAGATAGGCGATCATGAAGAAGCTGTTTGAGCGTCAACAACAGCGATAGCAACCATATTCACAATTTCACGGATTGAACTACCCAATTGAAGGATGTGAACAGGCTTGTTCATACCTAGAAGAATTGGTCCGATTGCTTCAGAGTTTCCTATTTCAGAAAGCAACTTATAAGCAATATTTCCAGAGGCAAGATCAGGGAAGATCAAGGTGTTTGCTCTCTTGTTGATCAATTCAGAGAAAGGATAGACTTCGCGTTGAATTTCATCATTTAAAGCAACATTTGCTTGCATTTCTCCCTCAATTACCAAACCTGGGAATCGCTCTTTTGCCATGGCAGTTGCCTTGGCCATTTTAGCAGGAATATCCCCTTTTGCAGATCCGAAATTTGAGTAGGAAAGCATAGCCACTCTAGGTTCTACATTAAAGAATTTGACAGCATCGGCAGTAAGCCCAATAATGTCGACTAATTCTTCAGCTGTAGGATTTAAATTAACAGTGGTATCTGCAAAGAAGAAAGGTCCTTTGTCGGTATTCATGATGTACATACCGGCAACTCGCTTGGCTCCTGGTTTCACTCCAATTGTATGAAGTGTCGGAAGGATTGTTTTTGGATAATCCCGAGTCAATCCTGAAATAAAGGCATCTGCAAGTCCCGCTTCTACCATCATGGCGCCAAAGTAATTTCGCTGAGTAACCAGTCTGGAGGCATCCACGGGAGTCATGCCTTTTCGCTTGCGTTTGTCAAAGAGAATTTTGGCAAAACGATCAAGCTGTTCTGTTTCCTCTTGCGGATCGATGATGGTGACATTCTCAAGATCCAAGGAGCTTTCTTGGATAAGAGCTAAGATTTTCTCTTTATTTCCTAAAAGGATTGGGTGAGCAATTTTTTCATCTCGGATAATTTGAGCAGCTTTCAAGATTTTACGGTTATCAGCTTCCGCAAATACTACTCGCTTTGGATCTTTTTTAGCTCGAGCGATGACTACTGACATCAAGCGCTGATCAATACCGATTCGCTCTTGAAGTTCTAACTCATATGCATCCCAATCAGAAATGGTATGTCTAGCCACTCCAGAATCAATTGCAGCTTTTGCTACGGCAGGAGCGATTGTGGTAATCAATCTAGGGTCTAAAGGCTTAGGGATAAGATAGAATCGTCCAAAACCTAAATTGCTTTCACCATAAGCTTTGGTTACAATATCAGGAACAGGTTCTTTGGCCAGCTTAGCGATTGCTTTTGCAGCTGCCAACTTCATGTCTTCATTGATGGCTGTGGCACGTACATCTAAAGCTCCTCTAAAGATGTATGGGAATCCTAAGACATTGTTTACTTGGTTAGGATGATCAGATCGTCCAGTAGCCATAATCAAATCCTCCCTAGCCTCAATTGCCAAATCATAAGCGATTTCTGGATCTGGATTGGCAAGGGCAAAAACAATGGGGTTTGGTGCCATGGCTTTGATCTGTTCTTGGGAAACTACATTTCCTGCAGAAAGACCTAAAAATACATCCGCGCCATTCAAAGCCTCAGTAAGTGTATGAATATCTCGATCCGTAGCAAATTCAGCTTTGACAGGATCCAAATGTTTCCTGTCTTTACGGATTACACCTTCCTTGTCACACATGACAACATTCTCAGGCTTAACACCTAGTGACATGTAGAAGCGTGTACAGGAAACAGCAGAAGCGCCGGCTCCATTTACAACCAACTTGATGTCGGAAATATTTTTCTCAACTAATTCAAGGGCATTCAAAAGTGCAGCGCCTGAGATAATCGCTGTGCCGTGTTGATCATCATGCATTACGGGGATATTCATTTCCCGCTTGAGTGTTTGCTCAATTTCGAAACACTCTGGAGCTTTGATATCCTCCAAATTAACACCCCCAAAGGTTGGCTCTAGGGATTTGATAATCTCGATTAGTTTTTTAGGGTCTTTTTCGTTGATTTCAATGTCAAAGACATCAATTCCTGCGAATTTTTTAAAAAGGACGCCTTTCCCCTCCATGACAGGCTTGGAAGCCTCAGGACCGATATCTCCAAGTCCCAAAACGGCCGTACCGTTTGAAATGACCGCGACCAAGTTTCCTTTTGCGGTGTATTTGTAAACATTTTCCTGATCGGCTTCGATTTCCTTACAGGGTTCGGCTACTCCTGGTGAGTAAGCCAATGCCAAATCCATTTGACTGGAAAGGGGTTTGGACGGAATAACTTCAATTTTTCCAGGTGAGCCCTGTGTGTGATAATTGAGGGCGTCTTCTTTCCGAATTTTAATGGCCATAAAAGCTACGTTAAGTTGGGTTTAGCTCCCTTGGTCAGGAACCCAACTCACGTCCGTATTGAGTAAAATGGTCTCAATTTCTCGAAGGGCATCCCGATGAACTTCATTCGGATAGTAGACGAATCCTTCGATGTAATAGAGTTTTCCTTTTTTCTCATCCACCATGAGGTAACCTAAGTAGGTTCCACCCATGGTCACGTTGTTGGTCCTCCAGGAAGCCCTGATTTCGGTTGTAAAATTATCATTTATAACCATGTTTCGGAAAGCCGGAGGAATTTGTTTTTCAGTTACGACATAAGAGTTCGGAACTTCAGGATCACCAAAAATGTGATTTTTGGTGATTGAGTCTCTGAGAGTCAGGATATTCTCTGGAAATGTTTGCTCTTCAGACACATAATCTTCCACATGAAAAAATAAGCTGATATCCGGTCGGTTTCCTGATGGTGTGGGCTGTCGAAGCCATAAAAAGCCAGGTACAGACTTTGCAATTTGATAAGATGCCGGCACATTTACCTGGATTCCAATATTCTTTTCTGCCTCGGCATTGGCTGCTGTATTTTTACGTGCCAATAAGATTTTTTCCAATCTCCCTCTTTCCCGAACTTCAAAAAGATTTTGAATTCTTGGACCGTTTTTCTTCAGATTTTCTACTAGTTGCTCCTCTGTATTTCCAAAAAGATACAAGACCTCTTGTCCTATGGCATATTCATCCTCAACCCGAAGGGAGTAGATGCTGGGATCATTCAGGGCTTTTTCTTTTGATTCTTTTGAAAACTGTGCATTGATCACTTGACTAGCTCCACCTTTATCATCAAAAGTTGTTACATAGATTAGATTAGTTGACATTTTTAGCATTCGCGTCATTGCCCGAGGATCCACGGTATTGACTTTGAATTTGCTTTCTGAGCGGATCATTCCCGGAAGGTCTGATTCAAAAATATCACGTAAAGCATCTCCAACTGGTCCTGCGTATTTGACCGAGTCGATGACTAGTATAATCTCGCCAATAGAGCCTCGTGCTCTTGGCTTGGTATTCTCAGATAAAGATCCGTTTGAATCACAGGAGGCAAAAATTGCTAAGGAAAGGATGAAGAAACTGATTCTGGAAAGGATTTTCATTCGGTTGTTTGGTTTGTTTTTCTAGCCAAGACTAAAGTAAATACTTTCAAATAGGAAAATTGAATCCTGTTAGGACTTTTGGGTTTTGTTAAAAAAATTTAACAGAAATCGGGGGATTGAAATCTCTAAATCAGAAGAATTGCCTACCCAATAATCAAGCGTTGACCTGGTTTGATTTGAGTGGAATTGAGATTGTTTAATCGTTTGAGTTGGTCCACTGTCAAACCTTCAAAACGTCTGGATATAATCCACAAAGAATCTCCCGGCTGAACGATGTAAGTTTTTTGTCCATTTGAATTTGTTTGGACTTGGGCGATGGCCCGGTTAGAACTGCTTCCTATCGGTGCATGAATAGTAAGTCGTTGGCCTACCCGAATTAAATTGGAAGACAAGCTGTTCCATTCTTTGAGTTGTGATACAGTGACACGGTGATTTTGAGCGATTTTACCGAGGTTATCTCCGCTTTGAACCCGATAGGTGATGGTATTTCGTTGAATTTCTTTTTCGATAGCAGACTCATCCCGAATAATCAGCTTGTCACTTGCTAAAAGAGTGAGTGGGGGATTACCGAGGGAGTCTGTAATCCAGGCAAGATTTTCATTGATAAAGTCAACCTTTCCTTTTGGGATATTCAAAGCCATGCTTCGGTTTGTTTCCGGAATTTTTCGCCGCTTTACAGAAGGGTTTAATTTTTCCAAATCACTCATGCAGAGATTGGTGAGCTCAGAAAGCTTCTCAAAACTTAAAGCACGATCAAATCTTATTTTTTCCGTAGCGAATCGATAAGTAGGGTCTTCCAAATGAAGGTTGTGTTCATCTAAATGATGTAAGATGTACATCATTGCTTGGAATTGAGGTACATAGCCTCGCGTTTCTCGCGGTAAATAGTTGTAGATTTCCCAGAATTTCTGCTTACCTCCAGATCTTCGAATTGCCTTTCGAACATTGCCCGGTCCGCAATTGTATGCAGCAAGCGCTAATTCCCAATCTCCGAACATGCGGTAAAGCGATTTAAGATACTTTGCAGCAGCTTCCGTCGATTGTTCAGGATCCATGCGGTCATCAATATCCCAGTTCACATTCATTCCATACATTCTACCTGTGGCTGGCATAAATTGCCATAAGCCCATGGCGCCTACTCGTGATCTAATTTGAGGGTCTAGCCCAGATTCAATAATTGCCAGGTATTTGATGTCATCTGGCATTTCGTGCTTTTCAAGTGTGCTTTCAAACAAAGGAAAGAAAAGATCTTTCCTGGCTAGAATCATTTTGGTGTAATCCCGATTTCGAACGGTGAAATATTGTATGAAGGAAAAAATCCGATCGTTTAATTCGAAGGACATTTCGGTGTCCATTTTTTCAACCCTAGCTTTTACTTGGTCATAGGTGAAATCGGGGATGTATTCGTAATGGTAGTTGGGCTGTACTTCATCTTCTGAAAAAAGTTCAGGAGCTACCAGTTGATTTTCTTGAGAAAATGCCTTGATAAAAAACAAACTGCTCGCTGCCAAAACGAATAGAAATTTTCTTCTCAAAGCTGTTTTCATAGGTTTAATTTATTTCGAAATAAGGTTCATCAAATAATTACTAAATGCATAAAGTTCGGCTTCCTTGAAGGAATTGGCCATAATTTGTAGGCCAATAGGCATTCCAGCTTCATCATTTCCATTAGGGAGTGAGATAGCTGGAACCCCGGATACAGAAGCTTGTACAGTGAATAAATCCTCCAAATACATCGCTACAGGATCCTCTTTATGCGCTCCAATCTTAAACGCTGTGGTTGGCGTAGTTGGCATGATAATATAGTCAAAATCATTCAAAAGATTTTCAGTGAAGTCTTTTATCAGTCTTCTGACTTTCTGAGCTTTAGTGAAATACGCATCATAATAACTGGCACTTAACACGAAAGTTCCTAGCAAAATTCGTCGCTTCACTTCCTCGCCAAAACCTTCTGTTCTGGTCTTTTTATACATGGATTCCAAATTATGAGCATTTGGACTTCTGTAACCATATTTTACTCCGTCAAATCTGGAAAGGTTGCTACTTGCCTCTGCAGTAGTTAAAATATAATAGGTAGGAAGAACATAATCCAAAAGCGGAAAATCGACCTCTTCAACCGTATGACCTTCCTTTTTTAAATTTTCAAAAACGGAAAGCGTGTGATCCTTTATTTCTTTTTGAAGGATCGGAGATTCAATGGTTTCTTTGAGATAGGCTACCTTGGCCTTTCTGTCAAAATGTAAAAGTTGGCTGTAAGGGAAAACTGGTTTTCTTGAGGAAGTACTGTCAAATTCATCATGTCCAGCCATGACTTCCATGACTAAAGCATTGTCTTTGACAGTGCGAGAAAAAACGCCAATGGTATCGAAGGAAGATGCGTATGCTATTAATCCCCATCGAGATACTCGGGAGTAGGTGGGTTTGGATCCAATGACTCCGGTAAAAGCTGCTGGTTGTCTCACGGACCCGCCAGTATCAGTACCCAAAGAAACAGTACAAAGGTTAGCTTGGACTGCTACGGCCGAACCACCAGACGATCCTCCGGGTACCCTTGTCTCGTCTTGTGCATTTAAGACTTTTCCGTGGCAGGAGTTCTCATTTGAGCTTCCCATCCCGAATTCATCACAATTGAGTCTTCCAATGATGATAGCATCTTCGTCGATTAGCCGTTGGATAGCAGTAGTTGTGAACTGGGCTTCATAACCTTTGAGAATCTCAGAGGAAGCATTGGATTCATGACCGGCATAGTTTAAAACATCTTTAATTCCGATCACCATCCCGGCTAATTTGCCGGCTTTTCCGGAGACTAATTTTTCATCCACCCAAGCTGCTCTGGCAAGAGCGGATTGCCCATAAACTTCAACGAAGGCGTTGAGATGCGCCTTCGTCTGAATGTTTGAGAGATAATAACGAACGATTGATTGACAATCAATTTCTCTGTTTTCGAGGGATTTTTGAATTTCCTCGAATGAGTTAAATTTTTCCAAAGCTGATAGGCTTTAGGGATTATTTTTTCTTGTCTTTTAGTCCCTCTTCGAGATCATTTTGGATGTCTTTGGTAGCATCTTTAAACTCACGAATGCCTCGGCCTAAGCCTCGGGCTAATTCCGGAATTCTTTTAGCACCAAATAATAGGAGGATGACCAAGATGATCAGGATGATCGAGCCACCGCCCATATTTTGTAGGAAACCCAATGTAGCCATAGTGTAATTAATTTAGGGTAAGTGAGGTCACAAAGATAGCATTGTCGTTGGCAAGGACAAAGCAGTGAAGTGACTCTGCGAATCTTTTTTCCGAATATACGAAATTTTAACCTATCTGGACGAAATCCAGGACGCAGGATCCATTTTTTGAAGACCTTTCCAGGTTTGGAAATGGATTTCTGCTTCCCCGTCAGAATTGGTTGCCACTTTACCAATTACGTCTTTTGCCTTGACAGTTTGGCCTGATTTTACAGAAGTGGAGGATAGCTTGCTATATAAGGTATAATACTCTCCATGCTTGATCAAAACAGTCTCGCCGTAACCCGGCATAGAGGCGACTTTTGCAACTACTCCGTCAAAGACGGTACGTACGGTGGAGTTCGGTTGGGTACGAATATTGATCCCGTCGCTGGGGACCGTAATTCCCCGTAAGGTTGGGTGAGGGTGATCTCCGTAGGTTTGGGTAATAAAACCAGTTTCTACCGGCCAAGGTAATCTACCCCGATTTCCTGCGAAAGAACTGGAAAGAGCAGCCACTTCGGGTGTCATCGGCATACTACTATCTGGACTTTTTGTAGCGGTGCTATTGGCTTTGGCAGCAGCTGCTTCTGCGAGTCGGATTTCTTCTTCAATTGCTTCCCGAATCATCGCTTCCAATTGTTGTTGCTGCTTTTTGGTTGCTGTAATTTGGCTACGGATCGTTCGCTCCTTTTTGGTAAGGGAATTGACAATCACCTGTTGCTCTTTTCGAAGGGCTTCTAGCTTTTTTCGCTCTTCTTGGGCTTCTGCAAGAATAGTCACCTTATCCGCTTTTCGGGCATCCAATTGGACCCGCTCTTCTGCAAGTTGTGCAGTTATCGTCTCGATTTGTTCAGCTTGTTGTTTTCGACTGTCTGCGTATTGCTTGAGGTATTTCAATCGCATATAGAGTTGATTGAAATTGGCTGAGCTAAAAACAAAAGCTACGATGGAAAGATTGCGGTTCAGCTTGGAGGTATTGTAAATCATTCGGCTGTATTCCGCCTTTAGCTCTTTTAAATCCAGTTCTAATTGATTGATCTTCGACTCCGTTTCTCGAATTTCAGTATCCAATACTTTTACCTCGCGGTCCAGGGTATTGACTAATCGGTTTTGTGCCTGAAACTGACGGGTTATTGCATTTAAGGATCCGATAGTTTCCCTTTTAGTGGCTGTGGTTTGTCTAAGAATGACATCAAACTCTCTTAATTTGGCTTGGATTTCAGCTTTTTGACGCTCTAATTCCTCCCGGGTTTTACTGATTTGACCAAAGCCATCAATGCTCCAGAGGATTCCGAGTAATCCGAAAAAAATAAAAGTAAGTAGCCTGTTTGACCGGTCTCTTTTCAAAATCTAAATGGAAAGTTTAGGGATTCTGACTGCATGGTGATTCCAGTCCAATCCAAATGAACAATTGTATTTTGTCTTTCCTTGCCTAATGCGTAAGCAAATTTGTAAAGGGTTTCAGCCGGGAAAGGCTGTCCCTCCACATCTTGAAAACCTGCAAAACTCGCCAATAAGCTTCCTCGATCATCCAAAGAATTACTCACCAATTCAGTGACTTTGGCATTTTGTGTGCCTATTTCGCTGAAGTATCGGACTTGATTTCGTACCTGAGTGAGTTCATAATTGGTCTTCACTTTCAACAAGCGATCACTGTAATCAAAAGGAAAAGGAGGATTGGCCCAAAGGATGTTTTGAAATAAATCCAGTGATAAATCCAGTCCGTAGAAATTCTTGAATTCCTCGAAAGTAAGGTTCACATCCTCATGACCGATTCGGTCTTTAATTTGGATTTTCTCCTGCGTAATTAATCCGCGTACCGCTTCCATTCCCAAGCCTGGAGAAATTGAAAACCAAAGTACAGAATCCTTTTTTGATCGTAGGTTTAAGGTTCCTCTTGTGATTTTTCCAGACTCTTCCTCAATGACTACTTTAGCTTTTGCAGTAAGATATTGGTATTGGGGATAGCTGGGGTTAAAACCTTCCATTCGGCTGTCTGAGCTAAATGGTATGGTTTTTTTGGAACAGCCATTCAATAAAATCAATCCAGAAACCAAGAGGATGTAAACCCAAAATTTATTCATGATATTTCTTATCTCGAATCTTCAAAGGTAATTTTTCAGAGGCTTCGGAGCTTTCAGCGGCTTTTTGCCAATAGCTTAAGGCTTCAGCTTTTTGGCCGACATGATACAAGATGTCTCCAAAATGTTCCAAAAGGGTTCCACTGGGTTCAGATTCAAACTTTAATGCTTTTTCCATATACTCATACGCTTCCTGATACTCTCCCAACTGAAAGAGAACCCAGGCATACGTATCCAAAAAAGTGCCATTCTCTGGAAATTTGCGAACGACTTTTTCAGCCATCTGTTTTGCCTTTTCCAAATCCCGCTTTTCAAGGGAGAGAAAATAGGCGTAGTTATTTAGAACTTGCTCATCATTTGGGTTCAGTTCCAGGGCTTTGTCGAAATAATGGAAAGCAGAATCGATTTCTCCCAAATTGTACAGAGAACTTCCTAAGGACCCATAAGCGACTTGGTTGAGTTGAGTGTTTTGGCCCTGATTAAGATTGAGAGCTTCCTGTAGAGAGAGAACGGCTACACTGTCTTTTTTGAGGGCGGATTTTACGACTCCGTCGTAAAACCAAAACTCAGGTCCTTTAGGAAATTCATCTACACCCAAAATGGTGTATTTTTCCAATCCTTGGAGATCTGCATTTTCCCCGAATGAGTTTAAGATCACTTGTTCTAAAATTCGAGCATTTTTCGGATTGAGATCGAGTGATTTTTTATACCAATTAACACTTTCTTTAATTTGGTTTTCCTTTGCTTCCCGATCCCCCAAGACCTCAAATACCGCTGCATTTTCGGTTTCGGATTGAATCAAGAGCGTGGTAAGGGAGTCTAATAATTTCTCTCGTTCCGGGGTTTTGATTTCTTCAAGGATACCTGCAAAGGCTCTTGCTTTTGATTCAGCTTCTAAATCTGGACTTGAAAATGCCTTGTAAAGAAAAACTTCTGATTCATCCTTTTTTCCTTTGGCTTTCAAAAGGGTATAGGCAGCTAGTTGAAGTTCAGGTTGATTTGGATATTTCGAGATTTCTTTATTTACCAACTCGATCGCTTGGTCGATGCGGTTGTTGTTATAGAGAATTTCAACCAAGCTTAGGACATATCGAGCGTTTCCTGGTTTGTTTTCGATCAATCGCTCACCTTCGCGAATAGCTTCGTCTAATTGATTTTTACGAAGATAAATCCGCTGTTTTTGTTGGGTAATGGGCTCCAGTATTCCAAAGTAAGCTTCCGCCCGATTCAATACTACCAAGGCCTTGTCGAATTCTCCTGCCTGCAAATAAATAGAGGCCAGGTCTAAATTGTATTGCTGGTTACTTTTTCCATCTGCGGTAAGTTGATCCAGTATTTCAGCTGCTTTTAAAGGCTGCTTGAGGTTGGTATAAATTTCCGCAACCAACAAAGCATAATATTTATTACTAGGATCTAGTTCAACAGCTTTCTCGGCATAGGGAAGAGCTTGTTCGGGTTCGTTGATTCGCGCAAACAATTCTCCCATTTTGTAGAGAATAGCAGGCTCGTCAGGTTTAAGTTCCAGCGCTTTTTGCAGGTATGCATAGGCATTTTTGTAGTCGCCTAAGGTTAATTGTTTGGAACCTTCAATGAAGTTTCTGTCTGCTAGGGCTTCTTTTTCCTGCAGTTTTCGTTGCTTTTTAGAAAGTTTGGTTTGTCCATTTGCCTCGGTGATAATTCCAGTTGCTAGAATCAAAAGGCCAAGGAGAATATTTTTGATGCTCACGTTTAGATTCACTCTTATCGGATTGATTTTACAAACATAATGCCTTTTTCCCCGAAAGAAATTCTTATTTCAGAAGAACAGGCAAGGGAAGCAAATCATCCCATTTTTATTGGTTTTTTGAAAAATAGCCTTGGATTTCCTTTCGGTCCAGGATGAAAAACAAAGCTATGAAGGGTATGAGAAAAGCGTTTTTTAGGAAAAACGCTAAAATTTGGTTCTCGATTTTCCAATAAAAGCCAAGATAACTTAGGCCAAAAGCCGCCACTAAATATGTCAGGTCTTTTTTTGTCTGATAGGGTATGGGATAAAATTTTTGACCGAAATAAAAACAAACTATGGACATCACCAGGTAACATGCCAATGTACTCAGTGCTGCTCCCATAAATCCATATTCTGGAACCAAGAAAACGACAACGATAATACTTACAATTGCTCCTATGAGCGTAATCCAAAAGCTATATTGGGTTTTGTCTGTAATCTTAAACCAAATCGAAAGATTGAAATAGACACCCAGTAAGAGATAGCCCATCAATAAAACCGGAACAATGTATAAACCCTCTGCATAGCCCTCACTCCTTAGGAAAAGAGGTCCTAACCAATTTAGATTAACTGATATAGCAATCATTAAAAGACCACAAAATATGATGAAAGCATGCATCACACGAGCGTATAGTTGAGGAGAGTCCTTGTTTTCTGATTCCCGGAAAAAGAAAGGCTCGGCTGCGTATTTGAAAGCTTGGATCACCAAATTCATCAAAATAGCTAGTTTGAAATTTGCGCCGAAGACCCCAGCTGCTGCCCGGGCGTCCAAATCGGAATAAAAGCCTGTTGGAAGTACATATTCGAACAACAACCTTGATACAAGCTCATTCGTGACCCCAGCGAGCCCCATGAAAAGTAAGGGGAGGGAATAGCGCCACATTGGTAGCAGGATATCTTTTTCCAATTTGAAGGAAAAGAAGCCCGCTTTCCACCAAACAAAAGGGATGATAATCCCATTTGCGAGGAGATTAGCTAAAAGAATGTATTCAACCCCCCAATCAGATCGATACCCTAAAAACCCTTCTGGAATACTTCCATTTTGAATCCAGATGGGAAAGGCAATGATCAAAATCAAATTGAAGGCTACATTCAAGGTGATATTGGCCAGCTTAGCAATTGCAAATGTCATAGCCTTGTTTTCCAATCGGAGTTTAGCGAACGGAATGGCCAAAATTGCATCAAAAGTCAATATCAAAGCTACCCAACGAAAGAGGTAGGCTTGGCCGGGGTAATCCATCCAGCTAGCCAATACTGGAGCTAGCAGGAAAATCCCTGATCCGAGAACAAGGCTTGAGCTGACAAGGAGACTTTGGGTATTGTTATAAACACGTTCAGGAGACAGTTTTTTTCCTGTGGCAAAACGAAAAAAACTGGTTTCCATCCCATAGGTAAACACAATGTTTAAAAATCCAATGAGGGCATAAATTCCCGTAAAAGCACCTAAGTCATTTTTGCTTAGGTAGGCAGTGTATACAATAATTAGTAAAAAATTGATGGATCGGCCAAGAATACTGCTAAGTCCATAAATGGCAGTTTGACCGGCTAGTTTTTTGAGGTTGCTCATCGTAGAACCTCTCCTTATTCTCCTTTGAATTCAGGTTTACGCTTCTCAAGGAATGCAGAAGTACCTTCTTTATAGTCACCAGATTTTACGCAACGGGCAAAACTATTGGCTTCTGTTTGGTAACCATTTTCTTCTGATAAATATACTGCGTTGACACAATCCACAATCATCCCAATTGCAAGCGGGGCCTTAGACATGATTTTATGGATGATTTCTTCTGCTTTTGCCATTGCCTCCATTTTGGTCGGCAATACATGATTAACAAGTCCTAATTTTTGTGCTTCTTCTGCACCAATCATATCACCTGTCATCATCAATTCATTGGCCTTTCCCCTGCCTACCAAGATGGTCAAACGCTGTGTGCCCCCATAGCCCGGGATAATTCCTAGATTCACTTCCGGTTGGCCAAATTTTGCATTGGCAGTAGCGATTCGCATGTGACAAGCCATCGCCAACTCACAGCCTCCACCTAGGGTAAATCCATTGGTTACAGCGATAACAGGCTTCTGACAGTTTTCGATTACAGAAAATATTTCTTGACCGTTTTCAGCAAATTTTCGAGCATTTACTTCATTCAATTCTGCTATTTCGCGGATATCTGCGCCAGCGACAAAGGCCTTTTCGCCTGCCCCGGTAATGATTACCGCTTTGATGGATTTACTGTCCATCACCCGGTCAAAAATCTCCTTCAATTCTTCCAGTGTGGCAAAATTTAAGGCATTCATTTTTTCTTCCCGATTGATGGTTAGGTAGAGTACACCTTCTTTTTCTTCAGTCAGAATATTTCGAAAACCGTCCATAGAATTTTTTATGAGTAAGAAACAAATATACGTCTCGGGTATTCATTCCCAAATTCAGACTTTGAAAAATACAATTCCAGACAAGTGATTCAAACAAAATCTAATGATATTCATTAGTTCAATTTACTATTTTTCGGGCCGCGGTCCATTATTTTTTCCTTACTTTTGCACCAGCAAAAATTTAACTAAACCTCAATAATATGTCTTCAAAAAGAAAGATTACCGTAGCTTACGGAGATGGAATCGGCCCTGAAATTATGGAAGCCACCCTTCGAATTCTAGATGCAGCAGGAGCACAGCTAGAATATGATGTAATCGAAATCGGTGAAAAGGTTTATCTCAAGGGGATTTCTTCAGGTATGGAACCTAAGGCTATCGATTCCCTTCGTGAAACCAAAGTCTTTTTGAAGTCACCTATCACCACTCCTCAAGGTGGAGGTTTTAAATCCCTCAACGTTACCACACGAAAATCATTTGGTCTTTATGCAAATGTGAGACCTTGTAAGGCTTTTTCTCCTTTTGTAAAAACCAACTTCCCAAAGACTGATATGGTAATTATCCGGGAAAATGAGGAAGATTTATATGCAGGAATCGAACACAGACAGACACAGGAAGTCTATCAAACTTTGAAATTGATTTCTGAGCCTGGTTCTGAAAAAATCATTCGCTATGCTTTTGAATACGCCAAAAAATATGGCAGAAAGAAAGTGACTTGTATGACCAAGGACAATATTATGAAGTTGGCTGATGGTCTTTTCCATAAGAAATTTGATGAGATCTCTAAAGAATACCCAGAGATTCAAGCAGATCACAAAATCATCGATATCGGAACTGCTTTGATCGCTGACCGCCCTGAAACCTTCGATGTGGTGGTTACCCTAAACTTGTATGGGGATATCATCTCCGATGTAGCTGCTCAGGTGACCGGTTCTGTAGGATTGGGAGGTTCTGCCAATGTAGGTGAAGAAGTTGCCATGTTTGAAGCAATTCACGGTTCCGCACCGGATATTGCTGGAATGGGAATTGCCAATCCATCTGGGTTGTTGAATGGAGCGATTATGATGTTGGTTCACATTGGACAGCCGGAAATTGCTGAGAAAGTTTCCAATGCATGGATGAAAACATTGGAAGATGGAATCCATACAGGAGATATTTATCAGGAAGGCCTTTCTGCGAAGAAAGTTAGCACCAAGGAGTTTGCTGATGCAGTCATTGAGCGATTAGGTCAGAAGCCAGAGAAAATGACGCCTGCAGTATTTGGAGAAGATGCAACAGAGCCAATGAATATTAAGCTTTCACCAAAAACCAAACAAAAGAAAGAGTTGGTTGGTGTGGATGTATTTATTGATTGGGATGAGGATGGAAGAGATCCAAATATCATTGGAGAGCGACTTAGAAAAGCCAATGCAGATGGATTACAATTGCACTTAATTACCAACCGCGGAGTAAAAGTATTTCCAGAAGGACTAAAAGAAACTTTCTGTACTGACCACTGGAGATGCCGGTTCAAGACTGCCGATCAAAAAGTTATCACACATGATCATGTATTGGATCTTTTGAAGCAAATCCAAGAGTTAGGCTTTGATTTCATCAAAACCGAGCATTTGTACATCTTCGATGGTCAGAGAGGATATTCCCTTGCGCAAGGAGAATAAGCATTTAATTAGTAGTTATAAAAGGGGAAAGGAGACTTTCCCTTTTTTTATTGGGAATAATGAGGGCGGAAACCAAATCTTCCATGCCAAGAAGGACATGTCCTTTAAATCTTTCATTCTCTAGTTTGTACTTTCTCCATTCTACCTAGTACTTTGTACAAGAATGAAAAAACGGGTTTTAATTATTACCTATTATTGGCCCCCGAGTGGAGGTTCAGGCGTGCAACGTTGGCTAAAGTTTGCCAAATACTTGCCTGAGTTCGGTTGGGAACCCGTGATTTTTACTCCCGAAAATCCTGATTTTGATATTCAAGATCCATCCTTGGAAAAGGAGATCAGTTCTGACTTGGAAGTAATCAAATTTCCGATTTGGGAGCCCTATGCTGTTTTGGGGAAATTGAGAGGCAAAAAGAAAATCCATCCTGCCCGAATTTTGGAACAAAAGGAAATGAGTCTTTTGGAAAAGGCAGCTGTTTGGATTCGTGCTAATTTTTTGGTTCCCGATCCCCGTGTTTTTTGGGTGAAACCTGCGGTGAAGTTTCTGCAGGATCTGACCAAATCGGGGCAGTTCGAGGCAATCATTACAACCGGTCCACCTCATTCAATGCATTTGATTGGGAAGGCATTAAAGGAAAAAACTGGCATCTATTGGATAGCTGATTTTCGGGATCCTTGGTCAGAGTGGGAGTTTTTGGACACCTTACCTATGATGGCTTCAATCCGAAAAAAGCACAAGAAATTGGAGCAGGAGGTTTTGAAAAAAGCGGATCGGGTGATTACAATTTCTCCTACCTTTCAAAAGGAATTGGCAACTATTGGAAATCGTACCATTGACTTAATTACTAATGGTTTTGATCCCGATGATATTCCTGAAGGATTTAAAGCAAAGAAAACTTCTGTTCAGGAATTCCACATCCTCTACACAGGTGTGATTGATGCTATTCGCAATCCCATTCCATTTTTAAATGCGCTTAAGGCTGAGTTTGAAAAATCACAAAAAGCCATTCAAATGACTTTTTTGGGAAAGGTCAGTGAGCAAGTTTTGAATTTTGTTGCACAGGATACTTGGCTTTCCAAGGTGGTGAAATTTCCGGGTTATGTTACCCATCAAGAGGTATTTGATTATTATGCTAAAGCAGATCTTTTGCTCTTGATTTTGACCGATACCAAAAATGCAAAAGGAAATATTCCAGGTAAATTATTCGAATACCTGTCAACAGGCATTCCTGTGTTGGCCTTAGGCGATCCTAATGGAGATTCCGCTCAAATCTTAAAGGAAAGTGATGGTGGTCAGATGGTCTCCCATAGTGATGGGAATCAAATTCGCACTCTATTGCAGAAATGGACTCATGAGCAACCAACTATTCGGTCCGCTGCTCAAGTTTCTCAATTTTCAAGAAAAGTGATTTGTGAAAAACTAGCAAAGATTCTCGATGAACATCCCCTTTCTTGACCTTAGTCGAATAGATTCCGGACTTCAGGAACGACTTCAGCAAACATTCACCCAAGTCCTGAAGCGTGGTGTTTTTTCCGGTGGAGAAGAGGTTGCTCAATTGGAACAAAGGATCCATCAAAGACTGAAATCTAAATTTGCGATTGCCTGTGCCAATGGAACTGATGCTTTGGAACTGGCGATTCGGGCTTTGGAAATTGGTGAAGGGGATGAGGTGATCGTGCCTGCCCTGACTTGGGTAAGTACTGCCGAGGTGGTGAAATTGGTTGGTGCAAAACCCGTTTTTTGGGATACAGACGAAGAAGGTTTGTTGCGCCTGGATTGGGAAAAAGCAGTCACTTCAAAAACCAAAGCGGTAATTCCTGTACATCTTTATGGGAAAATGGTAAAAATGGCTTCCGTAGTCGATACAGCAGGTCGCCATGGGATTTCAGTAATTGAAGATGCTGCACAGGCTTTTGGAGCTGTTCTGGATGGAAAAGCGGCTGGAACTTGGGGTGATCTTGGATGCCTGAGCTTTTATCCTACCAAAAATCTCGGAGCCTTAGGTGAAGCGGGGATGTGTTTGACCCAAGACCGAAATCTCGGGGAGAAAATTCGATTTCTATCCAATCATGGGCAATCCAAGCGGGATGAACATATTATGGTCGGAAGGAATAGCCGAATTGATACGCTTCAAGCGGCTTTTTTGAATGTTTTGCTAGAAAATTTTGAATCATATCAGCAGAAACGAAAGTCCTTGGTTAAGATTTATTTGGAAGAATTATCGGAATTGGAAGGACTTCAATTGCCTCATGATGTTTTGGAACCCAATCATAATGCTCATCTATTTGTGGTGAAAAGTTCTAGAAGGAATGAGCTTAAGGAGTTTTTAGCTGAAAAGGGAATAGGGACTGCGATCCATTATCCTCAAATTATTCCGGATATGAAACCCTATCGGGTCGAGGGGGATTTTACAAATGCTCAAATTTTCGCTAAAGAAGGACTTTCCTTGCCATTGAATCCTTGGCTTAAAGAAGAAGATTTGTGGGAGATCATAAAAGCTGTCCGCGATTTTTTCGGTAGGAAATAGACTTAATTTCTTCTAATCGGAATCCATATTCCTTCATCCAAACCCATTTCATTTCCTACAGAATTCTATTCGAGGAAAGTTTTTCTCATTGTTCCAAAATTTGGATCCAATTACTGGCAAGAAATTTATCGAGATGCTTTTGGACTTTCTTTCTTCTATCTTTTTGTTCTTGCTTCAATTCCTTGAATGATTTTTTGAACGATCTGGAGACTTCGTCTTTTGGAGACTTGTTAAGGAAATTCTTAATGGATTTGAGCAGATCCCTGTAATCATGCCATTTTCCAAGTTGGTGACTCAAAGCCTTTACAGAGTTTTCTAGAATTTCAAACTTTTTATTGGAATTTAGCTTTGAAAGGACAACCAAAATTTCCTGAATGGCTTTTAAATAAATTCGGATTTGGTGTAATTCTTGGCTTTTTCCTCCCTTCTGATTGATTTTTTGGATTTTTTTATGCTTCCGAATGATGGAGGAAGTTGCCTTTTCGGTAACAATTTCATCTGGGATACTTTCGAATTTTTCTATCCAATGGGTGTTGAGCTTTTTGAATTTTTTAATGTCAAAATCTAAGATGATGTCGCTAAATTTTAGTTGATTTCTTTTTTCACTTTCTTTTAGCTTTTCGGAAAAAGAGAACCAACAATCATCATTGAGTCGTTCGATGTTTTTTAAATGGACCTGATCTTCTCGGAATGCACCTGCAGTTTTAAAGAGTCTTGAAATCAATGAAAAATGAGCGGTTTTCTTCCAGCTATTATGGCTAAGTTCCTCGCTTAATTCCCAAATTGCCCGGAGTTTTTTAATACTTACCCGCATCTGGTGAACCGTCTCAGTGGATGGAAACTCCTTTGCCTGATTGAAATAGCTAAGAAAGGCTTCTACTTGGCCTTCATAATGCTTTATAAATTTGCTTTTCTCCATTCATTTTTTTCCCTCCCAAAATAAACCTTAATCCATCTTTGCTTCACAACCTAGAATTTTCCTTTGCCCATCTTCTGAGAGGAGGTTCCAGATGCCTTATTTACCAGCGATAGCCGCCGCCATACATTCCGACATTTACTGAAGGAGTGACACGCATGCCATAAGGGCCACCGCTGAAGTTTAGCCCAACTCCACCTGTTACATGCATATTGGAGCAGGCAGGTAAAAACATGGAAATACCGATAATTATTAAAAACGTGATGAGTTTCTTTTTCATGATGGTTGAATTAAGGATTATAAACTTGTAGGGCTAGGGGAGCACCGGTTGGATCTAGAATAATGGCCACAGAACCGTTTCGAATGTTAGCATTTGGTTCCAGTACCACAATAGCACCGTTTGCTTTAGCTTTTGCCAAACTTTGTTGCACATCCGAAACCCGAATATAAGGAAGCCAATGGGAGCGGACATTCTCGGCAGGATTAGCAAGCATTCCAGCACAATTCATATCACCCATTTTAAAAACCGTGTAATCAATGGTCCCTTCTTTCCGCATCTCGGTTTCATAGCCTGTGATTTCGGTATAAAAATTATGGGAAGCCTGCGTATCATTAGACCAAAGCTCCATTCCCAAAAAGGAATTATGCTGAGCAATCTTTGGTTCGGGGTCACCTTTCGCCAATTTGATTAGAGAAAAATTTGCTCCCTGTGGATCCTGGATAAAGGCGACTGTTCCTTGATTTTCTACTGCTACAGGTTTGTTTAAAATTTTTGCGCCCAAGGATTTGGCCTCAGAGGCGGAAGCATCTACATCTGCTGTTGAGATTGAGCCGATCCATTCTCCGGAATTGTTGTCGCTGTTGTATCGAGCCATCAGCCCGACCGGAGTATCTCCGTTCTTGAATACCCAAATTTCCCGATTCTTGTCTCCATAGGGGATAGTGGTCCAACCGAAAACCTCCTCATAGAAATTCTTAGAAACTTCAGGGTTAGGAGATGCCAGATTGTACCAAACTACTCTACCGTGATGATAGCCTGGTGTAGAAATTTCCGTTAAAACAGGAGGTGCTGCACTGGGACTACAAGCAAAGAATAGGTAACCAATGCCTAGAAAGATTAAAAGTTTTTTCATGGTTAAAGAGTTAATAATTTAAAATTTAAAAAAACTAGCTCAAAATTCAATGAACTAGAGTGATTCTAGAATATTTTGACCAAAGGTTTAATTTAAAAGCCTGCATTTTTATATTTTTCCATTATGAGTTTCCAGCAAGATCCCATTTTCATTGCAGCAGTTCTTTGCCTATCTGTGTTTTTTGCCATTTGGCTCACACGGTTTCCTTGGGGGAGGACTGTAGGAACGCCTATTTTGGTGATAGTGATTTGTGCTGTTTTTGCCAATATGGGTTTGATTCCTTCTGCAATGGAGGGAAGCCCGATTTACGATGGGGTTTTTCAATATGTCGCGCCTTTGGGAATTTTCATTGCCTTGCTTGAAGTAGATTTGAAGAGTTTGAAAAACGCAGGGATCCCCCTTTTGCTCATGTTTGCTATTGGTACAGTAGGTACTGTGGTAGGTGTAATGGTTTCTTGGTTTTTGGTTCAACCCGAAGCTGCAATAGGTGACTTGGCAGGTGCAGTAGCAGGGATGTATACAGGAACTTACATTGGGGGAAGTATCAATTTCAATGCAGTGGCATTAAGTTATGGAGTGAATGAACAGGGTCCTTTATTCGCAGCCACAACAGTAGTGGATAATTTGATTGGTACTCCTTGGATTATCGCGACCTTGATCCTTCCCAAGTATTTGCAAAAGCTTTTTCCTCGGAAAAAATTAAAATCTGCAAAATCAGGGGAAAAAATACCTCAGATTGAAGTGGTTTCCATGTCTTCTTTAGCCTCGATTCTGGCCTTGGGTTTTATGGCTATGATTATCAGTAAGACCATTCAATCTTATTTTCCAGCTATTCCAGAAATCATCACGTTGACGACAATAGCCTTGATTTTAGCCCAATTCCCATCTGTCCAACAATTGCAGGGAAAGCATACCTTAGGGTTCTTTATGATTATCCTTTTCCTGGCAGTGATTGGGACCCTATGCGATGTTGGGGCCTTATCAGGGGTTGGAGATTTGGCAGGAACGCTCGTCCTTTTTGTGGGGTTGCTGGTTTTGATTCACGGCTTGTTCGTCTTTGGAATCGGTTCCCTTTTGAAGATGGATTGGGATGTGATTGCAGTGGCTTCCCAAGCTAATGTCGGTGGGAATACCACCGCTATCGCTGCTGCTGAAAGCCTCAATCGACCTGATTTATTAATTCCTGGAGTGTTGGTGGGTAGTTTAGGAAATGCCTTGGGGACTTACATAGGATTTTTGGTTGCCGGAGGGTTGAGTTAGGGATTGTATAATTTGAAAATTGAAAAATTTGAAGATTAGATCGCTACTTCACCATTCCTTTTTCTTTCTAATTCTAAAACCAAAAAATCCCCTTGCCAACTGATCTTTGTCAGGTATTTTTAGGAATAGGCTAATCAACTTTGCTTTCGATTTTAATCGAGTTTTTATTTTCAGTGTATGACAAACGCAATTTATTTAACCACCACCGAGCCATTTTCCGGTAAATCCATCTTTGCCTTAGGTCTTATGAATATGTTGGCCAGTAAAGCAGAAAAACTGGCTTATTTCAAGCCCATCATTTCTGGTGGTAAAAAGTCTCGTGATCGGCGATTGGAATTAATCTCTAAGCAATTTAATCTCACTCAAAGCTATGAGGAGATGTATTCCTTTACCCGCAAAAATGCGATTAAAGAAATAAACAATCGGAATGAAGCCTATCTGATCGATACCATCATCGAAAAGTTTAATGCCTTAAAGGAGGTTGCAGATTTTGTGGTTGTGGAGGGTACGGACTTTACAGATGTCAATACCAATGTAGAGTTTGATGGAAATATCACAGTAGCAAAAAACCTGGGGATTCCAGCTGCTATCATTTTGAATGGAGCAGAAAGAACCACTTCCGAAATTGTGGATTTGGCTATGGCCAGTGCCAATAGCTATTTGAGCAGGGGGGTGCAAATTTTGACTTTGATCGCCAATAAGGTTCAACCTGGCAAATTAGATGAAGTGAAAAGAAGGCTTCGCTATGTGCTTCCTGAAAGTGTTTTGGTCAATGTTATACCCTCTCATCAACAATTGAGCAATCCCACCATGGGAGAAATCATGGAGTCCTTGGGGGCAAAATTGCTTTTTGGTAAGGAATTTTTGAATAACCGAGTAGATCATTCTATAGTGGGAGCCATGCAGTTGCATAATTTTTTGGACCGCCTGGGGCAAAATACCTTGGTGGTAACGCCAGGTGACAGAGGGGATATTTTAGTCGGCTCCTTACAGGCAAATATTTCCCGAAATTTTGGCAAAGTAGCAGGTGTAATTGTATCGGGAGGAATGTTTCCTGAGTCTACAATTGTGAAATTGATCGAAGGATTGGAGACGGTTGTGCCTGTGTTGCAGGTGGAAGATGGCACCTTCATGGTTGTAACCAAGGTCAACCAAATTCGCGCCCGCATAGCTCCCGATGATAAAGATAAAATCGCCTTAGCTATTCGTTTATTTGATACTTATGTAGATGAAAAGGCGCTTTCGGACCGAATTATTTCCTTCAGTTCAGATATTCTGACACCCCGCATGTTCCAATATCAGATCGTTAGAAGAGCGAAAAGCCATAAAAAGCACATTGTACTTCCAGAAGGAAATGACGAGCGTATATTAAAAGCAGCAGATATGTTGCTTCGACAGGAAATTGTGGAATTGACCATTTTGGGAAATCGAGACGAAATTCGAAGTGATATTTCCAAACTAAACTTATCCATGGATTTGGATAAAGTCAATATCGAAGACCCAGCAACTTCACCGAAGTTTGAAGAATATGCAATTACGCTTTATGAGCTTCGAAAGAATAAAGGACTTTCTTTGGCAACCGCACGTGATCTCATGCATGATGTTTCTTATTTCGGTACCATGATGGTTTTCAAAGGAGATGCGGATGGAATGGTTTCCGGTGCAATTCATACGACTCAACACACAATTCGGCCTGCCTTGCAATTTGTCAAAACAAAGCCTGGCGTAAATACGGTTTCTTCGGTATTTTTTATGTGTTTGCCTAACAGGGTCTCAGTCTTTGGAGATTGTGCAGTTGTTCCGAATCCGACCTCTGAACAATTGGCTGACATCGCCATTTCTTCTGCTGAATCAGCACAGATGTTTGGGATAGAACCAAAAATTGCCATGCTATCTTATTCTTCAGGTTCTTCAGGTTCGGGCGAAGAAGTGGAAAAGGTACGGGCGGCTACCGAGTTGGTGAAATCAAGAAGACCGGATCTTAAAATTGAAGGGCCTATTCAATACGATGCAGCTGTAGATCCTGTGGTAGGAAAGAAAAAGCTTCCGAATTCAGAGGTAGCAGGTCAGGCAAGCGTTTTGATTTTCCCAGACTTAAATACCGGAAACAATACCTACAAAGCAGTTCAGCGAGAAACAGGAGCGATTGCAATCGGACCTATGCTACAAGGACTTAATAAACCAGTTAATGACTTGAGTCGCGGCTGTACAGTTATTGATATCTTCAATACAGTTGTTATCACCGCAATTCAAGCTCAAGAATCCTAATGCTATGAATGTTTTTGTAATTAATTCAGGCAGTAGCTCGATCAAATATCAATTGATTAGCATGCCTGAAGAAAAAGTCATTTGTTCAGGAATGGTTGACCGAATCGGACTAGAAGGATCTCGAGTGGAATATCGTTCCTTTTTGAAGGAAGAGCCAGTTGAATTTACAAGGAATATGCCTGTTTCTGATCATTCAGCAGGTTTGAAGGAAGTGGCCAAATTACTAGTGGATTCTGAAATTGGGGTAATTACTAATCCGAATCAAGTGGAGGTTGTTGGGCATCGTGTGGTGCATGGAGGGGAAAAATTTGCCAGCACGCAACTCATTTCCGAAGAAATAAAGGCCAAAATCAAAGAACTCTTTCCTTTGGCACCTTTGCATAACCCAGCCAATTATTTGGGAATAGAAGTAGCGGAACATATTTTTTCTAAAGCGAAGCAGGTAGCTGTTTTTGACACGGCTTTTCATCAAACCCAGCCCCCCGTTGCTTTCCGGATGGCTATCCCCAATGAATTTTATGAAAAGCACGGAATCCGTGCCTATGGATTTCATGGTACCAGCCATAAATATGTTTCAGAAAGAGCCCGCGATTATTTAGGAACGAAAGGAAATCGAATTGTCAGTATTCATCTAGGTAATGGTTGCAGCATGGCTGCTATTCGTGATGGGAAATCTATTGATACGAGTATGGGCTTTGGTCCTATGAATGGTTTGGTGATGGGTACGCGCGCGGGAGATATAGATCAGTCGGTGATTTTCCATTTGGTTCAGGAATTAGGTTATTCCTTGCAGGATGTTTTTCAGATTCTCAATAAAAAAAGCGGTATGTTGGGCTTGACGGGATTTAGCGATATGCGGGATATTCAGAAAAAATACAATGAGGGAGAAAAAGAAGCTAAGCTCGCATACCACCTTTATGCCTATCGAATCAAAAAATATATCGGTTCCTTTGCGGCAGTTTTGAATGGTTTGGATGCAATCATTTTTACGGGCGGAGTGGGTGAAAATGACCGATTAACCCGTCAATTGGTTTGTCAAGGAATGGATTATTTGGGAATTGAATTGGATGAGGAAAAAAATGCTGGACCAAAGCAGCCTGTACAGGAAATACAATCAGAGAATTCAGGGGTGAAATTATTGGTCATTCCAACTAATGAAGAATTGGAAATTGCCAAGCAAAGCTTTCAATTATTGAAATGAAAAGGACTTAAAAGAATTTCAACTGGGCTTTGTCTGCTTGAATTTCAGCTTTCTCAAGCTTGAGAAGTTTCTTTTTCGCTTCTAAACCACCAGCATATCCGACCAAT
Source organism: Algoriphagus sp. (assembly GCF_013373065.1). Classification (GTDB taxonomy): domain Bacteria; phylum Bacteroidota; class Bacteroidia; order Cytophagales; family Cyclobacteriaceae; genus Algoriphagus. The sequence goes on from NZ_JABXIN010000003.1 coordinate 63,726, forward strand.
GAACCGTCTGAACCAATGATTCTGTGACAGGGAATCAGGATTGAAATGGCATTTGCACCATTAGCCGAAGCTACGGCTCGAATCGCGTCTGTATTTCCCAAATCCTTAGAAAGTTGAAGGTAGGATCGGATTTCCCCATAGGGTATTTCAGTCAGTTTTTTCCATACTTCTTTTTGAAAACTAGTTCCAACCGGTAAAAGTGGAATGTTAAATTGGGTAAGCTCTCCAGCAAAATAGGCTTCAAGTTGGCCTATAGTTTCTTTTGCTACTTTAGTCTCTTTATCTACAAATTCCGCTTCCAAGCCCTTTCGAATCCGTTCATTGATGGAAGTGCGCATTTTCCGGTATTTCCAGTCACAAAGACAAAGTTGATCTTCGAAAGTACCTAAGATCAGCTCTCCAACAGAACTTTTATAGGAAGTGGTGTAGATGAAATTCATGGTTGGAAATTACCTGATATAAATGGGTATTTGGTTTTTATGTCACCCAATGTCATAGAAATTCTAAAATGGTTCAATGTGGATCAGGATATGTCCCAATTCCGGAAGTTCCAATTTCAGGGTGTCTTTTAAGTCATGAGCGATGTCATGGCCTTTTTTTACACTTAAATCTCCATCTACACTTGCGTGGAGGTCTACATGATATTTCATTCCTGCTTTTCGGATGTAGCATTTTTCGGTTCCCTTAATCCCGGGAACAGTAGATGCTATTTTCCGGATTTCATCGGTAAGTTCTTCATAATTATTTTCATCCATGACCTCACCCAAGGCTGGTCTGAATATCAAATAGCAATTGTAAAGGATGAATCCACTGGCAAAAAGTGCGGCGTAATCATCGGCTACCTCAAAGCCTTCTCCTCCAATCACTGCAATTATGATTCCTATAAAAGCAGCTACTGAAGTAATTGCATCACTTCGGTGATGCCAAGCTTCGGCCTTGAGGGAAGAGGAATGAAGCTTTTTGCTTCTTGAAAGGACTATTTGATAAGAAATTTCTTTCCAGAGAATGATAGCTCCTAGAATTCCCAAAGTCCAATTTTCAGGCGAAGGATGGGGGGTTTGGATGTTTTGGATGGCTTGAAAAGCAATGGTGGCTGCAGATACTATCAGAAAACCTACTACCATAAAGGTGATCAGTGCCTCTGCTTTTCCATGGCCATAGGGATGGTTTTCATCAGCTGGTCGCTGGGCATACTTTAGACCAAAAAGGATTAAGATACTGGAAAAAACGTCTACTAGGGATTCAATACCGTCGGCAATTAAGGCAAATGAATTCCCAAAAATTCCAGCTAGGAATTTGATCCCAGCGAGCAGGACATTTCCCAGCATGCTGAAATAAACGGTACGAATGGCCAGCTTACCTGTTGACATCAGGTTTTTGTTTAATAAGAAAAGCGGGAAAAGCTTTTCTTAATCTTGATTTTGTCTTTTCCCTATCCAATATAAGCCCGTTCCGATTCCTACGAAAATAGCGGTCATCCAAATAGAGTTCCAACTTACCTGAAGCATCAGCCAAAGACAGGCTAGGATACCTAAAATCGGAATGGTATAGCCTCCTTTTAAGATAAAGCGATTAGGGGCTTTGAATTTTGGTCGAAGGGCAGGAACTGCCGCGCATGTCATGATGAAAAGGAAAAGCCTTGACAAAACCGTCATAGCAGCCAATGCCCGGAAAGAACCCATGGCAGCTAGGATGAAGGCTGCAATTCCAAAGAATAAAACCGAATTGGCTGGGGTAAGGAATTTGTTGTGAACTTGACCAAACCAAGAGGGGAGAGAGTTTTCCAATGAAAGGGCATAGGTCACTCGGGTGGCAGAAAACATGGAGCTAATTAGATTGGCAATCACAGAAGTAGTAACGCCGATCATCAATATATAGGCTCCAATTTCACCAAAAAGACTTGATGCCGCATCTAATAGTGGAGTATTGGAATCCGAAAGATCAGGTACAGCTGCCATGGTTACCAATTGGATGAGCATGTACAAAATCACGACGACAATCAAACCTAAGATTAAACCCAAAGGCATGTCTCGTTCTGGTTTTTTGGCTTCTCCTGCGGGAACAATGGCACCTTCAAACCCAACAAAAGCATAGATCAGTAATAGAGCTGCGGCCCCCAAATCTCCTGCTGGTGGAATTGCACTGTCAAAACGGGGAAGAACGGAATCTCCTAACACTAGAAACCCTCCAAATACCAATCCGATCAAAACCCCAAACTTAATGATAGTGAAAAAAGTCATGGAGCGGATGGATTCACTTGAACCCAAAATATTGATGATACTCAATCCTAAAATAGTTAAGAAGACAGTCACCAATCTTCCAGCACCTTCTCCTGCCATTGGGATGAAATAGGCGATGCTATCCGTAAGCAAGACAGTGTTTGCAGCAAAAGAAATCAACCGAGCAAGGTAATAAAGCCAACCTCCTTGAAAGCCAACAAAACCTCCAAAGGCTAGCGCACCATATCGAATGGGACCTCCGGTACCTCGAAAATAACTTCCAATTTCTGCGAAGCTGAGGATAACGGGAAGCATAAGCAAGGCACAGAATGCATAAATCCAAACACTGTAATCTCCTGCCAAAGCTGCTGCCCCTGAGGGTAATCCAAAAATACCCGCTCCGATAAATCCGTTCACAACAAGCATCCAAACGCCCCAAAGGCCTAAGTTTCGAGGAAGTTTTTCGAGTTTTTCTTCAGTGGAAAATGGTTTTGACACGAGAGTAGTTTTGTATTTTCGAATGGGGGAAGATAATTAGAATGGATTAAGAATCGTATGAAAAATCAGTAAATGGTTATCCTATTAAGTCAAGTTTTCATTCAGTTTTTGCCCTTCGAATATTTTTAAGCCATTTCTCAAATTCTACAGCATGGAAAACCACCAAGCCCATTCCTAGAGTGAAAAGCAATTCGGGAAGATTCAAAGCTTCGGTATGGAAGACCTGATTGAAAAAGGGTAGGTAAATGATGAGGATTTGCAAAATCAGGGTACCAATAATGGAAAGTATCAAAGGGGTATTAGTGAATAGGCCGAGCTTAAATAGTGAGATTTGGTCACTTCTTATGGCCATGACATGGCCAAGTTGAGAAAATGCTAGGACAGAAAATACCATGGTTTGCCAATGCCAACCTTGGCGAATTGCCCAGTATTGGGTGAAAAGTGTGATTCCAGCCATTAATATGCCTACCCAAAGAATGTGTATACCCAAGCCATCCGCAAAAAAGCTCTGTTTGGGAGGTCGGGGAGGGCGCTTCATGATATTTTTTTCAGCTTTTTCTCTTGCCAAAGCTAAAGCAGGTATTCCATCTGTTACCAGATTTATCCAAAGTATATGAATTGGGAGTAATGGAATAGGGAGGCCTAATAAGGGGGCCAATGTAATGGTCCAAATTTCTGCCCCGTTACAGGTCATGATGTATTTGATGAATTTCCGGATATTATCAAAAATCCTTCGTCCCTCGCGAATTGCTCTGACTATAGTTGCAAAATTGTCATCCAACAAAATCATATGGGCGGCTTCCTTACTCACATCTGTTCCTGTGATTCCCATGGCAATTCCTATGGTACTAGCTCGAAGGGAAGGAGCATCATTTACCCCGTCTCCAGTCATCGCGACGAATTGGTTTCGTTGCTGTAAGATTCGGACAATCCTGAGTTTTTGGTCCGGGGAAACCCGAGCATATACCGTGATTTTCTCCACCTGATTCCCAAAATCTTCATCAGACATCTCTCGGAGTTCGGATCCACTCAATACCAAATCTCCTTCTTCAAAAATCCCTACTTCTTTAGCGATAGTTTTAGCAGTTGCAGGATGATCTCCTGTAATCATCACCGGTTGGATCCCTGCTGTTTTGCATTCTTGAATAGCCTCCTTGACCTCTTCTCTTGGAGGATCAATCATTCCTACTAATCCCCAAAAAGAAAGTTCGCTTTCGATTTTATCCCATTCTGATTTTGGAGGGAGTTTTTTTAAAACCTTTCCAGCAAAAGCTAAAACACGCTCGCCAGCCTCAGCCCAATCCTGGGATTCTTTCTTTATTTTTTGAATATCATTTTGGTCGTTTAAAACGGCCAAAATACATTCAGAAGCTCCTTTGCAAATCACTAATACCTGATCTCCCATTTGATGAAAAGTACTCATGAGCTTGCGATCGGAATCAAATGGAATTTCACCAATTCTTGGTAAGGTTTGCAGAATTTCCTGATATGCTTTTTTATCCATTTGTTCTATCAGGTGGTGAACTAAGGCTAGTTCAGTGGCTTCTCCCAGTAATTTTCCGCCTTCATCGATTTTGACATCGTTGTTCAAAGCCAAAGCAAGCTGCAGATTGTCATAGCCCGAATAAACATGATCTTTTTCTTCCGAGAAATGCCGAACAACGGTCATTTGATTTTTGGTGAGGGTACCGGTTTTATCGGTGCAGATAAAGGTGATAGAACCCAAACTCTCTACTGCGGGGAGTTTTCGAATTAAAGCTTCCTTCTTTGCCATTCGTGCAGCACCTAGGGAAAGCGCTATTGTAATTAAGGCCGGCAAGGCTTCTGGAATGGCAGCCACTGCCAAGCTCACGGAAATCATCATTAATTCGAGTGGTTCTTCGCCCCGGAGAAGTCCTAAGCCAAAAATGATCAAGCAGATTAATAGAATGAGGAGTGAGATTGTTTTTCCAAACTTCTTCATTCGAATCTGTAAGGGAGTTTCGGGACTTCCTTCTTGGAGCAGGTCTGCGATTTTCCCGAACTGGGTGTCCATCCCTGTTTTCAGAACAATTCCCACACCCCTTCCATTGGTCTGAAACGTGCCTTTGAAAAGGTGATTTTCAGAATTGATATCCGGAGAGTCCAATTCCTCGATTAGAGGTTTTTTGTCTACTGGAACAGACTCTCCAGTTAAAGAGGATTCATCCATTTTGACAGCCGATCCTTCCAAAAGTTGGATATCTGCCGGGATCATATTTCCCGCTTCGCAAATCAGAATGTCCCCTGGTACGAGTTCGCTGGAGTGGATAGTTTGGGTCTTCCCATTTCGAATGACTCGTGTGTGGGTTTCGCTCATTTTTTTCAGAGCTTCCAAAGCTTTCTCAGCTCGATATTCCTGGATGAATCCCATGATGGCATTGAGGATGACAATCACCAAAATGATGATGGTATCTGACCATTCCCCAATAATCCCCGCAATTATGGAGGCTGAGATCAGGATAGCGATCATGAAATCCTTGAACTGATCCAGAAAAAGTTGGAAAGGCGTTTTCTTCTTTTTTTCCTTGAGGGTATTAGGACCAATTTCCTCCAAGCGACTTTTTACTTCGGCTTCGGTCAGACCAGTGCCGATCAATGCTTTGAGTTCTGACTTAGAGGTTGGAAGTGAAATCATAAAAGTTTTGCTTCAATAGCTTAAAATAAAAAAGTCTGGGCTAAGATGCTCCAGACTTTTCAATTTGATTTAAAAACTTGCTCTTAATGAGAAAATAAAATTTCTTCCCGGACCCGAAATCCCCGAGCTATAGGGTCTATATCGCTGATCGGTGATGTTTTCAATCCCGGCGTTTAATTGCAGAATATCCAGAATAGGATAGCTGACTTTTAGGTTGAGTGTATACCAAGCGGGTGAATAATTGTTCCCGTTTTCGTCCTTGGCATAGATTTCATCTTTCCCACGTTCTTCCTGAGCAAGCTCCTCAAAACTTCGCTCTCCTTGGAAGTTCACATAAAGCTGTGCCCGGATATGACTTGACTGATAATCCAATCGACTCACTCCAAATAGTGGAGCAGCATGCCGTGAAGGGCTGGTGCTTCCATCATCCAACTCCTCTTTTCCCTCCTGGAAATTGATGTCGGTGAAAAAAGAAAGCCTTTTGGTCAACTTGGCCTGAACTCCAATCTGGACTCCATAAACTTGCGCCTGAGCCGCATTTTGGATAGCCTGCACCTGGCTCAATTCTCCATCATAAAGAATACTGTCTTGGCCGTTCAATAGGAAATTCCTTCGCACCAAGGCATTGGCTAAATGAGTATAAAATCCTGTGATGTCCAACTTGAAAGTATCTCCCCATAGTTTGGCGAGACTCAAATCGATATTGGTGGCGTATTCGGGTTTTAAATTAGGATTCGGGACAGTCACGGCACCTGCCTCAGAATCGAATACCTTTCCAATATCATCCACATTCGGGGATCGGAAGGCGGTTCCTAAATTGGAACTCATAACCCAAGATTCCGCTGGTCTATACACGACTCCTATACTTCCTGTAAGGTTTCCGTTTCCCAAACTGGCTTCTTCAAAAGGAAAAGGATAGAATCGGGTGTCAAATTGACTTTCTATTCCATACCAGCTATATCGAAGTCCACTTTGCAGAGTTGCTTTTTCATGGATTTTGGATTCCAGGTTTACATATGCACCAAAAGAATTCCAATGTGATTGTGGATAGCGAGCCGGTCCTTCTTCCCTTTCACCTCTTTCGATATCAGTCGTAAATCCGGTGGAATTCACTTTGTTTTTCACCCACTCCAATCCATAGAAAAGGAATTTTTTGGAATTGATGCTTTTGCTGAAATCCAGATTTGCGGAATAGGCAGTGACTTCCTCAACCTGGGTGTTTCGGATGGGGTCATTTAGGCTTCGATCGATTCGACTTTCTTCAAAATTCTGAAGGGCAAAACTCAAATTTACCCGATCATACCAGCCTGCAGATTGATTGTGTGTGACTTTCAGGTGATTCATCATCCATTTTTGCGGACCATAATTCCATTCTGCATAGCGCGGTAAGCCATTCCGAACGCGATTATGCCTATCGTAGCGTCCATAGCTCGAAGTAGCTGAATAATGGAAACCATAATTGAACTCCCAATCGTCTGATGGTTGGAATCGGATTTTTTGCATGAAATTTTTCTGTGAATATCCTGAAGGAATCTGACGAAGGGCGGGATCCTCCAAGGTCAAAACCACATCTTCACCATCGATTCGTTCGACATAATTTCGCTTGATGTAATCTTCTGGGCCATGGGAACCCTGCCGCAAGTCATCATAATCCCAGCTGGAGAAACCAGTAGCTAAAGCCCATTTTTTCCAACCAATTTGGAGGTCCGCATGCCCTGTTTTTTCCTGATTGGCACCGGAGTAGCGAGTAACGATTGTTCCTTCGACCAGCGTTTCATCGTCGAGAGAAAATCCTGGCTTGATCGTTTCAAAACTCATTACGCCACCAATGGCATCACTTCCATAAATCACGGAGGCGGGGCCAAGCAAAACTTCTGCATCACTGATCACAAAAGGATCCAAATTGATGACGTTTTGGATATTTCCGCCTCGGAAAATTGCCGTATTCATCCGAACGCCATCAACAGAATAAAGCAAGCGATTCGTAGCAAATCCCCGAATCATAGGGCTGCCTCCTCCTTGTTGACTTTTTTGAACGTAGACTTTGCCAGAAATCCCCAATAAATCAGCGGCGGTTTGTGGGTCTTGAAATTGCACTTCCGATGGGGCAATGGTCACGATTTTTTGAGGGACATCATCGCTGTTTTGCCTCCATTTATTTGCTGCAACCACTACCTCGCCGAGGTTTAAATTGCTTTTTTCGAGATATAAGGTGGCATCAGGTAAATTTATTAGTTCCTGAAAACTCAACCTTACGGTTTGGTAGCCATAGCTACTGATTTGTATTAATTCTAAATCTGCAAAAGAGGAAATGTCTAATTGCCCCTTTCCGTTTGCATATAATACCCTTCCTGTTGATGGATCATGAGCCACTACAGTAGGAATGGGTTCATTGCTTACCTGATCTTTTACCGAGATGGTTTGACCTAAGGACACAAAAACCAAGGCGCAACAAAGAACCCAAGTCATGATGTATTTCATGTTGTATGGGTTGTAAATAAAATACCATTTTAAAGACAGAGAGAAATAAAGAGGTTAGGTTTCCCTTGGTGGTGAAAAAAGTCGCTTGTGATCAGGGTTTTCCCAAATCGGATTTGGGTTTTCCTGAAAAGATACTTGCCTTGGATTGTTCCAAAAATCAATTGAAGGTATTTGCTCAAAGTAGAAAATCACATGAAAACTGTTTCGTTTCTGATTTTCAGAATGGTTTTCTCGAGTTGACTTTTCATAGTCCGACTCACTTCTTTTTAGCTCACTTTCCTCTTGGTCATGCCATACCAAATATTCGATTTGGTTGCCTTTTTCGTGGATTTCGAGCACATCATACATTTCTCCCAAGTACTCAAATTCCCGATCATGCTCCCAATTCAAGTGAGTCTGGGATTCTTCTTTGGTAAAGACTAAAGTCTTGATTCGGTCATCATTTGGATCTCTTTTGATGCGCCTTTCCATGCTTTCCTTCAGTTGAAAAAATCGAAGCTCAAAAGAAGCCAGTCCCAAAGTCATCGGACCAGCGATACTTAATGCAAGCAATATGACGATGAGAAGGTGCTTCATAGGAACTCCAAATACGAAAATGAGAATAATTACCTCATGAACAAGTCCGGATTTTAATCTTGGAAGATTGTGATGATTGAAGGTAATAATGGTTTTTGGGAAAGGGAAAGGATGTAAGATTTTGAATTTAGACAATACTATTTTTGTTGGATTTGGTTTTTAAAGCACCTAGTGCATTTTTCATTCGTCATCCTAGCCGCTTACCAATATTTGTTTGGTATTAAGGGAAATAAATTTCATTTTAGGAAAGAGAGTTTTTCTCTTGCCCAAATCAAAATAACCTCGTTAAGCGTGAAAAATCTTCAGGTATGGATGTTTTTTGGATTGTCTGTATTGGCGTCCTGTAAAGAGCCCGGTCCTTTGCCCGAAACGCCTGATAGCCCAGTTCGCTCTCCTGAGGAGGAATTGTTGACATTTCAGATAGATCGGGGCTTGGAAGTTCAATTGGTTGCCCAAGAACCCTTGGTAGAAAGTCCGGTAATTATCCAATTTGATCAATGGGGGAGGTTATGGGTAGTGGAAATGCGAGGGTATATGAATGATTTGGAGGGAAGTGAAGAGCATCAACGAGTGGGCCGGATTGCAATTTTGGAAGATCAAGATGAAGATGGAGTCATGGATCATCGAATCATCTATTTAGATAGCTTGGTCATGCCCCGAGCTTTAGGTCTTTTTGGAAGTGGAGCCTTAATTGCTGAAAATAATTCCCTTTGGATTACGGAAGATTTGGATGGGGACTGGGTGGCAGATCGAAAGGTTTTACTCGATTCGACATATGCTGCAAATGGAATCCCCGAGCATTCAGATAATGGTTTTTTAAGAAATCTGGACAACTGGTATTACAGCGCCAAGTCCCGTCTTCGTTACAAATGGGTGGATGGAGAATGGATTCGCGATATTACTGAATTCCGGGGACAATGGGGTATTTCCCAAGATAATCAGGGTCGCTTGATTTACAATTACAATTGGTCCCAGCTTCATGGAGATTTGGTTCCGCCGAATTCCATCGGTAGAAATGAAAATCATCAACCGACAAGTGGCATAGATTATGGATTGACGATAGATCGACGGGTATATCCCATTCGCTCTAATCCTGCTGTAAATCGCGGTTATATCCCTGGAACACTGGACTCCGCCAAAAGGCTGTTAGAATTTACCTCTGCTAGTGCTCCTATTGTTTATCGAAGTTCATTACTTCCTGAAGAATACCTCGGAAATATGTTCGTGATGGAGAATGCAGGGAATTTGATCAAGCGGAATGTGGTGGCCGAAAATGGAATTTATCTGGAAGCCAAAGATCCCAATCCCGGAAGGGAATTTATGGCTTCTACTGATGAGCGTTTCCGACCTGTTTTTGCTACAGTGGGACCAGATGGAGGTCTGTATATAGCTGACATGTATCAGGGAATTGTGCAGCACGGTTCTTATATGACCGATTATTTGAAAGAACAAACTTTAAATCGAAAATTGGATCATCCCGGTCATATGGGGAGAATTTGGCGAATTGTGCCGAAAAGAAATTCCTACAAAGCTCCTGAAAAACTTGGCGATCTTTCTGTCGAAGAATTGATTCCCTATTTAGACCACTCAGACGGTTGGTATAGAGATATGACCCAACGACTCTTGGTCGAATCTGCTCAAAAAAATCTAGCTCCTCAATTAGAAAATTTCTTCACCAATCAGGCAAAAACTGATTTAGGAAAGATCCATGCTCTGTGGACTTTGGAAGGTCTTCAGGCTTTAAACCCAGATTTTATGTTGGGGATATTGGATAAAGCTGAGTATGGGGTAAAAATTCATACCCTTCGTTTATTGGAGCCTTTTGCAAAGGAAGATTCTGAGATTTCCGCAGCTTTGGCAGAAGTAGTCCAAAAACATCTAAGTCAAGGTACTCCGCGGTTTAAGTTGCAGGTAGCTTTGAGTTCTTATGTTTTTGACCCTAGTGATCGAATGAAAATTATGTCTTCGATTTTAGCTGACTTTGGTGAGGATCCAGTCTTTCGGGATGCCCTATTGAGTAGTCTTCAAGGATATGAATATGAGTTTCTTACCTTTTTGGAAGACTCAAAGTGGAGGGAGATGGAAACACAGGGAAAAGCCATTTTCTTGGAAATGCTGACTTCTGCCATTATTCAAGGAGGAGATTTGCAAGAAGTTCGGCAGCTGATTTCACAGATTGAAAGCGACCCAATGCATTGGACTTCCCTAGCATTACTTTCTGGTTTGGCTACCCAAGGAGGAAACCCGGATAATTTGGGCAAATTCTCATTAGGTGAGCAGCCCATACTTTTTGGAGAGAGCAGCCCTATTTCTGAAAATTCTGCTCTTGCACGGGCAAAGAATCTCTTTAGATGGAATGGGTTTTCTCCTGAAAAAAGTAAGGAAGGAGGGTTGGCCTTGGATGAAAGTTCCCAGAAATTATTCACTGAAGGAAGACAAAAATACCTAGCCTCCTGTGCGGGATGCCATGGAGGAAATGGGGCAGGAGTAAACAGAATGGGACCTCCATTGGACGGTTCCGAATGGGTAATTGGTGATGAAAGAAGGTTAGCTTTAATTCTTCTACATGGGATAGAAGGTCCAATTGCAGTAAAAGGTAAGCTATATGATGCTCCTGAGATTTTACCCGTGATGCCCTCTCATTCTACTATGGATGATCGAAGTATAGCAGCTATTTTGACCTATATTCGAAATGAATGGGGGAATCATGCAGGTCCTATCGCTCCAAGATTAGTTGGGGGAACTCGCCATACGTCCCAGGGAAGAGTATATCCTTGGTCCGAATCGGAATTAAATGCGCATATCGAAAAATTAAATCAAACCGACTCCAACCCTTAGCCCTGTGAAGAATCAAATTACTAGAAGAGATTTTATCCAAAAATCCAGTTTGGCAACGCTCGCCTTTTCTATTCCCTTTCCCTCCATTCCGGAATTTTTGAAAGATTATTCAATGGGAGTGGTCGTACATTCTTACGGGATGCGTTATGGAGGGAGGATTAAAAGCGAAAAATATCCTCCTTTTTTGGATGCGTTGAACTTGATGAAGCATTGTCATACGCTTGGGGCGGGAGGAGTTCAAACTATGGTCGGAGGTTGGGATGAGGATTTTGGGAAAAAACTCCGAACGGAATCTGATCAATCAGGAATGTATTTGGAAGGAAGCATAGGGCTTCCTAAGGATGAAGCAGATTTAGAACGATTTGAACGTGAAATCAGAATTGCGAAAGAGGGGGGAGTATTTATTTTTCGAACGGTATGCTTGAACGGTAGGAGGTATGAAAATTTTGATTCGAAGAACCAATTTGACAAGTTTAAATCCAATGCCATCCATTCTTTGGAATTGGCGGAGGGTGTGGTTCGGAAGCATCAGGTTAAGTTGGCAGTTGAAAACCACAAAGATTGGAAAGCAGCCGAATTAGTTGAGATTTTAATAAACTTGGGTTCGGAATGGGTCGGAGCAACTGTTGACTTTGGAAATAATGTATCACTGCTTGAAGATCCGAATCAGGTCATTGAAACTTTAGCTCCATATGCCTTTTCTACCCATATCAAAGACATGGGAGTGAAAGAATATGAAGATGGATTTCTCCTTTCAGAAGTTCCCTTGGGGGAAGGGATTGTAGATCTTAAAAAAGGAATGGATCTATGTAAAAAGTATAATCCGGCAATTCGGTTTTCTTTGGAAATGATTACGCGGGATCCCCTTCAAATTCCTTGTTTGACAGAACACTATTGGTCCACCTTTGATAATCCCTCCGCAGTTGAATTTGCTCGGAATTTGGCTATGGTTCGTCAGCATGAGTTTAACGGAAAACTTCCTGAAACGAGTTCTTTATCGCCTGATGAAAAGTTAGCTTTGGAGGAAGAACATGTTCAAAAATGCCTTTATTATTCAAAAATTAACCTATTGACATAAATAAGATGACAGACTTCAGTAAACTTCCAGGTATAGAACTTTTTTCACAAAAAGGCAAAGCAGCCATAATAACAGGCGGTTCCAAAGGATTGGGATTTGCCATGGCAGCTGGATTGGCATCTGCAGGTTCAAATGTAATGTTGGTGAGCCGAAATCAAGCTGAATGCGATGCTGCTGCTTCTGAGATTGCAGAACAGTATGGAGTTAAAACTTTGGGATATGCCGCAGACGTTACAAAAGCTGCTGAGATGGAGGCCATGGCTCAGGCAGCTTTGCGGGCATTTGGAAAGATTGATACATTGATTAATTCTGCCGGAATCAATATCCGAGGTGCGATTGATGAACTTTCTGAAGAAGATTTTAAAAAAGTAATGGACATCAATGTCAATGGGACTTGGTTGGCTTCAAAAGCAGTCATTCCTAATATGAAGTCAAATAAGCGGGGTGCTATTATCAATCTAGCGAGCACGCTTGGATTGGTGGGCTTGGCCAACCGAACCCCCTACACAGCAAGCAAAGGGGCTGTTGTAAATATGACAAAGGCTTTGGCATTAGAGTTGGCTCCATGGAATATTACGGTAAATGCCATTTGTCCTGGTCCTTTTTTGACTGAAATGAATGAGCCGATTGCTCACACTGAAGAGGGTAAAAAATTCATCGTTGGGGCGACTGCATTAGCAAGATGGGGAGAGCTAAAAGAGATTCAGGGGGCTGCGATTTTCCTTGCTTCAGATGCGGGGACCTACATGGTTGGTTCCATGGTAACTGTGGATGGAGGCTGGACAGCGCGTTGATCGCTTAACCTACAAAAAGGCTAATCAGATAGATGATAATAATAGCCGACATTCCCATGATAAGCGTACCAAGACTGTGGGATTGATTCCCTTGCTTGACCGTCATTCCTGAAAGTTGGGTCACTACCCAAAAGCCGCTGTCATTTGCGTGGGATATGGCTATGGCTCCTGCACCTACAGAAAGTGCGGTCAAAACTTTCATCGTTTCAGTGTCCAACCCTAAAGGTCCCATCAAAGGAGCAATAATTGATGCCGTAGTAATCATGGCTACGGTCGTAGATCCTTGAGCTGTTTTAAGAGCAAATGCAATTAAAAATGGTAGAAAAATCCCCCAGTTTGCATCTTTCATACTTTCACTGACTAAGGTTCCGATACCGGAATTTTGAAGCATTTTTCCAAATACTCCCCCTGCACCAGTAATAAAGATGACTGGAGCTGCGATCAGCAATGCTTTTCCAACCCAACCGCTAGAAGACAGCATTTTCTTGTCTAGTTTTTTGGGAAGGGTAAACGAAAGTAGTGCTCCTATAAGCAGGGCTATTACTGGGGAACCCAAGAATTTAATCAAATTTAAAAGGCTTCCTTCTCCAAATGGCTTTGTTGGATAATTTGCAATAGAAGCTAAAATGATCAAGACAAGTGGAATAATGATAGGTAGAAAGGACTTGAAAGCCGAAGGGAATTCCTTACGGGAAATGGCTTCCTCGTCAGTTTCTATGCTTGCCTCCAAAGGTATTTTTGAAACAAACTTGTTGACGAAAATATATCCTGGAATCAAGGTAAGAAGCGATACTAGAACGCCCCAAAAGATCATTTGCCCCAAATCTGCCTGCAAAATTCCAGCTGTAGCAATGGGGCCAGGAGTAGGCGGTACAAGGGAGTGGCTACACATTGCTCCAAGGGAAAGCGCGATCATAGTGCCTGCATAGGATCGGTTGCTTTTTACGGCTAATGACTTGGCAATGGGGTTCATCATGATAATTGTGGAGTCTCCAAAAACTGGAATAGAAAGAACGTATCCCCCCAGCATCATGGTAAGGTTCACTGATTTTTTACCGATCCAGCTAAGAATTTTTTCTGCGATTACCAGTGCTCCACCTGTTTTTTCCAAAAAAGTACCCAAAATCACTCCCAAAAGAATCAACAAGCCGACAGAGCCCAAAACACCTCCAAATCCCTCTGAAATGGATTGAATGATTAAATCCATGGACATTCCGGCTAATAACCCATAAATCAAGGCTGCTGCGAATAGTACTAAGAAAGGATGAATGTCAAATTGGACAATGGCAATTAAAATAAAAGCCAAAACCAAAAGAATGGAAATAATGAGGATCATGTCAGGTCTATTTTGAAAAAGAATCTTTGGATATTCTTTCTTTTAGCCTTAAAAAAAGCCAAAAAGAGGAATAAAAAAAGGTTTTTTATTTCGGGTTTGAACATTCGAAGCTGAATCTTGAATAAAATTCCTCGCTTTTAAAAAAATCCCCTTCGATTTAATTCCGAAGGGGAGTTTGAAAACGACTTTAAACAAGTGGTTTTAGGGTTTTCTTTTTGGAATTTTATTTAGGGAAAAGAAGTACAAAAATGGCTCGTATACCCCAACTGGCAGAGTTTCCGTTTCCATAATGAATTCGGGGGCCTATGGCGATTTGGGAAGCTTGTTTTCCAATGGTCAATACCTTAGAACCAACCAAATTGATGGTTCCTGAGGTAGTATTCGCTTCCCAGTTTTGGGTCATTTCAGTATTGATGGTAATTGCTTTTCCTCCCGGAAAATTTTTTGCAATAAATGGTTGGATAAAGGTGGAGTTTACATTTGCTCTATCTTCGTTTCCCGCGACTGTGAAAATATGATTGACTAATCCACCTATAGTGAAGCTGCCTGCCTGTGTCAGGGCTACGGCTGTTGGCCCTAATCCAAATTTTTCTGTGCCTAGAGTGTTGTTGGTAGCAGTTGGTAACAAAAGCGCCGGTCCAACTCCCCAAATCAAACCTCCACTGGTTGGTTCTTTCGGAGAAAAGAATCCACTTACCAGCACATCACTTAGTCCGGATTGCTTTCCACTTTCGCCAAAAACATTGTTCTGAGAAATAACAGGCACAATTACACGTGCAATCAAATTCCAATCCTCACCAATGCTTAAGGGGATTACAGGTTGAAAATTCAAAGTATAACGGGAGCCATTGTCAGGTCCAATTCCAAAGTCAAAATTGTTTTGAAAAGGAACGCTAATTAGGCTTGCAACAGGGTTTTGAAGCTGTTTAGCAAGATCGTCGGCAGAGCTTCCAGAGTTTTCCTGAGCGTATGACTGGAATGTAAAAAGGATTGCTACAATAAGAGCAGAAAGTGATTTTTTCATTTTAATTTTTTCTAAATACAGTTTGGCCTTCCTTTATAGTCTCTACTACCTGAATGTCTTTTATTCCATCAGGCTCGACCTTCAGGGGATTATTGTCAAGGATCACCAAATCAGCAAGTTTCCCAGCTTTTAAACTACCTTTTTTATCATCTTCAAAATGCTGGTAAGCAGACCAAATCGTAATGGCCTGGAGGGCTTCATAAGGAGTTAGTCTTTCACCTTCTCCAATGATGGCTCCTGATCGAGAGGTCCTATTGACGGCTGTCCACAAGACACGCATTAAGTTGGGAAGTGCTACCGGAGCATCGGTGTGAATCGTGACTTTTACACCTTTGTTTAATGCTGTTCGGACTGGACTGATTTTATTCCCTAGTTCATCTCCGATAATTTGCTTATGCCAGTCACCCCAATAAAATGTATGCAAGGGGAAAAGTGAAGCGATTACATCTAAAGCTTTTAAAGAGTCCAGTTGATCCTCTCGGATATATTGCCCGTGGATGAGGGTATTCCTCCTGTCTCTGATGCCATATTTATAGACATTGGGTCGAAGGGTACGAATCATTTGATCGACGGCGGCATCCCCATTAGCATGGATAAGAATCTGCCAGTTGTTTTGGAAGCCTTTTTCCATGATAGCTTGCACCGTTGAGTCATCGGGGATTGCGGGATAGCCAGCGTAATCAGCTTCCATTCCATCAGGAGGGAGTAAGTATGGTTGTGTACGCCAGGCAGTTCGGCCCTGTGGAGAGCCATCAAGCGTAAGTTTCATCCCTCCGATACGGTATTTATTAAGATAGTCTTTGCGGTTCCATTTGGAGTTCATGTATTGATCTGTAAAGGTATAATCTATGTAGCTGACCACATCCAGTTTTAGCTCTCCTCTTTCTGCATTTGCGGCGAGTAGCTCGTGATTTTGCATGGCTCTGCCTTCTTGGGCAGTTGTATATCCGAATGAAAGTGCCATATCCTGACCTGCCTGAAAAAATCGATCCGCGCCGGCTTGATCTTTAGGCATGAGTGCTTTTAGCATGTATGGGATTGCGGCGAGTTCTTCAAGTACACCATTCGGAGTCTTTCCGTCTGCTTCTCTTCGGATAATTCCGCCTTCTGGGTCAGGTGTGTTTTCATTAATTCCTAAGAGTTCGAGTCCTTTGGAGTTGACTACAGCAAAATGACCTGAAATATGGGTAATCAAGATCGGGAGTTCGGTGCTGACTTGATCTAAGTCATGTTTAGTCGGGAAGCGCTTTTCCTCCAAAACGGAATCGTCAAAGCCTGTTCCAAAGATCCATCCTGTAAGCGCCAGGTTTTCCGGGGTATTCCATTCTTTCAGCAATTGGATTAGTGTAGGGATATCCTTACACGTAGCGTCTGGTGGGGCTAGCAACTGCGCTCCGACTGCCTGTAATCCAAAATACCCGAAGTGAGCATGTCCATCGATAAATCCCGGAAGCAATGTTTTTCCTTCCAAATTGACCATTTTATGGCCTTTTCCAGCAATTTTCATTGCTTCTCCTGATTCTCCTAAATATTCAATCAATCCATCTCGGACAACCAGAGCCTCTTCATAAGTTGGTTGATCTCCTTCCATGGTCAGGATATCACCTCCAAAATATACGGTAGCGTTAGAGGTTGTTTCTTCTTGTTGCTGACATGAAAACACAAGAAAAGAAAGTAAAAGAAGGGGTAGTTGGATTATTCGAAAAAAAACTTTCATAGTATCAAACGTTAAAAGTTATAGCTTTTAAATTGTCTTTTAATTCCAAAAGATAAGTTTTTTTGATTTTTCCTTTACTAGGTATAAATAAAAACTCCCTCAAAAATTATTTCGAGGGAGTTAAAATTAGTGATGGGATTCAACCCATTTTTTAGCATTTATAAATGCTTCCAACCAAGGAGTGTAATCATCCTCCCGATTCATCAGGTAGAATGGCCAGTTCCAAGGTTTTAAACTACGTTCTATGTGTGGCATGATTGCCAAATGTCGACCGTCTTTGGATGCGATACCTGCTACTGCATAATCCGATCCATTAGGATTTCCAGGATAGGCTTCGTAGCTATATTTCATGCCAACATGGTAGTTGGATTCTGACTCAGGAAGCTGGAATTTTCCTTCTCCATGTGCTACCCAAACACCTAATCGTTGTCCTGCCAGACTTTTTAGCATGACAGTATCATTTTCAGGAATACTCACATTGACAAAAGCCGATTCAAACTTATGGCTTTCATTATGTAGCATCTTGGCGCGGCTATTTCCGGTATTACCTACAAGGCCTAACTCTACCATTAACTGACAGCCATTACATACGCCGAGACTTAAGGTGTCAGGTCTTGCATAGAAGTTGTCCAAAGCCTGCTTTGCCTTTTCATTATAAAGGAAGGCACCAGCCCAACCTTTGGCAGAACCCAAAACGTCAGAATTGGAGAATCCACCAACAAAGACAATCATCTGAACATCGCTGAGGTCTTCTCTTCCCGCAATCAAATCTGTCATATGCACGTCTTTCACTTCAAAGCCCGCAAGCCAAAGTGAATAGGCCATTTCCCGGTCTCCATTGACTCCTTTTTCTCGAATTATGGCTGCTTTCGCTTTACCTTTTTCTTTTCGATAAGGGTCAATTCCTGCCTTTTTAAAGTTTCCAGACCAACCCTCTGCAAACTGATAACGAAGTGGTTGGTTTTTATAATTTTCAAATCGGTCTTTTGCTAACTTTTCTCCACTTTGTTTTCTGTCAAGAAGGTAAGAGGATTTATACCAGCTGTCACGTAGCTCTTCAATTCCAAGATTCAATCCGATTTCTTGGATGGAAAGTGTTGGTTCTGAGGTCACGTCGGCTATGGAAATGTAGTCAATTCCATAATTGTCAAGCAGATTTCTAACCTTTTCGATTTCCTTAATTTGAATCAACACCCCCGGTTTCTCGGCAAAAAGAGCTTTGATAATGTCTTTTTCTTTCAGTCGATCTGTTTTGACTTTAATTCCTGTTCCTTGATTTGGGAAACACATTTCAAGTAGGGCGATAATCAAGCCTCCAGCAGAAACATCATGTCCAGCTAAAACCAAATCTTGTTCGATTAATTTTTGAACGGCCATAAAGGCATGACTGAAGTAATCTGCATCCTTTACATCAGGCGATTCACTACCAATTTTATTCAAGACTTGGTAGAAACTTGAACCCCCAAGCTTGGACTCATCCTTGGAAAAATCTAGGTAATAAATTTTACTTTCTTCTTCTGCTTTTAGCGCAGTTTGAACAGTTTTTTTGATGTTTGAACATTCTCCAACTGTGGAAATGATAACCGTTCCTGGCGCATAAACCACTTTCCCGTCTGGGTATTTTTGGGTCATGGAGAGCGAGTCTTTACCAGTAGGGATGTTGATTCCCAAGGCTATTGCAAAATCGGAACAAGCTTGAACTGCTCGATAAAGTCGGTCATTTTCGCCTTGATTTTTGGCTGGCCACATCCAGTTGGCAGAAAGTGATACTCCCTGTAGGCCTCCTTCGATAGGTGCAAAAACCAGGTTTGTCAAAGCTTCTGCAATTGCCAGACGGCTACCAACCTCAGGATCAGTTAAAGCTGCCACTGGAGCATGCCCAATTGAAGTAGCGATTCCTTTATTTCCATTGAAATCCAGAGCCATAACAGCCACGTCGTTGAGTGGAAGTTGGATTTCACCTGCTGTCTGCTGCGTAGCTACCCGACCTGTAACAGAACGATCCACTTTGTTGGTCAACCAGTCCTTACAGGCCACCGCTTCCAATTGCAATACTTCACGGATGTACCCTGCGATTTGGTCTGCGCTATAGGTTGGTTCGGAGAATTGGAAATTTGCTTTTTTATCTTCCAAAATAGTTTTGGGAGAGGAGCCAAACATATAGGCCAAATCCCAATCCACTGGTTTTTCTCCGGTTTTTTGGTTCTCGAATTTGAAGTGCATATCGCCGGTGGTTTCACCGACTACATAAAATGGTGCTCTCTCCCGAGCCGCCAATTGGGATAGGGTAGGGATGTCTTTTGGAGCAACGACTAATCCCATTCGTTCTTGGGATTCATTTCCGATGATTTCTTTAGCGGAAAGCGTTGGGTCACCAACTGGAAGTTTGTCCATGTGAATGGTACCCCCGGTAGATTCCACCAATTCAGAAAGACAATTCAAGTGCCCACCAGCTCCATGATCGTGGATAGAGATTATTGGATTATCATCACTTTCAGCCATGGCTCGGATCACATTGGAAACCCGCTTTTGCATCTCGGGATTGGATCTTTGAACGGCATTGAGTTCAAGTGAACTGGAAACTTCTCCTGTATTCAAGGATGAAACGGCAGAACCTCCCATACCAATCCGGTAATTGTCGCCACCCATGACGATGATTTGATCTCCCTTACCGGGTTCGTCTTTTTTGGCGTATCGAGCATTCGTAAATCCAATTCCTCCAGCCAACATGATGACTTTGTCAAAGCCAAAGTGCTTTTCTCCTTCATCATGTTCAAAAGTCAAAAGAGAACCTGAAATCAACGGCTGACCGAATTTGTTTCCGAAATCAGAAGCCCCATTAGATGCTTTGATTAGTATATCCATCGGGGTCTGGTAAAGCCAAGGGCGTTCAGGTAAATTCTTTTCCCAGCTTCTTCCTTTTTCGGAGCGTGGATAGGAAGTCATGTAAACTGCCGTTCCGGCCAAAGGAATAGAGGCAGTACCACCAGCAAGTCGGTCTCTAATTTCACCTCCCGAACCGGTAGCAGCACCATTAAAAGGCTCAACGGTGGTAGGAAAATTGTGAGTTTCTGCCTTTAGAGAAATGACCGTGTCAATTTCCCTTGTCTCGAAGAAATCAGGTTGATGCTGGGTTTTGGGAGCAAATTGCTGAGCTTTTGGTCCCTGAATGAAGGCAACATTGTCTTTATAAGCGGAAACAATCCGATTAGGATGCTGCTTTGAAGTTTCTTTGATCAGTTGAAAAAGTGTCTTCGGTTTTTCTTCTCCGTCGATAATAAAGGTGCCGTTGAAAATTTTATGTCGGCAATGCTCCGAGTTAACTTGGGAAAATCCGAAAACTTCAGAATCAGTAAGTGGACGGTCCAGTTGCTTGGACACCTTTTCTAGATAGGTGATTTCTTCCTCGCTTAAGGCTAGGCCCTCTTGCTCATTGTAAGCAGCGATATCGGTAATATTTTCAATAGGAGCTGGGTCCAAATGGATATCGAAAATCTCCTGATCTAGCCCATGGTAAGAATGCTGGAGCATGGGGTCAATGGAATTCTCGTCTTCAAGTGGGAAAAATTCCTCAATTCGTTGAATTCCTGGAATTCCCATATTAGCAGTGATTTCCACTGCATTGGTTGACCAAGGAGTGATCATTTCTTTGCGTGGGCCCGCATAATTACCACTGAGCGAAGCTTGCTCAATTTGTTGAGCTTCACCAAAAAGCCACTTGAGTTTTTCGATGTCTTCTGGTGCGAAAGGTTGGGGGGTCTGTACGGCGTAGACTACTTTTTGGGGTGATTCGAAGAAGAAAATCATGTCCTTAAGCTGGTAAGATGCAAAGGTAAGGAATTGAGAGAAGCTTTGGAATAGAAAATTGAAACTGTGTTTTTTATCCCAAAAGTTTAAAATTCCATCCTAGTCGGTTTAGGGTACAAAAGTGATTTTGCCTATCTTTCCTTGATGACGTCCTTTTTAGGATGTGAGAAAAATAAATTGTGAAATTCATAAAAATAGATCTCACTATGAAAAAATTTACATTGACCATGAGTCTAGTCTGGATGCTTTTGATTCCGATTATGGCTCAAGAGACGACAGCCTCAGAAGAAACTCACTCCGATCCCAAGGCGGAAGTTTTCGAGTCCGATATTTCAGTAACCATTGACGGAAAGTCAATCGATCTAAAGGCTCATGCTGGGACGATGGAACTTAAAGATGAAAACAATAAGCCCATTGCTCTTTTTGGCTTTACTGCTTACTTCAAGAAAAACCCTGAGAAAAACCGTCCTATTGTTTTTGCTTACAACGGAGGTCCAGGTTCCTCTTCCTATTGGTTGCATTTGGGTATTATGGGCCCTAGAAGAGTGGTCGTAGACGATCCCAATTACAATCAAGCAGCGCCTTATCAATTGGTGAATAATGAATTTTCCATTTTGGATGTAGCTGATGTGGTGATGATGGATCCTGTCGGGACTGGCTTATCAGTTCCTATTGGTGAGGCAACTGGAAAAGATTTCTGGGGTGTTGATCAGGATATTCGAAGTGTGAGTTTGTTCATCATGCAGTTTTTGAAAGAGCATAACAGACTCAACTCGCCAAAATATATTCTGGGAGAGAGCTATGGGACTTTTAGGAATGCAGGTGTGATGAATTATCTACTAGGTAGAGGCTATGCTCTTAATGGAGTGATTATGGTTTCTGCTGTTTTTGACCTTCGGACTTTATTTTTTGCGCCCAATGAAGATATTTCACATATAGTTTATCTACCTACCATGGCTGCTACTTCTTGGTATCATGACCGGGTAGCTAATAAAGGAGGGAGTTTGCCTGATTTCGTTCAGGAGGTACGGGAATTTACTGAGGAAGAATATGCTCCAGCCTTATTCAAAGGAAATCGTATCAGCACTTCAGAAAAATCTCAAATCGCCCAAAAGTTGGAGGCCTATACAGGGATTTCATCCACTATTTGGGAGCGCGCAGATCTAAAAATTACTGCTTCTGAATACTTCCAGGAATTGTTGCGGGATGAAGAAAATACAGTAGGTCGATTAGATTCCCGATACAAAGGCATCAATATCGACCCTATGTCCATGGATGCGTTTACGGATCCTCAAAGTGATGCGATTTCTCCGGCCTATACCATGGCTTTCTTAGATTATTTTCATGGTCAATTAGGGGTGAGCAAAGATTGGTTGTATTCAACATCAGCTTATTCCAAGGAAGGTTTTCGCTGGGATTGGAAGCACCAAGGAAATAATTTTTGGGGAGCAGATGCGGCTGTGACTACCTTACCGGATATGGCTGAAGCATTGAGTAAAGATCCTCATGTGAAAGTTTTGATCATGAACGGCTACTATGACTTGGCGACTGTTTTCTATGGTGTTGAACATTCGATTTCTCATTTGGATTTACCAAAAGAAGCCACCGATCGAATTATCATGACATATTATGAGGCGGGACACATGATGTATACCCATTTGCCATCTGCCAAACTTTTCAGAGATGATTTGAAAAAGTTCATCGAAGACACCCTACGTAAATAAAAACTCTTTTTCGATTTATGAAAAAACTCCAAAACCTAGCTTCCCTTGGAATTATTCTGATAGGGTTTTTGACGCTTTCAAATTTGACTGCTCAAACCACATCGTCTTCCTCTTTGTATTTTCCTCCAATTGGAGAAGAAAACTGGGAGAAGATGCCGGTGAATCAAACCGGTTGGGACCAAGGGAAGCTAGGAGAGTTTTTGGCCTGGATGGAAACCACCAATACTCGGGCTTTCATCATTCTGAAAGACGGGAAAATTGTCGTCGAAGAGTATAGCGGAAATCGATTGACTGGCTTAGGGCCGATGAACGAAAGTTCGCTATGGTATTGGGCTTCTGCAGGGAAAACATTAACAGCAACATTGATTGGTATTGCGGAGGAAGAGAAACTACTAAAACGAAATGATCGAACCCAAAAATACCTAGGAAAAGGATGGACTGCTATGAGTTCAAAGCAAGAAAAGGCTATCCGGCTTATTCATCATTTGACAATGACAACAGGATTGAATGATCAAGGGGTTGATTTGGATGATCCAGATCCTTCCAGTCTGACCTTCTTGGCTAAACCTGGAAGCCGTTGGAGTTATCATAATGCTCCATATACACTGTTGAAAAATGTTTTGGAGGTAGCAAGCGGTCAATCATTTGAAACTTATTTCAAGGAAAAAATCGGTGATCCAATCGGCATGGGAGGATTTTGGCAGCGAACTGGTAAGAATCATGTCTTTTATTCCAATGCCCGAAGTATGGCTAGATTCGGATTGCTTCTTTTGGCTCAGGGGCAATGGGAAGGAAAGCAGCTTGTCAATAGAAGCTTTATCCGTGAGATGACCTCAAGTTCGCAGGGATTGAATCCGAGTTATGGTTTTCTAACTTGGCTGAATGGACAAAGTTTTTTTAAGCTTCCCGCCGTTCAACGGCAAATTGAGGGAGCTTTAGTCCCCTCAGCTCCCAAGGATATGTTTCAAGCTATGGGAAGAAATGGTCAATTTTTGATGGTAGTTCCTTCTGAGAATTTGGTAATTGTCCGGATGGGAGCTCATTCTGATACTTCCTTGATTCCTTACCTTTTGATTCGGGATATTTGGGATCGCTTTGCTCCAGTCATCCAAAAGGACTAAAAATTCATTTTTAGAATAATAAAGAATAAGAATTGTTTATTGGTATTTACCCAATTGATAATGGATTTTGTCCAGGGAAAGTGGTTTTTCTAAAAATCCAGAAACGATTTCATATTCCATCGCCTTTTTCCGATCCTGAAAATCAATAGAGCTTGAAAGGATTACAATTTTATCCTTCCTATCTGGGAATTTCACCTGATATTCATCAAGGAATTCCCACCCATTCATGACGGGCATGTTGATATCTAAAAAAATCAAAAGACTCTTCTCAATCGCAATTTCTTCTAGGTTTTTTAATGCCTGATCTGCTGCTAAAAACTCTAAAATATTTTCAGAAATTTCGGTTTTCCCTAGAAGCCGTTTATTGATGAGATTATTTATTGGGTCGTCATCTACAAGAAAAATGGCATCAAATTGAATCATGCAATGTGTATGGATCAGGCTGTATACTGCCAAAATACAATTATTCCAATTGTCAGAAAAAGTTTGTGAGTATTTTTTAAATCTCGATAAAAAAATATTTTTCTAGAAAACAAAAAAGGAGGCCGAAGCCTCCTTGTAATTGATTGGGGGTGAATTACATCATTCCACCCATTCCGCCGCCACCCATTGGAGGCATAGCCGGAGCATCATCTTTCACGTCTGCTACGACACATTCGGTGGTCAATAGCAATCCAGCGATGGAAGCCGCATTTTCCAAAGCCAATCTCGTTACTTTGGTAGGATCGATTACACCAGTCTCGAACAGGTCTTCGTACTGATCGATTCTTGCATTATAACCGAAGTTTCCATCGTTTTCTCTGATTTTGTTGATCACTACGGAAGGCTCACCACCCGCGTTAAGAACAATAGTTCTCAATGGAGCTTCGATTGCCATTCTAACGATGTTGATACCAGTGTCCTGATCTTCATTGGATCCAGTTAGGTTGTCTAAGCCTTCAGAAGCTCTGATCAACGCTACACCACCACCAACAACTACACCTTCTTGTACAGCAGCTCTTGTTGCATGAAGGGCGTCATCCACTCGGTCTTTTTTCTCCTTCATTTCTACCTCAGTGGCAGCACCAATGTAAAGGATAGCTACACCACCGGAAAGCTTAGCTAATCTTTCTTGAAGCTTTTCACGATCGTAGTCAGAAGTAGTTTTTTCGATTTGTGCTTTGATCTCAGCAATTCTAGCTTGGATCATTTCAGGCTGTCCAGCACCATTAACAATGGTAGTGTTGTCCTTGTCAATGTTCACTTTCTCAGCTCGGCCAAGCATGTCTACAGTAGCATTTTCTAGCTTGAAGCCTCTTTCTTCAGAGATAACAGTTCCGCCAGTTAAGATTGCGATATCTTCCAACATGGCTTTTCTTCTGTCACCGAATCCAGGAGCTTTAACAGCAGCTACTTTGAGAGCTCCTCTGATTTTGTTTACAACCAAAGTTGCCAACGCTTCACCGTCTACGTCCTCGGCAATGATGATCAAAGGTTTACCAGACTGAGCAACAGGCTCTAATACTGGAAGCAACTCTTTCATAGAAGAGATTTTCTTGTCATAGATCAAGATGTAAGGAGCCTCAAGCTCAGCTTCCATCTTTTCAGTGTTGGTGACGAAGTATGGAGAAAGGTAACCTCTGTCAAACTGCATACCTTCTACAGTTTTCACTTCAGTTTCAGTACCTTTTGCTTCTTCTACAGTGATTACTCCATCTTTTCCAACTTTATCCATCGCGTCAGAAATCATGTTACCGATTTCTTCGTCGTTGTTAGCAGATACAGTCGCAACTTGAGCGATTTCTTTGCTAGTAGAAATTTCTTTGGAGTTTTCCCTCAACTTGGCAATCACAGCAGCGACAGCTTTGTCGATTCCTCTTTTCAAGTCCATTGGATTGGCACCTGCAGCTACGTTTTTGATACCTGCATTGAAGATGGCCTGAGCCAAAACGGTGGCAGTAGTAGTTCCGTCACCTGCATTATCTGCAGTTTTGGAAGCCACTTCCTTCAAAAGTTGAGCACCCATATTTTCAATAGGCTCTTCCAATTCGATTTCTTTCGCTACAGATACACCGTCTTTGGTGATGGTTGGAGCACCGAATTTTTTGTCTAGAATAACGTTTCGACCTTTTGGTCCAAGGGTTACTTTTACTGCATCAGCAAGAGCGTCTACACCTTTCTTCAGGCGGTCTCTAGCATTGGTGTCAAAGAATAATTCTTTTGCCATTTTCTTTTTAAGTTTTAGGTTTCGTTAATCAATTAAAGGATTGCGAAAATGTCAGACTCACGCATGATTAGATAGTCTGTGCCATCCACGTTTAGCTCGGTACCGGAGTATTTTCCGTACAAAACAGTGTCTCCAACTTTCACAGTCAATGGTTCATCTTTTTTACCAGTCCCGATAGCCACTACCGTACCTCTTTGAGGCTTTTCTTTTGCGGTATCCGGAATGTAAAGACCGGAAGCGGTTTTTTCTTCGGCTGCAGCAGGTTGTACCAACACCCTATCTGCAAGTGGTTTGATGTTCACGTTTGACATAATATGAGATTGTTTAAAGGTTAGATTAAAATTCCTATTCCCCTTTGAGCGATTCCTATGCCAAGCCAATTTTTCTAAAAAACCCTGACAAATCGGCTACAATTGTGTCAGTGTTTTCAATTTTTATTTTTCCCTTCATTTTAAATCCTGTCAAAATTTCGCTGAGCTCTGGAAAAAAATGTCAGAATTCCTTATTTTTTAATAAGCATTGAAACCTATGAGTACACTTTCTAAAAACTGGATTACTGAAGGCTTGATTGATTTTGAGTATAAAAAGTACCAATTGCTAGCCTATCTTCAAGAAACTGACAAACGATTTAAGGCTATCCAATTGTACCCTTATTTGGGTGAGTTGATTGAACATCATCGGAATTTGGCAGCACTCCAATCGGGAAAGAAAAATCTTGCAGAGTTTTTCCCAAAAGCATTGGATAGTATTGATTTCAAAGAGAAAAAACTCAATTACGAGCCTCGCTCCGAAGATCATGAAGTGTTGAAGGAGATTAGCCAGATTACTGAATTTGCCCTACCCAAAATCGAAGGTCAAATCAAGGAAGGAAAGACCATTTATGATTTTGTAGAGGATCAAGTGGAGTTTGAACCAGTCGGTATTCTTCCCATTTATAATCGGGAAGGCTTCGTGCTGATGACCCGGGAGAAGAAATCAGAAATTCACGCATTCCGCTACAAGTCAAGCTTGTTGCAAATTGCCGGGGAGCGTTTTCGAAGTATATCCGTTTGGTTGATTGGTGTTTTTCAAAAAACATTTGTCAACACATTGGAGGCTTTGAAATTGGAGTTAATCCGGGAGATCAAAGAATTGCCAAATCCTGCTACGTATAGACTGCATTCTAAACAAGAATTCCCCATTGAGGAGACCTTGCTTCCGATCGGCAAGCGGTTGCTACTTCAGCATGTTAAAGCATAAGGGAACTAGCTTGCTTCTGCTAGTTCCTTCTTTGGATTGCTGATTTCTTTTTCCTTTTTCATTTGCAGTTCCTGACGCTTTTTGATGATTTCTGCCCCAGGTTTATCAAAAAGTATCAGCCAGATTTCTTTCAGATTTTGAGCCTTTCGAATATCACGGAAAATATCTCGCCATTCATGAAATACGAGATAGATGGGATTGTAGGAAGTGACAGGTTTGGTAATTCCATAGACCGGTCTTTCCTTTTCTTCCATGAATGTTCCAAACATCCGATCCCAAATAATAAAGGTTGAGCCGTAATTTTTATCTAAATAATGCTCATCACTAGCATGGTGAACGCGATGATGGGAGGGAGTCGTGAAAATATATTCGATGACCGGATGGAGTTTGGTAATGTACTCCGTATGAATCCAAAATTGGTATAGCACAGCAATCTGGTGACAGATAAAGAAGACAAACGGATCAAAACCCATCAACATTACCGGGATGAAAAATACAATTTTAATATGCTGGGTCCATCCTAAACGGAAGGAAACAGAAAGGTTGTATTTGGAGCTGTTATGATGGGTGATGTGCGTAGCCCACCAAAAGCGCTGTTCATGAGCTACTCGATGTGCCCAATATCTTGCAAAATCAATGGCTATAAAACATATAATAAATGACCACCAAGTGGCCGGGATTTTAAAAGGAGCGAGATTGTAAAAGAACAAGGCTGTACCAAAGGTTGCCAATTTGATCATGGCGCTAATTCCCACATTGACTAAGCCAATAGATGCAGCGGCTAGAAAATCTTTGGTATCATAGGCGTCTCTTTTTTGGTACCAACTGATTCCCCATTCGAGGAATACTAATAAAAACATAATTGGAGCTGCCCATAAAATTAAATTTGGCCAGTTTTCAAACTGTAGATCCTCCAGGCGGAGTGATTGATTATTCATAAATAGGATTTGAATTTGTATTAGCAGATTTCAAAAACGGGTGATTTTAATCCGCAAAAAACGGTTTTGATGAAAGTACAAAAAAAAGTCCGCCTTTTGAAAGACGGACTTCAATTTTTATTGGTTTTAACTTTTATTATTGATTCTCTGTCGAATCAGGAGTTGTCTCTTCTGTAGGAAGAATGCTTTGAGACTCTTGGTCACCAAAGGCAGGAGCTACTACTTGTTGTTTAGCACTTTCAATATTTGGAGACTGGAATTGATTCGCTTCTGGACTGCTATAGAATGCGGAAGAGGCCAAAGACAACACCAAAATGGAGATTGCTAAAATCCAAGTTGCCTTTTCTAAAACATTGCCGGTTCGAGTTACTCCCATGATTTGAGAAGCACTACCTCCGAAAGCAGCACCAACGCCACCTTTAGAATTTTGTCCCAAAATGACCAAGATTAATAAAACGGCCAAAATTAGAATGACGGAAATCAGGAAAGTGAACATATAATTATTTGGAGTTTTTCAGTTTTTCAATTAAGTCCGCAAAGTAAGTTGATTTCTCTGGAAACTTCAAACTCAAGCTCTCATAAATTTGGAGGGCTTTTTCTTTTTTACCTTGTTTGATCAGAAGCTTCGCAAATGATTCGGTGATCAATTCTTCTTTGATTTTAGTACTGCTTTCTGCAAGGTTTTCATTGTTTTGATTGGCTTCGATTTCCCGGATGGTTGCCAATTTGATATCCTTTTTGCTGAATGCTTTAATCAAATCGATTTGCTCCTTTTTTTTGGAGTCAAGAATTTTCTTTTTTTCTTTTTTCTTGATTGATTCAATTAGATCATCGGGGTTTGATTTCCGTTTGCGGGCCTTTTGTTTAGGTTTTTCTTCTTTCGGACTTGATTCCTCAGATTTCTTTTTGAGTTTTTCATCCAGTTGAACCAGGCTTGCAGTGCGATCAGCAAGGTCTAGTTTTTCTTTTGGTTTCTCTGGAAGAATATCAACGCTAGGCCTTGTTTCCTGAATGGGAACTTCATTTTCAAGTAAAGCCTTAAGCCAAATACGGTCTGGACTAGTAATAGCTGCCCAGCTCAAGGAATCAGAATGTTTTCTAGGGGACTTTTGGATTTCATATCTAGAAATCAATACATGCGGAATCTGAAAATAGGGGAAATTCTCCTGTATTTTCCGTAGCAATAGCACATCCGATTTCTCTAGCTTATCGGCCCTTTTTAGTATTTCTTTGAATTGATTGGCGTTCACTTCAAGTTTTTTTTCAATATAGGGATTTTACCAATTTGCCACGGTTGCAGTGAAAATATCTTGGATGATATTCTTGAAAATTTCCTCGATCAATCGATCTTCCACATCCAAAAGGGTTGTGGTCCTTGGGTCATAATCCTGGAAAAAGGAGAAGTTTTGCTTCAAGTTTTCTTCCTCGTTCGTTTGATTGATATATTCTACTTCTACTGAAATAGTCAATCGCATTTGACCTGCTCGATCGGGTAAGTTTGGGTTTCCGCTGGACACCACTGCCTGTGGCGTCAAGGTATAGCGCTTGATCGCTCCCGAAAATTGCAAGTCCCCGTTGGTGCGGACTAATTCCAATTGGGTGTTCCGTTGGTAAAACTCTTTTAGGGATTCGGTGAAACGCTGTTCCATATTTGCAGGGCCTCCTCCTGAATCATTGAAAAAATTATCCACTGAAAAGGTCTGTACCTCTTCATAATTGATATTGGTTCCCGTAAAGCTGTAACTAACAGAACATCCGTTAATTCCAACTCCAAGAACAATTATAGAAAGCAATACTAAAAATCTATTGATCAATTTCATATTGTTTGATCTTTCTGTAAAGGGTCCTCTCCGAAATTCCCAAATCATTCGCGGCATATTTTCGCTTGTTATTATGCTTTCGAAGCGCTTTGATGATCATTTCTTTTTCTTTTTTCTCCAAAGAAAGTGAATTATCATCTTCTTCGTGAAGTATATCCTCAATGGCTTCTTCCTCATATTCCTCCGAATTTCCATTGCTTGGTTTTTGAGCTTCCAAAACCAAGGGGAGTGGATAATTAGGGCTGGTTTCTTTCGGTTCCTTGACAGGTATGCCGGTGTCCAGATCCTCAAAAAGCTCACTATGCTTTTGGATAATACTTTGACTCAGTCCTCCGCTTTTATAGGTGTCCAATACCAATTTTTTCAACTCGTTCATGTCCTTTTTCATATCAAAAAGGACCTTATACAGCAGATCTCGTTCAGAAAAATCCATGGATTCTCCTCCTGAACTTCCGGCAGGAATTGGCATGGGAAGCCTGCTGTTATCAGTTGGTAAATACTTGGAAAGAGTCTGTGCATCGACCTCCCTGTTTTGTTCTAGAAGAGATGCCTGCTCAGCAATATTTTTCAATTGACGAATGTTGCCCGGAAATGGATAGCGCATCAGTAAAGCCTGTGCATTGGTATCCAGGCTAATAGGCTTCACACGATATTTTTCCGAGAAGTCGGAGGTGAATTTTCGAAATAATAGTACTACATCTTCTCCTCTTTCTCGTAGAGGGGGTACGAAAATGGGAACGGTATTCAATCTGTAATACAAATCTTCCCGGAATTTCCCTTTTTCAACAGCCCGCATCAAATTGACATTGGTAGCAGCAATGACACGAACATTGGTTTTCTGAACTTTGGAGGAACCGACTTTGATGAATTCGCCATTTTCTAACACCCGTAGAAGTCGGGCTTGCGTTCCCAAAGGCATTTCTCCAATTTCATCTAAGAAAATGGATCCTCCATCTGTTACTTCAAAATATCCTTTTCGAGCTTCGTGGGCACCAGTAAAAGAACCCTTTTCGTGGCCAAAAAGCTCGGAATCTATAGTTCCTTCGGGAATGGCTCCACAGTTGATAGCAATAAATTTTCCGTGTTTTCTAAGGGAGAGGGAATGAATGATTTTCGAAAAACTTTCCTTTCCACTTCCACTTTCCCCAGTAATCAAAACAGTCATATCTGTAGGAGCAGCCTGCATCGCGACCTGAATGGCGTGATTCAAAAGCGGGCTATTGCCAATGATGCCAAATCGCTGTTTGACACTTTGTATTTCTGCAGGAGTGATCATGCTACGGCTGGATTTATCTCAATGACTTCCCCAAATAGGGTAGCTGCAGTGCAATCCTTGATTTTTACTTTTACATAATCTCCTAACTTCAGTCCTTCTGAAGGGACGATGACGACCTTATTGGCTGAGTTACGTCCTTTCAATTCGAATTCTGATTTTTTGGATGTTCCTTCAATCAAGATAATTTGCTCTTTTCCGATATCCAGTTTATTACGCTCTAATGAAAGTTGGGTTTGCTTCTCGATGATTTCGTTCAGTCTGCGTTTTTTTACATCTAAAGGAATATCATCGGTATATTTCTTGGCAGCCAAAGTTCCCGGACGTTCAGAATAGTAGAACATGTAGGAGAAATCATACTTGACGATATCCATCAATGTCAAGGTGTCTTTGTGCTCTTCTTCTGTTTCAGTACAGAATCCGGCGATCATATCAGAGGAAATCCCACATTCATCCCCTAATATTTCACGGATCGCCTTGACCCGATCGAGATACCATTCCCGATCATAGGTACGGTTCATCAATTCCAAAACCCGGCTGTTTCCGGATTGAACTGGGAGGTGAATGTATTTACAAATGTTGTCGTACTTTTTCATAGTGTAAAGTACCTCATCTGTAATATCCTTAGGATGAGAGGTAGAGAATCTTACACGAAGTAAAGGATTCACCTGGGCAACCATTTCCAGGAGGTTGGCGAAGTTTACAACTTGGCTGACTTCTTCTTCCTTTTTATTTAATCGTGCTTTGTTGTTTTCTTCAGGAGACCATTTGTAGGAATCTACATTTTGTCCCAATAAAGTCACTTCACGATATCCTCTTTCAAATAAATCGCGAGCTTCGGCCACAATGGAATGTGGATCCCGGCTTCTTTCTCGGCCTCTTGTAAAAGGC
Source organism: Algoriphagus sp. (assembly GCF_013373065.1). Lineage (GTDB taxonomy): Bacteria > Bacteroidota > Bacteroidia > Cytophagales > Cyclobacteriaceae > Algoriphagus. Next base: position 95,962 of record NZ_JABXIN010000003.1, read on the forward strand.
ACCACGCAGAAAGAGCACATGTTATCACAACCACGCATGATTGAAATAAATGCGGTTACTCCATTTGAATTGAGACGGACCGGGGCAATATCTGCGTAGGTTTCTTCTCTTGAAAGAAACGTATTAACTCCTTTTCGGCCATCCTCTGCAGCATTTACGAGATTGGGTAGATCTCGGTATGCGTCAGGACCTACGACCACGTCAACAATTTTTTCCTCTTCCAGCAATTTGTCCTTCAATCGCTCTGCCATACAGCCCAAGACGCCGATCGTCATGTCTGGTTTAGTTTTCTTAACTGCATTGAAATGATTGAGGCGATTGCGAACCGTTTGTTCAGCTTTCTCTCGGATTGAACAAGTGTTCAAAAAAACCACGTCAGCTTGCTGAAAGTCGGCAGTGGTATCGTAGCCGTTCTCTTTCATGATAGAAGCTACAATTTCAGAATCAGAAAAATTCATCTGGCAACCGTAGCTTTCGATGTAGATTTTTTTGGTTTTTCCGGTATTCTCTTCTGGGGTGGTTTTATAATCCACTGCTTGCGCTTCCTCTCCGGAGATAATATCAATGTCTTTGATCAGTTGATCCATTCAATTCTCAATTTTGAAGATGCGAAATTACTAAAAATCGGACAAAATGGCAGAGAAGTATCCATTTATTCTAACCGCAATTCAAGATTTTTCAAATTGAATCTTTAATTGCTCCCCAAAATGAATTTGTTCTTCGGTAATGTTTAAGTTGGAAAGGCCTAATCCAAGTAATCGTATTGGTTTTAGGATTTCTTCTTGTCGGAGAAGTTTCAATCCCACTTCCCAGATGGTTTTTTCATCAGGGTATTGTTCTAAAGTTTTGCTGCGAGTTTGGATGGTGAAATCAGAAAATTTGATTTTTAGGGTAATGGTTCGTCCTTTTATGCCACTTTTCTTGATCCTGCGAATGACTTCTTCAAAAATTGGTTGAAGACCCTCTTCCATTTCTCCTGGAGTAATAAGGTCTTTTTCGAAGGTGTTTTCGGCACTTAAGGATTTCCGAATCCGATTAGGTTGGACTTCTGAAAGATGAATTCCTCTCACGATATTGTAGTAATGAAGTCCTGATTTCCCGAATTTTTTGGTTAGAAATTGAAGTGAGTATTCTTTTAGATCCTTTCCATTAAAAATACCCAGCTTCTCCATTTTCTGAGCAGTTACTTTTCCAATACCAAAAAACTTATGGATGGGTAATTTTTCTAGGAATGCCTCTGCCTCCTCAGGAAGAATAACCGCTTGGCCATTGGGTTTATTCAGATCTGAGGCTGTTTTTGCTAAAAATTTATTATATGAAACCCCTGCAGAGGCATTGAGTCCTGTTTTTTCTTTGATCTTTTCTCGGATTTGCCTGGCAATCAGGATGGCGGATTTGAGCCCTTTTTTATTTTCAGTCACATCCAAAAACGCCTCATCCAAAGATAGTGGCTCAACCAAATCGGTGTATTCGTAGAAAATTTCACGGATCTGACCTGATAATTCTTTGTATCGCTCGAATCTAGCTTTTGCGAAAATCAAATGTGGGCATTTTCGGGCAGCCAAAACCGATGACATGGCAGAATGAATCCCGTATTTTCGTGCCTCATAATTTGCAGCAGCTACAACTCCTCTAGCTGCATTTCCACCAACCACAAGGGGTTTTCCTCGCCATTCCGGGTGATCTAATTGCTCCACGGAAGCATAGAAGGCATCCATGTCCACATGAATGATTTTTCGGAGTTTGGTTTCGGAATGCGGAATGGAATCCATGATCAACCAATATAAACAGAAAAGGGAATTCCGAAGAATTCCCTTTCTATTCGTTGGTTTAGTAAGTCTTAGTTTGCTTTTACATCCAACTGCAAAGAAACCGTGTTGTAGATGAATTGGTCTTTTGCTTTGTCCACCGCATTTGCCTCGTCTCCATAGGAAAGGCCCCATGCAGTCCGGTCGATGTTGAATCCTGCTTTAGCAGTCACGATCCCGTTTTCAATAGAAACTGCTGCAGGGAATTTGATGTTTTTAGAAGTTCCTCTCATGGTCAAGTTTCCGCTGATCCAATGAGTAGGAGCCTCAGGTGAAAGTTCGCTATTAGAAGCAGGGGTGAATTCAGTAACGAATTCTTCCTTGTCAGTAATTACATCCTCTGCATTGAAAACTTCCACACCAGTGATTTCAAAAGTAGCGGTAGGGTGATTTTCTGCATCAAAGAAATCAGCAGATTGCAAGTGACCCCACAACTTTCCATAGTTTTCAGATCCTTCTTCCAAATCTTCAATCTTCAAACCAGTGATATCAAAGGTGAATGAACCACCAGTGATTTCTTCTCCATTTACAGAAAGAGTTCCGGTTGTTGCTGGGATTTTACCGAAATGCTTTCCTGCTGGCTTGTATCCTGCCCAAGAGATTGTTGTGGCATTTGGATCCAAGGTTAAAGTTTGACCAGTTGCTTCAGCTACTTCTTGTGCTTCAGAAGTTTCTACAGTTTCACTTGGTCCACCACAAGCCACCATCAATAGGGTTGCGGCTACAAATAGGCCTGATTTAGCGATCAATTTCATAGTTGTTTTAGATTTAGTTTCCTAATTAATGTATAGACACAGAACGCAAATTTCTAGAAAAAGTTTATAAGTCCGAAAAAAAATTAAAATTTGTTTTTCACTAATTATGCGAATTATGAAAGAGGCCTTAATCATGGAAATAAATGGTAAAAAGCCAGTTTTTGGAGAGTCTTGCTGGCTAGCTCCCAATGCCACCGTTGTTGGAGATGTAGTCATGGGAGATGAGTGTACCGTTTGGTTCAATGCAGTAATTCGAGGAGATGTTCATGAAATACGAATTGGGAATCAAACCAATATTCAAGATGGTGCCGTGATTCATTGTACTTATCAAAAGGCAGGAACGTATATTGGGAATCAAGTATCCATCGCCCACAATGCAATCGTTCATGGATGTACAATTCATGATCGGGTTTTGATAGGGATGGGAGCAATTGTAATGGACGGGGCAGTGGTCCATTCCGGGGCTGTAATTGCCGCAGGAGCAGTTGTACTAGCTAATACAATCGTGGAACCAAATTCAATTTACGCTGGGATGCCTGCCAAAAAAGTGAAAGCTATAGGTCCAGAAATGGAACAGGTAATACTACGCACCGCAAGAAATTATCCCATGTATTCAAAATGGTTTGAAGAAAAGTAGATTTCATGAAACTTTAGCTTTCTTAAGCCGTTGATTTTTAGTAATTTCAGATCGTTTTTCAACTCATTTTTTTATGAAAACCTCATTAAATTTTGTTTGTAAAGGGAAAATATTGGCTTTGCTATTTTTTCTGATGTTATCGCTAAATCTATCACTTTCATTCTTCATGCCGAAGGATTATGCCTTGGATCTGAAATTTGCCTATACATTTTCAGAGGCCTATCAAGCTCTTTCGGCGATGGATTTGGATACTCGAAAATTTTACCGATTTGGAATTTGGGCATTGGATTTCCCATATATGATTGTTTACAGTCTGTTTTTTGGAGGGGTTTTGTATCGATTATGGAGTTCAAGAAATCTACTTTTGCTCCCTTTTTTGGTAGCTGTTTTCGATTTTTTTGAAAATCTAATGGTATTGCGTTTATTGAAAATTTTCCCAGAGCCGAACCGCATGATGACACTAATTGCTTCCGCCTTTACCACTTTGAAATGGCTGTCGGTTGGTGTAATGGTTTTGACGATATTGTGGGGGATTTGGCGCTACGATTTTTCTGAAAAATTTTCCACCTCATCCACATCTTAAATTAACATTGGGTTTAATTTCTTATCTGAAAATGTAGTTGCTTTGCATTTCCAGATATTTTGAATAGTTTTTCCTTTAGTTTCCGACTCGGGAGGCGATTTCAATCACTTTATGAAAGAAGAATATTTTAAATGGTACTCCCCCCATCTTCAAAGGGAAGTGCAGATGTTAGTTTTTGGGCATGCGGGGTATCCCGTAGTAGTCTTTCCAACTTCCAAAGGATCATTTCACGAAAACAAGGATATGGGGCTAATTGGCTCTGCTCAATGGTTTATTGAACAGGGATTGATCCAAATTTATTGCCCGGAAAGTAACGACGCTCAAAGTTTTTACAATAAAAATGTCCACCCTCATCAACGGATCCAAAATCATGTAGCGTATGACAAAATGATTTGCCATGAACTGGTGGAGCGGATCCGACTTAACACCGGTACAGCAAAAGTGGTGGTGGCAGGTTGCAGCTTTGGAGGGTATCATGCCGCTAATTTTGCCTTCCGGCATCCAGGCTATGTGAGCCATATGTTTAGTATGTCCGGTGCCTTCCATATCCGTAATTTCATGGATGGCTACAATCATGACGATATTTACTACAACAGTCCGCTAGAATACCTGCCTGGATTGAATGATCATGAGCTTTGGAATATGGATATCGTATTGGGAACTTCCAATTGGGATATTTGCTTTGATGCCAATTTAAAGTTGGCAGATGTACTTAATAAGAAGCAAGTTCCACACTGGCTGGATATCCGCCAAGACAGAGTTCATGATTGGGACGTTTGGAAAGAAATGTTTCCACATTATTTGAGTAGAATTAAGTTTGATTAGAAATTTTATATCAAGGAATTATGAAAAAGATCGGAATACTTTTCGGAATGGAAGACACCTTTCCGCAAGCCTTTATCGACAGGGTAAATCAAAAGGCGGAAAAGGGAATTGTAGCGGAGGCTGTCAAAATTGATAAAGTGATTCAGAATGAACTGACCGAATATGCAGTAATCATTGACCGGATTTCACAAGATGTTCCATTTTACCGTGCTTATTTGAAAAATGCGGCCTTGACAGGTACCGCCGTAATCAATAACCCTTTTTGGTGGAGCGCTGATGATAAGTTTTTCAATAATTGCCTAGCTGATCAATTGGGTGTACCTCTTCCAAAAACAGTGATTCTACCATCAGCGGAGCATCCTACTGATACAACGGCCAAATCATTTCGAAATCTTGTTGCCCCTTTGGATTGGGAAGGGATTTTCAATTACATAGGATTTCCTGCCTACATGAAGCCCTATGCGGGAGGCGGTTGGAAAAATGTCTATCGGCTTGAAAATAAGGAGGAGTTTTTCCAAAAACATCCAGAAACAGGTCAATTGGTCATGTTACTTCAGGAAGAAATTGTCTTTGATGAATATTTCAGGGTGTATTGCCTAGGAGGAAAGGCAGTAAGAATCATGGAATACGAGCCTAGAAACCCTCATCATCTCCGCTATGTGGTCGATCGTGCGCCTGCTTCGAAGAAGCTTTTGGCGAAAGTGAAAGAATATACGCTCACTCTTTGCAAAGGCTTGGGGTATGATTTCAATACTGTCGAGTTTGCTGTGCGGGATGGGATTCCGTATGCAATTGATTTTGGAAATCCTGCACCAGATGCTGATGTAAATTCTGTAGGTCAGGAAAATTTTGAATGGGTGGTTGAAGAAGCTGCGAATATGGCCATTCGTTATGCTAAAGCTCAGAAGCCGGGGAAAATGAATTTGACCTGGGGAACTTTCATGAGAAATGCTGTGGAGGCAACCAAACGTTTTTAGAATTAAAACTCACTTTTTATGTGTGCAGTAATCAAGAAATTACCTCAGTTTACAATTGGGGTAGAAGAAGAATATCAGATCATTGACCCGACGACAAGGGATCTGCGGTCTCATATGTCCAAAATAGTGGATGGAGGAAAGATTCAGCTACGCGAACAAGTAAAAGCGGAGATGCATCAATCCGTTGTGGAAGTTGGAACAAATATTTGTCAAAATGTCCAAGAGGCCCGAAAAGAAGTAGCCTTTTTGAGAAATAAAATTTCCGAACTCGCTGCTCAACAAGGTTTAATTGTAGGAGCCTCCAGTACCCATCCTTTTTCAAAATGGCAAGACCAAGAGATAACTGATGATCCCCGATATCATACGATAGTAGACGAGCTAAAGGATATTGCACGATCAAACTTGATTTTTGGTCTTCATGTGCATGTTGGTATCGAAAGTCGGGAAGTGGCTCTCCAAGTCATGAATCAGGCTTGTTATTTTCTGCCACATATTTATGCCCTGACCACCAATTCCCCTTTTTGGGAAGGAAGAAATACTGGTTTTAAAGCATTTAGAGCTAAGGTTTTTGCCAAATTTCCGAGGACAGGATTGCCGGAATACTTTGATTCCGTACAGTCTTACGACAATTTTTTGGAAACTTTGGTAAAGACGAACTGCATAGACAATCCCAAAAAAATCTGGTGGGACCTTCGAATGCATCCCTTCTTTAGTACCATTGAATTCCGAATTTGCGATATGTGCCTGACAGTTGAGGAAACCACTTGTATTGTGGCGCTAATTCAGGCTGTAGTCGCCAAATTGTACAAATTGATCATGAGCAACATTTCGTACAATGTCTACAGAATTGCGCTGATTCGGGAAAATAAATTCCGTGCTGCGCGAAACGGTATTGAGGGAAAGTTGATCGATTTTGGCAAGAAACAGGAAGTGCCAACCGTAGATTTAATTATGGAGCTGTTGGATTTTATCGATGATGTAGTTGATGAACTTGGCAGTAGAGAAGAGGTGAATTATGTTCACCAAATCCTAAAAAATGGAACGGGAGCAGATCAACAGCTGAAGGTATATGAAGAAACCCAGGATTTGACGAAAGTGGTTGATTTTATCACTGGTAAATTTACCGAAGGGATTTAAGGAATTCCAGTACCTTTGAGGCCTAAAAAGTAGACGTTGTGGGAAAATCAAAAATTCATTTGGCCATTTTGGATATGTATGATGGGGAGCCAAACCAGGGGATGCGATGCATTCAGGATATTCTGGGGAGGTTTCACCAAGATATTACATTCAAGATTTTTGATGTGAGAGGAAAGGCTGAGCTTCCAGAGATTACTGATTTTGATCTTTTCATTTCCACAGGAGGCCCGGGGAATCCATTGGAAGGAAATGGGGATTGGGAAATCAAATACTATGATTTCTTAGATCAAGTTTGGATTTGGAATCAAAATCATACTGCTAAAAAATACCTGCTCCTGATCTGTCATTCATTCCAAATGGCTTGTAAGCATTTTGGTTTGGGAGAGATCACCAAACGGAAATCTACTTCTTTCGGAGTAATGACTATTCATAAAACTCAGGAGGGATTGACGGACCCCTTATTCAATAATTTGGAAAATCCTTTTTGGGCTGTGGATAGTAGAGATTATCAAGTTGTTCAACCTCATAAACGGAAGTTTACTCATTTGGGAGCGAAAATTATAGCTCTTGAAAAAATCCGGAATCACGTGGAATATGAGCGTGCAATAATGGGGATTCGATTTACAGATGAAATCGTAGGAACTCAATTTCACCCGGAAGCCGATCCTGTTTCTTTCTTGGAGCATTTGAAAAAACCAGAAGTCCGAGAAAAAATTATTGATTTGAAAGGAAAGGCCAAATTCCGAGACATGATCGAGCACTTGGTGGATGAAGATAAGATTTACCGTACCAATGAGGAGTTAATTCCAAATTTTTTGAGGCAAAGTGTCCATCAAATACGAAATCAAAAAAAATCGAAAGCCTTGATTTAACCCATATGATCTCATCAAGTCGTCAGCAATTTAATGCTGCTTTTTCGCAAGAAAAGTACCAGGAGCTTCTGAAAAGTATACAAAAAGATTTCGATTTTCTTCCAGCATTTAGAGTTGCAGAGACTCCCTTTTTTATTTCAGAAAAACTGAAAGAGCAACTTCTGGAAGCATGCCAGGAACTTATTTCTTTTCTTAAACGATCCGATTTTAAAAAATTAACTCAACAGGCATTGGACCTAAATACCGAGGTTCCCAATGAAGATGCTCATACCCAATTTTTGGCAATTGACTTTGGGATTTGCGAGGAAAACGGGGAGATTTTACCCAAACTAATTGAAGTTCAAGGTTTTCCTACCGTTTTTAATTTTCAGTATAATCTATTCCAAAAACTCCGATCCGTTTATCCTTTTCTACAAAATTACACTCCCTACCTAAGTGGGTTGAATGAGACAACTTATCTGGATCTACTTCGAAAAACCATCTTGGGAAAATTTGATCCAAAAGAAGTGGTGTTGTTGGAAATTGAACCGGAAAATCAAAATACCAAGATTGACTTCTATTATTGTCGAAGAGATTTGGGTATTCCTGTTTGTTGCGTGACAGAAATAGAGAAAGAGGGTAGAAAATTGTATTACAAGGATGCGGAAGGAAATAAAATCCAGATTAAACGAATTTATAATCGGGTCATTTTTGATGAATTAAATTCTCGTCTAGACCTGAAAATGAATTTTAGTTTTTTGGATGATTTGGACGTCGAATGGGCCGGACACCCAAATTGGTACACTCGGATTTCGAAGTTTATTTTGCCACACTTGGAGGGGCCTTATTTCATTGACAGTACACTCATGAGTGAACTGAAAGAAATCCCTGAAGATTTGGATAATTATGTGCTGAAATCCCTTTTTTCATTTTCGGGTACAGGAGTGATTTTTCATGTTAAACCTTCAGATATCACCAATTTAAAATATCCGGATCAGTTTATGTTTCAGAAAAAAGTGACCTATTCACCGGTCATTCAAGCTCCAAACGGTAATGTGAAGGTGGAAATCCGGATTTTGGCGATATGGCCTGAAGAAGATGAATCTCCTACTTTGGTTGGGAATTTGGCTAGATTGAGTCGTGGTGAAATGATTGGAGTGAAGTATAATAAAGACAAAGATTGGGTGGGAGCCTCTATTGGTTTGTTTCAAAAATAATTCTACTACCCAATAAAATAATGCATAAAAAAAGCCGATTAATTCGGCTTTTGTTTTTTAAGGAGTCCATTGAGATGGGTTTTCTCTCCAGACTTTAAGGGACTTTAGTGCTTCGTCATCGATATATTTTTTCTGAACAGCTCGGGGAAGTAAGGCCTCGTAATGAGAAAGAACAGCCAATCGAACCCCAGCCTTTTCGAAATTCTCAGAAGCAACCGGGAATCCGTAGCTAAAAATGGCTACCATTCCCAATACTTCGAATCCAGCCTTCCGAAGATCCTCTACTGCTTTTAACGAACTTCCGCCAGTGGAAACCAAGTCCTCAACTACCACCACTTTTTGTCCTTTCACTACTTTCCCTTCGATCATATTCTCCATACCATGTCCTTTTGGTTTGGAGCGCACATAAAGAAAAGGTAACTCTAATTCATTTGCCAATAGGGCTCCTTGGGGGATTCCTGCGGTCGCTACACCTGCAATTGACTCGACTTCAGGAAAGCAATGTTGAATTGCTCGGGTGAGTGAGTCGCGGATTAGATTTCTAACTTTCGGGAAAGAAAGAGATAATCGATTATCGCAATAAATGGGGGATTTCCATCCGGAAGCCCATGTAAAAGGTTGCTTGGGTTGAAGTTTGATGGCTTCGATCTGCAGTAATTGATCGGCGACTTCTGCGGCTATTTCTTGGGATATGATTTCCATATTTCAAAAATAAGGGAAAGCATCAGCTTCTAATTGGACTCGGGAAAAATTTTATGCATTTTTGATCCATTGCATACCAAACAAACGAATTGATTTAGCTCTTCATGCGAATTTTTATCAACGATAAGCCTTTGGATTTGATCAGCTACTCCGAACTGCCAAAGACCAAAAAGTTTGATGGGATTTTTACCGATCCAGAGGAATTACCTCCAGCTTCTGAGTGGCAGGATGATTTATTATTTCATGAGCCCTCCTTTGATTTGGTGATCCGTATTTTGTATCAATTGAGGACCCGAAAGCTTCGGGAATTGGATTCGATTACTTTGGTAACCAAGTCCAAAAAACAGCTTCGTGATTTTGTGAAAAGCCGCTTTTTCATTGTGAAGGCTGCAGGTGGGGTTGTGATGAAACAAGAGCAGGTTTTACTAATCCATCGCTTAGGGAAATGGGATTTTCCCAAAGGGAAGTTTGACAAAGGGGAAACTCCAGAGGCTTGCGCAGTCCGAGAAGTAGAAGAAGAATGTGCTATTTCAGTCCGATTGGGAAAGCCTATTTGTAATACTTGGCATACCTACATGCAGGATCGAAAAAGTATTTTGAAAAAGACTTATTGGTATGCAATGGACTGTGTAGACGATCGTAAAATGACTCCACAAAAGGAAGAAGGCATCGAAGATATACGGTGGTTTAGAGTCCCTGAAGCAAAGACTGCCTTAATTAATTCTTACCCTTCCATGAGGTGGCTGTTTAAGCAGGTTTTAAAGTCATATTTTATTTCTCCGGAAGGGAAAAAAACTTCTAAAACTTGATCCTTATATAGGATAAGGCAGGAATTCATTCACTTCACCCCCATAGCGGTGAACTTCCCGGATTACCGTCGAGCTGATTGCTGCAAATTCGGGAGAAGTGATTAAGAATACTGTTTCCAATTCCTCATTTAAATACCGGTTCATTTGAGAAATGGTGTTTTCATATTCGAAATCGGTTGTATTTCTCAAGCCTCGAATCAAAAATTTCGCGCCATGTTTTTTGGCCAACGTGGAGGTGAGTTCGTTATATACGATCACTTTCACTTTGGAGTCGTCAGCATAAACCGATTCGATCTTTTCCACCATCATATCAATATCAAAATACCGGTTCTTTTTGGTCGAATTGTAGCCGATTCCGATGATGACCTCATCAAATAAGTTTAGACTTCGTTGGACGATGTCATGATGTCCCATTGTGAAGGGGTCAAAAGTTCCGGGAAAGATGGCTACTTTTTTCATACTTACAGGTGTTGCCATGAAACTTCAAACAAACCAAGATCTTTGATTCTTTTGAATCCATGTGAGTAATTTTGATTGGCATGTGGAGTCAAGATCCGCACATGATGGAAGTACTGCTTTGCCCATTCCTCTGTAATAGAGGATTTTTGGGGTAATCCATAAATTGTGATTCTAACGTGCTTCGGGGAGTATTTCAGTTGTTTGATTAGGATGAGAATATATTTCAAAAAATCCTCATCTGTGGGTATATCAAACATATTGAAAGTACTTAATTCTTGATCCGTAAATGCCGCTAGGTACATTTTTCGACCAAATAAATTGACTAATATTTCTTGGCCAATCAAATTGAACCGCTCCTTGAATAGATAAGAAAGGAAGGAACAGGCCCCGTGAGAAAATGTGATTTCTGTGAATCGTGCCTGCAGTGATTTTTTTAATTTTTCATCGACAAAAGAGACGATTTGCAGATTGTTGCTATCGAGCGGGGTGTGAAAGAAATGAGCCTGTGGGGGCAATTCTTGAATAAATTCTAAATATTTCTCGTCATTTTCAGGGGCGTATAGGACTCCAGGGACTAGACTAAAACCAGGTTGATGAACATAAACCTGAAGCGGTAGATCATTTTTAAGCAAAGGATCTGAGATGATCAGCTTTTCGAGTCTATCCCATTCAAAATCAGGATAAAAGTGTATCCCAGTATTCGCTTGGTTTTGATCCTTGGCGAATATTGCTAAAAAATCAGGGTATAAAAAAAGTGATAAGCTCGCCGTGTCTTCCACATCAAACTTATCACTCTTAAAAACTTTCAAAGTGGTTTCCAAAATCGCTGGGATTATTTCCAGTTACCTTCAGTAGAAGCGTCAGTTCTGGATCCTACGCGTAAAGCTTTTTCGTTATTGTTTAATCTTCGCTCTGGGTTGATCGGAGCTGGATCACGAATTTCGAATACGTTGATCTGATAATTGTTTCGCTCGATTTTGTCTGCGAAGAATTCGAACACTTTTCCTCCTGAACCTGGAACTACTGCCAAAGCTTCTAAATTAAAGTCAGGATATTTCCGCTCGTTGAATAGGGAATCAATTACAGGTACAGATCCCAAGGTATCGAAAGTAACGGTAGTTTCTTCCTTACCATAATCCAACAATTTGGTAGTTTCAGTTCGCTGGATCAACCAGATTTCACCTTCAGTGATAAAGGTTTTTAAACTATCCCAAGTTGAGGCATATTTTCCGTTGGAAGCTTCATAAGCTAGTTGGGCGTCTCGAAGCATTTGAAGTTTTTCGATAATAGCTGCTTCTACAAGCGCGATTCTTTTTTCTTCTTCAACGACGTCATCGACTCCTTTCCATAGGAGATATCCGAGACCTAAGGCTGCCAGCAAGAAGACGAAGGAAAGTACTTTGGTTAGATTCATTTTAGTTAGAATTTTAAAATCTAGGTAAGGTTGATGGTGTTTTTAAACCGTGCTATTTTAGGTATTTATTTTCAAAATTAAAATATCCTTTCCACAATCCTATATCTTCAAGGGATTTAATTCCCCAAAATACCTGATGGAGGGATTTTTTAGGGATTTTTTGGATTTCGGATAGGCTTAACCATTCTATTGCTGTCAAGATTTGCTGCAGTCCTTCAAGTTCAGGATCCTTCCCTAATTGCATTTCTCCACCTAAATGTTTGACCTCAAAAAACAATTCAATTGCATGAAGAGGTGGTTGAAGAAACTCGTGGACAAACAAAAATTTTTCTGCCTGCACTTCTAAGCCTGTTTCTTCTAAAAATTCTCGCTGAAGATTCGTGGATGCATCAGATCCGAAGCGCATGCCTCCTCCTGGTACCGACCAGAATTCCTGCTGATCACCCATTTGGTGGCGAACCATAAGTATTTTTTCATCCTTGATAAGGATTCCATTTACCCGAGTCCGGAGACGGTTTCCGAATTTTGATTCGATTTGCTTCCCGATTTTGTCTGTTGTCATGTACCTTCGTCTCTATGGGTAAAGATAGGCAGGCTGAGGTAAAGCCATCCCGGTTTTTTTCAAAATATTTTCCCTTTGAGCCCACTCAAGGTCAGCATCAGTTTTTTTTAAAGATGGATGAATTCCTAATGATGGATTCAAAGGACAAGCCCACATTTGTCTTGAAAGGTTATGCGGGTACTGGTAAAACGAGTTTGATTTCCGCTTTGGTTAAAGTACTTCCCCACTTTTCCATGCGCTCCCTTTTATTAGCTCCTACTGGTCGAGCAGCGAAAGTCATGAGCAATTACAGTGGAAGAGCAGCATTTACCATTCATAAAATCATTTATAAGCCAAAAGGGGAGGTTTCCGGTCTTGGTTTGGGATTTGTCTTACAGAAAAACTATTTCAAGGATACCTTATTTATTGTGGATGAATCATCCATGTTGGCGGATGATGGGGGAATGTCAGGCAATTTGCTGGGTGACTTGATTCAATTTGTGTTCAGTGGAACGGGAAATCGCTTAATGTTGGTTGGCGATACCGCGCAGCTCCCTCCGGTAGGCAGTAATTACAGTCCTGCCTTGGAATCAGGTTATTTATTAAGACAATTCCGACTTTCTTCGGACCAGGTAGAATTGGTGGAGGTCATGCGTCAACGGACAGAGTCGGGAATATTGATAAATGCAACGAACCTTAGACAGCTTCTACAAACCGATAAACCCACAATTCAATTACGAACTTCCGGTTTTCCGGATATCTACCGAATGACAGGAGAGCGTTTGGAAGATGGGCTTCGCTATGCTTATGATAAGTATGGAACCGAAAATACAGTCATTGTAACCCGATCTAATAAGAATGCTGTTCAATACAATCAATATATCCGAAGAATCATCCATTTTTTCGAAAATGAAATCGATACAGGTGATCTCTTAATGATTGTAAAGAATAATTATACCTACATGGCGGAATCAGATCGGGTGAGTTTTTTGGCAAATGGTGATATGGTAGAGATCATGAAAATCCGGAATTTTGAAGAGCTTTATGGATTTCGATTTGCCACTTTAGAGTTGCGCTTATTGGATTATGAGGAGGAGCCTCCTTTTGAGGCCAAAGTCCTGTTGGATACCCTGTATTCACCAGCTCCGTCCTTGACCCGAGAGCAATATCGAAGTTTATATGATCAGGTCGCTGAAGATTATCAAGATGTAGCATCCAAAAATGAGCGAATGGAATTGATTCGAAAAGACCCATATTTGAATGCTTTGCAAATCAAGTTTGCGTATGCCTTAACTTGCCATAAAGCCCAAGGGGGGCAATGGGATGCGGTTTTTGTAGATCAAGGATACCTACCCGAAGAGCAAATAGATCGCGATTACATTCGATGGTTGTATACGGCAGTCACCCGGGCAAAGGAAGAATTGTACCTTTTAAATTTCCAGCCTGCATTTTTTGCTTAAGCATCTTTCCGCGGAGAAAAGAACCTTGGTCTGAATTTTGAATAACCTATGTAAAGTTGAATATTTGAGAAATTAAACCAGGAAAGCCATGAAAAAATTAGGATTATTATTTAGCGCACTTCTAATGGTAGTAGCATTTCAGATGCAGGCACAAGCTCAATCTGGTGCGGTTATTAGCTTCAAAGAAAAATCAGTGGACTTCGGTGATATTGTACAAGGTGCAAAAGTCTCCCATACCTTCGAATTGACAAATACAGGAGATGCCCCATTGGTTATTTCCAATGTTGCTGCTACTTGCGGTTGTACAGTGCCAAGTTGGCCAAAGGAACCTGTTGCTCCTGGATCAACTGCTAAAATTGAAGTTTCTTTCAATTCAGCAGGCAAAATGGGAAAACAAAATTCGATCGTTCGAATTTATTCAAATGCTTCCGAGCCGATTGAAAAAGTTTCTTTGATCTCGAATGTTTTGCCAAGAACCAAATAATCATAAGATCACTTAATTATCTTGAAAAGCTGTTTCCATGAGAAGCAGCTTTTTTTATTTCTACCAAATCAAAGAAAGGATTGAGAAAAATGGATCAGTTTTCAATTCTTAAGAATTTGTAGAAATCTGAACTAGAAGAAGGAAATACAAGTTACTTTTCATCTCCTATGAAAAATCAAAAAGAAAAAAAGGTAAGTATCCGAAAGGTATTTGCCACGATTGTCTGGCCTCGCAGGAAGCAGCTTTTTATTGGTTTAGTCTTGATCTTGATTAGCCGATTGTCGGGTTTGGTTCTCCCCGGGGCCAGTAAATACCTTATTGATGATGTTATTCCTTCCACTGACTTGAATCTTCTCAAATGGTTAATTCTGGTTGTGGTAGCCGCCATTGTGATCCAGTCCATTACTTCTTATGCTTTGACACAAATTCTCTCTGTTGAGGCTCAAAATCTGATTGCCAAACTTCGGTCTCAGGTTCAAAGTCATATCATTCGACTTCCGATTCGATTTTTTGACAATACAAAAACCGGGGAGTTGGTATCGAGAATTATGAGTGATGTTGAAGGGGTCCGAAATCTGGTGGGAACGGGGTTTGCCCAAATGATAGGAGGTGTTTTGACCGCTGTAATTTCCTTGGTCTTATTGATCAGTATTTCTCCTCTGATGACCTTGTATGTACTGGTTCCTGTTGCTGTTTTTGGATTAGTTTCCTTGAAAGCTTTTGGGAAAATCCGGCCTATTTTCCGGGAAAGGGGTAAAATCAATGCGCAAGTGACGGGAAGATTGACCGAAACCTTAGGAGGAATCCGAGTAATTAAGGGATTTAATGCAGAAAGTCAGGAAATAAAGACTTTTGAAAAGGGAGTTGATCAGCTCTTTCAAAATGTGAAAGCCAGCTTAACTGCTACTTCCTTTGTTACGTCGGCGGGTACACTTTTATTGGGTTTGGCCTCCGCAGGGATCATGGGAATTGGAGGATGGATGATTATGGAAGGTAAAATGACTTTTGGGGACTTTTTGGCTTTTACCTTGTATTTAGGCTTTATGATCGCGCCGATTGTACAAATGTCCAATATAGGTTCACAGCTTACAGAAGCCTTCGCTGGTTTGGATCGGACAGAGGAAATCATGAACACGCCACTTGAATTTGAGGATACTCAGCGAACCATCGTTTTGGATAAATTCCGGGGAGATATCCAATTTGAAAAGGTGTCCTTCGCCTATGAAGAAGGTAAAGAAGTTGTTCATGGAGTGAGTTTTGATGCACCTTCCGGTTCCGTTACGGCACTGGTTGGAACCTCTGGTTCCGGGAAAACTACTATTGCTGGATTAGCAGCGAGTTTTTTAACTCCTGATTCCGGAAAAATCACCTTGGATGGTTTTGATTTAAATGAAATTACTCTTGAATCTTATCGATCCCGTTTAGGAGTGGTTTTGCAGGATGATTTTCTTTTTGAAGGTACGATACGGGAAAACATTCTTTTTCCAAGACCCGAAGCTTCTGAGGAACAGCTTCAGGCTGCTGTGAAAGCGGCTCATGTTTCAGAATTCACAGATCGATTTGAAGATGGCTTGGATACCTTGATAGGGGAGCGAGGAGTGAAACTTTCAGGCGGACAACGCCAGCGTATTGCTATTGCAAGGGCGATTTTGGCTGATCCAAGGATTTTGATACTGGATGAAGCTACCTCCAATTTGGATACAGAATCCGAGACCCTCATTCAAGCTAGTTTAAAAGAATTGATGAAGGGAAGAACCACCTTTGTAATTGCCCACCGCTTGAGTACGATTCGGCAGGCAGATCAGATTTTGGTAATCGAGCAAGGAAGGATAGTGGAGAGCGGAAAGCATGAGGAATTGATCGCGTTGGAAGGAAGATATTATCAATTGTATACCTATCAGGCTCGGATTTAATTACAAGTCTTTCAGCTGATGTTGATACTTTATCCTTCGAATGGGAGAGAGGATTTTGTATTTTTGTAAACCCAAATGAAAACGGAAGAGATGAACGAATTGAAATGGTACGTGATGTACACGGCATCACGATCTGAGAAAAAAGTAGCTAACAGATTAAGAGAGAAAGGGTGGGAGGTTTATCTGCCTTTGGTTACTGAACTTCGACAATGGTCAGATCGGAAGAAGAAAGTGGAACGACCCCTTTTCAATGGATATGTTTTTGTAAAAACTAGTCGAAATCAGCTCTGGGAATGTTTGCAGGTTCCTGGTTCGGTCAAGTTTGTTCATTTTTCAGGAAATCATGCAACGGTCCGGGAAGAAGACTTGGACAAAATTCGCCGTGTGGTGGAGACTGGAGTTGCTGTTGAAACAGATGGTGGAGATATCGAGCCGGGAGAACAAGTACAGGTTATGGGAGGACCTCTTCAAAATATGGTTGGAGAATGTATTGAAAAGGGGAATAAGGATTATTTTGTTATTCGGATTCCTGGAATTTATCAGAACATGCTGATCAATGTTCCTCGAAAATTTTTACAAGTCCTTCCGAAAAAAGAAACCGCAGGTTAAGTTCTTCTTTCACCTGTGATTCCGGAAAATTATTACTCCAAGCCTTTAGGACGGAAGTATCGTCTGTAAACGATTTGGGCTTGAAAAAGATGGTCCCCAAAACGGTTGAATCCTACGTTTCCATCAAGGTTGTCCGAAAAAGTCCAAAGCATGGTTCCTTCTCCGGCGATATCGGAGTAGGGGCCTATACTATAACTTAATCCAGCTCTTACGGGAACATAGCCTGTCGTTACTTGGTGCTTGGTAGGAGTCTCCTCAGGGCTAAAAGATTTGGTTTGCTCTGTCATGATATGCATAATCCCTAAGCCAACCCCACCGTACAAATTCACTCGGGTACGGTGCATATGATTGGAAAATGGAATTAAGTTCAGGTTGGGCATGATGTCAAAGAAAAAAGCAGGACCTTTTGCGGTAAAGGAGGCGAAATCTGCAAACCAAGCATCCCGAATAGGTGTACTTGGATTGCCCCCACTGCTAATGAATTGTACTCCTAGAGTCGATCGCAGATCAAAGGCTGCACTTAATTTTTTACTTAAAGCAACTGATATAGCTGGTTTAATTTCAAAATTAAAATCCCGGTATTGACCACCATTATCCAAATAGGCAAAAGAGGGCCCTACGCCGACGGTGAGAATATTATTTCTTGATATACGCTCCTTATAAAAATTTTGAGCTTTTGCCAAAAATGGAAAAGTTATAAAAAAGATGAGAAAGGAAAATTTGATCAATGAACTCATGAAAATCAGTCCGTTACGTAAGGTTTTTAACAGATTCGAAAGTGACAACAAATATGCCAAGACTAGATTTGTTTGAAGTAAAAACTTCAGGAATTGCGAATTATTGCCCTCGATTTAAAAGAAATTTGATCTTATTCTTCTTCGAAGGCTTTTTGAATTTCTTCCTCAGTTTCTTTCAGTTTTTCTTTGCAGAATTTTACCAAATCGGCAGCTTCCTTCACCAAATCGGAAAGTTCATCAACACTTTTTTTGCCTTCTTCCAATTGACTGAGAATGAGTTCCAGTCGTTCAATAGCTTCATTGTACTTCATGATTGCTTTTATTTTGGATCTTGTCGATCGTACTCTGTATGATAGTTTTGGCACTGATGGTAGTAAGGTGGTCACCCACTTTTGGGTCTGCTAAATGAATGGGCATGCCCTCTAGTTCTGTTCGTGTATATCCTCGATTTAGAATGGCTTGTGGGTCCAGCTGATGCAGCATTTTTTCCATACTGGAAAGTTGTTGATCATGATATCGCAATAGTTGGGAAGAATAGGATTGAATGTCTTTTTGGAATTTGGACACTTCCTCCTTTTGCTTCTCAAGTTGGGCTATGGTGGTTCGCTCAAGTCTTGTTTTTTGATGGTTGATCTTTTCCTTTTCCAATCGTATCTGTCCCGTCACGACTCCTTTCAGGCGTTGTGAAAATACCTCAACTTGGTTATGTGCAAATTTGAGGTATTGGTTGGTGATTCGATCTATTTTGGAAGCTAATAGGAGTAAGTTTTCCTCAAAAATCCGGAAGCTGGATAATATGAACTCTGCTACAGCTGTGGGGGTTTTGAGTTTCGAATGGGCAACCAAATCAGCGATAGTTTCATCCCGTTCGTGGCCAATCCCTGTTAGCACTGGAAGCTTGCAATTTGCAATTTTTACAGCCAGGTAATAGTCGTCAAAGCAATCGAGGTCGAGTTGTGCACCCCCTCCCCGGATAATTATCAAAGCCTCTAATCCAAGTTTTTCTGCTTTTTTTTCAGCCTTTTCGATTGCAGTGATTAAGCTGCCAACAGCCTCATTTCCTTGCATCAGGGAAGGGAAAAGGCGATGGTATACCTGATATCCGTATGGGTTTTGCTCCAACTGATTTACAAAATCTCCATAACCCGCGGCTGTTGCACTTGAAATGATCCCGATTCGTTGAATTACCTTCGGAAGAGGACGGGTTGCATTGAGTCGTAGAATGCCTTCTTTGGTTAATCGCTCAATTGTTTCCTGACGGATTCTGGCACGTTCCCCGAGTGAAAATGAAGCGTCAATGTCTTTGATGTTTAGACTGAAGCCATAGACCGGGTGAAAGGTGACCTGTACTTGAGCGAGAATTTTCATCCCATTTTTGAGGCCAGAACCAGTCAAGCTTTCAAATCTCGCTGCAATGCTTCTGTAGGTAAATTGCCAACAGTTGCTTCGCATTTTCGCTAGAACCTGCGAACCTTGCTTTTCCGCCAACTCAAAATAGGCATGGCCTTGGGCGGCTACTCGGAAGTCTGCAATCTCTCCAATGACCCAGTAGGATGGGCTCAATTCATTTTCCAAGGTGGATTTGATGAGCTGACCTAACTCAGAAATGGAAAGGGCATTCTGCATGGTTTTTTAGATCGATTGATGAGCTTTTTTGATTTTTTGGCGGAGCTCCAAACTCGCCTTTACCAAAGGTAAACGGACTTGATCACCACAAATACCAATTTCTTTCAAAAGAAATTTTAGACCCACAGGATTTCCTTCTGCATACATCAGTGGGTTGATTTCCAATAAAGAAAGGGTTGCGTTTTTCTTTTCTACAGGAGTTCCTTGGGTAATTTTTTTGAAAATTTGGGGATAAGCATTTGCCAGCACTGAAATCACGCCCACTCCCCCGATGCTTTCCATAGACGCTGTTAACATATCGTCACCTGAAATCAACAAGAAATCATGAGGCTTTTTAGATGCGATTTCCATGCATTGAGTTAAATCGCCTGAAGCTTCTTTTATCCCGATGATATTGGAATGTTGAGCTAAGGTGAGGGTAGTAGTAGCAGAAAGATTAGATCCAGTTCTACCCGGTACATTGTATAGTATTACAGGAACCGGACAGGCATCAGCTAGCGCTTGGTAGTGTGCGATAATTCCTGCTTGAGAGGGCCTGTTGTAATAAGGACTTACTGATAAAATTGCATCAATTCCTTCAAAATCGGTTTCATTGATTTCATCTACCAGGGCTTGGGTATTATTTCCCCCAAGTCCGTAAACGATAGGAACTCGCCCTTTATTTATTGAAATTGCCTCTTGAAGAACTTGCTTTTTCTCTTCCTTGGAAAGGGTAGCTACTTCCCCGGTGGTTCCCAGTACAACCAAATAATCAACCCCTCCTTCAAGGCAATGCTCAATCAATTTGGCAAAGGCTTGAAAATCAACATTTCCATCCTCCAAAAAAGGAGTTATTAAAGCAACACCCGTTCCGTGAAAATTCTTCATTGTTCGCATTTAAATTCGAGCTGCAAAGATAAGGTCTTCTACACTTTTGAAAGACCAATCGTCAAAAAAGGAACGGAGCTGGTAGAATTTCTGAGTGAAATTAGGATTCCACCATCTTCAAAAACTCTTCTTCAGAAATCATGGGGATTCCTAGCTTTTCAGCTTTCTCTTTTTTGCTGGGGCCCATACCTTCTCCCTCAATGATAAAATCGAGATTTTTGGATACGGAACTGATGTATTGACCACCGTGCGCCTGCACAAAATCAACAATTTCATCCCTCTTGAAATTCTGCAATTTGCCAGATGCTAGAATCCGCTTTCCAGCAAGAGCCTGACTTTTTGGAGCGGTTAGATCCTCTTGAATTTCAAAGTTTAACCCATGCTCATGAAGTCGCTGAATCAGCTTTTGATTTTCTTTGTTATCAAAAAAGTCTTGAATACTTTGAACCAGGGTTTCGCCGACTCCATTGATTTCCAATAATTGATCAGTACGAGCATCTTGTAATTTTTCAATGCTTCCGAAATGCCGAGCTAGAAGTTGAGCCGTATTTTCTCCGATATTCCGAATTCCTAAAGCAAAAAGGACTTTTTCAAAAGACTGCTCTTTTGAAGCCTTAATGCCTTCCAGCATGTTGGAAATGACTCCTTCCTGAAAAGTGTTGGCTTTTAGTTTTTTAATACGCTCCCGTAATTCGTGAGGTAGATCCAAGTTTAGGCGGAGAATGATACCATGAATCGTTCCTTCTTTTTTACTTGCTTGAACCAATTCATCAAAATCCACTCGCCTTCCCAAGAAAATTTCCAAAACCACTGCCACAGGAACATAGTCTTCCATTTTGGGAAGTTCAGGATGATCCTTGAGTGAGTTTATCAGCATCTCTACCATGCCGGTGTTGGAAGGAACTTTCTTTTTCCACTTTCTGATCTTTTCCTGAAAGGCTTTTAAGGTTTCCAGCAGTGGTAATTCGGCAGCTTCTAGCAAGAAATCCTGAATTTGTTTGAATGAAAGCTGCTCCGTCAAAGCAAAAAGGGCCTTTTCAAGGGTAATGTAGAGTATGCCGCTCTCTTCTTTTTCATACTGATCATGGCTCATCTCGAGGCCGAGCAGGTCTTTCTCTTTGCTTTGCAAATCGAAGATGTCCGCATAATTCTGGATAAAACCTTGATCAATTAAAGCCCGAATTCTTTCCGTACCAAGGGAATCGATATCCATGGCCCGCTTCGATACAAAATGTTCAATTCTTCCAAGGATTTGAGGAGGGCAGGATTCGAAATTAGGGCAATAATGCTTGGCTTCTCCTTCTTTGCGCTCCAGCTTACTTCCGCATTCAGGACAAGTATCAATGTAGTGAATTGGCTTGGTGTGTGGCTTTCGTCTGGAAATATCTACCCCGGTGATTTTTGGAATAATTTCTCCTCCTTTTTCCACATAGACTACATCACCCTCATAAATTCCAAGTCGTTTGATTTCATTGGCATTGTGGAGGGAAGCGCGCTTGACAGTAGTTCCAGCTAAGCTTACCGGGGAAAGATTGGCAACAGGAGTAATCGCTCCTGTTCTTCCTACCTGATAGGTGATGGAGAGCAATTCGGTTTCAGCACTTTCTGCTTTGTACTTGTAAGCAATGGCCCAACGGGGATTTTTAGCCGTAAATCCTAGTTCTTCCCGTTGATCGTAGTCGTTGATTTTTAATACTACTCCGTCTGTTTCTACAGGAAGATGATGTCTTTTTTCACGCCATTTATCGATATACTCCAGGACTTGATTTAGAGTTTTGGCCTTTTGATAGGTTTGGGAAACATTAAATCCCCAATTTTCCAGTAGGTGAATGGCCTCGGAATGTGTTTTGATTCCCAAGTCTTCTCCTAGTAATTGATAGAGGTAGCAATTCAAGCGTCGCTTGGCTACGACACTACTGTCTTGCATTTTGAGGGTGCCCGAAGCCGCATTTCGGGGGTTGGCTAACAAAGCCTCGCCTTTTTCCTCACGAGCGGCATTTATTTTTTCGAATTCCCGAATGGGAAGAAAAATTTCTCCTCGAACTTCAAATTTCTTTGGAATATTCTTCCCCGTTACCGAAAGAGGGATATTTTGAATGGTTCGGACATTTGCCGTGACTTCATCTCCCTTGGTGCCGTCCCCACGCGTTACGGCTCGAACCAACTTTCCCTCTTCATAAACCAAACTTATTGCTACTCCGTCAAATTTGAGTTCGCAGAAGTATTCATAGTCCGTACTTCCCAGACCTTTTTCAACCCGTTCATCAAAGGCTTGTAATTCCTCGATTGTATAGGTATTGCCCAAAGAAAGCATTTTGTACTCATGGACGACCGTTTTGAATTCTTTGGTAATGGTCCCGCCTACCCGCTGACTTGGACTATCGGGATCCAGAAGATCCGGAAATTCTGTTTCCAATCGGATCAATTCTTCCAACAACTGGTCGAATTCATAATCTGAGATTTCAATCCGACTCTCCTGATAGTAAAGGTGGTTGTGGTAGTTGATTTCTTTGGTAAGTTCGGCGATCCGGGCCTTAGCTTCTTGATGCGTCATGATAATTAAAATGAACTCTAAATTAATGGGAAGTTGGTAGCTAGTAAAGTTGCGAGGTGGAAAAGTTTCAAGGAGCATTTACCTTTGTGATGTTTCGCTGCCAGAATTTTCAAATGACTCAAAAATCAAATCAGGAAGCCAAGATTATTGATACGGCCTACAAGCTTTTTTTGGAAAAAGGCTATCGCCATACTACGGTGGATGATATTGCGCATGCTTTGGGGATGAGCAAGAAGACTTTGTACAAATTTTTTTCATCCAAATCAGATTTATTGTCTGCCGCTTTTGAAAAGCTTAAGCTTCGTATAACTGCAAAAGTGGAAGCAATTTTGGACAATAGATACATCGCTTTTCCTCTAAAACTCAAGTCCAGTTTGGCTGTGGTGGCCAATTATTTGGCTCCTATCAATCCAGAGCTTTTCGAAGATCTCCGAGAACATGCCCCTGAAGTTTGGGAAGACTTGATGGAGTACATCAATGAGTCAGCATTTATGCGGTTTCAGCGCTTAATTCAAGAAGGACGAGATCAAGGTTTGGTGAAGTCTAATCTAAACGTAGGTTTAGTCGTGATGCTGTATGCCAGTGCCGTTCGATCCCTTTTGGACCCTAAATTTCGAAGTGGATTTCCTGAATCCATCCAGAAGAATATGCGAATTCCGGCAGCTGATATTTTCGATCAGGCCATCACCATAATTTACAATGGAATAATGACCGAGGAGGCAAGAGCTGAATTTGAGAATGCCTGATTTGCTAGGATGATTTCCCTATCTTTGCGACTTCATTTCAACGACATTAAAAGCTCATTTCATGAAATCGAGCCTTCCTGAGGTAGAGGGAACTTCCGAAATTCGACACAATAAGGGATGGGTTGATAAATCGGGATATCCTCGAGATTCCATGTGACGGCTCAAAAACAAAATATATACACATGAAAAAATCGTTTAAACGACATACGATTACGGCAGCATTGCCCTATGCCAATGGTCCCTTGCATATTGGACATTTGGCAGGTTGCTATGTTCCTTCTGATATCTATGCCCGCTTTTTGCGATCCCAGGGAAAGGATGTCCTTTTTGTAGGTGGATCTGATGAACATGGAGTTGCTATTACCATCAAGGCAAGAAAGGAAGGAAAGACTCCCCAAGAGATCGTCGATTATTTTCATGGGTTGATGAAAAAAAGTTTTGCGGAATTTGGGATTTCCTTTGATCACTATTCGCGGACTTCTGCTCCGATTCATCATGAGACTGCACAAGGATTCTTTAAGGATTTGTATGAAAAAGGTGAGTTTTTGGAGCAAAGTACGGAGCAGTATTACGATGAAGAAGCAGGTCAGTTTTTGGCCGACCGCTATATCGAGGGTACCTGCCCGAAATGTGGTTTTGAAAATGCTTATGGGGATCAATGTGAAAAATGTGGGTCCTCGCTTAGTCCAACAGAACTGATCAATCCACGATCGAAATTGAGTGGAAGCAAGCCTGTGCTGAAAGAAACCAAACATTGGTTTTTGGACTTGGCCCGATATGCTGATTTTTTAAAAAAATGGATTTTGGAGGAACATGCTGAGGATTGGAAAAACAATGTACTCGGACAATGCCGGTCTTGGTTGGAAGCAGGGGATGGCCTTCAGGCACGATCCATGACTCGGGATATGGATTGGGGAATCAAAGTTCCGTTACCCGACGCAGAAGGAAAAGTACTGTATGTTTGGTTTGATGCACCCATTGGATACATTTCTTCCACCAAAGAATGGGCGGCAGAGCAAGGAAAAGACTGGAAACCGTATTGGAAGGATGAAGATACGCAGTTGGTTCATTTTATTGGAAAGGACAATATTGTATTCCACTGCATCATTTTTCCAGCTATCCTAAAAACCCATGGGGATTATATTTTACCTGATAATGTCCCTGCCAATGAATTCCTAAACTTGGAAGGGGATAAAATATCTACCTCTCGAAATTGGGCAGTTTGGCTGCATGAATATTTGGAAGAGTTTCCGGGAAAGCAGGATGTGTTGCGCTATGTGTTGACTGCAAACGCCCCTGAGACCAAGGATAATGATTTCACTTGGAGGGATTTTCAGTCGCGAAACAATTCAGAATTGGTGGCGATTTATGGGAATTTTGTGAATCGAGCGGCGGTGTTAACCCATAAATACTATCAAGGAGTTATCCCATTGAGAGGTCCATTGACAGGATATGATGAAGAAGTCTTGCAAGCTTTGTCGGAGTTTCCCGCGAAAATTGCTTCCTCTGTAGAAAGGTACCGCTTCCGAGAAGCGCTTGGATTGATGATGGATTTGGCACGATTGGGAAATAAATACCTTGCTGATACTGAGCCTTGGAAAACCATCAAAACTGATGAAAAGCGGACTGAAACGATACTAAATATTGCCTTGAACATCGCTGCAAATCTGGCGATTGTTTCCGAACCGTTCTTGCCGTTCACTGCGGCCAAACTCTACAATTTATTTGGGATGAGTGATGCCAATTGGGGGCAAGCTGGAAATTCAGATTTGCTTTCTGCTGGTCAGGTGATAGGGAAGGCTGAATTGTTGTTTGAAAAGATTGAAGACGAAACCGTAGAAAAACAAGTTCAAAAACTACTAGACGCTAAAAAAATGAATGAAGCTGCGAATGCCCCAGTGACACCCATGAAAGAAATCATCACCTATGATGACTTTGCAAAATTGGATATGCGAGTGGTAACTGTTTTGGAAGCCGAAAAAATGCCGAAATCCAAAAAATTGATCAAGTTGAAAGTTGATACTGGATTAGGTCAGCGAACTGTCTTGAGTGGAGTTGCAGAGCATTTTGAGCCTGAGTTTTTGGTTGGAAAGCAAGTCGTGATGTTGATCAATTTAGCACCTAGAAAAATGATGGGTATTGAGTCAGAAGGAATGATTTTGATGGCTGAAGACAAAGATGGGAAATTGAAGTTGTTGATGCCGCATGAAGCGACTGCTAGCGGATCGACGATCTCCTAAGTAGCAAGGATCTAGTATCAATAATTATAAAGCCAAGAATAATTTTCTTGGCTTTTATTTTTAAAACATACAAAGTCTAATGCCTTGATTCAAATGATCAATGTAGCGGCCTTTTCTTTATCATCCCGCCTTTCGTATCCTTGATCGGATATTGAATCACAAATGCCTTAGGATCGATTTTTTCAATTTCGGTTTGGACTCGGGTAACCTCCAATCGCGTAACGACTGTAAACAGAACGTTTCGATCTGGATTTTTAGCTTTTTCGCCAAATCCCCCATCTGCTTTAAAAGCAGTAACGCCGCGCCCCAAATCATAAGTCACTTTCTTTTTGATTTCGTCTGAAAAGTCAGAAATAATCATCACCCCGATGTATTCTTCAACCCCATTGATCAAGAAATCTACTGTTCGGGAAGCAGAAAAGTAGGTCAACATGGAATACATGGCTGTTTCCAATCCAACCAGAAAGGCTGCCACAATAAAAAGGAAGACATTGAATACGGTAATAAAGTCTCCAACGGTCAAACTCGAACGACGGGAGACCTGGATGGCCAACACTTCCGTACCATCGATTACCGCTCCCCCTCGAATAGCAAATCCGATCCCGCTTCCCAAAAAGAACCCTCCAAAAACAGCAATCAGCAATTTATCGGCAGTAATGACTGGGAGTTCGATGTAATGCACTAATAAGGCCAGCGCAAAAATTGCCAGCGTACTCTTTATCGCAAATCGGATAGAAAGCTGTTTATAACCCAGATAGATAAATGGCAAATTCACCAGGATAATCAAAAAGGAAAGGTCGATAGGAGTTAGAATTTCCAACAAAAGGGAAACTCCCATAGCACCTCCATCAAAAAATCCATTTGGCAACAGGAATCCTTTAAGTCCAATACTTGCCATAACGACTCCAATACCAATAAAAAGGACGTCTTTGATTTGACGCCATAGCATTACCCGCTTGGCCCAAGTGCTCTCTTGAATATTCAGGATTTGTTTTACCATAGTCGAAAATAGTGGAAAAATAAGAATTTGTACTTTTTTAAAAATTTCAATAAAAACACTATGAGGTTAGAATTGAGTTTTCAAATGCCTGGTTTTTTTGTCGATTTGTTAATTATTTAAAGTTTATTGGAATTTTCCGTATTTGTTTTAATTTAAATTCCATTAAAAATTTTTGATCTGTATGAAAATAGATGGATATCAATCTGGGGAACATTACGATGAAATGTTTACTCCAGAAGGAGAGGTTAGATCGCATTATGAGGAATTCTCTCAGAATCTTAAAAAGACTCCTCAAAAGAAGATGAATCATCTTCAGTTTTCTGCCAATCAGACCCAGCGAGCAATGGGGATGACATTTAATGTTTATCATGACAATCAGGGACTCGAAAAAATATTGCATTTGGATATTGTCCCAAGGATTATTCCCAATGCAGAATGGAAAAAACTGGAGGCTGGCTTAAAACAACGAACCTATGCCTTAAACCTGTTTTTGCAGGATATTTATAATGATCAAAAAATCTTGAAAGATGGGATTGTTCCTTCTGATTTGATTTTGGGGTCAAAGGATTATTTGAAGCCTTGTATAGGCCTGACGCCACCCAAGGGAATTTGGTGCCATATTACAGGCACAGATTTGATAAAAAATAAGGATGGGGAATACTATATTTTGGAGGATAATCTCCGATGTCCATCTGGAGTGTCCTACATGCTCGAAAGTAGGGAAATTATCAAACGCGCTTTTCCTAATCTCTTTAATAAGGGAGGAGTGATGCCAGTTTCTGATTATCCAGCCAAGCTGTTGCGGATGCTTCAGTTTTTAAGTAACAAAGCAAAACCAGTGGTGGGGGTTTTGACGCCTGGGATTTATAACTCCGCATACTATGAGCATTCTTATTTGGCTTTGCAAATGGGTGTTGAGTTGGTAAATGGAGTGGATCTTCTTGTTGAAGACAAAAAAGTATTCATGCAGACGACCAAAGGATTGCAACAGATTGATGTGCTTTATCGGCGAATAGATGATGTATTTATGGATCCGTTGACCTTTAGGCCTGATTCTATGCTGGGTGTTCCAGGTATATTTGAAGCATATAAGGCTGGGAATATCGCTCTTGCAAATGCTCCAGGAACAGGTGTGGCTGATGATAAAGCAGTTTATGCTTATGTTCCGAAAATCATTAAGTATTACATGGATGAAGATCCGATTTTGAACAATGTTCCTACCTATCTCTGCCGAGAAGAGAAAGACCGGCAATATGTATTGGATCATATCGAAGAATTGGTTGTTAAAGAAACCAATGCAGCAGGAGGATACGGGATGCTTATTGGTCCTAAAGCTACCCAAGAGGAACATGCGAAGTTTAAAGAACTAATCAAATCAAACCCTACCAATTACATCGCTCAACCTACACTTTCTCTTTCCACAGTTCCGACCTTATGCGATGATGGAACTTTGGAAGGACGACATGTGGATCTCAGACCTTACATCCTTTATGGGAATGAGATCGAAGTGATTCCTGGAGCTTTGACACGTGTGGCACTACGAAAAGGCTCCTTAGTCGTCAATAGCTCTCAAGGTGGAGGAAGTAAGGATACTTGGGTTTTATACAATTAAAAAATGAAAACATGCTAAGTCGCGTAGCAAACCATATTTATTGGCTGGGTAGATACCTAGAGCGAGCCGAAAATTACGCTCGATTTATCGATGTCAATTTTAATTTGATGCAGGATCTTCCGGTTGATCTCAAAGAGCAATGGCAGCCCTTAGTTGCTGCAACGGGTGATTGGCACCTTTACACTACCAAATATTCGGAGTTTGAAAAAAATCAGGTGCTCTATTTCTTGGCCTTTGATCAGGATAATCCCAATTCCATGCTTTCAGCCATTTCCAAGGCTCGGGAGAATGCCCGGATTATTCGGGAGAATTTAAGCAAGGAAACCTGGGAGAAAACCAATCAGCTCTACATGATGATGCAAGAAGGCTGCGATCGAAAAGTTTGGAAAAAGGCAGATCCTCGTTCTTTTTTTGAAAAAATCAAAAACCAGATTCTTCTCATCTACGGTATTGCTGATAGTAGTGTGGCTCGGGTGGAGGGCTGGTATTTTCGGCAGTTGGGTCAATTCTTAGAAAGGGCTGATAAAACGTCTCGGATTCTCGATGTGAAATACCATATTTTGCTGCCTTCCGGTCAGGATGTAGGGACTCCTTTGGATTTCTTGCATTGGATGGCTCTATTGAAGTCCGTAACTGGTTTTAATACGTATCGCCGGGTCTATGGAAATATTGACCCCTTGAATGTGGTTGAATTTTTAGTTCTAAACCGCTATTTCCCAAGATCAATTTATTACTGTTTGAAGGAAGCAGAATCCTGTTTGCATCACATTTCGGGGAATTTGGATGGTGGGTTTGGAAACCCTGCCGAAAAAGCAGCTGGTGAACTCCGATCCCATTTGGAATTTGCAGAGGTAAGGGAGATTATCGACTTCGGGTTGCATGAATATTTGGATAATCTTCAAATAAAATTGAATAAGCTATCAGATCTGATTGACAGTACGTACTTTCGGCTTCGGGATAATTATATTTCTCAAAATCAAGATCAATAATGACTTTCTGCCTCGGCATCAAAACCAAGCAAGGCTTGGTAGGGCTCTCAGATACCCGGATAACCTCTGGAAATGAGACTACCTCTTCCAAAAAGGTTTTTACAGTTAATCGGGAAAAACACTCCTTTTTTATCATGACGAGCGGGCTGCGGTCTGTTCGGGATAAAGCGATAACTTATTTCTCGGAAGTGATCGAGCAGCAGGATGAATCCTTTACAAAGCTCTACCATGCCGTCAATGAATTTGGCAATCAGGTCAAAATAGTAGCCAAGGAGGACAAGGAATTCTTAGAAGAAGCAGGATTGAGTTTTAATTTGTTTTCCATCATTGGAGGACAATTAGAACATGATCATGAGCCAAAGCTTTATTTGTTGTATCCTCAAGGAAATTGGATTGAAATAAGGAAAGGAACTCCTTTTGTGATTATTGGAAATACTGGTTTTGGAAACCCTGTATTAAAGCGTTCATTCCATTATGAAGATTCTTTGGATTACGCCCTGAAATGCGCCTTTTTGGCCTTTGATGCAACTCGGATTTCAGCTAATGATGTGGACTTTCCAATTGATACGGTTGTGCTGAAGAATGATGAGTACTTTACTAAAGAGAAACGATTTCAACAGAGTGAATTGGAGCATATATCAACTTTTTGGAATAACCGATTAAAAAGTGCGATTGCAGAACTTCCTGCTG
Organism: Algoriphagus sp.; assembly: GCF_013373065.1. Lineage (GTDB taxonomy): Bacteria > Bacteroidota > Bacteroidia > Cytophagales > Cyclobacteriaceae > Algoriphagus. The sequence goes on from NZ_JABXIN010000003.1 coordinate 126,204, forward strand.
ATATCTTGAGTCAGGCTATTCCTGGGGCGGAGAAGTTCGTGCAGTAAGCAGAGGGAGGAATGAAGATTCATGTCCAACATTTGACAAACTACCAATACACTGAAAAAGTCAGCTTAGGTCTTCATAACCTTTTTTTACTGCCCCAATACAAACCTTATTATCAAATAGAGCATCAAAAAATCAACCTTAATCCAAAGTCTGTGGATCAGAACTATAGACAGGATTTGGCAGGGAATTGGTTTTTTCAATCCTGGTTTTCGGTGGAAACTGATCAATTTGAAATCGAGACAAATTGGATTTTCAAACTCGATCCTTTTAATCCATTTAGTTTCATTATTGAAAGTAACTTCGAACAGTCAGCTTGGAATACAGAACGTCCTATTTTTAATTACAAAGAGGCAGAATCTTTTTTACAACCCTTTTTGAGCCGAACCGAGTTGGTTGATTACTGGGATCTTCTTTTACCAATCAAAGAAAAATCCACCGGACTAATTGATTTTCTTGTCCGATTAACTCAGCAGCTTTATGAGGATTGGCCTCACCTCATTCGGCATGAGCAAAATATTTGGGAACCTTCCTATACATTTTCTGAAAGAAAAGGATCTTGCCGTGATTTGGCTTTTATGCAAATGGACATGCTTCGCTCCATGGGATTAGCTTGCAGGTTTGTAAGTGGCTATGCCTACAACCCCATGCTGGATGATGGTCATGAATTACATGCATGGTTGGAAGTTTTTCTACCTGGAGCCGGTTGGGTAGGACTTGACCCAAGTTTGGGGCTTTTTGCTGATCATTATTACATACCACTTGCAGCTCATCCAGAGCCTTATGCAACGATGCCTGTGAAAGGGACTTATTTTGGTAGCGCAAGTTCGAAGCTAACTACTCAGGTAGGCATCAAGTTGATTTAACCAATCAATTAGCAACTACAGCTAATTTCTCGGGCATTTCGAATAACTCTTCATCCAGCTCATCCTCAGTCAAAACCACGTCTGCAAAGCTTACCTGACTTCGGATACGCTCGAGAGAATCTCCAACTACAGAATATCCTGTCATTAATCTTGGAAATAGGAGGCCGTTCGCATTTCGGTAATCTTCATATTTCATCGCCTGGAGGGGTGGATTGGTATTGCCGAAATAAGTGACTTGATAAAGAACCCATTCCAATTGATTGGTTTCTGTATCAACAAGTAGCGTGTATCGGTTTGCAGGTCCTGAATGGTGACCTTGTTTAAATTTGGCTTCAAAAGCCAAGTAGTTTTCTCCGTTTAAATTCCTATTCTCCACTTTTTCTACGGTCGCTTCTAAATCAGTTAGAATGTAAGGCATGGAGAAAAAATAAAAGTAGAAGTCATGGTAAAACCGGACGGAAGGACCGCCAAAAGCCTGTCGATTAGGGCTTATCCAAGCTTTTTCACCATCAAAGCCAATTTGGAAAAATTGACCATCAATTCGAACCTTTCTTGAATGTAAATTGATAAAATAATTCTCTTGGGTGAGATTGGTTTCATGGAACATGGTAAAGGAAAAGGCTTTAGCATCTACCCATTTACTCCAATCGCCATGTGCATCCAATACTTTTTTGAAGTCTTCGGACTGTTCCATGCGGGGATCAGGCTTTTTTTCTTCGCAGGAAACAATCAATAGGGTAATTAGAGTGGTCCAAACCAGTTTGGTTAGTGAATTCATAATTGTTCAATTTCGACATTGAAAGATAAAGACTTTCGATTCTTTTTTCCCTTTCATAGCTTCTTGATCAAGGTCTTTTTGGGGATTTATTTTTTTTTAGAATTAGTCTTAATAATAAAATATTTTGTTTTAATTTTGACCAAGTCTAAATAAGAATAAGAAAATGGCTCGTTCAAATTCTACTTGGAAAACAATTCGAAAAGTATTCAATGAAATCCACCTATATGCTGGATTGATATCCGGGTTTATCGTGGTTTTGGTTTGTTTTAGTGGGACCATTTATGTGTATAATACTGAGATAAAAGAATGGGCTGATTCGGAGCGTTATTTCGTCGAGGAAGCTGGAAATCGCCTTTCCTTAGATGAAATGAAGGCCAATCTAGAATCATCTTTGGGAGGTAAAGCGACAGCAGTTTTTGTCCATGATGACTTGGATCGTTCGGTTCAATTTACCGTTTTAAAAGAGGGTGAGAAAGGACGGGGAACGACTTATTTTGTAAATCCTTACTCCGGAGAGATTTTAGCCGATAATTCTGAACAGACGAGTGCAGAAAAATTCATGAGAACCCAATTCTCATTGCATCGGTGGCTATTAATCGATCAAATTGAAGAGCCGATTTTGGAATCCATGAGCAATCGGGATTTGGGTAGGTTGATCAATGGAATTGCTACCTCACTTTTCCTTTTGGGTGTGTTGACAGGGATAGTCATTTGGGTTCCCCAAAAAGTCAAAAGCTGGAAGCAAGGATTGAAGGTCAAATGGTCAGGGAATTGGAAGCGGATTAATCACGATTTGCATAATACCTTGGCGTTTTACTCTCTTATTGCCTTGTTTATCATGTCGGCTACCGGTTTGTTTTGGTCATTCCAATGGTACAGGGAAGGTTGGCAGAAGACCTGGGATACCTATCAGCCTCCCCGGGAAGAACGAAAAGGAGAGGAAGCTGAAAAAGTGACTCCAGGGCCCGCTTTAGATTTTTCTCTAGATCAAGCATTGGTTCAGGTGAATGAAGACCTTTCTTATGATGGGAATGTTAGAATTTCCCTTCCGCAGGATGATTCGCAACCTATTGCTGTTTCTAAATATAGAACAGGCTTTTTTGCAAGGGCAGGAGCGGATCAACTAGCCTTGAATCAAGCCGATTTGTCGGTTGTGAGTTCAAATCTGTTTTCAGATATGAGTGTTCGACAGCAAATCGGGCGGTCTGTGAAAAGCCTTCATACAGGGGAGATTTTTGGAGCCTTTACCAAGTTTGTATGGTTCTTAGCTTGCTTGATTGCAACCTCACTTCCTATTACTGGGACTTTGATTTGGTGGAACAAACGAAAAAAGAAAAGTAAGAAAAGTCGAAATAAGCGAAGGGTGGAGGATCGAGAAGTTCAAATGGCCTGATATTCCAGTTTGAGCTTCATTCTTGATTTTTTAAGGAAACTTTAAGCTGAATTACTGCATTTTTCCCAAAATTCCCGAAATTTTAGGGTATGAGAATACTCGTTGTGGAAGACGAACCTGGAATTTCAAATTTTCTAAAGCAGGGCTTGGAAGAAGAAAGCTATGCTGTAGATGTTGCTGAAAATGGAAAAGATGGGCTTGATTTAGCACTATCTGGGGCCTATGACCTTTTGCTTTTAGATTGGATGCTTCCTGGGATGAGCGGAATCGAGCTCACTCGAATTTTTAGAAAGGAGCAGCCATCTACTCCTATCATTTTTCTCACGGCGAAAGACACTGTAGATGAAACGGTCTTTGGACTGCAGGCAGGAGCTAATGATTATATCAAAAAACCATTCCATTTTGAGGAATTGCTGGAGCGGATTCGAGTCCAATTGCGAAAAAGTCCGGCGATTGAACAGGTTTTGGAATTGGGGGATATTAGGATCAATCCTGCTGCACATCAAGTTTGGAAAAAGGACCAGGAAATAACCTTGACACAAAAGGAATTTGCGCTTTTGGAATATTTAGTGAGCAATAAAAACAGGGTTTGCCGTCGAACTCGAATCATCGAACAGGTATGGGATATTCATTTTGAATATAATACTGGTGTGATAGACGTGTATATTAATTCCCTTCGTAAGAAACTGAACTTAAGTAAAGAAGAGGATTATATTCAAACAATTCGTGGCGTAGGATATATGGCGAAGGAACCATGAGTATTGCATACAAAGAACGGATTGCCCGCCGACTCACTGCTACGACGGCTATGATCATATTGGTGGTTTTTGCCATCATTTATGGAGTAGTGAGACTGACTGTCGTTTCTAATATTGACCGGGATTTACAGCTTGAAACTGATGAGCATAAAAGCCAGATTTTTCTTGTCAATGGTGAAATCCGCTTTATTCATAAAGGGGAATGGCAAGAGGAAGAACACAGTCAATTACAACTAAATCCAATTTTCATAGAGATTGTTGATGCTGATGGAAACAGTATGGACCGCTCACCCAATTTGCTATCCAACCACTTAAGTTTTTTCCCTGAAAGGGCGGGAAGCGGAGAGGCTTGGACGGTAAGGGCTGGATCCCGAGAGCTCCGTCAAATGCAAATACCACTTTATAACCAAGGAGCCATTGAGGGGTATTTGTTGGTGGCAAAGTCATTTGAAGATGCGAGGAAAACACTAAGCAATCTTCGAAATGTACTTTTGGTGCTTTATCCCATGATTTTGATATCCCTCTTTTTAATCATGCGCTATCAAGCGGGACAAAGTATTCGGCCGATTCGACAAATCATCCAAAAAACAAATCAAATTACTCAGTCCAATTTGAATGAACGTATCCCCGTTTCCGGTTCTAATGATGAAATCGAACAGTTGACACGGTCCATCAATGATTTATTGAATCGCTTGGAGCTCGCCTTAAAGCGGGAAAAACAATTTACTTCAGATGCCTCCCATGAGTTGCGAACCCCACTTTCGGTGCTTCGTGGCACTTTGGAAGTGATGATTCGAAAGCCTAGAACGCAGGAAGAGTATCAGCAAAAAGTACAATTATCCTTGAATAGTATCGATCGAATGACAGCCACGATCGAGCAGTTGTTAGTATTGGCTAGGGTCGAAAGTGGACAATCCATTGTTTTAGAGGAATTGGATTTATTAGCCTTTTGTGAGGATTATGTCTTGCAGAAAAAACTTAATACAGATCGGGAAATAAATTTTCATCCCCAGGTTGGTCATCCCATTTTCCTTAAAACCAATGAAAAATCCCTTCAAATAATTCTGGATAATCTGGTAGATAATTCCCTTAAATACGCTGATGAATCAAAGCCAGTCGAACTCTTTTTAGGAAAGGATGGGAAGCAGGTTTTTGTAGAAATTCGGGATTCGGGTCCTGGTATTCCTGAATTGAATCAACAGCGGATATTTGATCCATTTTTCAGAGGAGAGGTGACTTTAGAAAGCAGAAAGCCAGGAGCTGGTCTGGGACTCGCAATTGTCAAAAAACTCTGCGATGAATTAAATATCCGGATTTCCGTTAAAAGTAAACCCAATCAAGGAAGTCAATTCCGGTTGGAATGGCATTCTTAAATTTTAAGGAAATCTTAAGAATACTCTAAAGCTAACCTAAGAGAAGGTCAGCATCTTTGTTAAGTACAGAGACCTGACCTATGTTAGATTCGATTATCCGTTGGAGTTTATCCAATAAGCTACTGATCGGTATTTTTATCCTTGTGTGGATTGGATTTGGTATTTATTCTTTGACCAATATCCCTATCGGTGCTGTTCCTGATGTTACCAATAATCAGGTTCAGGTAATCACGACCTCACGCAATTTAGCCACAGAAGACGTCGAAAAATACTTAACCTATCCAGTGGAACTGGAAATGGCCAACCTACCGGGGGTAAAAGAAATTCGTTCCGTTTCAAAATTTGGACTTTCGGTGGTGACCATCGTTTTTGAAGACGATATGGGTACTTACCTTCCTCGGCAACTTATCGCCGAGCGCATCAAAATTGCCCAAGAACGGATTCCGGAAGGCTTTGGAAGTCCTTTTATGGGGCCTATTTCCACGGGTCTTGGGGAAATTTACCAGTACATTATCGATGTTAAGCCCGGCTATGAAGATCGCTATTCTATCACCGACTTGCGAACTATTCAAGATTGGGTTGTTAGACGTCAATTAGCTGGAATTCCTGGTGTTGTCGAAGTCAATACCTGGGGTGGTTTTCTGAAACAATATGAGGTTTCCATCAATCCGGATCGCTTGCGAGCGATGGATTTAAGTATTGAAGAAGTTTTTACTGCCCTCCAAAAAAATAATTCCGTAGCTGGTGGAGGCTATATCGAAAAAAGCAATCAAAGTTATTTTATCCGCGGAGAAGGCCTAACCAATTCCTTGGAAGACATTGGTCAAATTGTAGTTACTACCCGGGCTGGAGTTCCCGTTTATATCCGGGACATTGCCAAGGTAGGTTTTGGAGCTGCAAATCGGTTTGGTGCCATTACCGCAAATGGGGAAGGGGAAAAAGTTCTTGGGCAAATTATGATGCTGAAAGGGGCTGATTCTAAACGAACCATTGATTTGGTACGCGAGCGGATCGCGGATATTGAAAATTCTCTTCCGGAAGGAATCTACATCAATGGATTTTTGGATCGTTCTGAATTGATCGGTAGAACCACTTTCACTATTGCGGAGAATCTTATTTTAGGATGTTTGATCGTCATTTTTGTGGTGGTCCTATTGTTGGGGAATCTTCGTTCAGGATTGGTTGTGGCCTCCATTATTCCTTTGAGTCTTCTATTTGCACTTTCCCTGATGTTCATTTTTGGTGTTGATGCCAATTTGATGAGTTTAGGGGCAATTGATTTTGGAATCATTATCGATGGGGCTGTCATTATTGTGGAATACATCGCCTATCGCTTTACCAAGTCTTCCGAAGTTCTTTCAGGCGTGACCAAATCTGACCGTAATTCAAAGCGGGATGAGATTTCATTCGAAGGCGCATCCAAAATGATGCATTCAGCCATTTTTGGACAGATTATTATCATTATTGTCTTTATTCCAATTCTGTCGCTTTCGGGAGTGGAAGGAAAAATGTTCCGTCCCATGGCAGAGGTATTCAGTTTTGCATTGATCGGGGCGATGATTCTTGGCTTGACTTATGTACCAGTCGCTTCTTCTCTCTTCCTAAAGTCAAGTGTCCAAGGGCCTAAAAATATTTCGGTTAGAATTATACGATCAATCAATAAACTCTATGAACCCACACTCCGTTGGGCTTTGGATCATGGAAAAGCTGTTTTGGGAGTTTCATTCGCCATGTTGGTTTCGGCGGTTTTGATTTTTTCTTCAATGGGTTCTGAATTTGTACCGACCTTGGATGAAGGTGATTTTGTAATCCAACCTGTTTTGAAAACGGGAACTTCATTAACCAGTACCGTAGAGACGATCACCAACATGGAGAAAGTTCTCTTGGAATTTCCGGAAGTGAAACAAGTCGTAACTCGAATTGGGGCGGCTGAAATTCCTACTGACCCCATGTCCATGGAAGAAAGTGATGTGATCGTGACGCTCCATCCCCCAAGTGAATGGACTACCGTGGAAACGAAGGACGAGTTGGCTGATAAATTCAAAGAAGCCTTAGCAGTGATTCCAGGCTTGGATTTCGAGTTTACCCAGCCGATCGAAATGCGTTTTAATGAATTAATTACCGGTGTTCGTGCTGATTTAGCAATCAAAATTTTCGGTGAGGATTTGGATGAATTACTTCGGTTAGGGGAGGATGTAGAAGCAGCAATCCAAAATGTGGATGGTGCCGCAGATATTATTTTGGAAAAAGTGGATGGCCTTCCGCAAATGAAAATTGAATATGATCGTGCAAAAATCGCAAAGTATGGATTGAATATTTCAGACCTGAATGGAATTGTTACCATGGGCTTTGCGGGTGAAGCAGCAGGAACTGTTTTTGAAGGCGAGCGACAATTTGATTTGGTGGTTCGGTTTGATGAAGATTACCGAAAAGATATCCGAGGCCTGGAAAATACAACAGTAAAGTTGGCGGATGGTCATGCGATTCCTTTTTCGGAGTTAGCCAAAATATCCTATACAAAGGGCCCTGCTAAGATATCCAGGGATAATACCCAACGGCGAATTGTGGTCAGTGTGAATGTTCGAAATCGTGATTTGCAGTCTGTGGTGGATGATATTCAGCAAATCATAAATCAACGAGTAAAACTTCCGGAAGGATACCGGGTTGACTATGGCGGTCAGTTTGAAAATCTCCAACAAGCTCGTTCGAGGTTGTTGATAGCTGTTCCGGTCGCTTTGGTATTGATTTTCATCTTGTTGTATTTCGCCTTTTCTTCTTCTAAAGATGCGCTCATGATTTATTCTGCGATTCCGCTTTCTGCCATTGGAGGAGTGTTATTGCTTTGGATACGAGACATGCCTTTCAGTATTTCTGCGGGGGTAGGTTTCATTGCTCTTTTTGGGATTGCGGTATTGAATGGAATTGTATTGATCGAGCATTTTAAATCACTTGAGTCCAAGTTTTCTTCCATCCGTGATTTGGTTATTCATGGTGCAAAAGAACGGCTACGACCAGTGCTTTTAACTGCTTCAGCTGCTGCTATGGGATTTTTACCGATGGCAATTTCTACTTCGGCGGGGGCAGAGGTTCAGCGACCTCTAGCCACAGTTGTAGTGGGAGGACTTGTATCGGCTACCTTGCTGACCTTGATTGTGTTGCCTGTGCTGTATATGATGTTTCATAAAATGAGTTCCCCGCTAAAAGGAGCTTCGAAAACGCTCTCTCTTTTTCTGATTTTTGGATTTTTTGGAGTTTCATCCGCCTTTGCTCAAGAAAAGCAAGCTTTATCGCTTCAAGGTGCAATTCAGTTGGCCAATGAGCAGAATTTTGATCTTCAATCATCCCGAAAAGCCATCGAGCGGTCTGAATCTCTGATTGGGATGGGATGGAATTTGGACAAAACGCAAATTTCCTATGGTTATGATAAAAACGACATAGCCGAAAATGGAATTTACAACCGGGTTTGGAGAGTGCAACAGCAAATCGAATTTCCTTCTGTCTATGGGGCTCGAACTGCTATACTTAGGGCTCAGACAGAGCAAACGAATGCAGAATACTTACTCAAACAACGGGAAGTCGAACGAGCTGTAGGTATAGCATATGTTCAGGCCTATTATTGGAGGGAATCCTTCCGGAATTTGGGCTATTTGGACAGTTTGTACGGGGAATTTTCCCGAGCTACTTCAAGACGCTTTGAATTGGGAGAAAGTAATTTATTGGAAAAACTGACTGCCGAAAGTAAACTTCAGGAAGTAGGACTTCGGCTTCGTGCGGCTAGACAGGATTACGAAACTTCGCTTATCAGTCTTCAGCGGCTTCTCAATACGGAGGATTCCCTGATTTTGGAGGAAGAGGAACCGAATTTGACACTTTTGCTGGAAGAAGATCTTCCTCATCCCATGCAACTATGGATGGAAGCGCAACAAAAGCAGGCTTCTTTTGCAGTGAAGGAAGCCCGACGTGTAATGCTTCCGGATTTAAATTTTGAGCTATTTCGAGGGACCAACCCAGGGCCAAACGCCCAAATATATCCAGGCTTTCAAGCCGGGGTAACAGTGCCTTTGTTTTTTGGTTCCTACAAGTCTAAAGTCAAGGCTGCCAGTATCTATGAAGAACAGCTTCAATTAGAGGCATCTGCACTTTCTAAATCTTTGGAAACGAAAAAATCTCAATTGGAAAAGCAAATCCAAAAAGCTGAAAATGTTCTGACCTATTATCAAGAAGAGGGGCAGCAGCTTGCAGAACAGCTGGCGATTCAGGCTGTCCGATCTTTCCAAGAAGGAGAAATTGATTTCCTTCAATTTGTACAACTCATAGAAAATTCACGAAATATTCGGATTCAATATTTGGAGAGCAAACTGGAATACCAATTGGCTACCCTAGAACTTATTTATTTGTCTATCTAATGAACAATCACATCAAGCATATTCTGCAGGTTTTGGTCTTTTTTGCCCTTATTTCTTGCGGTAAAAGCTCCTCTGACCTGGAAGGTATAGAAGTGGAGGAAGCCATCGCTTCAATTGACGAAGTTGAATTGACTGAGGCGCAATTTGCGACCTTAAATATGGCTTGGGGAAAAATTGAAGAACGTAACTTTTCAGAAAACCTTAGCCTGCAGGGAACTGTACGGGTTCCGACCGAAGGAAGACAAGAGATTACGGCTGTTTACGGAGGTTATGTTTCAGGATTGAAATTAATTGAGGGCGAGTCAATCCGGAAAGGACAAGTATTGTTTTACTTGGAAAACCCAGAATTTGTAAGAATCCAGCAGGAATATCTAGAGTCCAAAAGTCAATTGGCCTTTTTGGAAGCTGAATACGAGCGCCAAAAGACTTTGTATGCAGAGCAAATCTCTGCCCAAAAGAATTTTTTGAAAGCAGAGGCGGAATATCGGTCAACCCAAGCCAAACTTGCTGGTTTAGCGAAGCAATTAACCATTCTGGCAATTAATCCGGATCAGTTAAATCCTGAGAACATTCGCTCTAAAATCCCTATTTATTCTCCTATTAATGGATTTGTGGAAACAATTGATGCTGTTCCCGGGGCTTATCTTTCAGAGACAAGCAGGGCCTTGACTTTATTGAACAGGGACCATCTGCATATTGAGTTGATTGCTTATGAAAAGGATGCGTCCAAGTTGAAAAAAGGTCAAAAAGTACGGATTTCGACCCCTGATTTAGATGTGAAGGAATTTATGGCGGAGGTCTATGTCATCAGTCAATCTGTGAATGAAGATCGGCAGGTTTTGATACATGCCCATTTGTTGGATGAGTCCGTGGAAAAATTACTCGTTCCCGGAATGTATGTTCAGGCCGAATTGGATCTGGAAGATCGGGTAGTGAAAGTTTTACCTGAAACTGCTGTGGTTGAAGTAGAGAATGAAAATTTTATTTTGGTTCAAAAGTCCAAAACTGAGTCAGGATATTTATTGAAATCTATTCCTGTAGAGCTTGGTGTGAGCAAGGATGGTTATGTGGAAATTATCTCCAATTCAAGTCTAGATGATAACACCATAATTCTTATCAAAGGAGGCTTTAGCTTGCTGTAAGTTCATTTAACACAGTTAACTCTTATTTTTATCTAGCGTTTAAAAATAAAATGGTGGATAGGTATGAGTTTTCTACCTTCCTTTAGAATGAAAATAACAGGGTTAATTATTTTATTTTTCTGGACTGGCACTCTGGTAGCACAAACTGGATATAAGGATGAACTCGGGCGAGAGATCAGTCGTGAATTTTTTGAACAGCAAATTTTAGAGAGGGCTTACTTTGGGATTCCTGATGGGATGGGAGGAAAAATGCTGGTGCATCGAATGCCGGTAGGCATGGTGGATGATCCCTTTCCTTTTTATGAAAAAACCGGAAACACCGAGGCGTTCCAGGAAGGAAAAATACTACTGGTGATTTTTTATCCAGGAAAAGATGAGTGCAATTCAACAGGGCTTGGAAATAATGCCGCTACTTTTCAAAAGGAACATAAAAGCTTGTTGAAATGGGCTGAAAAATATGGGGCTACTCAACCTATCTACCTTTATTCCAACCCAAGTGGGTTAGAGAAATACGAAGGAATGCTTCCTTGGCAAGCTGACCCGGATCGTATTTTTGAGAAGCAATTTTTCAAATTCCCCTATCCCTGTGGGAGTTTTGTAGTCCTGCATCCATCCGGTTCTTTTAGGGGTATTTTAGGGGAATACCCCCTTTCCCAAATTCAGGTAGCTTTAAAGAAATTGGCGAATAAGTGAGATCAGGATGAATCCTTTTCATACAAATTCGATAGCTTGTGGAAGCTTGTTTAATCTTTTTATCTTGTGTTTCCAGCCATAAATACTATGAGAAATCTCCTTCTGACCACGTTTTCCTTATTTCTAGCTTTTCAATCTTATGCTCAGCAAGGGCATCGAATTGAAGTAGAGATTAAAAACTATGATCAACAGAATCTTTACCTAGCTTATTATTATGGTGACAAGCAATATGTGAAAGATACTGTCCAGCGAAATGCAAATGGTCGGTTTGTTTTTCAAGGAGAAGAGCATTTGGAGCCTGGAATATATTTGATTGTCATGGAGCCCAACAATAATTTTTTTCAAGTGATTGTTGATGACAATGAGCAAAACTATTCAGTTTCCACCTCTGTTGAAAAAAATGTGGGCGATATGTCCTTTCAGTATGCCCCGGATAATGAGCTGTTCTACCAATACCTTCGCTTCCTAGAGGAAAAGCGACCTCAAGCAGCCAAGCTTCAGGAAGAACTTTCTCAAAGCCAAGATGAAGCAACCCAAAAAAATATTCAAACCCAACTCGATCAACTCAATGCTACGGTTCGAACCTATCAGGATGAGTTGATTCAAAATTATCCCGAAAGTTTTACGGTAGCAATCATCAAAGCCAATATGCCTCTGGAGTATCCTGAGTTTGGAGGAAGTCCCGAAGAAGTTCAAATGAGTCAATATCGATACACCAAAGCCCATTATTTTGACAATTTGAATATTTCGGATCCTAGGATGCTACGGACACCATTTCTTTTTTCTAGGATCGATGATTACATCCAGCGGCTTACGTATCAGCAACCTGATTCAATTATTGAGTCTGTAGATTGGATTTTAAATGAGGCCAAACCCGCTGATGAAACTTTCAAATTCTACTTGATTCATTTTCTGAATACATACGCAAAGTCAAAAATTATTGGGATGGATGCGGTCTATGTTCATTTAGCCTTGAATTATTATGCAAAAGGATTGGCTGATTGGACAGATTCGGAGCAATTGGAAAAAATTGTATCCAATGCGAAAACCCTTGAACCTTTATTGATTGGAAAAACTGCTCCTGATATTAGGCTTCAAAAACAAGACGGGTCATTCCTGTCCTTGCATGAAGTAATTTCCCGGTATACCGTGCTTTATTTTTGGAGGTATGATTGTGGAGCATGCAAATCCTCAACTCCAATTATGAAGAGCTTTTTTGAAAAATATAAAGATCAAGGCGTTCAAATCATGGCAGTTTGTACGAAGACTGGAGACGAGGTAGGAGGCTGTTGGGATTATGCGCAGGAAAATGAAATTAAGGATTGGCTGCATACGGTAGATCCGGATGGAAGAGCTAGAGTCCAAAATATTTATGATGTCAAATCTACACCGACAATTTATCTCCTGGACCAGGATAAAAAGATTCTCTTGAAGCGCTTAAGTGCCAACCAATTGGATGAAGTCATGCAGCGTTTGATCGAAAATAGTTCAATGGCTCAAGCCAACTAAATTTCATCTGGCCAAGGAGCTGGTTTCCCTGTTTCAAGGAAGTTTGGACGTTGAGCATTTATACTTCGCAGGTAGTCTCCCAGTTCCTTCGCTAATTTCTGTGCAAGTTCCGGGTTTTTATCAGCAAGGTTATGTTGCTCTTGGATATCTTCTCTTAGGTTATACAATTCTATTTTTTGGTCTATGTACCAATAGATCAATTTCCAGTCTCCTTTTCGGATGGTGCTCGTCGAACCTATTCCAGGGCCTGTTCCTCCCCATTTATTGGGATAGTGCCAGACAAAACTTCGGTCTGTTTCTGGAGTTTGGTTTCCATTTTTTAAAGCGGGTACAAATGATTCCCCATCGATTTTTTGAATGGTTTGGTAACCTTGTATGCCTGCCATTTCAAGAATACTCGGAAAGAAATCTTCGATTATCAGGGGAGCAGTTGATTTGGATCCTTTTTGAACCTCACCTGGCCAACTGACCATCATTGGAACCCGGATTCCTCCTTCGTAAGCAGAGCCTTTTCCACTCGATAGGGGCCAATTGTGAGTGTGTGGCTCACCGCCGCGTGCATGAGCACTGAGTCCTCCATTGTCAGACATAAATAAAATGATGGTGTTCTCAGCAATCTCTTTTTCTTCCAAATAATCCATCAATTCTCCCAAACTATGATCCATTCCTTCAACCATGGAGGCGTAGCGAGCTTCCCGTTCATCTAGGCCTTGGTCTTTATATTTTTGATAATACGGATGATGGGGCTCCAAAGGAACATGAACTGTATAATGAGCCAAGTAGAGGTAAAATGGTTTGTTAAAAGCCAATGCCTGATCCATCGCGTCGATGGCTTCCAAAGTAAGTGCATCGGTGAGATTGATGGATTTGCCATGATATTTTTCTAAACCCGGTACATCCCAGGTTCCATCCCCATTTGGATTGCTAAAATTGTTTTCTCCCTGATAGGAGGCAGGAGCTCCCGCTTGGTGACCAGCTATATTGATGTCAAAGCCCAGGTTCAAAGGATTTGCCCCAGGTGTTCCTTCTGATCCCCAATGGGCTTTACCAGCATGGATGGTAAAGTATCCATGATTTCGAAGGATTTGCGGTAGGGTGGTAGCATAAATCGAGTTCTCAATAGAGTCGACAGGCTGGAGCCCGTTGACATTCCAGTTTGGCATTTGAAGAATAGAGTCTTTACTGTCTGTCGAAGTGTTGAATCGTAAAGTCCAGTTGGTAACCCGGTGGCGGGCAGCATTCATTCCAGTCATGAGACTCGTTCTGCTTGGGGAACAAACCGCATAGGCATAGGCTTGGGTAAAAAGCATTCCATTAGCTGCCATGCGTTCCATATTGGGAGTTTGGTAAAGCTCATTAAAATGGGTTTTTTCAGACCAAAATGGAACAGCGGTGTCTTGCCATCCCATGTCATCGACCAAGAAAAAAATGATATTGGGTTGAGGCTCTTTTGTGGAATTACATCCCCAAAAAATTAGAGAAAGGGTGTATACTAAAAGAAACCGACTTTTTGAGAATAGATTAATTTCCATGTGACTAGTTTAAGGTAATGGTTTCTGGTTCATCAGGAATTCGAAGTTCGACTTTGATTTGGGCATTTTCTCCACCATTTTGAAAAGCACAGTCAATACTAATCGTCTGGTTTCCTGGATTAAGTTTAAAAGTGCGGGGATCAATTTTAACCGTTCTTTTGATATTTAAATTTTGATCCAAAACTGTCCCAAACTCGCCCCCTTCATACCGAAGAGATTCTCCCTTTTGGAGTGAAACAGGAAGGGTGAAAGTTTTGCTGTTATTTAATTCCAAAACGATATCCGAAACCTGAGCGTCATCAGCATTCAAAATAAAGTGAAGGACAGTCTCGCCGACAGGGTTTGTAAATTGATGGGAGGTGAAAAGCGGTTCTCCAGGTTGCCGTATTTTGGATTGATGATTGAATCTAGATGTATGTATCTGAGATAAGTTCCAGCTATTTTCTCCAATTGATTCCAGATGAAACTCATTTTGAATGTCTTTCATCCGTTCTTTTTGTGCTTCGCTAAATGCTTCTGCCATTCGTAGCTTTTCCCAATCTCCAATGAGCTGAAAAATTTGATCTGCTTGGCCATTGGCTTGAAGGGCTTCCTCTCGAACCACAAAGGCGTAGCCTGCATCGAAGGCAGCAGATCTTGCCAACATCCATTCTACATCTTCGACCGTAGTATTGGGACGCATGCTAAACCAACCCAACATTCCCGGCATTAGATTTCGCTGGAAATAAGCTTGATTTTTTAGGCGATATTCTGTTTGACTCTCCCGGAAGCCTGCGTACCAAGGTTCCCCCCAATTCATCCGGGAATAAATATGCCAAAAGTAATGAGTGGTTCGGCTAGCATCGATAACCATATGAGATTTGACTTCTTCCGAAAGATTATTCCACCAAGTCGTGGTGAAAAGGATTTCTCCATAGTTTCCCATCCCTGTCGAGCGGTTTCCTTCCAATCCATCAAAAGAAATCTGCCGAAGTCCCGAGGAATTATATAAATCCGCAAGTTTTTTAGCCATTTCAATGCTGAGTTCTGGATTGGTGAGAAAAACTTTGTAGGCATGGTCGGCCAGCTTGCTGACCTGATCTCTTTTCATGTGAGAAGCTTTCTCTGTTCCCCAAGCTCCCCGTTCACAATCCAATAATTTCCAAGGAGATGATTCAGATACCGAACCATAGCGAATGAGCTCTTTTCCGATTTTAACGGTTTTCAGGTGGTTGTTTTGGTATTGATTAAAAAAGTCCGACGATTCGATTGGGATTTCTGTTTGTTCGGAATCAATAGATGCTGCTAATTCGGAATAACCGACGACACCCAATCGATCATCCGGAACAGGTGTGACGTAGGGATCATTGGTGGTAATAAAATTCGATAGGGTATGAACTCCGACATGGATTCCTTCTTTTTCTGCTTTATCGATACAGGCTTTCAAACTTTCCCATCCATTAGGAAAACTGGTGGGGTCTAGCTCAAAATGGCCCCAATTTTTAAATGGCCCATCATGATATAAATAATTTAGCCCAGCTTTCTGGACCAAAGAGATCGCTTTATCGATCGTTTTTTCTGAGAAATTATAAATCAAATAAGCTGAAGATGCACTTTTTGATGTTTTACCCCATTCCCCATCAATTATCGGGTGAGGAAGGGATTCTTCCACTTCAATGATGCCGATGGTTTCTAAAGTATTTTCGCTTGGACTCCCAAATAGAGCTATTTTGGAGCCTATTATTCCACTGTCTTCAAAAGTGGGCGATAGGAAATGCTCATGATTCAGGTTTTCGACAATTCTTTCAGAGTTCCGGTTACGGACATAGGCCTGTAGCGTACTTCCAAAGTCCTCCGGTTTGGCCGCTTCTACTCGGTAGAGGACCATCCTTTTTCCTTTTTCATCTAAATCTGAATAGTCTTCCTGCTCAAAAATATCTATCTCTGGCGTGGTGTCATTATCCCGCCAAGGATAACCTCCAAGCGTTTTGGGATTTAAGGATTGGATTCCAATTGCAAACACCTGATCCCGTACCACACCAATAGTTTCGCCGATGATCTGATCAATACTTGTAGGAATAGGCCCCCAAGCAAGCCATTCGATTTGATCAGAACCGTTGGCTTCTACTACTTCAAAGGTGATGTGGGAGGTTTTTTGCTCTACTTGGATTGTGATTTGGGTATCATTTTGAAAATCAAAAACCAATCGGTCATTATTCCAACGTACTGCTTGAGGTTGAATAATGCCTTGCTCTGTTTTCAATTGGATCAAGCTTGATTTTTGGCCTGAAGGAAGATAGTCTTTTTGGGTTTGAGGATTTGTTAGACCCCTTAATTCACCCTTTGAACCGATTTTAATTACTAAGTTTTCCGAGCGAAGTTGAATGTTTGATTCTTGATCACGACAAGCACTCAGAAAGATTAAAGACATCAAAACGGCAAGGCGGAGTTTAAAAGGCATAGTTGCTGGGTTTATGGATAACTTGGTTCAATTCTGATCCTTTTTAAGGAGAGAATAGAATCCAAAGGCTTTTAAAAATTAGAGAATTTTTAGGATAATCTCTTAAAAATCAATTTGGGCGAAACTGATTCAATCACATTTTTCGAATCAATGCTGCGGCAAGCTGGATATTTTCCACGGAAGCGAATCGTTCATGTTTGACCTCATGATGAACCTGCTCATGGATCCATGTGGTATGGAAAGGAATATGAATAGCATGCCCGCCCAATTCCAAAACAGGTAAAATGTCTGATTTAAGACTATTGCCGAGCATCACAAAATGCTGTGGATCTACATCTAAATGACGGATAAGTTTTTCAAAATCCTCCACTCGCTTCTCACTCATGATTTCAATATGGTGGAAGTATTTTTCCAAACCTGATTTCCGAAGTTTTCGCTCTTGATCCACCAAATCCCCTTTCGTGGCTAAGACCATGCGGTAATCTCCATTTAGGTTTTGTAGCACTTCTTCCACTCCAGGAAGTAAATCCACTGGCTTTTCAAGCATTTCCTGTCCTATTTGAATGACTTTTTCAACAAGTGATATGGGCATCTGCTGATTGGATATGCGCATGGCGGTTTCAATCATGGAGAGCATGAAGCCTTTAATTCCGTAGCCATAAAGCGTAAGATTACTGATTTCCGTGTGGTATAATTCCTTGAGAATGGAATGAACGGGCATAAAATCTTCCAGTAAGGAGCAAAATTTCTCTTCTGCCTCCCGAAAGAAAGGTTCGTTAACCCAAAGGGTGTCATCTGCGTCAAAGGCAATTACCTGAATAGCCATTAGTCTAAGTTTTTGATCCAGTCAAAAAGCACATTTCTCCAATTTTCTACCGCTCCACGATTCATTCCAAAAGCAAAACCATGGCCTCCTTTAGGGTAGATATGTAAGGATGCTTTTACTCCATGTGCGTGAAGGGCTTGATAGTAGAGGGTACTGTTTTCTAAAGGAACTGCAGTGTCATCTTGCGCATGAACCAAAAATGTGGGTGGAGTATGTTCATTCACATTTAATTCATTGGAAAACCGGGTAACTAATTCAGGAGATGGGTTTTCCCCAAGAAGATTTTTTTTCGAACCTCCATGGGTAAATCGATCATTGAAGGTGATGACTGGGTAGACCAAGATAGAGAAATCCGGTCTTGCTGATAATTGATCTATGGAATCCATTTCCCGGTCAACAGCGTGTTCATATTGGGTGCTTAGTGTCGAGGCAAGATGCCCGCCAGCGGAAAAACCCATGATGCCAACTTTTTCGGGATCAATGCTCCACTCATTTGCATGATGACGAACCAAGCGAATAGCCCGTTGTGCATCAAGCAAAGGTACCTCTTTGGGATCGGTCAAGGATTTAGAAATAGGAAGCCTGTATTTTACTACGATCCCTGCGATTCCTTGGGAATTAAGCCATTTGGCAAAATCAGTCCCTTCCCAATCATAGGCCAAGATGCCATAACCTCCTCCTGGAAAAATCAAAACTGCCTCTCCTGTGGCAATTTGTTTCGTAGGAAGATACACTTCGATGCTTGGATTTTGAATATTGGAAATGCGAAGAATACCCTCTTGAACAGCTTCCTCTTGAAGTTCCATTTCTTCTTGCAAGGGTGGAGTTCCTTCCCATAATGGGATTAAAAAGTTTTGGGAAAAGCCTGTTTGAACTATCAAAAATAGAGTGAATAGGATAAAATTACGTTTCATAATCAAATTGCTATTTATTGAATTTAAAATCAAAGATCTGTTCCGTTAAGGCCCAACGCCAGTTGGGTGGAGTACCCGGGAGATTAGTTTGATATTGTCCGACGAAAGCCTCCCATTCCTGAACTTTTGGGTTGGCGTTATCCAAACGGGCTTTTTTTTCAAAGCTGAATTCTTCTTCTGTTTTCATGATCATTACGAGGCGGTTTTGCCAGCGGTAAATTTCCATTTCAAGAATTCCTGCCACCCGGATACTTTTCAGGATCTCAGGAGAAACTGCTTGATGACAAGCTACATAGGCTTTAATGGCTTCCGGCTCATTTTTTAAATCACAGATTAATACAAAGGTCTTCATGTGTTTAAATCGGGTTTACTTTTCTTACTCGAACTGCAAAAAGAAGTACCATTACGAAACACAGAAGAGGAAGTATAAAGGAGAATCGGACTTCGGAAACGCCTAAAATTTCGATATCGGTATATCCGGCTCCTCCCCAGTCTAGAATCATTCCTTGCAAGGTGGGCATGATCGCTCCTCCGACAATAGCCATCACCAAGAAAGCAGCTGCAAATTTTGAGTCTTCCCCAAGCCCTTCCAGTGCAATGCCGTAAATAGTTGGGAACATCAATGACATGGCAAAACTTATTCCTACCAAGCTATAAAGTCCTGTCAAACCCGGAAGAGAAATAGCCCCAAAAGTGAAACTTATTGCCAAAATGGAGAAAGCTGCCAATAGTTTTGGACCAGAAATAAAGCGGAGTAGGAAAGTACAAACCCATCTTCCCAGAAGGAAAACAATCAGGGCTGAATAGCCATAATTCACGGCGGAGGCATTATCAATTCCCAGAGCTTCCGCATATTGATAGATGTATGTCCAGACCATGATTTGGGCACCTACATAAAACATCTGGGCGAGTGTCCCCTCCACAAAATTCCGGTTGGAGAAAAGCCTACCCATGGTTGGCCAAAAATCAATTTTCCCGGAGCTGTCTTTGGTTTCAGGCATTTTTACCAAGGCAATCAATACGAGAATTCCGAGTACGACCAATCCTAACATTACATATGGGTTCCGAATAACCATCAAATCATTTGTCCGAATGACTGCTTTGGCTGATTCTTCCAAAGTTTCATAGAGAATGATCCCATTTTCATCGGTGGCATTTGATTGCAAAGCGTTGAGAATAAATTGTTTTGCAACAAAAAGACCTGCTAAAGCCCCCATAGGATTAAATGCTTGGGCTAAATTCAGTCGCTGTGTCGCTGTTTCCTCCGGTCCCATGGAGAGGATGTAGGGATTCGCGGTGGTTTCCAAAAATGCCAAACCAAAGGTGAGGATGTATAAGGATGCCAAGAAAAAGCCATAACTCTCCCAAGATGCCGCTGGATAAAAAAGTAAAGCTCCGAATGCATAGAGTCCCAATCCTAACAAGACACCTGTTTTGTATGAATATTTTTTGATGAAAAATGCTGCTGGCAATGCCATCGTAAAGTAACCACCATAAAATGCCAACTGTACCCAGGAGGCCTGCACATTATTCAGCTCCAAAACCCGCTTGAAGGCAGCCACCATCGGATTGGTAATGTCATTAGCAAAACCCCAAAGTGCAAAGAGAGAAGTAATTAAAATAAAGGGAATAAGTAGCTGCTTGGGAACAAGTGGGGCTTTGGGTTTCATAGGGCACGGTCAAGATGGGTATAGCCACCGTCTACAAATAGATGTTGTCCGGTGATGTGGGAGGCTTTTTCAGACAGTAGAAAAACTACCATTGCTGCAATTTCTTCGGGTTGGGTCATTCGTTTTCCCAAAGGGATTCGATCTGTGATTTCTTTCAGTTTAGTCTCAGGATTAGGAAAACTTTCCAACCAATTTTTATACAAAGGGGTCATTACTTCGGCTGGAACCACAGCATTGACACGAATTTTATAGGGTAGGAGCTCGGCAGCCCATTCACGAGTTAGTGCTAATTGGGCACCTTTTGCAGCGACATAGCCCGAAGTGCCTCCTTGTCCTGTAATGGCTGTTTTTGAGGAAATATTGACAATACTCCCTTTTGTCGTTTTCAGATAGGGGAGTGCAAAATGTGCCAAATTGTAGTAATGAAGCAGGTTTTTAGAAACTGAGTTTGCGAACTCCGCTGGCGTCCCATTTTCCAGCCCTATCCCGTCATTTGCTCCTGCATTATTGACCACTCCATAAATCTTTCCAAACTTTTCAATGGCAATGTCAATAGCTTGCTTGGCATGAATTTCCGCTGTCAATCGCTGCTGAATATGAAGCGCTTTTCCTTTCGAAAGCTCAACAAATTGACCTCCTTCAGGAGAGAGGTCGACTATCACTGGAATCGCCCCTTCTTCGATAAGCATATTGGAAATGGCTGCTCCGATTCCTTTTGCTCCGCCAGAGATTATAATTACCTGCTCTTGTAGCTTTAGATTCATAGGATTTTGAATTAGGTGATTCCGTAGAATTTTGAAGAGGTTAATCCCATGATTTGGCTTTTCTCATGAGCTGAAAGTGTATCCGTAAACTCTTCTACTAGCCCCGAAATTTGTTCATAGGATCCTGCCAGCAAGCAAACAGGCCAGTCACTTCCGAACATCAAACGATCAGGGCCGAATAGTTCAAGCGCAATTTCCAAAAAGGGTAGAAGTTGTTCCCGATTCCAATTTTTCCAATCTGCTTCAGTGACCATTCCAGAAACTTTAGCGAAAACGTAATCCCGCTCTGCGATAGGTAGCATTGCTTTTTTCCACTCTTTCCATTCCCCATTCTTGATGTAAGGTTTTGCCAAATGGTCGATAACAAAAGCATGCCCCTCACATTGTTTGACTACTTTCAATACGGCCTTCAAATGGGTTGGGAATACCAAAATATCATAGGTAAAACCGTAGGAATGCAAGAGTTTTAGTCCTTGGATAAAATCCTCTCGCAGCATGTATCTTGGATCTTTGTCTTGTAATATTTCCCGAAAGCCCTTGAGCTTGCGCGATTGACTGAAATCCTCCAGGGTTTTGCTTAAATCTGGAGAACCCAAATCGGCCCATCCGACTACCGCTTTGATCCAATCATTTTCTTCTGCCAAATCCAGTAGAAATTCTGTTTCTCTAAGGCTTTCTTCTGCCTGTACAGCAACGCACCCATCCATCTTGGATTCTTCCAAAATAGGTTTTAAATCCCCGGGCAAAAAATCCCGACGGATGGATTTCATACGCTCATCTATCCAATCGTGACGTTTTGGATCATATTTCCAAAAGTGCTGATGGGCGTCAATTCTCATGCCTCAGGATCATTCATTGCCACCTGTCTGGAGGATCCCAATCCTTCAATTCCCAATTCCACCACGTCTCCATGTTCTAAGTAGCGAGGTTCAGGTTTGAGTCCCATACCTACTCCAGAAGGGGTTCCTGTAGAAATTACGTCTCCAGGAAGGAGCGTCATGTATTGACTGATATGTGAGATGACTGTAGGAATGTCAAAAATCAAGTCGGATGTATGGCTGTCTTGGAGTATTTTTCCATTGAGCTTTAGCCAAAGCCTTAGATTGTGGGGGTCTTCAATTTCATCTGTGGTTACCAAATAAGGACCAATTGGAGCAAAATTATCTGCACTTTTTCCTTTTACCCATTGTCCACCATGTCGAAGTTGAAAATCCCGTTCACTGACATCATTGTGAACAGTATATCCAGCTACATAATCCATTGCATCTTCAACAGATACATATTTGGCACGTTTTCCGATGACCACGGCTAATTCTACTTCCCAATCCGTTTGCTTGGAATTTTTTGGGATGAAAATAGGATCATATGGACCGCACAAAGAAGAGGTGGCTTTCATGAAAATGATGGGAACTTCAGGCACTTGCATCCCCGCTTCTTCTGCATGTTTTCGATAATTGAGACCAATACAAATAATTTTCGATGGTCTGGCAATTGGGGATCCTATCCGTGCATTTTTAGGAACTTCAGCTAAGGAATCCTGATGATCAACCAACCAATGTTTCAAACGATAGAGGCCTTCATTCGCAAAAAATGATTCGTTCCAATCTTCCCCAAAGGATGAACAATCTAAGTTTCTTCCATCTAGAGTTTGTATTCCAGGTTTTTCCTGTCCTTTTGGGCCAAAGCGAAATAGTTTCATGACAAATAGCTGTGAGATTATTGGGTTTGAGTTGAATTTACATTTTTAAGTGAAGGAAACCTCCATCAATATTATAATTGGCTCCTGTGATAAATCCACTGGCATCAGAACTTATAAAATAGGCTAGTTCGGCGATTTCTTCCGGAGATGCCATACGTCCTATCGGTTGCGTGGCGGCCAGTTTTTCAAACATATCCTTCTCTTGTCCAGGGTAATTTTTTGCCAAAAAATCATCCACAAACGGTGTGTGAACCCTTCCGGGAGATAGGCAGTTGCATCGAATTCCTTTGTCGACATAATCTCTGGCAATACTAAAAGTCATAGAAAGTGCAGCGCCTTTGGTCATGCTGTAAGCAAATCGATCAGGGAGGCCCATGGTGGCTGCTACCGAACACATATTTAGAATGGAACCACCACCATCCTGAATTAATTTGGGAAGAACGGCCTTAGTACAAATAAACATTCCTTTCACATTGACTTGGAAAAGCCTGTCAAAGTCTTCTTCTGAAGTGTTTTCAACCTTTCCGATATGGGAGATTCCTGCATTATTGATGAGTACATGGAATTTTCCGGGATGTCGTTGGACATGATGGTTAACCGATTCAAAATCTGTCACATCAGCTTGCCAAAAGTTTACATTATGGCCTTTTTCCTGCTCCTCATGCATGACCTGTTCTCCAGCAGGAATATTGGAGTCAATAAAGTAAACCTGGCTTCCTTCCCTTGCGAATTTCCGTACCATGGCTAGGCCAATACCACTTGCTCCACCGGTAATTAGAATGGATTTATTTTTCATAATTTAATACTAAAAGGTGAAGGGTTAAACAAAAACCAGTTTGCCGGTCTTCACGGATTCATCGCATGCAAAGGCGATTTTCAAACTGTTCAGCGCATCCTCTAGGTGATCTGTCAAGTCCAAATCATTCTTGATCGCTTGGAGAAAATAGGCCTGCTCCCGGTCACATAGCTCTTGATGTCCGGGTTCATCTTTCATATTGATCCATTCATCCTTTTTAGTAAAATGATTTTTCTCATCTATATCCGCATGATGCACTCGAATAGATTCTGTTTTTGTATGGGAGTCCACATCATCTGATTTACCACTACTACCGGCATCCTTGGCTACAATGGATACAGCACCTTTTGGTCCAAAGACATCTTTAATGAAAAAAGCAGTTTCTGAGATCATTGGGCCCCAGCCAGCCTCATACCAACCCACAGAGCCGTCTTCGAAGCGGATTTGTAGCTGCCCATAATTATAATTGTCAGCAGCGATATCATCAGTAAGTCTCGCTCCGATAGCGGAAACGGTCATCGGTTTGGAGCGAGTCATTTGGCACATTACATCAATGTAGTGAACCCCGCAATCTACAATAGGGCTCAGGCTTTTCATCAAATTACGGTGTACATCCCACATGAATCCATGACTCTGCTGATTGAGGTTCATTCGCATTACAAGAGGTTTTCCCAGTTTTTGAGCTTCTTCAATAAAGCGTATCCAAGAAGGATGATGCCGTAGAATATATCCCACCACTACCTTTTTTCCAGTTTCATTAGCCTTGTCAATGATTCGTTGACTCCCCTCTATCGTGTCAGCCAGTGGTTTTTCAATGAAGATATGACAACCATGATCCAATGCCTTTAATGCAAATTCCTCATGCGTATCCGGGTAGGTGGAAATACATACTGCATCTGGTTTGGTTTGATCTAGCCCAGAATCAAGGTCATCAAAAAGTGCATAGTCAGCCCCCAGTTTCTTATTTAGGCGAGATTTGCTTTCCCCTCGGGAAACTAATCCGCAGATTTCAAATTCAGGCATATTGTGATAGGCTGTGGCATGGGAGGCTCCCATATTTCCGCAGCCGACTACAAGTATTCGGATGGGTTTATTCATGGCTTTTTTATTAAGTGCTGATTTTTTCTAGATCTTTTTTGGTTAGGTATACAATGTTGATATCCAGGGTGATAGGAGTTAAGGGTTCATCTCGGTCATCACGATCCACGTTGACAATTTGATCTACGATATCCATACCTTTTATGACTTTTCCGAAGACCGTATAATTGTTGTCTAATCGGTGTAATCCCTCTTTATTTTGGACAATGTAAAACTGGCATCGAGCTGAAAG
Organism: Algoriphagus sp.; assembly: GCF_013373065.1. Classification (GTDB taxonomy): domain Bacteria; phylum Bacteroidota; class Bacteroidia; order Cytophagales; family Cyclobacteriaceae; genus Algoriphagus. Next base: position 151,138 of record NZ_JABXIN010000003.1, read on the forward strand.
CTTTCCTTCGTTATCATCTCTTCCAGCACCCACTGCACCATAAACATGGGTGAGCTCGGGGTGGAATTCAGGCTCTAATAAATATTCAGGGTCATTAAAGCCCTCCGGTGTGTCCGGACAGCCTCCCTGTGCTACAAAATCCGGAAGCACCCGGTTAAAAGTCAAGGAATCCCAGTAGCCAGCTTCAGCCAATTGGATGAAACTTTCTCGATGATTTGGGGTTCGCTCGTCTAATTGAATAAGAATTTCTCCTAAAGGAGTAATGATTTGACCAACCGGAATATAGTCTTCTTGATTTTGAAACAGGAGTGTTAATCCAAGGAAAATCGAAAAGAAAACAGGATTCATAAGTGGAGGATTTTGTACTATAAAGAATTGAATTTTAAGCGTAATTCAATTCTTTTTTAAGTTAAAAGATATCCTTAAAACTGTCCAAAAATCCAACGACTTTCTTCTAGGTTTTATTTGTCCAACACCTATCGGAATGAAAAATTTTGTTTAGGATAATTGGGTAACCTTTCGTTTGTTATCTACCGGATTTGCATACATGGAAAGGTATTTTTCCAATTCCTCAGGGTTTTGGGAATTGATTTTTGCTTCAATTCTTTTTTCAAAATCTTCTTTTTCCTTTTTCGTGTAATGGGATTTGAATTCATCTTTGGAATGTAACAAATCATGGGCTATAAAATTGCTTGGCCAGAGTCGATAGCCTTCCCATATTTTTTTATCAATCACATCAGCCAACTGGCTTAGCTTTTCAGAAAGTGGTACATCTTGTTCCGCGATTTGATCAACGGCCTCATTCATTACTCCATTGATGGACAGGTGAATCCTCTTTTTTGTCCCGATAATCCCCCGTAGAAGGTTTAAAAAATCTTCGTTTTCGCTTTTGATGTATTTTTCATCTCGGGCTTTTGCGATCAATTCCGGTATTTTTAAGGTGTCCGTTGGGTCGTACTCATAGGAAATCGATACGGGTACCAGTTTGATTTTTTGGAAATACCGAAATGGGTCTTCCCCTTTTTCGGCCAATGTCAGCATGCGGAGCACCCCTTTTTGAGTCATGTCATTTCCGTCTTTGGTTCGGCCCTCTCGCTGGGCAATCCAAACAGAACGGTTTTCATGATCCAAGGAATTGTAAATAAACTCAGAAGCTAAAATTGAGCTTTCGAGAAGTTCCCTGCCTTTCAAGCCTCTTCGAATCGCAAAGTTTCTGTTTAGCCTGGAAAGGGTCAATAGAAATGGTTTTTGGATCAAATTGTCTCCGATCGCAGAAGTGGTCATCACCAAGCCGTTTTCAAAAAGACAGGCGTTTAGAAGTGAAGTGTCTAGAATGATATCCCGATGATTGGAAACAAAAAGATAGGCGGTATTTGGTTCCAATTGTTCAAAACCAGAGGTGCTCAGACCGTCAGAACTTCGCTCTAGGACTTTCATGACACCCGGGTAAAAAAAGTTAATCTGAAAATCGCGAAGGGAATGGGTGTGGCGCATCAATTCCTTCCAAAGCTGGCTATTATCTTCCGGGAAGGTGAATTCCATCATGGCAACAAGCATAGGGTTGTCTATGATTTCCAGAATCGCCTTATTCGCTTCCGCATCAAAAAAAGGTCTGATTGAATCAAATTTTGACATAGTAGGGTTGATAAGCTTTCGCAAAAAGCAAAATTATAGAAAGATTTCCGATTGGAATTTGGGATAATCCCTTTCTGTGGATAAGGTTCTGTTAGTTTCGTTGAAGGTATCTGTCAAAGAACAAAAGATGAACCGGAAGCGCTTCTGTCCAATATTTCCATGTATGAGCACCAGGTCGCTCAATGTATTCATGTGGTATTTTTCGATCCAAAAGTAGTTGTCGCAATTGTCGGTTGGTTTTGATTAGAAAATCATCCACTCCACAATCTATGATAATTGCATGGCCATTTTCCTGAATTTGATCTACCAGACCTACGATAGTATATGGATTGAATTCCGGAGCTTCATAATTCAAATCCTCTCCCAACATTTGTTTCTGTCCTGATCTTCGAAGGTTTCTAAATTCATCAGGAACCTCCCAAAGTCGTGTGTCGATATTCATCACGCCAGACATGGTGCCTACTGCGATGAATAGTTCAGGATGCTTTGCGGCCAACATCATAGCCCCATGTCCACCCATAGAAAGCCCTGTGATTGCTCTTGATTCCTTTTTTGCGATCGTCCGGTAGTTTTCGTCTACAAATGGAATGAGCTCTTTGACTATATAACTCTCATATTGCACAGAATCCTGTAGCGGGCTGTCATAATAATAGCTTGAGGGGGCTACTCCGGGTGTTACAATGATGATTTGGTATTTATCTGCAAGACGTGGTACCAAGCCTGGTTCGGTTACTTTTTTGTGCCAATCACTAAATGAACCGCTTCCCCCGTGAAGCAGGTAGAGGACTGGGTAGTGATTTTCACCTGAAAAGTAACTTCCGGGAACGGTTACTGCGGCCTGCAGTGCTTTATTCATAAGCTGACTTTTGATTTCGATGGAGTCAACCTGGGCAAATAAGAATTGCGGGAAAAATAAAAGAAGGAGTAAAGCTTTTTTCAACATGGTGTTTGGGTTTGAGTGCAGTGAATTATGAAATCAAAATTCAATGCAGAAATATATGCATAATCGGAAGGATCTTCTGAATGATTTTGATGGTTGGGGGAATACTTCCTTGCAAGAATTAGTATATTCCCTTGTGAATGAGTAAAGACTATGGAGAAATTAAAAAGAACGGCCTTTTTTTTAATCATCATCGTTTTCGGGGCCATCATCCTACGTGAAGGGGCATTTATTTTGGTGCCTGTGGTGTGGGGGATATTTTTTGCATTTGCCTTGTCTCCTGTATCCGACTGGTTGGAAAAGTTTCGGATTCCACGGAGTTTAGCCATTATTCTTAGTATTGTCCTTGTTTCCCTTGTCGTTTTTGGAATTGTCTATGCTTTGATCAATCAAATGGTAGGCTTGATCAGAGATATCCCAGAAATAGGTGAGAATTTTAAGGATAAGCTCGGGAAATATATGGAGCAACTCAATACAATAGTGGGTACGCAGGTAATCTTTCCTGAAAATCAAAATGAGTTATGGTCAATTCTGAGAGTGGAAAATTTAAATAACACCCTGTTTGCTACAGGTAAATCCCTAACCTTAGCGGGGATTATTCCACTTTATATCTTCTTATTGATGTATTATCGGGATTTTTTTGTGGCTTTTTTAATTCGATATTCTGTGAAAAGTAAAGAGCGAATTCTTTCTTGGGCAAAAGATTCAGGACGGGTGATTCAATCATACCTGACAGGAATGATATTAGTAACACTGATTGTTGCCATACTTTCTGGGATTTTCTTTTTTCTGATTGGCGTAAAATATTTCCTGCTTTTTGCAGCCTTTATCGCAATTATGAATTTGATACCCTACGCTGGAGTGGTGGTTTCATCCTTTTTTGTGATTCTCTATGTCTTTCTAACAACCGATTCATTTGTATACCCCCTTTTAACATTAGGAGTACTTTGGAGTATTCAATTGCTGGAAAATAATATTATCACCCCTTTGGTTGTGGGCTCTCATGTTCGGGTCAATGCATTTGCGGTGATATTGGCCATTTTGCTGGGAGGCTGGCTATGGGGGATTTCCGGAATGGTTCTTTTTATTCCTTTGATCGGTGTCCTGAAAATCACTTTGGAGCGAAGTGAGGGACTTGAAGCTTTTGGGTTTTTATTAAGCGACTCTGTCCCAGTAAAAAAAACCTCCGGTTCGAAAAATTGGTTTTTTTGGTTGGGTAATAAAAACTCCCACGCTGATAAGTCAAAGTGAGAATTTGTGCGGACGAAAGGATTCGAACCTTCACACCCGAAGGCGCTGCCGCCTGAAGACAGTTCGTCTGCCAATTTCGCCACGTCCGCAAAATGAGTTTAGATGGTTTGAAGTAGAGAGAAGGGATTTCTCATGCCTGCAGCCATTACGAACACACCTTATCAAATCCGCCTTCGATCTATTTTAAAACCCTAAATTCTAATCCCCAATATTTATTCTAGAAAACTTGTTCATCAAAAAAACCGACCTTATTTCTAAAGCCGGTTTTCTTGCAGAGAGTGGGGGATTGACTTCGTCTTTCCTAAGAGGTGGAGTTTACAAATCAAGCCTCCTCACTTCGTTCGCTTTTGTCTTTTTGTTTTTTATCCTTTTAAGCAAGCTTACTGGCTAAAAAAGCAAAAAGCCCTCCCGCTACGCGGAAAGGCTTGCTTTGCAGAGAGTGGGGGATTCGAACCCCCGGTACGGTTTGACCCGTACGACAGTTTAGCAAACTGCTGGTTTAAGCCACTCACCCAACTCTCTTTATTTTTATAGATTCACTTGAACTGATCTCAAATGAGTCGCAAATATAATTTAATTGACAAGACTAAAACAAGTTAATTAAGGGACTTGTGGCCTCCTTTTTTTAAATATTTTGCAAAGCGCTCATTTTCAAATTGAATTTCTGACAATTTTCTTCAATTCCTGAAAATTACCCGGTTTATGGTATTCCTGATCCTCTATGTTTTTCTAATTTGGCAGTAAATTTTTAAACATGATTATTCAAATTAGATCTGCTAAATTTTTGATTTCCAATCCAGGGGAAAGCATAGGGACTCTTTTGGTGAAATCAGATAATGAATTTGAAATCAAAAGATTATTTGGCTCCGAAAAAATACTAAAAAGCAAACTTCAGGAATGGCCTTATGAAGTTAGGGTTTGCAAACAGGAGTTTTTGAATGGGCTAATATTACTCGTCAAAGAGATCGATTACCAGGATTTTCGAGAGCTTTCAGATTTATTGTAAAAAAGTCAAAAAATATTTTTGAAAGCATTTGTGGGATGAAAAGCATTTTTCGTTTTAGTAGATACTTTTTCTTTTATTGAAACAAATAAAATACTGATAATCAGTGTTTTTCGAAATTTTCAAGAACAAAAATTTGATTTTTTTTATGAAAATATTTTTTAACATTCGTATCAGAAAGACTAGAAAAATCACCCTAACCCTCACCTTATTTTGGTTAGTTTCACGGAAAAAGAAAAAAGAATCCCCGGGTTCTTAGAGGAATCTGAGCACTTCCATTGTGTATTCATGGATGTGGAAGGAGAAGTCTGTGAAGCAAACCCTTTATTTTTTATGCACACGGGTATCAAAGGACCGGTTTCTATCTATGATTTAATTGCCAGCGGTAGCAAATCGGAGATGGAAGAGCTATTGGATAGACTCCTTTCCAATCCTAAGGCGAAAGGTCATTTTCTAATGAGACTTGAATCAAGTAGCCTATCAGAGTCCATTTGGTGGGAGTTTTCCATGGTGGTTAACCAAGAAAAAGATCCTTTGGGATTTTTTGGGATAGGATTACCGCTTCATTATCTGGAAGACGGGCTTCCTTTGGAGCATTTGTTGGATCTTCTGGATTATGGGGTAATTAAGGTAGACTCTAAATTAAATTTATTGGAGTCGGACGCCTTTTCAGCAAAGCTTCTTCATTTGACAAGTAAAAAGAAAAAAAGGTTGGAGTCACTTCTAAGTTTCTTGCCTAAAGAACTCGATAAATTGAAGTCTTGGGATGATAAAGAGAAGTTTTTACAGCTTGAGGCCACAACCTTGAATAACGTGAGATTGAAGTTGACTTTATTGAAACAGGCAAAAGATATTTTGATTTTGATAGGTCCGGATTCAACAAACGGATGGTGGAAATCTCCTGAAGAATATATCACACAAGAGGCTTTGGAATTAATCCCGGGTCCGGTTTGGGTTGTCAATGAACAATTGATTCTCTTGCAAAGCAATTCAAAGGCGGCCTTAATTTCAGAACATTGGACGCATACACAAGCTGCTTTAGGGATGGAATTGAATTTGGGACAGCGAGTTGGTTTTTACGAAAAAATCCTTCAGAAATTCAATGAATTAAATAGATCCGAAGACCAAGGCTTTGATTGGAAGGTAAAAACCTTGGAAAAAACAGAATATTGGCAGTTTCGGATAAAGAAAGTAAATAAAAAAGGAGTGTTTTTGATTCAAGGGGTTGATTTGACTCCTTACCAAAAACGGGTGGAATATTACAAACAAGAAAATCAACAATTGCGAGAATTGGCTGTTCAGCCTTCCTATATTTTGCGATCCCCGCTTTCTTCCATGCTTGGTCTATTAGATTTGATTGATTCTCGCAAACTTGATTCGGAGAACAAAAAATACTTCGCCTATCTGCGGCCCTTGGCAGAAGAATTGGATCAAGTAATTCGAACGAACGCAAAGCAAGTTGCCCAGTTCGATTAAAAAATCCCTTCTAATCCGATTATTGCTAATTGAGGTTTTAATTCCACCACATTGGCTAATGAAACCCGTTCAGAGCTAATCCAAGAATTTCCATCAGGAGTAAACACAACACCCTCTGTTAAGCCCATGGGGAATTCGTCAATTTGAACCCGGCGGGAGTTTTCACCCAACAATCCATTTTGAATTCCATCCCATAAGGTTATATAACCTTGCAATGGAAGTTTATATCCCAATAAAATGACTTTCCCATTTATAGGATGAATGGTGGCTCCTGTCACTAGTTTATCAACCTGAAGTGTCTCCACCAACTCTGTACTGTAATTTCCAGGATCCGCAGGAAGCACATGATGGTCAGTGTCTTCACTTTCTCTGTTTTTGGTGAAAAGATGCAGTTTTCCCTCCCAAAATAAAAAAGCCTCGCAATCAAAGCGATGGTTTTCTCTGGGGCTAAAGTCGACTTGATCCGGGTAGTTAAAATTTATTTTTTCAGCGGTTACAGTTTCTTGATTTAAAATTTCATGCCAAGCGATTCTATAAATAGCTAAATCTTTGCGGGTACCTTGGTTATTCCCAAAATCTCCAACAAAAAGATGCGTCTCACTTTGGGCTAAACTCTCCCAGTCCCTATTACTTGCATTGGAAACAAGAATACTTCGTAGGACCTCTCCGGTATTTGGGTCAAGTTCATAAATCCGGTTTGGATTGTCCCCATCATTGATGGCAAAAAGCCGCCCTTCAAATTGAGCCAAACCGGAAGTTTCATTTTGGGATTCGTCTAAGGTGGCAATAGGAGCCAAAGGGAGGGTCAAAGGAAAACCATCTTCATCCAGCCGGATCGCTCCATCAAAAATGTAACTTGATTCAGGCCAAAGAATTCTGAAATTACCATAATCAGAAGCGTTTTGAAAAAGAGTGAGGTAATCAAAACTACCGGGGTTATCCACTTTTATTTTAAGAAATTGGTTCGATTTGGTGTAGACCCTAAAAAAGCCCTTCACTACATAGAAAGTTTGCTCAACAGGGCTGACGATTTGGGGGACAGTCATGGGGAAGTTTGGACTGATCTGGATCATTTCACTAAGACCTATCCCAGTGAGGTCCAAGTTCATTTGCTCTCCTTTTGCCTCAAATTCCCCCTGTATTTTGATCGGTAAAAAATTAGAGAACTCAGGTTGATTCGAAGATTCGTAGGTGTATTGATATTTACCATTTTTCAGAATGATTTTTTCATTCAGTGGTATTTGATTGGGGTCTACTACCAAAGACTTAGATTCTGAAGTTTCAAGATTTTTAAAACTCAGGTTCCAGATAGGCTCAAGGGTATGCTCAGTACTTTCCGAATAATTAGATAATTGAATTCGATTAAGCGTTACCTCTGTACTCCCAGAAGGAATAATTGGATTAGGAGTTGGCTCAATTGAGTCTTCACAGGAGACAAAAAAAACAATCGAAAAAAATAAAACTAATCTGGTTTTTATGTCCATGGCCTACAAAAACAAAGGTTAAAATTACATATTGTTTCCTGGAATCAATTTTAAAAGCGGGTAATTTTTTAAAGCAATTGAATAACCTGAATTCTTTGTTTGCTAGCTTTAACCGAAGGTTTTCTTTTACTGTGCCTCATTATTTGTTTTTGAAAAAAAGACCTTAGTAGGTTTTTTTTAGCCAACGACCTTTAGGGGTTGTAAAACTTCCTGAGAAAGAGAAAAGCCCTGATTATTTGAACTTCAAAAACAAAGGAGTGTAATAAGTAGTTGCTCTTTATAAATAAGCTAGGGATGAAAGAGTTATTGGAGGAAGTTAGAAAAAATGGAAATGGGAATGGTCAGGCTGCTTTAGAAAATCATTCCAAATTATTGATTAAAGATGCCATCTTCGTTCGCCATGAGGGATCTCTGGTTAAGGTTAAATTTGAAGATATTCTTTGGCTTCAAGGGGATGGAAACTACACGACTTTAGTATCTAAGAATTTTGTTGTTTCAGTCAGAAACATCCTTAAAGATTTTGAGGATGTGCTTCCCCGGGATCAATTTATGCGAATTCATAAAAGCTATATCGTTCGATTAGAAGAAATCGTAGCGATCGCAACCCGTGAGGTGAAAATAGGAGATCATACTGTTCCTGTTGGTCGTACTTATTATCACAAATTGATAGAAGGAATCCAAAAGCTAGGAGGAGAGTAACTTAAAGCCACAACAAGCTACTATCTCCATAGCTTAAGAACCGATAATCTTTCTCTAAAGCTTCCTCATATACGCTTTTCCAATCATTCCCGATCATTGAACCGATCAATAACATGAGGGTAGTTCCGGGTTGGTGAAAATTAGTGATCAAGCCTTCGATCATTTTAAATTCATAGCCTGGGAAAATAAAAATCTCAGTTTCTCCCATGATTTCTTTCTTCCCCTCTTTTTCCATTTGGTCAAGAATCGCCTGAAGTGCTTGGCTTTTTGAAGGAAGTTTTTCCCGGTCTTTGTAAGGGAATAGTTTTTCGACGTGAAAATCTGTCCCTGAATTCTCCAAAAGTTTCACGCCATACCAAAACAAACTTTCCAAGGTTCGCACTGAAGTTGTACCTACAGCGACTGTTTGGTTCTGATTTTCCAAAAGTTGCTGAATGGTTTTTTTCGTGAGGTGAATCTGTTCGCTATGCATGGGATGGAGGGTGACGTCATCCACTTTGATAGGTTGAAATGTTCCTGCACTCACATGCAAAGTGACTTGTGCCTCTTGAATCCCTTTTTGGCGGAGTTCTTCAAAGGTTTTCTCTGTAAAATGCAATCCTGCAGTCGGAGCAGCCACTGCACCTTCTTTTTCAGAATAAACGGTTTGATATCGGTCCTTATCAGATTCTTCTGCTTTTCGATTCAGGTAAGGAGGAAGAGGAATTTCTCCACTAGTTTCAACGATATCTACAAATGGGATTTTGGAAGAGTTCCAGCTGAATTCAACCCATCTTTTATCTCGATCGATCAGTTTTGCTTCTAAAATGACCTCTTTATTTTGTACAGTCAAGCGGCCTTTAAGAATTTCATCGGCTTTCCATTTTTTTGCATTTCCTATCATGGTTTCCCAAGTGACAGGAAAAGTAGCCAACATGATTTCAGGAATAACAGTGCTTGGTTGGACTGGATTCAAAAGGAATATTTCAATCTTGGCCCCAGTTTCCCGCTGGAAAATCAAGCGGGCAGGAATTACCTTGGTGTTATTATAAACCAACAAGGTGCCCTCCTCTAAAAATTGCGGTAAATCATAAAAGTGATGATGGGAAATTTGGCCTTTCCGATACTGTAACAATTTGGAATGATCCCTTTTTTCTAAAGGATATTTCGCAATTCGACCTTCGGGAAGCGTATATTCGTAGTCTTTAAGATTAACCTTCTGCACAGTTTTAAGCAATTTGGCTGCAAATATAGGTCAATCCTGATAACCCTTTCAAATTCTAGTCAAACGTATGTTCCTGAAGTTTACCTGTATTCCTAGAACCTTGGATTTTAAATTCGAAGCGGGAACTTCCCGTGGAGTTTTGACCTCAAGAAATACTTGGTGGATCAAGGCCGAAGCTACTTCCCATCCCGGTCGGATAGGTTGGGGTGAAGCTGCACCCTTGGTGAAATTGAGCGTGGATGCCATTCCGGATTTTGATGTTCAAATTCGACAGCTTTTAAAAGATTTTGAAAAAATTGATTTCGTAACTGATCAGGAAGCGGTTTTAGCTCAGATTCAAGAACTCGTTCCTGTCCATTTGCCTGCTTTCCGTTTTGGGCTAGAAATGGCAATCTTAGACTTAATCCACGGAGGGAAAAAGCGATTTTTCCAAAATGACTTTTTTGAAAAGGGCCAAGCAATTCCCATCAATGGCTTGATCTGGATGGGCGATAAGGAATTTATGCGCTCACAAATTGACTCGAAAATCAAAAAGGGTTTTTCCTGCATCAAAATGAAAATTGGAGCGATTGATTTTGAGGAAGAGATGAATTTGCTCAGGTACATTCGCTCGGCCTATGGAGCAGAAGATTTGGTTTTACGGGTGGATGCAAATGGTGCATTTTCTCCAGCAGAGGCATTAGGAAAACTTGAAAAATTGGCAAGTTTAGCCATTCACAGTATTGAGCAGCCCATTCGAGCCGGTCAGGTGGCGGAGATGGCACGTCTATGCCAAGAATCACCATTGCCGATTGCCTTGGATGAAGAATTAATTGGGGTTTCGGATAAATCCAGACTTTTGGATCAGATTAAGCCTCAACATATCATTCTCAAACCTACCTTGGTTGGAGGTTTTTTGGAAACTAGGGAATGGATCGGATTGGCCGAGGAAAGAGGAATAGGGTGGTGGATGACTTCTGCGCTAGAAAGTAATATTGGCTTGAATGCCATCGCACAGTTGGCCTCGAGCTATCAACCCACTATCCCGCAGGGATTGGGTACAGGACAACTTTACCACAATAACCTTTCATCTCCGCTTCTTATTGCAAAAGGAGAGATTCGCTATGATGGATCTATTCCTTGGGAAGAGCCTTCTTAATTAGTATTTAGAAATATCGAATAAATAAACAGGCTTTGGAACTGTGACTTCTAGGGAAATTGGTTTGAGCTTTCCACTTTCCTGATCTCGTTCGAAAACCACGATATTCTCTGAGGCTTGATGAGCTACTAGGACATACTTTCCATCTGCAGTCAATATGAAATTTCGAGGCATTATCCCTCCTGAAGGAACATGCTCAACCAGGCTGTAAGAACCATCTTCCTGCTTGGAAAAAACAGAAATCGTGTTTGCATCCCCTCGATTAGAAGCATAAATAAAATTGCCATCCGATGAAACCCGAACTTCAGCGGCTCCCACCGCTCCTTCAAAGCCTTCAGAAATTAGTGAAAGTCGCTGCTTGGATTGGAGTTTTCCATCTTTATAATCAAAGACTTCCAATACGGCAGTTAATTCCTGTACAACGAATACTTCGTTCCCACTTGGAGAGAAGCTAAGATGTCTAGGTCCGTCGCCCGGAGTCATGGGGATTTCTTCCAAAAGCTGAGCTGGCTCGGGATTTTCTTTGTTGAATTCGTAGCTATAGATTCGATCCGTTCCCAAATCGGCAACAAGCAAAAATTTCCCATCCGGGCTGAAATTTGCGCTATGAACGTGGGCTGCTTCCTGTCTGGCAGCGTTGATACTGCTTCCGCTATGTTGTATCAGCTGAACGGGAGTAAGGCTACCATCTTCCCGAACTTTGAGAATGGAGAAATTCCCTCCGGAATAATTACTAACCACCAAAAAGCCATCCCGGTATGCTATATGGCAAGGATGGTTTCCTTCCGTGTTTTTCTCATCAACCTTTTGAAGAGATTGGTGTGTCTCATCCCATTGGAAACTAAGAATTTGTCCTCCTTTTGGTCCTTCCGTTTCTTCAACTGCAAATACTCGCTCCTCATCGGCTAAGACAAAAGACGGATTGATAATTTCTGGAGCGATGGTCGAAATTGATAACGAATGATTTGAAGGAGAAAAAGTTAAAAGGCTGATGCCTTCTTCTGGGCTATCTGTATAAGATCCTATTAGAAACTCGTAATTCATGGATTTGATTGATTCGGAGGTTTTTGGCTGACATGCAAATGTGAGCAAGGAAATCAGAAGGAATGATAATTTTTTCATGCTGAAAAGTACAAAAAATGCAGGTTGAAATGAGTTTTAATATGGAAATGATTTGTCTTTTATTTTGAAGAAATGACAATTTTTTCGATAAAAAGGCGAATAATTTTTAATTTAAGCCTTACTAATTTAATCTTCCGAAATGTATACCACCTACGACATAGAAGTAGCCAAACGATTTACGATTTACAATTCGCTTTTTCTTGATTTACCGTTTGATAATATTTTCCGAACAGGGACAATGTTGCCTTTATTGGCAAATTCTTGTCAAAAAGGATTTGAAGAAGGCAAAACACCCCGGGAAATCATTGAAGGGTTTTTTGATGAATTGATGTCTCAGAATACCGAAAAAGAGCAAAATGATCTCCTTTTTCAAATGATCCAATATGTGGAAAGACAGGTCGTATTGTTTGACTCCATAGAAGACGCAGCCTATGAAAAAATAAATGATCTGGGAGGCAAAGGATCGATTAAGGCATTGATTACCCGAGCGGAAGGGGATCGGAAAAAGGAAGAGTTGATTGAAAAATTAAAAACCTTTTCTGTCAGACTTACTCTTACTGCTCACCCTACACAGTTTTATCCGGGAAATGTTTTGGGGATAATTACTGATTTGGAAGACGCCATTCGTCATGATGATATTGGACGAATCAACTTGCTTTTGCAGCAACTCGGAAAGACTGGCTTTATCAAGCGAGAGAAGCCAAGTCCATATGAGGAAGCAGTGAGTTTGATCTGGTATTTAGAGAATATTTTTTATCAAAGTGTGTCGGATATTATGATTCGACTTTTGAAAATGCTGGATCAGCCGCTTCATAGTTGGGAAAATCCAGGCTTACTGAAAATCGGATTTTGGCCTGGAGGAGATCGAGACGGAAATCCCTTTGTGACCCATCAAACCACCATGCAGGTGGCCGAGCGCTTGAAAAAATGGATTTTGAGATGTTATTATCGGGATCTTCGAAAGCTACGGAGGAGGCTGACATTTAAGCATGTGGAAGAAGTGATGATGCGGGTAGAGCGAGGAATTTATGATACCTTATTTGAAGAAAAACCTGTTTATCACAGTGCAGATCAATTGTTGGAAGAGCTTCTTTTGGCCCGTAAGGCTTTGATCAATCACCATGATGGCTTGTTCTTGGAATTACTGGACCAATTCATTTTAAAGGTTCGGATTTTCGGATTTCATTTTGCTTACATGGATATGCGACAGGATAGCCGGAAGCATGATGGGCTTTGGAATGAATTAATGGAAATTGAAAATAGCTCTTGGGAAGAGGATGAACTGAGTCAAATTGACCAGATTTTATCCTTAAAAAAACTTCCCAAAGTAGAGGCCTTCAAGGATGAATTTCATCGGGAAATGTTATTGTCCTTTGAAGCAATAGGGCATGTTCAGCGTGAAAATGGCGAGGATGCCTTACATCGCTATATCATTTCGAACTGTCAATCGGCAAAGCATCTTCTAGAAGTTTTTCAATTGGCAAAGCTAACATTGGATCAGGATGGAAAGGGACTTTCTTTGGATATAGTTCCTTTATTTGAAACTGTAGATGATCTTGCGGCTGCTCCTGAGATTATGCGCTTTTTGTATCAGCTTCCCGTTTACCAAAAGCATTTGGCGCAACGAGGAAATAAACAAACGATCATGCTTGGGTTTTCCGATGGAACCAAGGATGGTGGTTATTTAAAAGCCAATTGGTCAATTCTAAGAGCGAAGGAGGAACTGACACGCGTTTCCAAAGAAAATGGGATCGTAGTTGTGTTTTTTGACGGTCGTGGGGGGCCTCCGGCGCGAGGAGGTGGAAATATGCACAACTTTTATGCTTCTTTGGGAGAACAGGTGGAGAATGCCGAGATACAGGTGACCATTCAAGGGCAGACGATTTCTGCTAACTATGGAAAACAGGCTTCCTGTACTTATAATTTTGAACAATTACTAAGTGCGGGATTGGAGAATCATCTGTATTCCGATGAAGAACGCAATTTAACCGAGTCTCAGCGGGTTTTGATTGCCGAGCTTGCCGACAGTGGCTATGAAGCGTACAAGGAGTTTAAAAACCACCCTAAGTTTGTGCCTTATTTGGAATACGTGACACCGCTTAAATACTTTGGGATGACCAATATTGGCTCAAGACCTTTGAAGCGTGGAAAATCCGAGGGGCTGAAGTTTGAAGATCTTCGAGCCATTCCATTTGTCGGATCTTGGGCACAAATGAAGCAAAATATTCCAGGTTATTATGGGGTAGGTGCCGCTATTGCTGAAATGGAGAAAAAAGGACATTTGGAGGATTTGCAAAAGCTTTATCATTCCAGCTTGTTTTTTAGAACCCTTTTGGGGAATTCTATGCAATCTTTAAATAAGTGTTTTTATCCTGCAACTGCATATTTGAAAAATAATGCCGAATACAAAGAGTTTTGGGAATTGATGTTTGAAGAATATCAACGATCGATTGAAGCGATTAAAAAAGTGGCAGCGATGGATGAGCTGATGAAAGACAACCCGGTGATTAAAACCTCCATCGCTATTCGGGAAAAGATTGTTCTTCCTCTGATTACCATTCAGCAATATGCGATTCAAACCATGCTTGAAGACGGAAAAGATAAAGCGGTCTTGCAAAAGCTGATTTTGAGAAGCATGTTTGGAATTATCAACGCAGCGAGGAATGCAGCTTAGAAACAAATTTTATAAATATTAAAATGAAAAACGCCTCAGAAATTATTCTGAGGCGTTTTTGCTTTATCTCGAGTTGTTCTGGAAAATGTGCTTGATGCCAGAAGGTTTATTTGTACTCATCGATGAACGGAAGCTCTTGCTGTAAGGCGTTTCGAATGGTGTTGTGAATGTAATCATCTAGTTGGAGAAACTTGGCAGCATCCCGCGCAGACGTAACTTTCTTGAATTTCTTATAATACTTCTGATGGAGTTTTGCCAGGGAAGCATCATTTTTCAGGATTCGAGTAGCGAGGGAATTGGCAATTTCATTATCCAAGGATTCATAGGAATTCAGATATTCATCAATGACCAGCAATCTTTCCCGAGCTAATAATTGACGTTCAGCTTCATATTGTTGATAGATGGACCAAAATCCAGACTTGATGGATTCAGGAAGATCCATGACTTCGTCGACGATTTGTCTTTTTTCCATTCCAAACTCGGCCTGAATCAGGGTAATCTCATCGTTGACATCTTGACCAAAAGAAATGCCGGTGAACAGCAAGGAGGCGAAAATAAAAAGGCTGATTTTTTTCATAATAGGGGGGTAAATTTTGAAGTTGATGAAGTTATTATGGGATTGTTGTCATTGAATTCACTAAAAGGACTCGTTTATGTTAAGGTAAAATCCTGAATTTCCTTTTCGCCCAAAAGCATAATCAGCCGCAATTGTCGTTCGGTTGGCTTTATTGATCATGACACGTAATCCGAGACCATAACCAGGATTGATCGCTTCCAGGAGTTTCTCTCCATTAAACTTACTTCCAAAAGAGTTGGCGTTAAAAAAGAGCGTTCCTCCAAAAGTCTCTTTGTTTTGTTGTAGAGGAAAGCGGTATTCGATTTCAGAATAAAGCATTGATTCCCCTCTGAATCTTCCTTGAGCATAGCCTCGACCCGTTCTTCCAAACATGTCCCAACCTAAAGAGGGGAGGTTCATATAAGGTAAGTTTCCAGAGACCAAAAAATTACCATAAGCCCAGACTCCAACTAAATGTCGTTTGCGCTGAGAATTAAGATTGAAATAATGTCTATAATCTACCTGAAGGGTAGAAGAAGACTGATCAGACCCTAAAAAAGAAGGATTTACCTTGTAAGATACCCAGGCAAAATTCTTTTCATAAGGCGATACTGCAACATCTCGGTTTTCATACACTGCATTTAGGGTTAAGCCTGAGAGCGTGTAAGAATCAGTGTCAAATCCATGAGAAAGATTATAGGCGTCATGAGAGAATTGGCCCATAGGTGTTCCTTGCTCCTCAGTAAGGAAATTCTCGATCTTAGAATGAATATCCAAGTGATATCCAATGCCTAGGTAAAAATTAGTGTCCGATATGCGTTTTAATACGGCCTCGTAAAACCGAATTAGGGTAAAATCCATTTGCTGCTCACCCCATAGAACACCATTATTTGATGGGAAATAAGAATCTAACTGTACCTCATTCGGACTGCTGCTGCCTAATCCATAGGTAGGCTGTGAAGTGAGGAAATAGCGCCAGTCACCGATCAAGATGAGACTGTTTTCGCTAAGAAAAATATTGCTTCGTACACTAAAAATCCACTGTTTTTTGGTTGTGTAGAGTAGGTTCCCGACAAGATTTGAAAGTTTCGTGTTCTCAGGGCTGCCCATATACCAAGTAGCAGATGGAGCTAATCCAAACATCCATCCATTAGCTGGATTGGATGCTACTGCTGGCAAAGGAACCAGTTTGAAGTTATTGATTTTATTGGGTTGAAATCCCTGAGTGCTTTGGGAATAAGACACATGAAGAAGGCTCCAAAATAGAAGGGTAAGAAAGCTGGTCTTCATGCCGTGTAGGGTGTTTTTAGAAATCACTTATTCTTGATATGGTGTCCGCAAATAAGTTAGTAAACAATCCTTGATGTTCAGTTTTAAAGGAACAAAATTTTAATGAGTAAGGATAAGTTGAGGAGAAGGCAATTGTTAGGATTTTTTGAATAGTAACAAAAAAAGCTCCCGAAGGAGCTTTTACCATGTCTTCATCAACTAAACTATAAGAAAAGCTTTACTCTCCGTATGAGAAGCAAAACAAACTTTGACTATGGTAACTACAAATACTAAAAGGATATTGCTTAGGTTCTGGCTTTAGGACTTTTTATGATTTCAGGGAATTAAACCCGACGAATGGTTAATTTTCAGGATTAATTTTTTGCTTGAAAACGGACGTTTATTTAGTTCTGTTCAATAATCAGATATCGTCTCTTTTTACGGATATTTTGAGGAATTACATTCTGAAGAGAGCTACTTTGGATAAATTCTGAAACCATTTCTATTTCTTTTGTATTTTCAGGTTTTTAGCAACAAAACTTCATGAAGCATCTCGAAACTAGTTATCAAGCTCCCGATGGAGTGAAACTTTATCTTCAGGCCTGGATGCCCGAGAAACTAAAAGCCGCTTTGCTGCTTATTCATGGACTTGGGGAACATAGCGGAAGGTATGGATCATTGGTGAATGGTTTAGTAGAGCTGGGTGTGGCAGTTTTTACCTTTGATGGAAGAGGTCATGGCAAATCCGATCTGCCGAGTCCTAGTGCATACTTTAACTCATACCAGGATTATCTCGAGGATATTCATGCTTTATATGGAAAAGTGAAAGCCTACGTTCCCGGCGTTCCTAGTTTTATTTTTGGGCATAGTATGGGAGGGGGATTGACAGCAGCTTATGCTTTGAAGTTCCAACCAGAGGTCAAGGGAATCATTCTCTCAGCTCCTGCAATCAAAGAAGCAGAAGGAACTTCTCCGGTTTTGGTGGCTGTTTCGGGATTTCTAAATAAGATAGCCCCCAGGTTAAAAGCCTTAGCTTTGGATATTGAAGGGATCTCTCGAATTCCGGAGGAAGTGGAGAAATATAAAAGTGACCCTTTGGTTTATCAGGGAAAAATTCCGGTTCGAACTGGCTATGAACTCCTTCAGATGATGCGATATGTCCAATCTGAAGCGAATCAATTCGATTTTCCATTTTTTATGGCTCATGGCACCGCCGACCGACTCACGAATCCAGTGGGTTCCCAACTGCTTTTTGATGCTTCTCCTTCATCGGATAAAATATTTAAATCCTTTGAAGGCGCTTATCACGAATTACTCAATGACTCCGATCGCGATGAGGTGCTTCGGCATATTTTGGACTGGGTAAAGGAGCGGATGTAAGAAAAAATCAATTTTGGTATAAAGTTATATCCGGTAATTGTGGACGTTAATCATCTACGAAAAACGCTTGTCAGAGCTTCTGTACTCACGATATTTGCATATATAATTTCGGCTATGCTATACCGGGTTATTCCAAAATTTGATTTTTCGTTACTTGTAATTGGGGCATTGGTTGGCTTTAATTTGATTTATATGACTATCCAGTTAAGAAAGTCATTAGTCCAATATTTTTTTCTGATTTGGACAGTTCTTTTAAATGGAAAATTCTGAGCCAATACATTTTGAATATTCTTATTTTGACGATTTCTGTCTTGAGATACTAGATTCACTTATGCCTAGTAAGTTTTCTAACCTATTCTGAGATTACTTTTGATATTCTCAAACCTCCATCCCATTAAAAGGATTAAATCGTCTTCTTCCTACACCCATGGCTACGGCCCGACAGACAGTTTTGTCTCCATACTTGACATTGAGTCGGTCTAGGGCTTGGTAGAGGTTGATCTGCTCTTGGGTATCTTCGAAGAGTTTGATTTGATAATTGCCATAGACCAGGCTACTGAAGCGTACCCCGATCAGTCGGATGAGGAGACGGCGGCTGTAGAGCTTGCGGAAAAGCTCCTTCACAATCGGCAGGATGCTATGGTCTGCCGAAGTGTAGGGAATCCGCTGCTGCATGGTATGCGTCTCAAAGTCCGAATAGCGGATCTTCACACTCACACAGGCGGTCAGTTGTCCCTTCTGACGAAGTTTAGAGGCGAGTTGCTCTGTCATCGCCACCAGGGTCGCTTCCAGTAGTTGAACATCGATGGTATCTTCTTCGAAGGTGTTTTCGGAGGAAACCGACTTAGCTTCGGAGTAGGGGATAACGGGGTTTCGATCGATGCCATTCGCTTTTTCCCAGATCATCTTGCCATTTTTCCCAAAAGTTGCTTCCAGAAGTTGGGAAGGCATCTGCTGCAGGGTATGGACCTTTTTGACGCCCATGTTATAGAGCGTTTGGGAGGTTTTTTCGCCGATCATCGGAATTTTACGCACGGAGAGTGGGGCGAGAAATGGCTTTTCCTGCCCGTTGGGTACCTGCTTTTCATTATTGGGCTTGGCCTCGCCGGTGGCTACTTTGGAGACGGTTTTGTTCTCCGATAGTCCCATGGAAATATTCAATCCGCTCTCTTTGATGATGCGCTGCCGGAGTTCGTGGGCAAGTTTGAAGCAGCCGAAAAAGCGGTCCATCCCCGTCAGGTCTATGTAAAACTCATCGATGGAAGATTTTTCGAAAAGCGGGACGGTTTCTTTGATGATTTCGGTAACCTCATGGGATTTTTGGCTATATTTTTCAAAATCCCCCTTGACGATAACTGCTTCGGGACAGAGCTGTCTTGCCGTCCGCATGGGCATAGCGGAGTGCACGCCAAATTTTCGCGCCTCGTAACTACAAGAAGCCACAACGCCCCGGTCACTCGAGCCTCCGATTAGAATAGGCTTGCCATTCAGGCGGCTATCAAAAAGCCGCTCCACCGACACAAAAAACGTATCCAAATCCATATGTGCGATACTTCGTTTCCCCTCCATGGCTTTTTTGTTAATAATATTGTCATTATAATGTTTATAATTTAATCAATATTCTTACATTTGGGATAGGGAAGTGTCGGAAGTTGTCTTAATTTAATTGAACTATGTACCTCCATTCAAACATTAAATTTCTCCGAAAAAAGAAAGGTTTAACGCAGCTGGAGTTGGCGGAAAGGTTGTTGATTTCTCGCTCAAAATTGGCGGGATACGAACTGAATATTAATCCACCTCTTGAAACACTTGCTAGAATTTCTGACCAACTCGGAGTCTCGATCGACATTTTATTGCGGGAAGATTTAAGCTCCTATTCCGAATACAAACTCCGGGAATTACTGGAAACAGATAAATTTCTTCGTGGGCGAAAACTTCGAATCCTGTCGACAACAGTGGATGCGGATGGTAGAGAGCTGATCGAAGTCGTTTCGCAAAAGGCTAAAGCCAGTTATTTGGCTGGTTTTGCTGATCCGGAGTATATCTCAGAATTACCGCGATTTTCCTTGCCTTTTCTACCCATGGACAAAAAGCACCGGGTATTTCAAGTGGATGGGGATTCCATGTTACCAATTCCTGATGGAGCTTGGATCGTCTGTGAATATGTAGATGACTGGATGTCTATAAAAAATGGTGATCGCTATGTGATTGTCACAGAGCAGGATGGTGTGACCTTTAAAATCGCTTACAATCGTATTCAATCTGATCAAAAACTCCTACTCTGTTCCTCCAATCCGATTTATCCGCCTTTTGATGTAGAGATAGAGCAAGTTCGGGAGGTGTGGCGATATCGCTTGGTGATGAGTGAGTGAATTTTTGAAGAGGAATCTATTCATTTCCACCATTGGTTTATGGCTTTTGCTTTGACATGTATATCTTAAAGGCACAATAGACCTAAAAACCTGCTTTCATGAATTTTAGTCGTTTTTCAGGATGTTTGGTCCTGCTTGGATTGCTTTGGAACTGCTCCCCAAAAGATGTGGACCCCTTTGCTACCGTCAAACCCGATGAGACTCGCTTTACCAAAGTGACTTTGGTCGAAAAGCTTAACGAACCTATGGAACTCGAAGTCTTAGACAATGGGGATGTGCTTTTTATCGAGCGGGCTGGTTTGCTAAAATTATACGAAGCTGCTACAGGGGAGACAACTGTAGTCGGTGAACTGGATGTCTATATTGAAGGTGAAGATGGACTTTTGGGGCTTGCCAAGGACCCGAATTTCAATCAAAATCATTGGATTTATCTTTATTATGCTCCCAATAATTATAGCCCTGATGTTAACCGTCTTTCCCGATTTGATTTTGTCGAAAATCGTCTTGACCTAGGTTCCGAAAAAATAATGCTCGAAATCCCTGTCTTTCGAGGATGCTGTCACTCGGGAGGTTCTATTGAGTTTGATGCCAATGGACTGCTTTTCTTATCTACCGGTGACGATACCACCCCTTTCGAGTCAGATAATTACAATCCAATCGATGAGCGTCAAGACCGTCCTGCCAATGTAGATGCACAAAAAACCTCAGGGAACACCAATGATCTGCGTGGAGCTATCATCCGAATTAAGCCGGAAGCGGATGGAACATACAGCATTCCTGAAGGCAATCTTTTCCCTCCCGGTACACCTAATACCCGACCTGAAATCTACGTGATGGGTAATAGGAATCCCTATAGAATTTCTATCGATCAGCATACCGGGAATCTTTTCTGGGGTGAAGTGGGGCCGGATGCCTCTGTGGATTCGGCACGTAGAGGTCCCAAAGGTCATGATGAAATCAATTTAGCGACAAAAGCGGGGTTCTTTGGTTGGCCTTACTTTGTAGGAAATAATAAGCCTTATTGGAAATACGATTTTGAAACTCAGAAAAGTCTTTTTGAATTTGACCCCGCAGCTCCTGTCAATACCAGCCCAAACACCACTGGTTTAGAGCAATTGCCTCCTGCCCAGCCGGCATTGATTTGGTATCCCTATGATGAGTCGGAGGAGTTCCCTATGCTTGGCACAGGTGGTAGAAATGCCATGGCAGGCCCTGTCTATCATCGGGAGGATTATGAAAATTCAGCTGTTCGTTTTCCAGGCTATTACAATGACAAGCTATTTATTTATGATTGGATGCGAAACTGGATTTTCACTGTTTCTTTGACCGAAAATTTCGAATACGATACCATGGAGCGATTTATGCCTTCGACTGTATTTGATAAGCCCGTGGATATGCAGTTTGCTAAAGATGGTTCGCTTTATGTGCTGGAATATGGGACCTACTGGCGGGCACAAAATGATGATTCGGGCTTGTACCGGATTGAGTTTGCTCCAGGAAATCGCGAGCCTGTAGCCAAAGCCAACGCGAATCAGCGAACTGGAGCAGCCCCTCTTGAGGTAAATTTCTCTTCAGAAGGATCGATGGATTTTGACCCAGAAGATCAGCTGACATATTCTTGGGATTTTGGGGATGGTAGCTCGAGTAATAATACTCCAAACCCTTCCCACACTTTCGAAAAGCCGGGAATTTATCCTGTGACATTGACAGTCACTGATATGGAGGGAGAAAAAGCATCTTCGAAGCTTGAGATTCAGGTAGGAAATGAACGCCCTCAGGTATTTATCGAATGGGCCGGAAATAGCAGTTTCTATTTTGAAGATCAGCCTGTTCAGTATTCAGTGCAAGTTGTGGATCGAGAGGATGGAGAAATTGATTCTGAGAGAATTGATTTTTCCATTGACTACATCGCGGGGGGCTTTGATTTAATTCAGGCAGGCCATCAGGAGGAGCAAGTTTCTGTTGGAGAAAATTTTATCACGCAGGCTGGTTGTAAGGCTTGTCACGCCATTGCCAATGAATCGGTTGGGCCGACCTATCAGGAAGTTTCCGCCAAATATAAAGGCCAGTCTGACGCTAAAGACTACCTTATTGGGAAGATCCGAAATGGTGGTGGAGGCGTTTGGGGAGGCGAACGCATCATGCCTGGACATACCCATTTACCGGAAGAGCAAGTAGGGCAGATGGTTGATTTTATCTTGGCTTTGGAAGATCCGGATTACGGTAAAGTCTCCTGGCCCTTAGAAGGCGAGTTTTCCCCGGAGCAATCCGATAATCCGGAGGGCTATTATTTGGTTCAGGCAAGCTACACGGATCAAGGTGCTAATGAAATTGCTCCATTACGTGGGAATGCTCAATTGTTACTCCGCCATCCAGATATGAAAGCAGTTGCTGCAGATCGCTTTGAAAATACAGCTAAAGCCAATGCCAATGGACTGAATTTTGTGAGATTTACGCAGCGAAATTCCTGGATTGCATTTGACCAAATTGACTTGAGGGGAATAAGGCAAGTGGAGGTTCTTGTAAACCCTGCAGGGATAGAAGGTCGATTAGAAATTCGCCTTGGTTCTCCGACGGGTCCAAGGATTGGTATTTCAGAAATCCTCCGTCAGGGTGATCAAAAGGGATATTTTTTTGAGGTCATTCCGCTGAATAAAACCGAAGAAACTGCGGATATTTATTTTGTTCTAAAGACAGATTCCGGGATTTCCATTTGGAATACCTTTAATCTGGATCGAATTCTTTTCAAACGCTAAAAGGAGGGGAACTTTCTAGTTCCCCTTTTTCTTTTTATCAAAAATCAAGATCATGAAAGAATTTTGGGATACCCGTTATGCAGCTGAAGAATATGTCTATGGTAAAGAGCCTAATCGGTTTTTTCAATCTGAGCTCCTTGATTTAAAGCCGGGGAAAGCACTTTTTCCTGCAGAAGGAGAGGGTAGAAATGCTGTTTTTGCTGCTGAAAATGGATGGGAGGTTTGTGCTTTTGATATTAGTGAGTCTGCCAAGAAGAAAGCAGAAAAATTGGCCTTGGAGAGAGGGGTGAAAATCAATTATTCCGTTGGTACTTTGGATCAGATGAATTTTGAACAGGAGAGTTTTGATCTCTTGGTTTTGATTTTTGCCCACTTTCCGAATGAAATTCGATATGCTTTGCATCAAGGTTTGCTTGGTTTGCTTAAACCCGGAGGAACCTTGATTTTGGAAGCTTTTTCAAAAGAACATTTGGAATATAATTCCATAAATCCAAAAGCGGGAGGGCCTAGAGATGCCTCTATGTTATTTTCAAAAGAGGAGTTGGATAGGGATTTTGGAAAGCTGGAATGGTTATATTTTGAGAAGACAGTTACTGAAATGAAAGAAGGAGAATATCATGTAGGTCTGTCTTCGGTAATTCGCTTAGTTGCTCGCAAGTAGGATTGCTGTTTGGATTTTTCAACTAATTTTATAAATTCAAATAAACTTTTTAAATCATGGAGAAAAAGACTTGTTTTAATTGTGGTGCTCCCTTGCAAGGCCGATCTGATAAGAAGTTTTGTGATGATCAGTGTAGGAATAATTACAACTACAAACAGTATGCGGACAATAGCAATTTTATCCGGCGAATCAATCACAAAATCAAGAAGAACCGGAATATTTTAGAATCTTTCATTGCGAGCGGCGAGGATATGGCAAAAACCACCAAAGAAAGGTTGTTGAGAGAAGGTTTTGATTTTCAGTATTTAACGCATACAATTGAGACTAAAAAGGGTAGCGTTTATCATTTTTGCTATGATTACGGCTATTTGCCATTGGATGGGGATTGGTATTTGATTGTTCGGCGAAAGGAAAATTAAGCGAATTCTTTTTCAAGATAATCCACCGTTTTTTCGATTAATTGACCATGTCCCACGGGTAGGATTATCTCGCGAATCTGAGGGATTTTTGAAGAAAATCGATTTAGATTTTCATGAGTAACCATTTTGTCAAACTCTCCTAAAAATAAGTTGACAGGAATCTGACTACTTCTTGCCTGCCGGATGATTTTTCCTAAGTGAAGGTGAATTCCCCCAAAGACTTTCCAGGTAAAATATACATGAGCTCTTTGAGAGCGGGTTTCCATTTGGGTTTGCACAAATTTCACAATACTGCTTTCCAGTAAGCCGGCAGAATTCAAGCCGTTCATCAATCCGAAGAATAATTGTGGTCTAAAGACTACTCCTTTGAAAAATCCGTGAAAAGAACCCGGATAGCTGCTAATGCTATACCAAAGCCCTGTTTTTATTCCATCAGGTGCGAGTAAGGTTAAGCTCTGGACTTGCCTATCCAATAGCTCAAAGGTGAGGAGTGCAAACTTTCCTCCCATACTATATCCTATGAGATGAAATTTTTGAAAGCTTTCTTTTTCCTGAAGTTTATTGATAAATGCCTTCCAAATTGTTTTTGATAAAGGCTTTTGAGAATCAAACCATCGACTTTTTCCGTGGTAGAAATTATTGAGAAAAATAAAACGCTGCTGGGGCTTTCGAAGAAGGGAAAAGGCCTTCATATCTACCGAGCTTTGCCCAAATCCATGCAAGATTAGAAAGGTTTCTGTTCCTTCCCCATCTATGGAGTAGTGCAATTTTCCGTATGGGCTTTCAATAAAATTCATTAAAAATTAAAATCAGCTCCAAAATTATCAAAAATCAAATTTTAGTATCAGGTAAATGATAGAATACAAAATTTTGTATTATGAAAATACATATTTGTTCGAAACCGAACAATTTAATCTTTTTGAAGGAATTGTATTCCAAATAAAATTTTATAAAAAACTCAGGAAACTTTGAACATTGTAATCGTTTCCATAGTTTTGCAGGCTAAATAGAAAAAGTAGCGATGCGTGAAAAAATTTTGGAAGCGGCCATCGAGCAGTTTTCGAGGTATGGGGTACGCAGTGTGACCATGGATGATATCGCCAGGCACCTGGGGATTTCAAAAAAAACCTTGTATCAAGAATTTGCAGACAAAAAGGAGCTGGTAAAGATCGCCTTCGATCAGGTTTTAAAGCGAGATCAAAATATGATCGAGGTTATAATGAATGATTCGGATGATCACGTGATTGAAACCTTGGTTCATTTGTCAAGGATGATGCGTGAGCGATTGCAGTCCATCAATCCAATTACCATCATGGAAGTTCAGAAGTACTTTCCTGATGCCTGGCAAATATTTGTTCATCATAAAGAGGAGGTGATTCTTTCTCAGATGATGGACATCCTCGAACGGGGCAAAAAATTGGGCTATTTCAGACAGGAAATCGAAGTTCCTATTTTGGCAAGAATCCGGGTAGATCAGATTTCTGGAGCTATGGACTCGTCTAATTTCCAAGATGCCAATTATGATATCGTTAAGATCCAACTTGAAATGATGGATCATTTTCTTCACGGAATATTCACAGAAAAGGGACGTGAAGCTTATAAAACTCAGCAAGAAAAAACTATTTGAAACGCATTGAAATGAAAAAACTATTCATGCTCTTCCTGATTGGTTTTGCCCTGAATTTTCAGGCTAATTCACAGGAAATTGTAGAATTGACCCTAGAGGAGGCGTTGAATTTTACACTCGAAAATAATGTCGATGTAAAAAATGCCCAATTGGAGACCTTGATCTCAAAAGCAACGATCAAAGAAACGACCGCATCAGGGCTTCCTCAGATCACAGGTTCATTAGACCTAAATTACAATCCGGCTATTCCGGTCGTTTTCCTTCCCAACGAACCCCCGTTTGGTGACCCAAGTATTCCTGGAGATGTGATTCCTGCTCGATTTGGAGTGAGCTTTCAATCAAGTTTAGGAGTGAACGTTCGCCAGATGATTTTCGATGGGTCCTTCTTCGTAGGCCTTCGAGCAGCAAAAACCTACAAGGAATTGACTGATTTAGACAAAATCAAAACCGAGAATGATGCCATTGAGGCTGTTAAGAAAGCTTACTTCGGGGTCTTGGTAAATCAGGAGCGAATTCGATTAGCTGAAGCTAACTTAGCACGAATTGACACCTTACTCAATGAGACGCGGGCGCTAAATGAAGCCGGTTTTGCAGAGAAAATGGATGTTTCCCGAATTCAGGTTCAGCGAAACAATACCTTCTCTCAATTAGAGCGCAGTCGAACGGCCTTGGAAATCAGTGAGCAAATCCTAAAACTTCAAATGGGACTTCCTATGGAGTATGACGTTTTAATCACGGAGACCCTTGAGGAATTGAATCCAATCGAAGAGATCAATGCCCTTTTAATTGATGAAGGAAGAGAGCGGGTAGAAGTGTCTCAATTACAGACTAATATCGAACTCGTTTGGTTGGACTTGAAAAACAATCAATCCCAATACATGCCTACCATTGACTTCGTAGCGAATGGAATCCGATCTGGAGCTGGAAATTCGCTTGGGACTGTTTATGATAGCCAAAATTGGTTTGGTAGTTCCTTGTTGGGAGTAAGCATGCAGATTCCCATTTTCGACGGATTGTTGAAAAGTGCTAAAATTCAACGCAATCGAATTCAAATCCAGCAGCTGGAAAACCAGCGATATTTCCTGAATGAAAGTATTAAAAATGAAGTTTACACTGCCAAGGCAAACCTTCAAAACGAGTTGAATATTCTTCGTGTTCAGCGAGAAAATCTTGACTTAGCCAAGGAGGTCTATGACATCACAAAAATTAAATATCAAGAAGGCGTAGGATCCAACTTGGAAGTAGTGGAAGCAGATGCAGCCTTGATCGAGGCTGAAATCAACTATCTGACTGCTCTTTACGATGGATTGGTTTCCAAAGTCGATTTGGAAAGAGCCCTTGGAATATTAAAGAACGATTTATTGAACTAAACCAACACCCTTTCCCTCCGGGAAGATAGAAATCAAAAACATGAAAACAATTTTGAGATTTTTACCCATCACCTTAGTGGTTGTTTTGAGTTTCGGTTGTGCTGAGGATGAATCAGTGGAAGCAAAAAAAGCAAAACTTGAGGAGTTGAAAACGCAGGTGATCGAGCTGAATGGAACGATTCGGGACCTTGAAGCTGAACTCATGCAATTGGATCCAGAATTTGCCAAGCAAAATCAAAAATCTGTATTAATCACCACCGCAGATACTCGGAAGGAACGATTTGAGCACTTCGTCGAGGTTACAGGTTCTGTGCTTTCCAAGAAAAATGTAAGTATTTCCGCAGAGACCGCCGGACAAGTGTTGGAAATTCCAGCCATGGAAGGTATGCGGGTGACCAAAGGGCAAATTTTGGCAAGAATTGACTCCGAAGTTATCCAACGAAATATTGATGAGCTTGAAAACTCCTTGAGCTTGGCTACGACACTTTTCGAAAAACAAAAGAGACTTTGGGAACAGGAGATCGGAACGGAAGTTCAATACCTAGAGGCTAAAAACAGAAAAGAAGGATTAGAGCGGAGTCTTGCCTCTTTAAAGACCCAACTCGATAAAACCATGGTGAAAGCTCCATTTGATGGAACGGTAGAAACCGTAACTGTCCGATTGGGCGAATTGGTGCAGCCAGGTTCACCGATGTTTCAATTTGTAGGAGAAAGTGATCTGTTCATTGAGGCTGATATCTCTGAATCTTATGTTGGAGTATTAGGCAAAGGAGATTCTGTAAAAGTTTCTTTTCCTTCCATTGGAGAGGTGATTGAATCTCGGGTATCTGCTGTTGGTGCTATCATTAATCCTAATAATCGCACATTTAAAGTGGAGGTTTTTCTTCCAAAATTGGACTTAGTAAAGCCTAATATGCTCGCCATCCTCGATATCAAGGATTATGAAAATGAGGAAGCTGTAGTGGTTCCTTCTAAATTAATCTTGAGTGATAATCGTGGAGACTACGTTTTTGTCGTGAGGGAAGGAAAAGCAATCAAAACCTACGTACAGCGAGGAAAGACTTTTCAGCAGCAAACTGAAATTTTGGAAGGTTTATCTGGAGACGAAAAACTGGTAGATAAAGGCTTCCGTGAAGTGGGAGATAATTTTAATGTAACCATTGCACAGCAATAAGACATGGCCGAACAAACGAATTCGAAAACAACGAGAGAGTTTGGATTGACCAGTCTGAGTGTGGATAATTCCACCTCAGTCGTCATTCTAACGCTGATTATCACCGTCTTGGGATTGGGAGCTTATCGAACCATGCCTAAGGAGAGTTTTCCAGAAGTGGTTATTCCGACAGTTTATGTGGGAACACCCTATCCTGGTAACTCACCCGTGGATATGGAAAATCTTATTACTCGCCCCATCGAGAAGGAGCTCAAATCCCTCAATGATGTAAAAGATATCAAATCCACTTCAGTTCAGGATTTTTCATCGATCGTCGTGGAATTTAACCCTGGTGTTGAAATTTCTAAGGCAATTCAAGATGTAAAAGATGCGGTAGATAAGTCCAAAAGCGAATTGCCTTCAGACTTGGATCAGGATCCTAATGTCTTAGAAATTAATACCT
Source organism: Algoriphagus sp. (assembly GCF_013373065.1). Classification (GTDB taxonomy): domain Bacteria; phylum Bacteroidota; class Bacteroidia; order Cytophagales; family Cyclobacteriaceae; genus Algoriphagus. The sequence goes on from NZ_JABXIN010000003.1 coordinate 179,790, forward strand.
CCGATTTCCCGATTATGAATGTGAATATTTCGGGAAATTATTCTGAAGCAGAATTGAAGAAATTCGGAGAGTATTTGGAAGATGAAATTGAAAAGCTTCCGGAAATTTCTAAGGCAGATTTAGCGGGTACTGTAGAGCGAGAGATTCAGATCAACGCCGATCCTTACAAGATGGAATCGGTAGGGGTAACTTTTGATGATATCGCTAATGCAGTTCGTTCAGAAAACGTGACGATTTCTGGAGGTAGTATCCGTGGAGGTGATTTCCAGAGAACCTTGCGTGTGGATGGAGAATTTACCGATCCCATGGAAATCCTCGATGTCATTGTTAAAACAGACAATGATAAAATCGTATATCTCCGAGATGTCGCAGAGGTAAAGGATACCTACAAGGATCGAAGTTCTTACGCTAGGATGAAAAATCTTCCTGTTGTAACGATCAATGTGGTAAAGCGAAGCGGCGAAAACCTCCTCAATGCAGCAGATCAAATCAAACAAATCATTGAAGAAACGAAAGCAAACCGTTTCCCTCCTGATTTGGAGATTACGATCAATAATGACCAAAGTAAGACTACTCGGACCCAGGTAAATGACTTGGAGAACTCTATCATTTTCGGGGTGATTCTCGTGGTTTTGGTGTTGATGTTCTTCTTGGGATTCCGAAATGCCCTCTTCGTGGGGTCTGCAATTCCATTGTCCATGTTTATCTCATTTTTGGTGCTCAATTCCTTCGGAATCACTTTGAATCTGATGGTGCTGTTTTCACTTATCCTTGCTTTGGGGATGTTGGTGGATAATGGGATTGTGGTCGTGGAGAATATTTACCGCTTGATGTCTGAAGGGAAATCACCTCTTCGTGCAGCGAAAGAAGGGGTAGGAGAAGTGGCTTGGCCCATTATTACATCTACAGCTACTACGTTAGCGGCCTTCTTGCCTTTGGCTTTCTGGGAAGATACAATCGGGGACTTTATGAAATACCTTCCGATCACCTTGATCATTGTATTGTCTTCTTCCTTGTTTGTTGCCTTGATCATCAACCCTGTTTTGACATCCATGTACATGAAGGTGGAGGATGTCAATAAAGTAAAATCCAAGCGGAAACCGATCACTGTATCTGGTGTTTTTCTAGTGCTTTCAATTCTGTTTTATTTGACTGGATGGACGGCAATGGGCTCCCTGGCATTGGTTTCGTCAGTGTTGACCTTATTTAATGTGTTCCTCTTGAGAGGTGCCATAAAATGGTTTCAAACAGTCTTTTTGGTTCGATTGGAGAATGTGTATGAGCAAATCTTAAATTTTGCCTTAAAAGGGAAAAGCCCGTATTTCTTCTTTGCGGGAGTGAATGTGCTCTTGATCCTGTCAGTTTCTTTATATTTCGTGAGAGCGCCAAAGGTGTTGTTTTTCCCTGATAATCAGCCTCAATTGGTCAATGTCTATGTAGAGTTTCCAATTGGTACGGACATAGAGGCGACCAATGCTTTTGTGGATGATTTTGAAGATCAAGTAGCGAATGTCTTAAAGGATTACCAAGACATCATCGATTCCATGATTTCCCAGGTTGGAGAGGGGACAGGCGATCCTACTGAAGGAAACTCTGGACAGGCAACGCCTCATAAGGCAAAAATTACCATTGGCTTTGTGGATTATATCGAACGGCAGGGAATCAATACCAATCAAGCCATGGAGAAGATCCGTGAATTGGCAGAAAACTATCCGGGCGTTCTGATTACAGTGGATAAGCAGCGAGCTGGGCCACCTGTTGGTAAGCCGATCAACATTGAATTTTCAGGAGAAGATTATGATCAGTTGATCAGTTATGTCAATCAAACCCTCGACTTCATCAATAGCAAGAATATTCCAGGGATTGAAGAATTGAAAACAGACCTTTCCTTGGGTAGTCCTGAGTTGATCGTGGATATCGATCGGGACAAGGCCCGTCGATTCGGATTGTCCACTTCAACCATTGCCACTGAAATGCGAACTGCGCTTTTTGGTTTAGAAGTTTCGAAGTTTAAGGAAGGGGAGGATGATTATCCCATTCAACTTCGATTGGAAGAAGAATACCGCTATAATATTGATGCCCTTGTCAATAAGAAAATTGGCTTCCGGGATAAATTTGGTACGAAGCGGGAAGTTCCTGTATCGGCAGTAGCTGATATTGAATTCAGTTCGACCTATGGCTCAGTGAAGCGAAAGGATTTGGAAAAAGCAGTTACGATTTATTCCAACGTACTGGATGGATTCAATGCTACGGAAATCAATAATACCATTCGCCAATATTTGGCCGGATATGATGTCCCGGATGGAATTACAGTGAAGTTTACCGGTGAGCAGGAAGAGCAAGCGAAATCCATGGAGTTTTTGGTTCGCGCCCTTGCAATCGCGGTGTCCTTGATTTTCTTGATCATTGTTGCACAGTTTAATTCTGTTACCACGCCATTTATTATCATGGCTTCTGTGGTTCTAAGTACCATTGGGGTGTTCTTAGGATTGGTGATCTTCAATATGGATTTTGTGGTAATCATGACTGGAATCGGGATTATTTCTCTTGCTGGGGTTGTGGTGAATAATGCGATTGTATTGATCGATTATACAAACTTGGTTCGTGCAAGGAAACGCGAAGCTTTAGGAATAGGAGATGATGAGGTTCTTTCTTACGCAGATTTGGTTGACAGTATTATCGAATCTGGAAAAACGCGACTTCGTCCAGTACTCTTGACCGCGATTACTACAGTGTTAGGATTGATTCCGCTTGCTATCGGGATGAATATCAATTTTGGCACTTTGTTGAGTGAATTTGATCCCCAATTCTATGTAGGAGGTGATAATGCAGATTTTTGGGGGCCGATGGCATGGACCGTGATTTTTGGGTTAACCTTTGCAACATTTCTTACGTTAGTGATCGTACCAGTTATGTATTTGTTAGCCGATAAGGTAAATATGAAACTCCGTAAGGTTAAAGCATGATTGATTTAAGGTTGGTGGTTTTTTAATTCAAAACCCCCGGGACATTGTCCACGGGGGTTTTTCATTTTCAAAGCGATTGGTTTTGGAATATCGCTATGTACTATGCTAGCTTTAGAAAGGAAGATCTGCTTCTTCTGAAACTGGGCTTCCTTCTTGGTTTTTAGGAGCGCCCAAGAACATGAAGTCATGGACCACAATTTCTGTAATATAGCGCTTGATTCCTTCCTTGTCCGTGTAGCTCCGGTTGGAGATTTTTCCTTCGATCGCGATCTCTGATCCTTTGGAAGTATACTTCTCTAATAGCTCTGCCTGCTTGCCCCAGATCACCAAATTGTGCCAGGTGGTTTCAGTCACCTTTTCACCTTGCTGGTTTTTGTAAGTTTCGTTGGTAGCAAGACTTACCTTTCCGATTTTAGAACCGGATTCAAGTGTTTTAACTTCGATGTTGTCGCCCATGCGACCGATTAGTTGAACTTTGTTTCTTAGCGTGTTCATGATTACGTGTGTTTTTGGTTAGAATTTTTTTTCGTTTTCGCCAGAGGAAAAACTTGATGATCCAAAGTTGCAATAGGGCTCATCGAAAAGTCGGGAATCAGTCGTTTGTATCCGTTTGTATCCGATTGTAGTCGTTTGCTGTCGGATAAATCCCCTTTTTTAAATCGTTTGGGGTGTTTTTTAGAATTTTCTAAATTTTGAAAAAATTGAAATTCACAAGCCTGGTTTCATGAAAACAGAGTAAAATTTGATGTAAAAACCCCACGCTAAGAACCCTTCTTTCTTGGGCGTTGCTACCAAAGACAGTATCTTTAAAAGATGAAAAACAAAATTCGGATTCGAACATTTGGAATGATTGCTGAAGAAATCGGACAGTCTAAATTGACCTTAGATCAAATAGCTACTACAGAAAACTTGAAAGATTATTTGTTCGCTCAATTCCCGAAACTCCAATCCATGAAGTTTTCAATTGCAGTGAATCAGAAACTGGTTCAGGGAGATGAACAAATTCCTGAAGGAGCCGAGGTTGCACTTTTGCCACCATTTTCAGGAGGTTAATGGCTGACCGTTTTGAAAGACAGCGACTAGTTCCGGGATTCGGATCTCAAGGACAGGAGAAGCTTCAAAATTCCTCTGTGTTGGTTATTGGTGCAGGCGGATTGGGGGCTCCTATTCTTCTTTACCTAACTGCAATGGGAGTGGGTAAGATCGGAATTGTGGACGGGGATCAAGTAAGTGTGTCTAATCTAAATCGACAGGTTTTATTTGGTCAAGAAGATGTTGGGAAAAATAAGGCAGAAGTGGCTGCTAATTTTTTGCGTAGGCAATATCCGGACTGTTCAATTACCGAAATAGCATCTTTCGTCCATGCGGAAAATGCAGCAGATCTCATTCGGCCGTATGACTTGGTGATTGATGGGTCTGATAATTTCCCAACCCGATATTTAGTCAATGACGTTTGTGTCTTGTTGAACAAACCTTTGGTTTTTGGAGCGATATTTCAACATGAGGGGCAAGTTTCTGTTTTTAATCTGGGGAAAGGTTCCTGTAATTACCGCGATATTTTCCCAAATCCTCCAAAAGCCGATGAAGTGCCAAATTGTGCAGAAACCGGTGTCATAGGAGTTCTACCAGGGATTATCGGAAATATCATGGCGATGGAAGCCATCAAAGTATTGGCTGATTTTGGAACGCCTCTAAAAAATCGCATCCTTTTCTATCAATCAAAAACTGCAAGCTTTTACGAAGTTCAAATAAAACCAAATTTGGAGGGTCATGCCTCGATACCCAAATCCTTAGAAGCGCTTTCCCATACAGATTATGAGTTGACCTGTGTGGGGCTTCCTGAAATAAGCTGGGAGGAGATTCCCCATCCGATTCCAGCTTCTGCTGCTTTGGTAGATTTGCGAGAGAAAAATGAACAACCCAAGCTTGAAAAATGGAATACGCTTTCCATCCCATTCACTGAATTCGAAGATCATTTCGAACGAATCAAAGAAAAAGAATTGGTATACTTTTTTTGTCAAACAGGAATCCGAAGCCTGAAGGCTGTCCGGCGTATTCAGGAAGTTTTTCCTCAAAAATCGGTATTTTCGATCCGAGGAGGAATTCAAGCAATTTTAACCCCACATGACCATGGAAAAACAGAGAACTCCTAAAAATATTTTCGTTCAGGGTGCCATAAGCCCTGAAAAGATCGCTAAATCCATAGCCAATCATCAGAGTAAAACGGATATTGGTGGCCACTCAATTTTTTTGGGACAAGTCCGAAAAGACCAGAAAGATAATGGTACCGTAGTCGCAATTGAATACACAGCTTATGAGGAGATGGCGCTTCAAAAAGCCTTCGAAATACGGGAAGCGATCTTTGCAAAATATCCCCTTAACTGCATGCATATCTATCACAGTCTCGGAAGAGTAGATGCAGGCCAAATTTGCCTTTTTGTATTTACTTCCTCCAAGCATAGACGGGCGGCAATGGACGCTTGCGATGAATTGGTGGAGCGAATCAAGGCAGAATTACCCGTATGGGGAAAGGAATTGCTGGACAGTGAGGAACACGTTTGGAAAGTGAATCAATAAACCCAAGTACTGATGCAGATTAATATGAAATTTTGGAAAAAGCTGACTCCAGAAGAGCGACTCACTCGAGTCCAGCGTGCCTTGAAGGAAAATGTGGATTTCAGCAAGGACGCAAACCTCGGCTATCCTGCTTCCCGACTGGATGAAAAAGTTTTTGCGAATGAGTCTCTTTTTTTACGGGAAATGCCGGTTTTGAATACCTACATCGCAAATCCCAATCACATTGGATGTCATACCTTCGGGACTTCTGAATATTCTTTCAAGGGTACGCAGGAAATCGAGCGGGAAGTGTTGGATATGATTGCCGTGGATTTGTTTAAGGCTGAGGAAGGAGGCTATGATGGTTATATTTCACCAGGTGGTACCGAGGCCAATATGCAGGCCATGTGGATTTATCGAAATGAATTCATGAAAAAGCATGGAGCCAAACTGGATGAAATCGTGATTTTGGCTTCCGAGGATACCCATTATTCCATTCCAAAAGGTGCAAACTTATTGATGTTGGAGTGGTACAAAGTTCCTGTAGATGAGGTGACCAGGGATATTAGAAGAACGGATTTTCGGACTACAGTAAAAACTGCTTTGGCTGCAGGGAAAAAATATTTCATTGTCATCGCCAATATGGGGACAACCATGTTTGGTTCTGTAGATGATCCTGTTCAGATGGAAGAAGTTCTAGAGGAGTTTGAAGTGGATTATCGTCTCCATGTCGATGGAGCCTACGGTGGCTTTGTTTTTCCTTTTTCAGAAGAAGAAAACTCTATCAATTTTACCAATCCGAAAATTTCTTCGATTACGATCGATGCGCATAAAATGCTCCAAGCTCCTTATGGAACGGGGATTTTCGTTTGTAGAAAAGGCTTGATCGAAAATGTGCTGACTACCGAGGCCCAATATGTAGAGGGGATGGATTTGACGCTTTGCGGAAGTCGATCCGGAGCGAATGCGGTCGCGGTTTGGACAATCCTGACCACATACGGTCCACATAAGTGGTTTGAAAAAATCTCTGTTTTGAAAATGCGTACCAACTGGCTCTGCAAGCAGTTGGATCTATTGGAAGTTCCCTATTTCAGAGAACCTGAAATGAATATTGTGACTATCCGTTCCTTCGCTGTTCCTGAAGAAATTGCACATAAATACAACCTTGTTCCACAATCGCATGATGCTGGGAATAAATGGTACAAAATTGTCTTAATGGATCATGTAGAAATTGAACATTTAAAAGACTTTATTCATGATTTGACTGAGTTCAAAAAAATTCAAGTCAAGTCCTAATTCGAAAAACATAATCCCGCTCAATTTGGCGGGATTTATTTTTGGAATCGATTGAATTTTTAGATAAGTCAAAATTATCAATCGGTTGCATTAATTTTTTCATTGAAATCCTTTGGGAGATTGTTTTTCTCCAATCAAAATTTGGTAAGTTCAATGGGCTTAACTAATTGCCTGCATCATTTTACCCTTTTTTTAACCCAATTTAACTTAGGTTTTCATGAAAAAACCGCAGCTTTCCTTTTCCCAAATTATCAATATGAATGTTGGCTTTTTTGGCATTCAATATAGTTTTGGGTTGCAGCAAAGTGCTGTAAATCCCATTTATGATATGTTGGGGGCAGCACCTGACGAGATTCCAATTTTGAATTTGGCTGGCCCGATGACCGGCTTATTAATTCAGCCCATAATTGGTGCCTTGAGCGATAATACCTGGAGCCCGAAATATGGTAGAAGAAAGCCCTTCTTTTTCATTGGAGCCTTATTCTGTAGTATTACTCTCTTTTTCTACCCTTTCAGTAGTTCGCTTTGGATGGCTGCAGGTTTGCTTTGGGTATTGGATGCGGCAAATAACACCGCCATGGAGCCTTATCGTGCTTTGATTGCCGATAAATTACCCGATGAACAATATAGCACAGGCTTTTTGACTCAAAGCTTCTTTACGGGTCTTGGTATCACCTTGGCAAATGTTTCCCTGTTTATTTTCCAAAAGTATATCACAGGAACCTGGGGCTCCTTGCCCTATTGGGTTTATGCATCCTTTTTCCTAGGGACGGCCTGTTCGATTGGGTCGGTCATGTGGAGTATCTCCAAAACGCCTGAAATTCCCCCTAGCCCTGAAGAATTAGCAGCCTTGAAAAAACGAAATGAAGGTATGCCCCATCCAGCCATTCAATTCTTTCTATCCATTCTGACTACTTTGGTCGCTTATCTCGTGTTTTTTGCGCTTTTAATTCCAGCCCTATTCTCGAAAGGTTTAATCAAGCGAGTTTTAGAAAAAACCAAAACCAACCCCAAAACTCGGGTTCTATTTGCTCAAAATGTTGAGATTATTGAATCCATCATGGTGATGCCTGGTGTGATGTGGAAGCTTGCATTGATTTATCTTTTTCAGTGGTATGCACTATTCTGCTATTGGCAAAATGCGGCTAAAAGTATCGCGCAATCGGTATGGAATACTACTCCTACAGGAGATCCAAAGCTTTATGAAGAAGCGGTTGGATGGACTGGATTGGTGAATGGATGGTACAATGTGGTGACCTTTCTTTCTGCATTCTTTTTGGCTAGTATGGCGAGGAAGTTTGGCCCCAAAAAAGTCCATTTCATTTGTCTGATTATGGCAGGAGTGGGCTTGATGATTTTTCCCCAACTGACTAATAAATATGCTTTATTCATTCCTATGGCAGGGTTTGGGATTGCCTGGGCCAGTATGATGGGCGTTCCCTATCTCTTGGTGGTCAATGAAATCCCGAAAGAGCGCTATGGAGTCTACATGGGAATTATCAATATGATGATCGTAATTCCTATGATTCTTCAGACACTTACCTTTGGATTCGTTTCCAAAAATTTCCTTGGAAATGACCCTGGTTTAGCGATTGTATTTGGGGGTGTGCTACTGATCATAGCAGCTTTGGCCACCTTGAATATCAAGGAAAATAAAAGTGTAACGATTGATCAGCCAATAGCTGGTGGAGGCCATTTAGAATGGGAGAACAAGTAATGGAAAAGGGATACATGCCTTGGGAAGCATTGCTTCAGGAATTTGGAATTCGTTCGGTTGGAACTCACAAAGTCTTTTTTCAGCGGTTTCAGGAAGGAATTGAAAATCTTGAATTCTTATATCGGTCGATCTATGGAGATTTATCAGAATTTGAAGATGTCTTTGAGGAACTTCTCAAATCCATCATTGTAGCCTATTTGGAAAGGGAACAAGATCTCAAGAAAAGAGATAAGGCCAAAGAGAAACAAGGAAATTGGTTCCTCAGCAATCATTTGGTAGGCATGAGTTTGTACGTGGATCGATTTGCCGGGAATCTATCAGGTGTCCGTAAAAAGCTGGATTATTTTGAAGAATTGGGTGTAAACTTTTTACACCTCATGCCGCTTTTTGAAAGTCCTGAAGGGGAAAGTGATGGGGGATATGCCGTTTCCAATTTCCGTAAAGTTGATCCCAGGTTTGGGGATTTAAAGGATCTGATAGAACTGCGAAAAAACATACATGCTCAAGGCATGAATCTCATGCTTGATATTGTTCTTAATCATACTTCGCATAGACATTCTTGGGCAGAAAAAGCCAAATCTGGGAATAAGCATTACCAGGATTATTTTTACATGTATGATAATCGCTGGATTCCCAACCAATATGAAGCGGCCATGCCGGAAATATTTCCGGAAAGTTCCCCAGGAAATTTCACATGGTGTGAAGAATGTCAAAAATGGGTGATGACCGTTTTTCACCATTATCAATGGGACTTAAATTATCGTAATCCCCATGTGCTTCGGGAAATGCTCGACAATGTCTTTTTTTATGCAAATCTTGGTGTAGATCTTCTTCGGATTGATGCACCTGCTTTTATTTGGAAAGAAACGGGTACCAGTTCTCAAAATCTTCCCCAAGCACATCAGCTTTTGCAATTGATAAAACAGGCAGTGCATATAGCTACACCTGGGATGGTACTTTTGGGAGAAGCAATTGTGGCCCCAGATGCCATTATGGAGTATTTTGGGAAGGGAGACCGGGCAGGAAAAGAATGTGATTTTGCCTATAATGCTACCCAAATGGCTTTGCAATGGGATATGCTGGCCACCGGAGATACGCGGGTCATGCTACAGGCGCAGCCTATTATTGGACAAAAACCTTTCGGTACTAGTTGGATTTCTTATATCCGTTGTCATGATGATATCGGTTTGGGATACGACGATTACATGATTGCACAAGCAGGTAAGGATCCCTACCAGCATCGCAGTTATTTGAAGGATTATTTTTCCGGAAAATTCCCAGGGAGTCCAGCGATTGGAGCGCTTTTTTCGAGTAATCCTAAAACAGGTGATGCCCGAATCTCAGGTTCATTAGCTTCTTTGTGTGGCTTGGAACAAGCCCTGTTAACGCAAGGCTCAGATAAGATTCAAGAATCCATTCAAAAAATACTTCTAATGGAGTCCTTTTCAATGTTTTTGGGAGGTTTGCCCATGTTGTATTATGGGGACGAGTTAGGGTATTTGAATGATTATTCTTTCCTGAAAGATCCTTCAAAGAGTTATGATAACCGCTGGATGCACCGACCTAAAATAGACTGGGATAAAGCCGCTCAACGGGATCAAGAAGGAACAGTTGAGAATCGTGTCTTTTCGGGGATTCAAAAATTGATCAAAATCCGAAAAAGCTTACCTGCTATTGCTGATCTTAATAATATCAGCTGGATTCAACCCCATAATATTCATGTGGCGGGCTTTCTTCGACAGACGGAGAACCAAAAAGTATTTGTCATCGGGAATTATTCCAATCAAGCTTCTTATTTGACCTGGTATGCCTTTAAGGAGTTTGGTTTTACGCCAGCGTCTCTTTTTGATCATTGGACAGGTGATTCAATCCCTGTAGGTCCTGACCATGATTATCTTATTCTAGAACCTTATGGTTTTCGGATTCTTGAAGTCAAAGATTAAGTTGATCATCCTTTTTTTAACGTGGACTTGCGAATGATCAAGTCGCTGGGTACTTCAATGACCTTATTAGAAGAGGCTTTGTCAGTTGATTGAAGTGATTCAATCAATAGGTCCATCGCTTTTTGGCCAATTAGAAAGCCGTGTTGTTCTACGGTGCTTAACGATGGCTGCATGACTTCCGAGATTTTCCAATTGCTAAATCCCATCACGCTAACCTCTTCTGGTACTCTTATTTTTGCATCCCGTAAATAATTCATCACCCCCAATGCGACCAAGTCGGTAATACAAAAGATAGCATCCGGAGGATTTGAACTTTCCATTAATTGTTTCGCATATGCATAGCCTTCGGCCTCGCTGATATCTTGACAATGAGGAATCCACTCAGGATTTTGTTCCAAATTATGATCCGATAATACTTTTAGGTATCCTCCCAATCGATCCTTGGAATTTTGAACTTGCTCCAGTCCGTTTATGTGTGCGATTTTTTTACACCCTTGATCGATTAAATGCTTGACAGCCCGATAAGCACTTTGAAAATCGTCCGTAATCACTTTGGGAGTTGTCAATTGATCCGAATACTTATCAAACTGTACCACCGGCTTGCCCTCATCCAAAAACTCCTGAAGATGTGATACATCTGATGTTTCATTGGAGATAGAGATCAGTAATCCGTCGACATTACCAGCAAGCATTCCATGACAAGCATGAAGTTCCTGTTCTGCTTTTTCCTGTGTTTGACTTATCAAAAGACGGTAACCTTTTAGGTTTGCAGCCTGTAAGGCTCCACTGATGATGGATGAAAAGTAATAATGAACCACCTCCGGGACCACCATCCCGATGGTCATGGTTTTATTTTTCCGAAAGTTAACTGCAATGGAATTCGGAACATAATTGTGCTTTTTGGCAAATTCCTGAACCATTTGAATCGTCTCCTCCGAAATCCCCGGATAGCTATTCAAAGCTCGGGAAGCTGTCGAAACGGAAATTCCCAATTCCCGAGCAATGTCTTTTAGTGTTATCCGTCTCTTTTCAGCCATGAGATGTGGGGCTTTGTTGAAAAATATTGAGTAGTTTTTAAAATCACTTTTCAGAGATTACCCGACCTTCTTGATCCAAAATAAGATCTTTGCTTTCATTTTCTTTTTGAAGAATAACTCGAATACGGGCCTGCCCTTTTTCTTCAAAGAATCGTACTCCTTTCACTTGAAACCCTGGATATCTTTTCAATAATTGATCCTCCACAATTTGTGGAAGTTGGTCTTCATAAGGAATTGTATTCGTAAATCTAAATTCCTGTGGTAATTCCTCTTTGAAATCCTTAAAGATATTGATCCCATCTTCCTCTTTTGTAAGCTCGAATTTGTCGTATAATTCGCCAATGGCCGTGTAGGATTCAAATTGAAGGGTATTTTCTTCAATGGTAATTACCTGGAATAGTTGAGTGTTTTCTGCAGCACGATCCCGAACAGCACCCCATTCTTCCCATCCATCAGGTTTGATTCCATACATTTTGCCTCCGCTGACAGACACTACATAGACGGTCCCTGTTTTGTCACGCATGTTCATGCCATCCATCATATTTTCTCCAGGAGAAACTCGACCTCGTCCATAACTGTGATCATGTCCTTGTAAAGCCAAATCGACCTGATATTTGTCGAAAATGGGTTTCCATAGATTTCGTAAGGCTTCATTGTCTCGTCCAGCTGAAGCCGAAAAGAGGGGGTGATGGTAGCTCACAATTACCCACTTTTTAGTATTTGATTTTAAGATTTCTTCCAGCCACTCTGCTTGAATTTGATGGTCTCGGTTACTATCCAAAAAAATAAATTTAGCATCCGGATAGTCGATAAAATAAGCTGTTTCTTCTAATCCTTTTGGGCCGTTAAGAGGGTAGGTGAATTGAGGTTTCCATTGAATGGAAAGGCTTCTTACTCTATTTTCTCGATCGGTTTCATTTAGATAGTTGTACTCATGATTACCCGGGACTGCCAAGGTGGGAAGCATGCTGTGAATAAATCCCCCAGCTGTAAACCATTCATGCCATTCTTGTTCCCGATGGGCATAATTGATCAAATCACCAGCATGAATGATAAAATCTGCATCGGGTGCTTTTCGAAATCCTTCTCGGATTAATCGAGCCCACAGTTCCAAAATGTAGTTTTGGGCATCACCTACATAAAGAAAAGAAAACTTTTGACCGGCCTGGTCACTCGGTGTTTTGAACTGAAACCATTCTGACCAGCGAGTTCCATCACCGACACGATAAGCATAGACTGTCCCAGGCGTCAAGTTCGAAAAAGTTGCACTATGGTAGTTGGCATCTACTTCAGCGGTAGGAATTTCAGATGCTTGAAGTACTTCAGTTTTTGCTTTTTGAGTAATAGCATTTCTCCAAAATTTAGGTGCTCCGCTTGCAACAGCTAGTTCTGCAAAAGCTGGGTTTATTTCTGTATTTGTTCGCCAATTCACACTAACTTCTGAAGTCGCATTCTCACCAAAAGTCAATACGATGCGGTCAGGATATTCGGAGGGTTTACTCCAATCAAATCCAAATTCGGGTTCTTTGTATACTCGAATTTCCTGTGCGTGAAGTGTCAATGATCCAAGGAAGATTAGGAGGAAGAAGAAAAAGTTTTTCATGGATTGGCTTTTTTTCAAGTTAATGATTTTTGAATTCATTGATGTCCTATCTCTTGCTGAATAGCTATCGAAAAACGGTTACCCTTTTTGAAAGCTTTTAATTTTCTCTTGGATCCAGTTCTTATAAAATTCATAGCAAGCCCGGCTAAATTCCTGAAGTTCGGAAGGGCTTGGATTTTTGGAACACAGCAAAGCGTCTTTTTTGATCCAATCAAGCTGAATCTCATCCAATTTCTGACGAATACCGGGAAAACGTTCAATTCTTTTTTCATCAATTAATTCATGGAGCCATTTGGCCTGCCACCAAAGGGAGTCATCCTTTTTAGAACTGGGATAGGTTAAGAATTCGCTTTTGGTGCCAAAATAATAGGGAACATAGAGACTTAGGCAGGGATGAGGAGTACCGGTAAGCCAAACTGTATTGATATCATTTGGACGGATTTCAGTCACCATACTCCCGGTAGTGTCGGAAGGATTGGTGAGTCCAGTCGCATGCATGCAGATGGAGGAAGCGCTACAGTTTTTTGGATGAAAGTCTTTATCCGGGATATTATGAAGCCGAAGGGTTTTTATAAATGACCAGGTATCAAGGTCTCCTGATTGGTTTTTAAGCTGATTTTCAGTGGTTGCTTTTCGAATTTGAGCTTTTGAAAAGTAGGTGTAGAGAAAATCAGAAAACCGGGATTTAAAGCCTTTATTGGATCGGAAAATGGAAGAAAAATAAGTGGATTCCTCCTCTAAGTAAATTTCATCGTAATCGTCTTCGAGACTAAGGCAATTAGAAATACTAGCTGATGATTTCACTTTTTTCCAGGCCCAGGATTTTCCTGCGGTTTCGAGTATATAGGCCTCTTCAGGGTCAGCTAATAAAAAGCTGTTGTGATAAAAAAAGTTTTTGTTTTGATATCCACCACAGGCATCCTGTCCATAGGTTGCAAGGAGATCAAGGATCAGGTTTATAGCCTCTTTCGCCTTTTTGCAGCGTTCTAATGCCAGTCTCAAAAGATCCATCCCCGTTAATCCGGGTTTGCTTTTATTGAACTTAACTTGTGTAAAAACCGCCTCATTTCCAATGGTCAAACCCCATTCATTAACACCTATTTCTGCACCCCACATTTGGAATGGCTTTGAAAGAAAAACTTCCCAGGTTTGAGGGACTTGAGGGATAGAAATAAAAGTACAAGCAAGCGTTTTTTCGGAGTGAGTTATTCTGGGGAAATGGCGAATTTCCTGGGCTTCTAAAGGTTCCCGATCTGAATTTTTTCCAAAGATTAAATTGCCGGATTGGGTTTGCTTTCCTAGAGCTACCAGGGTGTCACACATAATCTTAAAAATTTATGGACCAGATCCCGGCCCGTTCTGCTGGCTTCAAAGCTATCGGATGTCCATTTAAAACAGCCATGGGTTGTCCATCTGCCCCCAAATCCCAGAGATTTCCTCTAAGGAATACATTTAAACCGATTCGGGCATTTGTTTGGGTAATTCTTCCGGGTAACGCATATTTATTCCAAGCTTCCCATTCACTGATCGATTCTATGTCATTGAGGTCAGTGTCTACTGGAGCTGGGGCTCCATTGTATCCTTGCCAAAGGTTTTTCATGCCATTTTCACCCGTAAGATAAGAGGGGACCAAAATGATTTCAGATTGGGATTGATCGGCTGTTTGATAAGGTTCGGGATACCAGCTATCAGCACAAATGAATAGACTGGTTTTTCCCATGGGCAGATCAAAAGCTGGAATTTTTTCCACGGATTCCGAACTGACAAAAGGAATTTCGGATTCGATAGGAAAAGCTTTTAAAATGGGATTACCAATTATTTTCCCATCTGGACCGAAGATAAAGGAGGCGTTATACAGTGGTCCTTGTTTGTTGATGAAAAGTTCTCCATCCACTACATATGGATCTGGAAGTATAATGCTTCCCGCCGCGATATAGCAATTGAATTGGACTGCTAATTGGCTAAAGGTAAAATAATAGTCCTTCGCCATGCTACGTGCTTTCATTCGGAAAAGTGTACCTGCTGCTCGATCGTCTTCATGGCTTTGTAAATAATTTATTCCGAAATCTATGATGTTGGAAAGAACGAGCGTAGTCATGGCTTCATCAATGGTTTCTTTTTCAGCCAGTACATGCTTTTCGCCCTCTAGAACCAACCAAGTTCCCAAGTACTCGGGAAATAAAACCAAGGTATTCGAGTTGATGAGTTGGGATTTTTTTGCCGCATCCAAATAAAGCTCCATTTTCCTATAAAAAATCTCTAAATCGAGGTAATCTCGGGCCTCCATAAACGGTTGAATTCCTACTAAATTCCGATGAAGGGAATCGCTTGGATTGACCTCTTCGATCAGATCCAAGTAAATTTCCGATGGCTCCATTTGATAACTTCTGCCCGCAAAAGACCAAATGAGCCAGAGGAAAATGATCAATAAAATCGAAGAGACGGCAAACCTTCTCAAACTCATAGGCTTTCTTTCTGTATTTTCTGGTTGATTTTTAAAGCTGCGGTCTCCCCGGCCCGTACAGCTCCTTCGATATAGCCATGCCAAACAGTCGCGGCTTCTGTTCCTGCAAAGTGCAAATTGCCTTCGGATTTTCGATAGGCATCTCTCCAGGTAGACCAGGCGCCTGTTGGTATCAAGCCAGCATAGCACCCTTTAGACCAGGGTTCATCACTCATGCTGAAGTCAATATAGCGGATTGGATTTTTTGCTTCCTCTCCAAAATACTGGGTCAATTGATTTAGCATTTGGGCTTTTCGGCTTTCTTCATTTTTGCTAAAATAGTCATCAGCCCGATTCCCAATGGTAAATCCCATTAAAATTCCATATTTCCCATCTGCAGGTGAGCAATCAAAAACAGTTTGATGACTTCGAGGGTCATCACTTACCACCTGACCGCTGAATTGCTTATCCCTCCAAAAAGGCCGGTCGTAGATCATAAAACATTTTCCGACTCTACCCATCGGGTAATTTTCCAGGAGCTTGTTTTTTTCTTCACTCAATCCCGGTTCAAAATGTATTTTTTTTAATAGGGGAGGAGGGACTGTTAAAATCACATGGTTGGTGTCTATTTGCTGCTCTCCTGAAATCACTTGTAGCTGATTGGCTCCTTGAATGATCTTATCAACAGGGCTTTCAAACTGGATTTGGTCCCGGAAAGGGGCTGCCATCGCTTCGGCGATCCCTTGCATTCCACCTATAATCCGATGCTGTTGGGCGCCTTCTTGAATATTGATCAGTGAATCCAGGGAAGTGCCAGAACGGATATAAAAAAGTGAATGAAGCAGTGAAATTTCATGAAGTTCGCAAGCAAAAATGGTTTCGCAGCCCACTTTGATTACTTCATAGCAGGATTTGGTTTTAGAGTTTTTTCGCAGAAAGGCTTCTAAAGTGATTTGATCCCAAGTTGAGGCTTTGGGGTGTGCCCATGGAGCATGTACATCGATCTTTTTGGCCATCCGTTCCAACTTTCGCATAAGGATATCCAAATTGATCAAAGAGATAGGATCCATTTTTGGTATTATCCCTTTGTAGGTTCGGATTTTCCCCCGAAGGTTTAGGATATTTTTTCCCTCATCAAATGTCTCGAAGTAGGATATTCCGTATTCTTTACAAAGCTCGTACATGCGGTCTTGTGTCGGACCAATCCATTGACCGCCCAAGTCCAAATATAAATCTTCCTGTAAATAGCGTGTGTACACTCTCCCGCCAATTCGATCTCTAGCTTCCAGAATTTTAAAGGAAATTCCGGCTTCATGTAATTTTTTTGCGGCAGCAATTCCTGAAAAACCGGCTCCAACGATGATAACTTCCGTGCTGGGAATTTTCATGAAAGAAATATAGAGAGATTTTCACACTCTCCTAAACTAAAAAGCCGTCTAAAACAGGTTTTTCGGTTTGACTTTTGTCATTAAAAATTCATTGGCGTTGAATCACAGCCTGAAAATCTTCGTCTTGGCTTATTGACTGATTAAAAAATTTCGGAATTCATCCGTGTTGAAATTGCTCATTCCTTCCTGATAAAAGACAATTTTCCCCTCGGGATTGACTACAAGTGTGGTTGGGATTGATTCGCTTAGTAAGGATTTATTTAGTCCATAGCTGGCATGAACGCTAGGAAAGGACCAGGATTTTCCTTCAATGAAATTTTTACTTTTTTGGAAGTCGTTGTCCACCCCAATCATTAAAAACTTTAGGTTTTCCTGGTCTTGAACAGACTTGTATAATTCAGAAATATGGGGCATTTCTGCCCGACAAGGACCACACCAAGAAGCCCATAAATTGATGAAAACAGTTTTTCCTCTGTAGTCAGCTAATCGGACAGTATTTCCTTCAAAATCCTGAAAAGTCCCGCTGTAATCAAACTTCTGATTAGTCAGATCTACCCGTTCCAGATTAGGTTTTATCAAACCTGTAGATAGCAAAACTGATTGCAAGGCACCCTGTACGACGGGCAACAAGCCCGTGAAATATAAAAAGGCAAAGAAGGCCAAAATCAGCCCCCAAGATTTAATTTCTTTTTTCCAATCCATGGTATTTAATGAAGTACGAAGTATGAGTTAAGATGTTAGAATGATGAATTTTTGTTTCCTAGTTTTTCAACCTCAAAACCATTCCAACCTTTCAACCTTATCGCTTTGTAACAAATATTCAATTTTCGAATTTAAAATTACATTCTTAAAATCAGCCCCTTAGTGACAAGCGCTACATTTCCCCCTTTTTGTCTAAAAAAGGACTCCTATCTTGCGGGAAATTTGAAGTGAATTTGATTGAAACAGATGAATTATTCTCACAAAATAGCCGAAGAGTTACAAGTAAAAAATCAGCAGGTTCAAGCGACCATTGACTTATTGGACGGGGGAGCCACGGTTCCTTTTATTTCCCGCTATCGAAAGGAAGTCACGGGTAGTTTGGATGAAGTGCAGGTTGCAACCATTCGAGATCGAATCCAGCAATTACGGGACTTGGATAAGCGGAAAGAAGCAATTATCAAATCCATCGAAGAGCAGGGGAAAATGACTCCGGAACTTCAAAAGGCGATTCAGGAAGCTGAAACCATGGCTCGATTGGAGGATATTTATTTGCCCTATAAACCCAAGCGAAGAACCAAAGCGACCATCGCTAGAGAAAAAGGATTGGAGCCCTTGGCTGAATTGATTTTTAAGCAAGAGTCAGTGGATTTGGACTCTTTGGCGACTGATTATATCAATCCTGAAAAGGAAGTGGCTTCAGTGGAAGAAGCCCTGCATGGAGCTCGGGATATTATTGCAGAATGGATTAATGAGCATGCGGGGCTACGTGAGAAGATGCGCCAACTTTTTTTGAAGGAAGGCTCTTTTCGCTCTCGGGTTATTCCTGGAAAAGAACAGGAGGCGATCAAATACAAGGATTATTTTGATTGGTCTGAGCCAATTCATTCCGCGCCTTCCCATCGGGTGTTGGCAATGAGACGGGGAGAAAAAGAGCTGTTTTTATTATTGGATGTCTGCCCGGAAGAGATGGATGCCATCGCTTTGATGGAGCGGGAAATTTTGATTCATGCTGAAAACACTGCAGTAGCTCAGGTAAAATTGGCTATCAAGGATGCCTACAAGCGATTGCTAAAACCGAGCATGGAGACGGAAGTTCGACTGATTACCAAGAAAAAAGCCGATGAGGAGGCTATTAAGGTCTTTGCGGAAAACTTGCGGCAGTTGCTTTTGGGAGCTCCTTTGGGTGAGAAGTCTGTGATGGCTATTGATCCAGGATTTAGAACAGGATGTAAGCTGGTCTGTCTGGGACCACAGGGTCAATTGCTCCATTATGAAGCGATTTTCCCACATGAACCGCAACGAAGAACAGCTGAAGCATCTTTGACTATTCGAGGTTTGGTGGAAAAATTCAACATCCAGGCAATTGCAATTGGAAATGGGACCGCAGGAAGGGAAACTGAGGCTTTTGTGAAAGGAATTGGCCTTCCTAATTCCGTGATCGTGACCATGGTCAATGAATCCGGGGCTTCTATTTATTCTGCTTCGGATGTGGCACGGGAGGAATTTCCGGAATTGGATTTGACTGTTCGAGGAGCCGTTTCCATTGGTCGCCGTTTGATGGATCCTTTGGCGGAATTGGTGAAAATAGATCCAAAGTCCATTGGAGTGGGTCAATATCAGCATGATGTGGATCAAAATGCCTTGAAGAATGCACTGGACGATACGGTGATTTCTGCTGTAAATGGCGTAGGGGTGGAGGTGAATACTGCTTCCAAACAATTGCTGACATATGTTTCCGGCTTAGGGCCTGTTTTAGCTCAAAATATTGTTGACTATCGCAATCAGCATGGTCCTTTTACCAGTCGCTCTCAACTCTTGCAGGTGCCTCGATTGGGTGAAAAAGCTTATGAACAGGCAGCCGGATTTTTGCGGATTCGTCAGGCAACAAACCCTTTGGACCGTTCAGCGGTCCATCCCGAGCGCTATGAGTTGGTGGAACGAATGGCGAAAGATATAGGTACTTCCGTTGGAGAATTGATGCAGTCTGATTCCCTTCGAGACCGGATCAATTTGAAAAACTATCTGTCGGACTCGGTTGGTTTACCCACCTTGCAGGATATTTTGGAGGAATTAGCCAAACCGGGTCGGGACCCTCGGGAGCAGTTTGAAGTTTTTCAATTTCAGGAAGGAGTGAATGAAATTGGAGATCTCAAGCGAAGAATGAAGCTTCCCGGGATTGTCACCAATATCACGGCCTTTGGAGCCTTTGTGGATATAGGAGTTCATCAGGATGGCTTGGTACATTTGAGTCATTTGGCAGATCGATTTGTCAAAGACCCGAATGAGATTGTACAAGTGAATCAAAAAGTGATGGTGACGGTCATGGATGTGGATATTTCCCGAAAGCGAATTGGGTTGAGTATGAAATCCGATCCATTTGCTGAGCGGGGAAAAAAGATGGAGAAAAATTCCAAACCAACCCGAAAGGAAGAAACTCAAGGAACGATGGCCGAGAAGTTGGCGATGCTGAAAGGGAAGTTTCGGTAGTAGGAGTTTGTATTTTGTAAATGGTGAGTGGTAAGTGGTCAGTTGTACTGCTTACCACTTACTATTTACTACTTACAAAAACACCTCCTTATCTCACATAGCGCAAGTCTCATGACTTGTGCTGCAGTCAAGAGACTGCCAAACAATAGGTCCAAGTCTGAAGACTTGAACCAGATGGAGTTTCGTGCCTACGGCACTTCAGATTAAATCGTATCGCCTTTGGTTGCCAAACTTTCGTGCCTACAGCACTTGGTCAAGATATTGATTTTTAATTTAATGGCTAAAAACTTCAGAAATCGATCAATTTTCAAATTTCCAAATCTTCTAATTTTCCAATATCCTTATCGACCCCCTCTACGATCACCGCCACCGCCACCAGGTCCTTCGCCGGTATTGATCATCTCATTGTAATCATCCATGTCCATGCCTTTGGAGAAGCGCCGGATATTGTAGGAGAAGGTGAGCATGAAGTATCGCTGCAAAACATTGGTTTGCACATCTTCGATAAAGGTGTCCGTGATATTCCGACGGATATTGTTGTTTTGACGGAATAGGTCATACACGTTCAGACTGATTTCTCCCCGCTGATTTGCGAAGATTTTTTTACCCAGACTCATGTTTACCAAGGTGAAATTAGCGTCAAAGCCATCGGAAAGTCCGGCATTGACTTGGTGATTGAGATCCAGTCTATAGACAAAGCCTTCCCATATAATCCAATTGAAATTGATACGGGCACGTTGGTTGAAAAACTTGTTGTTCAAATTTGGATTGAGGGTGTTTTCTACGCGATTAAAAGAAAGGCGTGTCCAAATATTGAAGTCGATTTGATCTGAAATATTACTGCTCAGGGAAAGGCCGGTGCTGATTCTTCGGGAATTATTGAATCCTGCCTCATTATTCACAAAGGTCGGACGCTGCGTATATCCCAAGCCCCCATTGATATTCAAGTTGGATTTGATGAAATCAACGGGCATTCCATAGCCAAACCAAGAGCGAAGATCCCAATAGCCATCTAAGTTAACAGGGCTGAAGAGTTGCGAGCCGGGTTCCAAGACGATCCCTGGCTGAATTTCTGTAGGTTCTTCTGCGATAAAGGAACTGTTGGCGATGATATTATTTACAAAGGAAGTTTGTGCAAAAAGAAACCAATTTTGGTCGGTTTCAGGATTATTGCTTCGGAAGCGAACCCGTAGTCTATTGGAATAAGACTGATCCAATTCCGGATTTCCCACATATAACTGAAGGGGATTGGAATTATCTACGACAGGTTGAAGCTGTCGCAAATCAGGTTCTTGGGTTCGGGTATCGTAATCAAATTGCAGGTTGGTATTGTCAGTGATCTGATAATTGAACCGAACCGTAGGCTGGAAACTTTGGAAGGTTCTTTGCAATTCAAAAGGAACCGGGAATCCTTGTGAATTATCTAATTGTGCATTTTGGTATTGCAGCTCCGTTTGAACTCGGATTTTACCTGTTTTGTATTGATAGCCAAGTTCGGTTTCCTGCGTGAGGTACTTGCTTTCAAAGGTATTACTCAGTGCGGTATCCAAGCGGTATTCGATTGCGTTAGGATCCTCATCCAAAACATCAAAAATCAGCTGATCGGAATCATTGACCCGATTTCCGATTTCGTATTCCAGTTCAAGTTGGCTTTTTTCACTTAAAGCTTCTGTAAAGGAGATACCTGTTTCCCAAGAGGAGCCCTTTCGATTCCGATTGATTTGTTGATGAATGGTTTCTGTGGACGGGTTGGGAATAAAAAACTCATTGATCGCAATCCGATTGGCCTCATCTTCATTTCGATTGTCACTGATTCGACCCCGAATGGTCATCGTTCTTCCCGGCTTGTTGAATTTGTGACTGTAAAATAGTCGGTTGAACAAATCGTAATCGTAGTTGTCTGCAGTTCGGGTATTGACCACGGAATTGATCAAATCGGTGCCATTAGAAGTCTCTCCTGAAAAATCCGAGTTTTCAGTTTCAAATCGGGCAGAAAGACGTGGGATAAATAGGATTCGATTCCGGTCATCAATGTTGTATTCAAACCGCATGTCGAATTGGTGTCGGTTATTGAGACGGGTTTCATTTCGGATTTCATCATAAAATTGATTCGATTCTCCGTTGGTGATAAATTCCCGAAACCGGATGGCTTGTTCGAAATTTTCCCGACTGCTGTAGACATAACTACCCGTTACTTTGATTTTTTCACCCCATTTATCAGAGTAGTTTAATCCAAGAATATGTGTTTGAATTATTCCACTTTGAGGTCGCGAATTGTCCTGTGCATTAGGGTCAGCAGAGAAATCCGTCACGTTGATATTGTTAGACAAACCGGTAAAGGTGATTCTTCTGTCTTCATCGAAGTCATTGATACTCGCGCCTACTAAATAGCGGTCATTGGTTCCATAACCTGCCGAAGTCCGCCCAAATTGTCCTTTTCTACGGTTGGGTTTGGTGATAATGTTGATGGTTTTAAGCCGTTCGCCATCATCAAAACCGCTCAATCTTGCTTTTTCACTGAGTTGATCGAAAATCTCAATGCTTTGAATGACTTCCGCAGGAATATTTTGAAGAGCTGTTTTAATATCTGTTCCAAAGAATGGCTCTCCATCTACGAGAATCTGGGCAATGGATTCACCTTGGGCTTGTAATCCACCATCTTCTGAAGTCACTCCCGGTAGTTTTTCAATTAAGGTTTGTGCACTTGCATCCCGCATCGTCTTGAATGCATCGGCATTGAACATGGTGGTATCTGATTTAGTCTGGCTCGTGGAGCGTCGAGCTGCTACCGTTACTTCCTCCAAACCAACTGCCTGTTCACGGATAGATACTATACCCAAATCCAAATTGCTGAGAATCTGTACGTTTCGGAAGAAGTTTTCATAGCCGAGGTACTGGATTTTCAAGAGGTAATCCCCTTCGCGGATAGACTGAATTTCGAAATTGCCATCTAAGTCAGAAATCATTCCGTCAACTTGCGTGGAGTCATTGACCCGCAAGAGTAAAACCGTGGCATTGGGAATGGTTTCTTTGGATTTTGCGTCCTGAATTTTTCCTTTCAATGAAAAAGTTTGTGCATAACTTCCCGAGGACAGAAGGAATAAAAAAAGAAGTAGAACTCTGAATTTCATGTAGTTGGTTTAATCGGCTATTGTTAATAACACAAAATTAGGTCCCTTGGATTTTTTCAATGGAGATTTTAGGCTAAGCGGTTATTAGCTTGAATAAACTGCGTACCGATCATGTAAATTTTTCATTTGGTTATCTGTTGATTCTTAGAAAACGAATCCAAAGTTGAATTTTGACAAAAGCTGTCATAGAAAGATGTTATTTTTTTTAACGATCTGATGTTTATAAAAGTAACATTGGTATCTTGGCTGTTGTAAAAAGTAACGCGATGGAAAACATGGAGAAAATCAATATCAGCACCAAGCCGCTCTCCTCAGGCAATGTTCAGGTTAAGTTTTTTGTGGAGCGTGAGCAGGGATCCGAGTATGGGTATTTGCTCGTTCGAGAACCCAAGCCAGTAGGAGATATCATTGCTGAAATTCAGAGCAGATTGGCCAAGCGCAAAGCAGCTCAGCGGAATATTGATCCCTTGTTTCCCTTGGCACCTGAGCCAGAAGATTATGACTTTTACCTCTTTTCAGCATGAGTTTCTTAGCTAGCAATCTTCGGTATTTGCGTAAGCAAAAAGGACTGACCCAACAGGATTTGGCAGACCAGTTGGAGGTGCAGCGTACCATGATTTCAGCATATGAGGATGGTCGCTCCGAGCCCAAATTGAGTTCCCTTCTAAAGATCAGTGCGATTTTGGAAGTAGGATTGGAAGAACTGTTGGAGCATGATATTGAGAAACACGGGCGAAAAGCTCTACAGAAGCGGGACTTGCAAATTTTGACGATTGCCGCTGACGAGTCAGATCGGGAAAATATTACCTGGGTAGGACAAAAGGCTTCAGCAGGCTATTTGAACGGGTTTGCTGACCCGGAGTACATGGAGCAATTACCACAGTTTCACTTACCTAATTTACCTCGTCATGCGACCTATCGGGCCTTTGAATTGGCTGGAGATTCCATGTTGCCGCTTATTGCGGGGACCATCATTATCGGTGCCTATATTGAACATCCATCTGAGATCAAAAGTGGCCGTACTTATGTGTTGGTGACGCAGTCCGAAGGGATTGTTTACAAGCGGATATTCAACTATTTGTCAGAAAACGGAAAGTTATTTTTGGTCTCTGATAATGAGCAGTACAAACCTTATGAGGTTCGTGGAGAAGATGTGTTGGAAGTTTGGGAGGCAAAAGCCTTTATAAGTACAGATTTTCCAAATCCTGGTGATAAAAAGAAATCCCTCAGCCTCTCGGATTTGGGAGAGATGCTGAAGGATATTCAGGAAGATTTACGAAAGTTAAAACCCTAATCTCTAAATCAGAATATTAGGATTCAAGCAGGTTTCTGAAGTGTTTTTCAATTTGACCAATTGCATCGAAGTTCGGGTCAATATTGATCACACCTTTTCCTAGTTCATGCCAAAGTCCGTCTCCACAATCGAGGTAAATGCCTCGTTTTTTGCCTGGGGATTCCTTTGCCAGATCATAATCATAGTCAGGGGTAAAGATTAATTTCATCAACTGAAAAGCATACTCCCAGTTTAAGGTATCGCTTTGGCCATCATGTTCGTAAATCACCTTTCGATGAGCAAACTGAAGCTGGATGGAGGCATCTTGGACATGATCATGATCCACGAGTCGGAAATTGATTTGTAAAGGATTTTCTTTTTTCGCCGTCTCGTAGATCGCTTGGATTAGATCTTGTGCAAGCAGCTGCCAAGCTTCTTGGTTAGAGGGAGACTTAAATGGACTTGTTTTCCCCTTTTCTGTGGTCGCTACCGTAAGTTCACCTTCACCTTCCACTCGAGAGGCATAGCGGGTTTGATCAAGCAATTCCAGAACCGGCTTTTTCCATGTTTCATCCAAGTCCCCGTTAAATTGATAATCATCCGATAGGGTGAAGCCTTCTTCAATAATTTCTTCCTCTGTTAAATCTTCCCGGTCTGTATAATGAAGTTCTAAAGAGGCTCGAAGCGATTCCTTGCTCCAATCCAAAGAGAGTCGAAAAACGTGGCTATAGGGTGGTGGAATAATTCCCGAATGGTATTCTAAAACTACTCCTTCAATGTCTTGCTTACTCAAAATCTTAAATTTTTGATTGATACAAAAGTAGCTTTTTTGGATGAAATCTTTGGGAAAAGGATACGGGGATTCTCCTCGAGCTCCTCTAAAGCTTACTTTTTCAAATCGATGGTGACTTTATTTTTTTTGCCTGCTTTGATTTCTATCAGGCACTTTTCAAAGGAGGGAATACTAAATCCCACCGAGGGATTATTTGAGAATCCGTAGCGCTCGAGGGGATATCCAAATAGGTTTTTGTTCAATTTTCCATTTTCATCTTCATCATGAAAAGCACAAATCGCATATTTCCCCGGTGGTAGGGAGTCCAGTTGGATTTTGGCATGATGATTTGTAATGGGAAGGCTTAAGGCTAGATTAGCCAATTCGGGATCATCGGGGTAGCCCTTTACTTGATCAAAAACCAATACCCTGATGAGTCCGAGGTTTGATTTACTTTGGGTAATGGTCAACTCCAGACTGGTTTCAGTTTGTGAGAACCAACCAATTAGTAGTAAGGAGTTAAGAATCCAAAGTAACATGTGCTAGGGTTTTGATCCGGTTGATTTTTCCGCTGGAGGTTTCCTCAAAATGGTCCAGAAAATGGATTTTTCTAGGACGCTCAAATTTTGGGAGAATCGTTTCCAGCTCATGGAGCAAATTCTTTGCCCGATTCGAGTCCTTCTCATTAGATTCTATTAATAAGACTAATTCTTGTCCCAGCATCTGATCTGGAATGCCTCCCAGAAAAAAACGTTTTCCGGGAAAAAGCCTGTCTATGGACTCTTCAATTTGGGGTTCCAAACTTTCCGGAAATAGTTTTACACCTCCAGAATTAACCACAAAATCCACTCTGCCTAACCAGCGAAAATATCTAGATGAGTTGATGATGACTTTGTCATTGGTTTGAATTCGTTGATTTCCGCTCATGGGGCTTTCGATCCAAAGTGTCTCTCGATCATCTTGGCCGATTTGCACACCGGGAAGCGGTTGATACCAAAGTGCTTCTCCTGTAATTTTTGCGAGGGCTATATGGGAAACCGTTTCGGTCATCCCGAAACTTTGCCAAGCATTTATGTGGTTTTCGGATAATTGTCGTTGCAGCCGAAGCGAACTCGGTGCTCCTCCAATCAATACATGTTTGATTTGTTGAAGCTTCTGTTTTGATTTAGGGTTGTTTAAGCAGGTTTCCACCTGTAAGGGAACCATGGCTACAAAATCAGGCAATAGGTTTTCCGCAAGATTTGCAAGTGGATCGCTAGTTGGTTCAACCAAAATTACCGCTGCATCCCATACCATGGCCCGAACAAGCATCATTTTTCCCGCAATGTAATTGGGATGAAGACAAGCGAGCAACAAGTCAGATTTTTCAATTTGAAAAAAGGCTGCAGTAGCCTTTGCGCTAGCTAACAATTGGCTTCTGGTGATTTGGATTTCTTTTGGAGTACCTGTCGATCCAGAAGTTTTTTGAATGAATTTTTCTTTCCCCACTATCCAATCTCGGCAAAATAAGAGTGCCTGTTTCAAAACTTCATTTTCAGAAGAAGTTTGAAAATCATCGGGCGTACGGAAGATTTGATTTTCAAAATGAAGTTGGAACATGCCGAATGTGCTTAAGGAAAAGGAAGGTTATGATCAAATCAACAAATTTGAAGCTAGCCTGTTATCTTGCAAAAAAATCGAATTTTTAAACCAAATCGAAACTTATGGAGTGGATTACCGCAAAAGAATACGAAGATATCACCTACAAAAAGTGTAATGGGGTTGCCCGAATTGCCTTCAATCGTCCCGGAGTACGAAATGCTTTCCGTCCCAAAACTACCGCGGAATTATATGATGCCTTTTATGATGCGCAGGAGGATACCTCCATCGGGGTCGTTCTTTTATCCGGAGAAGGTCCTTCTCCCAAGGATGGAAAATGGGCGTTTTGTTCCGGGGGAGATCAAAAAGCACGAGGACATCAAGGCTATGTAGGAGATGATGGTTATCATCGCCTGAATATCTTGGAGGTTCAGCGGCTGATTCGATTTATGCCCAAAGTCGTGATTGCAGTAGTTCCTGGATGGGCTGTGGGTGGAGGCCATAGTTTGCATGTGGTTTGTGATTTAACCTTAGCGAGCAAGGAACATGCGATTTTTAAGCAGACAGATGCAGATGTGACAAGTTTTGATGGAGGATATGGTTCTGCATATCTGGCAAAAATGGTCGGTCAGAAAAAAGCGCGTGAAATTTTCTTCTTAGGAAGGAATTATTCTGCACAGGAAGCTTTTGAAATGGGAATGGTCAATGCGGTAATTCCTCATGATGAATTGGAAGATACAGCCTATCAGTGGGCGCAAGAAATTCTTCAAAAATCACCGACTTCCATCAAAATGCTGAAGTTTGCAATGAACTTGACCGATGATGGCATGGTTGGACAGCAGGTGTTTGCCGGAGAGGCTACTCGCTTGGCCTATATGACTGAGGAAGCGAAGGAAGGAAGAAATGCTTTCTTAGAGAAGCGAAAGCCTGACTTCAGTAAGATTAAATGGATTCCATAATCGGAATCACGTTCGAATATATTTAAAGGCTGTCTTAAAAGTCTTTTTTTGTCATGCGCTCAACCTGACAAAGGGCATTTATGAGACAGCCTCCTTTTATTCAATTTTTCCAGGCTCCCTTCTGTTTTTTTCTTCGGTTTGGGTCAAGGTATCTTCTATATTTTCACTTCCTTTTTTATCTTATCTATAATTTAGAGTTTAATAGTTTTTTGTAAAGTGCAATTGAAACCATATTGTCGGCAATAAAAATTATCTAAGTCTCTAGAAGTTGAATCGCATCCATTGTAAAAATATTTATAGCGAAGAATATTGTTGTCTCGGTCTTCAATGAGCTGATTTTTAAAAGTAATCCCTGTTTTTTTGGGTTTCTGTTTAACAAAATTCGATTCGTAGGTTTCTTGCGCCTGAAGATTAAAATGAATGAAAAACCCTAGGAATGCAAGCGCAATCGAGGCGGGTTTTCAGAAATAAAATTTAAAAAAACGCATAGCATTGGAATATTAACCCAAGCGATTCAGTACATCTTCGAATAGCTGTTCGTTTACGACAGCGACCCCTCCCATCAAACCAACATCTTCACCCAATTGGTAAAGTGCCAATTCAGATTTTTCTCGTGACTTGGCCATACTGTAAATGTTTAAGGCCTGTTGAATTGGAGTAATTAGGTATTGGTTGGCCTCCGCGACAGAACCACCAATGATGATGAGGTCAGGATTAAGCAATTGTATCAGAATAGAAATACCTCTTCCTAAATCCAATCCTGCTTCGGATAGAATAGTGATGGCACGCTGATCACCAGCTAATGACGCCTCAACAACCAAACTGGGTTCTAGTTCTCCATGATGATCCCGTACAATTCGGGCAAGGATACTATCTGTGTCTAGTTTGATAGCTTCTTCTGCCATCCGGACAATTGCTGTTCCGGAGGCAACTGCTTCCAAACAGCCTTTTTTACCACAAATACAGGTGACATTGCGATTTTCAAAAATCGGGGAGTGTGAAAACTCGCCTGCAAAACCAGAAGCTCCTCTGTAAATTTTTCCGTCGATAATGATTCCCAAACCGATTCCCCAGCCAACAAAAACACCCAATACGTTTTTGTGCTCATGTTCTGAACCAAACTTGAATTCGGCCAAGGTCATCGCTCTCGCATCATTCTCTAGGAATATCTTTTTCTCGAAGCGAGCCTCAAAATTTTCAAGCAATGTTTTTCTGCCAAATCGTAAGTAGGTATAGTTTATTCCTCCAACAGCATCTACCAAACCTGGCATTGAAACGCCGATTGCAATAATTTTTTCAGAAGGAATTTCAGATTTTTTTAAATATCCTTCCATCAAATCGCAGATTTGATCGAATGTCTCCTTTTCATTGTTTAAAATAATCTTATGAGACTCTTTGGGAACAACCAGCGTATTATGGCAGGAGTATAAGCCAAGGTTAATTGTGTATTTTGATAGATCGACTGATAAAACATAAAAAGCATCTTCGGCCAGTCGGTAAAGATCAGGTTTCCGTCCTCCTTGTGATTCGGCACGTCCGTGCTTGATAATTTCACCGGAACTCATTAAGTCATTTAAGAGTGAATTTACGGTAGGAAGGGAGATTCCCACTTCATTACAGATTTCACTCGCGGTATTTGCTCCTTTTAGATAGAGGTTTTTGATGATCTTTAATTTATTGAGGTAGCTCTTTATTTCAACTACCCCATCCATTTGATCAATGACAGCTTGAGGATTAATTAGGTTCATGGCAGAAAGATATACTTGAAATAAGTTAATTTTTGCCTATCAAAAAAAACTTTCAAAAAAAAATCATAAAACAGCTCTAACATTTTAAATATTAATTCGATTTATTTCTTTTGTAAGCGGTTTTAGTAAAAAAGATTTTATTTATTCATTCACTTATTTTGCGCATGGATTCTTTGATTTTTAATTCTACCATTTCCAAAGAGGAGGTTTTTGGGAAGGTTCGGAAGTTTCTGGAGACTCATGGTTTCAAAGTAGTGTCAGAAGATCAAGACCGTCCTTGGGGTGGTTTTTTTGTCATTGACGAAACTCAAATTCGAAAATTCCACGATGATTTTTTCGCGGATATACCTTTCAGCGAATCTCAATATTCTCAAAAACTGAGTCCTAAATTTCTATTGGTAGCTCCGGGCGCAAGGCTGTCTTGGCAGTATCATTTTCGGAGAGCCGAAATTTGGAAATTGATTTTTGGGGAAGCGGGAATTGTCCGAAGCCAAACAGATGAAATGGGAAAGGAGCAGGAAATGATTTTAGGAAAAACGATTCAGCTTCAAAAAGGGGAACGCCATCGACTAACAGGGAAACAGAACTGGGGAGTAATTGCAGAGATTTGGATGCATACAGATCCTTCAGAACCTTCAGATGAATTGGACATTGTAAGAGTTCAGGATGATTATGATAGAAAATGAAAACTCCCGGCCAAATGGTCGGGAGCTTCTTTTTAAAACGTTTGTCCGTAGCTCAATCACCCTTAAAATTTATTCAATCAAGTTAAAAAAAAATTCACTAGCGGACTAGTCTTAAGAACCCTAAGGTAATTATAATTATTTGAAATCCAAATATTTGGGTGTAAAAATATTCTTAGCCTTGATCAAATACTTTTTACTGTATTTTTTCAATTTTCTTGGCAATTTCCTCTGCCTCTGCCATTAATTTATCGGATTCCGCCCGATTACTATGAGAGAGTTTGTGTGCTTTTTCGAGTGTTTTTTTATACAATTCCTGAAGTTTTTCTGCTTCAGTTTTCTTTTTGAATAGATTGAACATGGTTTTTTAATTGAAACCCAATAAAACTTGGAAGGTTTGACTAATTCAAAAATTCTTGTTCGTCTTCTTCAACGACTTGATCTTCTTTATAAGTGATTAGGTCGACTAATCTGCCTGCGGCATTGTAATATTTCCAAGGCCCTTCTTTTTTACCATCCTTCATGGTTCCTTCCGAAGCTTTTCTTCCATTTTCATGATAAAAAATCCAAGTTCCCTCAGCTTTTCCTTCTTTGAAATTCCCCTCAGATTCTTTTTTACCATTGACATAGTAAGTAATCCGGGTACCATTTCCGTCTTTCAAAGTACCCTTGTCAAAAGTCGTGGATCCATCATAACTGTAGTAATCCGAAACATTTATGAGGCGACCATTGTCCCACGTTTCTTCTTGGGTTAATTGTTTGTTGTCGTAAAACAGCCCCCAAATTCCATCTTCAAATCCTAGGATAAAAGTTCCGATTGATTTGAGTTGACCACCGTCATAATAATACACCCATTGTCCATTTTCGAGTCCTAGTTCATATTCGCCCTCGGCGATGAGAATCCCGATTTTATTGAAATATTTCCAAAGGCCTGATTTGGTATCATTTCGGTATTCGCCAATGGAATAGAGGACACCGTCTGGAAAGTAACTTTTCCAAACACCTGTTTTCATTCCGTTTGCATATTCGCCTATTACTGAAATCTCCCCATCATCAAAATATTCAATGTATTCTCCGATGGGAACTCCTAACTCATAGGTTTTTCGCTTAGCTAAGTTTTTGTTGGGGTAATATTCTTCCCAAGTCCCTACAGCAATTCCATTTTCATAATTTTCAATACGAGCTATTCGTCGGTTATCGTAATAATATTTCCAGGTTCCTATCCGATTCCCAAATTCATCGTAGGTTTCTTCAGCTTCAACTATGTTTGATTCAGGGAAATATCGGATCCATTTCCCGACTTTTTTTCCGTTTTTATATTCTCCTTGTTCATATACTTGATTTCCAAAGGAGTAGCGCTTGATGATGCCTTCCATTTTACCATCCTTGTAAGCTCCTTCAAAAGTCAGGTTTCCGTAGGGATCATATTCTAAATAAGGCCCATTGCGTAAGCCATTTTCGTAATATTCACGAATAGAAACCTCGCCAGTGTAAAAATATCGTATCCATTGTCCTGTTCGCTTTCCATCTTCAAATTGGCCTTCAAAAGAGACTTGATAGGGGTTTACTCCAGCGGGACGTCCTGTTTTTCCATAATATTCAACATACTTCCCAACGAGAACGCTATCCTTGAAAACCATTTGACGGATTGGATAACCATCCTCATCAAATAAGACACTGGGACCAAAAAGTTTTCCGTCTTTGTATTCTACTTCCGCTTGTTTTTTGCCATCTGGAAAGTAGGAAACCCAAGTTCCTTCTCTTCTTCCATCTTCGAAAGTTCCAGTTGTCAGTAATTTGTTGGTCTTGGCATCATAAATTTTCCATAAGCCTTGTCGCATCTGATTGGTAATGACACCCGTCGCAATCAAGCTTGAATCTTGACTGTATTGTTTGACCAGTTGGTTTTCCTGGGCAAAAAGTGAGGTAAAACTAAAAAAGAGAAGAATGAGTAGGTATCTCATAAGATTTGTAATCAGAATTTTATTGGCTTTGGAAGCAATATTCTCTACCAATTTAGAATATTAGTACGGGGATTATTCAATATTGGTTAAAAAAATCATTGCTATGATTTCTGAGAACCTTAAAACAAGAAATCAAACACTTCTTGAATATTTCCTTTCCAATTAGCTAGGTTCTCCTCTGATTGGGAGTAAACTTCTAATTCTTTAAACCACTGTTGGTATTCTAAATCATCAGAAATAGATTGGATTTCTGAATCTTGGGATAGTATTTTAGGATAATCCCAAGGGCTCTCTGTAAGGCATTTTTTGAACCCGATGCTGGATAAATCAAGCATTGGGAAATTTTCTTTCCCTACTAATACAAATAGAAAAGCACCTCTTCCAAACCAATTTAGAATTCGGATATTAAGACCCGTATTGAAGTCGAAATCACGAACCAAGTCTAAAACTTGGTAAGGGAGCCCTTCCAAATCCTGTCCTTGGGAAAGCTTTTTCCCTTTGGAATCAGGGTGTATTTTCTTTAGATATTCCTGTGAAAATTCATCTCCAACCTTTCCCAATAGATCCCAGAATTGATACTTCAGCTGATTTTGCCTTCTGATCAATTCTTCATTTTTCCAAAGGGAAAGGTCTATTTCCTGCATTTTACCAGCGGAGTAAAGCGGAAGCCCAAGTGAATCCAGAACCAAAAGCCGCAAGACAAATTAGATCCCCTTCGTTTATTTTTCCCTGTTCCCATGCTTCACTCATTGCAATAGGGATAGTTGCTGCAGTAGTATTTCCCATGTGCATGATGTTGTTAAAAACTTTTTCATCAGGAAGTTCCAGTTTTTGCTGAATGTATTGGCTAATTCGAAGATTTGCCTGATGAGGGATCAAAAGATCAATGTCAGATTTGTCTAATTTATTGTAATCCAGGGCTTCCTGAATTACTTCCATGAATCGAACCACGGCATGTTTGAACACCGCATTCCCATTCATTTTCAAAAAGAAACTTCCAGATTCAATGAGTTCGGGAGATAAGCGAACTTCCCGGCTACTTCCCGGATCTTTGCAGTAAAGTTCTTCTGCATATTGGCCCTGCGAATGCAAATGGGTGGAAAGGATTCCTGAGTTTTCTGAAGTACTTGGACCTAATACGACAGCTCCGGCTCCATCTGCAAAAATCACAGAACTGGATCTGCCATCATCACTTTTATCCAATGCAGAGGATTGAATTTCAGCTCCAACTACCAAAACACGATCATACATGCCTGTCTTGATAAACTGATCGGCAATCGAGAGCGCATATATAAAACCGGAACATGCGTTTCGGATATCCAAAGCTCCGATATTCTCAAAATCAAGTTCTCGCTGTAGTAAAACCCCATTTCCCGGGATGAAATAATCCGGAGTGATAGTAGCAAAAACAATGAAATCAATATCCTTGGCACTTAAATTTGCCCGTTCGAGAGCTACTTCTGTCGCTTTTTTAGAAAGGGAGGTAATGGTGTCTTTTCCAGGTGTAAACCAATGCCGAGTATGAATTCCAGTTCGCTCTACAATCCACTCATTGTTAGTGTCCATCATTTTGGACAAGTCATCATTGGTAACAATACGATCTGGAACGCAATGCCCCACGCCAAGAATCTTGGATTTTCTCATCAGTATTTTAGGTTTTATAAACTCGAATAGCAAATATCCGAACCAAGGTTCGGAAAACAAAAAAGGTTAAGTGGCCTTTCCACTATCCAAATAAGGTGTAGTTTCCATGTTGATCGATTGGAGAAGTCTTTCGAATTAATGCTGGGCTGTCATTTTTGACAGAATTTACCAGCGGGCTGACTGGATAGCTAATCATCCGATCCGAGGGATAAGGATGCATTAATTCAATTAATTCCTCCTCGGAGCTATAGGTGTCCAGCCATTTTTTTTCAGAATTTTTGTCCAAGATCACAGGCATTCGATCGTGTACATCCGAAACAAGTTGGTTGGGTTCCGTGGTCAAAATCAAAAAGGTATGCTGATTTTCTCCATCTACAGTTTCATATTCATCCCATATTCCTGCGAAAGAAAATAACGCATCATTTTCTAAGGTAAAGCGATGAGGGATGGTTGTTTTTTTTCCTAATCTTTTCCATTCATAAAATCCATCAGCTGGAATGATGCAGCGCCTTCTTTTAAAAGAGTTTTTGAATGAAGCTTTTTGATGAACGGATTCAGCTCGGGCATTGATAAGTTTTTGGGAAACGGGTTTGTTGCGGCCAAATTCTGGAGTGATTCCCCAATAAAAGAATGAAAAGCCCTTAGGACTATCGGAAGTGATGACCGGTACTAGTTGTGTAGGGGCAATGTTGTAGCGAGGATTGAAGTCTGTGAGCATTTCAGCCTGAAAGCGCTCTTCCAATTCAATTTTACTTTTACTGAGGGAATATCGTCCGCACATTTGCTTGATCTTTGTTTGCGGAAGTTAGAAATCCCTTTCAATAAATTCAAATGCTCTTTTTTCGGAATAGTAGGGTGTGTTTGTTCCTGATACCGAGAAACCTACATGACCACCCTGTTTCGGGAATTCGAAAAACAAATGATCAAGCTCCCGGGCAAGTTTGACGGGAAAGCATTGCTCAGAAAGAAAAGGGTCATTTTGGGCGTTCAAGATCAAAGTAGGATGTGTGATTTTATCCAGAAAAAACAGCGAGGAATTGACTTGATAATATTCCTCAGCATCACTAAACCCATGCAATGGGCCTGTGAAAT
Organism: Algoriphagus sp.; assembly: GCF_013373065.1. Taxonomy (GTDB): domain Bacteria; phylum Bacteroidota; class Bacteroidia; order Cytophagales; family Cyclobacteriaceae; genus Algoriphagus. The sequence continues at coordinate 214,772 of NZ_JABXIN010000003.1, forward strand.
AGTCATCAAAATCACTTAGGGTTTTTATATTCCTTAAAAAATGAAGTGGAATATCATTGGGATGATGTTGAGCTTTTCTGATGACTTTTTCTCGGAGAGTTTTTAGAAATCGCTTGGAATAAAGCTGATTTTCACCGCTTGATATTTTTTTGCTACTGGACGAGAGATGTAAGGGGACAGAAATAGCCACAGCTTTATCAATTGGTTTGTCTTTTGAAAGAGACTCTCCCAAGTATTTTAAGGTAAGGTTACCCCCCAAGCTAAATCCTACTAATGAGATGGTGTCATATTTTTGAGCAGCATATGCTACCACGGTATTCAAATCATAGGTGGCTCCAGAATGATAAAAAATAGGTTGTTGGTTTAATTCTTCTCCACAACCCCTGAAATTCCAAGTAAGGACATCATATCCGTTTTTTAAAAAAATCTGAGCCATTCCCAACATATAGGGTCGTTTGCTGTTTCCTTCTAATCCGTGAGAAATGATTACGAGCCGTTTGTTTTTGGCTTTAAACCAATCCAAATCCAAAAAATCTCCATCCGGGGTGGTGATTCGTTCCGTTTGTGAATTTCGTAGCTCTACCTTTCGAAATAAGGCGGGATAGATGGTTTCCAAATGTCGGTTAAACAGCCACTTAGGTCTTTGGTAAGTACTGGTAGAGATTAAAGGCATAGTTTTGCTAAACAATGAGGCGAAATCATCTGCTCGAAAATACAAGTCTAAATTTGAATAAAGAGTTTATAAAAACTATTTTTGGACACTTTAAAAAACGATAAGCGCGCAAAAACCTATGGCCGAAGTAATTAGAATGCCTAAAATGAGTGACACCATGGAAGAAGGGGTGATCGCTGCTTGGTTGAAAAAAGTTGGTGATACTGTGAAGCCAGGAGATATCCTTGCGGAAGTAGAGACTGACAAAGCGACCATGGAGCTAGAATCCTATGACGAGGGTGTCTTATTACATATCGGAGTACAAGAGAAAGAGGCTGTTCCTGTAAATGGAATTATCGCAGTCATTGGAGAAAAAGGTGAAAAGTTTGATCATCTTCTTTCAGAAAATGGAGCTGCTGCCGAGGCAAAAGAAGAAAAAGTGATTGAAGAAGTAAAGCCTGCCGCTCCTGCAAAGGCAGCTGAAAAAATTGATACTTCTTCTATCAATGCTACTATCATCACCATGCCAAAGATGTCAGATACCATGCAAGAGGGTACCATTGCATCTTGGTTGAAAAAGGTTGGTGATGATATTAAATCAGGGGAAATAATCGCTGAAGTTGAAACAGATAAGGCAACCATGGAACTCGAATCTTACGAGGATGGTACGCTTTTATATATTGGTGTAGAGGCTGGCAATAGCGTTCCCGTTGATGGTGTGATTGCGGTGATCGGTGAAAAAGGAGCCGATTTCCAAACCTTATTGAAAGCTCACGAGCAAGAATCTGCTGCGCCTGCTGAAGAAGCTGCACCTGCAAAGGCTGAGGCTAAACCGGAAGCTAAAAAGGAAACTGTCGCTGCACCAGCTGCTGCTCCTTCAACTCCAGCTCCAGTTTTGGCTGATGGAGAAAGAGTGAAAGCTTCTCCACTTGCGAAGAAAATTGCAGAAGAAAAAGGAATTGACCTAAGACAAGTCCCAGGATCTGGTGAAGCTGGTCGTATCATTAAGAGGGATGTGGAGAATTTCGTGCCTGCAGCTGCGCCTGTAGCCACAGTTGGTGGTGCTGCTACAGCTCCTGCTCCAGGCCAAGAAAGTTTCCGCGAAGAGAATGTATCGCAAATGCGAAAGGTGATCGCAAAACGACTTTCTGAAAGTAAGTTTGGAGCACCTCATTTTTATCTCACCATGGAAATCAACATGGACAAGGCCATCGAAGCTCGAAAGAGTATGAATGAGGTCTCTCCAGTGAAGATTTCTTTTAATGATATGGTTATTAAAGCTGCGGCTGCAGCATTGCGACAGCATCCAAAAGTAAACTCCAGCTGGCTAGGTGATAAGATTCGATACAATGACCACATTCATATCGGAATGGCCGTTGCTGTTGAAGAAGGGTTGTTGGTTCCAGTTATCCGATTCGCCGACAGCAAGTCCTTGTCTCAAATTTCTAATGAGGCAAAAACATTGGGAGGAAAGGCAAAAAATAAAGAATTGCAACCGAAGGATTGGGAAGGAAATACCTTTACGATCTCCAATTTGGGTATGTTTGGCATCGAAGAGTTCACTGCAATTATCAACCCGCCAGATGCTTGTATTCTAGCCGTAGGTGGAATCAAGGAAACTGTAGTTGTGAAGGATGGTCAAATGAAGATCGGAAATGTGATGAAGGTAACCTTGTCCTGTGACCACCGCGTGGTGGATGGTGCAGTAGGTTCGGCCTTCCTTCAAACCTTAAAAGGGTTGCTTGAAGATCCAGTCAGAATTTTGATTTAATCAATAACCTGTCAAAAAGTCCTGTTTTCGCAGGACTTTTTGTTTTAGAACAGTTATTGGTATTTATTCTTTACCTACGCAGGTAGGGATGTCAATACTAGAAATTCAAAGAAGAGAACTTTTATTATTATGGAAAAAATCAAATCAACCACCGTCGTTGCGATTCGTCATAATGGCCAAACCGTGATCGGTGCCGATGGACAAGCTACCTTGGGAAATACAGTTGCCAAAAGTAGCGTGAAAAAAATCCGAGTTTTACAAAATGGGAAAATAGTCACTGGTTTTGCTGGCTCAACAGCCGATGCTTTTACTTTATTGGAGAGGTTTGAAGAAAAGCTGGGTGCTTTTGGCAACAATATGAAGCGGGCTGCGGTAGAACTTGCCAAAGAATGGCGAATGGACCGGATGCTTAGCAAATTGGAAGCAATGATGGTTGTAGCGGATAAGGAAGATATTTTGATAATCTCAGGTACAGGTGATGTCATTGAACCGGATATGGAAATCGCGACGATCGGTTCGGGAAGTATGTATGCACAATCTGCTGCCAGAGCATTGAAAAAATTTGCTCCCCAACTTTCAGCTGAAGAAATGGTCCGGGAAAGTTTGCAGATAGCTGCTGACATCTGTATTTACACCAATCACAATCTAGTGGTGGAAAAAGTAAGGGAAGATTGATTTGATCTCTTTAGCCGAACCGGATGGTTCGGTTTTTTTATGACAATTATTTAAACCTCAGACTCTTTTCTGGTGTTATCCATGCAAACCAATTATCCATTCATGGAAACTACAGCAAAGAAGAAAACATCAAAAAAAGATCAGCGCAAATTAATTCTTGAAAGTTATCAGCACCACGTATTGGAGCATGGGAAAGAGCCTGCTTCCATTTTTAAGTTTGCGAAGGAGCTGAAAATGACGGAAGGAGAATTTTATACTTGGTTTACTTCCTTTGATGCAATCAAGTCAGCAATCTGGACTCAGATTTTTGAAGAAACGGTAACTCAATTAGAGTCCCAAGAAGTTTACAAAGAATACTCAGCAAGAGAGAAGTTTTTGGGTTTCTTATTCACTTGGATCGAAGTTTTAAAAAACAACAGGTCCTATCTTTTAAGCCTGTATTCGGAAAAATCCAATTCTCTTAATCATCTTCCGGCTGAACTAAAAGAATTCCGAACCAAGTTTAAAGATTTTGCTAGCGAAATTATCTTGGAAGGAAAGGAGACTCAGGAAATAGCAAACAGACCGATTATTTCAGACCGATACGATGAAGCACTTTGGTTACAGGTTCTGTTTGTATTCAATTATTGGCTCAAGGATCAATCTTCAGGATTCGAAAAAACTGATGCTGCGATTGAGAAATCGGTCAATCTAGCGTTTGATTTGATGGGCAAAAGTGCCCTTGATAGTTTTATCGATTTTGCCAAGTTTCTTTATCAAAACAAATAAGGATGGCTGAAAAACTGAAAGAACAGGAATCGATCCCAGTTTCCAAAGTACAGCGTGCCGCCAAATTTATCTCAACGGGAGCAAAGGTGGGGGGAAACTACGTTCGCCATTATGCAAAAAAAATGGTCAACCCGGCGCTTGATAAGGAGTCTTTGCATCAATCCAATGCCGAGGATATTTATAAATCTCTCAGTCAACTGAAAGGTTCTGCTTTGAAAGTGGCGCAAATGATGTCTATGGACAAAAATTTGTTGCCTAGAGCCTATCAAGATAAGTTTACCATGGCGCAATATTCTGCTCCGCCATTATCTTATCCTTTGGTGGTAAAGACTTTTCAAAAGTATTTCGGGAAGGGACCTGAGCAGCTTTTTGATAGCTTCACTCGTTCTGCTGTTAATGCAGCCTCCATTGGTCAGGTTCATCAGGCCACGCAAGGAGAAAAGGTTTTAGCTGTCAAAATTCAATATCCGGGAGTTGCTGATTCGGTGAGTTCGGATTTGAAATTAGTTCGTCCTTTTGCACTTCGCCTGTTAAATATGAACGAGAAGGAACTCGATCATTACATGGAAGAAGTGGAAGAACGGCTTTTGGAGGAAACAGACTATTTGCTTGAAATTGAACGATCTCGTGAAATTTCTCAAGCTTGTTCCCATATCCCTAATCTAAATTTTCCAACGTATTATGATAAGCTCAGTTCAGAGCGGATCATTACGATGGATTGGATTAAAGGCAATCATATTAAGGAATGGTTGGAAACCAATCCCAGTCAGGAAGCTAAAAATCAGGTTGGACAAGCTTTGTGGGATTTCTACCATCATCAAGTACACAACTTAAAACAAGTTCACGCAGATCCGCACCCAGGGAATTTTATTGTACAAGAAGGTGATGTGCTTGGTATTATTGATTTTGGGTGTGTAAAGGTCATCCCTGAGGATTTCTACCATGGATACTTCTCTCTTATTAAAAAGGATTTATTGATCCGCGAAGAGGAGTTAAATGAGATATTCTACAACTTGGAATTTATATCTGATCAAGATACGGAAGAGGAAAAAGCATATTTCAAGGGTGTCTTTAAAGAGATGATTTCTTTACTTGGAAAGCCTTTCCATGCAGAGCGATTTGATTTTGCTGATGATGGATTTTTCGAGCAGATTTTTGCTTTGGGGGATCGAATTTCCAACGATAAAATGTTCAAAAAGTCCAGACAGGCAAGAGGTTCCCGTCATGGTCTGTACATCAACCGAACCTATTTCGGATTGTACAATTTATTGAATCAGTTACAAGCTGAGATTGAAACCACAAAGCCAGATTGGTTGAAATAAAAAAAGGGCAGTTATTCACTGCCCTTTTCTATTTCTTTTTTCAAAAGATTTTCGAAAGGTAGGCCATTCATTTTTTAAAAGACTGTAATAGATGGTGTCCCTTCTTCTTCCTGTACAAAGCAAAGTGTGACTTCGTAAAATTCCTTCCTCGACCAATCCAAGTTTTAATAAGGCCTTTCTTGCTGCTTGGTTTAAAACATCGGTTTTTAATTCCACTCGTTCCATGCCAAGTTCCTCAAAGGCATATTCAAACATTAAGAATTTCATTTGGGAATTTACTCCTGTTCCCTGAAAATCTTTCCCTATCCAAGTCCAACCGATTTCTAATCGTTGGTCTGGTTCAGAATAATTCCCAAAACCTGAAGATCCCATTACTTTTCCTGATGTTTTGTCTACCAAAACCAGTTGATGCCGATCTCTTTTTAGTGCAGGAGAAGCCCAGGATTTTATCCCTTCCAAAGTACTTAAGTCATGTGTGAAATATTCCCATAGACTTTTGTCCTGCGTCAATTTCAAAAGCAATGAAAAATCCTGCTCCACCAAGGGGCGAAGCAGGATTTGTTTATTTTCTAAACTGAGGTTTGCCCTGATCAACTGTATAATTCCTTTAGGTATTGGTTGAAAAGATTGACTTCTTCAGGAGTACCTGTTGAAATACGGCACCAATCATTCAGGGGAGGGAAGGGTCTTCCTATGATCATGCCCTTATCAGCAAAAGCTTTGTTTAACTCCTTGATATCTCGGCCAGATTGGAAGAATACAAAGTTTGCATGGCTGTCCAAATAGGGGAGTTTTAACTCATCCAAGGTTTGGGTAATGGCAACTTTTGCTTCAGCGTTTTTCTGTAAGGCAAAATCATAAAATTCCTTATCAGCTAAGGCTGCTTTTCCTGCTTCAATTGCCATAATGTTGGTGTTGGCAACTACCCGCTCCCGTAGGCGCTGAGCAAGTGCTGGTCTTGCAATCATATAACCTAAGCGGATGCCGGCCAGACCGTAAACTTTTGAAAAGGTTCGGGATACCACTACATCCATTCCCTTTTTCACCAATTCGACCATGGAAGGATAGTTGGGTTCCGTAATGAAATCGTAATAAGCCTCATCACTGAAAACCACCGTTTTTTTACTTACTGTTTCACAAAAATCCATCACTCGGTCAGCAGGGAGTAATTTTCCGGTGGGATTATTGGGATTACAAAGGAACACCAGGCGGGTTTGATAGGAAACACGTTTTTCGATTTCATCTAGGTCGAAATCTAAATCTTTGTTAAGAGGTACCCAATTAATATCTGTGCCCCACAATTCCGCATAGTCCATCATCGATAAGAAAGTAGGGGCACAGGAAATAATTTCCCCACCTTGGCCAAAGGTGATTCCTGCTACCTTCAAGCCTTCCGTAGATCCTGCGACTAATACAATGTGATCTTCAGGAACCCCTTCCTTTTCTGCAAGGAGCTTAACGAGATCTGCATTATAGCCCCAAGGATATCGGCAGCCCAGATCAAAATGATCCATCATGGCTTGCCGCATTTTTTGAGAAGGACCAAATGGGTTTTCATTTGAGCCGAGTCGAATTGGGCCGGCGAATGGTCTTGGGTTGAATTTTTCTACCTCTTCTGCAGAAAGAGGAGAGAGCATACCGCCTCCCATCATGGCTAAGCCACCACCAAGTCCTACTTTTTTTAACCAGTTCCTTCTTGATAATCCATTCATATTCTTTTCGATTTATTGGATAAATGCAAAATTATTGACTAGTAAATTAAAAAAATTACAGGATTTAGGCCTGAAAAGTGAAAGTATTTTTATTGGGAATTAGATCATTTAAAAAATAAAATTCCAAATTTTATATAAGTGGCAAAATAATTTTTTAAATTATAGCAAAGCACAACAACTTAACCCAGTTAAATATGAAAAAGTATGTTTTTCTTCTCGTTGGTATCATGCTTTGGGCATTTACGGCAAATGCCCAAAAAGAGAAGTACATGGTACTTGAATTTGTCAAAGTAGAAAGTGACCAGCTTTTTGATTACATCGAGTTTAAAGACTTGATGGAAAAGGTTTATCGGCAGGCCTTGAACGATGGACAGATTACGGGATGGGATTTTTGGGCGCTTCAGTCTGGAGCGAGCCATTCTGACTTTCAATACATCATGATTACCTATTATGATGATCCCGTGAAAATGATGGATGGCCTGGATGAGACTAAAATGATCGAATACACGAAAATTGCTTATCCTCACTTAAATGATGCCCAGGTAGTCAAATTATTTGAGAATTCCCTTTCTATGCGTGAAATGCCTATGCGCTTGTATATGAAAGAAATTGTAAGCACAGAAGATGATTTTCACATGAGGCCAGGAGTATTGGCTTCTTTTGACTTAATGAAGGCAAAGGAAGGCAACTTTGCAGCTTATGAGAAAGCTGAAGAAGAGGTCTTTAAGCCAATCCATCAAAAGCGTATTGAACAAGGATTGATGGGGCATTGGGGTCTTTTGCGAACCGCATTACCTTTAGGATCAGAGGCTAAATCGACCCATTTGACCTTGAATATGTACAAGGATTACATGCAGTTTTTTAACGCACAAGCTTATGAAGATATGGATCAAACCGAGGCAGATCGAAGGGCTGTTAATGAAGGTTTGAACTCCCGAGAGCAAAAGTGGGTTTATTTAGCAACTTTAGAAAACGTAGTTAGGTAGCAATAGTCCGGTTTGATGCTACTATGAGAGGCCTTGAGACAGGGCCTCTTTTTTTTGAAAATACCGAAATAAGAAAAGTCCAATCATTGGGCCAATTCCCAAGAGTCCCAATGCATATGATACTCCAATTTGGTGAATGAGCCAGCCTGTAAATTGAATTGAAATTATGGTCAAGGAAAAGCCTAGGCAATTAACGAGTGTTAAAGCAGTTCCACGGTAGGATGGAGGCGTTGCTTGTGCAACTAGAGTTGAAAACTGAGGAGAATCTGCCGTGACGAGTATCCCCCAAATCAATAAAAATATAATCCCTGCTACTCCGAGACTGGCAGGTAAAAACAGAATGGCCAAACAACAAATTCCTGATCCAAAAAGGGAGAAAATTGCGACTAATCGACTGCTTTTTCGCATGGCAATAAATCCCCCAAGTGCACAGGAAACCGAGCCAGCGGCAATGATGGAAAATACACCTAATGAATTGGCCATTGTCCCCGCTTCTTGGTTGGTAAAATAAGCAAATGCCGCAGGTGCAAATGCCCAAAAGGTGTATAGTTCCCACATGTGACCAAAGTAGCCGGAAGCGGCACCTTTTAATGCGTTGATTTGACTCAATCGGGGAAGTATTTTCCAGTCAAATTTGGGATTTCGTGTTCGGTAGGGCCCATCAGGAACAAATATCCCAACAGCTACCCCTCCTAAACTTGCTAATCCAGAAGTGATCCAAAAGATTTCTTCATAGGAAAATTGATAACCAAGGCCTTTCACCAGAAAGGGTAGCGCAGTCCCCAACACTAATGCCCCCACTAACAAGCCCAATGCTTTTCCTAAACCTTTTTCAAAATAATCTGCTGCGATCTTCATTCCTACCGGATAAATTCCAGCGAGGAAAAAGCCTACCAAAAATCGGAAGCTTACCAAAGATGTAAAAGAAAGCGGAAGAAGGGTGATCAGTACATTGAAACCAGCGGCCAGAAGAGAGCTGGTTAAAAAGACCTTACTTGGAGAAAATCGATCGGGAATTGAAAGTATGGCAAAAAGTAAGGTTCCTGTAATGAAACCAAATTGAACTGCTGAGGTGAGTGATTCAGTGAGTCCTGGCATAGCCAGTTTTTGGCTTAATTCAGGAATCACAGCATTGCCGGCAAACCAAAGGGAAGTGCCCAGAAATTGGGAGATCACAATGATCAACAAGGCACTTCCCGCTTGAATCTGCCGCATTAGGCTCCGATAATTGATTTTATTTCGGTAATCTCTGAGGCGCTGAATTGGGTATTACCAATAGATGCGACATTGTCATCCAATTGTTCAGGCTTGGAGACGCCGACCAACACAGAAGTGATCCGGTGGTCTTTCAGTAGCCAAGCAATTGCCATTTGCGCCAGACTTTGTCCTCTTGAAACAGCGATATCATGTAGTTTTTGGATCATTTGAACTTTATCATCACTGATTTGATCAGGCTTCAGATATCGACCGTCTTTGGCAGCTCTTGAATCTTCAGGAATACCTTTCAGGTATTTGTTTGTCAAAAGTCCTTGCTCCAAAGGTGAGAAGGCAATACTGCCAATTCCTTTTTCTTCAAGAACATCCAAAAGTCCCCCTTCAACCCATCGATCAAGCATGCTATATCTTGGTTGATGAATCAAAAGCGGAGTTCCCATTTCTTTTAAAATCTCATAAGCCCGTGCAGTTTCTGCGGAGCTGTATTGAGAAATTCCTACGTAAAGGGCTTTCCCTTGACGAACTAATTGGTCAAGAGCTCCCATGGTTTCTTCCAAAGGAGTTTCAGGATCTGGACGGTGATGGTAGAAAATGTCTACATAATCCAGTCCCATTCGTTTTAAACTTTGATCACAGCTCGCTATCAGGTATTTTCTTGATCCCCAATTACCATAAGGCCCCGGCCACATATCCCACCCAGCTTTTGAGGAAATGATAAGTTCGTCTCGATAAGGGAGAAAATCCTTTTTCAAAATTCTGCCAAAATTCTCTTCAGCTGATCCATAAGGAGGACCGTAATTATTGGCTAAATCGAAGTGCGATATTCCTAAATCAAAAGCTCTTCTCAATATTTTTCTTCCTAAAGTAAAATCTGCATTGTGGCCGAAATTATGCCATAATCCCAAACTTATTTCTGGAAGGAGGAGTCCGCTGTTTCCGGTTCTACGGTAGTTCATTCCTTGATATCGGTCGTTTGCTGCTTGATACGAAGGAAGAGGATTGTGATCGTTGATATTCATGAACAAGGTTTTTTTAGGTTTAGGAGAACCAAATTAAGGCGATTATTAGGGATATCAAACAGATTGCAATGACAGCTAGCCAACTTTTGAATATAAAGCGGATCCAATCATTGAATTTTACACCCGCAGCAGCAATGACTGCCATCATTCCTCCATTAGTAGGAGTAATCATATCCATCATACTGACAGCGAATTGGGTTGCTAATACAGCTAGTTGTCTAGAAATTCCCAGTAAATCCATCAATGGAACTGCAAGGGGAATTGTCAACACGTTCTGGCCAGAGGTACTTGGAACAGGTATGTGAATTAAGCATTGTGCTAAGAAAAGGCCATTAACGGCAATTAGATCCGGAAGGCCTTCCAAAGGATTGAATAGTGAGAAAATGACAGTATCTATGATTTGTCCCTTTTCTAAAACCAAATAAACAGAGCGAGCTAAACCTACTATTACCCCCGCGAAAATCATTTCTCCAAAGCCTTCCGAATAGGTTTTGGCGGTTCCATTTATTCCTAATTTCCCAATTAATCCGCAGGAAATTCCGATTACAAAAAACAAAGATGACATTTCATTGTATCCCCAATCCTGTTGGGTAATTCCCCATCCCATTGCAATAATGCCACCCAAGGAAAGGAATAAAATAACAGCATGTCTCCAACCAATGGGACTAGGTTTAAACTCAAAGGATGCGGTGAATGGTTCTTTTGATTTTCCATTCCGAATCATGAGAAAAGTCCATAACCCTATGCCGATGACATAAACGATCATTCGAAATACCAATCCTTCAGAAAGATCCAATTCAGCAAGTTGCTGACCCAAAAGTGAATTGAAGGGGTTGATAGGGGAAAATGCTGCTCCTGCAAGAGATGAGCCCAAAGTCAATCCTATTATGGAGCGGATATCCATTCGGAGATTTTTGGCTAGAATAACTAATATGGGAGCCATAGCAATAATTTCCTCCTGCATAGAAATGGTCGCACCGGCAAAGGAAAAACCCAAGGAAAGAAAGATGAGCAGAAGGTTTTGGCGTTTTTGAAATCGAAAAATCAAAGCTTCTACTCCAGCTTGAAGAGCCCCTGTTTTTTCGACTACATAAAATGCTCCACCAATCAGAAGGATAAGCACCACAATATCACTTCCCAAAATGATCCCTTCGGGAATCGCAATCAACATTTCTTGAAACGAGACTGACTGCTTTTCAGCTACCTCATAACTACCTTGAACCACAACATCACGACCGGTCGTTTCATCAGTTATTCGATCATAGCTTCCGGAAGGAATCCAAAAAGTCAAAACCCAGGAAAGCAGAACAAAACCAATCAGGATAATGAGGGGATGAGGAAAGGAAAGTTTTTTCATGCCTCTTGATGATTAGTTATTTGTGTAATAGGGGTTTTGGAAATATAATTTTTTGGGAGTTGTTTCTTTAAATCTTGAATGAATCGATGGTAATCGACAGTGATGGTATGTCTTGGTGTGTTGATCTGTTTGTAATCAGGATTTTTCACCTCTTTTTCGCATAGTTCCTTGATGTTGTCAGGACGTTTCCAGTTCCCAATTAATTCTTGAGCCATGAGTTTGCTTTGAAGTTCAGCACCCGGCCATATACAGCCTAAGGGCTGGAACATACCTATGAAATAGAGATTGGTAATGGAAGGATGGAACATTTTCAAATACAGAGGAACCGGTCCCTCACTGTAGTCGATAAAATCCTTGTCAAAAAACGGATGGCTTAACCAGTAGCCAGTACATGCGACGATACTGTCAAACTCTTCTTCTTTTCCATCTTCAAAAATTACTTTCTTGCCTTCAAAGCGTTTAATGTCCAATCGCGGTTTAACTTTTCCATGTCGGATTTTATGTAAAAGTTCATCATTGATTGTGGGATGGGTTGCTCCAAAAGGTTCGCTTGGTGGTCTAAGTCCATAGGCTTCATTTTTCCCAATGATGACACGAAGCAATATGGAATTTAGAAACATACGAATCCTTGGTGGAATCCATTTTGATCGCTCGGCAACCTTGTCTGAAGGCATTCCAAAAATGAATTTTGGAACAATCCTATAGCCTCTTCGCCAGGAAATCGCTGTCATTTTTGAAACTCGACTCGATTCCACGGCTACATCACAGGCAGAATTTCCTCCTCCAATCACCAAGACCCGCTTTCCTCGGAAGGGTTCAGCTTTTTTGAAATTATGCGAGTGTAAAAACTCTCCGGTAAACTCACCTGGATAATTTGGATAGCGAGGCTTCCAATGGTGACCATTGGCAACGACTAGGTGAGTGAATCTTTCTGTTTGCGTATGCCCATCTTTTTCAGTAGTAATTTCCCAGGTATTGGAATCAATCCATTCACAATGGAGAACCATAGTGCCAAATTGAATGTGGGGGTAAAGTCCAAATCGACTTGCATAGGCTTGGAAATACCTTCTCAGTTCGTCATGGGAAGGATAATCAGCCGTCTCCGGGTCAAAGTCATCAAAAGTATAGTCTTCGTATTGAGAGAGGGTTTTTGAAGATATGATATGAGTGGTTTCAAAAACACTGGAGTGACTTTCATCCTCACTGTAGATCCAGTTGCCTCCTACATCCGTGTTTCGGTCGAAAACGACGGCTTCAATTCCTTGATCAAGTAAATTTTTTAGAGCTGTAATTCCGGAGGGTCCAGCTCCAATGATTGCTACTTTTTGCTTCATGAAAAACTGAAAGTTGATTTTTTCTCTTTCGACAAATTGAAATTTTAGAATTAACCAAGTTGTAATTTATATCTTTTCTGGAAAGGGTAGCAATCAACGAAGATTCATTAATTCATTTTTGAGAAATTTCATACCCTCGGTTGCGACTTGGTTGATGAAAGTAGCGTTTCTGGGGAGTCGATTACTGGGGAGATTAGGATCCACCAAATAAACCGGTGTGTTTTTAGGAATGTAAGAAATCAAATCCGCTGCAGGATATACTTGGAGGGAAGTACCCACTACCAAAAAAATGTCCGCATTTTTTGCGATTTGAATGGCGGGTAACATGTTGGGTACAGCTTCCCCAAACCAAACCACATGGGGCCGAAGTTGACTTCCTTTTGCACATTTATCTCCCAATTTCAGCTCCCAATGATCTAATTCATAAATCAAGCTTGGATCTAAGCTGCTTTGAGCTTTATTGATTTCCCCATGTAAATGAAGTACTTGAGAGGATCCTGCTCTTTCGTGGAGGCTGTCCACATTTTGAGTGATAACCTGTACCGAGAAAAATGTCTCCAATTCCACCAATATTTGGTGGGCAAGATTGGGTTTGCATTCCCGTTCCTGCTTGCGGCGTTGATTATAAAATTCTAAGACCAGCTCCTTATTTCGGCTCCATGCTTGAGGAGTTGCAACCTCCATTACGTCATGACCTTCCCATAGGCCACCGCTATCGCGGAAGGTTTTGATACCGCTTTCTGCCGAAATTCCTGCCCCTGTTAAGACAACCAGATTTTTCATTTCTGACTTAATTATGAACAAAAAAACCGATCCACAGATCGGTTTAAAGTTTATTTTTTCTTCGCAAATCGTCCGCCTTTTTTCTTGGTTTCAGGCTGATTTTCAATGATTTCAATTGTTTCCTGATAGGAGAGCTTTTCAGCTTCTTTTCCTTTTGGAATCTTATAATTGTTCTTTCCAAACTTGATGTAAGGTCCCCATCGTCCATTCAGGATCTGAATTTCCGGATTTTCATCGAAGGTTTTGATATGTTTTTTGGCGTCTGCTTCCCGCTTGTCTTTTATGAGTTGGATAGCTTCTTCTTCAGTGATGCTAAGCGGATCCTGTTCCTTCTTCAAGGAAACAAAATTGCCGTCATGCCGAATGTATGGACCAAATCGTCCAATCGCTGCAACCATCTTTTTGTCTTCAAACATTCCCACATCACGAGGAAGTTTGAACAGTTCAAGCGCATCTTCTAGACTGATGTTTTCAATGAATTGACCTTTCTTTAAGCTTGCGAATTTTTTGTCTTCGTCATCATTATCCCCAATCTGAACTAATGGTCCGAATCGGCCCAGTCTTGCAGTGACAGGTTTGCCGTTTTCAGGGTGATCCCCTAGGAAACGGCTAGAATTGACATCCTGACGGGAAACCTGTTCGGTTTCTTCTACGCTATGATGGAAATTGCCGTAGAAATTATCAATCATATCCTGCCAATCCTGACCACCCGAAGCAATGTCGTCGAATTCCTTTTCCACCTTTGCGGTGAAGTTGTAATCGATCACATTTGGGAAATGCTCCACCAAGAAATCATTAACCACCATGGCAATATTGGTAGGGAAGAGTTTCTGTTTTTCAGCACCGGTGATCTCTGTTTTGGTAGATTCACGGAATTCTCCATCAGCAATTACCATTTCTTGGTATTTACGTGGTGTTCCGTCCCGACTTTCCTTAATTACATATTCTCTTTTTTGGATGGTGGAAATGGTTGGAGCATAAGTGGAAGGTCGTCCAATTCCCAGTTCCTCCAATTTCTTCACCAAACTTGCTTCGGTATACCGAGGGGCTGGTCTTGTGAAGCTTTCCTTGCCTTTCATTTCTCGTAAATGCAATGATTGACCAATTTGCATAGGAGGTAGAAGTGCTTTGTTTTGGTTGTCATCTTCCTCGTGATCATCATCTGTGGATTCCATGTAAACTTTAAGGAATCCGTCAAATTTGATCACTTCTCCATGAGCAGAAAGTGTCAAGTCGGAGTTGGAGATTTGGATGGTGATATTAGTTTTTTCAAGCTGAGCATCAGCCATTTGAGAGGCAATCGCCCGCTTCCAAATCAATTCATATAATCGTTGTTCATTTCGGTCCCCGCTGATTTCGGGCTGGGAAAAATCAGTAGGTCGAATCGCTTCGTGAGCTTCTTGAGCACCTTCTGATTTGGTGGTGTATTTTCTAGCTTTATGGTAGGAGTCTCCGAATTCGTTTTTAATTGCCGACTCAGCAGATCGCATCGCTTCTTCGGATAGATTCACACTATCTGTACGCATGTAGGTGATCTTTCCAGCTTCATATAGCTTTTGAGCCACTGACATGGTTTGTGCTACTGAGAAGTATAATTTCCGAGAGGCTTCCTGCTGAAGGGTTGAAGTTGTAAAAGGAGGTGCCGGAGATTTTTTAGCCGGTTTTTTCTCCAAATTCCCAACTGTAAATTCTGCTTCGAGGCATGCTTTTAAGAAGGCCTCTGCTTCCGATTTGGTCTCAAATTTTTTTGGTAATTCAGCTTGAAATGATTTTCCATCTACTTCGAATTGGGCTGTTATTCGGAAGGAAGACTTGGCCTGAAATGCCTCAATTTCTCGTTCCCTTTCAACTATTAGCCGGACTGCTACTGATTGAACGCGGCCTGCTGAAAGACCGGTTTTGATCTTTTTCCAAAGGACTGGTGACAATTCAAAACCCACCAATCTGTCCAGAATTCGTCTAGCCTGTTGTGCGTTTACCAAATCGTAATCAATACCTCTTGGGTTTTGGATGGCTCGCTGAATCGCATTTTTTGTGATCTCTCTGAAAACTATCCGCTTGGTGTTTTCGTCTTTTAATTTTAAAACCTCTTTCAAATGCCAAGAGATGGCTTCTCCTTCGCGGTCATCATCACTGGCGAGGTAAATGGTGTCCGCATCCTTGATAAGGTTTTTGAGATTTTTGATCACTTCCTTTTTATCGGGAGAGATTTCATAGGTCGGCTTGAAGCGGTTTTTGATATCGATAGCTTTGTCGCCTTTGGGTAAATCTCGAATGTGCCCATAACTGGACGCAACCTTAAAATCCTTTCCAAGGTATCCTTCGATGGTTTTGGCTTTGGCGGGGGACTCGACAATGACGATATTTTTGGACATAAAAGTTTCAGAATTTAGCCTGAGGGCTTGTTTTGAAAAGCTAAAAATAGAAGGCATTGTTTTCACCTGCAACTATTAAATTTTCAGGTGATGTGATGAAACGGTCTTTGTGCCTATTTTGAGTCTTATTTAACTATGAAAAATTGATTTATGAAACGATTATTTTTAATGCGTCATGGGGAGGCAAGTTTTTCGGCTGATTTGGATTTTGATCGTAGCCTTACCCCCAAAGGAAAAAGTAAAGTAGCCCATGTCTCCGCCCGATTAAATGAATTAGCTCCTGAAATAGCCCAGCTCTATTGTTCTCCAGCACGTCGTACTCTGGAGACGGCCGGCATTGTTGCAGAACGGGTAGTCATCAAGCATCAAAAATTTGAAAAATCGATCTATGAGGGGGATTTGGAAAATTTGATGGATTTGTTGGAAAATACGCCTTCAAAATTCAATGAAGTCCTGTTTGTGGGTCATAATCCACTCATTAGTTTGTTTGCCGCCAACCTAAGTGATGGAGATTATTTAAATATGCAACCAGGAGATTTAATTTATATTGAGTTTCCCTTGGATTCTTGGAAGCTTATTACTTATGGAAGCGGCATTCTAAAGGAAGTGGTTTCTTGAGATGAATTATTCCAATATTTTGAATTGAAGAAGGTCTTTACCAACTTTCCCCTTCAATCCATTTAAAACTATGACGATGAAAAATTTAGAAACTAGGCCTCTTAAAAAATGGGGATTCCTGATGAGCAGGTTATTCTTGGTATCACTTATTTCCTTGTACTCCTGCTCCGGTGGAATTAGTGAAGAGCAATTAAGAGGAACTTGGATTGGGACTGATTTCAACTTTGAACAAAAAGAGGGTGGGGAAATGGCTGCGATGATCGAAGGAGGAAGATTGCTCCACGAGGATGGAAAACTTGAACTCAATGATGATGGAACCTTTAAAATTTATGCAGGCAAAGGTGATTTAAATGGATTGGGTACTTGGTCCATAGATTCAGGTGATATGTTGATGATGTATGATGTTGGTGAAGAGACTAGGTATGAAATTGTTTCTCTTACTTCTGATCAATTGATTACCAAGCATGAGGTTTCGTTTGAATCTCCTTTGGGGACAATTGCAGGTACGATTACATTAACTTACAAACGATAAAAAATACTTTTTGAAAATTGAAGGATGATTTTCAAGAAAAAAAATAGCCGCAGAATTTCCTGCGGCTATTTTTCTTTTAATCCATTTGATTCCCAAAGAACAGTGCATTGAGGAAGAGTTTATTGGTGCCAAACCAAGTTCCTCTAAAGTTTGGACTATCGAAGAAGTGAATTACCCTTCCGCTTCTTGCTGGAGAAATTACCACACTCGCACTTTGTTTTAGTTTTTCAAGATTAGCATCAGAAATATAGCCCCCCAAATGTGGGTTAGCTGTGTATCGAATAGGTGTTAGATATTTATTTTGACTGGGTTGAATAAAAATATTCGTGTTGCGATAAACAGGAATGTTTTCTTGTCGGTAGCCGTAAGAAATCGGGTGAGTGAGATCCATTCGGGCTAAATAAATACTTCCGCCGACTTCTTTTGCTCCTTCAAAATCTCTTCTCGTTGCAAATGGAAGTTCAGCAGGCTCTTCTACCTCTTCTAGTTGAACTGGTGTTTCTTTCGTTAGTCCAATCCGATTCAGCCATAGACTTGCACTTTTTAAGGAAATGACGGTTCCTCCTCGGTTTACCCAATCCTTCAAATGATCCACAGAAGCTTCAGATAATCCACTGTAATTTCCTGATGGTAGAATTAGCGTGTTGTAGTTAAATAAATTGACTCTTCCGAAATTGTCTGTGTTCACCTTTGTGATTGGCATTCCAACCTTGGTATCCAACAAATGCCAGATTTCTCCAGCCTCATAGCCTGATACTCCTGGACCCACAAGCATAATGACTTTTGGCTTTTGGACAGCACCTACGGAATTGGAACCTAAATCTATTCCTGACAAATTAAGTCCAGTTTCCACCTTGTAAACTTTCTGTTGGTTGGTTTTAGCCGATTCTTGAATTTTTGAAGCCACTTCTTCCGATGATAATTCCTGAAAGCCCATAGGAACCATGAGCGTTCCTGCGGCAAAATCCACTGGGCCGTCCTGCGTTTGAGATTTGAAAGGACGGTTTATTACTTCAACATGAATCCCTGCTTCCTGCAAATCATAAAGCATTTTAGGAGAAAAATAATCCGCCCAATCAATCAAATAGGCATAAGCTTTTCCATTTGGAAATGTGTAATCGGGTGCTTCAACGGAATTTATCTCAGCTCCCAATTTTGCTGCCGGGGTTGTACTAAAAGGCATTCCGTAAGCTGCAGCCATCGTCCAAGCGGAGGCATCGTAAAAAACCGAATCAGCAAAGTCTTTTACATATTCAAACATGGTCCGAACCATACGGTACTGAGGTTGGGCAGTCGGTACTACCCAAGATTTACCTTTTTTGAATTCTTGCCCTCCAATTCGCAGGTCTGTATCATTTTCGAAAACCTTTATTTTATGATCCAAAAGGAATTGTAAGAACAGGCGATTTCTGCTGGCATCAAATTCATCTCCAAAGACATAGTTTTTGGCGGGGTCTTTTCTTCCTTCATCTACAGCAGTTACAAAAAATTCTCTTAGGTAATCGTGCATGTATTCCCGATTATCAATTGAGGCTTCGAGTGTAGCTAAGGAATTAACTACATGATTTCTGATTGTGAATGCAAAGGAAATATCTCCTCGTTGACTAGCTTGAAGATGCCCACGGCTACTGGCTGTTTCGAAAACCAAGCCCAATCCTCCATGAATATCTGGATAGGTAGAACCATAACCTGGATAGCTGTTGTCGAATACTTCCTTGGTCCAATACAAGCTTCCGATTTCATCCATGTATTTGGCAAAGTATTTTGCAAAAAGCGGATTAATATCGTCGTAGTTCTTTCTTGGTACTACAGGGTTTTCGGATCCATAAGGTTTGGTAGGTTCAAAGAAGTAAGTACTGTTTGTACCCATTTCATGGAAATCCGTGGTTACATTCGGATACCATTGATGATACCATTCCACCTTCACTTGGGATTCGGGATGGGCTAGGGGAAGCCAATCTCGATTCAAATCAAACCAATAATGATTGGTTCTGCCTCCCGGCCAAGCTTCATTATGTTCCCGATCTAATGGATCTGCAACAGGAGGGAATCCTTTATTGGAATCTGCCCATAGACTGTGACGATCTCGTCCATCAGGATTTAAAGTTGGATCGATATGGGTAACTGCCTCTTCGCGAACGCGTTTTGCCAGGTCAGATTGGCCGGCTAAAATCCAATAAGCAGTAAGCATCGCAGCCTCTGCAGAGGAAGGTTCATTCCCATGAACGCCATAACCCAAATGAACAATGGAAGGCATGGCGCTCACGTCAGGTTTCTCTTGGGTAGGATCGGCAAGTTGAAGTTGTCGCTGACGGATTTGCTCTAATTCACCCATATGGGCAGGAGATGCAATGGTCAAAATTACTTTTGGCCGATGCTCATGGGTATATCCAATGGTTTGAAGGGTAGCTAATTCGCTGAGTTCATCCAGCTTTTCAAAATATTTTACGATTAAATCATAACGAGTATGCCAATCTCCGATGGGATATCCCAAAAACTCTTCGGGAGATGGAATGGTTGAATCAAAGCTTTCTCCAGGAAAGAAATAGTCAGTTTGGGCAAATGACTGACTGATTCCTGTCAATAGGGCGATCAGAGCGATGTATAATTTTTTCATATGCTGTATTTTTCTGAAAATTAGGAAAGCTTTTGCCCCTTACAATCAAAAATCCACTAATGGTCTTTTGATTCAAGACAATAGCCCTTAATTTATTCATTCATTTTCTAAACCCTAATTTATTTTACCTATGAAAATTAACTTTAAGTTCTTTTTGTCTGCCCTATGTCTGCTAGTCGGTTCTTCATATGGAATGGCTCAGGAACAAACTCCACCTCCTTTACCTCCTCAAGCGACTGAGTTTTACACCCCGGTCCCCCCTAAAATCACTCCTGGAACTCAAAACAATTTGCCTCCATCGGATGCAATCGTCCTTTTTGATGGAAGCAGCTTAAATAATTTTGTTTCGGCTCGAGACGGTGCTAGTCCTGCAGAGTGGAAAATTGAAAATGGTGAATTGGTAGTTGTAGCAGGAAAAGGAGATATTCAGTCCAAGCTGCCATTTGGAGATGCGCAGTATCATATCGAATGGTCAGCACCAACCGAGATCAAGGGTGAGGGACAAGGCCGTGGAAATTCTGGATTCTTTTTGATGGGATTATACGAAGTTCAAATTTTGGATAGCTATGAAAGTAAGACCTATACCAATGGACAGGCAGGAAGTATTTATAAGCAATATCCGCCTTTGGTCAATCCCTTAAGAGCGCCTGGTGAATGGAATTACTACGATATCATTTTCAAGGCTCCTCGATTTGATAAAAATGGAGTTTTGACTTCTCCAGGAACTGTAACAGTCTTGATCAATGGTGTTTTGGTGCAAAATCATGTGATTCTTAGAGGCCCTACCGAATACATCGGAATTCCTAATTACAAAGCACATCCTGAGGAGCTCCCGATCAAACTTCAGGATCATGGAAATCCAGTTCGATTTAGAAATATCTGGGTCCGTCCTCTTTAAAAGTTGACAGTGAGCAGTGGGCAGATGTGTATGAATTATTGTCTACTCTTCACTTTGTAATAACCTAATAACTCTATAACCCAATAACCCATGTCATCTAGAAGAAAATTTCTCCAAAATACCATGCTCTTAGGTGCCGGGCTCAGTATGCCATCTATCTTGACGGCAGCTGATTTCGGCACTTTTACAAGAAAAATAAAGCCATCGGACCAACTCAATTATGGTGTAATTGGCTGTAACGGAATGGGATGGTCCAATATGAATGCGCATCTTAAAATACCAAATGTAAATTGTGTTGCGTTAGCAGATGTTGATCAATCCGTGTTGGATCGGCGTACAGAAGATGTTTTCAAACTTCGGGGAATGCGTCCTAAGCAATACAAGGATTACCGAAAAATGCTTGAGGATCCTGATATAGATATTGTCATAATTGGAACTCCAGATCATTGGCATTGCTTGAATATGGTGGATGCTGTCTCAGCTGGCAAACATGTTTATGTAGAAAAGCCAATCGCCAATACCATCGAAGAATGCCAAATCATGGTAAAAGCGCAGGAACGCTATGGGAAAATTGTTCAAGTAGGACAATGGCAGCGTTCCGGCTCCCAATATGATCAGGCAATCGAATATGTGAAATCAGGGAAACTGGGACAAATTCGATTAGTGAAATGCTGGGCTTACCAAGGTTGGATGAAGCCAGTTCCTGTACAACCGGACGGAGCAGCGCCTGCTGGGGTAGATTATGATATGTGGTTGGGACCCGCTACAAAACGACCTTTTAATTCGAATCGATTCCACTTTAATTTCCGTTGGTTTTGGGATTATGCGGGAGGTTTGATGACGGATTGGGGTGTTCATGAAATTGATATTGCCCTTTATGCGATGGGTGTTAGCGCGCCTAAATCGATCATGGCATCTGGAGGTAAATTTGCCTATCCTGACGATGCTTCTGAGACACCTGATACTTTGCAGACCGTCTATGAATATGATGGATTTAACATGTTGTGGGAACATGCGACTGGAATTGATGGAGGGAATTATGGGACAACCGAGGGAATCGCTTTCATAGGAAACAATGCGACTTTGGTAGTAAACCGAGGAGGGTGGAAGGTAATCCCAGAAACTGAAAATGTAGAAGGGGAGCGGAAGCCAAAGGTGGAAGAAGTTCCTCACACACGTCCATCTGGAAGTGCTTTAGATGCTCATGCTGTCAATTTTGTGGAATCTGTGATGGCCAATGATCCCAGCAAATTGAAGTGTGCTATCCAAACTGGATCAGTAGCGGCAATCAATGCACAGATGGGAAATATTGCCTACAAGACTGGAAAGAAAATTTATTGGGATGCTGCCAAAAATCAGTTTTCAGATGCTGATGCCAATGACTTGATGAAAGCTCATTACCATAATGGCTGGCAAGTTCCCAAAGTATAATTCAGATTAACAGAAGCCAGGGTGGAAAAATAAAAGCCCTGGTTTTTTTATTTTTGGACTTGAATAGTTTTTAAAATCCGAAATAACTCTCCTTGAAAACTGCTGCTCTTATCCCCGCACGATTCGCTTCTACGCGTTTACCTGCAAAACTTGTCCAAGATTTGGGAGGAAAATCTGTCATCCAGCGAACCTTTGAAAGTACTATGGAAACAGGTGTTTTCGATGAGGTTTGGGTGGTGACTGATCATGAGGAAATTGCCAATCAAATTAGAAAGGTTGGCGGACAGGTATTTTTGAGTACAAAAAACCATGAAAGTGGCTCGGATAGAATTGCCGAAGCACTCGATCAAGTAGATGCCGAATTGATAGTGAATGTTCAGGGCGATGAACCATTTCAAGATACAGCTTCTCTAAAATCCTTGGTGAATGTTTTTCAGGATGATTCGGTCCAAATGGCTTCTTTGTTTCATGAGATTTCGGAGGATGAAGCTCAAAATCCCAATGCTGTAAAAGTGGTTTTGGATGAAAAAGGGGATGCCCTTTATTTTTCAAGATCCCCAATCCCATACAATCGAGATCAAATTCCCAACCTTATTTTTAAAAAGCATATTGGAGTTTATGCTTACCGACGTGAAATTTTACTTCAATTTACTTCTTGGCAAAAAGGTGACTTAGAGCAAATTGAAATGCTCGAGCAACTTCGGTTAGTGGAGAAAGGGATAAAGATTCGAATGGTCAAAACCACTCATCAAGCCATTGCTATCGATACAGCCGAAGATCTGGAAAAGGCGCGTGAATACTTGAAAAGAAACTAGCTTTTTATTGCCCTAGCGATCGAAGAAAGACCTTCTTCGGGAAACCTTCAAGTCTTGGAGAATGCTGGATTTGACGCGTATATCAATGTTATAGGAGGTAAAGCGTCCAAAAGGAATCCAGTTGACGTTCATTTGCCAACAGTGGAGATCTCTGGCAATTCCGATCATGGATTGAGTTATTGCTTGGTCTACGAGGTTAATACCGGTGTTGAAATTGATTTTCCACTTTTCGGAAATGGAAATATCCCCTGAAAGCTGCACGGCGGAGGTTACATTGGTATTTCCATTGGATTGCTTGCTGTAGGCTAGATTGTATCCCACTGTAAGATTCCAAGGGATATTCCAATCAATGTATTGGCTAGGATCAGTTACAATTTGATTGATTTGGCTCTCTACAAATTCATTCATAATTCCACCTTGTTGGAGGAATTGATTGGTCAGTTCATCCCTGACTTCATTTGGGTTTTGAGTATTTCCAGGATTGATTGATGCGTTAATATTTAGCGAAGCATTTCGAATTGTTCCAATGCCCTGCCCGTTTTTCCAAGCGTATGAATTTATTCTTCGAATAGTTTCTGTCCCATTTTCATTTGTAAATGTAGCAGTAGCATAGGGGTCTAAGGTCGTGCTGACGTTTACGGATAGCTTTCTTTCAAAAAAACTGGTTCTCGCACTGATTCTCACAGGGGCAAGTTGGAATGAATCGGCTGCGAAATTGTAGGATGTGTTCAAATCCAAATTTTCAATAATTGGAATTTTCTTGGTGCTTTCTTCATCCGTAGAGTCCTCTGCGGTTTTGATTTTTGCTTCCAAAACAGATCGTAAACCAAAAGTCAAAGACCTGGATTCACCTTGAGGAGCTCCTCCATAAATAAATCCTTGATGCCTATTGTAAAGACGGGTATCTCCTTCAGAATTGATTTGTACATTTTGAAAATATCCAAAGGATTCATCCGTAAAATCAGGGGTATAACTGAATCCGAAGGTAGGTTGGATGTGGTGACGGATGGTTTGAATTTTCCCTCCTTTGAAATTGTAAAATCCGTAGAGGTTAGTATTCATGGCGAAGGAACTATTATAAAAGCTCACCCGATTGAATCCATTTTCTACGATCTGATCTACCCGTTCTGATTCCGGATTGTAGAAGAACCGAAGCTTTTGCAAATACCAAAGTTCTGTAATGTTAGCTGAGGCAGTTCCAGTAAAATATTTGAAAAGTGTGAAATTGGAACTGATTGGTATTCTATGCTGGGCGCCATTATTGGCGTTTTTAAGCAATAGGCTAAAGTTCTCTGGAGTAAAAGGAATCAATTCTGGAGCAGTACTTCCTCCCAGTTCTGGATCAATTGGGGTAGGAGATTGGATTCGGTTTGTGATGGAATTTTGAATATCAAAGTTCCAGGCAATATTCAAGGTTTTTAGCGGTTCAAAATCCACATTTCTAAATGGATTTTGTCGGTTCATCGAAACATTAAAAGAAGGCAAACGAAGTCTTACCTCACCAGTCGACACCGATTGAGAATGCTGAGCACTGGCAGACATGGAGAAAGGCGTACCAGCAAACTGTTTGGTGTAATTGATATTGGACTGGAGGTCAGATGTTACGTTGTTTTGGAAGTTGGTTGGGTTAATGACATTGTTGAAGTAGGAAGTACTACCAGCATTGACCGATGCAGAAAACCTTCCCGTTCCACGGCTTTCCGGTGTGTGTGTCCAAGAAATTCGGAAAGTATTATAATCAACTGGATTTAGTTCGGTCTCTGGTGATTTGAATTTTTGGAAATCAAAATTGAATGCTCCTCCAAAACGATAGCGTTTCTTGTAGATTGATTGAGATTTAAGGCCCCAGCCTCCTTTGGAATAAATATCACCTGTAATTCTGGTGTGGAGGTAATCATTGAAAGCAAAATAGTAGCCGAAATCCCTCAAAAACAATCCCCGAACTTGTTCCTCTCCATAGCTTGGGAAAATGATCCCCGAAGCTTTTTCTTCAGGAGTGTTTGGAATAATTCCAAAAGGCAGGCCTAGTGGCGTTGGGATTCCATTGAAGTAGAGATTAAAAGGTCCTGAAACCACCTGTTTCCCTTCTATGGATTTGATCTTATTGGAAGATATATGCCAATGCGGCTCTGTAAGCTTACAGGTGGTGTAGTATCCGTGATCGAGATAGATACTTCCATCATCAGTTTTCTTGATAGTTTCTCCTCTCAAAATCCCGTCTTGTTGCTCGGTAACTACATCTTTGATGATGGCTTTTTGGGTTTTAAAATTGTACCGCATTTCCTTTCGGATTTCATAGACCGCTCCCTGGTCCTTGAAAAAAGGATTTCCGGTGATGTTCCCAAGGCTATCGGTTACGCCGGATGCATACAGCTCATTGTTTTTCCAGTCAATGACGATTCGATCCGCATCGAGGCGCATTTCTCCATATTCAAACCAAGCTTGATTGTAGAGGTAAACCTTGTTGGTTTTGAAGTCCGTAACGATACTATCTTCAGCATAGTAATTGATTTCGCTCATAATTGCGCTGCTGGGCACAATTTTTGTCGAATCAGACACTGATAAGGTATCAGCCGGAATGGAAACTGAATCTGGTACGATGGTAGAAGGAACCTCTAAGGTATCGGGTACAGTCAACCTTCGCTCTTGAGTAGTTCTGGTTCGCTGAGCTTCAGCCAATTGAGGCAAAAGCAAAAATATACATACGCTCAAAAGTAGGAGTCTCAATCCCTGCACAGTTGCTGCCTTATTTGCTAATTTGATGGAAATTTCGCGTAAAGTTAATTTTATTGCCCTCATGGAAAGGTCTCAAAATAAAAAATTTATTCTTTCTTTGATTTTAATGATTCCGTTTCTATTTGGAGGTTTCATTCCTAATGAAACGATGATGCCTGCTTTTCGGATGAAAAAAATTGTTTTGGATGCGGGACATGGCGGAAAAGATCCGGGGAATTTAGGTTCTAGGTCCCGGGAAAAAGATATTAATTTGGCCGTTACCTTACTGGTAGGGAAGTACATCAATCAGTATATGCCGGATGTGGAGGTGATTTATACCCGAAAGGATGATAGCTTCCCTTCATTGAAGGATAGACCAAGAATTGCTAATAATAATAAGGCAGATCTTTTTGTGTCCATCCATTCCAATTCTGCAGCTAGTCGTTCTGCTTTTGGAACTGAAACATTCATCATGGGGATGAAGCACTTTGAGTCAAATTTTGACATTATCAAGCGTGAAAATTCGGTAATGTTGTTAGAGGATGGCTATCAGGAAAAATATGAAGGATTTGATCCCTCTTCGCCTGAATCCTATATTATGTTTAATCTGATGTCTCAGGCATTTTTTGAAAACTCGCTCACCCTTGCAGATCAGATTGAGAAGCAATTTAAAGATCGGGTCGGGAGAAAGAGTCGTGGCGTGAAGCAAGGTCCTTTTTATGTGCTTTGGACACCTTCCATGCCTTCGGTTTTGGTAGAATTGGGATTTTTATCCAATAGTTCAGAAGAACAATTCCTGATGAGCAAACAAGGACAGGAATACATGGCCTCGGCCATTTTCAGATCCATTCGAGATTATAAAAATGAAATTGAAGGAAATTAAGCTTTTTCCTGTATTTCAAGAAATTAGCCCTTTTTTATTTTGAAAAAGGGCTTTTTCTTTTCCAGAAAACCAAACTTCCTTTTGTAGATTGTAGTTTTAAATCTCATAAACCCAAAATTAACTTCATGAATACAACCACCGGATCAACTCCTGCTTTGAATTTTGACTCTTTGTTGAAAGAATTGAAATCCAAGTATGAATCAGTAAAAAAAGGAGGAGGCGAAAAGAGAATCGCCAAAGAGCACGAGAAAGGAAAATTGACTGCTCGAGAGCGGATTGATTATTTGATTGACGAAGGATCTGACTTTTTGGAGATTGGTGCTTTTGCGGCGGATGGTTTGTATGAAGAGGAGGGAGGATGTCCTTCTGCTGGCGTGGTAACTGGAATAGGATATGTCAGCGGGAAAATGTGTGTCCTCGTAGCGAATGATGCCACTGTAAAAGCTGGTGCTTGGTTTCCGATGACCGCAAAGAAGAATTTGCGAGCGCAGGAAATCGCTATGGAAAACCGACTTCCGATTATCTATCTAGTAGATAGTGCGGGTGTTTTTCTTCCCATGCAAAATGAAATCTTCCCAGATAAGGAACATTTTGGTCGACAGTTCCGAAACAATGCAAAAATGTCTGCAATGGGGATAGTTCAGGTAGCGGCGATTATGGGAAGTTGTGTGGCTGGAGGAGCTTATCTGCCGATTATGTCAGATGAAGCGATGATCGTGGATAAGACTGGTACAATATTTTTAGCCGGGTCTTATTTAGTGAAGGCAGCTATCGGTGAACAAGTAGACAACGAGACTTTAGGTGGAGCAACCACTCACTGTGAAATATCAGGTGTAACTGATAATAAATATGACTCTGACCAAGAATGCTTGGATGCCATTCGTAGGATTTTTGATAAGATAGGAGCGTATGAAAAGGCTGGATTTGATCGGAAAGAATCAAAAGAACCTGCAATTTCTGTAGAAGAAATGCTTGGAAAATTCCCACTGGACCGAGTAAAACCATACGATATGATGGATGTGCTGAAAGGCCTGGTCGATGGAGGGGAGTTGGATGAATACAAAAAAGATTATGGGAAAACCCTCATCTGTGCCACGGCACGTATAGATGGTTGGGCAGTAGGAATCATCGCTAATCAGCGAAAGGTGGTTAAAAATGCCAAAGGGGAAATGCAAATGGGGGGTGTTATATATTCCGATTCTGCGGATAAGGCTGCCCGATTTATCATGAACTGTAATCAGCGAAAAATCCCCTTGGTTTTTATTCAGGATGTTAGTGGGTTTATGGTTGGATCCAAAGCTGAGCATGGAGGCATCATCAAGGATGGAGCGAAAATGGTCAATGCCATGGCAAATTCGGTGGTGCCAAAGTTTACTTTGATCATTGGAAATTCTTATGGTGCCGGAAATTATGCGATGTGTGGAAAGGCCTATGATCCCAGACTGATATATTCTTGGCCTACTGCTCAGATGGCTGTGATGTCCGGAGCCTCAGCAGCAAAGACCTTACTTCAAATTAAAGTTTCTGCTTTGAAAAAAGCAGGAAAGGAAATTTCTCCAGAAGATGAAAAAGCACTTTTGGAAGAAATTACAAACAAATACAATGAGGAACTGAGCCCTTACTATGCTGCTGCTAGGTTATGGGTGGATGGGGTTATCGATCCGGCTGAAACCCGAAAAGTAATTTCCATGGGGATTGAGTCGGCTAACCACGCGCCTATTGTTGATCGCTTTAATGTAGGGGTGATTCAAACTTGATCATTTTTTAGTAATTTCATTGAAAGATGAGCTCACTTAGTCCTTCTGAATTAAATGCTTTGATTTCACTTCTTGATGACACGGATCAAGAAGTAAAAGGTCACGTCCGTGATAGGCTTTTATCTTTAGGCGCGGACATTATTCCTTTTTTGGAGGAAAAGTGGGAAACAAATTTCAATCCTGAAATTCAGCGCGAGTTAGAGTTCATGGTTCATGAACTTCAGTTTTCACAGTTGAAATCTAGATTGGAGGCTTGGAAAAAATCTGAGGATCGAGACCTTTTGACGGGTCTTTGGATCATCAATACCTACCAATACCCTGATCTAGAATTTGAAAAGTTAAATGCCGATATGCACCAGATTTATTTTGAGGTCTGGACGGCGTTTAAAAATGATCTGGGACCTTATGATCAGGTTAAGATTATAAACAATGTGCTCTTCAACAAACTGAGATTCTCGGCAAACACCAAGAATTTTCATTCTCCAGGTAATTCAATGTTATCCACCGTGTTGGATACTAAAAAGGGTAATCCTATTTCTCTGTGTACAATCTATTTATTGGTCGCTCAGAAGCTGGGATTGCCGATTTATGGAGTAAATCTTCCAAATCTGTTTGTGTTAACTTATAAATCAGAAGATGTTACTTTTTACATCAATGCCTTCAATAAGGGTTTGATTTTTAGAAGACAGGATGTTTTCAATTATTTGGAACATTTACGGATTCCTCCGAAAGACGAATACTTCGAACCAACTGATACTTTTCATATCGTCTTGCGATTTTTGAGAAATCTGGCTAATTCCTTCGAAAAGTTAGGAGAGGCTGAAAAAGTAGATGAGATTAATAGTTTGATTCAAATCCTTTCGGATTAATCAGAAGGATCGCACATTACAACCTGTTGCACGAACTTGCGAGGGGCTCGGCATCGTGCCGCCCAAAATCTGATTTAAAGCTCTTTCAAGAAACTTTTCACTCACAGCTTCTTCCGCTTGGGGATTGTTGTCAATAGCGCCATGGTAGACAATCTGAATCTTGTTTTCAACCTTCATTAGGACAAAAGATTCAGGAACTTTTGAAACAGCAAGTGTCTTTGTCAATAGCTTTTCGGAATCAATCAAAAACGATAGGTTCAACCCCGAACTGTCAATGTAATTTTTCAAAGTTTCTGACTCAGAAAGACTGGCTTCTGGGTTAACCAGCAAAAAGCGAAACCCGCGATTAGAAAAGGATGTTCGAAGATTTTTAATTCGTTCCTCATACATCTTGGCAAAGGGACATTTTAGGTCAAAAAATACCAGAACAAGACCTTTTTGGTCAGTCAAGGATTCAATACTCAAGGATTTTCCACTGATCGCATCAGTTAAACTGATTTCTTCCAAAGTCTGGGATTTAACCTGGAAGGAAAATGCCAATACGAATATGATTAATAGTGCTAGGTTGATTTTCATTTCACCAAGTGGTATAGGTTAACACGACATCTTGAATAATTTCGGCTTTCACCTCATAATGATGGTTTGCAAAATCTGTTCCGTGAATTTTTCCTTTGATGATTCGACTATGCTTTTCAAATGGTTCCAACAAGATATTCTCTCGGAAAGAAACCCCCTTTTTGCCTTGACATTTGAAAATAGACTCCTTAGCAGACCAAGCAAGGGTATAATGCAGCGGATCTTTTTCAAGAAAATCTAATTCTGAGGGGTCAAGAAAGCGGAAGCCAATTCGTAAGATTTTTTCCCGTATCAAGTCCATGTCAATTCCAACAGGCAATTCCCGATGGAAAATGGCTCCCGCAAAACCTAGTGTGTGCGTCAATGATACATGACCACCTCCTTGCATCGCTTGAGATTTACCATGTTCATCCTTAAAAAATCCCGGATAAGGAAGTTTGAGTTCGTCCAAAGCTTCTTTAATCGCCAAGCGTGAAGAGGCCCATTCCCGTTTTTTTTCGGGGTGGGAAATGTTAGCGTAAGAAAGACGCTCACGAAAACTCAAAAAATCCAATTGATCAAGGGGTTGGTCCTCAATAATCTTTAAAACTAGGGCCGATTGAGAATCAATTTTTTCTATTTTTGTTTGCATAGGCAACTGGGACATTCCCAAAGAGAAGCCAATATATGTCAAAAATCCAAGTTAATAAATTACATACCCTGACGGGTCATAATGATTGCATCTATGCTTTGGCAGAGGGGCCGGATCCGAGATTTTTTTATACTGGAGCCGGAGATGGAATGGTAGTAGAATGGGATTTGGATCATCCAAAAGATGGGAAACTCGTTGCCAAACTTCCTCATTCAGTGTATGCACTTGCAGTAGACCCCATTCGAAACTGGTTAATTATCGGACATAATTTTGAAGGGATCCATGTAATAGACCTTCAGGAAAACAAAGAGTTGTGGTCCTTGAATATTACCGATCAAGCCATTTTCCATATTAACGTTTTGGGAGATGAAATATTGGTTGGAACTGGAGATGGGGTGCTGACAGTGGTAGACATTCAGAAGAAAGCTGTTCGAAAGCACATCAAATTGAGCTCAAAAAGTATTCGGGTCATGGATGTAGCTTTGAAAAAAATGCATTTGGCGATTGGGCTTTCAGACCATAGTGTGAAAATTTTAGATCTTACACAAGACTTTAAGCCCATTGCAAATTTGACGGGGCATACCAATTCGGTTTTTGCTTTGAGCTATTCTCCTGATGAGCAATTATTAATAAGCGGTGCTCGGGACGCTCATCTGAAATTTTGGAATACAGATTCCTACTCATTAAGTGAAAATATCATCGCTCACATGTACGCGATTAATTATCTTTCTTTTCGCGAAGATGGAGACTATTTTGTCACCTGCTCAATGGACAAATCCATAAAGGTTTGGGATACCAAAGAGCAAAAACTCCTTAAAGTCATTGATAAAGCTAGAAATGCCGGGCATGGAACCTCCATCAATAAAGTGATTTGGAGTACCTACAGCCATGATGTCATTTCTGTTTCAGATGACCGCACCATATCTATTTGGAATTTAGAACTTTAAGATACTATGAAAATATCACCCACCGAAATTCGTAAGAAGTCATTTGAAACCTCTTTCAGAGGATATGAAAAGAAAGAAGTGGAACAATTTCTGGATCAATTGAGTCAATCATTTGATCAGGTTTGCCAAGAAAATTTGGAGCTGAAAAGTAAACTTCAACAGGTGGAAAGTGAAGCGAAGCGTCTTAAAGATGTCGAAGATAGTTTGTTTAGAACGCTGAAAACTGCCGAGGATACAGGTGCAAGTATCATTGAAGAAGCAAATGCCGCTGCAGATCAAATCATCGAAGAGGCAAATTACAATGCCAAGCATGCCAATGAGTATGCAGAAAAAATCATCAAGGAAACGAAGCAAAAAGCGGAAGCTGATGCCGCCGTAATCATCGCAGCTGCTGAGACGAAGGCCAAAGAGGTGATAGTAGAACTTCGGGAAAGTATGCAAGGCTTGGTAAGAAGCTATGAAAGTCTGGTGGAGCAGCGCGAAAATCTGATCAAAAGTCTAAGAAGGATTTCCCAGGATATGCTCAATCAAATTGATCTTTCGGATGCACATTTTTCAAGGATTGATGCCAAAGCTCATGCTCGTGCGGTAGAGGAGCTAAGCAGGTCTCAGACCTTTACTTTTGGGAATTTGGCTGCCCTTACAGAGCAGTTAGGTCAAATGATCTCTCAAACTCAAGTCATTGTGGAGGAAGAGGTGGAAGATCCGATGGCTGAAATGGAAGTGATTGAAGAAGATCTTGAAATTGAAATCCACGATTCTACCCCTGATGTTCAAGCTGAGGTTGAAGAAGAAGCGGTAGAGGAAGAGCAAGTAGAAGAGACTGAAGATGAACCGAAAGTTGAAAAGAAAGTAAAAAATGGAGCTGCAGATACCCAAGAAGAACCCGAATCTCCGAAAGAGGAAGATCCGAGCAAGCAATCAGGTTCTTTCTTTGATCAATTAGACTAATGGGAAAAGTAGCACTGGAAGGAATTGAATTTCATGCCTATCATGGCGTTTATCCTGAAGAAACTGTTCTGGGAAATCGTTTCACGCTGGATTTAGAATTGGAGACTGACTTCAAGGAGGCGATGCTTCATGATAACTTGGAGGGCACAGTGGACTATTTCAAATTATACCAGATCATTAAAGCTAGAATGGATATCAAGGTGAAGTTACTGGAGCACTTAGGACACTTGATCGTTCAGGATATTTTGGATGCCTATCCAGAAACAAAGCAAGTTCGTCTTACCTTGAAAAAGCACCATCCTTCATTGGGAGGTTTGGTGGATTTTTCCTCTGTCCAAATTCAATACCCTGAAGATTACAGGTAAAGACTTTGTATTCCCGATCCGAAACATCCCGAATCAGAAAGAGCTTTTGGATAGCTTTTGGTCAGTATATGCGGCCCATACCTAGCGTCCAAGGATTCCGAGTTAATTGGCAGAATTACAAGACCGGAGTTAAGGATATTTATTTTCGAATGCGTGCTGAACGTGGCTATGCTTCTGTCAGCATTGAAGTGACGCATAAAGATGAAGAATTGCAGCAACTATTTTTTGAGCACCTGATGCAGCTTCGGAAAATTTTGGAACAGTGTACAGAGGAGGTGTGGGATTGGCAACTTCACCAAGCAAATGAGTTTGGTCAGTTGATTTCCAAAGTGGAAAAAAGGATGGATGGGATAGATGTCATGAATGAAAGCGATTGGCCTGCTATCATTTCATTTTTAAAACCTCGAATGATTGCCTTAGATGAGTTTTGGAATTTGGTAAAGCCTGGTTTTGAGGATTTTTGATCGTGAAGGATTCTCTTAATACTTTGGCTCACTAATACCAAAATCACCAAATCAGAAGAACTAATACTTTGCTTTAATGGGCCTTTTTTGAGAAAGTAAGGGTTTCGGTTTTGGTTTCAGTTCCTTCCGAAATATTGAGTTGGTATATCAATTGATCCCCCTCTCGCTCAATGGTCATTCCATTAAACCAGACCTTTTGTTCACCTAGCTCGATTAGCTGAAAAACAGTCCATTCTTCCTTTTCTTCCCAGCCTGTTAAGTCGGAGCTAAAATGCTTCAGCTTAATAGTGACACTTTCTCCATCTTGAATCAAATTCATGAATTCAGAGAAAACCAATTTGCCATTCTCCCAAAATCGGAAGGTGCCAATCATATGACTATCCTTTGCGGGCATCCAAACTTCCTCACATTCTCCTCCAAATCCTGTTCCCACCCAATACCCGACTAGCCAGTCCAAACTTTCAACCTTACCTTTTCCTGGGGTTTGTCCTTCTGTGAGACTTCTAACCTGAGACCAAGAAAAATGACTAATGCTTAAAAAGATTAAAATGCTGAAAAATATCTTCATGGTCTCTGTGGTTAAAGCTCAGAAGATACAAAGATTTATTGATCATGTCGCTTAGGGATTTCAGGATTGACGAAAGTGAATCCCCTTGCTTCATCACTTTCAAAAAAATCAATCTGCATTCCCATTAAAAACATGTAGTGCTTTTTCTCAATCAATACAGGGATTCCTCCAATTTCAAATTGTTGATCCTCTTCTTTAGGTTTATCAAAACCAAGTGCATAGGACATGCCGCCACATCCACCGCCTTTTACACCAACTCGAAGAAAATAATCCGCTGGTATGTTTTTATGAGCTATGATGTTTTTGATCTCGGCCTCCGCTTTTTCTGTAATGGTAATAGGAATTAGCATGTTGTTCGAATGATTTTGGCAGGAAATTGGTTCGAATTTGAATCAAATTTACACAAGCAACCGTTTTCAAGGCGGGATAATTTGCGGATATTCGAAGATTCTATTGAAATACTATGGATTACCTGGTTGATTTATTGAAAATTTTGCTTCCTGCGGGAGCAGTGCTTTATGGGATGTATCTGGTCGTGGTTTCTTTTCTTTCCAAAGAAAGAGAAAAGATGTTGGTAGACTTGAAAACACAAAATACCCAAACTATCCTTCCTGTTCGCTTACAGGCAGCCGAGAGGTTATGTCTCCTGCTGGAGCGGATTACTCCCAATAATTTGGTTCGTAGAGTCAATGTCTCAGGACTTAGTGCCGCCGAGCTCCATTCCCAGCTATTGTCAGAGGTGCGGGATGAGTTTAGCCATAACTATTCGCAGCAGGTATATTTTTCGAATGAAACCTGGGAAGCGGTAAAACGTGCTGTGGAGGAGGTGACGACGATTGTCAATCTGGGAAGGCAAAGTCTTTCCCCAGAACAGGACAGCGGAATGGACTTGGCAAAGGCGATTTTCTCGGTGTCGATGGAACGGAAAAATGATGCGATTGCGTTCGCATTAAAGGAGGTCAAATCCGAGATCAATATTTATTTCTAAAATGTCCAGGATAAAAGATAAAACTAGTCAGCTTATCGAGCAAGCGCGAGCCCTTTTCGGAAGGCAAGTGGATGCTTTGGCTCGACAGGAAGCGAAAGTTCGCGAACTTCTGTCTGGGGTGAAGCAAAAGCTGACTGGTTTGAAAGATAATCCTCGAATAAAGAAAATGACGGAACCTATTTCGGTATTTATCCGAATGGTCAAAGCTCATTTTTCCGGGACACATAAACTTTCAGGATCTACCTTAGGATTAATTCTTTTAGCCTTGGTTTACTTTTTGTCTCCGGTGGATATCATTCCTGACTTTTTGGGATTCTTTGGATTTGCAGATGACCTGTCTGTTATTTTGGCCATTTTTGCGAAAATCAAAGAT
The DNA here is from genome assembly GCF_013373065.1 of Algoriphagus sp. GTDB lineage: Bacteria > Bacteroidota > Bacteroidia > Cytophagales > Cyclobacteriaceae > Algoriphagus. Next base: position 249,739 of record NZ_JABXIN010000003.1, read on the forward strand.
GAAGTTGCTGATTTTTTGGAGTGGGAGCGAACTCAGATTTAGGCAAGGCTGTTGAGAATCCATATCAGGGATTTTATGCTGGATCAATTGACTAAAGAAAAAACGATTACTGCCAAGACTATTGCTGAATCAATGACCTATTCGCAATATCGCGAAATGGTGAATGAGCTCTTTGCAGAAGGCAAAACGACAGGGGAAAACCAGTCTGAAGCCTATCTGGAATATACCAGAATTGCAATACAGCGAATGAATAGGTGGGATAAAGTAGCCAAGGTTTCTCCAGAAATGGTAGACTTGGTTAAAAAGCTTCCTCCTCAAATATGGTTGGTTTTGACAGAGGCTTGGTGTGGTGATGCTGGCCAAACGATTCCATATATGAATAAATTGGCTGAATTGAATTCTTCCATTCAATTGCGCTTGATTCTTCGGGATGAGAATCCGGAAATCATGGATGCACATTTGACGAATGGTGCACGGTCTATCCCGAAATTAATTGCCCTGAGCCCTGGTCTCACCAAGGAGTATTTTTCTTGGGGTCCCAAACCTCAATTTTTGATCGATAAACAGAAAGCTTTTCGAGAAAATCCTCAGGGAAAAACTTCTAAAGAGTTTGCTCAGGAAGTTCATCTTTGGTATGCTCGGGATAAAAATCAAACTTTGGAGCAAGAACTAAAAACTTGCTTTCTCAACGCCTTTGAGCTATGAAAATCGCGGTAATTTCTGGGACATCCGGTTTGATCGGAATGCAGCTGCTGGATCAACTTTTGAAGAGTACCGCGTATGATTTTGTGATCAGTGTAAGTCGAAGGAAGTTGGCTTTAAAGCACCCACACCTGATCCAACTAATTGGAGATCTTTCTAAAATCCAAACTTGGAATTGGGCAGATTTAATCAATGAACAAGCCTTGGGTGGAGAATACCAGGAATTGGTAAAGAATATAGAATCTGGTCAAGCTGATCTATCCGGATTTTGCTCCTTGGGGACCACCATCAAAAAAGCAGGTTCTAAAGAACGTTTTTTTGAAATTGATCATGATTTGGTTTTAGCCTTCGCCTCCTGGTTGAATATTTTAGGAGCTCGCTCTTTTCATTATGTTTCAGCAATGGGTTCGGATGCAAATTCCTCGATTTTTTACAATCAAGTGAAAGGGAAAACAGAACAAGATTTGGAGTCCCTTGGGTTTGAAAGGCTTAAAATCTATCAACCCTCCCTTTTATTAGGAAATCGACATGAATTCCGTTTTGGCGAGCAAGTAGCCTCGATTTTAATGCGGCCTTTAGTTTGGTTGAAAGTGTTCAAGAAATTCAGGCCGATCTATGATTATCAAGTTGCTAAATCCATGGTGAAGGTTGATTTGGAACCAACTAGAATGGGTTTGGAGCGGATAAGTTCCGGTGAAATGCAGGATCTTTCAGCAAAATAAAAATCATGATAGCAGTCATTCAGCGTGTTTCAGAAGCTTCCGTTAAAATTGAAGGTAAAATCAAATCCACTATTGGGACAGGTTTGATGATTCTTTTGGGAATAGAAGATGCAGATAATCAGGAAGATATTGATTGGCTCGCAAAAAAAATCGTGAACCTTCGAATATTCCCGGATGAAAACGAGGTAATGAATCGAGGCTTGCTGGATGTAAATGGAGAAATACTCCTTATTTCCCAATTCACTTTGCATGCGAGTACAAAAAAAGGAAACAGACCTTCCTATATCAAAGCTGCGAAACCTCCGATTGCCATTCCTTTATATGAAAAGATGATTCAGGCTTTAGAACAGGAATTGGGTAAAAACATAGGAACAGGTGAGTTTGGGGCTGATATGAAAGTCTCCCTGATCAATGATGGTCCCGTTACGATAGTTATAGACAGTAAAAACAAGGTTTGATTTTTCTTCTATTTTTGAAGAGAAATGAAATCTATCCTCCTCGATATTCAAGACGCCCAAGTGATTTTTAAGGGCAAGCAAGCCTTCCAAAACCTGAATTTTCAATGGGAAAAGGGACAAACTTGGGCGGTAATCAGTGAGTCGGGTTGGCTTCAGACAGCATTTTTAGAGACCCTACGAGGAAATACATTAGTTCGAAACGGGAAAGTTCAAGCCCATTTTGCGAAAGCTTACATTGAAGAGAAATCCTCTGAAAAAGAAGTTCACAGCTTTCGGGATTTGATGGCCTATGTGTCACAGAAGTATGAATTCCGGAATAAGTTCAACCAGCAGAATTTTTATTTTCAGCAACGATTCAACTCCTCAGAATCTGAGGAAACGGCTACAGTTGAGCAATATCTTAAAGAAGTAGAACCGAAAGTTCAAGGTCCTTGGACAATTCAGAAAGTTTTGGAATTGCTTGATTTGGAAAGATTGCGAGATGAATCCCTACTCAAGCTTTCCAATGGAGAAACTAGGCGATTGGTTATAGCCAGTGGATTGATGCGTCAACCTTACATCTTTTTAATGGATCATCCTACTACAGGCCTGGATATTCAAAGCAGAGCAAATTTTGGTAGGGTGCTGAAAAGTATTCTTGATGCTGGTACCCAAGTCTTAATTACCTGTAATGCTCAGGATGTGCCTGAGGGCGTCACTCATATCGCACAATTAGACTATTCAGGTGTTACTCGAATTTGGAAAAATGAGGAATTTCATCAGGCAGCTCATTATGATTTGAAAAAGAGCTGGAATTGGGATTTGCTTCGGGATTTGCTAGGGGATGAAAAAAAGGATGTCCGAGAATGTATTGTAGAATTGATGGATGTTTCTATTTCCTATCAAGGAAAAACGATTTTACATCGGATCAATTGGAAAATTGATTCAGGAGAACGTTGGCAATTAAAAGGGCCAAACGGATCAGGAAAATCAACCTTGATTTCTTTGCTAATTGGGGAGAATCCACAAGCCTATTCCCAAGAAATTTATCTTTTTGGAAGAAAGAGAGGTTCGGGAGAATCCATTTGGGATGTGAAGCGACCAACTGGTTTTGTTGCACCTGAGTTGGCTAGATTTTTCCCTGTTAACCAAACCTGTCGGAAAGTGATTCTTTCAGGGCTTTTTGATACGATGGGACTATTTAAAAAAGTTTCTGTCGAACAGGAAAGTCTTGTGTCGAAGTGGATGAAATTATTTGAATTAGAAGAATTTGCTGATATCCCTATTCAAAGCTTGTCTTTGGAACAGCAACGTTGGATTCTTCTCGGCAGAGCCCTAATTAAAAAACCGAAGCTATTGATTTTGGATGAAGCCTCTCAAGGATTGGATGAAGCACAGCGGAATTTGTTCAAAGAAACAGTCCAAAAAGTCTGTGAATTTTCTGGAATTACGCTGATTTATGTAAGCCATTATCAGGAAGATATTCCAGCCGGGGTGGACCGGGTTTTTCAACTTTAATACAGATTGAAATTACTTCCACTAGGTTGGGGATTTTCTTGAATCCTTTCCTTTAAAATCTGATTTTAGTTCTTGCTTCACTTTGGACTTTTTTATCTGAATCAAAATGGTATCTTTAGTTTTCTAACATCCTACGCATTAATTCGAAAAACTATGGGAAATCGTAGGGATTTCATCCAAAAAATGGGACTCGGTTTATTAGCTCCCTCATTTTTAAGCAAACTTGATCAAGGCAGTTCTATTCCTTTATCCGAACAATCTTGGGAGCAAATTCGGGAATTGTTTCCCCTTCAAAAGAGTCGGATCTATTTGAATAATGGGACCTTTGGGCCATCTCCCAAATCTGTATTGGAGGCGGTTCATCAATCTTTCCGAGAAACCAATGAAACGGGAGTTTATGGAAATCCTGATTCGGGAAGGGAACGGATAGCCAATTTTTTTGGAGTAAAAAAATCTGAAATTTCGCTGACACATAATACTACAGAGGGTATCAATATCATGGCTCAGGGGCTCCCGCTTCAAGCTGGAGATGAGGTGATTGTGACAGATCATGAACATGCAGGAAGTGCGATTCCTTGGTTGAATCGAGCGCATTTAGATCAAATAGTTCTGAAGGTTTTTCAACCTGCTAATACCCAAGCCAAGAACTTAGAAATCATCAAAAGTTTGGTGACTCCAAAGACCCGAGCCATTGCCATTCCACATATTACCTGTACGACTGGAACCGTTTTTCCCATTCGGGAAATTTCTGATTTTGCTAGAAAGAGGGGGATTTTTACAGCTATCGATGGGGCCCATGGTGCAGGAACCGTAAACCTTGATCTTCATGAATTGGGGTGTGATTTCTATGCGGGTTGTTTTCACAAATGGATGCTAGGACCAAATGGATCTGGTTTTTTGTATGTGAGGCAAGGAATGCTTGATCAATTACAAGCCTACCAAGTTGGTGCGAAATCTGAAAAAAGCTGGAAACTGACTGTGGAAGAGAGTGAATTTGGAGGCTATGTCGAAACTGCACATCGATATGATTATGGGACACAAAGTACGCCAATGCATGTAGGTGTAGTGGCGGCTGTGGATTTCCATGAAGAAATCGGAAGGGAAAGAATAGAAGCTCGGATTCGAGAACTTAATGACTATTTATTCGAGGGTTTGAAGCAAATTGAAAAATTGGAGATTCTAACACCCGAGGAGCGAGAATCAAGAATTTGCGTGGTTTCCTTTCGAGTGCCTGGAATGGATTACCGGGACATTGCATCTGCTCTAAGTCAAAAAAAGATTCGTATACGAGGGGTTCATGAAGCTAATCTCAACGCTATTCGGGTATCTACCCATATTTATAATTCTGAAACCGAAATAGATTTCTTCCTAGAGGAAATCAAGCAGATTATTTCTTAAGTTTTCTTTCTTTTTTTTCTTTAGCCTCCGCTTTTCTAAAAAGAGCGATTTGAGTGATTAATTCTTCCGGGATTTCCTGGTCATAGGGAATTTGAATTACCCCTTTTCCGATCACATATTCTTTGAGTTGGTCTTTGAATTCACTCACTCCCGATCCTGTAGGATAAAATCCCAAATGGTTTTTCATGGCAGCATAATAGACCAAGACCTCAGAGGTTTTAAAGGCTGGCATGTGATAGCTGATTACTTCTTTCGCTTCGGGCAATGCTTTCTTTAGGATTTCTCTGATTTGTTGAAGTTTTGATTGAATCTCAGGAGGAAACCAGCTGAAATATTCTTCGATGGAACTAGGTTTGGGATGCATGGAGTGATGATTTTGCAGTGAAGTAGAAAAGACTTTTAGCAATCTAAGTGATTGATTTCTAGAATGGTCTTTTGGTAGAAAATTTTTGTATCCTTTTATTCATTTTGGAATACCCGAATTTTCGTTTTGAACAGTATCCGGCAACTCTTCGAAAAATGATTTTATTTGTCTAGAAATCCGAAATATTGAAAATATGAGTGAAATCAAATCCGAAATTTCCATTGCTGAAGCCCAAGAACTTGTCGATCAGTGGATCAAAACCGTTGGCGTCCGCTATTTCAATGAGCTTACCAATATGACCATTTTGATGGAGGAAGTGGGGGAGTTGGCTCGAATCATGGCTAGAACATACGGAGAGCAATCTTTCAAGGAATCTGATAAGGGTAAGAATTTGGGAGACGAAATGGCAGACGTTTTATGGGTTTTGATCTGTCTAGCGAATCAAACTGGGGTAGACCTTACAGAAGCGTTGAGACGGAATTTCGAAAAGAAAAATATCAGAGACAAAGACCGTCATCGGAATAACGAAAAGTTGAAATAAAAAAGGCTGTCTTATAAATCTACTTCTAGTCAGACTGAGCGGAGACGAATCCAATTTTTGTTAAATCTAGAGATATTTCGCATTCGCTCAGGCTGACATTGATTCTTTATAAGACAGCCGTTTTCCTCTTAATTGTTTTTCAAAATCCGGTAGATTTCATCTTTTAAGCGCATCCGTTTGATGTGTAATTGGTTGGTTGTTTCATCGGATGCAGGCTCGGTTTCTGATTCGATTCGATAGATCTCGTGATCTACCTCATCATAGTCATCAAAGAGGTTTTTAAAGTATTCGTCTTCGACCTTCAATTGGTTGATTTTATCTTCAAATTCTGGAAATTCTTCTTGTAATGGATGTTTCTTGATCATGATATTCGAACTTTTGGTATATCTAATATTAGGTGTTTTGCTGTTAGTATCTAATGACAAAAATCACCTTGGGTTCGAATTCTGATTGTTTTTTCTGAACTTTTTATGATCCGGATTTTTTAATCCAGCGTACACTCAAATCAGGGTCAGCCATATCAGGGTCCAAAGGAAACATTGGGCGGTTGATTCGTTGATATCCAAGACGCTGCAAGTCTTGATCTACACCACCGGGAGTCAATGACATGATCCAACCTCCCCGAAGATCATATAGCTCAGGGACTAAGTAGCCGATTTTTACAACCAAAATATCAGTTTTCCGGGGATTAAGTTGGAGGTCCGTAAAATCCTTTTCGTGATGATAGGGTTTTCGCTTTTCAGTCACAATCACCTTTACCGAACCTACTTGGACCACAATTTCCGTTTTTGCATCTGGGTCTCCTTCTTTAATGGCCAAAAGCTTTCCTTCCAATAAGATCGGAGGAGAAAAACGGTCATCGACCATCGCTCCGATAGAGCCGGAAATTTGATCACCGATTTGGGCTGCTTTTGCTTTTTCTACTAAATCGGGACCTGGAATGGATGCATAAATTAATTCAGGACCATTTTCGGATTTAAATTCAGGTCTTTTTAAGATTTCATTCAAAGTCCAAGTGACATCTCCTGCACCGCCTGCCGTTGGGTTGTCTCCCATATCAGAGATCACAAATGGTTTTTCCTTGCTTTGGAGAGCCATTTCTAAGCTTTCGTCTAAATAGGCTACTGGTGCTACAAACTCAAATTCGTTTCGAACATCCCAAAAACTCTGAGCAAGATATTCCGCACTTTCCTTCACTTCCTGCTCATCATCTCCCGTCACCATAACAACCGCATGGTTTCGGGGTTCATCGGCCCAAGCATAACCTATCCAAATCGCTGCATCGATTACTCCTTCTTTTTTGGTTTGCGGATCTACCTTTTCGTAGAGGGATTTTCCAGGATCAATTCGGGTACTGGTTTTTTCTCCCGGCAATAAAATTGGAACAGGGATCCAAGCTTTAAAGGCGGGTTTTCCTTTTCCGGACTCTAAGCGATCCAACAGGTTTTCGACAGCGCGTTGCTTAGACTCCAAGGCGTCCTCATGGGGCGCCATGCGGTAGCAGGTAATCAAATCCGTATTTTCAGCCAGCCGTTCAGAAACATTTCCATGAAGATCCATGGAGGTGGAGATTAAAGTTTCCGGGCCAACAATCTCTCGGACTTTGATAATGAAATCTCCTTCAGGGTCATCTAATCCTTCCACGCTCATCGCACCGTGAATGTCAAAAAATAGGCCGTCATAGGGTAAGTTTTCACGAAGCATCTCCAAGGTTAAATTGACTAAGGAGTCATAAGCCTCTCGGGTTACCATCCCTCCGGGAATAGCATGGCCGCGTAGGGTGGGAAACCATTGGGCACGAGCTTTATTCTCAGAACTATCAGACAAGAAAGGGTAGTAACTGAAGATGTCTTGGCCAATTCGTGCTTTAAAGGACTCAGCTGTTGATCGTGCAGGAGAGAAAGTACTGGACTCGATGGCGAGTCCGGCAATGGCTATTCGGGGAAGTTCTTTTTGTTCAAGTTCACCTTGACAAGAAAAAATGGTTATTAGGAATACAAGTACAAGAAGATTTCGCATAGGGTAAATTCAGAAGGTTTTGAACTTGAAATTACCCCATTTTTTGGGAAGACTAGTAACCTTAATTCAAAAGATAAAATTAAAAATTCATGCCTTTTAAAACATCACCTTCAACTTTTCCGACCATTTCATAAAGATCAAAAGTCAAGCAGAAATCAATGTCTTTCTCGATCCCTTGATTTTGAAGGCGTTTCGCATGGGAAGCTTTGCTTAGGTAATTTTTAATTTGGTGGCCTTCTTTTTCAAAAAGGGTTTTCATGGCTAAGGCTCCATCATCATCGCTGGAGTGGGTTTTTTCAAGTGACTTGGCCAAAGCTCCAGCATAGAGCGAATCTTCTAAATTGAATCTCCCTTTCCAGCCCGCACAATGTATGAGTACGTCTTTTTGCTGGGATTGAATGTATCGAATGGTAGCAGATAAATTAGGGAAAGCTCCGATCAGGATTTCATCAGCATCTTGTGATTTGGAGATGGCTAATGTTCCGTTGGTAGTGGTCATAGCCAGTTTTTTTCCTTCATGGTATTCTTCCAAAAAGGCAACGGGAGAATTTCCCAAATCGAAACCTTCAACAGTTTTACCATTTCGCTCTCCGGCAATTAGATAGCCTTTTTCACGCATGGCTCGACAGCTTTCCAAATCCGCAAAGGTTTGAATTTCTTCAATTCCATTTGCCAATGCAGCAATCATGGTAGAGGTTGCTCTAAATATATCAACAACCACCACGATTTTCCCTTTCAGGTCGTGCAGGTGGATCAAATCAGGACTAAAGCAAACTTCTAATTGATTCATCCCTTGTAAAGCGGTAGTTTTTCTACCTGAGCTTTCAGATTCTTATTTCGAACTTGGATGTAAATTTCGGAACCGGGTTTACTGAATTCAGTTTTGACATATCCCAAGCCAATTCCTACTTCCATGGAAGGGGACATAGTTCCACTCGTTACTTCGCCGATTAGGTTTCCTTCTGAGTCAACAATTGGATAATGCCCTCTTGGAATACCTCGTTCCTGCATCACAAAACCTACAAGTTTTCGGGTAACTCCCGCTTCTTTTTGAGCTTTTAGGGCTTCGGAATTAATGAAATCCTTGGTGAATTTGGTGATCCATCCCAAGCCTGCTTCGATGGGCGAGGTGGTGTCATCAATATCATTTCCGTAGAGGCAATAGCCCATTTCTAGGCGAAGTGTATCTCTCGCACCCAATCCGATGGGTTTGATGTCAAAGTCTTTTCCAGCTTCAAAAATCGCCCTCCAAACTTTCTCTGCATCTTCATTTTTTACATAAATCTCAAATCCTCCAGCCCCAGTGTAGCCTGTTCCAGAAATAATGACATCTGAAACACCTGCAAATTCACCTACTGTAAAATGATAAAACTTCACCTCGGAAAGATTTATCGGGGTAAGAGATTGAACGGCTTCAATAGCTTTTGGGCCTTGAACCGCAAAAAGGGAGATTTCGTCCGAAATATTCTTGAGCTTTGCGCCCATGGTATTATGCTGATTGATCCAATTCCAATCTTTTTCAATATTGGAAGCATTGACAACGAGCATATATTTTTCATCTGCAAACTTGTACACAATCAAGTCATCTACGATGCCTCCATGCTCATTGGGGAAGCAGGAATATTGTGCCTGTCCGTCTACTAATTTGGAAGCGTCATTGGAAGTGACTTTTTGGATTAATTCCAAAGCATGAGGTCCTTCCACCATAAATTCTCCCATGTGGGACACATCAAATACCCCAACTCCTTGACGGACACATTGATGCTCCTCTTTATCAGAACTATAGCGTACTGGCATATTAAAACCTGCAAAAGGAACCATTTTGCCTCCTAGTGCTTCGTGTAATTCGTTGAGTTGGATTTTTTTAACTGCTTCTTCCATGGTTGACTTGATTTGTCGCCAAAGGTAAGGATTGAGAGGGATTTTGAGGAAAGGAATTTATACAAAAATAGAAGTGAAGAGGAAAAGGATTTAGATTTGTTTTTATTCCATAAAAAAAGCAACCCAAAGGTTGCTTTCAAATGGTGCAGAAATTTGTCAAACGGAGAAACTCTCCCCGCATCCGCAAGTTCGGCTTGCATTGGGGTTGATGAATTGAAATCCTTTCCCGTTAAGTCCATCACTGAACTCCAAGGTAGTACCCGCCAAATAGAGTAGGCTTTTTCGATCTACGATGATTTTGATTCCCTTGTCTTCGAAAACATGGTCGGTTTCAGTCGTTTGCGCATCAAAATTCAAGTCGTACATTAAACCTGAGCAACCGCCACCTTTTACCGATACTCGGATGTTTTCATTGTCAGTGCGGCCTTCCTCTTTTTTCAATTCCAAAATTCGCTCTTTAGCCTTATCAGATACGATGATCATATATTCTTAACTTTACGTCTTCCAATTTTATTTAGCAGGGTAAACACAGCCTTTTACTAAATAATTCAATTACAAATATAAGAATTATCAAGATGAGAAAAATTGAGCATATCGGGATAGCGGTGGCGGATTTAGAAAAGTCCAATGAACTCTTTGCCAGGTTGTTTGGAAAAGATGCCTACAAATCCGAAAAAGTGGAAGGAGAAGGGGTAGAAACTTCCTTTTTTCAGGTTGGAGAAACAAAGGTGGAATTACTCCAAGCTACTCGGTCTGATAGTCCGATTGCGAAATATTTGGAAAAGAAAAACGAAGGCATCCATCACATTGCTTTTGATGTGGCCGATATACATGCGGAGGTTCATCGTTTGAAGGAAGCTGGTTTTGAAATTCTAAACGAAACGCCCAAAGAAGGAGCAGATAATAAATTAGTGGTATTTTTGCATCCACGAAGTACTAATGGGGTTTTGGTGGAGTTGTGTCAGGAGAAGCGTTAAAATAAATTGTAAGCAGTAAATCCTAAGTTGTATAAATAGTCCATTACTCTTTAGTGATAGTACATTGACTTTCTTTGTCTTGGTACTTTGGACTTTTTACATCATACAAGAATATTATGTCAGAAAAACGTACAGAAATAAGTGAATTGGGTGAGTTTGGGCTCATTGATCATTTGAATGAAAAGGTCCAGCTAAAAAATTCTTCTACACTAAAAGGAATTGGTGATGACGCGGCTGTAATCGATGCTGGGGATCATGTGAAAGTAGTTACTACCGATTTACTTTTAGAAGGGGTTCACTTTGATTTGGCCTATGCGCCACTTCCCCATGTCGGTTTCAAGGCTGTAGCCGCGAATGTTTCAGACATTGCCGCTATGAATGCCATTCCTAAGCAAATCACAGTGAGCATTGCGCTATCCAATCGTTTTTCTGTGGAGGCTGTAGATGCACTTTACTCCGGTATAAATGCTGCCTGTGAGCACTATGGTGTAGATCTAGTAGGAGGGGATACTACGGCTTCCCGAGGCGGATTGATTATTTCGGTTACTGCTATCGGTGAAGCTCAAAAGGAACAAGTTGCCTATCGAAGTGGCGCGAAAGTCAATGATATTCTCTGTGTGACAGGAGACTTAGGCGGGGCTTTGATTGGACTTCAGGTTTTGGAAAGAGAGAAGCAAGTATATCTAGCCAATCCCGACATGAAGCCTGACTTGGAAAAATATGCCATAGTAAGTGGACGTCAGCTGAAGCCAGATGCACGAATGGATATTATTCATGAATTCCGGGAATTAGGTGTGGTTCCAACATCCATGATGGATGTTTCGGATGGGTTGGCATCGGAGATTTTCCATATCTGCAAAGCTTCAGGAGTTGGTGCCATTATTTATGAGGATAAACTTCCGATTGATAAACAGACCTTTGATACAGCAGTAGAATTGAATATTGATCCCATCACTTGTGTACTGAATGGAGGTGAGGATTACGAGTTGTTATTTACAATAGATCAGAAGGATTTTCCAAAACTGGAAAAGCATCCCGATATTCATTTCATTGGACATATTACCAAGTCTGAGGAAGGAAAATATTTGGTTACAAAAAGTGGAACAGCCGTTCAGCTCAAAGCGCAAGGCTGGCAGCATTTTTAAAAACAAATCCCCTGAGAAATGATCTTCAGGGGATTTTTTTATCCGAACTGTAAGTTTGTAATTTAAAACTTACATTCTCAAATTCCCCATTTCTAATTGAGGTGCAAAGGGTTGCTCATAGTAGCGTTTCCCTGTTGCTTTGTAGAGTGAATTTGCCAAAGCTGCAAAAACAGGAGGGAATAGCGGTTCACCCAATCCTGTTGGATTCTCAGTAGATTCCACAAAATGAACCTCAATTTTCTTCGGAGCTTCTTTTTGTCGAATCATCCGATAGGTGTCGAAATTTGTTTTTGTTGGGGCTCCATTGTTAAATGCTAATTCTCCAAAGAAAGCATTTCCGATACCGTCCACAATTGCACCTTCCCCCATATTGGCGGCAGAATCCGGATTGATAACAATGCCACAATCAACGGCTGCATACACCGATTCTACCACTGGCTTATTGTCTTTGATGACTGTATCCACAACCTCTGCTACATAGGAATTATGACAGAAATAAGCAGAAACGCCTCGATGAACATTGGACTGGGCCTGATTCCAGTTAGATTTTTCCTTGACTAATTGCAAAACGCCTGCATAGCGTTTTGGATCATAGTCATTATTGGTGCCAACAGGGTCTGTTTCAGCCCGTTTAAGTAGTTCTAATCTGAAATCAATCGGATCTTTTTCCATTTCTTCTGCTAATTCATCCAAGAAGCTTTGCTCAGCTCCTGCGATAAAGTTGGACCGTGGAGCCCGGAAAGCACCTATCGTTATGTTTGATGGAATATCCCAACTTTCGGCTAAGTAATGATCTAAAGCCCCTGCAGGGAAGCGATTTGCATGGAGAGGAGACTCAGGGATTCCACCTGCCTTCACATGCAGCGCTAAAAGGTTGTTGTTTTCATCCAAAGCTGCGCGGTAAGTAGCCGAATAGGTTGGGCGGTAGACACCTGCAGACAAATCATCTTCTCTGGTATAAACCATCTTCACCGGAGCCTGAATTTTTTGAGAAATCAAAGCAGCCTCCACCATGTGATGACTATAGGCTCTTCTTCCGAATCCTCCACCCATTCGAGCAAGATTGATTTGAATATTTTCTCGAGGAATTCCTAAACTACTTGATAAGGTTCCCATGATAAACTCTGGAGCCTGGGTTGGACCATAAATAACTGCTTTATTGCCTTTTACATCCGCAAAGCAGTTCATGGGTTCCATGGTGTTGTGGGCCAAGAAGGGAGCGGAGTATGTTCGTTCGATTACCTTGGCGGCTTTTTTGAACATGCCTTCCGGGTCTCCATCTTTTCGCACTACAGTTCCCGGATTTTTAATGAATTCAGCCATTCTAGATTTGTGACTAGAAGTATTTTCTAGTCCAGAAGGGACAGTTACATCCATACTATTACCTCCGAATCCAGCCATTTTAAATTTGGTTTCCGGAGCTTTCTCCCATTCTGCCACTAAATTCTTTTTCGCCTGCATGACTTCCCAGGTGGAATTTCCCACAATGGCTACGATTTCGGGGAAGGTGGTTGTGTCGAAAAAGTTTTGGACATAATCATCCTTGAAAACATTGATTGAAAATACATCCTGAATACCCGGCATCCCCATCACAGAATTTTTATCAAAGGATTTCAAGCGCATACCAAAAGCCGGAGGGTGAACAATAGCAGCATATTTCATTCCTTCAACCTTATGATCGATCGCGAAAAGGGGCTTTCCAGATACGATTTTCTGTCCATCCACATTCCTTTTGGAATGACCGATGATTTTGAAATCGGAAATGTCTTTCAATTCCACTTCTTCAGGAATCTCCAATGTAGCGGCTAAGGATGCCATTTCTCCGTAGTGAGCTTTCTTGCCACTGGCTTTATGTTCCAGAATTCCGGCTGAAGTGGTGATCTCATTTGCGGGGACATTCCAGCTTTGCGCAGCAGCTGCTACCAACATGGCTCTTGCAGTTGCTCCTGCAGTTCGTAAAGGAGTCCACCCTTGTCTAATACCCTGACTACCACCTGTAAATTGCCGATCAAATCGTTCTGGATAAAAATCAGCTTGCTCTACCCACACATTTTTCCAATCTGTATCAAGTTCTTCTGCCAAGATCATCGGCATGGAAGTTTTGACATTAGATCCGAATTCAGGATTTGGAGAGTAAAGGGTCACAGCTCCATTTTCCCCGATTTTTATATAGCTATTCAATTCAAACCATTCCTTTGGCAATCCCAATTCTTCTTCAGGAGTTGGCTTACAACCAGCCAACCAGCTAAAACTGAGCATCATGCCGCCACTCGCAAGTGCGGAAACCCTCAAAAATGATCTTCGGTCGAGTTTCGTGTTAACTTTCGTCATGGTTGAAAGGGTTTAAAGTTTTTGTGCTGCAGTTTTTACCGCTGCTTTGATTCGTAGATAAGTGCCACAACGGCAAATATTCCCATTCATGGCATTTTCAATTTCCTCATCACTTGGATTTGGATTTTGCTGAAGCAAGGCTGCCGCTGTCATGATTTGTCCTGCTTGGCAATACCCACATTGAGGGACATCATGTTCCATCCAGGCTTGCTGAACAGGATGATCTCCATTTTCTGAAAGACCTTCAATGGTAGTGATTTGTGCACCTTCCGTAGCTGAAACAGGAAGCTGACAGGAGCGAACTGCAGTTCCGTTTAGATGAATGGTGCAAGCACCACATTGAGCGATACCGCAGCCAAACTTGGTTCCTACGAGATCCAAATGATCTCGCAATACCCAAAGAAGTGGCGTAGAAGGATCCACATCTACCTGTTGGGTTTTTCCATTGATATTGAGGTTGAATTGAGCCATAGTATTTTCAATTAAGTCTTAAATATAATTATCCCTAGCAGGGAAAACCTTACGATATTCAAACTGAAATTATTATAAATCAAGCGAATAAGCTATTCATTTCATGCTAATCCATTCAAATCATGAATGAACGGTTGATTGTAGAATCGTTTCCCTGTAGCTTGATAAAGCGCATTGGCTAGGGCGGCAAAAACTGGAGGGTAGGCAGGTTCTCCCAAACCAGTTGGATCTACCTGACTCGCTACAAAATGAGTTTCAATTTCTTTTGGAGCTTCTTTTAATCGAATCATTCGGTACTGATCAAAATTACTTCGATCAGGAGCCCCGCTGATAAATTTCAATTCTCCAAACATGGCAGTACCGACTGCATCCACTACTGCTCCTTCACAAAGATTTTTGGAGGCATCTGGATTAATTAAAATACCGCAATCAATTGCCTGTGTTACTTTTTCGATCTTGACTTGGCTGTTTTCTATTTTCAAATCTAATACCTGTGCTGCATAGCTATTATGACAGAAATAGGCCGAAACTCCTCTTGAAATTCCTTCAGTTTTCTGATCCCAATTGGATTTCTCCTTGACCAAATTCAAGACTCCTGCATAGCGCTCTGGATCATAGTCGTTCCTATCTCCGACAGGATTGTTTTTGGCTTTTTCCAAAAGCGAAAGACGGAATTCGATGGGGTCTTTATTGACTGCTTCTGCGATTTCATCCAAAAATGATTGTTCGGCAGCAGCGATAAAGTTGGACCGAGGGGCACGGAAAGACCCAACGGTGATATTGGAAGGAACGATCCATTCTTCGGCTAAGTAATTGTCCACAGCTCCTGCAGGGAATCGATTCGCATAGAGAGGAGGCTCTACCAAGCCCCCCGCATTGACGTGGAATCCAATTAAATTATTGTCCTTGTCCAATGCAGCCCGGTAGGTTGCTTGGTACATTGGTCTATAGATTCCTCCTGTCATATCGTCTTCTCTGGTATAGATCAGTTTGATAGGAGCATTGACTTTTTGGGAAATAACCGCTGCTTCAATCAGCCAATGTGCATAGGAGCGCCTTCCATATCCACCTCCCAAACGAGTCATTTCGATGTTGATATTTTCAAGGGGTAAACCTAGCCGGGCAGAAAGTGCTTGTTCTGTGAGTTCAGGCTTTTGTAAGGGGCCGGCACAATCAACTTGATCTCCTTGGACATGCGCAAAGAAATTCATTGGTTCCATGCAGTTGTGTGCTAAAAAAGGGCCGTGATAGGTTCTTTCAATGATTTTGGCAGCAGTAGCGAAAGCAGCTTCTGGGTTCCCGTCTTTCCGAACAGTTTGAGCATTTTTTGATGCCGCTGTCATTTTTTGAGTTTGTAGATCATGGTTTTCCAGGCCTTTGGGAATAGTCCGTACTTCCTTTCGGCCGAACCAATCCCGATTTTCATCATAGGTAGAAAACTCTTCCCATTCGACTTTCACAGCCTTTTTTGCATTCATTACCTCCCAGGTGGACTTACCTACGATTGCTACTAAATCAGTGAAACTTGTAGTATCAAAAAAGGTACGTTCGTAATCGTCTTGATGGGATTTAATCTGAAAAATATCCCTTATCCCCGACATTGTTATAGCCTGGGAAGCGTCAAAGGATTTGAGGCGCAAACCATGGGCAGGGGGATGAATAATCATCGCGATTAGCATGCCCTCCTTTTTGTAATCTATTCCAAATAGTGGTTTCCCGGTGACTATGTTTTTACTCTCTACGTTTTTATGGGACTTGCCGATAAGGTTGAATTCGGAAATCTCTTTTAATTCAACTTCCTTAGGAATTTCCAGGGTGGCAGCAAGAGAACCCATTTCACCATAATTTGCTTTTTTTCCACTGGCTTTATGTTCTAAAATTCCAGCGGAAGTAGTGATTTCATTAGCAGGGACATTCCAGGTTTGCGCTGCGGCAGCAACCAAGAGCGCTCTTGCCGTGGCTCCTGCAGTCCGCAAGGGAATCCATCCGATTCGGATCGCTTGACTTCCTCCAATAAATTGCCGGGTGAAATTATCAGTATCCAAAGGGGCTTGTTCGACCACCACATTTTTCCAATCTGCATCCAATTCCTCCGCTACGATCAAGGGCATTGAGGTTTTGACATTTTGACCTCCTTCTGGATTTGGAGACATGATCGTAATCAATCCATTTTTTCCAATTTTGATATAGCCATTCAGTCCAAACCACTCCTTTGGCAAGCCCAATTTTTCCAACTCCTTGGGTTTGCATCCACTCAGCCAGTTGAAGCTCAGAAGTAATCCTCCACCTGCAAGGGCAGAGACTTTGAGAAACGATCGGCGATTGAGTTTTTCGGATGTAGTGGCCATAAATTCAAGACTTTGAAATTCAATTAGGTCAATTCCAATATGTTGTCAAAGGTTTTTTCCATAAACAGAACCAATTACCAAAATTAATTTGGGGAGATAAAAGAATGTTACACAACTCAAATCATTCCGATTCGCTTAAGCCATCCTTTGATTTGACTTTTTACTTCTATTTCTTTTTCACCTTTCATGACAAAAAGGATCCCATCCCGTTCTATCCCTCCCTTGGTGGAAAAACCTTCGAGGATGGGGCTGTTAGGACAGAGTTTCTCTACCGTTTCAAAACTGCTTCCGATTCCATAGCCTGCATTCGTATTGAATGGTATGACTGTTTTTCCACTCAGATCATATTGATTGAGAAAGCTTTTTAAGGGCGGTGGAAGCTGCATGCCCCAGGTGGGAAAGCCCACGAATATGATCCCGTAGGATTCCATTTCTGGGATTTTTGTTTTGAGCACAGGAAAAAACCCGCTTTCATTTTCCCTGGCTACCTGATCTACAATCGCCCGATAATTTTCGGGGTAGGGAGTTACCAGCTCCAATTCTACCAAGTCTCCACCTACTTCCCGATGAATCATTTCCGCCACGGCCTTGGTGTTTTTGGTTCGGGAGAGGTACGCAATGAGGATTTTATCGGATTCCACCTGAGTTTTTTCCATACTCACCTCAGGTTTGGTTTGGCAAGAACCAAGCAGGGAGGAAAAGAAGAAAATGCACAGAAAGAAAAGCCTCAACTTTTTATTGTTTTCAATTTCCTCCTGGAGTCATGAGTTTGGTAAAGGAAAGTGAACCCAATTTCCAGGCTCCGTCCTTTTTGATATAAACTTCAGTGACCATAAAAGGATTGGTTACTTCATTTCCTCCTACCACGGCCAGAAGTGTAATGCGATTGAGGAGGATGGCGGTGTCCTCTATGATTTCTACCGAAACCTCATGAATGTCGGCTTGCTTGTACCAAATGAATCCATTACGGATGATCTCCACTTCCCGATCTTTGCCCCAAGCGCCGCCCATGTGGACGAAAACAGATTTGTCGTCAAAAAGCTCTGCGAGCTTGTCCGCATTTTTGTCTGCCATCCATTGCCATTTGGTTTTGGAGAGCTCGATTAGTTCTTGTTTGGGAGTTTCATTTTGGGAAAAAACCAAAGAAGAGTTGAAAAACAGGAAGATAAATACCAGGGCTGATATTGTTAGGCATATTTTTTTCATGGGAAATTATTTCTGGATTTCGTGAGTATCCCTCACACTGCTAAAGGTCAATGCGAGCATTTTCCAGTCATTGTCTTGCTTTTGGTATACTTCAGTAACGGTGAACTCGGTGACTACATCACTACCTCGGACAAAGGCCGTGAGCGTAATTCTATTCCAGACCACAGCAGTGTTTCCAAACAATTCAACTGCTGAATCATGGACCTCTGCATTTTTGTACCAAATGCTTCCCGATTCGATTATTTCTAATTCTCTTGGAGTAGTCCAGGTGCCGCTCATGTGCACAAATTTAGCCTGGGGATCAAAGAGCTTTTCCAACTGGTCCACATCCTTTTCAGCCATCCATTTCCATTTGACCATGGATAGCTCGAGGACCTCATTTTCAGTTTGGGAAGACTGACCGTAAGTAAAGCTTATGAACGAAATAAGAACGAGGAGAAATAGCGTTGGTTTTTTCATGGTCAAAATGATTTTGGGAGAATTAGAATACAAAAATCAACTGATAATTGCTGAAAAAGATACATTTTTCAAACCAATACCTATAAAAATCAAATATAGAGTAGAAATAAAGCCTTTTTTTAGTTGGCAAAAAAACAACTCCAAGGAGTCGGCTCTTCAAGTATTTTTGATTTCAAGTATTGGAAAAGGCTTTTTCCCTAAAGGAATGTTTGAATTGTATAAGTTTTAATTTGAAATTGATTATCTCGACAGGGCTGTTAATGGAGAAATTTGTAGTATAATTTCATTGATTTACATTTCATCTGTCCTGCCATTTGATCAAATATGAATGGTAATGCGAAACCTTGAGTTATTAGTTTTCAATTACTTCTTATTTCTTTTGCCTTGATTTTAGTAAGTCATAATTAAAAATCGAAAAACTTCAACTCCAGCCTCTTCGGAGATGATTTGGTTTGGATTAGGGGTCTTTTATTCAAGATTAATTATTCTCAGTTAAAAAATAAACCCATGGACTCCAACGAAAGCCTGGAAGAATTTTATAAGCGAAAATTTAACTGGATTCCGGAAAGTCTTGCTTCGGAAATAGGTCATTTTAATATTTTCCGACTCGAGCCCTACCTGGAAGGGAAAATGAAGGCTGTTCCTTACCGAAAGCGGGATTTTTACAAAATCATGCTAGTAAGAGGTGCGGGCACCGTGCACTACGCAGACAGGGTCAATGAGGTGAAAAAGCAAGCCCTGTCCTTTTCCAATCCCTTGGTTCCCTACAAATGGGATCATCTAGCCCCAGATACCAAAGGAATCTACTGCATTTTCAACCCACACTTCTTCATGAACTTTGGGCAAATCCAGCAATATGAGGTTTTTCATCCTAATGGGATCCATGTTTTTGAACTTGAAGATAAGGAGGTAAAGGAGGTGGAGCGGATTTTTGAAAAGATGGAATCTGAATTCAATTCCGAATACAAATACAAATACGATGCGCTTCGGGCCTTGATTTTAGAGCTGATTCATTTTGGGATGAAACTCCAGCCAGCTGAGATTCAGAAAACCCAACACGGAAACGCTTCCCTGAGAATCGCTTCCATCTTTTTGGAACTGCTGGAAAGGCAATTTCCCATCGATGAAACCCATCAGTCCATCGGCATAAGAAGCCCCTCGGATTTTGCTGATCAACTTAATATCCACGTGAATCACCTCAATCGGGCTGTCAAAGAAATGACAGGAAAGACAACTTCCCAACTTATAGCTGAGCGCCTTTTGCAAGAATCGAAAATTCTGCTCAAGCAAAGTAACTGGAACGTATCCGAAATAGCCTTTGGATTGGGATTTACGGAAGTCACCCACTTCAATAATTTCTTTAAAAAGCATGTATCTTTAACACCTACACAGTATCGAAAAGGGTGACGTCTGGTTGAAACCATTTAACCTATTTAAGTTTTCTACTGTGGAAAAAATACCTATTCTAGCAAAATGCTTCAAGACAGTTTTGGACGTGTTCACGATTATTTAAGGATTTCCCTCACGGATCATTGCAATTTCCGTTGTACCTACTGCATGCCAAAGGAGGAGATGGAGTGGATGCCTCAATCCAAACTCATGAGTAAAGATGAAGTCTTGAAATTAGCTGAGATTTTTATTCAATTGGGAGTTAAGAAAATCCGCTTAACAGGAGGAGAACCGCTTGTTCGAAAGGAATTTCCTGAAATTCTTCAAAATCTTTCCAAATATCCGGTCGAATTAACGCTTACCACCAATGGGGTTTTAATCCATAAACATCTTGATGCCTTGAAGGATGCTGGAGTTCGCTCGGTAAATGTTTCTTTGGATACTTTGAATCGGGAAAAATTCATCAAGCTTACCAGGAGAGATCAACTGGAGCAAGTGTGGAATAATATTCTCCTTCTTTTAGAAAATGGATTCCGGGTAAAAATCAATGCGGTTGCGCTTCATGGATTGATCGAGGACGAGATTTGTGATTTTGTAGCCCTGACTGAAAAGCTTCCAATCCACATGCGTTTCATTGAGTTTATGCCTTTCGCAGGCAATCACTGGCAAAGCAAAAAAGTGGTTACCGCGGCACAGATGCTGGATTTAGTTCGGGAAAAATACGAAATCGTCAAGTTGGAAGACAAAAAGCACGATACGGCTAAAAAGTATAAGGTTCCTAGTTTCGAAGGAACATTTGCATTCATCACTACTATGAGCGAAAATTTCTGTGCTGGCTGCAATCGGATACGCTTGACGGCAGACGGAAAGATCAAAAACTGTCTCTTTGGCAAAGAAGAATTGGATCTTTTAGGCGCATTGCGAAAGGGAGAAAACGTGGAGGAAATCATCCGTCTTTCAATTTCTAGAAAGCATAAAGCCTTGGGCGGTCAATTCGATCCAGATTACCTCAAAGCCAATCCGCAGGCTATCGAAAACCGAAGTATGATCAAAATCGGAGGCTAAATGATTTCTGTAAATGAAGCGAAGGCCATTCTCCAACAGCTTGACCTTCCTCGGCGAAAATTAACTTTACCCATACAAGCTGCTCAGGGTTTTTTCCTAGCTGAACCTATTTCCGCTCTTCTCGATGTTCCTTCCTTTGATAATTCAGCCATGGATGGCTATGCATTTTTATGGGAAGAGGGAGTGAACAAATTGGAGCTGGTTGGAGAAGCTGCGGCAGGGTCAGCCAACCTTCCGAAAATCGAGAAAGGACAGGCGATACGGATTTTCACAGGAGCCCCCATGCCTAAAGGAGCGGATTCGGTAATTATGCAGGAGAAAGTTACTAGGAAGGGGAATTTGATTCATTTTGATCCGCTAGATGCTCATCAGGGAAATCATGTACGCTACCGGGGAACTCAGTGCAAAAAAGGGTCAACCATTGCCCAAGCAGGTGCTGAGATAAGTCCAGGCCTGGTAAGTCTCTTGGCTTCGGTGGGAGTGGAAAAAGTAAAGGTCTTTCGAGCGCCCAAAGTTGCTCTCATTATCACCGGTAATGAGATTCAGGACTTGGGAACTGCACTAAGCTACGGTCAAATATACAATGCTAACGGCCCAGCTTTGGAAACCTGGTTGAGAAGGCTGCAAGTGTCTGGAATCCAGCAAATCAAAGTTCAGGATCAAAAAGAAGCCGTAGTAGAGGCCCTTGCTCAAGCGCTGGAGGAATATGATCTGGTCATTTTTACCGGAGGGGTCTCCGTAGGAGATTACGATTTTGTTAAAGTTGCTTTGGAAGAGAACAAGGTCGAGCAGCTTTTTTACAAGTTGAAGCAAAGACCTGGAAAGCCCCTATATGCCGGGAAAAAGAATGGGAAAATAGTTTTTGCGCTTCCGGGAAATCCGGGTTCGGTACTTTCTTGCTTTTTGCAGTATGTCAAACCTGTAATTCAGACTTGGAAAGGGGATGTTGGAGCTTGGAGACATTTTCAAGAGCTTCCCTTAGCTCATGATTTCGAAAAGAAAATCCCACTCACCCAATTTTTGAAAGCTAAAATCAAAGATGGAAAAGTGGAAGTACTTCAGGGGCAAGAATCCTTTAATTTGATTGCATTTGGTCTGGCAGATGGATTTGTTGAGATTCCGGAAGAGTCATCATTTGTCGAATCAGGCACACCTTTGAGATTTTATCCTTGGTAATGGAAGACTTGATTTACTACGGATTATTTTTCCTGATGCCTTTTGCGGCATTTTTATATGCCTCGGTGGGTCATGGGGGAGCGAGCTCCTATTTGATGATTTTAGCACTGTTGGGCTTTGCTCCGGAAGAAATCCGACCGACAGCATTGATTCTCAATATGATGGTGTCAATGGCTTCTTTTTTGAATTACCGCAAGGCAGGTGAATTCCCGACGAGTCTCTTTTGGTCCCTGATTTTATTTTCAATTCCAGCTGCATACCTCGGTGGGACTATTTTATTGGATGCCTCTATTTATAAAAAAGTGTTGGGAGCTTTATTGCTTTTTCCTGCTTTGAAATTTGCTGGAGTTTTTCCTATCGCTGAGAAAAAGAAACTGGAGCGAAAATGGTGGATGGGGCCATTACTTGGCCTGCTCATTGGATTTTTATCAGGAATGATTGGGATAGGTGGGGGAATCATTCTTACACCTATCGTCTTGATGCTTGGATGGGCGGGAGTTAAAGAAACTGCGGCATTGAGTGCTTTATTCATTTTTTTGAATTCAGTTGCAGGCTTTTTAGGGGCAAGTATCTATGCGCTTCCCTTAAAAGAAGAACTTTGGATCCTGGTGCCCTTGACAGTAGCAGGAGGAATTTTGGGTGCCTATCTCGGAGCTAAAAAGTTTTCAGTCAAATCTTTAAAATACCTCTTAGCCTTTGTCTTGCTTTTTGCTTCTATCAAATTAATGTTGAGTTAGGAGGTCCTTTTTGGGGCTAAGGAACCTGAAATTCAAATCCTAATTTTTCCAAGCCTGCTTGAATTTCGGGGGCATTCATAAATAGTCTCCAGCCCAAACCGGAGCGATAGTTCTCTATCATACTGACCATTGGTCCTTGGTCGATAGCTAAATAGCGCTGGGGATAGAAATCATATTGTGGGCTCATGGCATCATAGAATCCATAGGGTCCAAATACTTTTTCTCCATAATTTTCATAAAGATTCCGAATGACGTTCATGCATTCCTCAGGAGTATAGACAATAGAAGAAACTGCAGCAGTAGGAGATATCACCCCTGTATCATCACCCGGCCGATGAGCGTGGTAAAAATCAGTGGAATAGGAGGCTGTTAATCCCCAAAGATCCGTTCCGTAGCCTTTGTAGTTACCCGGATTGGCCACACACCAAGCTCGGTTGATCAACGTTTGGTTGACGTTTTCTTGCCAATAATCAGCATACTGATCCCGTAGGCCATGAGGATTTAGGCTTAGGTAAGAATAATGAGCCCAAAACAAAGGGCCGCCCATTTCTTCCGCTCCATTGTGTTTGAGTTGCAGTGGATATCCAAATGCGCCAGCATTCGATGCTTTGATTCCTCCAGATCGTGCCCAACCTTCGTGATAAGCAGCAGATCCGATTGAATGAGTTGGAGAGGCTACCGCCAAAATATAGGTAATGAGAGTCTCATTATACCCCTCCAAGGCAAAATTCATGTCCCACCCGTAATTTGGAGACCAATGCCAATAAAGTACATTTTTACCACCTTGCGTATGCCAATCCCACTCCATTTCTTCCCAAAGTTTTTGAATTCGATTGCTAATGGTCTTTTCTTCTGCAGATCCATTTTTGAAGTATTCGCGGACAGCCAATAAGCCTTGCATTAGAAATGCGGATTCTACCAAATCGGCCCCATCATCGGTTGGGCTAAATGGTTTGACATTTCCTGTTTTCCCATCTAGCCAATGTGGCCATATACCATGAAATCGATCAGCCCTCTCTAAAAAGTCTAGCATTTTTTTGAATCTCAATACAGCTACTGGACGGCTAATCCATCCGCGTTCAATAGCACCTAGAATACCGATCAAGCCCATTCCTGTTCCTCCTGTTGTAATGATGTGCGCATCATTATCTGGGTAAACCCCATCTATATGAATACGTTCCGGTGCCATTCCTGAATTTTCTTCTGCTCCTTTCCAGAAATACTGGAAGGTGTAATATTGAACCGTGTCGAGTAATTGCTCATCTGATAGCCCTAAATGAATTTTCGAGGAAGATTCATTTTTTTCCTCAGGTTGGGATTCAGGAGCACAGGCAAAAAAGGAACAAAAAAGGATTAGCAAAGGGGTTTTCATAGACATTAGCTTAGGTCAAGCAAATAATTTAAGAAATAGATTGAATTAGAGAAGACAGCTAAATAATTTTGAAGAAAAACTATGCGCCGGTTTTTCCTGTTAATTCTCCTTGTTCTGGGTAGTTTGTCTGTTTCAATAGCCCAAGAAACGCAGAAAAATTATGTGATTTTAATTTCTTTGGATGGATTTCGTTATGATTACGTTCAGCGCTTTCAACCAAAAAATCTCATCCAGTTTATTCAAGAAGGAACCGCGGCTAAGGGTTTAATTCCTTCCTTTCCAAGTAAGACGTTCCCTAATCATTATACCATTGCTACCGGCTTAAAGCCAGAGCATCATGGAATAGTGGATAATAATTTCTGGAACCCCGAGAAAAATATGCAGTACTCAATTTCCAATCGAGAAGTGGTCACTGATGGGACTTGGTACGGAGGAACCCCTCTCTGGGTGTTGGCAGAACAAAATGGAATGAAGGCTGCCAGTTATTTTTTTGTGGGAAGCGAGGCGGATATTCAGGGAGTTCGGCCTAGTTATTATTTTGACTATGATGGAAATGTCCCCAATCTAGCACGGATTTCAAAAGTTTTTGAGTGGCTTCAGCTTCCTGAAACAGAGCGACCTCAAATGATAACCATGTATTTTTCAGATATGGATGATACTGGACATCGCTATGGACCTCATAATGATGAACAACTGAAGAAGACGCTCGATCGATTAGATCATGAATTAGGGGCTCTTTTTGAGGGAGTAGCGAGTTTGGATTTGCCAGTTACCATCGTAATTGTTTCTGATCATGGGATGGTTGATGTTCCCAAAGAAAATCTCGTAAATCTTACCGAACTCATTGAGGGCATTAATGCTCGTGTGGTCAACTCCGGCGCATTGGCACATATTCATCTTTCTGATCCTTCTGAAAAGAAAAAGGTCATCGAGTTAATTGAGGGAAGGGGAGAGCATATTCATGTGGTAGACGTGGCTGATCGAGCTTATTATAATGATTTGAGTCTTCACGCAGATTTGATGGGTGATCTGTTGATCATGCCTGATTTAGGATATTACCTAGCAGATGAGAGGGGAATGTTTCGCTATCAAAACCGTTCGGTGATGAATAAAACCGATGTTTTTGGAGAGCATGGCTACAGTCCTGACTTTCAGGAAATGCAGGGGATTTTTTATGCAAATGGACCTCAAATTAAGAAGGGGTTGCTTATTGAGCCTTTTGAGAACTACCATATTTACCCTATGATTTGCAAAATTTTGGGATTGCCAATTCCAGAAGAAATTGACGGTAAATTGGAAGTGTTGGCTCCGGTTTTGAAATAATATGAAAGGACGTCATCCCATCAAAAGCCGAGAAGAGATTGATTTTTTAGTTCGGAGATTTTATGAAAAAATCCGGGTTCATGACCTTCTGGGACCTGTATTCAACCACGTGGTAAAGGACTGGGATCACCACTTAATTCACCTAAGTGATTTTTGGGAAATCATCCTATTACAATCCGGGCCGGGAGCTGGAAAGTTTAATCCAGCGCAGGTTCATCGTGATGTCGACGCGACTGTCAATCATCAAATTGATCAGGTACATTTTGGGAATTGGTTAGCGTTATGGTTTGAAACCATCGATCAATATTTTGAAGGCGAGGTGGCGGATTTTGCAAAAGAACATGCAAGAAGAATGGCGCACATGCTCTTCATGCGAATCTGGGAGGCTCGTCCCAAATAGAATTATTTAAATGAGAACCTCTTGGTTTTCAGGATTTTTTTGTAGCTTATTTGAACTTTCAAAAGTTTAAATTTTTCAATAATGCACTATCTATCGATCTATTTCAAGCCTAATAAATTTATTGCTTTCCTGTCTATTCTCCTTTTTTCCATTCCTGTTTATGGGCAGCAAGACCTGTTCGATTCCGATGAAATCCTGGAATTGAAAATGCAATTTTCGGTGAAGGATATTCGTAAGGAAACCAATGACAGCACTTTTGTGGATGAGGTGATTTGGGTAAAGGATGAAAGTGGAACCTGGGAAGAAATTCCGGTAGAACTTAGGGTTCGCGGGAATTTTCGTCTTACGAATTGCTACTATCCTCCCTTGCGGATGAAGATCAAAAAGAAAAATCGGGAGGGAACTGTTTTCGAAGAGAATAAAAGCCTAAAGGTCGTTTTCCCTTGCTCTCGTGCTAAAAATGCAGAATCCTATGTTGCAAAGGAATTCATGGCCTATCAGATTTTTGAAGCCGTATCGGAATACACCTTTGATACCAGAATGATCAGAATTACTTTCATCAATGAAGATGATAAAAAGGGAGAGGAGTTGGAGCTGCTTGGATTTTTGTTGGAGGATGATGATGATGTAGCGGATCGATTTGATGGTGAGATTTTAGAAGGTAAGAAAATATTAGGGAGTTTGATGGAAGATTTGCCCTCTGTTCGCCATGATTATTTTCAGATGCTAATTGGCAACACAGATTTTTCCAGTCTGTTTCGGCATAATTCCAAAATACTTTTATTGCCAGAGGAGCGGCTTATTCCTTTGGCTTATGATTTTGACATGACGGGCTTGGTTAATCCTCCCTATGCTCAGGTAAGTAATCTGGTGGATATTGAAAAAGTGACAGATCGCTTATTCCGTGGATTTTGCAGGGAAAGGGAAGTTTTTGATCAAGTCCGAACTGAATTTTTGGAAAAGGAAAATCAGATAATGGGGATTGCATCTGACTATGAAGAATACCTGAGTCCTGCAGAGTTTAGAGAAACTCAACGGTTCTTGTCAGGGTTTTTTGATATTCTCAAAAATGACAAGGCTTTTGAAAATCAAATTATCTTAGCTTGTAGAAGCTACTAGGATAGGAAATATATTACGCTATCGATGATTTGGAAGAAAAAAGAAAAGACTCCTGAGGAACTTGAGCGGGAAAGACAAAAGGAAATCGACCGCCATATTCATAAAACCGGACATAAAAATTCCGATGGTGCTAAGACCCATGGGGAGATACTCCGGGATCAGATTACTGAAGCACTTCAGACTTATGACAAAAGTACCAGCAGTATTTTACTGAGTTCCTTTACGGCTGGTTTGGAAATCAGTTTTAGCTTTCTTCTACTGTGTACTTTCTATTTTTATTTGGAAGGACGAGTCGATCAAGAAGAGATTTTTAAAAGCATTTCACTGGTTTATCCTCTGGGATTTATTTTGGTTGTTTTAGGTCAAAGTATCCTTTTTACAGAGCAAACAGCCCTATTAACACTTCCGGTTTTAAACAAAAAACGCTCCTTTCCAAGCATGATGAAGCTTTGGGGTTTGGTGATTACGGGAAATTTGACCGGAGGCTATTTTATGAGTATGGTATTGGTTTGGCTTGGACCTCGATTGGGTATTTTTGAACACTCCGTGGTTGAAACCATTGCCTTGCATGTGACGCATGGAACGGTTCCTGTTGTTTTTGTTAGTGCTGTGATTGCAGGTTGGTTGATGGGCCTTCTTTCCTGGCTATTGGCTTCATCAAGAGATACTATTAGTCGAATCGTAATGATCTTTTTAATCACCTCCGTTTTGGCATTTGCCGGGCTACATCATAGTATTATTGGCAGTATTGAGGTGTTTTCTGGATTTTTGGTTTCGGATCAAATTAGTTTCTTAGACTACCTGGAATTTCAATCCACAGCTCTACTAGGGAACTCCTTTGGTGGTGCTATTTTCGTCGCATTATTAAAATACAGGGCGTTTGTATTTAACATTGGAAATTTGGATCGTTTGAAATAGGTAATTATTCCTTATCCATGAATCGATTTATTCTTTCACTTATTTTATTTCAGTTTGTTGTTTTTATGGCTTGTGACGCACAATCTCCAGAAAAAAACGGATTAACTATTCAATGGAATTTATTGGATAATCAGTTTGATCCTCCTGGTTTTCATAGAGCACAATTTATTTTGGAAAATCACACCGGACAAGCTTTTCAGGAAGGCTGGAAACTTTATTTCAATTCTGTATTTTTTGATTTGAATGCACAGCTTGAAGATTCAGCTTTTGAAATCGAGCATTTGGCAGGTGATTTTTTTGTATTGAAAGGAAAAGACTCAGGAAAAAAAATTAAAGAAGGAGAAGTAATCTCAATCACCTATAAAAGCAACCGACCATTTCTCAAAAATCATCATGCTCCAGAGTCTCCGATATTTAGTTTATCTGATGGGAAGCTGCTTTCTGATATATCCTATCAAAGCTCGGAAATGAGCGTTCAGGATCTGAAAAAGTATGTTGGTGAGCAAAATCTTCCCATCCCGACAGCTGAATTGCTTTTCGAACAAAATGATGGCCTTTCCCTGCTTCCTAAAGAAGAATTGCCGCCTTTCCTACCTAGCCCCAAATCCTGGAAGATAAATGGCGAATCCATAGTAGCTAGTCAAGCAGGCGTAGGAGTGATCGGTGATAAGGAATTTGGATCAGTGGCTGCTTTTTTAACCAAGCGAATCAAGGAATTCTATTCTCCGGAAATTATCCGGACAGAAAAGCCCATACAGATACGAATTTCACAAAAAGACGGAATGCCTTTAGAGGGGTATTCCTTGGAAATTCGGGATCGTCGAGTGTTGATCTTAGCGAGTGATGAACAAGGAGCTTTCTATGGTGTGCAATCATTCTTGGCCCTCCAGCCAGCAAATTTTTGGTCAGGAGAAACTATGAGTATTCTCTTGCCACAAATTCGAATTGAAGACCATCCGAGCTTTGGCTACCGTGGGTTTTTCCTGGATGTCGCTCGAAACTTCCAGCCCAAAGAAGAAATTCTTAAGCTTTTGGATTTGATGGCACTTTACAAGTTGAACACTTTCCACTTCAATTTGGCAAATGATGAAGGGTGGAGGATTGAGATTAAAAGTTTACCTGAATTGACTACCTATGCTTCCAAGCGAGGGTTTTCGCAAGATGAAGCAGATTTTTTATGGCCATTTTATGGCTCGGGAATATCCGAAAATCAGTCTCCGGGATCAGGTTTTTATTCCCAAGAGGATTTCAAGGAAATTTTGAACTATGCTAAAGAGAGGCATATTGAGGTAATCCCTGAAATAGGTTTTCCCGCTCACTCCAGGGCTGCGATAAAGGCGATGGAAAAGCGGTATGAAAAATTCAAGAAGGCCGGAGATTTGGAAAAGGCGGAAGAATTTCGATTGATCGATCCAGAGGATAAATCTGTGTATTTATCTTCTCAAAATTTCCGGGATAATACGATTTGCGTTTGTAGGGAGTCCGTTTATAATTTTTTTGAAACTGTTGTAATGGAAATGAAAGGGATGTATGAGAAGGCGGGGCTGAAGCTAAAAACGTTTCATACCGGAGGAGATGAAGTACCTCGAGGTGTTTGGGAAAAATCGCCGATTTGCCAGGAATTTTTGGCTCAGATTAATTCTTTGAAAGTGGAAGATTTGGGTCCCTATTTTAGGTCTAGAATTGGATATTTTTTGAAAAATGAAGGAATTCGCCAAGCGGGTTGGGAGGAAATTGGCCAGAAAGAATCGAATAGTCAAATTATTCCCAATTCAGAATTTGCAGATCGAGACTGGCAATTATATGCTTGGAATGCAGTAGCAGGTTGGGGAAGTGAAGATATGGCCTATCACTTGGCTAATGCAGGTTACCCCGTAGTAATCAGTTCCAGCGCTAACTATTATTTTGATTTGGCATATGATTGGGATCCTAGGGAGCGAGGACATACTTGGTCTGGAGTGGGAGATATGTATCAAAGCTGGAAAACGGTACCTAATAAATTTTTCCTTTCACATGATTTGACCATCGATGGAGCAGAATGGGACTGGACCGTGGAAGAAAGTTCATTTGAGAAACTTACTGAAATTGGGAAAAAGAATATTCTGGGGATTCAAGGCCAATTATGGACTGAAACGGTAAAGAGCCCGGCCATGCTGGAGTATTATGTGATTCCAAAGATTTTTGGGTTGGCGCAACGAGCTTGGGAAGGGGATCCCGCTTGGGCTGAAGCTTCAAGTAAAGAGGCAATGAAAGAAGCGCGAATAAGGGAATGGAATGTTTTTGTCAATCAAGTTTCTCAGCAGGAAATTCCAAAACTTGAGAAGTTTCATGGCGGATATCATATGCGAATTCCTGCGCCAGGATTGAAAAAAGTAGGGAGTAAAGTTCATGCAAACCTGCAATTGCCTGGACTTGAGATTCGCTACACTACAAATGGCCAAGATCCGACTTTAAAGGATATGCTTTATCAAGAACCAGTAGAGTATTCTCAAGGCCTACGCTTTCGGGCGTTTTCGCCATCTGGTCAAGGAAGCTTCGTTAGTCAATTGGAGGACTAAAGGGGAGGAATCTCTCTCTTGTATTTTTGAATCAAGAGTTCGTTGTAAACTTCTCCCGTTTCAGTATTTGCACTATTGAAAATCTCAGGGATTATCCCTTTTTCTGCCAAGATCTCTACCGTTTGACACATGATGGCTTGCAGCAGTGCAGCACTAATGACAGTGGAAGTTGCCCCTACCTTGCCTGGTATCCCTTTGATTTCGAGCGCTGCATCTCCAATTTCTCCAAAATTATCCAAAACCAAATCAGCTACTTCAAATAGTCGTAAACCAGAAGAGTGTCTAGAGGTTACAGATTGACTATGTGTCAAATTTGTTATACTAATAACCTTTGCTCCTTCTTTTTTTGCTTCCAGCGCTAATTCAATTGGGACAGCATTTCTTCCGGAATTACTAAAGAGGAAAAAAATATCCTTTTGCTGAATTTGAAGGCCATGTATGAGTTGGCTTGCATACCCTTCTTGCCGTTCAATTTGAGAACTTTCGGATGCGCTTTGGTGAAGCATCAATGCAGGATCAAGAATAGGTTTGATTCTTGCAAAACCTCCAGCTCGGTAAAAAATTTCCTCCGCCAACAGGTGGGAATGGCCAGTTCCAAAGGTATAGATCCATCCTGCATTTTGGAGGCATTCAGATACCCAAAAGGCTGCTCTTTTGATTTCCTCTTCTTGAGAAAAAGCCTGTCGGAGTTTTTCTTCAATAATTTTTTGATAGCGAGTATAGGCCTGCTCCACGTTGGTTAGTTTAAAAGTATTTCATCAATAAAGACCCATCCACGAGCGCCAGCCCCAGGATGCCATTTGGGAAGTGCTGGAATCGGAACCAGTTTCAGGCTTATTTTTTCGAATGGCTCTTCAGGTAAAGGATAGGTCAGTAGTTCTGATCTTATTTCTTGAATTTTTACCGATTGGCTTGGTTGATCCTGGATCAAGAGTTCAGGTTTACCATTTTTCCATATGGTTATTTCTACTTTCACCGGAGGGAAAATATAAGCTCCCTCGTGATAGAGTAAACTGATTCCGATAGACTTGGGTAATTCATTTTCGGGAACTGAAAATTCAGCTTCGAAGGGACGGTCACTGTAGCCCAACCATTCTCCAGAGGTGTGATTATTTTTGCCTTTGATTTGATCAAATAGCGTTTCTGCCAATTGAGCTTGATAATTTGGGCTTGGGTTGGTCAATAGACTTACCTTATTGGGTTTCATACCGGATTTCATAAAAACCGATGTAATTTCTTCTGAGCCGATCCATTCCGGTGCAAAGGCCTTTGCTCGAATTTTCCCGGATGTTTTTACATAAATCGGTGAGGAGTAACTAGGGCTTTGAAGACTATCAGGTTCGCT
The DNA here is from genome assembly GCF_013373065.1 of Algoriphagus sp. Taxonomy (GTDB): domain Bacteria; phylum Bacteroidota; class Bacteroidia; order Cytophagales; family Cyclobacteriaceae; genus Algoriphagus. The sequence goes on from NZ_JABXIN010000003.1 coordinate 281,660, forward strand.
TCCGTCTAAGGTGTAGCGAATGGTTGCACTTTGGATCGGATGGCTCAATTCTATTCTTAGGCTGTCGGAAAACAAGACTTTGTCTTGTGCGATTTTGGGACTATTGAGTGGTAGAATGATTCCTTCTCCTTCAAAACCAAAGTCAATTTGGGTGTTTGGTAGTTGCTCAGAAAGTCTTTCTTTTTCAAGATCATCTAATCCCGTATTCCAGAGATAGAGATGCTTTAAATTTTTCAATTCCGTAATCCTTTCGACTGCATCAGGTGATAAGGAATTACCAGATAATGACAAATCTTCCAATTGGTTCATCAAAGGAAAATCCTCTAATTGTTCTGCTGACAGGCTGGAAAAGTTTAATGATAATTTTCTGAGATTTTGAAAATCATTTAAGAATCCTAAATCAATTTCAGCTAGCGGCATCTTATCCAATCGAAGCGTGACCAATTGCTCTTTGATTTTTTGTAAATCATTCAAAGAAGTAGGGTCAAAAGCTGAGATCCCGAAATAAGAAACCTCTAAGGCAGGGGACTCCGGGTAGATTGGATTTACTTTCCGGAAAAAGGTATTTAGATCTTCGATTGTTGATGCTTTAGCAGCCTCAAAATCAAAAGTCTCCTCATCCTTAAATCGAATGGAAGCTAATTGGAATAGGTTGCTCTCCTTTGGAAGTTCTTCTACTTTCCCATCAAAACTGGCTCCTGCTTCCACCCAGGCGGTAAGTAATTGAAGTTCTTCATCTGTAAGCTGGTTTTTGTTTTTTGGAGGCATGTGCTCTTCCTCATTCAAGGGTAGATTGATTCGTTGGATCAAAAGAGATTGGTCCATATCACCAGCCACGACTAAGGGCCCTGATTTTCCTCCTTTTTTTAACCCTTCCAGGTGATCCATTCGGAGTTCACCCTTCATTTTTCCTTCGCGATGACAGCTTTCACATTTGGATTGAAGAATTGGTTGAATCACATGCTCAAAAACTTCTGCTTCAGCCAAGGGTACTTGTTTTTCTTTTTCAGCAAATGGCTCTAAAAGGAAGTTTTCTCCATGCGTTAAGTTAGCACCCCAGTGTCCGGTCAACGTAAGGCATATGCCTAGTGTAAGAGCCGGAAAAGAGAGATGTTTTACCTTTCGTTTTTGCAAAAAATATAAAAGGGTTGCTCCCCAGAAGGTTGCCATTCCAGCCCATTGATGCCAGAGAAGCGCATCCCCTTCGTAGTCTTCTCGAGCCAGGATCAAACCCGCAATCACGGAAATGCCGGCAAGATTACTGCCCCAAAGCAAAAAGTTTGAACCAAGTTCCCGAACATTCGCTCTCTTTTGAAGGGATGGGAAAATAAGAAATATCACCCCAATTAAAATCAATGTAATCGGGAAATGAAGGACCAGTGGATGTCCCCTTCCAACTAGTTGGATAAAGGGCGGAAGAGCAAGTTGGTCTTCCCCGATCAATAGAATAAAAGAAAGACCCAGCCATACAAATAGCAGGTTTTCTAAAAAGGCGCTGAGTTTCGGGAATTGGCTTGGCATTTAGACAAGAATATCTTTGACGACATGACCAGACACATCAGTAAGGCGGTATCTTCGGCCTAAATGCTTAAAGGTAAGCCGCTCATGATCTATGCCCAATAGGTGTAAAACCGTAGCTTGAAAGTCATGAACATGGACAGGATTTTCGGTGATGTTGTAACCAAATTCATCCGTTTCTCCATAGATAATCCCCGGTTTAACTCCGCCTCCCGCCATCCAAATAGAAAAGGCTCTTGGGTGATGATCTCGACCATAATTATCTACCTGAATTTTACCTTGGCAATAGTTAGTTCTTCCGAATTCACCTCCCCAGATAACCAAGGTTTCATCCAAAAGTCCTCGTTGCTTGAGGTCAGTAATTAAAGCGGCGGATGCTTGATCCACGTCTTTGGCTTGAAGTGCCATTTCATTCGGGAGGTTTCCATGCTGGTCCCAGCCCTGATGATACAGCTGAACAAATCGGACGCCACTCTCAGAAAGTTTTCTGGCTAATAGGCAATTGGCAGCGTAGGTTCCTGGGACCAGGCAATCTGGCCCATATAATTTCACAATTGAATCTGGCTCTTTGGATACATCAGTAATTTCAGGAACCGCTGTTTGCATTCGGTAAGCCATTTCATACTGCTGAACCTTAGCTGTGACGGAAGGATCATTGAATTCTTGGTAGCTAAGTTCATTCAATGCGGCAATTTGATCGAGCATTTTGCGGCGCTCGCTTCGACTCATTGACTCTGGGTCTTTTAAATACAATACAGGATCTTCTGAATTGGAGAATTGTACTCCTTGGTGAGTTGCATCCAAAAATCCGTTGCTCCATAGTTTACTGTAAACACCTTGTCCATTTCCGCGTCCTCGACTCAATAAAACACAGAAGGCAGGAAGGTTGCTGTTTTCACTCCCCAGTCCATAGCTGAGCCAAGACCCCATGCTTGGACGGTTTCCGACTTGAGCTCCCGTTTGAAAAAAGGTCAAAGCAGGATCGTGGTTGATGGCCTCTGTATGCATGGATTTGATGATGCAAATATCATCGACCACTTTTGCAGTGTATGGGAAAAGGGATGAAATCCAAGCTCGGCCTTCCCCGTATTGTTGGAAATCGTAGTAGGATCCTACCAATGGAAAACGTTCCTGATTTGCTGTCATCCCCGTAAGTCGTTGTCCCATTCGGATGGATTCTGGAAGATCCTGACCATAACTTTTTTGCAAGAGAGGTTTGTAATCAAAGGACTCTAATTGAGAAGGAGCACCATTTTGGAAAAGGTAGATCACTCGTTTTGCTTTAGGGGCAAAATGGGGTATAGCTGCCATGATGGCTTCTTCTTCTTTGCTTTGTCCTCGAAATAGGTCAGGAATAAGTAAAGACCCTAGTGCTGCACTCCCCAAGCCCAAGCTCAAGCGAGACAGGAATTTCCTTCGATTTAAATTTAGCCCATGCTCCAGTAATTCCTTCTCCATGATTAGCTCTTTGTAATGGTTTCTTCTAGGTTGTACAAACTCACAATGACCTGCATGAGAGCTGCTGTTTTAGAATTGATGGCTTCTGAGTCCAAAGGGTATTCGCCAACCAATAAGGTAGGTAAAATTTGATCGGGATTTGATTCGAACCGATTCAGCTGATCTTCATAATAGGATACTAAAAGGTCTGACTCTTGATCCTTTATAGGGCGGCATAAAATGCGAACAAAGGCTTCTTCTACAGTACTTTCTATTTCTGTATGTTTTTGGAGAATTGTAGTAGCCAAGACACGGGAAGCTTCCAAGACCATTGGATCGTTCATCATTACCAGTGCTTGGAGTGGCGTATTGGTACGGCCTCTTCCAACCTCACATCTATCTCGGTTGCTCGAGTCGAAAATAATTGCTTTTGGAGGCGGCACAGTCAACTTGATAAAATTGTAGAGACCTCTTCGGTAAAGACTTTCTCCATGATCTTGGCGGTAGGTGGCCAATTCACCTCTTCCAGAAGTAGCCGATTCCCAAACTCCCTCTGGTTGGTAAGGCTTGACGCTAGGACCCCCTAACTTTTTTACCAATAATCCGCTACTCGCTAAAACCAAGTCTTGCACATTTTCGGCAGGAAGTCGAAGTCTTGGAGCACGGGCTAGGTAGATGTTTTCGGGATCAATCTCCAAATGTTTGGAATTAACTCTGGCAGATTGACGATAGGTGGCTGAATTTAAAATCTGCTTTAATAAATACTTAATGTCCCACCCATTTTCCATAAAGTCCACCGCAAGCCAATCCAAAAGTTCTGGGTGGGAGGGAAGATCTCCCTGCATTCCAAAATCTCCAGCAGATTTGACTATTCCTGTTCCAAAAATTTCCTGCCAAATAAGGTTGACAAAAACCCGGGCAGTTAGTGGATTATCCCTATTGGTGGCCCATTTTGCCAAGCCAAGTCTGTTTTTGGGAAGGGTGTCAGGAAAATCCAAGATAGAATTTGGAGTAGATGGGGAAACCACTTCGGTAGGTGCATCATAAACACCTCGATTTAAAATATAAGTAGTTCGTGCTTTTTCCTCTTCAAGCTCACCCATCACCGACACACTTAAACGAGTAGTGTCTGAGTGATTGATAAAGCTGAGTATATCCCCGAGATCTTCCTGTTCTATCCAAAGAATAGGGGTTTTTGCTGGTTTGGAAATACTTACATCTCCTTCATATCCTTTCTCTGGTGTATTGTTGAAAAAAGCAAAGAGTTCAAAGTATTCCTTTTGGGAAATAGGGTCGTATTTGTGATCATGGCATTGGGCACATTCCATAGTGAGACCTAGCAAGCCTTTACTAAACGTATTGGTTTTGTCTAAAACATATTCGATCCTATATTCTTCATCAATGACTCCTCCTTCCTCTGTGTATTTGTGGTTTCGATTGAATGCCGTTGCGAGGATTTGCTCTTTCGTTGGATTTGGAAGTAAATCCCCCGCAAGTTGCCAAGTGATGAATTTATCATAGGGAAGGTTTTCGTTGAAAGCATGAATGACCCAATCCCGATAAGGCCACTGAGTCCGAATATTGTCATCCTGATAGCCATAACTATCGGCATAGCGTGAGATATCCAACCAGAGGATTGCTAGTTTTTCACCAAATTCCGGTTGATTCAATAATCCGTCCAGCAAGTCTTCATACGTTAACTCTCCCGTAAAATCACCGAATCGTTCGAGCATTTCTAGGCTAGGTGGGAGCCCCGTCAAATCCAAACTTGCTCGTTTAATTAATTCATAGGGTTCAGCAGTAGGGTTGGGTTCTAACCCCATCTGTAACATTTTTTGATAGGTGAATTGGTCAATTTCATTTCGGGCCCATTCATTTGCTGGATGAGGTGTAGTCTTCTCGGCCTTCACAAAAGCCCAATGAGGTTCGTATTGAGCACCTTGGGCAATCCATTGTTTGATTAGTTCGATTTCTTCCGTCGAAAGCGCCAAGTTCGACTCAGCCGGAGGCATTAATTCGCTTGGGTCTTCGGAGGTAATTCGTAAAAAAACTTCTGAGTTTTCAGGTTCTCCAGGTACTATGGCATGTCTGTCTGGATTTTCCTTTAGTGCTGCAAATGCTGCTACTTCTACATCTAATCGTAAGTCAGCCTCCCTTTTATTTGCATCCGGGCCATGACAAGCGAAGCATTTATCAGATAAAATCGGTCTGATATGAAAATTGTAGCTGATTCGGTCGCTTGGAACTAGTGAAGAAGAATTTTGATTGGATTGCTTACAGGCCGATAAAGAGGTAAAAACGATAATCCCTATTCCAAAAATTAAATTTCTCATAAATGAAATTCTAAGTCCCTGATTTCCAATTTTAAGTTATGGAAAAAAATTAAAAAAGTTTCTTTGTTTTTTAGAAAAAAGAGAGGAATAGCTCGGTTCTATAGACTGATAAAACTAAAAAAGCCACCTTTAAAAAGATGGCTTTTCGGAAGAGTTGAAACTCTAAAATCTATTTTTTGATTACTGAGAAATCAAAATTCTCAAGGAATTTCGTCGTGAAATCTCCCTCTTTGAATTGCTCATTATCTAGCAAGGCAATATGGAAAGGAATGGTTGTTTTAATTCCATCTATGACAAATTCTTCCAAGGCACGCTTCATTCGTACAATTACCTCTTCGCGAGATTGGCCACTGACAATAAGCTTAGCAATCATGGAATCGTAATTAGGTGGAATAACATATCCCGCGTAAACATGTGAATCTACCCTTACCCCTCGGCCTCCTGGAAGGTGGAGGTTTTGGATTTTACCAGGACTCGGTCTGAACCCATTGGAAGGATCTTCGGCATTAATTCTACATTCCATTGCATACAGCTTTGGAAAATAATTTCTACCGCTGATTTTTTCTCCTGCAGCAACTTTGATCTGTTCCTTGATTAGGTCAAAATCAGTTACTTCTTCAGTGATGGGATGTTCTACCTGAATTCGGGTATTCATCTCCATGAAGTAGAAGTTTCGATTTTTGTCAACCAAAAACTCAATGGTTCCAGCTCCTTCATATCCGATAGCTTCAGCTCCTTTGATAGCTGCTTCTCCCATAGCTTTCCGAAGTTCTTCAGTAATGAATGGGGAAGGAGTTTCTTCTACTAATTTTTGATGTCTTCGCTGAATAGAGCAATCTCGCTCTGAAAGATGGCAGGCTCTACCGCTACTATCACCAATGATCTGGATTTCTATATGTCGCGGCTCTTCAACGAATTTTTCGAGGTATAAGCCGTCATTTCCAAAGGCTGCTCCGGATTCCATTTTAGCATCATCCCAAGCTTTTTGGAATTCATTATCACCGCGTACAATTCGCATTCCGCGTCCACCACCACCGGCGGTTGCCTTTAGAATCACCGGGTAGCCCATTTTATTGGCAAGTTTGATCCCCTGATCCACAGTATCTAGTAGGCCTTCAGATCCTGGAATGGTAGGGACTCCGGCGGCTTTCATAGTTGCCTTTGCAGTGGCCTTATCACCCATTTTCGAAATCATATCCGGAGATGCTCCGATAAATTTGATTCCGTATTCTTCACAAATTTTGGAGAATTCCGCATTCTCTGAGAGAAAGCCATATCCTGGATGAATCGCATCTGCATTAGTAATTTCAGCGGCAGCGATGATGCGAGGGATATTCAAATAGGATTCTCTACTAGGCGCAGGACCAATACAAACAGCTTCATCCGCAAAGCGAACGTGTAAGCTGTCTTTATCTGCCGTAGAGTAAACTGCCACCGTTTTTATTCCCATTTCTTTGCAGGTCCGGATAATTCGGAGGGCAATTTCTCCTCGATTGGCTATTAATATTTTTTGAAACACAATAAATCAGATTTGGTGAGAAATTAACCAGCAGGGTCAACAAGGAAAAGTGGCTGGTCGTATTCAACAGGTGAAGCGTTGGAAACCAACACTTTAACAATTTTTCCTGATACCTCTGATTCAATTTCGTTGAAAAGCTTCATCGCCTCAATGATACAAACCGTCTGACCAGCTTTAATGGTATCACCAACATTTACAAAAGTTGGAGAATCTGGATTAGGGCTAGTATAGAATGTGCCAATCATTGGGGATTTGATTTCAACCAAATTGGAAGTCGATTCAGCTGGGCTTGTAGCAGGAGCGGCTGCAGTACTTGGAGTAGGAGTCGCAGGAGCAGGTGCTGGGGCAGCAGCTGGAGCAGGCGCAGGCGCCGCTTCCACCATTCGCACACTTTGATCTGCGTATTTCTTGATCGACAATTCGAATTCATCTGTTTTGATCTTGACTTCTGCAAGACCTGAGTTGGAGATGTAATCGATCAATTCTTGAATTTCTTTTGCTTTCATAGTGTCTTTGAATTAAGGCCTTTAGGGGGCTAGTCGTTCTTTTAAAATTAGAAAAGCCGCAGGTATAACCCACAGCTTGAATTTATTTTACCCGCTCGGAATATGATCCGTCTCGAGTATCAACCTTGATCATGGTGTCCTGATCTACAAAAAGAGGAACCATCACTGTTGCACCGGTTTCTAAGGTAGCTGGCTTCAATGCATTGGTGGCCGTGTCTCCCTTAATTCCTGGTTCTGTGTACGTAATCATCAACTCCACAAAAGGAGGAAGTTCTACAGAAAGCGGAGTTTCTGTTTCGTCATGAATCAAAATATCCACTTCTTGACCTTCTTTTAGCAATTCAGGTCGCTCGATAAGGGATTCTTGGATTAGAATTTGCTCAAAGGTATTGGTGTCCATAAAATTGAAACCCATATCATCTTTGTAGATGAATTGATGCGGTCTCTTCTCTACACGTGCTGTGGTTACTTTTTCCCCAGCATTAAAAGTCTTGTCTAGGGTTTTACCTGTTTTCAGACTTTTCAATTTTGTTCGGACGAAGGCAGCTCCTTTTCCCGGTTTAACATGCTGAAATTCGACGATACTCCAGATGTCATTATTCATTTCAAGACAGAGTCCGTTTTTAAAATCTGCAGTCGATGCCATAGTGAAATTTTGAGTTTATACTGAATTATTTTGGGTCATAGGCCCATTTGACATAAATGGCTCCCCAAGTGAAGCCGCCGCCAAAAGCTGCCAAGATAATATTGTCGCCTTTTTTAAGTTGCTTTTCATAATCCCACAGACAAAGTGGAATGGTAGCAGCAGTGGTGTTACCGTACCGCTCGATGTTCATCATGACCTTCTCAGGCCCTACACCCATTCGGTTGGCAGTGGCATCTATGATTCGTTTGTTCGCTTGATGAGGAACTAACCAAGCCACATCATCACCTTTCAAACCATTACGTTCCATTACCTCTGCACTTACATCTGCCATATTGGTTACAGCAAATTTGAATACTGTTGAACCTTCCTGATAAGCATAGTGCTCTCTTGCTTCCACAGTCTCATGACTTGCTGGTCTACGGCTTCCTCCTGCCTTCATATGCAAGTAGGGCTCTCCAGAGCCATCAGCACGAAGAATGGCGTCACGAATTCCCAAATCTCCTTCTGCTGGTTCTAGCAACACAGCACCGGCACCATCTCCGAAAAGGATGCAGGTAGTTCGGTCTTGATAATCAACAATGGAGGACATTTTATCTGCTCCAACCACCAAAACTTTTTTGTGTGTTCCGGATTCGATAAACTGTGCTCCTAATTGCAAAGCGTATAAGAAGCCAGAACAAGCAGCTGAAATATCAAAGCTAAAGCTCTTTTTAGCCCCGATCTTATCTGCAATGATATTAGCAGTAGCTGGAAATGGCATGTCTGGAGTTACCGTTGCACAGATAACGACCTCGATATCCATAGGATTTGTTTGGGTTTTTTCAAGAAGCCCTTTCGCTGCTTCGATTCCCATCACAGAGGTTCCTTGGTTTTCTCCTTTTAAGATTCTTCGCTCTTTAATGCCTGTTCGGGTGGTAATCCATTCATCATTGGTTTCCACCATTTTTTCAAGCTCCTTGTTGGTCAACCGGTATTCTGGAACATATCCTTGTACCCCGGTGATCATAGCTCTAATTTTCTCCATTCGAATTGGGTTAGAATGGCTTTTGAATAGCCTGTGTAATTCTTAGGTTGAAGTGTTTTTTGTAAAGAAGGTCAAAAATATCATAAATGCCCCTTTCCACCAAAATTATTCCATTTACAAAATGCTAATCAGCTGATTTATAATGAATTATATTTGCTATTAAAAACAAAAAATCCACTTCCTGCAGAAAGTGGATTTTTATGAATTAAAGAGGGATGGACTTAAGCCAATACCTCTTTTTCGATAATTACTTGTCCTTTGTAATACAACTTTCCGTCAAGCCAAAATGCTCTGTGAGGAAGGTGCATTTCACCAGTAGTAGGACATTTTGCCAAACCAGGAGCTTCCAACTTGTAATGAGTTCTTCTTTTATCTCTTCTGGTTTTCGAAATCTTTCGTTTAGGATGTGCCATTTTATGCGTGATTTAAGAGTTTCAAATTCGTTATTTTAATTTTTTTAGCTTCTCCCAGCGCGGATCGATATTTTCCGGTTCATCGTCTCTGGATTCAACTTCCTGATCTGATTTAGAATCGAAGTAAACATATTGACCTTCTGATTCGCTTTCTTCTTCATCTAGCTCATTTCTGAAATCAGGATGAATTTTCTTTGCTGGTATTGCTAAAAGAATAAATTCATAAATCAACTGGGCTACATTGATACTTGGTGTATCCCTAGTAATCATGAAAATATTCTCATCAATTTCTTTTTCTTCGGAGCCATATTTAAAAAGGATGAATTCTTCGATTTCCAAAGGATAATCGAACTCTTCCAAGCTTCGGTCACAGATTAATCGGACGGTTCCTTGGATATGGAAATCCATTTCTATTACATTGACTCCTTTGTCTAAATTGACCCGTACGGTCAAATTTCCTTTGTTGACAAAATCATTGTCTTCAAATTCTTTGAAAAACCGATCGTCGACCTGAAAATCAAGTTCATGAGCACCTTCTCGGTATTTAATAACCTCAATATCAAAGTGCTTCAAGAATTTCATGGCCCTTCCGCTCGCTTTTAAGACCGCAAAAATAGCTATTTTTTTATGTTTTTGAAATTTTATTCAAGATATATTTTACTCAAACTACTCGGAGCTTACTAGTTCTCCTTGATGCTGCTTGATTATATCATAGGCTAGGAAGAGTGCTGCTTGCATAGAGCCTTCTTCAGCAAGTCCTTTACCAGCGATATTGTAAGCTGTTCCATGATCCGGAGAAGTTCGGATCACAGGTAATCCAGCAGTGAAATTCACGCCGTCACTGAATGACATAGACTTAAAAGGAATAAGTCCTTGATCATGATACATGGCCAAAATACCATCGAATTTTGTCTGATGCATCATTCCAAAGAAGCCATCGGATGGATAAGGCCCAAAGACAAGCTTGTTTTCTTCCTTGAGTTGGTTGATGGCTGGACGAATCACCTCTTGCTCTTCTTTTCCTAGTAAACCATCCTCACCAGCATGAGGGTTGAGTCCGAGTATGGCGATTTTGGGTCTGTTTATCCCAAAGTCTTTTTCCAGACTTTGAAGCATCATGTTTGCTTTCCGCTTTATTTTTTCCACTGTTACGGACTTGCTGACCTCCGAAAGCGGCATGTGGCCAGTGACCAATCCTACCCGCAGTTTATCTGAAACCAAAAACATCAAGCTCTCTTTTGCATCAACGGCATGGGTGATGTATTCTGTGTGTCCAACAAATTTCAATTCTTCAGAATTGATGTTGTTTTTGTTTAGAGGTGCCGTCACCAAGGCTTGAATCTTACCATCTTTTAGATCCTCAACTGCCTGTCTTAAGGCCTCTAGCGCCAGCTTTCCAGCTTCTTGGGTTTCTACTCCAGGAATTATTTCCGGGCATTCTTCCACGACATTGATGACATTGATCCGTTTGGGCTGGATATCATCAAAATTTCGGACTTGGAGAAAATTGAATCCCTCCATATCCAACATTTTTTTATAAATGCTGAGGGCTTTGCCGTGCCCGTAAATCAAAGGAGTGAAGTTTTTATGCACCCGGTTGTCAAGAAGTGCCTTCATGCATACTTCTACACCGATGCCATTAATATCTCCGATACTGATTCCGATTATTGGTTTGGTTGTTTTTGCTGTCATGGGGTCATTCAAAAATCGCCTTGCAGAAAACAAGGCGAACGTAGGCCTTTAGGAATATTGTCTTAATTTTAGGCTGCAATTTATAAAATTTACTGAAGCTATTCGATGGAAAAAGTCAGACCCAAAAAACATCTGGGGCAGCATTTTCTGACCGATCTGAGCATTGCCCAGCGAATAGCTCAGTCGGTTACTGGACATCTTGGAGCAAAACAAGTGCTTGAAATAGGTCCCGGCATGGGGGTGTTGACGCAGTTTTTGCTGGAAAATCCTCAAGAACTCTTTGTGGTTGAAATAGATGTCGAATCCATTGCCTATCTCAAAAAGAATTTTCCGCAGCTTGAAGGCAGGATTTTAGAGGGGGACTTTTTGAAAATGAACCTTTATGAATGGTCCAAGGAGCCATTTTGCATAGCAGGTAATTTTCCTTATAATATTTCAAGTCAAATTTTCTTTAAAGTATTGGAGTATCGCCATCAGGTGACTGAGGTTGTTTGCATGCTTCAAAAAGAAGTCGCCCAGCGAATTGCCTCACCAAAAGGAAACAAGGATTACGGGATATTATCCGTGCTACTTCAGGCATTTTACGATATTGAGTACCTGTTTTCGGTACCTCCCGGGGTATTCAATCCCCCACCCAAGGTTCAATCCGGTGTAATTCGACTTCGTAGAAATCAAACGGAAAAACTCGATTGCGATGAATCTTTATTTATAAAAGTGGTGAAGGGAGGATTTGGAAATAGGAGAAAAACCCTTCGTAATTCCTTAAAATCTTTCCAACTTTCTGATTCTTTCAAAACACATCCTTTATTGGATAAGCGTGCGGAACAATTGGATGTGGCTGATTTTGTTTTTTTAACCCAACAAATCCAAGCTTCTCGTGGAGATCATTAAGCAATTTGAACTTTCGAAAGAATATCTTGAGAGCCTGAGACACGGCATCGAAAATCAAGATTTGGACTTCATCAAGGAATCACTGGATGGAGTCAATGAAGCCGATATTGCTGCAATCTTGGATGAGTTGTCTCTCGATGAGTCCATTTATGTACTTCGAGCACTTGAAAAACAGGTAGCGGCTGATATTCTTATTGAGCTTGATGAAGGAAATTTAAACAAGGTCCTACGCGAACTTGATAATCCAGAAATCGCCTCCTTGATAGAATTGATGGATTCGGATGATGCCGCTGACTTGCTTAATCTCCTAGGGGAGCGAGAGCGGGAAGAAGTCATTTCCAATTTCCAGGACCGGCTGAAATCTGATCAAGTTGTAGACTTGCTTCGTTACGAAGAGGATACAGCCGGTGGTATCATGGCGAAAGAATTTATTCGTGCGAATAAAAACTGGAATGTTATTCAGACCATCAATGAAATCCGTCGGCAGGCAGAGAATGTAGAAAAGATTTTTTCCATTTACGTGGTCAATAACAGGCAACAGCTGTTAGGTAGAGTTTCGCTCAAAAAAATCATTTTGGCTGGTGAAAATACCAAGATTGAAGACATCTACGAGCCTGAAGTGATTTCCGTACCAACCTATATGGACCAAGAAGAAGTGGCCTTAATAATGAGGAAATACGATTTGGAATCGGTTCCTGTGGTTAATGCTAAAAATAAACTGGTAGGAAGAATTACGGTGGATGACATCTTGGACGTTGTGCAGGAAGAGGCAGATGAAGATATCCAAGCGATGGCTGGTATTTCGGGAGATATTGAGGAGTCTGACTCCGTGTTTATGATTACCAAAGCACGTTTGCCCTGGCTTCTCATTGGGGTCATTGGAGGCCTAATGGGTGCCAAGATTATTGGTTTTTTTGAAGATGGATTGAATAAATACCTGGCGTTGGCTTCCTTTATCCCCTTGGTGGCTGCAACCGGCGGAAATGTTGGGATCCAAGCATCTTCTTTGATAGTACAATCCTTGGCGAGTAAGTCAGTTTTTGATGATACACCTTGGCAGCGCTTTGTGAAAGGTACCCTCGTCGCTTTATTGAATGGACTGCTCTTGGCAATTTTTGTTTTCTTGGTGGTTGTTTTCCTGTATGGCTTTGAACCCATATTCGGGATTACTGTAGGGACTGCTTTATTTTGTGTCGTGTTGTTGGCCTCATTTATGGGGACAGTAACTCCGCTTGTTTTAAATCGCTTTGGGATCAATCCAGCAATTGCATCCGGGCCATTTATTACTACCACAAACGATCTCTTGGGCTTGGCCGTTTATTTCGGTGTGGCTATGTATTTATTGAATTTATAATCCATGAAAATATTGATCATCGACCAAATGCATCCCAGTATTGTGGAGCTTTTGGAAAAAGATGGGCATATGGTAATGAATGCTCCTCAGATCACTAGAGAAGAATTAAAGAATCAGATCCATCAATTCGAAGGATTGGTCATCCGATCCAAGACGCCGATGGATCGGGATTTATTGCAGCATGCATCCCAACTTCGATTTATTGCAAGAGCCGGAGCCGGACTTGATCAGATTGATTTGGAATACCTTGAGGAGCGTGGTATTCAGCTTTTCCATGCAGCAGAAGGAAATCGTGACGCCGTAGCAGAGCATGCAATCGGAGGGCTTTTGGCTTTATTTAATCATATTCCTCAAGGAGATGCGCAAGTTCGGAAAGGAATTTGGGACCGTGAAGGGAACAGAGGCTATGAGCTAAAAGGTAAAACCGTTGGAATTATGGGTTTTGGAAATATGGGGAAGGCATTTGCGAAGCGTTTGAGGGGGTTTGGCGTAGAAGTTCTTGCCTATGATAAGTATAAACTGGACTTTGGGACGAATAGGGTTCAGGAAGTTATTTGGGAAAAACTAAAAGCAGAAGCAGATGTGTTGAGTATTCATGTGCCCTTGACGGATGAGACTCGTGATTTTTTCACATTGGAGGAGCTAGCTTCTTTTGCCAAACCTTTTTGGTTGATCAACACGGCAAGAGGAGAGGTTATTAGTTTTAAAACCTTGAATGAAGCCCTGGACAAGGGAATCCTGAAAGGAGCTGTTTTAGATGTACTCGAAAATGAAAAATTTAAAAATTTTAGTCCTTCACAAAAGGTTGAATTTGAAAAATTGGCTGGTCGAGAAAATGTGATTTTTTCACCACATGTTGCAGGTTGGACTTTTGAATCGTATGAAAAAATCAATCAGGTGTTGGCTAAAAAAATCAGAAAAGCATTTGGGAAAGTAGGGCAAGCCTAGGTCTTCCAAACTATTGAATATTTTGTTTGTGAGTACATATTTTATATTTTTGTAATCAAATAATGCAAAGTGAAAATAAAGTAACGGTCTCCAATCGGTGACCGTTACTTTATTTTTTGGTGCTATTCAAAACGAGTCAATTATGTCAAAAGTACAATACTACACAGAGGAAGGTCTTAAGAAATTGAAGGAGGAACTTCAAGAGTTGAAGACCAAGGGGAGAGCGGATATTGCCCGTCAAATTGCAGAGGCAAGGGACAAGGGAGATCTTTCAGAGAACGCAGAATATGATGCGGCAAAAGATGCTCAGGGATTGTTGGAGCTAAAGATTGCCAAATTGGAAGCGGTAGTTGGGAATGCCCGGGTTTTAGATAATTCCAAAATGGATCATTCCAAAGTAGGAATTTTAAGTACCGTGAAAATTAAAAATGTTAAAAATGGAATGACGGTAAGCTATACCTTGGTGTCTGAGGAAGAAGCTGATCTAAAAGCAGGGAAAATTTCCTTGGCTTCTCCTTTTGGAAAAGGCTTGGTTGGGAAATCTGTCGGAGAAGTTGCTGAAATAAACGCACCTGCTGGAAAGCTTCAATTTGAAATCTTAGAAATTATCTACTAAGTCTAGCATTTGATAAAATTTAAATCCCGGTATTCACCGGGATTTTTTATTTTTGATTCTATGGCAAGCATCTTTACTAAAATCATCAATCGGGAAATTCCTGCCCATATCATCGCAGAAGATGATCGGAATATTGCATTTTTGGACATTATGCCTCTGGTTAAGGGACATGTATTGGTTGTCCCCAAAAAAGAGGTGGATTACATTTTTGATTTAGATCCTGATGATTTGACAGCTTTGCATCTTTTTGCTCAAAAAGTTGCCAAAGCCATGGATCAAACCATATCATGTACCCGAATCGGAGTGGCCGTGATTGGCTTGGAAGTTCCCCATGTACATGTTCATTTGGTTCCGCTTCGTACCATGGATGATATTAATTTCACTCGTCCAAAACTGAAACTAAGCCAAGAGGAGCTTGGGGCGATTGCTGAGGAGATTAAAAAGGGCTTCTAGACCTTTTTTTAGTTCTTTTTCTGCTGGGATTCGTTTCTATACTATTTTAAAATTTTCATAAAAGTCCGAAGAGAATCCTTTATTTTTCAATAATGAAAAGGACTGAATACGATGCGATTGTGGTCGGTTCCGGTATTTCCGGAGGCTGGGCAGCCAAGGAACTTTGTGAAAAAGGATTAAAAACGCTCGTCTTGGAGCGTGGGCGGGATGTTCAACATCTGAAGGATTATCCTACCATGACTTCATCATCTTGGGAAATGCCGCATCATAATCAGATTCCTCGAGAGGATAAAATAAATAATCCGGTAGTCAATCGCTGCTACGCATACAAGGAGGATACGGCCCACTTTTTTGTAAAGGATCAAGAGCATCCTTATGTACAGGAAAAACCATTCGATTGGGTTAGGGGCTATCAGGTAGGGGGAAAGTCTCTTATTTGGGCAAGGCAGACTCAGCGTTGGAGTCCTTATGATTTTGAAGGGCCTGGAAGGGATGGGTTTGCAGTAGATTGGCCTATTCGGTATGATGATATCGCACCTTGGTATAGTTATGTAGAGCGTTTTGTGGGGATTTCTGGAAGTTATGAGGGATTGGATACGCTTCCAGATGGTGAATTTTTAAAAGCCTGGGAGATGAATTGTGTTGAAAGCGAAATCCGAGATCGGGTGAATAGTCATTATCAGGATCGAAAATTTATCATTGGTCGATGTGCCCACTTAACCGAACCCAAAAAAGAACATTTAGATCAAGGAAGAGGACAATGTATGGCCCGAAACCAATGCTATCGAGGTTGTCCTTTTGGAGGCTATTTTAGTAGCAATTCTTCCACCTTACCTTGGGCATCTAAAACGGGAAATTTGACGGTCCGTCCTGACTCCGTGGTACATTCCTTGATTTGGGATGAGGAAAAAGGAAAAGTGACTGGTGTTCGAGTGATCGATCGGATCACCAAAGAAGAGCGGGAGTTTTATTCAAAGATTATTTTTTTAAACGCCTCGGCACTCAATACCAACCTGATTTTATTGAATAGTATATCCAGGCGTTTTCCAAATGGTCTAGGGAATGATTCGGGGATTTTGGGGAAGTATGTCGCCTTTCACAATTATCGGGGTACTCTTTCTGCGCGATATGAGGGTTTCGAAGATAAATATTATTTCGGTCGAAGGCCGACGGCGATTATGATGCCCAACTTCAGAAATGTGAAAAAGCAGGAGATGGATTTTTTGAGAGGATATATGACCTTTTATTCAGCAGGTCGAGCAGGGTTTGGTCATGCGGATCCTGGTGGTTTTGGAGCTGAGTTTAAACAATCGAATACAAAGCCAGGGCCTTGGTCAGTATTCATGATGATGCAAGGAGAAACTATTCCTAAGGAGACCAATCGTGTTAGCTTGTTTACTGACCAAAAGGATGAATGGGGTATTCCTTTGCTGAAAATCGATGTGGCATATGATGATAATGATGAGAAGATCTTACAGGATTTTTGGGAGCAAGGGGAGGAAATGCTGAAGGTAGCTGGCTGTGTAAACATACGGAAATCAGATTCTAAGCAAGCTCCTGGATTAGACATTCACGAAATGGGTGGGGTCAGGATGGGAAGAGACTCAAAAACTTCCTTTTTGAATGGATTTAATCAAATGCATCATGCTCCGAATGTTTTTGTGACGGATGGCGCATGTATGACTTCCACAGGAACTCAAAATCCATCCATTACCTATATGGCTTTAACAGTTCGTGCAGCGGATTTTGCAGTCCAACAGTTGAAAAAAGGAGAGTTATAGTAGTTTTTAGATTTCAGATTGAGTTAGGGAAAAAGAAATCACCGCTTGCGTAATTTTTCTGATTTTCAAAAGAATATTTTGTGATCTTCCTTCTAAAACTCAAACTGACCTATGAAAAATAAATCTCAACTCATTTTATTGGTTTTCCTTTCCTCTTTTTTGTTTGCATTAGGAGGTGAGAAGGCTTTTGCTGCGGACTCTTACAAATTGGTGATTGGAGGGTTTGACTGGGGGGCAGCAGTTCAAAAAGTGATTTTGGCCAATGCTCCTTCAGATGCGAGGCCGTCTGATTTCGAAGTATTTGTAAACCGAAGTTCAAGCGAAGGAGAAATTCCTGAAAACGTACGTTCAGGGAAAAGATCGGTAATTTATTCCTATCCTTCAGACGAAAATGGAAATCGCAAACAAGATGGTTCGCATTTGACCCTTGTTTTGGAAGTCAGTCCTGTCCAACCTCTTGGCTCACCTATTCAATACATGCGGGTAGGAAATCGAGCTTCCAATGTCTGGATAGATTATCAGGTGACAGTAGTCAATACCAAAAATCGGCAGCTCTGGGATCAGGAATCCGGTAGAATTATGCCCATTGTGGATGATTTTGAATTGAATTCAACATTCAATTATCAGGATAAAATGACGTTGGCCTATGCCTCTTTTTCCCCTGGAAATCCACAGCCAAAAACACCTTTGATCATTTGGCTACATGGAGGAGGCGAAGGTGGAATGGATCCTACGATTGCACTTTTGGGAAATCGTGCAGCAAACTATGCCTCTGATGAAATTCAAGTGCTCTTTGGAGGTGCTCATGTCCTAGTACCTCAATCGCCTACATTTTGGATGCAAGCTAAAGATGGAACTTATACGAGAGGGGATCGAGAAGATGTTTATCATGAAGCACTTTTTGCCTTAATTGATGAATATGTTAAAAGTAATCCCAGCATTGATCCAAAGCGGATTTATGTTGGCGGGTGTTCCAATGGAGGTTATATGTCCTTGAAATTGATCTTAGAACATCCAGATTATTTTGCTGCGGGGTATATTAGCGCGCTTGCATACAGCAATGAATTTATTTCGGATGAGCAAGTAAAATCCATCAAGAATGTTCCGATTTGGTTTGTGCATTCTGCAGATGATAATACAACCAAACCTGATGTGACTGTCGTGCCTTTGTATCATCGCTTAAAGGAAGCTGGAGCAAAGAATGTCTTCTTTAGCTATTATGACCACGTAACAGATATTACAGGATTTTATGGTGGGGATGATTATTTCTACCCTGGTCACTGGTCATGGATTTATTCTCACGCGAATACTGCAAGAACTGATTTTGACGGCTCTCCGGTTATGTTAGATGGTAAGCCTGTCACCATTATGGAATGGCTTGCAGCTCAATCCAAAAAATAACTTATTCCGTGAGCTAGTGGTATTAATCTCAGTGACCTGAAGACAAATCAGGTCACTGTTTTTTTTATTTCCTTTGCATGGATGGATATTTTCAATTCAAAACAGGCTGGAGATTCTGAGCAACTGGGATGTTTGCATTCCGATTGGCTAAAAGAAATCTATGCCCAAAAGTGGTTTAAACTTTTTGTTCCAAAGGAATTGAATGGGTTGGGATTGAGCCTACCGGAAGCTTTAGAGGTTGAAGAAAAACTAGCCAGATTGGATGGGAGTCTCGGATGGACAGTTACACTTTGTGCTGGAGCTGCTTGGTTTGTTGGATTTTTTGACCCCCAGCTTAGTACCGAGGTTTTTGAAAATCCCAATTCCTGTCTTGCTGGTAGCGGTTTTGTTGGAGGAAAGGCAGAAAAGAAAGGCGAGAAGTATTTGATTTCTGGACATTGGACCTATGCTTCAGGGGTCTTGCATGCAACCCATTTTACAGCCAATTGTGAAATTTGGGAAGCAGGAAAACTGGTCACTGATTCTTTTGGAAATCCTTTGGTAAAGGCTTTCGTTTTGAAAAAAGACGAAATTGAAATCCTTGATGCTTGGCATTTTATGGGTATGAAAGCTACTGGAAGTCACGCTTTCAAAACCGATAGCCTTTATGTTCCAGAAAATCGTTGTTTCGAAATATCTCCAAAGAAAACTTTCCGACCGGAACCTATTTATCAGTTCCCATTTCAACAATTTGCAGAGGCAACTTTGGCAGTAAATATTTTGGGGATCACTTTTCATCTACAGTCTTTGTTGAAGGAAGCTTTTTGGAAAAGGAATGCTAGGAAAAGTTTGGAGAAGGAGTATTTGGAGTTTTATTCCAAACTGGAAAGAAAAGGTGAAAGAAAATTAGAGAAAGTCCGCTCAGAATTTTATCAAACGATAGAAAAGGCATGGTTGGAATTAGGTCAATCAGGATCTATTTCACCAAAGAAACTGAATGCTATCAGTAAAATCAGTCGGAAAATGACAGCTACCTGTCGCAAATGGAATTCAAAACTTTACCCTTTTGCCGGATTAGAGGCTGCCAGAGAAGATTCCGAGTTAAATCGAGTTTGGAGAGACTTCCATACGGTCAGTCAGCATTCTTTATTGATTTTTCCTTTTTGATTTTTTGATCGGTGCATTGGTAGCTTGACATTCTTTGACAATTGATTTTGTTTTCATTTCGGTTTTAGTAAACTGATTGTCATGACTTTGATAAAATGATTGACAAAAATAATTCTTACTTCAAGGGGAGAGGAGCACAGCTTCAGTCTCAGAATCGCTTTTTGCTACAGTCCATAGTTCAAGAACATTGGGAAGGAATTGATGAGGATTGGTTAGAAAACCCAAAGACAGAAGTTCGGATTGAGCATCCAAAATCCATTGTTAATCCAATTACAAGTCCTGATTTGGGTTTGAGTTTTTCTCTAAATCCCTATCAGGGTTGTGAACATGGCTGTGTGTATTGCTATGCCCGGAATTCCCATGAATATTATGGTTATTCTGCAGGATTGGATTTTGAAACCAAATTGATGGTCAAGCCTTATGCTCCGAATCTTTTGGAGAATAAGTTATTAAGTAAATCCTGGAAAGTCAGCCCAATTTCTTTGTCAGGTAATACAGATTGTTACCAGCCCTTGGAAAAGGATCAGAAGATTACGCGTGAGCTATTGAAGGTGTTTGCTCGTTTTCGTCATCCTGTAGGGTTGATTACAAAGAACAGTTTGATTTTAAGAGATTTGGACTTACTGAAGGATTTGGCTTCCGAAGGATTGGTTCAGGTATATATTTCTATTACTACATTAGATGAAGAGCTTCGTCGTAAAATGGAACCACGTACAGCAAGTGCCAAGAAAAGGTTAGCTACCATTGAGGCATTGTCAAATGCCAATATTCCCGTTTCAGTGATGAACGCACCTATTATTCCAGGACTTAATCATCACGAGATTCCAGCCATCCTTAAAGCCGCTTCGGAACGAGGTGCCCTAGGTGCTGGGTATACAGTTGTTCGCTTGAATGGGAAGTTAGAACAGATTTTTTCAGACTGGCTTAAGAAAAATTTTCCGGATCGAAGTCAAAAAGTAATGAATCAGATTGCTACATTACACGGAGGAAAAGTACAAGACAATCAGTTTGGTAGAAGAATGAAAGGAGAGGGGGTATTGGCTAAAAGTATACAGCAGCTCTTTCAGCAATCGAGGAAAAAATACTTTTTCGGAAAAGCTATGCCGGAATTTAACTTAAAGGCTTTCCGAAGAGGGGGGATGCTTAGTTTTGATTTTTAGAAGTTGGACAGGATTTCTAGAATTTTTCTACAATTAAAAGGAAGTCCACTTTTGCCGTAGCTCCCATTAATTGAAAAGTGGGTTTGACATTTGGTATGATAGAAATTACCTCTCCATTCAGCCTGTTTAAAAACAGTTCCAGTTTTTCCTGCATGTTGTCTCGGTTGACTTCTAGCCTGTGGACTTTATAGTTCAATGCCATGGTGAATAAGTTTTATGGTTTCTTAGAAGTTAAGAAATTATTTGGAACAATTCTTCCATTTTCGGTGCTTAATCATGCTTTTGGGCAATGTAAAATCCATAGCTGAAGTAGTCTTTGTTTTTTCGATAAAGGGCAATTTCCTCCAGGTTATATTGGACAATTTCCTTTGCCAAGTCTGAATGCTTATGTTTCTCCAAAAATTCCGGAACCCTTTCCTCCATGGGCTGGTAATAATTTTTTTCCCAACTTTCTGGGTTTAGGAAAAAGTATCCTCTGAGAATGAAGCCATTTTCTTCTAGTTGCTTAATCTTTTTGGAAGCAAGGTCGATTTCCGGATATTCTTGATTCCAAAAGTCTTCCAATTCCCTGGGGCGCGATGGTGTAATCCAAGTGATTTCGCTGACTGCTAGAATTCCCTTTGGTTTAAGGAACTTCTTCCAGGCCTTGATTCCCGCTTCAAAGCCCATATTATAGATTGCTCCTTCAGACCAAATAAGATCAAATTCCTGCTGTTCAAATGGCAGTTGATCCATGGGGGCTTGTAAGGTTTTGATCTGAGCTATTGGGTTGAACACCTTTTTACGATCTTCTAGCTTTTCTAAAAATTCAGGGAATAAGTCAACTGCTACGATTTCACCTTCAGTGAGTTTTGCAAGGGTGAAGGTCTGATTCCCCGTTCCACATCCAATGTCTGCCACTTTTAAATGTTTCTTGTTCGCGAGTCCTGTCAGTTCAAATGCCCGTCGGGTTTCTTCTTCACTTCCAGGGCCCTGTTGTAATGCGTTTTTGTGGAAGTCAATTAATAACTCTAATTCAGTCATACTTTCTGATTAAAAAAAACTTAAAGATTTTTCCAGTACTCATCCAAAAGGTTGGCAAAGCGTTCTGGAGAATGTCTGTCAAATCGAAAATAGAGACAGGGTTCGATGAGCTCTAATTCCATTAATGCAAATGTGTTTTTTGGTGTTCTTACCAAATCTACACGTGCGTAAAATGGCTTTTGAGGCAAGGCGGCCATTGCTTTTTCTCCAGCTGCTAGAATGGAAGATTCAGGGCTTTCGATGGCAATCACACCTCCACCATGTTCCTCCTGAACCCGAAAATCGCCAGCTCCAACTGTCTTTAAAATGCTATGGCTCAAATGCCCTTGAAAATACATAAGTGAAAACTCTCCTTCTTCTACGATAGCATCCATAAAAGGCTGAATCATTCCCTCTTTAAATTGAAATACTTTTATTGCTTTTTCCCAATCAGTTGGGACTGACTTTTGGAGGCGAAAAGTGTCGTCAGCATTTGCTCCAACCAAGGGCTTGACAATTATTTCTTGTGATTCGAATTGATTAAAAGCTTCTTCGAGTTGCGCAGCGCTTAGGGTTGAAAACCGGATAGTGGGAACTAATTCAACTCCTTTTTCTTCCAATTCAAACAGGTAGTTTTTATGGATATTCCATTTGACAATATCGAAAGGATTCAAAAGGACCGCCCGCGATTTTTCAATTTTTTCAAGAACCTTAATGAATTCTTCCAGATGCTGTTGGTAATCCCAAGGACTTCGGATCACCACCAAGTCAAAGGTTTCCCAGTTTGTATCTTGATTCCAAGGGATATTTTTGATTTCCCAACCGAGGGATTTAAGAAATGGGTGAACGAGGTCGTCGTCAATAAACCATCCTTCAGTATTGGCTATGGAAAGAAAGGCACAGCTGGGCATAGGCAATCGGCTTAGTGACTTCAATATCGGAAGGGATGAGGCGAATAGAAATAAAAATGCGGGAAATTTTTGATGATTTTCAGCAGACCTCTCTCTGTAAATTCAGAGTATCGATAGGAAACTATTTATTAGGTTATGGATAAGATCACCGTCTTAAAAGTATTCCTACTTCTTTAACGGTTGATTTGTCAATTGAATTCCTTTGTAAAAGCTATCTAAAAAGATTGAAAAGTGATTTTCATGTTCATAAAATGCTATCGACAAATCAATGAACTCGTTTTTTCCCTTTAACGCTTCAATGAACTCTTCAATTTTTCTTTTATGAAATTCTGGTTTAGGTTGGTAGGTAAGGTGGATTTTAACAGGTTTGATGGAAGAGTTGCCTTTTAGCTTTTCTGTGACTTCTCCATCGCTATACCAAATGGAAGGATCATAGAGATGAAGAATTTCAAATGGATGTGCGCGACCCAATAAGTAGGCGCCAAAATATCCACCGTAGGAATGACCAATCAAGGTATGATGGTTATTAATAAGATAATTTTTTGAGAGGTCAGGCATCAATTCCTTTGTGAGATAATTATAAAATTTTTCTGCACTACCGGAATTTTGTTCATTATACCAATCCACTTTTTCTCCATCGAATTCAACTTGAGAATGGCTAAATGTCAAATCCTGACCTCTTTTATGTTCTACTTCTACATGAGGTATCCCCACAATTATTGATTTTTCAATCTTTTGGTGTCCTCCCAAATCAAAAGCTATCTGGCGTACCAATTCAAATCTCCATTCGGCATCGAGGACAAAAATGACTGGATAAGAAACGGAGTCTGAATAATTCAGAGGAAGTGCTACCCAATATTCCCGTGTTTCATTTAAATACTTGGAATCTATTTTATGCGAATGTGCAGGTGAAAGACAAATGGTTTCTTGGGCCAAAACTGGAAGGGCTAGGAGTAGTAGAAATTTTATGAAAATGAACCTTAGGTATGATATCACGAGAATAGGTTAGAATTCACTATTTAAATTAACCTTTCTTCTTGAAAACCATCACAACGCGGTTTGGAATGTACAGATGTGCCTCTTGATTTTTGTCTGTGGCATAAGTGATTTTCTTATCTAAGCGCTCGAATCCCCCATATTTTGTCTCATCAGAATTAAGAATAATTTGGTAGGTGCCTGCTTCAGGAAAACGAATAGGGAAACCGAAGAAGGATTCGGTAGGATGGAAGGAAAAGACAAAGACCAATCCACACCGCTCGTAGGCGAGGATTTTCTTGTCTGGCTCAAGGTACAATTGCTGAGCTTGAGGTTGTGCGAGTAGCTCATAGTTTTTGGCCAGTTGAATAATGGCTTTGTCCCAAGCATCTAATTGCTGGTAGCGAAGATGTGGTGTATCAACCAAAGACCATTGTCTACGTGCATATTGGTAGCTCCAGTTATTGCCTTCTCTTGGGAAATCCACCCATTCAGGATGTCCGAATTCATTGCCAATAAAGTTCAGATAGCCTTCTCCACCCAGCGATAAGGTGAGCATGCGAATAAGTTTATGCAAGGCAATACCGCGATCAACGACAAGGTTTTGATCCAAGACAGACATCGATGTATACATTTCCTTGTCCATCAGCCAGAAAGCCAGGGATTTGTCACCAACCAAGGCCTGATCATGACTTTCAGCATAGGCGATGGATTTCTCTTTTTTAGGGCGATTGGTCAATTCATGCCACAACTCAAAGAGATCCCATTGTTCATCCAGTTTGTGTTTCAGTGTTTTGATCCAAAAATCCGGAATCCCCATTGCCAAACGGAAATCAAAGCCAATTCCCCCATCTTCAATTTTTCGGGAAAGACCTGGCATTCCGCTGACCTCCTCTGCTATAGAGATGGCATTTGGATTTAACTGATGGATCACCGTATTGGCTAATTGAAAATATAGGAGTGCATCATCATCAACGCCTTCATCGAAGTATTTTTCTGCAGAATCAAAAGATACATGTCCATGGTGATGGTAGAGCATAGAAGTAGCCCCATCAAATCGGAATCCATCAAAATGAAATTCTTCCATCCAATACCGGATGTTGGATAAAAGGAATTCCTGTACTTCCCATTTCCCGTAGTCGAAAAGCTTAGAGTCCCAGCCTTCATGATAGCCACGTTCTCCGGGATGGAAGTATTGATGATCACTTCCATCGAACTCATTCAATCCTTCATTTACGTTTTTGACAGCATGCGAATGAACGATATCCATAATCACGGCAATACCCATTTGGTGTGCAGTGTTGATTAAAGATTTGAGTTCTTCTGGGGTGCCAAATCGTGAAGAGGGCGCAAAGAAGTTGGAAACGTGATAGCCAAAAGAACCATAATAAGGATGCTCCATAACTGCCATCATTTGGATGGCGTTGTATCCCGCACTTTTTATTCGAGGAAGAATCAATTCCTCAAACTCTTTATAAGAACCAACTCCTAATTTTTCTTGAGCCATGCCCACATGACATTCGTAAATCAAGGGCATGTGAGCTATTTCTTTCAAAGAAAAATTTGAATCAGTCCATTGGAAAGGCTCCTTTGGAAACCAAAGCTGTCCGGTAAAATCATGGGTTTTATCATCCTGAACCACCCTTCGGATATAGGCTGGGATGCGGTCCAAGCTTTTTCCTTTTGCGTCTATTACTCGGACTTTGATATTACTTCCATGAATAAACGTATGCTTGTATTGCTTATAGGGAAGAAAAATTTCCCAATCCCCTCGATGGTTTCTTTTCATGGGATGAGATTCCCGATCCCACCAATTAAAATCTCCCATCAGGTAGAGTTGGCGTGCAGCAGGTGCCCACTCGCGGTAAATCCAACCTTTCCGAACGGGTTCGAAATGGACGCCATAGTAAGTATGGAAATTGGCGAATTCCAAAATGCTCCCCATGGATTCATTGATCAAATGAAGGGCTTTTTGGTAACGCTCGTATCGTCTTTGAATAATTGGAGCAAATGGCTCCAACCAAGGTTCGTCCTTAATCAGTGATAGGGTGTTTTTGCTCACAAAAAATTACATTAAAGTCCGAGTTGAATTTAGGAAAAAATAGGGGTTCAACAAGCCCAATCTCTGAGCTTGTCGAGCCTAATGTCGTTCATAAACCATTTCTGGTTCTAGTACTTCTACATTTCCGGAATCATTGATTGAATCCAAGGTCACCAATTTGGTTTCATTGATAAGCATTGGATCGTACTTGGCGGCCACTCGAATATAGTTTTCGGTGAATCCATGCATCTTGCCATTTTCAATGTCCTCTTCAAAAAGTACGGTGTAAGTCTTTCGGAGATTTTCCTCGTAAAACTTTCTACGCTTTTTCTCGGACAAGATTCGAAGCATTTTAGAACGCTCATTCCGTTTTTTCATCGGAACGACTCCATCCATTTCCACAGCTCTTGTATTTGCCCGCTCCGAATAGGTAAAGACATGTAGATAAGAGACATTCAATTCATTCAGGAAGTTATAAGTCTCTAAAAATAATTCATCTGTTTCACCAGGGAACCCAACGATCACATCTACTCCTATACAAGCATGTGGCATGAGCGTTTTGATTTTGGATACACGATCCTCATACAATTCTCGCAGGTATCTTCTACCCATTTTTCTCAAAATGGTATTTGAGCCAGATTGAAGAGGGATGTGGAAGTGGGGAACAAATCGCTTTGAAAGGGAAACAAATTCGATTATTTCGTTGGTAAGCAGATTTGGCTCGATGGAAGAAATACGGAATCGGTCAATACCTTCAATTTCGTCCAAAGCAAAAACCAAATCAGCAAATCGCTCTTGGCGCTTACCTTCCACAATTCCGAAGTCTCCAATATTTACGCCTGTCAACACTACTTCTTTCACATCCGTGGCTGCGATTTCCCGTGCTGCTTCTAGCACGGATTCAATGGTATTGCTACGGCTTTTACCTCGGGCTAGGGGAATGGTACAAAATGCACATCCATAATTACAACCGTCCTGCACTTTTAGGAAAGTTCGGGTTCGGTCATTGATTGAATAGGCATTGTTAAATGACTTGGCCTCCGAGATTTCGCTGGCTAAGACTTTTGCTTCTTGTTCTTTAGCAAAATCACCGAGGAGTTCTAGCAAACGGAATTTTTCAGCTGCTCCAAGAACGGCATCGACTCCGGGAATCTCAGATATTTCTGTGGGTTTTAATTGTGCATAACACCCAATGATCGCCACATAGGAGTTAGGGGAAATCTTTTTCGCCTCTTTGACGATTTTCTTACATTTTTTATCTGCATTCTCGGTGACAGAGCATGTGTTGATAATGAAAATGTCTGGATTCTCTTGAAAATCAACTTTTAAATAGCCTCTGTCTTCAAATTGGCGGCTAATTGTTGAGGTTTCGGAGAAGTTTAGCTTACAACCTAATGTATAAAAGGCGACTTTTTTCACAATTTCCCTTCTGATAATGAGACTGCAAAGGTACACATTCTCATTTTGTTTTCAATTTTGTAAAAACAGGGTTCAAAAGTGTAATTTTTTCCGATTTTGGGTTTGAAAATCACATGATCCATTGAAAAAAGTGTAAAAATTTCAAAAAAGTGGGTTAAAAAGTGGTCAAAAGCTTTTTAGAGTCAGTATTTTTCTATTTTTGTGGGTAATATTTTAAACCACTATTGTAGATATGGCAACATTAAGACAACAATCCCTTTCGATGGTTCAGACCAGACCTCGGGTTAAAGTAGAAGCACCAGCTTTAAAAATCTCTGACTTCTTCGGAACCAATGTGTTTGGTTTAAGTCAAATGAAGCAGTCTTTGGCTCCTTCCGTATTCAAAAAAGTGATGGAGGCCGTAGATAAAGGATCCAAGATCGATACTGCTACAGCGGAGGAAGTTGCTTCTGCTGTGAAGACTTGGGCTTTATCTAAAGGGGTTACGCACTACACCCACTGGTTCCAGCCATTGACTGGTTCTACAGCGGAAAAGCATGATTCATTTTTCGATGCACATGCTGGATTAGAAAAATTCAAAGGATCTGCTTTGGTTCAGCAAGAGCCTGACGCATCCTCCTTTCCACATGGTGGTATCCGTTCTACTTTCGAAGCAAGAGGGTATACGGCTTGGGATCCATCCTCTCCAATTTTCATTTTTGATAAGACGCTTTGTATTCCAACCATCTTCGTTTCTTACACAGGAGAGGCATTGGATTACAAAACTCCTTTGTTAAAGTCATTAGAAGCTGTGAATGAAGCTGCAGTTGCAATTTGTCAGCTTTTTGACCGAAATGTTCGTAAGGTTTCTCCTTCTCTAGGTGTAGAGCAGGAATACTTTGTAATTGACAAAGCATTATTTTCTGCACGCCCTGATTTGGTAATGGCGGGAAGAACTGTTTTTGGACATAACCCTGCTCGGGGCCAGCAATTGGAAGACCATTATTTTGGTTCTATTCCTACACGCGTGAAGGATTTCATGATGGACTTTGAAATCGAAGCCCATAAGCTAGGTATCCCTGTTTCTACCAGACACAATGAAGTTGCTCCAGGACAGTTTGAGGTTGCTCCTGTTTTTGAAGAAATCAACAAAGCAGTTGACCACAACCAATTGTTAATGGACTTGATGGATAAAGTGGCTGAAAAGCACGGATTGAAAGTCTTGTTCCATGAAAAGCCTTTTGCGGGAGTAAACGGTTCCGGAAAGCACAACAACTGGTCCTTGATTACAGATACAGGTGTTAACTTGTTCCAGCCAAGTAACTCCGCTCGTGAAAATCTTCAGTTTTTGACCTTCTTGGTGGCGACTGTGAAGGCGGTATATGACAATGCAGATTTACTTCGTGCAAGTATCGCTTCTGCTGGAAACGACTTCCGTTTGGGAGCAAACGAAGCACCTCCTGCTATCATTTCTGTTTTCTTGGGTGAAACCTTAACAGCTGTTTTGGATGAATTGGAGAAAAACGGAAATATCAAGATTGAAAAAGGGGACAACATGTACATGAAGCTTGGTATTTCCAAAATTCCAGAAATCATCCTTGACAATACCGACCGAAACAGAACTTCTCCATTTGCCTTTACCGGAAATAAATTCGAATTCCGTGCGGTGGGTTCAAGTGCAAACTCTGCAGGGCCGATGGCAACTTTGAACGTAATTGTTGCTGAAGTTCTAAAGCAAATGGCTAAGGATATTCAGAAAGAAATTGATGCAGGTAAGGAGAAGAAAATTGCGATTGTCAATGTATTGAGAAAATACATTAAAGATTCTAAGAAGATCCGTTTCGAAGGCGATGGTTATTCTGAAGAGTGGGAAAAAGAAGCTGCAAAGCGAGGACTTTCTAACTTGAAGAGTACCCCAGATGCTTTGGATGTTTACACTAAGAAATCTACCAAGGAGCTATTCGCTCGTCACAATGTAATGAACGATTTGGAAGTTCATGCACGACATGAAATCATGTTGGAGAACTTCATGAAGAAGGTTCAGATCGAAAGCCGCGTGATGGGAGACTTGGCCTTGAACCATGTGATTCCAACTGCCATCTTGTATCAAAACAAATTGATCCAAAATGCAAATGGTCTTAAAGGACTTGGTTTGGATAATTCTGCTGCAGTGGAAACAATCAAAGAGGTTTCTAAACACATTGAATCCTTGAAGTCAAATGTCAACGCTATGATTGATGCCCGACGAAAACTCAATAAAGAGGAAGATGTGATTAAGCGTGCGAAGGGTTATCAGAAGGAAGTGAAGGAAGCCTTCTTTGATAAAATCCGTTATGCAGTTGATAAATTGGAATTGTTGGTGGACGATGAAAGCTGGCCACTTGTGAAATACCGTGAAATGTTGTTTATCAGATAAAGGAAACAACATATAAATTAAAAAAAAGCCACTCCAGATGAGTGGCTTTTTTGTTTGTAATGAATTAATTATTCCTAAGGAAATGAAATTAAATTGGATCTCAATTTTTTAAGTTGCTGTAGCGAATCATCAAATTTTAACGTTCTAATAAAAGTGGTTATTCAAATCCGAAGCCAAATACAAAAGAG
This sequence comes from Algoriphagus sp., assembly GCF_013373065.1. Taxonomy (GTDB): domain Bacteria; phylum Bacteroidota; class Bacteroidia; order Cytophagales; family Cyclobacteriaceae; genus Algoriphagus. The sequence continues at coordinate 311,429 of NZ_JABXIN010000003.1, forward strand.
GGACGTTAGAAAAACCTATTATAGAATTCTATACTGTTGAATTGGTCTGACGAGGAATTGATTGACGGTTGTAAACGTCGATCGTCTAAGTATGAGGAATTATTTTTTAAAAAATACTATGGCTATGTCATGAGTATCAGTTTGTCCTACGCCAAGGATTCGGATTTGGCGAAGGAAATCGTTCATGATTCGTTTCTGAAATTCTTCGCTTCCATAGAAAACCTTGATGGATATCAATCAGTCAAAGCATGGTTGAGGCGAATTACCGTCAATGCGGCCATTGACTGGTATAGAAGAAATAAAAAATACGCCATGCAGCAAGACATCACAGAGCAAAATGAGGTATATCACGAAGTACATGCCCTCAGTGCCTTGGCTTATGAAGACTTGGTCAATTTGCTGCATCAGTTGCCGGAGGACCATAAATTGGTCTTTAACCTATATGAAGTAGAAGGATACAGTCATCGAGAGATAGGGGAAAAACTCGGAATCACAGAAAGCTCCTCCCGAGTGTATTTGGCCCGAGCCAAATCCCGACTGCGTCAATTAGTTTACACTCATTTGAAAGAATATGCAGGAAGATAAGCTGGCTAAAGAAATAGCAAAGTCCCTCAAAAAACATCAGGAGGAAAGCTTTCATCCATACGAAATAGGTGCTTGGGAGGCCTTTGATAAAAAAAGAACCGGAGGGTTTTTGCCTTGGTGGAAACTTATTTCTACCGGGATTGCAGCCTCTTTGGTGATGGGAATGGCTTGGTGGTGGATGGTCCAAGAGCCTTCCTCAGAATTGGAATTGGTTCCAGAAGTAGCCCAAGTTATTTCAGGTGAAAATCTGGTGGAGGAGAACTCGGAGTCTATTGGAATGGGAAATGAATCTAGCCGTCAAGCTAACAAAACTCCATCTACAGATCCTAATGAATTCACTCAAGAAGATCTAATAGAAAAGCAGTCGAACCTAGTAAGTCAAGAATTTGATGCAATCGAAAAGCAAACTATCAACGATGGGGATCAGTCTGCTAATGCCTTTCAATCTAAAAATCCCACGGGGTTATATGCTCTATCTTTTGAAAAGAAGGATCGTTTGAATGAGTTGCCTTATATCACAGAGCGACCGATTTTTCCAAATCAGATTAGTGGAGAACTAGCAGAGAGGCCTCTATTGGAACGCTCCGTTTATTTGCCAAAATCAAATTTAGCTGTGCTTCAAAAGGATAAATCCACATCTCCTATCAAATGGGAGGTAGGCCTTTCACCTGCATTTGGTTCAAGCAATGGGGAACAAAGTGCTGAGATCATCAGCTCTAGCTTGGGGATGGGATTGGCTATGGCACTTGGGGTAACAGAAAAACTTCAGATTGGTACAGGTTTAGCTTTTAGTGCGCTCAATCAGGAAAGTCAATTTACCGTGACCCCAGCAAATGCGCTTGCGAGTTCAATGGCTCCATCTAATGATAAAATTCTATTGAGCCAAGCTCAAATGGATATTCCATTTTTTGTCCAATATCCGCTTACCAGAAACCAGTCACTTTCAATTAGAGCTGGCTTTTCAAACATCATTTCTCTTGACCAGGAAGTCGATTTGGAGTCCATTGTAAACAGGCAAGTTGTAGTAGCAGGGGATGGGATCAATAGTTCGTCGATTCGGCAGGAGTCAGTAGTACAGACGACAAATTTACCTTCTTCAAATCAGCAGTTTTATCCCCTGGCTACATTGAATTTTGGCTTAAACATTCGGGTTCTTCAGAGCAAACAGATGAATTATTTATTGATGCCTTTTTATAATTTGCCTCTCACAGATTTTTCAGGTTTTGTTGAAAACCCGGGTATGGTGGGTGCCAGCTTCAAGGTTAATTTTATGTCAGGAAAGAAGTAAAGAGATTCGATTCAATCCAGAAGTTAGCCCGGAATTAAAATTGGACTTTGATAAAAAAATACTTTGATGATGACTTTATTTAATTGATCATTAAATATTGATTATCAATAGAATAATAAAAGTTTTATAAAGTACTAGTTTAGTGTAATAAGAATTAAAAATCAGAAAGAAACAAAAAGAAGAAATCCCGGAGATTCTCCGGGATTTTTTGTGGTATTTAAAAATCAAAATAGTTGGTAATCAATTGCAGGTCCATGGAATGGGGGTTGGCAAGTTCTTTATATAGCCCCTTCAAAAGAAGGGTATACACATTCTTTTCTTTGATTTCAACATCCTTTATTTCAATTAATAATTCTCCTGATTCAACCGATTTGACCCGAATGTCAAATGTTCCTTTTTCTACCTCTCCAAAATTGGTGACATCTTTAAAATTCGTGTTTGGAGTGATGGGAGTTTCCAATCCTGAGAATTCAATAAAAAGCTCGCCAGCATCTGGAGATAGATGGGCGAAGCGGATTTGAGCGAAACCTTCTTTTGGAACTTCCCATTCATCTTTGACAAGCTTTGAGTCCAGATTGTCCGAACGATCTAAAACGAATAGGGAATAAATTTCATCGACTTCAAGTTGGAGATTTTGTTCTAAAAGGTTTTCACCTGTCAAGGAGTTTAGAAATCGAAATTTTCGCTCTCCGGTAAAAAAAGGTGAATAGGCAATAAATTCAGAGAATCCCAATGGTTGGGTTGTGACTCGATTTTCATCCGCGAAAATTTCCATATCCGGAGCATCAGGGGAGCTTTGATAAATGGAAACATAAGCAGCTGGGGTGCTAATTGGTGTGTCAATATCATTCAAACAGGAAGTTCCCAAAATGGCTATAGATGCCATGGCAGCCGCCTTGATTTTAAATGATTGAAATCTAATCCGTGTGGATTTAAACATAGTGGTATTAATTATTTTGTTCCTTTTAGGGACGAAAAAAAGCCGTGATTCGCTTCAAGAACTTTGAAATACTTTTTTTCTAATTCTATTTTTTGTTCTAGCTTTATCTGATTATTGGTTATGGGATTTATTGATAGCTTTTCCTTTTATCAATAGGATGAGAATATATAGTTCCAAAAGAGAGGTTTTACTAGTTGAAAGGACCTTTTTTCAGAGAAAAATTCAATTATTAATAAATAAGGTGTTTTATAGTTTGGAAAAAATTAAATCAGTTTAGATGCTCAATAAGATCCAATTAAATTCCCTTATGAGAGGATTTTTCTTATTTGTTTGCTTTCATTTTTTAATTAATTCCCTTTTTGCTCAAAATATCCAAGATTCTTTAATTAGAAAGAATACGGTCAAGCTGGATTTGACTAATCATTTATTATATAAAAATGTAAGATTGTTTTCCTTTGAAAGAGTCTTAAACCCAAGGCAAAGTTTTGTATTAAGTGCTGGTTATATAGAATTCCCAAATATTGTAAATCTAGGAGAAAAAATAATTAGCGATAAGATAGAAAGCAAGTCTGGGTATAAGTTTGGATTGGAATATCGATTTTATCTCCGAAAAGAAAATAAATATTCTGCCCCTCGAGGTATTTATATTGGGCCTTATTTTTCTTCCTTAGGCTTTAAAACGGATAGGACTATCAAATATCAAGTTGAGAATGGGGAGGCAAACTCTTTGTTGCTTTCGAGGACTAATATTAATAATCTTGGAGCTCAATTGGGGTATCAGTTTGTTTTTAATGACCGTTTTGTAATAGACCTAGTGTTTTTTGGGCCATCCTTTTCCAACTATAATTTCAAAACAAATTTGCAAGGTGATCTCAGTTTTAATCCTAATGATATCCAGAAAAAAGCATTAGAAGCTTTACTCGAAAAATTTCCTATGCTGGACGATCTTTTAGACACAAAGGAGTTAAATTCTAATGGCAATTTTGATTCCTGGGCATTTGGATTTAGATATCAATTGCATGTTGGTTATCGCTTTGGTAAATACAAAAGTCTTAGAACTAAAAAGCCTAACTGATAGTCAAAAATTTCTTTTGAATTAAAATCCCATTTCATTTCTTCAGTACTAAGCTGAAATAAGGAATCAAATTATTTGTTAAATCACCCAATGAGAAGTTTTAGTCATTTGGATAAGGGATATAGACGAAACTTGTAAAGGCTCCATCCATCACAAAAAGGCAACAAAACTCATCCGGATCTTTGTAAGCTTTTTTGAATTCTTCTAAAGCATCTTCTGCGATTAATTTTCGTTGTACAAACTCATCTACATAAGTGATGTAATAATTCCATTCCAAGCTTTTTTCTTCTTTACCCAAAAAAAGCTGCCCAATAGGTTGTTTTTCTTTGGAAATGGGAAAAATAGGGTAATCTGAAAATCCTCGAGACTTGACCTGATAAGCAGCCTCTTTTAAGACATCTGCGATTTTCACAAAATCACTAGTGATCGTACCCAAATATTTCCCGTTTAATTCGGGATCATTAAAATCGGAAATCATGGTTTGAGTGTTAAGCGTACAATATTTTCAACATGGTAGGTCTGTGGAAACATATCTACAGGCTGAATTCGTTCCACCTGATACTTTTCTGCAAGTAAGGCCACATCTCGAGCTTGGGTAGCTGGATTACAGGAAACATAGACTATAGCGGGGGCTTCTAGACGTAAAAGCATATTCACCACATCTTCATGCATCCCTGCCCGTGGAGGATCAGTAATGACTACGTCTGGTTTGGCATGTTGAAAAATAAACTCTTCATTGAGGATGTCTTTCATATCGCCAGCATAGAATAAAGTGTTTTCTATTCCGTTGATTTGGGAATTAAGTTTTGCATCCTCGATTGCTGCTTCGACATATTCAACTCCTATTACCTGCTTCGCTTTTTTCGCTACAAAATTGGCAATAGTACCAGTTCCTGTATAAAGGTCATATACTACTTCATCTCCCTTCAATTCCGCAAAATCCCTAGCTACCTTGTAAAGTTCGTAGGCTTGCTTGGAATTGGTTTGATAAAAAGATTTTGGGCCAACTTTAAATTTCAATCCCTCCATTTCTTCCTCGATAAAAGATTGGCCTGCATAGGTCACCAGTTCCAAATCGTGGAAAGTTTCATTTCCCTTCATATTAACTACATACAAAAGGGAGGTGATTTCAGGGAATCTATTTTTCAAAAACTCCATGACCAAAGCAATTGACTCAGGGTCATTTTCTCCAAACTGAACAATCACCATGGTTTGTCCTGTACTGGTAGTGCGAATGATCAGATTCCGGAGAAGGCCAACCTGATTTCTGATATCATAAAAGTTCAATTGATGCTGTAAAGCAAATTCTCGAAGGGTGTTTCTCACATCGTTAGAAATTCCACCTTGCAAGTAGCAATGTTCGATATCCACGATCTTGTCAAACATTTTTGGAATATGGAATCCCAATGCATTCCGCTCAAATTCTTTCCCGGAGTTGATTTCCTCTCGAGTCAGCCAACGTGAATTGGAAAAAGTAAAGTCAAGTTTGTTTCGATAATACTGCGTTTCTGCAGAGCCGAGAATAGGAGCAACTTCAGGGATTGGTACTTTAGCGATTCGTTGGAATTGATCCACTACTTGCTGCCGTTTGTAGGTTTTCTGAAGTTCATAATTGATGTGTTGCCATTTGCATCCTCCGCATACCCCAAAATGAGAGCAAAAAGGTTCGATTCGGTCTTTGGAGAATTCATGAAAATGGACGGCTTCCCCTTCCATAAATGAACTTTTTCCACGGGTAATTCGAACATCTACCACATCTCCAGGGGCTACATTGGAGACGAATACTACCTTACCCTCATGATGTCCTACACATTTTCCTTCCGAAGCAATTCGCTCAATCAAAAGGTTTGTGATGACCTTATTCTTCATTTTTCTCGACATGGCTGCAAAATTAGGGAAAAAGGGCGATTTGATTCCGATTCATCCTTTCCTTCCTAATCCCTATCTTTACCCATCAAATTTTATCCATGAAATTCAAAGACAAAGTTGTAATCATTACCGGGGCTACATCCGGGATCGGTGAAGCCTGTGCGGAGGTATTTGGTAGAGAAGGGGCAAATTTGGCAATTACAGGAAGAAACCCTCAAAAATTGGAAAATACCACTTCGAATCTTCGGAATATGGGATTTGAGGTATTGCCCATTTTAGCAGATGCCGGTTCGGAGTCTGATAATCAGCGGATGGCTGAGGAAACTTTAAAGAATTTTGGAAGGATAGATGTCCTCATCAATAATGCAGGGATTTCCATGCGGGCTCTTTTTCAGGATTTGGATCTGGATGTTTTTCGGAAGGTCATGGATACCAATTTCTGGGGAACAGTCTATGCGACCAAGTTTTGCCTTCCTGCAATTTTAGAATCTAAAGGGTCCATTATCGGTGTGTCATCTATTAATGGCTATCGAGGAACGCCAGCACGTACCGCCTATACGGCCAGTAAATATGCCATGAATGGTTTTTTTGAAGCCTTGCGAACAGAGGTGATGAAAAAGGGTGTTCATGTCTTGGTTGTGGCTCCTGGGTTTACCGCCTCCAACATCCGGAATACTGCTTTGACTGCGGATGGCTCTTCCCAAGGAGAATCACCACGGGATGAATCCAAGATGATGACTTCTGAGGAAGTTGCAGCGCATATTTTGAAGGCTACTATTAAAAGGAAGCGGGATATTGTTTTGACTTCTCAAGGAAAACTAGCTGTATTTCTGAATAAATGGATGCCGGGAATTCTCGACGGAATTGTCTATAATCAGATGGCCAAAGAAAAAGACTCGCCATTTAAATAAATGCCAGAATCGATATTCCAAACTTATCTCCATCGGCTTACAGACCTGTCTACAAAAAACAGGTCTCTGTATTTGCCTAAAATGGAAGGTTATGGGATGATTGATTTAATGAATCTAGACTTTTTAAATGGAGAATCCGCCTTTGAAATCATCCGAAAATTAATTCAGGGTAAAAAAGAAATTCCTATCTTACCTGAGTTTGATCCGCGCTTGGGAGAGGTCAATCAGCTTTCCAAATTATTGTCAAGAATCGCATTTAGGGATCAAATGACACAGGAAGAAACAGGGGAAAATAGCCTCTATATTTCCTGGCTTTTTGCGGAAGGAAAGCTTATCAACGGACAGGTGATCAGAGCTCCTTTGTTGCTGAAACCTCTACAATTAAAGAAAGAAAAAGGAGAATGGACGCTCCAAATTCAAGGAAATTGGCAATGGAACTCTGCTTTTTTTCTAGCATGGAAGCATGCCACCAAGCAAGATGTTTCTCATTCCTTGACTGAGGATTTACTGGATTCCTTCTCTAAAGATTCTTTGGAGTTCCGTACCGCTCTTGCCCGAATTATTCCCGAGAACTTAGCTACTCAAGTCCAATCAAATTTGCTGGAAGATCGACTAATCCCATTTCCTAATTCCCAGCTTTCGCTAGATCAACAGCAGTTTTCTGAAGGAAAAATCAGCTTGAAACCTTATGCGGTTTTGGGACAATTAGCGCAAAAGGGAAGTTTTCTTTTTTCAGATTATGAATCCCTGCTTTTCCAGTATCCCAATACATCTTTGGAAGAGTTGTTTCAAGACTTTTTTTCAACCAATAATCATAAAGCTGAAATCCGTGAAGAAAATTTATTTCCTGTTTTTCCTCTGGATTCCTCTCAGGAATTGGCTTTGACAAAGGTTCGGGAAGGAAAAAATTTGGTGATACAAGGCCCTCCTGGAACTGGTAAATCGCAATTGATAGCCAACCTTTTGTCTGACTACATCGCTCGAGGGAAAAAGGTACTGGTTGTCTCCCAAAAAAGAGCAGCTTTGGATGTAGTGTATGAGCGTCTTGCGGAAAAGGGTTTTGGGCCCTTCTTAGCCCTGGTTCATGATTTCAGGGGAGACCAAAAGGCACTTTTTGAAAAAATCCGAACTCAGATTGAATCCATTGAAGATTATCAAACTCAAAACCGAGGAATCAATGCTATCCAGTTGGAGCGCGAGATTCTACAGCTTTCAAAGACTATTTCAAGACTATCGGGAAAGTTTGAGGATTTGAGAAAAGCCCTCTTTGATGTGGAAAAAGCCGGCTTACCGATAAAGGCCATGTATTTGGATGCTGACTTTCAACAAGCCCATTTGTCTAATCCAAACCTGATTCAGCTTAATTTTGAGCAGGCTAAACAATTCGATAGGGATTACGAAATCTTTGATAAATACAATGAAAAGTTTCATCAAGGTTTTTGGAGTAATAGGGTTTCTTTTGCAGATACTGGATCTGCCGATTTTGCTCAAATTAAACTGGCGCTTTTAGAAGTAGAGGACTTTCGCCAAAATATACCTCAGCCATTTCGCGAGAAATTTATTCATGAGTTAATCTCTGTACTTTGGAATGACCAAGATTTTTTTTCCAAAGTCAAACAATTGCTTGATGCTTTTGATCAAATTGCTGATAAGGAATTGGGGACGAAATTGATTTTTAATTCAGAATTGTTGGAAAAAATTCAACAAATCCACAAAGCATTAGCCTATGCTGTCAATGAATCAGCCAATTGGTCAAATTCTTTTCCAAATGATTTGACCGCTCTCGAAGAAGAACTTGCAGCGGCTATTCCTAAAAGCCAATCCTTAATTGGAAAACTTAAATTTCGATTTTCGAAGCAAAAATATCCTTTGATCTCTGAGATGTTGAAGGGTCGAAATCAAGATTTTCACACTCCTGTTTTACAGGATATACAAGTGGAATGCTTATCTCGAATAGCGGTCGAAAATAAGATTAAAAATCTTCCTGCTCTTTCACACTTTAAACTTTCAGGGGATTATAAATCTGATTTACAAAGAGTTGAGAATGTACTTCTTTTGGTTAATTTATGGGAAGAGGTAGGAAAAAGCCTTGACCTGCATAACTTTCATAGTTTATCTCATTCCGATTTTTTCAATCAACTTCATTCTTTCCATCAATTTAGTATCAAGCTCCAAGAGAACCTTTTATCATGGAAAGCATGGCTCCGCCTAGAACAAGTTCAAGCTATTATTCAGCAGGGATTGGAACAGGTTTTTCCAGAAAACACGTTGAATTGGCCAGCTATTTTTTTAGAACTAAAATCCTTTGATCAATTTTTAGAAAATTGGACAGTAAAAGACTTGGGCTACCAACTTTCAAATGACTTTTCTGATGAAAGGTTGGAAAAAAGAATCTGGATTTTCTGGAATTCATGGCGGTTGGCCTGGATAGATGAACTAGAAAAACAAGCTCCTCAATTAGCTCAAATCGGGTCTTTGACCTTGGTTCAAGAAATGAAAGAACTAAAAGAAGCTTTGCTTCGGAAGCGAGAAAATTCCAAGCATTTGGCCTTGTTGAAACTGAGGGAACAGGTAAGTGAGCATCTTGAATATAATCGTCTTGGAAATCGGCTAACCTATCGTGATTTACACCATCAGGTGTCCAAAAAGCGTCAACGATGGTCCATTCGAAAGTTGGTGGAGGAATTGGGAGAAGAGGTTTTCAGGGTAATGCCTTGTTGGCTAGGAAGCCCTGAAACCGTTTCAGCCGTATTCCCCGATAAGCAGGTAGTTGATTTGGTGATTTTTGATGAAGCTTCTCAATGCTTGGTAGAGCGTGGACTACCCGCAATGTTAAGAGGGAAGCAAGTGGTAGTTGCCGGTGACTCCAAACAACTCCGACCTTCGGATTTCTACCAAGTCAAGTGGGAAAGTGAAGAAGAGGGAATGGAATATGAAGCAGAATCCCTATTGGAATTAGCAGCTCACTTTTTTGAAAACCTTCAATTAAGAGGTCATTATCGATCTGCAGACCCAGGCTTGATTTATTTTTCTAATTCTCATTTTTATGGAAACCGATTAGAAACTTTACCAGACTATTCAACTGTATTGGCCGCGAATTCCCCTTTTTCATGGGAGAAAATAGAGGGAATTTGGGAGAACCAGGTAAATCGTTCAGAAGCGGATAAAGTCGTCGAACGTGTTAGGCAAATCCAAACCAAAGCTCCTCTTGATACGATTGGAATTGTAACAGGGAATTATTTTCAAATGGAGTTGATTCGAGAAATGCTATGGGAAGCTGGAATTCAAAGCCCTCGAATCAAAGTACGAAATATCGAAAATGTGCAGGGAGATGAGTTCGATCAGGTCATCTTGTCTTTGGGATATGCACCGAACCGAGAAGGGAAATTGGTCACCAATTTTGGCTTATTAGGTAAACTGGGAGCTGAGAATCGTTTAAATGTGGCTATTACACGTTCCCGAAAAATGCTCCATGTGATCAGTTCGATTGAACCAGAGGATTTCAGATCCAGTCAATTGAAAAATCCGGGATTGAATTTATTGCGTGAATTTTTTATTTGGATAAAAACCCAAAGCGCTCATTATGATATTCCTGCTCCTGAAGTTTCTCCCAATGGCTTTGAAATTGATTGGAGTTTGAAAAGCAGGCTTGAAAAGGAGGATTCCCATTATTCTCGAAAAATACCCTCCGCAGTAATGGATTTGGTTTGGATTGATGAGAAGGGAAATCAAAAGGCAATTTTGACTGATGATCAACGATTTTTTGATGCACCTACTGCTAAAGCGGCTATGGCCTACCATCCAATTTTGCTGGAGGAAAAAGGTTGGAAGTGGGAGTGGAAATGGAGTAGACGGTTTTAAGCGAAGTATTTGAACTTCTCCTTTTACATATATCCTACCAGCTTATAAACCACAATTCCTATCCATTCTTTAAATAGCTTGGTCCAATATTCCAATGAAAAAGGATCTGGAAAAAATAAGGAAGGGATGTCGTATTTGACGTCATGTGAATAATAATCCACAGGGAATGTTTCGGTAGCCAATCCCACCTTATCAAAACAGCCCTTTGCCCGGTACATATGAAAAGCAGAAGTGATCAATAAAAACTGCTGGTTGGTATTTATTCCCTTTTCCTTTAGGAATTCTTTTGTAAACTGGGCGTTTTGAGCGGTGTTTTTCGCTTCATTCTCGATGAGAATGTCGGACTCAGGCATTCCGGTCATAACCAAAAAACGCTTCAATAATTCTGCTTCTGTTTGTGGGTTCACAGGGTTAAGCCCCTGACCTCCGGTAATTAGGATTTTTTTGATTTTCCCCATTCGATAGAGTTGGAGCGCATGGGTGATTCGGTCGGCACCCTTGTTGAAAAAGGTGCGATCATAAGCCGTTTTGCTCATATTCGTCACCCCGGTGAGGACAATTCCGATCTCATGAGTTCGGATTTCTTCAAATGACTTAAAATCTGGCTCCCAAAACAACAAAGCCAAATTGGATAGAAAAGGATTGGTGAAAAAGAGCAAAAGCCCAATTCCAGACCAAAGCAACTTTTTCCCCCATTTCCTCTTGATAAAAACCACTCCGCCAAGAATTAAAATAAGGACAATAGTCAGCGGCATAGCCAAAAAACTCAAAAACTGGGAAAGGTAGAAGAACATGAAGGTTTAGTTTTGAATAAAATTCAATGATTAAGCGATTAAATATAATAATGCGAAATAATTACTTCTTTTTTATTTCCATTCACTCCGTTTCTTTATTCTAGTCAGAAAGCTATTTTTATCCCATGCTTACAAACCAGCCTAACCTTATTCCTTTATTGGAAAAACTCGCTACGCAATTGGAAGGCAATTTGCAGTTTGATCGACTTAGCCGAACGCTTTATGCTACGGATGCATCAGTCTATCGGGAGATGCCTTTGGCGGTAGCTTTTCCCAAGTCTGAGTGGGATATCCAAAAACTGATTCATTTTGCCTCTGAACATGGAACTTCCTTGATTCCCCGAACAGCAGGAACATCTTTAGCAGGTCAGTGTGTGGGCAATGGCATCGTCGTGGATGTTTCCAAGCATTTTACCCAAATACTGGAATTTAATAAGGAAGAACGTTGGGTTCGTGTTCAGCCGGGTGTGGTTCGGGATGAACTTAACCGCTTTCTGAAGCCATATGGTCTCTTTTTTAGTCCGATTACTTCTACCGCAAACCGAGCGATGATAGGAGGGATGGTAGGGAATAATTCCTCTGGGACGACTTCCATTGTCTACGGCGTGACCCGAGATAAGGTGATTTCACTCAACACTATTCTTAGTGATGGGAATAAGGTGGTTTTCGGAGAAATTTCTCAGGATGATTTTGATCGAAAGTGTGGGCAAAAGGATTTAGAAGGACAGCTCTATCGTCAGATTTTCGATGAACTCAACAATCCTGAAATCCGGGAAGAAATTCATGCCCAATTTCCCAAAAAGTCCATCCACCGCCGAAATACAGGCTATGCAGTAGATGAATTGTTGAAATCTGAGTTTTTTGAAGGAAAGGAAAAATTCAACTTTTGTAAGCTTTTGGCGGGTTCAGAAGGAACGTTGGCTTTCACTACCGAAATCAAAATCAGCCTTGACCCGCTACCTGACCCCATTGAGATTGTTGTGGCTGCTCATTTTGAAAGTATCCATGAAAGTATGAAATCCGCCCAAGTCGCTATGAAGCATCCGGCGACTGCGGTGGAATTGATGGATAAAATCATTCTCGACTGTACTAAGGAAAGCATCGAATACTCCAAAAACCGCTACTTCGTGGAGGGAGATCCTGAAGCGATTCTGATGATTGAATTTCGGGGTAAAACTTTGGAAGAAGCAATGGCCAAAGGGGCGGCTTTGGTTGAAGATTTACAAAAAGAAAAATTAGGGTATGCCTATCCAATCATTGAGCCGGAGAAAGTAGCATCCGCTTGGGCGCTTCGGGCGGCAGGCTTGGGGCTTCTTGCCAATATTCCCGGTGATGCCAAAGCGGTTGCCTGTATCGAAGATACGGCGGTCGATATTGAGGATTTGGCAGATTACATCGACGAGTTTGACCAAATGATGGTTGAATTCAACCAAAAGCCCGTTCACTATGCTCATGCAGGCGCTGGAGAAATTCATTTGCGTCCCGTATTAGACTTGAAGAAGAAAGAAGGAGTGGAAGATTTTTACAGGATATCCAAAGCTTCTGCGGAGTTGGTGAAGAAATATCAAGGCTCACTTTCCGGGGAACATGGAGACGGTCGCGTGCGGGCAGAATTTATTCCCCTGATGGTTGGAGAGAAGAGTTATGAGCTTTTCCGAAGAATCAAATACACCTGGGATCCAAAGAATATTTTTAATCCCGGCAAAATCGTGGATGCGGCTCCCATGAATAAATTCCTTCGCTATGAGCCGGGAATGGAGACTCCTGAACATCAGACCCTTATTGATTTTTCAAATGTAGGGGGTATTCTCCGAATGGCTGAAAAGTGTAATGGCTCAGGTGACTGTCGGAAATTGCCGGGATCGGGCGGAACCATGTGTCCTAGCTACATGGCAACCCGAAATGAAAAGGATACGGTTCGGGGGAGGGCAAATACACTACGGGAATTTTTGACCTTGGATATAAAGGAAAATGCCTTTGACCATCCCGAGATTAAAGAGGCGCTTGACCTTTGTCTGAGCTGCAAAGGCTGTACCGCCGAATGTCCCTCCAATGTGGACATGGCCAGCATGAAGGCGGAATTTTTGTACCAATACCAAAAGACCCATGGAGTTCCACTTCGGTCCAAGGCATTTGCCTATATCAATGAGCTGAATGAATTGGGTTCCAAAGTGCCTGGAATAGCCAATTTCTTCCTCAGGAATTCACTTACAGGCGGACTGATGAAGTCCATTCTGAATGTGGCACCTAGCCGGAATCTTCCGGAAATCAGCCCGATCAGCTTGAGAAAATGGTATAAAAAGCATTATGCTTCTCTTCCTGGAGCAGAAAAAGTCATCAAGTCGGTTTATTTCTTTGTAGATGAATTCACGAATCATAACGACACCCAAATTGGTATCAAAGCGATTTCCCTTTTGAAGAAATTGGGCTATGAGGTCAAAATCGTAGATCATGAGGAAAGTGGTAGATCCGCATTGTCCAAAGGCCTTTTACCCAAAGCTAAAAAGCATGCAGAAGCTAATGTTCGGATTTTTGAAAAACTGATTGATGGAAATACGCCTTTGATCGGTTTGGAACCATCTGCTATTTTAAGTTTCCGGGATGAATATCCACGGATTGTTAGTCCTGAATTAGTTTCTGCGGCAAAGAAATTGAAGTTTCATGTGAAATTGATTGATGAATTCTTGGGACAGGAAATAACTGCCGGAAATATCAAACCTGAGCAATTCACTACCAAAAGCAAAAAGATCAAATTGCATGGCCATTGCCATCAAAAGGCACTTTCTGCAGTTTCTTGGACTCAGAAAATTCTTTCCCTTCCAGCCAATTATTCTGTGGAAACTATTCCAAGTGGTTGCTGTGGTATGGCAGGTAGCTTTGGGTATGAAAAAGAACACTTTGAAGTTTCACAGCAGGTCGGGGAATTGGTACTGTTTCCGGCAGTACGAAAAGCTGATTCCAATACTCTCATTGTTGCACCAGGAACTTCCTGCCGTCATCAGATCTCAGATGGAACGGGAAGAAATGCCATGCATCCTGTAGAGATTCTTTGGGATGCTTTGGAGAAGTAGGTGTCAAGTAGAAAGTACGATGAACTAAGTACAAAGAATAAAGAAGCGGAAAAAAGAAGATTTTGATTTAGCCGAAGGTTTTGCGGAGTACAAATTCGGTGCAGCGTGCAGCAAGTCTTGCGGTGGCATTGTCCTGATCAAATCTTGGATTGAGTTCTACTATATCCATTGAAATCAGTTTTTTGCTTTTTGCGATCAATTCAAGGACTTTGAAAGCTTGTTCTGGGCTGAACCCCATAGGAGAAGGTGCAGAAACTCCCGGCGCAACTGCTGAAGAAAAACCATCTAAATCGATGCTTAGGTAAATCTTATTGACTGAATCCATAAAAGCGACCAATTGCTGCTCCATAAATTCCCAGCTTTTGGATTGAATTTCTTCCATAGTGAAGAATTTTGCATGGACGGATTTGGCTATCTCAAAAAGTGATTTCGAATTTGCAGCTTCTTGAATTCCCCAAACCAGATAATTGAAGTTTTCAGAATATTCATTAGCTAATTGGGAAAATGGAGAGCCAGAATGCCTCATTCCTTGTGCCAATGGTCTAAGGTCAAAATGTGCATCTAGATTGATAATGCCTAATTTTTCACCTTTTGGAAGTAAGTATCTGAAAATGCCTTTTCCATGGGCATAGGCTAAATCGTGCCCACCTCCTAAAAGAATCGGAAAATGCTGACTTACCAATAAGGAATGAACTGATTCAGTAATTTTTTCATGCGTGGATTCCAAGTCATTATTCAGGGTCAGAATATTTCCATAATCAATAATTGGAATCTCTTTTTGAAGGTGATAAGCCGAGCTTCCCCAAAATTTCCGGATTAAATCCGGCGCATCTTTAGTTCCAGGTCTTCCTTGATTTCTTCGCACCCCCACTTCTCCCGGATAACCTAAAATCCCGATTTTTTTTCCAGCTTCATTTTGGAATTGCAAATTCGATTGGTAGTCAACCCATTGATACCAATATTCTTTTTGCTCTGATTTTCTACCAGACCAATGTTGAGGCCCCGGGTTTTGGTGAAGTGAATTCATACTACAAATTAGGGATTTGATCGATAATCTGCTGCTCTACCAAATTTGGAAGCGTAATGTTTAATCCTGGGCTTCGCTCCATTTCCCGTTGTATTGCTTCCAGAGATCCTGAATTTCTTGCCCAAGCTCTTCTTGCAATTCCATTATTTACATCGTAAAAAAGCATGGATTCAAGTCGTTGCTCTGCTTCCGGTGTTCCATCTAGCACCATTCCGAAACCCCCATTGATCACTTCTCCCCAGCCTACACCACCGCCATTGTGAATCGAAACCCAAGTGGCACCTCGGAAACTATCTCCAATCACATTTTGAATGGCCATATCTGCCGTAAATCGGCTTCCATCATAAATATTACTCGTTTCCCGGTAAGGAGAATCTGTCCCACTTACGTCGTGATGATCCCGTCCCAACACGATAGGGGCTGTAATTTCACCTGATGAAATTGCTTGGTTAAAGGCTTTTGCGATTTTAATTCGGCCCTCGGAATCAGCATAGAGGATTCGAGCTTGCGATCCCACTACCAATTGGTTGTTTTCAGCTTCCCCAATCCAGGTGATATTATCCTGCATTTGCTGCTGAATAGATGCCGGTGAAAGCGATTTTATTTCGCGTAAAACTTCAGCCGCGATTTGATCGGTCTTTTTTAAATCCTCTGGTTTTCCGGAAGTACAAACCCATCGGAAAGGACCAAAGCCATAATCAAAACACATCGGTCCCAGAATATCCTGTACATAGCTCGGGTAGCGGAAGTCTATTCCATTTTCTGCCATTACATCCGCACCTGCCCGGGAAGCTTCCAAAAGAAAGGCATTTCCATAGTCGAAGAAATAAGTCCCCTTTGCTGTATGTCGATTAATTGCGGCAGCATGGCGGCGGAGTGATTCCTGAACGGCTTGTTTGAATTTTGTAGGATTTTCAGCCATCATTTTATTGGATTCTTCAAAACTTAATCCAACCGGGTAATAACCTCCTGCCCAAGGATTGTGGAGGGATGTCTGATCTGAACCTAATTCAACAAAAATTTCTTCTTCATCAAACCGTTCCCAAACATCCACAATGTTTCCTAGGTAGGCGATGGATACTACTTCTTCTCTGGATTTTGCCTGTCTTACTCGAATGACAAGACTATTGAGGTCCTCAATTAATTCATCTACCCAACCTTGTTTATGCCTTTTGGAAGCAGCAGCTGGATTTACCTCTGCACAAACGGTGATACAACCTGCAATATTTCCGGCTTTGGGTTGGGCACCACTCATACCGCCTAAACCTGCTGTGAGGAAAATTTTCCCTTTTGGACTTTCCCCCGATTCCAACCTTTTTCGGAAAGCATTCATGACGGTGATTGTGGTTCCATGAACGATTCCCTGAGGACCAATGTACATATAAGAACCTGCGGTCATTTGTCCATATTGCGTGACCCCAAGTGCATTAAATCGCTCCCAATCATCGGGTTTAGAATAATTTGGAATCATCATTCCATTAGTAACAATGACTCTGGGTGCAATGGGGGAAGATGGAAAAAGTCCCATGGGGTGACCTGAATACATATGAAGTGTTTGGTTCTCCGTCATTTCGGAAAGATATTTCATCGTAAGCAGGTATTGAGCCCAGTTTTGAAAAACAGCCCCATTCCCTCCGTAGGTAATCAATTCTTCAGGATGCTGTGCAACGGCTGGATCCAAATTATTTTGAATCATTAACATGATCGCTGCAGCCTGTTTGGTTTTCGCAGGATAGTCATCGATAGGCCGCGCATATAGGGAATAGTCTGGCATAAATCGATACATGTAGATCCTCCCATATTCATGTAATTCCTCGGCAAATTCCAGAGCCAGTTCTTTATGCCAATCAATGGGAAAATATCGTAATGCATTTATAATGGCTAGCTTTTTCTCTTCGGAAGTAAGAATGTCTTTCCGTTTTGGGGCATGGGAAAGGCTCGGATTTCTTCTTTTTCTGGCAGGTAAAACGGAAGGGATTCCTTGTTTTATTTGGGATTGAAAATCCATGGCAATTTTTTTTAGAAAGGATTCTTACATTTAAAAGAGTGATTTTTTTAAACTCTCTTACCGTTTTTCCAGACCATCTCTGGCTTCATTTTACCTTGTTGGTAAAGAATTTCACGATAGTCAGAAGTAGGGAATAAGTTAAAGTCTGCAAGTTGGCCTGGGGTGAGTGTTCCTCTGTCAGAGAGTTTTAAGGTAGCTGCTGCCCGAAAGGTTATCCCAGCAAATACCTCTGCTGTGGTTAATTTTTCAAAGGTCGCCAGAATACTAGCTTGCGTTAACAAGTCTCCCATAGGTGCCGATCCTGGATTCCAATCTGAAGCGATGGCTAAAATCCCACCCTGATCCAAGAGTTGTCGGGCAGGAGTAAAGCCACACCCTAAGCCAATACTTGCTCCGGGAAGCGCAACACCAATGGTATTCGATTGTGCTAAACGTTGAATTTCTTCTTTTCCAGATGCCTCCAAATGATCTGCGGATGCTGCTCCAATCTCTATTGCTAACTTGGAGCCTCCTGTGGAAAATTGATCAGCATGGACCGTGATGTCAAATCCAAGTTCTTTGGCTTTTTTGAAATAGGGCAGTACCTCTTCAGGATTAAAAGCGGATTGCTCTACAAATGCATCTACGCGATTGCATAATTTTTCTTTGTGAATGATTGGAAGAAGTTTCTCGGTAATTTCTCGAATGTATTCTGTTTTATTCCCCTCAAAATCCCTAGGCAGTGCGTGAGCGGCAAGACAGGATGGAATAAGGTCTGCTGCTGTGCGATTATTGGTTTTTTGAATGGCACTCAGCATTTTGATTTCCTCTGAAACGGACAACCCATAGCCACTTTTGACTTCAATGGTGGTGACTCCTTCTGAAAGATGTCGCTGTGCATGGTCAAAGGTTTTTTTTGCTAGCGCAAATACAGATAAGGCTCTGGTCTGTTGGACAGTATCCCAAATTCCTCCTCCGGCTTTACTTATTTCCAAGTAGCTCTTCCCAGCATTTCGTAGGGTAAAATCTTTTGCCCTGCTACCCCCAAAACAGATGTGGGTATGACAATCAATAAAGCCTGGTAAAGCAACATAATTTCCTTCCAGAAATTTCCGGCTGGTATAATTCCAATCTACTTGCTTTCGAAGTGATTCAAAACTCCCAATCGCTTCGATTTTATCGTTTTTAATCCAAATGCCAGCGTTGGGTATGATTTCTAATTGATCATCTGAAAGTGCTCCTCGTAAAGGAAGCGCACGCATGGTAATCAATTGGGAGATGGGGCCGATTAGCTTTTGATTTTTCATAAGCAGGGCTTTAATAATTGAAAACTTCTGTCCACGGAGTATGATAGGGGAGCCCACTATTAGTGGCTAATTGGTTAGCTAATTGTACTAGACGCCCTTCACGAATAAGTTGTATCGCCTCCTCCATATCGTCAGACATGATTCGGTCTTCTGTGATAGGTTTTATGCAGGATCTGACAAATTCATAAATTTTCTGGAGAATTGGTCCGGATTGTAGAGGTTGATGGAAATCAATCGCTTGCACTGCATAGAAGAGTTCAATTCCTAGGATTTTTTCCACATTCTCAATCACTCGGAGTGCTTTTCTGGAACCAATACTCCCCATGCTGACATGATCTTCTTGCCCTAGGGATGTTGGGATTGAATCTGCCGATGCTGGGAAGCATAATCCTTTGTTTTCGGAGGCCAAAGCCGCAGAAGTATACTGAGGAATCATCAATCCTGAGTTAAGCCCGGTTTCTTTTAGGAGTAATTTGGGAACTCCTGGGGTATCTCCTTCTATGGAAAGATAAATTCGCCGATCAGAAATATTTCCAATTTCTGAAGCAGCCAAGCATGCATAATCAAAAGTCATCGCAATAGGCTGCCCATGAAAATGTCCACCTGATACCGTGTGATTTTCATTAAATACGACTGGATTATCAGTCACAGAGTTGATTTCGATTTCGAGGGTCTCCTTCAGGTGAAGCCATGCATTCCAGCTAGCACCATGCACTTGGGGAATGCATCGTAGGGAATAAGGGTCCTGGACTCTCGTGCAGTTTAGATGAGAAACGACTATTTCGGATCCTTTGAGAAGGTTGGCTATAGTATGAGCAACGTGCTGATTTCCTGCGAATGGCCGTAACGCGTGAAGTTCTGCTGAAAAAGGGTTGGCAGAACCCATCAACCCTTCAATCATCAAAGCCCCTGTTAAGGAGGCATTTTCAAGAAGATTATGGAATTTTTCAACGATTCGGATGCCATGGGCGGACATGAATTGGGTACCATTGATTAATGCCAAGCCTTCTTTGGGACCTAATGAGAGGGGTGTCTTTTCAAATTGCCGGAGTACTTCTGCAGTTGTAAGCACAGTTCCCCTGTATAATACCTTTCCAAATCCAATCAATGGCAGAAATAAATGGGATAAGGGTGCTAAATCTCCGGATGCTCCAACAGAACCTTGACTAGGAACAATAGGTAAGATGTCATTTTCCAACATCCAATGAATTCGCTCAAGTGTTTCGAATTGGATTCCAGAAAAACCTTGCGCCAAAGCATGAATTTTCAAAACCATCATCAACTTGGTGATTTCTGCATCCACAGGTTCACCCACACCGACTACATGGCTTTTCAGAAGATTTTCCTGTAAAGTGGTGGTCTGTTCTGGGGAAATAATGCTGGTACATAGTGGGCCAAAGCCTGTATTGATTCCATAAACAGCTTTTTCACCCTGGGCGATTTTGTTGACTGCTTCGGCAGATGCTTTTACTTTTTGGATGGTTTCTTTACTGAAAACACCTGTAGCTTCCTTTCTGGCTAATTTCAAAGCCCAGGATGCACTGAGATGGTCTTGTCCGTAATGGAATGTTTGCATTGGTTTCGGAGAAAGGCGGTTTTCGGGTTTTCTTGTTCGAGTTTCAAGAGCTTTTGGCTTGGTCTTCAAGCTTTTTCAAAGGTAGAGCTTTCTAATGATGCTTATTGATACTATTTTTATCAATTAATAATAACTGTAAGGTATCAATGGAGCTAAGGCATTTACATTATTTTCAGGCTGTTGCTGAAGAATTGAATTACAGAAAAGCTGCAGAGCGACTCTTTATATCCCAGCCGGGCCTTAGTCGCCAAATCAAGCAACTTGAAATGGAATTAGGGGTACAGCTTTTTGAGCGGGATAAAAAGCATGTCTCCTGTACTGCAGCAGGTGAATATTTAAAAGAGGAAGTTGAATTTGTACTGAACCACCTGGAAAACGTTAGACTTCAAATTCGGGAAATTGCATCAGGAAAGGTGGGGGAGCTCCGAATAGGATTTTTAGGTTCGGCTTCGAATCAGCTTTTACCGGACTTACTGAATCGCTTAAATTCAAATTTTCCATTGATCTCCACTAGTTTGGAAGAATTGAGTAATCAAATCCAGGTGGAAATGCTCCAAAAAGATAAATTGGATTTGGGATTCGTTCGTTTGGCATCGGTTCCAGAAGACTTGTCCATTAAACCTGTTTTTAGAGATACTTTCTCCATTGTTGTACCCCAAAATCACCCCATTCACAAATCAGACTTTAAGTCTATTGCCCAATTTGCCCAAGAATCCTTTATCCTTTTTTCATCGGATTATTCAAATTATTACTATGAGCAAATCATTGGGATTTGTAGAGCTGCAGGATTTAATCCTCATGTCAAACACAAATCCGTCCATGCCTTAACCATCTTTCGATTGGTTGAAAACGGTTTGGGGGTAGCGATTATTCCTACCTCCTTGAAAGAGGGATATGATCTTAATGTCCGCTTTATGGAAATACCTGGGATTTCTCAGTTTACAGAGTTATCTGTAATATGGAAAGCTGAGAACAGAAATCCAGCCCTAAAGAAAGTGTTGTCACTATTGTAAAAATGGGAGAAAACGCTGTTTTAGAAATGATAAAGCTATATGTCGGGTAAATGTCGGGTCAATTCCGCCCCTTTTTCGTTCTAAAAATCTTCCATACAAAACATCTTGCCATGGTCAAACCAAAAACACATTTCACTATGAAACAACCAGAATTAGGCAAGAAAATTTCTGAATTGAGAAAAGCCAAAGGATTGACTCAATAAGAGTTGGTCGAAAAATGTAATCTGAATGTAAGAACCATTCAACGCATCGAAGCAGGGGAGGTGACTCCAAGGTCCTATACCATTAAGGCTCTTTTTGAGGCTTTGGATTTTAAAGGTTTTGAGGAGAAAACTTCTCTAGAAAAAATTCTTTTATCTATTTGGGGATTGCAGCAGGTGTCATCTATTTCTTTTTATCCGTTTTTGAGTTAGGGTTTGAAATAGAGTATATCGGAGGAAAAGAGGAAATCAGCAGAAACGGTTTTTCCTTTATTAAAGTAGGATCTTATTTCAGCCACATCTTATTTATGTTGGCTTGGGTTCGCTTAGCCTCTTATTTCGCTAATTCATTTTTGAAGATAGGAGCTTGGATGATGGTAGGAGCCAATGCGATTTGGATGATTGTTGACTTATTTGCTCTTCAAGCGGATTTCTTTGAATTAGGTGATTATTACCTAATCAAAATCAGTTCGTTTGGTTTTTTCTATGTTCTATTGGGAATGGCCTTTTTAGGGTATAAAAATCGTTTCTCTACCATTCCTTTGATTGTAGGAATTCTCACGATTATTGGAGGTTTTCTGATGTTCACCGGATTAGCGGCTTTTTTAAGTTTGATTCCTTTGACTTTAGCAGAACTCGGACAAATTGGACTGATGATCTATTTTTCACAAAAAATCGGGAGAAGAAATTCTCCCGATTCTAGTTTGTAAATCATTAAAATTTAAGGATGAATTCCTGCAGGTTTTCGGAACGTTCCAATTGAATTTTTTTCCGTAGCCTGTACCGTGCAATTTCCACCCCTCTGATCGTAATATTCATCAAATTGGCAATTTCCTTGGAGGAAAGGTTCATTCTCAAGTAAGCACTCAATTTGATTTCTTGTGGACTGAGATCAGGAAAGGCTGCTTTGAATCGAGTCATAAAATCACCATGTACCTCGTCAAAATGCATTTCAAACTGTTCCCAATCTTTGTCACCAGCAATGTTCTTTTCGATATTTTGAATGATCTTTTTAATCTCGTTTTTGACCTCCTGATTTTTACTTTTCTTGATGATATTGTTCAGGTTGGATTTAGTTTGAACAATAAATCCATTTTTGTTGATCAAATGCATAGTGGCAGAAGCCAACTCCTTGTTTTTGCTTTGGATCTCTGATTTGAGCTTTTCCGTTTTGAGTCGTTCAATTTCCTGCTTTGAACTTTTGAGGTCTTTTTCTTTTTGTTGAATCACTTTTGTTTGGGCTTCCTTGATTTGAGCGGCCTCTTCCTTCATTCGTTTATCCAAATACTTGAAAAGAAGATAGAGCAATAAGATTCCCGCAAGTGTATAAAAAAGATAGGCGAGGGTGCTTCTATACCAAGGGGGAAGAACTATAAAAGAATACCGATCTTCCTCTGAAATCTCCCCATAGATATTCTTGCTTCTTGCATGAAAAATATAGTCCCCTTCTCTTAAATTGGTGTAGGCTTTATCCCGTTTGGTCGTCCAGTCACCATATCCATCTTCCAGTCCTTCTAGCCAAAATTGAAATTGGGTGGTATTCTCATTGTTTGGAATAGGGTTACTTGCCTCGAATCTCAAATTGGCTTCTTTATAGGGGATAGCTGGAACTTCTATTTCAGATTTAGAATTAGTGAAGGTATCTCTTTGCAAATAATCACCTTGGGAAATCAAGGAGTCAGAAGCACCTGTTAAATAAACAGATCGAATAAGTGTAGGGAAAGAAATGGAAGGGCTAAAGTTTTTATCCAATTTATACCAAATAAAACCCTCATTTGCTGCGAAAAGCACCTCATTGGCACGAATGAGGGAGATATTCTGAAGGTCATCGTTTAGGAATGGCTTGATTTTATTAAAGATCTGATAGTTTTTTATGTAGGTTCCGTTGATTTGCCGTTCCAGAATCCCCACTTCTTTTTCCCCGATATAGAAAATATTTCCTAAGGGATCTTCGACCATGCTTGTAGCCAAAAAATCCGGCTCAAAATATTTTTCGAAAGTAGGGTGTTTTTCAAATCTATCCTGATCTGCATTGAATCGGTAAAGCCCATATTCCGTAGAGAAAACAAGCTCATTATTTAGTTTCCAAACACTATTAAGCAGATTTGTTGGAAGTCCTGATTCTGTTCCATAGTATTTGAAAGTGACTGAATCCAGGCTTTCATTTAGTTTTAAGCGGTAGATTCCCTTATATCCGTGCGCCATCCAAATGTCCCCGTTGCCGTCCTGCTCGATTAATCGGGAAGACTCATTAAACCCATTTAATTTTCGTAAAAATCGAATGGAGTTATTTCTAATTTCATACAAAAGCAGGCCATTATAACTACCACTGATAATCAATTCAGGATGATCCTTAAGTGGTTGGAAGTTCCAGATGCCAGTCGGTCCATCGATCCGGTTTGCTTTTCTATTTTCCAAAAGAAATGCACCATCATTCTGAGCTGAAAGCAAAAGGTTTTGAATTTGTGTAATTTGATACACCTGCCCGGTACCATTGATTAATGGACTGGTCTTTTTTGAAGATCCGGCTTCTATTTTTTCAGAAAAAAGTCCATAGTTCGTGCCATAGAAAATCTCATTCTCTCTCAAAAAAGCATCATACCCAGTACCCGGTAAACCTGAAAATTGATCGATTAACCGAAAGGGTAGGCTGAGTTCTAAAAGAGTGATTCCATTGTTATGTCCAATCCACAAATTTCCACTAATGTCTTCAAAAAGGGATAAAATGGAATTGTTCCGTAATCCATTTTCCTTATTCATCTCAAGAAGATCCTCGCCATTCGTATCCAAAATATATAATCCATGACGCTGGGTTCCGATCGCTAAATTTCCATTTTTGAGTTGTTTAGCCTCATTGATCTGTACATCCTTAGGGAGTGTACTTTCCCAAGGCTGAACTCTAGTGCCGGAAATTTCAAAAACTCCTTGGTTCCGAGTAAATGCTAAATGACGGTTGTTTGAAAGCGAAATAAATCCTGCAATGAGCTTGTCAGCAAAAAATGCCCCCTCATTGACAGGGACTAGTTTGTTGTTTTCAAAAACAAGCAGTCCTTTTGATTTTTGGTTTACATAAAGCTTGTTATTGGTAAGGTGGAAACTCTCAAAATCCTGCTCACCGTCTAATACGGATTGAAATTCTTGGTCTTTATTAAAAATGAAAAGTTTGTCAAAGGTGCAAAAAATTACCATTTCCCTGATGAAATGGATTTTCCATATTTCCTCCAGATTTTTACTGTTTTCGGGAAGTTTGTCTGCTAATGAATGATAAATAAGTGCCCCTTTTTGGTCTGGTTTGAAATATCCGAATTCTGCTTGGCCAGAGGCATAAATGATTCCGCTTTCATCAATGGCGACGTCCCTGATTTTTGTACTGTTGGGTAAAGCATATCTTCTCCACTCGGCTCCATCATACTCTAATAATCCAAAATTATTCGCAACATAGATTAGGCCGGCAGTGCTTTGGGTAAAGGAAAAATTTTGGATTCCTCCTTGGTATTCGTGTGAGGAGTAAAATTTTGAAAAAGGAAGTCCGGGATTTTGCCCCCAGGAGTGAACAATAAGATTGAAAAATAAGAGAAATGTAAATCCGTATTTCATGGGTTTTTGGGCATTGATTTTAACCAATAAGCAAATCAAATTGATGTACCTAGTAGGTTCCAACGTTGAGGTTTTGGTGTAGCTAAAATAAGCTTCAAAATTAAAATGTAGGCCTTTTCCTATATTTCTTTTCTGCTTTGTGAAATTTTTGAAGGAGGGATGATGTGGTATTGTGGGGGTGTAATTTTGGGAAGTTTAGAATCAATTGATTTAATTACTTATAGGTTTATTATCTAATTTTCTAGCAAGTATCTAATTCTACCAAAAGGGATTTCAAATAAAGTCACTAGCTAACCATAACAATTCAACCCAAAATCCTATGACAAAAAATCAATCTTATACGATACGGATTTCCCTTATTGTAGCACTAGGGGGATTTTTGATGGGTTTCGATGCATCCGTAATTTCTGGTGTGGTTAAGTTTATCGAAACAGAATTTGACTTAACCAAACTCGAACTAGGTTGGTCTGTAGCTTCCCTTACTTTGACGGCAACATTGGCTATGATGGTTTCCGGCCCCCTCAGCGATCGATATGGTAGAAGGAAGGTTCTTCAGGTAGCGGCGATTCTCTATGCGATAAGTGCATTTGGCTCTGCAGTAGCTCCAGATTTTGTGAGTCTGGTTATTGCTCGTATGATTGGAGGATTCGGTGTGGGAGCTTCTTTGATTCTGGCCCCCATGTACATTGCAGAAATAGCACCTCCTGCGATGCGGGGAAGATTGGTTTCTTTCAATCAGCTGAATATTGTAATTGGTATCTCGGTAGCTTTTTTTACGAATTATTTAATTCTTCAATTGGGAGAACTTGATTCAGATTGGGCCTTGAGCTTGGGGTTTGAAAAGTGGAATTGGCGATGGATGCTGGGATTGGAGTTTTTGCCAGCAGTTCTGTTTTATGTTGGTTTGTTTTTTGTCCCTAAAAGTCCCCGTTGGTTGGTGATGAAAGGTCAGACAGATCAGGCCATGTTGATCATGAATCAATTCACCAATCTAGAAGATGCTAAAAAACAGATTAATGATGCTATTCGAAGTATTCATGAAGAAAAGGACAAAGAAAAAGTCAAGCTAACCGAGTTTTTCAAACCTGCCTATCGATTGGTTTTAATCATCGGGGTTGTAATTGCGATACTTCAACAGATCACTGGAATCAATTCGGTGTTTTTCTATGCGCCAATGATTTTTGAGCAATCCGGAATTGGAACAGATGCATCCTTTATTCAGGCAATTTTGGTAGGCTTAACCAATTTAGTCTTTACGGTTTTGGCGATTCTTTTTATAGATCGCCTCGGAAGAAAGCCTTTGTTACTTTTGGGGTTAGCTGGAATTGCTCTATGTATGGGTCTTTTAGCGTATGGGTTTGGTGATGCTACCTATGAATTGACATCCGAGTCAGTAAAAACTCTCCCAACAGAGATCAATCAAGAACGTTTAGCTCCCCTCATTCAAACGATTTTTGAGGATGACGTAAGCTTTAAAGAGGCAATTCGAGAAAGTCTTGGTGAAAAAGATGCATTAGCTTACGAGTCAAATCTAATTACAGCAGCTATTCAAATGAATCCAACTTTGATTTTGGTTGGCATTCTCGGCTTCGTTGCGTCCTTTGCGATTTCAATTGGTCCCGTGATGTGGGTTTTATTTTCGGAACTTTTTCCAATTCATATCAAAGGAGCAGCCATCTCATTTGTTGGTTTTATCAATTCCCTGATTAGCTATTTGGTACAACAGTTTTTTCCTTGGCAATTGGACACTATGGGAAGTAGTACCACCTTCCTGCTTTATGGCCTTTTTGCAGCTTTAGGGTTCTTTTTTGTGATTTTTGTAGTTCCGGAAACAAAGAACAAATCATTGGAAGAATTAGAGGAGATTTTAATCAAAAGGTAAAAGAATTCAATCTTCGAATAAAGCCATGAAATACCCCATTTCTTAATAGGTAGATTTACCAAAATTCCTTTTAAAAATGGGAGTTCAACTAAAGGACTTATCTCTTATTGGCTCTCCTTTAACTTCTGAGAAATCATTTCTTTTATTGATTTCAGAATCTCAGCATTTTGGGTGCTATCGCTTTCGATTTCCAATAATTTAGGTTCGGAACTAGCCTGATAAAATCCTTCTAAGGCTTGCTTCAATTCCTGAATATTCTTTGAAAGGGAATAATCAAACTTATATTCTTGAGAGATAAACTTGGCAGATAGGGCTTGATGGGTCTCAAAATATTCTTCAAGTTCTGGTTGATCTTTTGGGCCTTCAATCAAGCGGAAAATTCCTCCCGCATGATTATTCAGTAGAATAATTCGCAGGTTAGGGGTAGGGTAATTATGCCAAAAAGCATTTCGGTCGTAGAAAAATGCCAAATCCCCGGTAATGATGGTGACAAACCATGAAGTTTCCAAACAACAGCCCACTGCAGTACTGTTCGTTCCGTCGATTCCGCTCGTCCCACGATTACAATAGATTTCTTGCGCTCTTTTCCCAAGAAAGTTTACATAGCGTACTGCCATGGAGTTGGCTAATTGGATTTTGGAATCTGCAGGAATTTCACGCAGAATTGTTTGCAAGGCTTGATACTCACCAAAATAAGCCTGCTCCAATAAACGGGGAAGATTTTCCTGAACCTTTTGTTCTAACTCTTGCCAAGATTCAAAATATCCTTTTTCTAATTGTGGAAGTTTTTCTAACAACCACTTTAAAAAATACAGCGGTTCACATTCGACTAATCTATGTAGCTGCTGAAAAGTATCATTGACACCCTCATGAGCTTGGATGTGCCAGTGGATTATTTCATTTTTTCGGAGAAATAATTTCAGCGGTTTTGAAATAAGTGACTTCCCGAACGTGATTACTAAGTCTGGCTTCAGGTTTTTGTTGAATTCCTCATTTCCCAACCAATGATCATGGAAAGTAATACTTCCTGAACCTTGAAGGTTTGATATACTATCTGCAACGACCACTAGTTGCTTTTCTATTACTAGCTTTTCCAAGATGGATTGGAGCAGAGCATTGGGTTGTTGCTGTCCCGGAATAATCAGAATTCGTTGGTATTGTCGAAGTTCATTGTCCAATTCCAAAAGAGTAGCCTCAGAAAGCTGGCGAAGGGGTTTTTCGTGTGAAAAAATGGAAATTCGAGAAGAAGGAATTAATGCTTCTCCTTTTTTCGGATAAAAGGGCTCTCGAAGCGGAATGTTAATATGAACCGGACCTTTTGGGCCACTTTGACTGAGATTGATTCCCTCATTGACGATTCGATGGCTGTGCCATAACTGATCAGTTGTTCCGAAGCTATCCGGGAATTGGAAAAACCTTTTAATGTGATTTCCATATACATTGGCTTGGAAAATAGTTTGCCCATCCCATTGATCGATCCATTCTGGAGGCCGATCTGCAGTCAAAATCAATAGAGGAATCTCTTGAAAATAAGCTTCTGCAATAGCTGGAAAATAGTTAAGGGCAGCAGAACCTGATGTACAAACCAATACCACTGGTTCATTTAGCTGTTGAGCCATTCCGAGAGCAATAAAGGCGGCGGAACGTTCATCAGAAACCGTTCTGGTATGGATTTGAGGATGACGTGCAAAAGCGATCGTAAGAGGTGCGCATCTTGAGCCCGGAGATAAAATTGCGTTTTTTACCCCTTTCCTTGCACAAATTTCTACTAAATCAATAATTGCTTGAAGGCTCACAGTTGAGGGTTTTGGATAAACTTACCAATGATTTCACACTTCATTTCAGTTTCTTCCCATTCCATTTCAGGATTGGAATCTTCTGTCACTCCAGCTCCAGCATAGAGGGTGATTTGGTCTTTTGAGAATGAAGCAGTTCGAAGATTTACAAAGATGGAAGTCTGGTTTTCAATGTTTACAGGGCCAATAAAACCTGCGAAAAACTTTCGGTCAAACCCCTCATAGCTTTTCAGGAAATCATGGGCTGGTTTTCTCGGCATACCACATACAGCCGATGTGGGATGAAGCAGTTGTAGCATCACGGATCCGAGTTGAGGGAAATTGGTTTCCTTCATATTTACTCGAAAATCAGAACGAAGATGCAAAAGGTTTCCTGCTAAGACAGTTTTGGGTCCATGTTCTTCATATTCCCGAAGCCTGATTTTTTTGAAACAGTCTACAATGTATCGACTGACCAAAGCCTGCTCCTCAATTTCTTTTTGTGTCCAAGCAGCAGCTTTAAGAGGGTTTTCACCTTTTGCAGATTGTGTGCCTGCCAATGACATGGTGTAAAACCAATCTCCTTTGGTTTCAATTAAAATCTCGGGACTTGCTCCCATCCAAGTTCCAATACCGGGAAGATGGAAAAAGTTTACAAAAGAGTTTGGATAGGATTTTAATAAACTCAAAAGGCTTTTTGCCAAATCAAAATCACTTGGGATAGGAAGTTTTTTTGTGCGAGCAGGGACCACCTTTTCTAGATAACCTTCAGAAATAGAGGCTATACTTTTCTCTACCAAATTCAGAAAATCTACTTTAGAAGAACCATCCCGATTGGATTTTATTTCACTGATAAAGTCTATATCCAACTTTTGAAAAAAGTATTTTTTATCGGTCGGGGCTTCTAATCGTTGAACCCAATTGGGAAGTTGAATGGAATCTTGATCTTCACTAATGGAGATTTTGAAGTACTCCTTCGCCTCGATAAAATAAGCCATTTGATCTTCCTGATCCTCAAATGGATGGATTATAAAACCCGCAGGAGCATCCTCAAGACTTAGGCTGATTTTTTTTGCCTCCTTGGCGTCATCAAAAGATATTTCCAATTCAGTCGATTGAGGCTTCCTCCAAAGGGCAAAAGACCCTCCAAATTGAAAACCAGCTGATAATATCTGATCAAGAGCCTGGTATAGTGAAAGAGATTTGGCTGCTAGTGATTCAATCATTTTTTATCCAAAATCGCCATCGTAATTCTGCTTATACAGCAGAGGGATTCATTTTCGTTGTAAATTTTTATTTCCCAAACCTGCGTGCTTCTTCCCAAGTGGATAGGTGCTGCAATTCCTTTAACAGTTCCAGATCGTACAGATTTAAGGTGATTTGCATTTATTTCTAAACCAACACAGGTCTGTTTGGAAGTGTCGATTGTCAAAGAAGAAGCAATACTTCCTAGGGTTTCGGCAAGCACTACATTAGCACCTCCGTGTAACAAGCCTAAAGGCTGTTTGGTTCTAGCGTCTACCGGCATAGTTGCCGTAATTGAATCTGACCCTAGTTTTGTAAAAACGATTCCAAGATGACTAACCAGCGTATTCTCACTGCTTTTGTTTAATTCCTCAAGGGATGGCTTAGATTGAAAAATCATGGATATTTTTGGGAATTGATTTTCTTTGAGCTTGGACAAAAATATAGAAAATGCTTCGAAAAAAAATTTATTTGGTAAGACACGGTCAAACGGACTTTAATCTACGAGGAGTGGTGCAGGGAAGTGGTATTGATGCACCCATTAATGAGCGAGGACTGGCACAAGCCAAGGCTTTTTTTGAAGCTTACCAACATGTGAATTTTGACCAAATCTACCATACGGCACTGATCCGCACGAAGCAGTCCATTGAGCAGTTTATTCAGAGAGGAATTCCAACGGGAGTTTTGCCAGAACTAAATGAAATTTCTTGGGGTGAATATGAAGGGACCCCAATGACACCTCAAGAAAATGAATATTATAAACACATGCTTCACCAGTGGCAATTGGGGAATTTAGATTATGCTATTGCAGGTGGAGAAAGCCCTAATCAAGTGGCAGTCAGGATGAGAAGGGGGATCGAAAATATTTTGAAAGGTCCGGGAGAAACGATTCTCGTCTGCATGCATGGAAGAGCGATGCGTATTTTTTTGAGTCTTATTTTTAATTATGATTTGAGATACATGGATCAATTTGAACACAGTAATCTCTGTTTGTACTTGATAGAACAAGTGGGGGAGGAGACTTTTGTGCTTCGAAAGGGAAATGATCGAGCTCACCTCATAGGGCTGTAGCTACCTTTTTTTCTTTTTTGTGGTGAGGGTTGCTTTCCGTCCCACCGAGACTTAGATAGTTGCTCAGCGTTTCTTTGTTTTCGGTAAGGTCAAAAAGTCGAAAAGCAATTTCCTGTAATTGGATGGATTCTTTTTCATTTACGGTCACCAAAAAATCTCCCAAAAAGCACTCATCGAAGTCGCAGGATGAGATTTCTATTATCAAGGCAAGCTCAGAGTTTCCATCATAGGTTTTCGTTTCAAAGGCTGAAAACTGGGCTTCTATTGATTCTAAGCTTGTGTGATACTGCTGCAATTCTTGGGATTTAAACAAAACCAAGAAGGTTTTTGATCCAGGATTTTCAGCGAAAGCCTGAAAGTTTAAAAATGAAACCAATATGATTATCAATCCCCTTAGCATCAATTCAATATAGGGATTTAAATTGGGGCAAAGCAAATTTATTTGCCAGAAAAAAATAAACCCCAACGCTTTAACGTTGGGGTTTTGATTTTATCCTTTAGCTGTTCGCTTTTTCTTTGGCTTTTCTTCGACGATCTCGTCTTCTACACCAGCAAGAATTCTTCCGCAATGTTCGCAGACAATCAGCTTTTTCTTTTCTCTGATGTCAGCTTGTCTTTGAGGTGGAACAGTATTAAAGCAACCGCCACAAGCCCCTCTTTTCACCATTACGACAGCTAAGCCATTTCTGGCATTTGCCCGAATCTTTTCGTAAGACTTATACAATCGCTCATCTACTTTTTTGACCGACTTTTCGCGATCGGCATTTAGTTTGGCTTCTTCAGCTTCACTCTCAGCTACAATCGTAGAAAGTTCGTTCTTCTTAAGATCCAAATCTTTCTGACGATCTTGCATGACAGCCTCGAGGTCATCTAGATCCAACTTTTTCTGATCGATTTTTACGCCTGCTTCAGCAATTTTCTTTCGGGCTACTTGAATTTCCAGATCTTGAAGTTCGAGTTCTTTGGTAATCGCATCGTATTCCCGATTATTTCGAACATTCATTTGCTGATCTTGGTATTTTTTAATCAGCTTTTCAGAATCCTTGATGCTTTCTTTCAAATTCTTGATATCCTCTTCGTAGGAATCAATTTCTCTTTGAAATTTTTCAAGTCTAGTTTCGTAGCCGGCTATTTCGTCTTCAAGATCTTGAACTTCCTCTGGAAGCGCTCCTCTTACTTTGACGATGGCGTCAAGTTTTGAATCTATCAGCTGTAAATTATAAATAGCGTCGAGTTTTTGTGCTACTGTACTTTCCATGTACTATCTGTAGGATGTGGGATTTGTAACTACTTTTGTCAAATAGAGTGCAATATTAGGAAAATTTTGCGACAATAAATCCGCCAACAATTCTTTTGTGAAAATTTCACTTTCATAATGCCCGATATCACATAAGACTAGCTTCCCTTCCGCATCAAAAAATTCATGGTATTTGACATCAGCTGTTATAAAAGTGTCAGCTCCCTGTCGAATTGCATCCCGAAGTAAAAAGATTCCTGCTCCACCACATACTGCCACTTTTTTAATGGCTTTCCCACGTAATTGCGTATGCTTCACAATTTGGAGGTTCATTTTTTCTTTTAGCATGTCCAGAAAATTCAACTCTTCCATGGAATCCGGAAGTTCTCCAAGCATTCCTGCACCTACTTCTTGATTTTCATTTTCCAAATTCTGTAAATAGAAAGCGACCTCTTCGTAAGGATGTGCTTTTTTCATGGCTTGCAACACAGCCTGGCTTCGGTGTTTGGGTAATATCACTTCAGCTCGTACTTCAGCTTCGAAGGAGGGGACTCCCCGTTGACCAAGATGAGGATTGGCGGATTCAGATGGGGTAAAGGTTCCCATTCCTTTTATTTGGAAAGAACAATCTTTGTATTCTCCAATTTGTCCTGCACCCGCAGCAAATACTGCATCTAGTACTTCTTGTTTATTTTCTTCTGGAACAAAAAATGTCAGTTTATTTAAAATATCTGTTTTAGGTGAAAGAATACGGGTATTGTTTAGTCCAAGACGATCACAAATTCGTTTGTTTACTCCATTGGAAACATGATCTAAGTTGGTGTGAATGGCAAAAATAGCAATGTCATGTTTGATGGCTTTTATGACGGTCCGTTCCACATAATTTCGGCCTGTTAAGCTTTTTAAACCTTTGAATACAATCGGATGATGAGCGACTATCAAATTTGCACCCAGTTGAATCGCTTCTTCAACCACATCTTCCGTACAGTCCAAAGAACAGATGACTCCTTTTACTGGGGAATTGGGGTCTCCGGTAATCAGTGTTGCATTATCATAGGATTCCTGATAGGCTGGAGGCGCAATTTGATTTAAATATGAAATGATGTCCCGAATCTTGTATTCCATAGTTTTTTAGTTTCTTTGATCAAAAATAAGAATTCTGCCGTATGCGCTTTCTGCTTTTTCTGCTCTTTCCTTTTAGCTGGCTCTATGATGGGGTGACGCGTGTGCGGAATTTACTTTTTGATATTGGAATCTTAAATTCCCAAAAGTCTAAGATTCCTACAATTTCAGTAGGAAATTTGCGAGTAGGTGGCACAGGGAAAACGCCCATGGTTGAATACCTGATTCGCCTGCTTAAGGATGAATATTCATTGTCAACTTTATCCAGGGGATATGGAAGAAAATCCCGTGGGTTTCTAAAAGCAGGGGATTCAATTACTGCATCTCAACTTGGAGATGAACCGTTTCAGATTTTTGAGAAATACGGGGGTGATGTTCAAGTGTTTGTTTCGGAAAAACGAGTATTGGGAGTAGAGAATATCAGTCAAGATCAGAGAAAAACAGATCTAATCATTTTAGATGATGCTTACCAACATCGCTACCTAACCCCTGATTTATCGATTCTTTTGACGACTTGGAAGCAACCTTTTTATAAAGATTTTTTACTCCCAGTAGGAAGGCTTCGGGAAAGTAGAATAGGTGCAAAAAGGGCGGATGTCATTGTCGTTACCAAATGTCCTTCAGAGAGAACTTCAGAAGAAGAAAAATTTATTCGAAAGGGGATTCAAAAGTATTACAAAAAAGGAACCCCTATATTTTTCTCAAGTATATCCTATGGATCCCCAAGGCCTATTTTTCCCACAGCCCAGTTTAGTCGCCAGGTAATATTATTCAGTGGATTAGCCGATCCAAGTGGCTTCATTAACTATTGTGAGAAAAATTATTCAGTTTTGGAATCCTGCCATTTTTCAGATCATCATCCCTATTCCAAATCTGATTTGGAGGTTCTACATCGACTTGCAAAAGATCACAGAAATGAGAATCCTGTATTTTTAACCACTGAAAAAGATGGGGTGAAAGTTAAATCCCTTCTTCCCAAAGGATATTTGGGAGAATTTCCGATTTTTGTGCTCCCGATTGAAGCTCGTATGGAAGCTACGGAAGAAGGGGAATTAATGAATCTGATCCAACATAAAGTCTTAGGAAAAGGCGAGGCCAGTGAATAAATATTTAATTGGAATTTGTGTACTGATTTTTTTGGGATGGAGCCACTCATCCTATGCACAACGCCCTCTTCCCCAAAATGGCCGACAGGTTCAGAATCCAAACCAGCGCGTTCAACGGGAAGCTATGCAACAAGCTACTGAGGAAGAGCTTGAAAATGGTCGGCGAACCCTACTTGATGATAGTACGCGTATGGTTTTTGGACCAACGACAGCCTTGTTTTTTTATGAAAAAGACATCAAACGGAATAGTCTTACCTTATACCCCCAAGATACTTCCTTGACAAATTTTCATAATTATGATCCCGTGGCGAAAGGGGGTTGGGTTTATCAGGATTTGGGAAATATAGGCTCCGCAGCTCAGTCTATTTTTTATGAGATTCCAACAATGATTGGAACGCGATCAGGTTTTCATGCCTATGATATTTATTACCACGCACCTGAAGAAAGAAAGTATTTTGATACTAAATCTCCATTTACCAACATGTCAGCCTTTTTTGGAGGAGGAAATCGAAACATGTTGGATATCGAATTTGCCCGAAATGTCAATCCGAGATGGAATGTGGGCTTTGAGTTTCACACTATTAGATCACGGAAAACGCTGAACCCTACCGCCCGGGATGATAATATGGTGGAGCAAAATTCCTATTCTATCCATACCAATTACCGGTCTGAAAACGGTAGATATTGGTTTTTGGGGAATTTTTCAAGAATGCGCCACTTAGTCAATGAAATAGGGGGTATTATTCCGCCCGAGTTGGACTCAAATTCGGTTTATTTTACCTAC
Organism: Algoriphagus sp.; assembly: GCF_013373065.1. Taxonomy (GTDB): domain Bacteria; phylum Bacteroidota; class Bacteroidia; order Cytophagales; family Cyclobacteriaceae; genus Algoriphagus. The sequence continues at coordinate 346,752 of NZ_JABXIN010000003.1, forward strand.
GAGGATGCGAAGGTTTGGCTTAGAAATACTCAAGTTCGTGACTTGAGGCAAGACTACCATTTTTACCATGAATACAAGGTTCAGGATGGTCTTCAGCTTTATCATATTTTTGACAAGAAAAAGCAAGAGGTTAATTTCGATGCGCTGTTGAACACGACAGATTCGCTATTCTATCCATCCACTCGATTGATAAACCCTGACACCACGACCAATTCCAATAACTTCTCAGAATGGCGAAATGAGTTCGGTTTAAAAGGTACCTTCGGAGGCTTTTACTATAATGCTTATGCAAAGCTTCGAAACGGGCGTATGAGGAATCCCAATTTCCCAGAAAATAACGTGTTTAATGAGGTTTTTATAGGTGGGGAATTAATTGGTAAACTGTCTGAAAAATGGTCTTTAAGTGCTGAGGGGGAATATTTGATACCGGGAGCATTTCGATTAAAAGGAACATTCCAATCTCCTTGGCTCAACGTAGAATACACCAAAGCCTTGTACAAGCCTACATCCATGCAGCAACAGTTTGCAGGGAATCATTATGCTTGGGAAAATGATTTTCAAAATACGGGAGTAGATCAGATAAAAGGGGAGTTGAAATTTGATTTTAAAAAGATCAAGATCAGACCTTCCTTAACAATCAATCGGGTAAATAATTACGTATTCTTTAATGAAGAACGGTTACCCGAACAAGCTTCTGGGGAAGCTTACATGCTCATGCCGGGTGTGCGTTCAGAAATCCGAATTGGAAAGAAATTCCAATGGGACTCTGAAGTTTTATTTACTTCTGTTTCTGGAGAAGCTGCCGATGCATTTCGAATTCCAGAGATTTTTGCAAACACTCGACTGTATTTTGATAGTCCTGCATTTAATGATAATGTCTACATCCAAATGGGCCTTGATGTGCGATACAAGTCTAGTTTTTATGCTGATGCCTATTGGCCATCTCATCAGCAGTTTTTTATCCAAAACCGCTTTGAGGTGTATGCATATCCCGTTGTAGATGTATTCTTGGATTTCCGAATCAACCGTACCCGAGTGTTGTTGAAATACAATCATCTGAATTCTGGTTTAATGCAACAGGAAGGGTATTTCGTGACGCCTGATTATACGGGATATAAATCATTCATTGATCTTGGAATTACCTGGTATTTATTTGATTAAGTTATGAGTTGGGAAGAAAGCACGAGGCAGAAAATGCTTCATCTTAAATTACCTACCGATCCGCGATGGGTAGGTATTGCGGAGATGCAAATTGAGGATATTTTGGTAGATCATGCCTATTGCGAGCAAAAGGCAGCTTCTTCCTGTATCAGCCTGATCGTTCGTTACAGTGACTTGGACTATTTAGTGGATACCTTGACTCCGATTGTTGCGGAAGAGTGGGGGCATTTTGAACGAGTCATGGAGCAACTTCGAAAGCGAGGAATGGCATTTGGCAAGCAACGGAAAGATGAATACGTGGCAAAATTGAATGACTTTGTCAAAAAAGGAGGCAGTCGTATGGAGCAATTGACCGAGTATTTGTTGATGAATGCCTTGATTGAAGCAAGAAGCTGTGAACGGTTTAAGCTTTTGTCTAAAAATATCCAAGACGAGGAATTACAAAAATTCTATTACGAATTGATGATCTCGGAAGCGGGTCATTACGTAACCTTCATCGAAATGGCCCGAAAGTACCATGATCCTGAAAAAGTCAACAAACGTTGGCAGGAGTGGTTGGACTATGAGGCAGCAGTATTAAAAAACATGGAATTACGAGGAGATCGAATGCATTAATACAATTTTCAAAATTTTGGAATTCTTCTCTTGGGATTGCATTGTTTTGATTATACTTAAGCTTTGAGAATCACCTTTTTATTTGAAATTGTCTTAAAACGGACATTTTATGAATTTGATCGAAAATATGCGGGAGGCTGTGAAGTCCATTCAAGTCAATATCCTGCGGACTATTTTAACGGGAGCTATTATTGCAATTGGAATTTCCTCCTTGGTAGGAATGCTGACTGCCATTGATGGCATCAAATCACAGATTGCAGAAAGTTTCTCAGGCCTTGGGGCTAATTCATTTGATATTCGAAGCCGTGGGTTTTCCGGAGGCAGGGCCATTCAGGAAGGAAAAGAAGAAAAGTCCTACCCGCCGATTAAGTATAAGGAATTGCAAGAGTTCAAAAGTGATTTTGGTAGCTACGGTATTTCTACCGTTTTCGTCCGGGTTACTGGATCCGCCGAAGTGAAAAGAGGTTCCAAAAAAAGTGATCCTAATGTTCGAGTTTTGGGAGGGGATGATAATTATTTGAGTATCAAAGCAATTGACTTGACGAGTGGAAGAAATTTTTCAAGTACAGAAGTTCGATATGGAAATAATGTATGCATTATTGGAAAAGAAATTCGTGAGATTCTTTTTGAATCAAATGAAGATCCCCTTTCTGAAAAAATCTCAATATATGGAAGACCTTACACGATTGTAGGAGTTTTGGATGAACAAGGGGGAGTAGGAGCAGATCAGGGTGCTGATCGGCAAATCATCATTCCAGTAGAAAATGCAGCTCGATTGGATACGCGTGGTACATTTCGATATCAAGCCACAGCAGTTGCTTCAGGTCCAGAACGGGTTGACTATGAAATGGGACAGGCGATTGGTATTATGCGAAAAATCCGACAAGATCGGGTTACGGAAGAAGATTCTTTTGAATTAACGAAAAGCCAATCAGTTGCGGAAAGTTTGGAAGAAGTTGCTGGCTATTTACGAATAGGAGGTTTTGGGATCGGCTTTATTACCCTTCTAGGAGCTTCTATTGGGTTGATGAATATCATGTTGGTGTCTGTTACAGAACGTACTCGGGAAATCGGAATTCGAAAAGCTTTGGGAGCAACTCCATTACGTATCCGTCAACAGTTCTTAATGGAAGCAATTATGATTTGTATTTTGGGCGGATTGTTCGGAATGATATTAGGGATAGCCATTGGAAATGTGATTGCTAATATTATCGGACCGGGTGGATTCCTTGTTCCTTGGTTGTGGATGTTTGTTTCTTTTTTTATTTGTGTGGTTGTAGGCCTCCTTTCGGGATACTTTCCTGCATTTAAAGCCAGTAAATTAGATCCTATCGAATCCTTGCGGTATGAATAAAAGAAAAGCGCTGGAAGAGATTCCAGCGCTTTTTTTATTTTTTCAGATTTTATCCAAGCCACGCGGACCAGGGAATTCGGCTGAGAATCAGCACAAGGCCGATTGCATAAAGCATATAAATACTCCGGAATTTTGCTCTTGAGGTAGCCGCTTTTTTCGCTCTGCTATATCCGATGGTAATTAGGACAATGGCAACAATATTGATCAATGGATGCTCCAATGCCGTCAATCTTAGCACAGAATCTGACATCGCGCTACCACTTTGAAAGAGTTCTAGACCAAGTGGGCTGATGAAATAAAGAATCAATCCAACGAGTAATTGAACATGCGAAAGAATAAAGGCCACAAGGGCGATTTTCCGATCTTTCTCAGTAAACTCCCGGCCACTAAGAGAGCCAATTAGCATGAGGACAACTACGACTATCAGCGCAATTAGAACCAGGTACGCTAGTCCAGAATGGGTATGTTGTAATCCAGTGTACATATGTTTTTTGTTTTTGTGAAAATAGTTGAAAAGCCAAAAAGGTTTTAAAATTTTTCCGTTTAGTCTACATAAAGCACCAATCCCTTAAGGTATTCAGTTTCGGGATGGAATATATTGATGGGATGATCAACAGGTTGTGAAAGCTGATGGATAATCCGAATTTTTCGCTTTGCTTCAAAGGCAGCAGCTGTAATCGTATGCGTAAATAGGGATTTATCAACTACCTGAGAGCAGGAGAAAGTGAATAAAATTCCTCCTGATTTGATTCTTTTTAGTGCCTCAGCATTTAATCGCTTGTAAGCTTGAACTGCATTATGTCGAGCTTTGATGTTTTTGGCAAAAGCCGGGGGGTCAAGAACGATTATATCATAGTCGTCTCCGATTTCACGAATGTATTTTACCACATCTGCGACTTTGGATTCGTGCTTGGAACGGATTTGAGGATTGAGTGAAATATTTTCTTCGGTTAATTCGATGGCCTTCGGGGAGATATCTACCGAGTGTACTTCTTTTGCTCCTGACAAAAGAGAAAGCACCGAAAATCCTCCCGAATAGCAGAATGTGTTTAGGATTTTTTTTCCTTTTGAATAGTCCGCTACAAGTTTTCTGTTTTCCCGTTGATCGATAAAAAAACCCGTTTTCTGACCTTTTTCCCAGTCTATCCGATAAGTTGCGCCGTACTCTTGAACCAAATCCGTGAGAGGAGATCCAAAGATCCACTGGTTTTCAATAATCCCATAGTTTTTAGGCAGGGTTTCTGAGCTTTTATCATAAACAGCGCTAAGTTTATCACCGTAAACAGTTTTTAAGGCTTCTGAAATTTCAGCGATATGCTGATGCATGCCTATTTGGTGGCATTGGATGACTGCAGTTCCGTTGTAAAAGTCAATGATTAGTCCCGGAAGAAGATCACCTTCCCCATGAACTAATCGATACACATTGGTGTCCGAATCATGGGTGAGCCCCAGTTTTTCTCGAAGGGAAAAGGCATTTGAAATCTTTTCATTCCAAAATTCCTGGTCAATGCTCCTCTCCTCAAAACTAATAATCCGAACCATAATTGATCCCGATGAAAAGTGGCCAATTCCTAAAAAAGCTCCTTGGGATGAAAAAACTGATACTAATTGGCCGTTTTCCAAGGAAGGAGGCATTTGGGCAATTGCACCAGAAAAAACCCAATGATGGCGTCGCTTCAGGGAGATTTCTTTTCCTTTTTTGAGTATGATTTTAGGATAGTGCATGTGTTTTTTGTTGTGTGTTCGGGAAGCTTAAGCTTCCGATAATCATGAAAATAATACTTCCGCTAAGCCCGTAGATATGAGGGGCAATTTCTGTTTCCAAAAACGAAAAGGTAAGATAAGTAGCCATTCCCATCACCATAGCTAATAATGCGCCGGCTTTGGAGGCTTTTTTCCAATATAAACCTGCTGTCAGTGGAACAAAAAGAGAAACAAGCATTAATATGGATGCACCAGCCACAAGATCGTAGATATTCGTTTCAAGACTTGCCAAAATGGTGGCTACTAGGGCAACGAAGATCACATTTGTGCGAAGAATCCAAAGAAAGTGCCGATCATCTAGCCTATCTCCAAAATATGGTCGAATGATATTTTCTGAAATAATCGCTGATGGAGCTAATAAGCCTGAGCTTGTTGTACTCATGATTGCAGAAATTAATGCCCCAAAAAAGATAATCTGAATCGGTAAACCTCCATGAGCTAGGATCATGCGGGGAAGAAGCATTTGATTGTTTTCCAAGGATAATTCAGGATAGAGAACCTGTGCTCCTAATGCAATAAATAGCGGTAAAAGACCAAAGCTCAGATAAAACAAACCTGCCAAATAGGTAGATTGAATGGCTACTTTTTGGGATTTGGCCGACATGACGCGCTGGTAAATGTCTTGACTCGGAATGGATCCTAATCCTAGAATAATCCATGCTCCAAGGTAGTTCATCCAATCTTGAATATTTGATTCGGGGAAAAAATCAAAGCTTTTTTCTGGTGCTTGGTTAAGAATATTCATCACGCCTCCAGCTTCACCTGCAATCATGAATGCTACCCAGACTAATCCGATTACAATCATGGTGGTTTGAAGGAAATCGGTGATGGAGATGGCCCACATACCTCCCAGAAATGTATAGAACACAACAATCCCAGCGGAAATCAGTATTCCTTGGAGCAAGGATAAGTCACTGACAGCCCCTAAGACTAAACTAAGTGCTACCAATTGTGCAGCTACATATCCAAAATAAGCGGGAATCATAAATATCGATGCAAAAAGCTCGATCCGCTTGCCAAATAGTTTCTTGAAAACATCTCCGATGGTCAACACTTTCATCTTGTACATCGGGCGTAGGTAGAACATCCCAAATAAAATCAGGCACAAAGCACCTCCAAAAGGATCCTCAATTACTCCTAAGAGTCCTTCTTCCAAATAAACCGAAGAGGCTCCAAAAATTGTCTCTGAGCCAAACCAAGTTGCAAATAAAGCAGAAGCTGAAAGGAATAAAGGAAGTGATCTTCCCGCCAAGACAAAGTCACCAGAGTTTTTGACAAGACGGGAAGACCAAGCTCCAATGCCCACTGTGAGGGCCAAATAGGCAATAATTGCAGTGAGCAGCAAGGATGTTAAGCGTTAGCGTACATGGATTCACGAAGGGCTTTGATTTCTTCGCTATCTAGGTAATCATCATAAGAAATGCGTCGATCGATGACTCCTTTGGGTGTCAGTTCGATAACTCTATTGACAGTAGATTGTACGAATGCATGGTCGTAGGATGAAATGAATACCGTACCTGTAAAATCAATAACTGCATTGTTGAAGGCGGTAATGGATTCCAAGTCCAAATGGTTGGTAGGCTCATCCAAAACCAACAGATTTGGATTCTGTAGCATCATTTTGGAAATCATGCAACGAACCTTTTCGCCTCCGGATAGAACCGTACATTTTTTCAAGGTTTCTTCACCTGTAAAAAGCATTCTTCCAAGAAAAGTCCGAACATATGCCTCTTCCTGATTGCTGGAAAATTGTCTTAACCAATCAATCAAGTTTAACTCTGAATTGAAATATTTGGAGTTATCATTTGGGAGGTAGGCTTTATTGATGGTGACTCCCCACTTGAAATTTCCGTTGCTCGGCTGGATTTCACCCATTATGGTTTCAAAAAATTTATTGACTGCCTGTTTGGTTTTTGAGATAAAGGCAATTTTATCTCCTTTATCCACCATTAGATTGACATCTGTAAAGTAGGTAGTCCCATCTTGTACCAATTCGAGGTTTTCAGTCATAAAGATTTGATCACCAGCTTCTCGCTCAGGCTTGAAAATAATCCCCGGATATTTTCTTGAACTAGGTTCGATGTCATCCACATTGAGTTTTTCGAGCATTTTTTTCCGAGCAGTGGCTTGCTTGGATTTAGCCACGTTAGCTGAAAATCGTGCAATAAATTCCTGCAATTCTTTTCGCTTTTCTTCAGCTTTTTTATTCTGATCTGAACGTTGCTTTAATGCCAATTGGGAAGACTCATACCAGAAGGTATAGTTCCCTGAGTAGATTTTGATTTTTCCAAAGTCAATATCCACAATATGGGTAGCAACTGAATCTAGGAAGTGTCGATCGTGGGATACGACAATTACGAGGTTTTTGAAATTCACTAAGAAATCCTCCAACCAAACAATGGTCTCTGCATCCAGGTCGTTGGTAGGTTCGTCTAGGATCAAGATGTCAGGATTTCCAAAAAGTGCCTGTGCCAATAAAACCCGTACTTTTTGGTTACCGGCCAAGTTTTTCATGGGTTGGTAATGCAAGTCCTCAGCGATTCCCAAACCAGAGAGAAGGGCAGCAGCATCGGATTCGGCATTCCATCCATCCATTTCAGCAAACTCAGCTTCAAGCTCGGATGCTCGTATTCCATCTTCCTCAGAAAAGTCCGGTTTCATGTAGATAGCATCCTTTTCTTCCATGATGGAAAACAGTTTTTTATGGCCCATCAATACCGTTTTTAGTACTTCCACCTCATCAAACTCGAAATGGTTTTGTTTTAGGACTGCCATACGTTGCCCTGGAGTGATATTGATGCTGCCCGTTGTACTGTCAATTTCTCCGGAAAGGATTTTCAAAAAGGTGGATTTTCCAGCACCATTGGCACCGATCACACCATAACAGTTCCCCGGAGTAAATTTTAGATTGACATCTTCGAAAAGGGTTCGTTTACCAAACTTGAGCGATAAATTATCTACAGAAATCATTCGTAATTGAGCGTTTTAGAAGGCGCAAAGATAGGAATAAAAATTCCTTTGACTGGACTACTCCTTTGAATACCTAATTGTCCACTCTAAAAACTTCATTTATTAATTCATGAGTAGATGATTATATTGAATGCGAATACTCGAAATGTTAGTGGATGGGGAAATTTTACCTGATTTGTTTGACGATTTGCCTCTTTTCTTTTGCTAGAATAGGTTATACTCAGGTATCAACTGTAGGGACTGAGTTTTGGGTAGGGTTTATGGATAATAATCGAATCCCTCCCAATAATGGAAATGCTGGTGCTCCGGATTTTGCAGTGATAATCATTACTGCAAATGAGGACGCGCAGGGAACTATTGAATACAGAGGTCGAACTTCTAATTTCAATTTAGGAGCAGGACAGCAATATACATTGCGTATCCCTTCGGAGGATCTGGATTTGCTTCATAGGAGTTCTGCCGTGACCGAAAATAAAGGGATTTATATATCCAGCTCGGGGAAAATTGCGGTACATGCTTACAATGAGCGTTTTCGGAGCGCTGATGGTTCTGTAATCCTTCCGGTGACTGCCTTGGGAACAGATTATTACATTACTTCTCATTTTGAAACCCTCACTGCAAATGTGACCTACAATGGGAATATAAATGATGAAAGTACCTTACTGGTAATAGCCACAGAGGATGATACGGAGATTGAAATCACCCCAAAAGTAACAACCATTGGAGGCGGACAGGCGGGAGTTCCCAATACGATCAGATTAAACCGGGGTCAAAGCTATCAACTTAAGGCAAAAGCTGATTTGACGGGGACTCGGGTTCGGGTTGTGGGACCGAATGCCAATGAGTGTAAAAAGATCGCTGTGTTTGGAGGGAATAAATGGACCTCAGTTGGAAATTGCGGAGCTGCTAATGACCATCTATTTCAACAGGCCTATCCGGTAAATACTTGGGGAAATTCCTTTGTACATGTAGCACTTTCTGGGAGGACTTCAGGTGAATTGGTGAAAGTCTTGGCTTCGGAAGAAAATACAGAGGTCCGTGTAAACGGAAATCTTCAAGGGGTAATTGGTAGAGGGGAGTGGTTGCCCCTTGAGTTTGGGATTAATGAGCATGGGAAAATAGAAACTAGTAAACCTACCTCTGTTACTGTTTTTTCAAAAAGTCAGGAATGTAACCAGCCCAATGCTCCAGGTGCTTTGACCGGTGATCCATTCATGATTACCTATAGTCCAAGTGAACAGTTTTTGAAGCAGTTGACTTTCATTTCCTTGGATTTACCATCCATTGTTACTCACTATGTCAATATTGTTGTAAAAGCGGGCACACAGAATGGTACAATCCTGGACGGAACGAATGTTGGCGGGAGATTTTTTCCTTTACCCGGTGATCCCAATTTCATGTATGCCCGAATTGAAATTACACAAGGTGTCCATCGATTGAGTAATGCAGAAGGCTTTGCCGCCTATGCTTACGGATTTGGGGAATTGGAATCCTATGGCTATGCAGCGGGAGCCGCATTGGATAATTTAAATTTTGAGACGGAAGCTTCCTATGATTTTGAAGTAGATGGGGAGAATGTGGCCTGCTTGAATGAGGCTGCGGACTGGACCATTAATCCTGAAAATCCCGATTTCAGTTATTTCGTGTGGGATTTTGGAGATGGAAGTTCCTTAAAAGAGGGAAAAGAGGTAAGTCATACATTTACTCAGCCGGGAGAATATGAGGTTACTGTTTTGGCTGCATTAAGTCCCAATTCTTGTGATCAGCAAGAGGAAATCACTTTTTCTGTGAATGTTACCGCCTCAACTGCTGAAATATTTGGCTCTGAGTCTGCTTGTCCAGAAGTCGAAGAGCTTTTGTATACCATCGAAAATCTGCAAAATGTAGATCGTGTTGATTTTGAGGTAGAAGGTGGGGAATTAATAGAAATCAACGATTTATCTGCAGTTGTCCGTTGGGGTCCTGCGAATTCAAATGCTTCTCTAGTTGCTATTCCTTACAATTTAAACGGTTGTCCTGGGGAGCCTATTGTTTTACCTGTGACAGTCAATCAGCGACTGGAAGCTCAGCTTCCCCAAGGAGCTCAAGATGTTTGTTTTGATCTTGAGGCTACACATTTTTACTCAGTTTCCGATGCTTCCACTGGTAGGTCTTACAATTGGAATATTGAAGGAGGATTAATTATTTCCGGTCAAGGAAGTTCTGAAATTGAAGTTCAATGGAATCAACCCGGGATTACTGGAGCTGTTTCCTACACAGTGGCCAGCTTGGTCGATGCACTTTGTGAAGGAAAATCTGATGTGTTGGAAGTTAAGGTTCAGAATGAATTTTTGATTTCCACTTCGGAAGTAATTCCAGTGTCTTGTTCGGGAGAGGCGACTGGGGCAATTGAATTAAGCGTCCAAGGTGGTGTTGGTCCGTATCAATTTGAATGGTCTCATGATGCCAGTTTGCAGGATCCACGAGCAGAATCATTATCCGCAGGAACCTATTCGGTGACAGTCAGGGATCAATTAGGTTGTGTTCAAGTTTTGGAAAACATTGAAATTATGGAGCCTGCCCCGCTAGAGCTAAGCGGGATTTTTCCTCAATCTGTTTCATGTTATGGTAAGCCTGATGGAATTGTAACCTTAGATATTACAGGAGGAGTGCCGCCTTATTCTTTAGATTTTGATGGAGTTCAAATTTTTTCAAGCACGATCCAATTGATGGATTTAGCGCAGGGTACTTATGATTGGATAGTAACAGACTCTAATGGTTGTTCGATTCCAGTTTCTTTTGAGATTGTTTCTCCTCCGGCTTTAGAAGTGGAGGTGAGATTAGACAAGCCCGCCTGTCCGGGCGAAAGTAATGGGGAATTGTTTGTTTTGCCTGCTGGGGGTGTCAATCCTTTTGTGTATACTTGGGACTTCAATTCGACACTTGGAAATCAATTAATTGGAGTTCCTAAAGGGAAATATGCCGTTTCAGTTAGAGATGCTTCTGGATGTGTAAGTTTGGGGGAAGGGGAAGTGCTCGAAGCAGCTCCTGCCGTCAGAATGCCTACTGGATATTTTCCGGATCGAGATCAGGATTTATTCCAAGGTGTTTCCAATTGTGAGTTGGAAATGGAACTTTGGGTTTTTGATCGATGGGGACAGATTATTTATTCTGGAAATGAAGGCTGGGATGGCATGATTTCTGGGGTAGAGGCACCGTCGGGAACATATTCCTATCGGGTCCAATATTCCTATTGGTTAAATGACCAATTACAGGTCGAAAACAAAACTGGGGCTTTTGCTCTTATTAGATAAACTATTCAAAATCAGTTCAATCACCCAATTGACTATAATGATTTATTCGTAAATGGTACACTCAAAAAGATTATTTTTAGTCTTTTTCGTGTGTATTTTGTTTTTGCTGAGTGGAAACGTTAAGGCTCAGTTAAGCACGTTTGGTAAGGAGTTCTATTTTGGGTTGATGGAAAACAACCGAAAAGAGAACAATATTGATAAGGCTGTAATTTCCATTACTGCTCGGGAAGAGGCTATTGGCTCAATTCAGTATTTAAACCAAACGGTAAATTTTTCTCTTGAAGCCAATGAGGTTTTTACCCATGAAATTCTTTCCACTGATATAGATATTCTTCACAGGAATTCAGGAGTTGTAGAAAAGAAAGGTGTAATAATTTCGTCTTCTGGTCAGGTTTCTGTTCACGCTTTTAATTTAAGACGGACTAGCTCAGATGCTTCTGTCATTCTTCCGGTCAAGACTTTGGGTCGTGAATATCTGGTTACATCCCACTTCAATGATATGTCTCTTTACGTGGATAATTTGGAGAGTACTCTACTTATCGTGGCGGTAGAAGATCAGACAAGAGTGGAGATTACACCATCAGTTAAAACGGTTGATGGAAAGCAAGCAGGCGTTCCATATGAAATTCTTCTTAATTCTCAGGAGAGTTATCAGTTGAAAGCTGAAGGGGATCTGACAGGGTCTTTTGTTAGGGTATTAGGTCCAGAAACTGATATTTGTAAGAAAGTCGCTGTTTTTGGTGGTAATAAGATGACGCAAGCTGGGGATTGCAATGGAACAGCAGATCATCTTTTCCAACAATCTTATCCACTTTTTACTTGGGGAACATCTTTTATTCATGTTCCTATGTTGGATAAGTCATCCGGAGAATTAGTCAAGGTTCTAGCTTCTCAAGATGGAACTCAAATAACTGTCGATGGGCAGGTCGTTCAAATCTTAAATGCGAGGGAGCATTTTACTTTCGATTTTGATGCTTCTAAACCGCTAGTACTTGAAGGTTCTAAGCCAATCAGTGTAACAGCAATAGCAAAAAGTCAGGATTGCGATTCCTCCGGATCTACTTTGGGTGACCCTACGATGATTTCCTACAACCCAAATAATCATCGAATCAAGCAAATTGTATTTAATTCCTTACAGGGAAATGATTTTATAAGGCATTATGTGAATATCATTGTTCCTTCTGATGCTGTTGATCAAACGATTTTAAATGGGAAGTCAGTGGGTTCTGAATTCTCAATTGTTCCAGGAAATCCAGCTTACTCCTTTGCAAGGATAAAAGTTGGTGGTGGTTTAAATTCGCTATCAAATCCCATCGGTTTGATAGCATATGCTTATGGATATGGTCTTAAGCTTTCATACGGGTTCTCAGCCGGAGCTAATTTTGAAGATACTGAATTTACCATAGAGAGTGATTTTGGATTGGAGGATGAACATATCGCTTGCTTAGGCCAAGATGCTGCATGGGAAGTTTCTGCAAATAATCCCGAATACACCCAGTTTATTTGGGATTTTGGAGATGGAAGTGATCCCAAAAGCGGAAAATTAGTCAATCATCGATTTGAAGAGGCAGGTACCTTTTTGGTGAAAGTAATGGCTTCTAATGGGGCCGCAGGATGTCCTATAGAAAATGAGTTCGAATTTGAAGTCGTCGTCAAGGAAATTGAATTTGAAATCCTAGGAGCTGAGCAAGTTTGTGTCGGTTCAGAAGAAACCTATCAATTAGGGAACTTTTCCAATCTTGAAAAATTAGAGTGGCAAGACGTAATCGGAGGATCTGTAATCGACCAAAGTGAAACTTCCATCACTATTGCTTGGCAAGAGGAAGTAGAGGATGCCGGGATTCTTTATGCAGGCTATTCTCCTGATGGTTGTGTAAGCGAACAGATGTTTTTTCCTGTTTCTTTTGGAGGGCAATCCATTGATGCTAGTCCTGAAGGATATACCTCTGTTTGTACTTCTGGTAATGAAGAGTTTCTCTATAATGTGCCTGCTGAATTTCAACAAGGATCCTTTGAAATTGAATGGTTTGTAACTGGCGGTGAATTTGTATCAGGTCAAGGTGAATCAACTGTTTTGGTTAAATGGGAGAAAGATGCTCCCGAAAAATCCATCTATTTCACGGTTTTAGAAGAAAATCAATCTTGCGGAAAAGTTTCAGAAAAATTAGAAATAGATGAGGTTGATGAGGTGCCATTTGTTAATCCAAAAATTTCTGGAACAAATGAAGTATGCCTAGGTACTGAAATTACTTATTCTTTTACCTCGGAAACCCCTTTCTCTACTTTGGATTGGCGTGACATCAAAGGTGGAACAAAGGTAAGTGAAAGTGGAAATCAAGTAGTGATTCGATGGGAGTCTGAAGAAGAGGATATGGGATTCTCTTTACTTCCATATCATGAAAATGGTTGTCTTGGACCAATAGTGTCTTTTGATGTAATTGTAAAAGAATCTGAAGAGGCAGCTGCTCCTATCGGTAATCAGTTTTTATGCGGACCAGAATTCATGGAGATGACCTATTCACTTCCTGAACAGGATGTTGAAGGAGAGGTTTCCTGGGTGATAAGCGGAGGCGAAATTGTAGGTTCCTCCGAAGGACAAACTGTAAATGTAATTTGGGATTCAAATGCTTCCGAAAGATGGATTGGGTATTTGATTGATCCGACCGAAGCTAGTCAATGCCCTCTTGTTTCTAATAGACTTCAAATTGAAATAAGTGATCCAATTCAAATAAGTGATGTAATTGAAACATTGCCTTCTTGTCCAGGGGCAGCTGATGGGAAATTAGAGATTCAAGTAATTGGTGGCTCAGGAGAATATATTTTTGAATGGGATAATTATTCGGATGCCAAGGGTTCAGTATTAGAGAATATTTCCGCAGGAGAATATAAAGTGACAGTTTTTGATCTGAATAGCTGCGGTTTCGACACTTTTAATCTCTCTCTATCCGATCCTGAAGCAATGCGATTAGCAGAAGAATTGCGGCTTGTGCCCACCACTTGTGTTGATTCCAATGATGGAGGGTTTGTTGCTGTGATTTCTGGGGGGACACCTCCTTACAGGGTTGATGGATTTGATTTTAGCACAGATGGCCAATTGATAACTGTAAAAGGATTGTCTCGTGGTAATTTTAGGTTGTTTGTGGAGGACGCTAAAGGATGTGCACTTCCTATTGAGGGGGAGATTTCAGGGCCTGAAGAATTACAAGTTCGTTTTGTAGAAATCAGTGAAAGTTGTCCAGGTGGGAATTTCGGAAGGCTTGCTGTAGAAGTGGATGGGGGAGTAGGACCTTACCGGTACTCTTGGAGCTTACCGGAAGGAATTGCGGGAATAAATCGATCCGGTGAATCGGCATTTACCAATAATTCCATCAGTGATATGCCATCCGGTGAATATGAAGTAATGATTACGGATAGCAATGGATGTCAAGTAAGGGCTTACGGAAGAATTCCTGAAACGCAGCCTCAAGTAAGGATGCCAACCGGCTATTTACCTACTGATGGACTTTATTACCCGGTTTCCAATTGTAGCTTGGAGTATACCTTGAAAATTTTTGATCGTTGGGGGAACGTGATCTATACTGGCAATGAAGGATGGGATGGTTTGATTAATGGGAAAGAAGCGCCAACAGGAACATATACTTACCAGATCAGTTACCAATATAGATTAGGAGATCAGCTAGAAAATGAAAAAAAATCAGGAGTTTTCGTCCTAATCAGGTAAATTTCATTTTGTACAAAATAGAAGTTGGTCCATGAATTGGAGGCTGTGGGTTTCTTTACTTTTTTTTATCAAGGCTTTTTGGTTTGATTCCATCATTGTACAAGCTCAAATCAATACCATCGGAAGGGATTTTTATGTCGGTTTCATGGATAATAACCGACGAAATTCACAACCTGATCGAGTCGTAATTATCATTACTGCGGTTGAAAAATCAGCTGGTACTATTCAAACCCCCAAGCAATCCATTCCCTTTACTTTGGAAGCCGGTGAGCAATTAATGCAGGAATTTGATGGGAATGAAGAAGGTGTAATTCATCGAGAAAGCGGGAAAGTGGAATATCGGCCTTTTCGAGTCACTTCTTCGGGAGATTTGACCGTCCATGCGATTAATGGGCGTGAATATAGTACCGATGGGACGGTGATACTACCTACTTCGGCTTTGAGTACAGAGTATTTGGTGATGGCTCACTTCGATACATTTGGGCCGGGTCAGAACCCTGGAAGTAATCAAAATTTTGAGAGTACACTGTTGGTAGTAGCTACTGAAAATGACACTCAGATTGAAATTATTCCTTCTGCACCTACCGTCAATACTATTCCTGCAGGTGCCCCCATCCAATTTTCATTGGATGCAGGGGAGAGTTATCAGATCAAGGCAAATGGAGATTTGACAGGTTCTCGTGTAAGAGTTTTGAACCCATCAGCCGACTCTTGCAAATTGTTAGCAGTATTTGGAGGGAATAAAACGAGTAGTGCCGGAGATTGTGGGACGAGCGGCGATCATATTTTTCAGCAAGCCTATCCATTGGAAAGTTGGGGGAAGGAATACATTCACATTCCCTTGGCAGGACGAACATCCGGTGAGATTGTCAAAGTTTTGGCTTCGCAAGATGGGACAGAGGTGCGTGTAAATGGAGCCGTAAGAGCAACTTTGGATGCTAGGGAATACATCCGTTTTGAATTCGGTAAAAATGAATTGGCATTTATAGAAACATCCAAACCCAGTAGCGTAGCGGTTATAGCAAAGAGTGGTGCTTG
Organism: Algoriphagus sp.; assembly: GCF_013373065.1. GTDB lineage: Bacteria > Bacteroidota > Bacteroidia > Cytophagales > Cyclobacteriaceae > Algoriphagus. The sequence goes on from NZ_JABXIN010000003.1 coordinate 362,668, forward strand.
TAATGAATTTGGAGTTGCTCCCTTAGGAGACCCAAGTTTGTTTTTGCTCAGCCCCAATTCTCAATTGCTTCGATCCATCACTTTTTCAACAGGAAAACTTATTGGTGGATTTAATCAGAATATAGAGCACTATCTGACGGTTTTGGTTCCGAGTGGATCTGAAAGTGGAACTGAATTAAATGGAGTTAACATTGAAGGTCAATTTCAGGAAGCATTATCCACTGGGTTTTCCTATGCAAGGATCAAAGTTCCTTTTGGTGTGAATAGGCTTTCAAACCCTGAAGGATTTATTGCTTATGTGTATGGATCTGGTTCTATCGAATCTTACGGGTTTGCTGTGGGAGCTAGTTTGGAAAATGTTCAATATGAAACAGAGACTACCTATGATTTTGAGGTTGAGGGGGAACGGGTAGCATGTTTAAATCAGGAAGGAACTTGGGAGATTTTTCCGGATGATTCGCGGTTTAAAGAATTTGCTTGGGATTTTGGTGATGGATCTGAGTTGAAGGATGGGAAGTCGATTAACCACACCTATTCGGGTGAAGGGTCCTATGAGGTCATTGTATTTGCCTCGACCGGAGAAGGGAGTTGTGATAGTGAAACCAAGTTTATTTTCGAAATCGAGGTTACTGTTGTTACTGCAGAATTGGAGGGTCCAAACTCGCTTTGTCCTAACAGTGCAGGAATTTCCTATCGCCTCGAGAATATGGAAGGGGTTTCTGAGGTAATTTGGGAAGTAGTAGGGGGAAGCTATACAGTAATCAATGATTTTGAGATTCAGGTTGATTGGGCTGATGCGAATCCGGATGCATTTGTTCGTGCAATCCCTGTTGCTGAAAATGGTTGTTTAGGACCTCTAATGGAAGTCCCTGTTGTTCTTGAAGATGATATTTCACCAGAAAAACCGGAAGGTCAGCCAGGAATTTGTGGAACTGATACTGGGCCATTTACCTATTCAATTCCTTTTCCCCAAACCGGAAAAGAATACCTATGGTATTTAACAGGCGGTAGCTTTGTTGGTTCCGATGAAGGAGAGTCTGTGGAGGTAATTTGGGATTTAAATGCACCAATTCGAAGTCTTTTTTATGAGGAAAGAATTCCTGGTGGAGGTACTTGTTTTGGGACCTCAGAAGTGTTGGAATTGGGTTTCTTTCCAATTCTTGAAGTAGAAGAAGGTGAATTAAATAGCCCGACCTGCCCCGGAAATGCTGATGGTGAAATAAGCTTGGAGGTTCAAGGTGGTTCTGGAGAGTTTACTTATTCCTGGAGTCATGATTCTAATTTAGACGAACCGCGAGCGATAGGCCTCGTTCCAGGAACTTATGAAGTCATTGTGACAGATTTATTGGGCTGTGGTCAGGAAGTATTGAATTTTGTCCTAGAAGATCCAGAACCTATTTCAATTATTTCTGAGTCGAAAATCCAACCTACCTGTAACCAAAATAAAGATGGGGAATTTTCTTTTGAGCTAAGCGGTGGAACTCCGCCGTTTCAGGTTTCGGGTTTTGACACAGAATGGGATGGAGGAATTCTGACAGTTTTTGGCATCGGATTAGGGGAAGTGGCGTTTGACATTACAGACCAAAACGGTTGTGCACTTGTGTTCTCCGGACAGATGGATGCGCCGGCTCCTTTGGAAATTGAATTTGAAGAATTGACCCCAGGATGTCCGGGAGGTATTGATGGGTCTATCCGAGTATTAATTGAAGGAGGTACGCCACCATATCAAATTCAATGGGAAAATGGATTTTCCGGGGAATTGCTAAGCAATTTATCTTCTGGAGAATATGAGGTAGAAATTACAGATGCTAATGGCTGTGTGGTTTCAGGAACAGGTCGGGTGTCAGAAGCGAGGCCATCAGTAAGAATGCCAAGTGGCTTTCTTCCTTCCGAAGGGCCTTATCAGCCAATTTCAAATTGTAGTATTTCATATGAGTTGTTTGTATTTGACCGTTGGGGGCAAGTGATTTTTTCTGGGGCAGAGGGCTGGAACGGATTGTTCAAAGGCGAATCTATGCCTACTGGTGTTTATACCTATTTGCTACGCTACCAATATTCATTGGACACGGGTATAGAAAATGATCAAATTACCGGAGCATTTACACTGATTGATTAAGTGTGGTTTTTCGAGGTTCTCAAAAATTCTTTAATAGTTTTGTGTAAAATTTTTGTGATTCATGAAGAATATTTTGATTACAGGTGGAGCTGGTTATATCGGTTCCCATACTGCGGTTGAATTAATCAAAGCTGGTTTCAATCCAATCATTATTGATGACCTTTCTAATTCTCAGCAAACTGTCTTAGAGAGGCTTAGGGAAATAACTGGAAAAGAAATTCCATTCTATTTTGGGGATTGTGGAGATCGATCGCTGTTGAATAAGATTTCTGAGGATTTTGAATTATCGGGAGTGATTCATTTTGCTGCCTTTAAAGCAGTGGGAGAGAGTACCCAGGAACCCTTAAAATATTATAAAAATAATGTAGGTTCCCTTTTGGTGCTTTTGGAGTTTATGGAAGATCTAGGAATTCCTGATTTGGTTTTTTCCTCTTCCTGTACGGTATATGGTCAGCCTGACACTCTACCTGTCACCGAAGATACTCCTCGAAAAGAGGCAGAAAGTCCTTATGGGAATACCAAAAAAGTATGCGAAGATATTTTGGTTGATTTGATAAAAAGTAAATCCGGTTTGAGAATTATTTCACTTCGGTATTTTAATCCAATTGGGGCTCATCTGAGCGGAAAAATCGGTGAGTTACCAAGTGGTGTGCCAAATAACTTGGTTCCCTTTGTCACTCAAACAGCTGCTGGCATTCGTGAAAAGTTGACGGTTTTTGGAGATGATTATGATACACCAGATGGATCTTGTGTTCGTGATTTTATCCATGTAGTTGATTTAGCTGATGCTCATGTCAAAGCCTTGGAGTTTTTAGAAAATAAGCCTACTAGTTTTTATGAGGTTTTCAATGTGGGGACAGGAAATGGGAATACTGTATTGGAGGTTATCCAAACTTTTGAAGAAGTAAATGGTCTTAAATTAAATTATGAAATTGGGTCAAGAAGACCAGGTGACGTGGTCAAAATTTGGGCAGATACATCGAAAATCAATAAAGTTTTAGGTTGGTACCCTCAGTATTCTTTGGCAGATTCATTAAGGGATAGTTGGAATTGGGAGAAAAACCTGAAAAACTAATAAAAGGAGGCTGTCTCATAGTAGGGACAGCCTCTTTTTTGATTAGTATCCTGCTGCTTGTCCATCCTTACGGGATTCCGATGCCCCGTAATAAACCTTCCTAACAGGGTCGTATTTTATGGCTTGATAGCCTCCATAGGGTCCTACGCTAAATTCGACACGATGTCCAAGTTCTTCCAATTTTCGGATGACTTCATAAGAGAACCCACTTTCAAGATTCAACGAACCTCCAGAAGTCATTTTTGAACCGGTAGGTTGGGAGGAACCAGTGTGTCTCATCCGAGGAGCATCGCCTGCTTCCTGAATATTCATTCCGAAATCAATAATATTTACTAAAATCTGGGTGTGACCCTGGGGTTGAACTGCACCTCCCATCAAACCAAAACTCATAAAGGGCTCTCCGTCTTTCGTAACAAAGGCTGGGATGATGGTATGGAAAGGTCGTTTACCTCTAGCTAGAGAGTTCCAATGATTTGCATCTTGGACGTTAAACATTTGCCCTCGATTTTGAAGCACAAATCCAAGACCATCAGGAACCATTCCCGATCCAAATTCATCATAAATGCTTTGGATAAAAGAAACCATGTTTCCTTCAGAATCTGCTACAGTCAAATAGGTAGTGTTCCCTTTTTCTATTTCTCCTGCCGGATATTCTCTGGCTGCTTGGTTCATATCAATGAGTTTTCGCCTTTCAGCTGCGTATTCTTTTGATATCAAATATTCAACAGGGATTTTATTGAAAGCTGGATCAGCATAGTATTTCGCTCGATCTTCGTATGCGAGTTTTTTAGCTTCGGTTAAGACATGAAGGTATTCAGCACTTCCGAAACCCATGGATTTTAGATCAAAGCCTTCTAAAATATTTAGCATCTGAAGGGCTGCAATTCCCTGTCCATTAGGTGGAAGTTCCCAGACATCATACCCCCGATAATTGGTGCTGACAGGCTCAACCCATTCCGAAGTGTGGTTTTTCAAGTCTTCCAAACTTAAATAGCCACCATGTTCTTTCATGAAGCGGTCGATGGTTTGGGCAATTTCTCCTTCATAGAAAGCTTTTCTGCCACCTTGGGCGATTAATTCATAGGTTTTAGCTAAGTCAGGATTTTTAAATACATCTCCTTTTTGAGGCGTAGTTTTCCCATTCGGCATGTAGGTTCTCTTGAAACCGGGGATATCCTGCATTCTTGGCCAGTCGTCATTCATCTGCCAAGCAATGACCTCCGAGACTGGAAAACCATTTTTTCCATAATCGATTGCCGGCTGAAGGATTTCTTGCATTGATAATTTTCCGAATTTCTCATGTAACTCAAACCAACCATCAACTGCTCCAGGTACGGAAACTGGAAGAGGGCCAAGGAAGGGTACATATTGAAGTCCCTTTTCTTTAAAAACCTCGATAGTCAGGTTTGCGGGGGCTCTTCCACTTCCGTTCAAACCATAGAGTTTCTTCTCTTTTGCATCCCAAACAATTGCAAAAACATCTCCGCCGATTCCACAGGCATGTGGTTCAACCAATCCAAGCATGGCGTTAGCAGCAATGGCGGCATCTACAGCGCTTCCGCCTTTTTTCAAAATATCCAAGGCTGCTTGTGTAGCGAGGGGTTGGCTAGTAGCTGCCATCCCGTTTTGTGCTAGGATTTCCGAGCGAGTGGCAAAATTTTTACCAGTCAACCGGTCTTGCGCTTGTATGGAATAGACAATGAGTAAGCTAAGGACGAATAAGGTTAAATTTTTCATCGGATATCAATTTTGATTTGAGTTTAGGGATTGGAAAAGAGCATTCCAAAGGGTCTTTGTTAAGTGGAAATATGGAATAATTGAAAGGAAATTTTAATTTCTAAATCACTTGGGGAGGGAAAAGTTGAAAATTATTTTCCTGAGAAAGAATGAAATAGAAATTTCATGAAGAAATTTTCACTTCACTTTTTGCAAAAAGAAAGCAAAACAATACCTTTGCATCACTTTAAAAACAAGGCTGTACGGGTCTTAATTAAGTAAAACAAAAAGGAGCGGTAGTTCAGCTGGTTAGAATGCCTGCCTGTCACGCAGGAGGTCGCGGGTTCGAGTCCCGTCCGTTCCGCAAAGCCTCAGAAATTCTGGGGCTTTTTTATTTTTAGGCCTTTAGTTATGGATTTTTACGTTTATATTCTTCAATCCGAGCTTGACGGCTCCTTTTATGTGGGTGTTTCCAGCGATCCAGAGGATAGATTGGCTAAGCACAACCGTCCTCATAAAGGATATACGGCTGGAA
>NZ_JABXIN010000019.1 GCF_013373065.1 Algoriphagus sp.
ACCGAAATCTACACGCATGTTTCAACCAAATCTCTTCAAAATATTAAGTCTCCATTTGATGATTTGTAAAAAAATAAACGCCACAAAAAAATCTAAATTATGGCGTTTATCCATCCGAAATAGAATGATAAACGCCATTTTATGGCGGAAATAAACAAGTTAGGCTCAATAAGTAAAAAATAGAATATGTCAAACAGCAATAGAATAACATTAATTGCAATTGTCTTTTTCAGTTTGTTTCTAGCTACAGGGTGTAAACAACAAGTAAAGGAAGTAAAAGAGCTTTCATTAGAAGACAAAATTACATTAGCAGTAGAATCAAGAAAAATTCCTGTACAAGATGAGCAAAAAGTAAGTTTTACGGCCCCTGAATGGATAGAAGGAAGAGGGCCTCATAGTACTGAGATATTTCGCCATCTGGAAAACTACATTCCAACCGTTCTAATCGAAAAAGGAGAAACAGACATACAAGAGCTAGGGGAAAACACCAGCCCTACTTTGGGCGAACAAATTTTGACCAGCACCTTCTTCGAAAAAGAAACTTCACTCGACCAAATTTGTGAAGCAAAAGAAATTAATGGGGTGATCGTCTTACATAAAGGGGAAGTCGTTTATGAACGATACCCTGAAATGGAACCCACAGACAGACACTTTCTGGGCTCGGTGAGTAAAACCTTTATTGGAACAGTAATCGCACATTTGGCTGATGAGGGAAAAATAAACGAACAGGACCCGATCGGGAAATATCTTTCTGAGTTTGAGGGTAAGCCATTGGAAAATGTCACAATTGAAAATTTATTGCGGATGTCTTCTGGTATAAACTGTAGAGAGCACGTAAAAGACAGAGTTTCCTTTACTGACCCCAATCATTGTTTTTACCAATTGCTTCAGCATTCTGCATATTTCCCTGCACCAGATTCAGGTTTCGATGAAAGCTTCATGGAGCTATTGGCTAATTCTGGCGAATATGAACCAGCGGGACAAACGTATGATTATACCTCTGCTAATTCTGCTATTTTGACTGCCATTGCCGAGAGAGTTGCCTCTAAACCTTTTCATCAGTTGGTTCAGGAATATATATGGTCAAGAATTGGAGCTGAAGATGATGCACGAGTTACGCTATCCAGTACAGGAGTTGCTGGAAGTTATGGAACCATGCTCATGCGTTTGAGAGATCTTGCCAGATATGGATTAGCCTTTACTGATGATGCAACCACCAAGATTGCTTCTGACAGATACCTGAGTCAAATTCATACCGGAGACACAGAATTATTTTGGTCTGAAGGAGGAACCGGTCAGAAGTATTGGGGGAAATTTTTTGAAGGACAGGGGCCGCAGTTTCAAAGTTATCATTGGGATGTTGTTTTTGAAGATGGCGACTTCACCAAATTTGGACTTGGAGGCCAATGTCTTTATATATCTCCGGATAAAAGATTAGTAATTGCCTGTTTTAGTGCAAACAAGGATGACACTTCTAACAACAACAATATGAGATACTTGGTCCGTAGTCTGGCATTACTTGACCATTTCACGAAATAAGGAGAATTCAAAACTGAGCCTAACAATGCATATAAAATCATAGCCGCCTAACGGCAGGCTACGCTTCATATACCGACCGTTGTGTGCAATTAAAACTAACAAAAATGAAAAATTCTACATTACACATGTTACTGATTGTTTTAACATTTCAAGTACTTTTTGGATGCAGAAATGAAACTAAAATTGAATCTCTAACTAAAACATCTGATTCTGAACTGACAGACTTAATAACAAAACAGGTTGATAGCCTTTATTCGGTATATAAAAAATTTGATTATGATTGGATTGAATTTTATGATGACACCTATACCGCAATGTATCCCGATTCTCCAATACAACTTATGACCAAAGATTCCTTATTAGAACAATGGAAACGAATTTATGCTCAATATAATGTAAAACTTTTAAGCCGAGGACAACCAACTATAATACCATCTGCAGATATGGCAATATCCTATAACAGTTTTAATGAAATATTTATTAATAAAGAAACCTTGGATACCATTAAAAATTCAGGCATCTATTTAGTCAATTGGAAAAGACAGTCGGATGATTCCTGGAAAATAGTTTTTGAAGCTGTTCATCAAAATTAAAAACCGCACACAACAATGGCTATAAGTAATTGCTTGTTCTCGCCTACCTCTTAAAATCCTCACAGATTTTCAGTTTGGAGCGTTCTTACAAAGTTTCGTGTTAAACTACGCAAATACTCATAGCCGAGACCGTTATCCCTATCGCCTACAAACGAAGATGGCAGTAGCCAATGACAGCTATTTTCAGACAGAAAACTTATTCTGAGAATTATATTCCGAATTGATTGAGTTTTTGCTGAATTCCCCTCTGGGAAGGAATATTTCATACCGAGTGGTAAGTCGAAAAAGTAAGAAATCAGGAAAGCTTCAAGGGAAACCTTGGAGCTTTTTTGTTTAGACGGGTTTATAAAAAAAGTTTTTAAGTGCCTGATTATGAATAATTCCCTAAATTGTTTCACGTTCAATTTTTATTCGGTTGAAGAGGATTTTTGTTAAAAGCAGCAAGGATCAACCGTTTATTCAGGAGCTATTAGGTCATCGCAGTAGTAAAACTACCGAAATCTACACGCATGTTTCAACCAAGTCTATTCAAAATATTAAGTCTCCATTTGATGATTTGTAAAAAAAATAAACGCCACAAAAAAATCTAAATTATGGCGTTTATCCATCCAAAATAGAATGATAAACGCCATTTTATGGCGGAAATAAACAAGTTGGCAATAATTAAATCATGTTGAAAATTATATTTGTAATAATCTCATTATTCTTTTTATCTGGTTGCGCTGATAAAGAAGAAAATAAAACCAAAGAACTGATAATTTTAGGTTCGGTACATTTCCCTACAAGTGGTATAAATTCTGACTCGATTTACTTCGCGATAAAGAAAGTAAAGCCAGAGGTCATCTTGATGGAAAGGGACTCGGTTAGCTTTGACTCTGCATTTAACAGAAAGGTTGAGTACGAAGAAAATGAAGATCAGGCTGTAACCAGATTTTTAGAAGATAATCCCAACACGATCCTAAGACCTATTGAGTTTGAAGGCAGAAACTCATATCGAACCAAGGCGGGCCTATATCCTCAAGCAAATGACGTATATCAGAAACTTAATGAACTGAGCAGGTCTAGTAAGTTCACCCCTGAAGAAAGTCTAATATGGAGCAAGTTTGCAAATTATTGGGTTCAATTAGATAGTCTTTCATCCACTAACCTAAAAGCGTTGAATAATGATAAAACTGATGTAATTATGGACAGCGCCAAGTATTATCAGTATACGAAAATGAAGAACATAGTTAATGATCGAGAAGAATTCAATGAACAGATACTTGACTCAAAAGGAGACTCTATTTCCCTAGTAGACTATTTCAATAAATGGGAACAGTTTGAACATTATGACCGCAATGATGCGATGGTATCAAATATTATAAGAACTATTGAGCATTTACCAAATAAACGGATTATGCTGATTGTTGGATATCATCACCGTTATTACATTAAAGAGGCATTAGAAAGAAAAGCGCCTCACATTAAGTTGATCGAATTTTATGAATAAAAACTATTGCCAACAAAACCTATACGCAACGCCCTTCGTGTCACTGCGCATAGCCAAACCGTTGTGTGTAATTCAATAAAATCAACTAAAATATAGAATGTATAAAACGATACTTTTAGTCTTAATCACTTGTCTGACACTAGATTCTGCCAGCGCTCAATTAAGTTCTAGAACCACCGAACTGACAATTTCATCTAAAATATTAGGCGATGAACGAAAACTGAAGATTCACCTTCCCAAAAATTATTCTGAAGAAAAATCGTATCCAGTAATCTATACAACTGATGGTGGTTTCGACAACTATGAAATTGCTCAGGGATATATTGACATTCTATCTATTCCTTCTGCGGATGTTTTACCTCCATCAATTTTAGTTGGTATAATTCATAATGATCGAAGCAACGAATTGCGAGCGTTTGGTTCCTATAAAGGGAGACAATTCATACAACATATTGAGCAAGAACTTGTACCATTTATTGACTCAACATATAGTACTTCAGGTTTCAACACGATGATTGGACACTCAGATGGAGCCGAATTCAATCATTACTTGATGACTTCAAAAAATAACTCTTTTAGAGGCTTCGTATCCATGTCTACTGCATTCAACGAAGACATGAAACCTGCAATCGCTCAGTTTTATGCTAATTACGCTGGTGATCATATTTACCACTTTATCGCAAATGGTACCCGAGATATAGCGCCAAGAAAAGCAGCGGGAAATAGCATTGACAGTTTGTATCAATTAACTTCAAACAAAAATATTAGCTTTAAAAAGCAAACCTTTAAGGCTGATCATCAATCTTTAACTTCAGTTTCTCTTTTGGTTGGGTTGCAATTCATTTTTCAGGATTACAGAAATTTGGAAAACTACACTTCAATAATTGACTTTCGTGAGAATTATATGAATACCATTAATGACAATTATGGTATTGACCTGGAGTATAATTTCGCTGATCTTGACCAATTTTTGATCGATATTATTGCCAGAAAAGATGTCGATGAGTACCATTATTGGGTTGAGTTTGTTAACGAAAACAACTTGGTATATGGTGGGAAAATGGATTATGTTAGTATGGCATGGAATTATTTCGATATGGAGTTGTATGGCAAGACAATAGAGTTTATGAACAAGGCTATAGAAGAGTTTGACGCGATAAATCCGATTGCATTCTATAACCTTTTAGCAAGAGCATCCTCAGAAGCCTATATCAATGAAAATCGAACTTCGGAAGCAGTTACATTTTTAGAGAGAAGCAGAGCTGTATTACCTGAACGATACTACCTAAACATGAGCTATCGTATTGCAAATTTTTCTTTAACCAATGGTGTGGATACACAAAAAGGAAGGGATGCACTAGAGTATTGCAAGATACACTTTAAAAAAAATAGGTTGTTCTCAATGGATGATTTAAGAGCTCTTGAACAAAAATAAAAACTACACACAACAAAGTGTATAGTGCATAGCACCCTGCGGGATGCTACGATACCATACACCAACCGTTATCCCTATCGCCTAAAAACGAAGATGGCAGTAGCCAATGACAGCTATTTTCAGACAGAAAACTTATTCTGAGAACCATATTCCGAATTGACTGAGTTTTTGCTGAATTCCCCTCCGGAAAGGAATATTTCATACTTAATTGTAAATTGAAAAAGCAAGAAATCATAAAAGCTTCAAGGGAAACCTTGGAGCTTTTTTGTTGGAGCAGCATAATAATAAAACTGGTTTTTAAGTGCTTGATTTTGAATAATTTCCTAAATTAATATAGATCAATTCTTATTCAGTGAATTGATTTTTTGTTAAATGTGCAGTGGATACCGCTTAGTTCAGAAATTCTGGGTCACAATTAAAGTAAAGCGTCAGAAACCTAAACTCAAGTAAGTCTTCAAAACGTAAGAAGTCCTTTTGATGATTTATAAAATAAAAACTAACAAACCCCTGCTTAGCGATCCAAATCAGGAAAATAAGAACGGAAAACCCGCACAAATAAATAAGTTCCCTTCAATTACTAGAAATGAAAAGAATACTCATATTATTCCAACTAGCGATAGTGATCCTCGGATGTTCCTCACCTGAATCATTAGAAAATCGATACTCTTACCCACCAGAATGGGAACCGCATGAAGCGATCTGGGCTGATTTCAATTACGAGCCATATAACGCTGTACCCAATGAACAGGCACGACTAAAGCTTATCTCAATACTTTCAAATAAGGTAAAAACTAGAGTGGTCTATGATAATGATTCTCTAATGGAGGTCGGGAAATTGAGGCTCAAAGAATTAGCTGCTAACATGGACAGTCTTGAATTTATCAAACTTCCTTACCAATCATCCTGGATGCGTGATCCGCTGATGTTCATCACCAATGGTCAGAATAATAAAATTCTTGATTTCGAGTGGAACTGCTATGGGATTTATAATTGTGAGGGTGATCTGAGAGGACAGCTTTCAAATACACTGCAAGAATTAAAAGGATATAAAAAGGATTCTACTGGATTGTATTTCGAGGGTGGTGCAATTGAGGTCAATAGTAATACCATAATTGCATATAAAGCATTGGCGACTCAAAGAAATCCTGACAGAACAATTGAAGAAGTAGAAAAAATTCTACTTGATAAACTGGGCAAAGAGCAAATAATATGGCTTGATGAATTTCCTCTTATCGATAAACCACTTATAAAAATTGACCAATTCATAGGTCAAGGAGCTAACGGCCATATTGACGTTACCACACGCTTTCTGAATGATACAACGATTTTAGCTACGATAATAGCAGAGGAAGACCGCAACAAGAACACCATGTTGGAATATGATTATAGGGTTCTACAAGGAAACCTGGATCAACTAAAAGCAGCAAGACAGCCAAATGGAAAGCCATATCACATTGAAACTGTTGAAGCACCTGATTACACATTATACGGGTATCCTTGGGTTATGACAGAATCTGTTTACTATGGTATGTTTAATGAAGAATCAAGAGAGAAAATGGCAATTGGTGACTCGATTGTATTCATGCCCGCGCTTGAATATGCTAATTTCACCATAACCAATGGAGTAGTAATTGCTTCTGAATATTGGAAAGAGGGTATGCCAGAGTCAGAGAAAAGGAAGGATGAAAAGCTAAAAAACATCTTAAGTAAATACTTCCCTAATAGAGAAATCATAACAATGGATGCACTTGCCATTAATTGGGGAGGCGGTGGAATTCACTGTAGAACACAGCAAGAACCTAGAATAAACTGAAGGTAACAATGTATATGAAAAATGGGCGAAATAATAGTAAAACCTAAGTTTTTAGCTCGTATCGAACCTCTTGCTTAACCGAAAGTTTAATGCTTCGAAAGCATCTACTTTTCATATACTAACCGTTACCTACAATGTTGACCCTGAAACATGAAGACTTATGAAAATATTCATTAAAACAACATTTGCTATTTTGTTTTTTTGGACTTCACATGTTCAATCACAAGTTCAAAACTCGAATACCAATTTACATTTGGCAGTCCTACAAGGAAACCTTGAACAGGTAAGTGAAATCTTGAAATCCGGATCAAACATAAATGAGAAGGATCAGTATGGATCTACCCCTCTTATAATAGCAACAACATTTGGTAAGAGTGAAATTGCAAAGATATTGATTGAAAAAGGAGCCGATTTAAGTTTAGCAAATAATCAAGGTTCTACACCACTGCATATTGCGGCCTTTTTTTGTCATGAAGACATAGTAAGGATGCTACTTCTCAACGGGGCCGATAAATATACTAGAAACAATGATGGGGTCACAGCCTATGATATTGTTACAGCGCCATATGAAATGGACCAAGAAACATATAATCAATTAGAAAGCGCATTAGGGCCAATGGGACTAAAAGTTGATTCGAACTATATTAAGACGACCAGGCCAAGAATTGCAGAGTTGCTGATGGGAAAAGCTTCCGACTACAAATTGGTTAATTATAAACCCTTAAACCGGGAAGATTGGAATGTTTCAAATCCCTCAGAACAAGGATTGAATAATAATCTTGTTGACGAATTTTTCTATGAGGCTTCTCATTTAAAAACTTTGTATGGTTTACTCATTGTTAAAAATGGCTCTTTAATCGCGGAGGGCTATTTCAATAAGGGTTCAGTAGATCAACTATCACAGCGCGCATCGGTAACCAAAAGTTATGTGTCAGCCTTGCTCGGCATAGCCATTGAAAAAGGATGCCTTTCTGGGGTAGATCAGAAAATGGTCGAATTTTTCACAGAAATAGAAAGCAAAATAGCGGATCCAAGAAAAAAAACGATCACGATCAAACAGATGTTGCAAATGCGAGCAGGGTATCCATGGGAAGAAACGGAAGATGAGTACTGGAATACCATTTGGTCTGGAAAGTATATTGATGCCGTAGAGGACATTCCATTGACACATGATCCAGGAAGCACTTTTCAGTATAGTAATCTAACCTCCAATTGGCTTGCCATTATTATTTCCCGTGCTTGCAAAACGGACTTAAAATCGTTTGGTGAAAAATACCTGTTTTCACCCCTTAGAGTAAAAATAGGCGATTGGCCTAAAGACTTGGACGGTTATCGTATTGGTTCCGGTGATATTCAATTCACTGCCCGTGATATGGCAAAGTTTGGGATGTTGTATTTGAATGAAGGACAGATTGATGGTCGTCAGATCATTCCAGCTGAATGGGTAAAGGAGTCGACCCAAAAGTATTCAACGGACATCAATTCAACCGGCGTTAAATCTGGTAGATTAGGCCGCTATTTCAAGGATGTTGGATATGGCTATCAATGGTGGTCCGCAAGTGTCGGCGAACATCAATTCAATTATGCCTGGGGCCATGGTGGGCAGTTAATCGTTATTTTAAGAGATTTAGATATCGTCATTGTTACAACTGCTGATCCCTTTTATGGAAAAGAAGCACATTTTAATGCATGGAAACATGAACAGTCAATAATCAATTTGGTTGGAAAGTTCATTAAATCGTTACCATGAGGAGAAGGATTGAGAAATTAGATAAACCCCTCTCGGAAATTACTTTTTTCTCACCCTTTATTCCCATCGAATATTCAAATTCTTGATTGGAGTAAGTCCGACTAAATTTAAAAAAGCAAAACCCCAATAAGTTTAGCAAGATTCGTCAACTTGATAACAAGAACGGACAAGAGTATCCTGACTATGAAAAATACATTTTTATCAATACTGATCTAAAACATTGGACAAAAATGAATGCAAAAATTGATATAAAAGAAATACCAAAAATGAACTTGGCTTATGTTTCAAGCATCGGACCTCAAAATCTTGAAAATGCTTACAGTAAATTAATTCAGTGGGCAACACCGCTAGGATTAATGAACGAACAAACAAAACCTGTAACAATTTATCACGACAGCTTTAAAATCACTCAACCCAATAAAGTAAGAATGAGTGCCTGTCTTTTATTGAATAAACCAGTAGAAACAGAAGGCGAAATCGGCCTTACAACGATCGAAGCGGGGAAATATATTGTTGGCAGTTTTGTGATCGGGTTAAACGAATTTGAGAAATCCTGGACTGGCCTATTTCTTTGGATGAACGAAAATGGATATAAGAAAGCGGACCGAGAACCTTTTGAGATGTATCACAATAACTATAATGAACATCCTGAAAGGAAAGCAATTGTTGATTTCTATATCCCTATTGAATAAAACGATTTAAATACTGATTAAAGGTAATCGACAACTAGTTGATACTTTTTGACCTATATTAGGAAGAGGTCTTCTTCGAAAAAGACTGCCTGATGGATGAGCAAGTTCCAAAAAAAGCATCGGGAGACTTTATAATAGCAGTACTTTTCCGGCATTAGGTGGAATAACTACCTACATTGGGAAATACAATCCTCGATATAACTAATTTGCAGCGGATGCTCCATGCTGATTAAAGCAGGTGATTAGCCGAAGTGGACATTAAAAAACCCGAAAATGAAACTTACAATAAAAGTAATTCTACTAGCTAGCTGCCATCATAAGCAGCTGTAGCGCACCGGAGTCCTATGATGTGCTAATCCGAAATGGGCAGATTATAGACGGTTCAGGAAATCCCTCCTTTGTAGGCGATGTAGGAATCAATGCGGATACTATTGCGGCAATAGGTTCTCTTGAAAACGCAACGTATAAATTAGAAATTGATGCCTCTGGATTAGTGGTTGCGCTTGGGTTTATTAATATGCTTTCTTGGGCAACAGAGTCTTTAATTGAAGATGAGAAATCTCAAAGTGATATCAGGCAGGGGGTAACCTTGGAGCTTTTTTGTTTGAACCTGTTTATAAAAAAAATTTTTTAAGTGCCTGATTATGAATAATTCCCTAAATTGTTTCACGTTCAATTTTTATTCGG
>NZ_JABXIN010000008.1 GCF_013373065.1 Algoriphagus sp.
CAACACGCTGGTTTTCACGGAACTGGCCGCTTTGTTTGAGAAGTTCGTCCACCAGAGTCGTTTTACCGTGGTCAACGTGTGCGATAATCGCGATATTTCTAATATTCTGCATGCGCTGCGTTTTTCAAGCCGCAAAGGTACGGAAAATAAATGGGAAGAAGGTTAAGGGATTGTGAATTGAAAGACTTGATTTTAAAATATCTAAGCAATCGATAAGAAAACCTTAAAAAGCATCAGAAAAATATCCAAAAGCCCATTATATATCCTCTTTTGAAATTTTTGAATGAAGTTCAAGTAAAAGTGGTAGAGCTGCCGAACCATACCATTCTTTCAATTCCATTTTAAGTACTCCCGCTTTGATGGAGGGATCTGATTCTGTTAATGCTTTTGCCTCTTCGATGGATTCAACATTAAAGAAAAATAGTCCTCTAAGGTCTTCATTTCCGAAAAAAGGACCCGCCAATACCATTTTCCCTTCTTCTGCCAGGCGGGTAATGTTATCCATATGACCACGCTGAAGTTGGGCCCGCTCTTCTTCGCTGTACTCACTGATCTTGTCTCCTCGGTATAAAAATGCAATGACATACTTCTTCATCCCATAATCATCGGCGCCAAGTTTTTTTGCCAATTCCTCATCATAAGAAGAGTTTTGGGCATAGGAACTAAGCATGCAAGAAAATATGAGAGCAAAAGAAAGGCTAAGGATTTTCATCGTGGATTTATTTTAGAATGAGGGCAACAGTATCGGATTTCGTTCTAATTTTCAGCCAATCCAAAAAGCGCTTGGTTTCAGAATGGGTTGGTTTTTTTCTAAATTCTGCAAAAGCCATCAATAAAGTATCTGATTGAGCTTTTTCCAAATCGCTTAAGACTGTCCGATTTAAAGTGAATTTACGCAAATTTGGATGGTTAATTTTTGCTTCTTGGGCAATTTCTGGCCCCAAAGCCCGGATCTGTCCATAATTCGCTACTTCTTCCTCCAATAAGGAAATGCGCTCATCTTTATTTCTAATGATCTCTTCATTTCGCTCATACAAGTCTTTCAAAATATCGGATCGTAGCACATTTAGGTCGGTAGGGGAGTTGCCACTTTGTTGAATGATAATTTCAGTATTCCCCAGATTATAGTCTGCCGCCTTTGATTTGGTAATTTCCAGGATTTCCTCATCCAATTCCTCCCCAATAAGCATCACTTCGATTTGAGGTGGGTTATTTGAATAATCAAAATTAGAGTTTAAAACTTGAGTTCGGGGAAACTTCATTTCTACCTGAATAAATTTTCGGGCTTGTTCTTGCCAAAGAGTCCGGATTACAATTCCATATGCCAAAAAAACACTCGGGATGATGGTCAATAAAGTGAACAGGGTGATGTACGTTTGGACCCGCTTTTCTTTTTTCTCATCCATGAATTCCTTTTTCGGATACTTCATGAATCGAACAATCAAATAAGTGGAAAGACTGATAAAAACTGAGTTGATAAAGAAGAGATAAAAGGCTCCGAAAAAGAAGTAAAGATTCATTGTCGCTAGGCCGTATCCAGCCGTACAAAGAGGGGGCATCAAAGCCGTCGCAATGGCTACTCCGGGGATTGCATTACTCTTCTCTTTTCGTGAGCCTGCCACGATTCCGGCAAGGCCTCCGAAGAGGGCAATTAATACATCCCAGATGGTTGGTTCGGTCCTTGCCAAAAGCTCTGATTGTGCATCATCGAGAGGTGTAAAAAGGAAGTAAATAGAAGAGGTTAAAATCGCAATAAATACAGCCACTCCCAAGTTTCGCAAAGAGCGTTTCAACAACTCAAAATCATTGATGCCGGCAGCCATCCCAATACCCATAATTGGACCCATTAATGGGGAGATCAACATGGCACCAATTATGACTGCCGTGGAGTTGACATTAAGTCCGATGGAGGCTACAAAAATCGCAAAGATCAGGATCCAAAGATTAGCTCCTCTAAACTCTACATTCTTTCGGATATACTCGATAGTTTCGAGCTCATCTTCCTTTCCATCATGAAGATCAAAACGTTCTCTGAGGTAAATTAAGAATCGGATAAATTGGTTTCGTTGTCTTTTTGTTGGAGTCGTTGATTCCGGCATAGGTTAGTTCTTAGAAGCGGAAAAATACTTAGATATAGGGAAAATCTATCGTAATCGATACTCCTTTTTTCTGGCCCGAATCTTGAAATAGGATGATGTAGGATTGCTGGAACAATTATTTTTTTATTTCACACATGGCTAAAAATTAGCTTATAAATAAGTTTAGTAAAAAGTTCATAACTAATTGATTTAAAATTGTATATACCTAGTTTAGGAGTCTCAAAATTAGTGTTAGCTAAAAAAATTAGATTTATCTAAAAAATAAAACTTTCATTCAAAATTCAGCTTTTCAGCAATTCGGAATATTTTTGGAGATCCAAAATTTTCAGGAGAATTAGATTTCCAAAAGTTTAATCAGATCAACCTACTTTACCTTATGCCCCGATTGATTTTTTTAGATGATGATCGAATCCAGCACCTATTGTTGCGCAAGTTATTTCAAATTCACCTTCCGAATTGGGACTCTGAATTTTTTGAAAATGCCCAAGATGCGAAGGGTTGGTTGTCACAAAATGAGGTTGATTTGATAATCTCAGATTTGAATTTGGGCAGTGAGATTGGTTGGAAATTTGTGTCCGAAATCCAAAAGTTTTCACAGGCTCCTGTTGTCTTTTTAACCGGTAATATTTCGCCACTAGACCAACAGAAAAAAGCGCAAGTTGATCAGGTGAAATTGATCCTCGAAAAGCCGTTGGAAGAGTCAGGATTTATCCAAATTTTGGACGTCTTGAAGGCATGATTTTTTACGTCTCTATTGAGTAAAAATTATTAGAAAAATTGACTTTTATTTCCTTCCATAATTCTCTTTTTCCAGTTCAGGAATTCTCTAAGATTTCACTTAAAAGATTGAACGAATTTTATCAATATTTCATCTTTTGACCAGAAGTCAAAATCATTTTTTTTTGCTTGGCCTTTGTGAGTTTATTAAAATTAAATTCAGGTGAATTTTTCTTGAATCACCTTCTAGCTTTGGTCAAAGAAATAGCTCTTTTTTTCTCCATTTTTAATGGCTTCAAAATTCTTTCATTTGTCAAAAATTTTGTTTCCTCTTAATTGAATCTTTGGAAAGTTTTCGGTTCAAAAAGATTAAAGGAGAAAACATGTAAAATTTTAAAGATGATGTTTTCTGAAGCCCTTTCTTTTAAAGTAAAGAGAAGGCTGGAAATCATATTTTAAGTTGAAGTTGGATTTAGAATAAAGTTTTGTTTCAGGTCACTAAAGTTTCGTTAAATTTAATGGTGATATTGAACTCGTTGATTTTTATTTTATTTTCTTTGCAAAGCTTCCTACGGGCAATTAGACCAAACTCTTTAGATTTAGCATCCTATGGCTGAAGAAGCAGACGATCGTAAACCATTTCTTTCAAAAAAAATTGACAAATTTTTCACGGGTCTCGCTGACGCGTGGAATTTTGTGAGACGATTTTGGCAGGAGGTATTTCTTCCACCATATGAGTTTAAAGAGGTGGTGCATCAATGTTACCGTATTGGTGTAGAGTCCCTTCCTTTAATCTCTTTGACAGGATTTATTGTCGGGATTGTATTTACCAATCAATCGCGACCATCCTTATCTGAATTTGGAGCGACTTCCTGGTTACCTTCCTTGATATCAATTGCGGTTGTTCGTGCCATGGGGCCTTTGGTTACAGCCTTGATTGCTGCTGGAAAGGTAGGATCCAGCATTGGTGCTGAAATCGGCTCTATGAAAGTAACCGAGCAGATTGATGCCATGGAAGTGTCAGCTACAAGTCCATTTAAATTTTTGGTGGTTACTCGAGTTTTGGCTACCACCTTTATGATTCCGGTTTTGGTAATGTATACCGACTTCGTGGCGCTTATCGGATCTTTTCTAAATGTTAATGCAAACGAATTGGTCAGTCTTTCAACCTTTTTTGTTCAAGTGTTTGAATCCATCTCGTTCTTAGATATTTGGTCTTCGGTTTTAAAATCCCTTCTTTTTGGCTTCACAATTGGAATTGTGGGCTGTTATAAAGGCTATCATTCTTCCAAGGGAACCGAAGGAGTAGGGCGTGCTGCCAATTCAGCAGTCGTTATTTCTATGTTCTTGATCTTTATTGAAGAATTGCTTGTTCTTCAAGTAGTAAACGCAATACGGGGGATGTAGTCATGACAAATAAAGTTGTTGAAGTAAGGGGTTTATACAAGAGTTTTGGTGATCTAGATGTCTTGAAAGGTGTTGATTTGGATCTCCATCGGGAAGAAAATTTGGTGGTTCTCGGACGATCTGGAACGGGAAAGTCCGTATTGATCAAAATCATGGTTGGACTTCTCAAACAAGATAAAGGTCAGATGGAGGTTTTGGGTCAGGAAGTATCCAACCTTACTCAAAAAGAATTGAATGCCCTGCGGCTTAAAATTGGATTTTCTTTCCAAAATTCAGCTTTGTATGATTCCATGACTGTTCGGGAAAATATGGAGTTCCCTCTGGTAAGAAACATAAAGAATCTGACAAAGAAAGAAATCAATTATCGAATAGAGGAGTTGCTCGATGCAGTTGGGCTTCCTCAAACTATCAATCAAATGCCTTCCGAGCTTTCGGGCGGACAAAAAAAGCGAATCGGTGTAGCCCGCACGCTAATCCTTAACCCTGAGATTATGCTTTATGATGAGCCTACTGCAGGATTGGATCCAATTACTTGCGTGGAGATCAATAATTTGATCAATGAGGTGCGAGAGCGGTACAAAACCACTTCCATCGTGATTACCCACGATTTAGCCTGTGCAAAAATGACAGGAGATCGAATGGCGGTTCTTTTAGATGGACAATTTAGAGCAATGGGGACTTTTGAGGAAGTATTCCCTCATGCCGAAGACAGGCGAATAAAATCATTCTACGATTATAATTTTATTGAATCATGAGAGGCGAAAATAAACGGTCCGTTATCGTCGGAATCTTTGTTTTTCTGGGAATTGCTATTCTCGTAGCAGGCGTATTGACCTTGGGAGGTCAGCAGAAAAAATTTGTGAAATCTATTGCGCTTAAGGCCGTTTTCGATGATATCGGCGGTTTGCAAACAGGAAATAATATTTGGTTTTCAGGTGTTAAAATCGGAACTGTTCGTAAAATCAATTTCTATGGAGATTCCCAGGTTGAAGTAGAAATGAATGTGGAGGAGTCCGTCGCCGAATTTATCAGAAAAGACTCTAAGGCCACCATTAGCTCAGATGGTCTTATTGGGAATAAAATTATTGTGATCTATGGAGGGTCAACTCAGGCTCCACCTGTTCAAGATGGAGATCGATTGGAGGCGGTAATGCCTTTGGATACGGATCAAATGATGGAAACTCTTCAGGTTAATAATGAAAACCTGGTGGAAATCACCAATGATCTCAAATTGTTAACAAGCAAGCTTGCTCAAGGAGAGGGGATTGTGGGAGCGGTGATGACAGATTCATTATTGGCTGAAAACTTCAAGTCTATTCTGAATAATCTTAATCGAGCCAGTATTAACAGTAATCGAATGTTGGCTGAGTTGAATGAATTTACAGGAAAGTTGAACGAAGAAGGAAATCTATTCAACGATTTGGTGAGCGATAGAGAAATAGCTCAGGATATTCGTGCCACCATGGAAAGCTTCAAATCCGCTGCTTCAAATACAGAGGAATTAACCCAAAAGCTGACGGAAATTTCTGAAAAGCTTGATGATCCTAATAATACCTTGGGCTTGTTGCTCAATGATCCGGAATTCGCCGAATCACTGAAGAGCACCTTGATAAATACTGACTCTGCTACTTATAATCTCAATCGTGGAATGGAAGCTTTAGAATATACTTGGCCATTCCGAAAAGGCTTTAAGAGGAAAGCCAAAGCAGAAGAAAAAGCACAGAATCAAAATTAAAAACGGTACCCATTGGAATCTTTCCAATGGGTATTTTTTAGATATTGGCTAGATCACGAATCGATAAGCTGTTGCTTACTTTTTAATACCTAAGTCTTGGATTCTTAATTCAAGCATAAATCTTATTTTTGTTCCCAATCCTATTGAAACCTATGTTATCGAATATAAATCCTGTAAAAACTGAGGCTTGGGCTAGATTGCAAAGCCTGTCTGAGAAATATAAAGATCTTACCATAGCTAGTCTTTTCTCTGAATACGAAAGGTTTGAACGTTATAGTTTGACCCTTGAGGATATGTTGGTCGATTTTTCTAAAAACCGCATTAATGATGAAATTTTTGATGCGTTGTTTGACCTAGCCAGAGAAACCAAATTGCATGAAGGGATAGAGGCGATGTTTTCCGGTGAGCACATTAATGGAACGGAAGGCAGAGCCGTTCTGCATACTGCATTAAGGAACCGGACAAATTCGCCTGTTTACGTAGATGGGGAAGATGTAATGCCTGAGGTTAATCGGGTGTTGGAGAAAATGAAGGTTTTTTCTACCAAAGTCCAAAAAGGACAATGGTTGGGATATACAGGAAAGCCAATCAAAAGCTTGGTTAATATTGGAATTGGTGGTTCGGATTTGGGACCTGTAATGGTAACCGAAGCCCTAAAGCCATTTCAATCTAAAGACTTGGAAATCTACTTTGTTTCGAATGTGGACGGGACCCATATTGCGGAAACGCTGAAGAAAGTCGATCCAGAGACAACGCTCTTTTTTATTGCCTCCAAAACATTCACGACGCAAGAGACCATGACTAATGCACATACTGCAAGAAATTGGTTTCTCGAGAAGGCAAACGATGAAAAAGCAATTGCGAAGCATTTTGTGGCCCTTTCTACCAATCAAAAAGGCGTAGAGGCATTTGGAATTGATCCCGAGAATATGTTTGAGTTTTGGGATTGGGTTGGGGGTCGTTACTCCCTTTGGTCTGCGATTGGTCTTCCCATCGCATGTGCCATTGGATTTGAAAATTTTGAACAGTTGCTAGCTGGAGGTCATGCCATGGACTTACATTTTAGAAATTCCATGTTTGATCGAAATATCCCTGTAATCTTAGCTTTGATAGGAATCTGGAATACCAATTTTCTAGGAGCTTGTTCGGAGGCGATTTTACCCTATAACCAGTATATGCATCGCTTTGCCGCTTACTTTCAACAGGGAAATATGGAAAGTAACGGTAAGTATGTTTCCAGAACAGGGGAGAAGGTCACCTATACCACGGGGCCGATTATTTGGGGTGAACCTGGAACGAATGGGCAGCACGCTTTTTATCAATTAATCCATCAAGGGACCCACTTGATTCCTTGTGATTTTATTGCACCGGCAATTTCTCACAATCCAATTGGAGATCATCACCAAAAATTACTTTCCAATTTCTTTGCTCAGACAGAAGCTTTGATGAATGGAAAGAGCTTAGATCAAATCCGAAAGGAAATGAATCAAGCTGGAAAATCATTGGAAGAAATTAATAGGGTAGCGCCTCATCGAGTTTTTGAAGGAAATCGTCCTACCAACTCAATTCTGGTTAAAAAAATCACACCATATAGTTTAGGTATGCTGATCGCAATGTATGAGCATAAGATTTTCGTCCAAGGGGTGATTTGGAATATTTTCAGCTTTGATCAATGGGGTGTGGAGCTTGGGAAAGTATTGGCAAGTAGCATTCTTCCCGAACTTCAAAATGATGAGGAAATCACAACCCATGATAGTTCTACCAATGGGTTGATCAATGCTTATAAGAAAATGAGAAATCAATAAAAAAAGGTCCTTAGGACCTTTTTTACTTTTTAAGAAATTTGATTCCTACAGCTTCAATTCCTTTCAGTTGTTCCTCTCGCATATATTGAAGGAGAACAAGGGAATTGACTTGATCCTCCACTTCAAGTGTAATGGAGTCATATACCGTATAAGTGCTTCCAAAACCTTCTCCCAATGGTTCACCTTTGGAGTCAAAAAGGGTAATATCAATTAACTTATCTTCCAGAATGGTGTGGGTAGAATCTCTCTTCAAAAGCCGGATATAGCAATTGGAATAGGGATAATCATCCTTATACCGCACTCCAATTAAAGTATGAGCAGGTTTTTCGGTAAGAGATGAAATATCGTATACCAAACTATCGCTCATTCCCCACCCATCTGGAGAGATGGATTCATAAGATTCATAGAGCCTGTTATCCGTGCAGGAAAACAAGAGGATAGAAAGAACAAGAAAAGGGAATGCTAGCCTATTCATCACTCTTTCCATTATTTGGTTTTTGGTTCCTCCTTGGAGGGAATTTTCGCTTTTGCCGCTGATTGTTAGAGTTTTCAGAAGCAGAAGCCGTGGGTTGATTTGAATTTTTATTCTCCTGCGATCCCATTTCTGGTTTTTGACGAGGTTTTCGCTTCGGATTTCTTCGCTTTTGAGGTTGATTACCAACTCGTTTTCCCTCTTCCCTTGAATTATTTGAAAGCTCTTGTTTCGGCGGTGCAGGTATTTGCTTCGTGTTTTGCGCCGTTCCTTCTTGGGGCCGAGGTCTGTTTCGGTTTTTCTTTTTCTTCTTTTTCTTTTTGGAGAATTTCTTGTCCAAAAGTTCAAGTTCCAAAGTAGATTGAGCGGCTATGTCTTCTAGTTCAGTTGATTCATTGACATGCAAATTGAATACTTTGATGCCTTTTGAATTCAATTCCATAATCTCAATAACCCGGTCGCAACTGATGGTATGCCAGTCATTGTCATTGTTATAGCTAAACCACATCAAACGTCTGAAAATATCCGTCTTTTGAAGTTTTGCTGGACCTTGCTCTGTTTGTAGAGGCTTCTCTATTGTAGGGATATTTTTGATAGCCTCCATGTAGGTGTCCAATTCGTAATTCAGACAGCATTTTAACCTACCACATTGTCCGCTAAGTTTGGATGGATTCAGGCTGAGATTTTGATACCGGGCTGCCGAAGTACTGACGTTTTTGAAATCAACCAACCAGGTAGAGCAGCACAATTCCCGTCCACAAACCCCAATACCTCCCAATCTACCAGCTTCTTGACGAAGGCTGATTTGACGCATTTCTACCCGAATTCGGAATTCTCCAGCTAAGAGCTTGATCAATTCTCTAAAATCAACTCGCTCATCTGCGGAATAATAAAAAGTAGCCTTGCTATTATCCGCTTGGTACTCTACGTCTGAGAGCTTCATTTTGAGCCCTAATTCTTGGATGATTTGACGGCACCGATAAAGGGAAGGTATTTCTCGATTTTTGGCTTCCTCCCATTTTTCGAGATCCTTTTCAGTGGCGATGCGGTAAATACGGGTAATATTGTCATCATCCCGGATTTTTCGCTTTTGCATTTGCAAGCGAACAAGCTCTCCCTGCAAGGATACATATCCAATGTGATGCCCGCTAGGTACATCTACTACCACAGGATCTCCGGTATGAAGGTCCAAATAATCTACATTTCGAAAATATTCCTTTCTGCCTCCCTTAAATTTAACTTCGACGATGTCGAAATTGTCCACTTCGGGAATTCCCATGTGGGCAAGCCAGTCAAAGGAATTCATTTTATTACAATCGCTCGTGCCGCAGGTACCGTTATTTTGACAACCTCCGGTGCCTCCTGTGGAGGTAGAGCAGCTACTACATCCTGACATATATTGCTACAGGAACAAGTCCTGATTTGATTTGGGTTTAGTTAATCAATTTTAGAATATCCTGACCGATATCCTTTCGGTAATAATGGTCTTTCCAGCTGATCTTTTCGACGATAGAAAAGGTCCGCTCTAAAGATTCTTGAAGCTCTTTTCCTCGACCGGTTATCGCTAGTACACGTCCACCCTGATTGGTCAAGTCTCCAGTTTCATTTCTTCCAGTTCCAGCATGGAAAATGGTTGTATTTTCCGTATCTGATGGAAGCGAGATAATATGCCCTTTTTGATAACTTCCTGGATAACCTCCACTGACCATGACTACTGTAGTTGCATAATCAGGAGAGATTTTCAATTCATAATCTTTTAGAGATTCTGTGGCGATTCCCCATAATAAATCCACAAAATCACTTTCTATCCGCGGTAAAACGGCTTCAGTTTCCGGGTCTCCCATTCTTACATTGTACTCAATGACATAAGGGTCACCGTTTTTATTCATCAGGCCTATAAACAAAAAGCCTTTATAAGGAATGTCTTCAGCAGCAAGTCCAGCTACTGTCGGTTGGACGATCCGCTCTTCTACTTTTTGCATGAAGCTGGCGTCTGCAAAAATCACAGGGCTTACAGCACCCATTCCGCCGGTATTCAAACCAGTATCTCCTTCACCGATTCTTTTATAATCTTTCGCTTCAGGGAGAATTTTGTAGTTCTTGCCATCTGTTGCTACAAATACAGAAAGCTCAATTCCTGTCAAAAACTCTTCGATTACAACTTTTGCTGAGGCCTCTCCAAATTTTTGTTCAAGAAGCATTTCTTGAAGAGATTCCTTGGCTTCTTCCAGTGTCTGGCAAATGAGGACACCCTTTCCAGCTGCTAAACCATCGGCTTTAAGGACAATCGGGAGATTTTGTTTTTCCAGATAGGCTAATCCTTGTTCCAGTTGATTGGCATCAAAGGTTTCATATGCGGCCGTCGGAATTTGATGGCGCTGCATAAACCTCTTCGAAAAATCTTTACTTCCTTCGAGCGTTGCCCCAAGTTGGGAAGGGCCAACAACTGGAATGGATTTAGTGGATTCTTGACTGGCCAAATAATCGACTAGCCCTTTTACCAAGGGTTCTTCCGGCCCAACGACCAATAAATCAATCTGATGGTTGATAATTGCGGATTTGATTTTTTCAAAATCAGTTACGCCAATGGCCAAATTAGTAGCGATAGCTGCAGTTCCGGCATTTCCCGGGGCAACAAAAAGTTGACTGCATTTTGGACTTTGTACAATCTTCCAAGCAAAGGCATGTTCACGGCCTCCGCTTCCAAGGAGTAGTATATTCATTTAATTACGTCGATTTAATTTGCATGCTCTGAAATAAACTTGATTCGGTAGACTCGCAGTTCATCTTCTGCAAAGTCTTCCTCTTCCAGCTCATCCAGTGCAGCTTGAATGTTGTCGCTTTCTGCATTCATAAAGTAATCATGGAGAATGTCTTCTCGTTCTTCATCCATGATGTGCTGAATGTAGTAGTCGATGTTCAATTTGGTGCCGGAGTAAATGATTTGTTCAATTTCCTGAAGCAATTCATCCATACTAATATTCAGGTTGTCGGCGATTTCGTCCAAGTCAATTTTCCGATCGATTTGTTGAATGATGGAAATTTTAACTTTTGACCTCGCTCCGGCTGTTTTTACAACAACCTCAGATGCCGTTTCGATCTCATTTTCCTCCACGTAGTTGGCAATGAGTTTTAGAAAAGGTGCTCCAAATTTAGCGACTTTTCCCATTCCCACTCCATTGATTTGTGCCAGTTCCTCACGCGTAGTAGGATAGAGGGTGGCCATTTCTTCCAATGAAGGGTCTTGGAAAATCACATAAGGGGGTAAACCTTTCGAACGGGCAACTTTTTTTCGTTCCGCTTTGAGGAGTTCAAAAAGCTTCTCATCATAAGCTACTCCTCCTGCAGAAACATCAATTTCCGGCTGTGCATTTTGAATTTCGTGTTCATAATCATGATCCTTATACAGATCCACTTCATTAGGGCTGTCTAAGAACTCTAAGCCTTTTGGTGTGATTTTAAGGATTCCATAATTCTCGATATCCTTTTCAAGGAAATTCATGACCAATGCCTGCCTTATGACTGAAGTCCAGATTTTAGGAGATTCCCCTTTGCCTTTTCCATAGACAGGAAGCTTATTATGCTTATAGCTTTCAATATAGTCATTGGATTCGCCTAGGATCACATTTACCAAATGATCCAAACCAAAGCGTTCTTGCGTTTGAGTAACTGCTTCTAGGACGGTTTGCAGCAATTCCATGCCTTCAAAGGTTTCCCGCTCCCGCTTACAATTGTCACAAAAGCCGCAATCCTCTTCCATGGTCTCCCCGAAATAGTCCAGAATGAATTTCCTTCGGCATACTCCAGTCTCAGCATATGCAGCCATTTCTTGGAGAAGGATTTTTGCATTTTCCCGTTCTGTTACCGCCTTGTCTTTGTTGAATTTATCCAGCTTGATAATGTCTTCATAGCGATAAAACATCAAGCAGTGGCCTTCTAATCCATCTCTTCCCGCACGACCGGTTTCTTGGTAGTATCCTTCCAAAGATTTCGGAACATCATAGTGAATGACGTATCGTACATCCGGCTTATCGATTCCCATCCCAAAGGCAATGGTAGCCACTATCACATCCACTTCTTCATTTAGGAAGTCATCCTGATTCTTCATTCTCACAGATGCTTCCAAACCTGCATGGTAAGGAGCAGCGTTGATTTGGTTGACGCGAAGTAAATCAGCGATTTCTTCTACTTTTTTACGACTTAAGCAGTAAATAATTCCTGATTTCCCTTTATGGGATTTGATGAATTTAATCAGCTGTTTTTTGGTCTCATTTTTCACTTTTGCCCGAACCTCATAGAAAAGGTTGGTTCGGTTAAAGGAAGATTTGAACAAATCCGCACTTTCCATTTGTAAATTGCGTTGAATGTCCTGTTGCACCTTTGGGGTAGCGGTGGCAGTCAAGGCAATTATGGGTAATTGAGGAGCAATTTGTGCTACTATTGATTTGATTTTTCGATATTCAGGACGGAAATCATGCCCCCATTCGGAAATACAGTGCGCTTCATCGATAGCGACAAAACTTATTTTTGCTGACTTGAGGAATTCGATATTGTCTTCCTTGGTCAAGGATTCCGGCGCTACGTAGAGCAACTTGGTTTTTCCCGAAAGAACCTCGGATTTCACCCGATTTGATTCGCTTTTGGTTAGGGTAGAGTTCAGGAAATGCGCATTGACTCCAATTGCATTGAGTTGATCGACTTGATTTTTCATTAGAGCGATCAATGGCGAAATTACAATAGCCGTGCCTTCGCTGACCACCGCGGGAAGTTGGTAACAAAGTGATTTTCCTGCACCAGTGGGCATGATCACGAAGGTATTCCGATCTTTGAGCAAATTGTCTACAATGGGCTCTTGATTTCCTCTGAACTGACTAAATCCAAAGATTTTCTTTAATTCCGATTTAACTTTCTCTTCCACTGTAAGGGGTGATTAACAGATGCCAAAATCTCAATAGATGGATTACTTTTATACCTTTGTACAATATTAATGAATAACGCAGGTAAAGTTGAATTTAGCGAAAAATATTAGAAAAACAGCCACGCGGGTTTTGCAAAATGAAGCAAATGCAATCAAAAACCTGATTGGATTTTTAGACGATGATTTTGAGTCCTGTGTCAATACTATTTTGAATTCGAAAGGGCGAGTGGTAATTACGGGGGTTGGAAAAAGCGCCATTATTGCGAATAAAATTGTAGCCACCCTAAATTCAACAGGGACCCCAGCCTTATTTATGCATGCGGCCGATGCTATCCACGGAGATTTGGGGATGGTACAAGAGGAAGATGTGGTCATTTGCATTTCAAAAAGTGGGAATACTCCAGAAATCAAGGTCTTGGTGCCTCTTTTGAAAAAGCGCGGTTCAGTGTTAGTTGCTTTGGTTAGTAATCTCAATAGTTATCTGGCGGAACAGGCGACCTATATATTAAATGCAACGATTTCGGAAGAAGCCTGCCCTCATAATTTGGCTCCTACAACCAGTACGACCGCGCATTTGGCTCTTGGTGATGCCCTAGCTGTTTGCTTATTAGAGGCTAAAGGATTTACATCGGATGATTTTGCCATATACCATCCAGGAGGAGCGCTTGGTAAGCAATTATACCTGAAGGTGGAGGATATTATTCGAGAGGATGAAATTCCTTTGGTATTGGAAAGTGCTGGTTTGGCGGATGTGATTGTTGAGATATCCAGCAAACGACTCGGTGCTACGGGCGTGGTGGACTCGAATGGGGAATTGTTGGGAATTATTACTGATGGCGATTTGCGGAGAATGCTTCAGAAAACTTTGGATATCCGATCCCTCGTAGCAAAGGATATAATGACCCGGAATCCAAAGACAATAGCCAAAGATGATTATGCTATTCGAGCATTAAACATCATGAAAAGACATAATATTACACAATTGGTCGCGATGGATGGCCAAAAAATTGCGGGGTTCATCCATATTCATGAACTTATGAAAGAAGGAATCGTCTAATCGTATCAATGCAGCAAAAACCTTTTATTGTTATCATGGCAGGGGGAATTGGTTCCCGCTTTTGGCCATATAGTCGTAGAAAAAGACCCAAGCAGTTTTTAGATATTCTCGGAACAGGTCGAACCTTGCTCCAAATGACCTATGATCGTTTTCGAGAGCTTGCCGAGCCCGAACAGTTTTTTGTAATTACTTATCGTAAGTATGTCCATTTGGTCAAAGAGCAACTTCCAGAATTGGAAGACCATCAAATTCTAAGTGAACCTAATCGTAAAAATACGGCCCCATGTATCGCTTACGCTGGGTATAAAATTCATTCTATTAGTCCTGGAGCGACCATGATAATCACACCTGCAGACCATTTGATCCAGCAGGAGATGAAGTTTTTCAAGGCTATTCAAAAGGCGCTGAATGCAGCCCAGACCGAAGGACATTTGATTACGCTCGGAATCCAACCGAACCGACCGGAAACAGGGTATGGATACATTCAATATGTGGAAGGTAGTGGGAAAGATGCTGTTAAGGTGAAGACCTTTACGGAAAAGCCAAATTTGAAATTGGCTAAAACCTTCTTGGAAAGTGGGGATTTTGTTTGGAATTCGGGGATGTTTGTCTGGAAAAGTACCAGTCTAATCTACGCCTTGGAAAAGCACATGCCTGATTTGGCAGAAGTGTTTCAGGAAGGAATGGAAAATTTTGGTACTGAAAAAGAAGCTGAATTCATTTCCAAGGCTTATCTCCAGTTCAAAAACATTTCTGTTGATTATGGTCTCATGGAGAAATCCTCGGATGTATATGTGGTTTTAGGAGATTTTACCTGGTCAGATTTAGGCTCTTGGCGAAGTCTCCATGAGATTCGAGAGAAAGACGAAGAGGGAAATGTAATTGAAGGTCAAGCCATTCTTATTGATACTAAAAACAGCTATATCAAGTCTGATTCTGAAAAATTGATTGTCGTGGAAGGACTGGAAGATTACCTAGTCAGTGAGTCTGAAAATGTACTTCTCATTTGCCCTCTAGATGGGGACAAGCGATTCCGACATTTTGTAACTAATGCTAGAAAAAAAGGGGAGGAATATATCTGATTAGGCTTTTCGCTGCCGAATGGCTTCATAAATAGCGATGCCAGCCGACACAGAAACGTTCAAACTATCAATGTTTCCTGCCATAGGGATTTTTACACGATCATCAACGATCTGTAAAATTTCATTCGAAATCCCACTTTCTTCGGATCCTAAAACCAAGGCGGCAGGAGCTGAAAAATCAGCTTCGTACATTTCCTTTTCTGACTTTTCTGTAATAGCAACTAGAGAAAGTCCCATTTTTTGTAAATCCCGGCACGTAAAAAATAGATTTTTGACTCGGGCAACAGGGATGAAATTGAGCGCTCCTGCCGAAGTTTTTACGGCTTCTGCGTTAATTTGAGCACTTCCTTTTTCTGGAATAACCAAGGCATCTACGCCTGCACATTCTGCGGTACGTGCAATAGCTCCAAAATTCCGAACATCCGTAATCTGATCTAAAACGAGAATTAGGGGAGCTTTTCCAACTGCATAGCAATTATCAATAACATGGTCTAGCGATGCATAGGAAATCGAAGAAAGATGTGCGATTACCCCTTGGTGGTTTTTACGGGTAATGCGGTTTAGTTTTCCTTCTGGAACCCGAACAACCGGAATACCAGCCTGTTTACTTTCGAGGAGAAGTTCTTTGATCAAATCATTGTTAGCATCCTTTTGAACTAGGATTTTGTCAATTTCCCGGTTGGCATGAATTGCCTCAAGAACTGCACGGGTACCGAAAATAAAATCCTTATCATGTTCGCTTTTTTCGATCAAAAAGCCATCTTTCCGCTTCTCCATTGAGATATGTTTTTGAACCAGATCGGTTGGTAAGCCCGAGATCGGTTGAGGGTATAATAGTGTGGGCTTAGAATATTTTTAACGCGGGCAAAGGTAAATCGAATTTTTGAACTTTCGCCTATTCCCTGATAGCTCCAAACTTCCCGATCCAGGTAAAAATTAACTTCTTGCGGAGGCCCCATAATGATGTAGACCATGCCCTTATCCGTTTTCCAACCTTCTTTGAAGTCTGTAAATAAAATGTTGGCAAATTCAACCTGTCGGAAATACTCTCGAATTAAATCCTTGGCAATCTCCGGATTCCTTGTGAGTTTGAGCCAATATTCATCCAATGCTTTCTTTTTGTCCTGAGCTAAAAGCAAATCTTCATGTTCTTTTCGCGTGGAGATGTAGGTGACCATTTGGACCATTTCATCCCAATCTCTCACTTTTGGAAAAGCCTCATGTGTGGTTTTGATTAATAATCCCGTAAGCTCACTGGTATCCTGTTGAAAGAAATAGTAACCTACAGCATCCAGTTCCTTCGGAATGTTCTCTAAAAAATCTCCCTGATCTATTACTTCCAATTCTTTGGGAACGGGAGCTGGTTTGGTTTCCATGGGAGGATATGGAACCTCAAATTCCACCGGGTAAAAGAAAGAGTGTATAGAAGGGCCTTGGGTGGTTTTAAATAATAATGCCTCTCCGGCATTCAAATAATTTTGGTCGAAAGGAACCTCATTTGCATAATAGGCACCGAATGTCGGATGCTCTTGTACAAAAGGACTTTTTAGATCGAGATGATAAAAATATTCGTCTCCTTGTCGAGTGTCTAATGCAGTGAACAAAATAATGGCTTGGCTTTGTCCCGCAGGTAGTATGATTGTTCTTTCGAAGACCCAATGACGGTCTGTGTCATATTTAAGGTCCTCAGAAGCGAACAGTTGGGTGTCTTCCTGCTGAATATCTTGATCATAGCTGCTCAATATTTTGTAAGAAAAACTATAAGCACTCAAATCAGGGTTTTCTTCAATCTTCTCTGCCAGAAACTGAACTCGATATTCGTTATTATCTACTTTTAAAGGAATGATTTTCAACCCTAACCTGGAAAACCGGGAATAGCGAAGTGCCTGATTCAGACTGCTCAAGTTTTGCTGAGCGGTTAAGGAAAAAGGTAGGTTGAGAATAAGGAGAAAAAATATCCAAAGGAGGAGGTTTTTCTGCTTCATTGGTTCGATTTCAGTGGTTTTAAAAATTAAACTTACTTTTGCCAAAATAGTAAAATTTTACATGGCTACCTACACTACGGAAATTGCCTCAGATAAGTTGGTTAGTGACAATCCGATTCACCAACGATTACTCAAAGCCTATATTGCTGCAAAGCCTTGGATCAGTGGAAAATTACTGGAAATTGGCTGTGGAGAGGGAAGGGGAGTGGAGACCTTGCTTCCTTTGGCTGAGTCCTATGTCGGGATAGATAAGATCGGAGAGGTAATCGAAAATTTACAGCAGAAATTTCCCGGCGTGGATTTCCGTCAGGCAGTAATTCCGCCTTTTCGAGATTTTGAAAATGAAAGCTTCGATACCATTGTGAGTTTCCAGGTGATCGAGCATATACAAGATGACCGACTTTTTCTCCAAGAAATTTACCGGATGCTAAAGCCAGGTGGGAAAGCGATTATATCTACACCAAATAATACCCACACTTTATCTAGGAATCCATGGCATGTTCGTGAATATGTGCCTCAGGAGTTAATTGATTTATCTGCAGGGATTTTTGATCAGGTGGAGGCAAAAGGCATCGGTGGAAATGAAAAAGTGTGGAATTATCATGAAGCCAACCGGAAATCTGTTCAAAAAATCATGCGGTTCGATGTCTTGGATTTGCAGCATCGACTTCCAGCATGGATCCTTCGCATGCCTTATGAAGTGTTGAATCGTATGAACCGTAAAAAGCTCCATCAACAGCAAGGGGAATCGGTAGTCAAGATTAGTCATGAAGATTATCCCTTAGTGGATGATCCGGCAGAAGGTTTGGATTTGTTTTATATTCTTTGGAAGAAATAAGGAAAAAAAGGCTGGAATCATCGTTCCAGCCTTTTTCAATTTATCTTCTTGGCAACAAGGTTCCTGATTCTTCAGGACCGAGTAAGCTTTCCATTCGGGTTCGAAGCTCTTCAGCTTTTTCCTCATAGCCTCGCTCTTCCAGGAGTGGAATGAAATAGCGGATCATTTCGATGGAGATCATCATGTCTCGATCGTAATCGCGATTTTCAGCCAGATAAAATTCGATCATATCCAAAGAACGCTTGGAGACCTTATCTACGATTTCCAATGCGGTTTCATCTTCTCCCACCTCAAAGAACAAAGGAACAGATTGACCATTGGATAGATCGTATGGGATCGCTTCATTCGGCATGGCTTGAATACTCTTATTAAGTATTTCTGAGGCTTTATCCATTTCATCCCGATCCAATAGCGCCATGGCAATGCTATTTGCTGTACTTCTATGGTTAGAAGCAAAGCGTCTGTATTCCTCGTCCAAATATGCCTTTGGATTATCCATTCCACGGAAAGCAAATTTGTTCATGTAGTTATCATAGGCCAGTTCTGCATTCACCAATTCTTCCCGGATGAAAGAAGGCTTACGGATTGGCAATAGTCGATATGTCAAGCCTTCCATGACTACATGATCTTCTAAGTTTAATCCGATTGTCGCAAGGGAAGTATTGTTGAAATAGATAGGACGTTCCCAATTGTTGGATACAATTAGGTCGATCAACATCATGGTGCCTTTGCTGACATATTGCCCTTTTACCTGCAAATTGATTTGAGGTGTAAAAAGCGGTTCAAACTCATAAGGAATGATTCCTTTTTGGAATACGGAAGCACTATCCACCTCCAAAATCAAATTGCGGGAAGGAACCATATTGATCTCGCTTTTTCCTCCGGTTTGCATTTTCAACAGATTAGAACCTGAATTCAAAAGCTTTAGGTATTCTCTAGCGGAAATTGCATCCAGGCCATCACGCTCCATCACAAAGAGCACATCATTGGTGCCTTTTTGATAGCGGTCCGGCTCCAAAGAGAATGGAAGAGGAGCAGATTCATTCGCAGGTCGGGTCATTTGATCCACATACCAATCAGTATCAAAATAGCTGAGTACAATTACCCGAACATCAGTTCGGAACCCTTCAACTTCTTGAACATACCACAAAGGGAAGGTGTCATTATCCCCACCTGTAAATAAGATGGCATTCGGTGCGCAAGAAGCGAGGAAATTACGAGCCGCATCTACCGAAAAGTATCTTCCTTTCCGGTTGTGGTCATTCCAGTTTTCAGCTGCCATCAAACCTGCAACAGGTAGTGTTAAAAGGATGGCAATGATCCCTGCAGTCGTCAGATTTTTAGTGGCTTTTTGGAGTCCTTGCGCAATAGCCATTACGCCTAATCCCGCCCAAATGGCAAAGGCATAAAAACTACCCACGTAAATGTAATCTCGCTCTCGAGGTTCGACAGGAGGAGAGTTTAAATAAAGCACCAATACAACCCCCATCATCAGGAAAAGCATCAGATTAACGTAGAAAGACTTTGGATCTACTTTGGCCTGAAAGAAAAGCCCGATGATGCCTAGCAAAAGGGGAAGCATCAGGTAATTATTATGCCCCTTGTTTTCTTTGATATAATCGGGGTATTTATCTGATAGTGCATCCGTCAAACCAATCCATGGAGCATCGGTGAAGTCACTTTCTCGTCCGGAGAAATTCCACATGAAATAACGCCAATACATATGCCCTAGCTGATGGCTGAACATAAAGTATAGGTTGTCCCCAAAAGTAGGTTCTTGTCCTTCCCGTAATCCCAGTTTTTGACGGTAAATCCGCTTATGATTTTCTTGGGTGGAATAAATTCTAGGGAGAATAGTGGTTTTTTCTTTTTCGTAGGTATTGATTAGCTGGTAGTCAGCAATTTCATACTTGTCTTTTCCTTTTCGGTAGATCGGGTCTCCTTCTTCCTGGTCGACTAATTTGGCGGTAAAATACTGTCCATGGAGTAAAGGGCGATAGCCATATTGCTCCCGTTTCAGGTAGGATACAAAGCTGATGATGTCCTTAGGGCCATTTTCGTTGATCACAGGATCCTGATTGGCTCGTACGACAATCAAGGTATAGGAACTATAGCCTATGAGAATAAAAATCAAGGAAAGCAAAATCGTATTAAGACCGGCCATTTCCTTTTTATAGGAGTACCGGTAAGCGAAATAAAGTGCTGAGAAAAATAATACGATGAAGAAAATTATTCCTGATCCAAATGGAAGTCCGAGACTGTTGACAAAGAAAATTTCCGTAGAGCCCGCCAAACTTGGCAATCCAGGTATGATAATATTGTTGATGATAACCAATGCGACACCTCCCAAGAAAAAGGCTGTGATTGCATCTTTCAGGTTTGGATTAGGGTATTTTTTGAAATAATAAATCAATGCCAGAGCAGGCAGAGTTACCAAGTTCAACAAGTGTACTCCTATGGAAAGGCCAACTAAATAAGCGATAAAAATCATCCATTTATTGGCCTCTTTCGGGTCCTCAATTACATCCCATTTTAAAAAAGCCCAAATTACGATCGCTGTAAAAAAGGATGACATGGCATATACTTCTGCCTCAACCGCTGAGAACCAAAAGCTATCAGAGAAGGTGTAAATCAAAGAACCAACGATGCCGGCTCCCAAAAGGCTGATGGTTTGGCCTTTGCTTTCTTGTCCTGGAAGGATTCCCAAAAGTTTTCTTCCGAATAGGGTAATTGACCAAAATAAAAATAAAATGGTCAGGCCAGAGAAAACCGACGAGCCCACATTCATCCAATAAGCGATGTTCAGTTCATTGCCAAAGGCTAAAAAGCTGAACATGCGGTAAACCAATAAGAAGAAAGGTGCTCCAGGAGGGTGGGGGACCTGTAATTTGTAGGAAACGGCAATAAATTCTCCCGGATCCCAAAAACTAGCTGTTTGTTCGACAGTAAGGATATAGACAAGCGTTGCGATCACGAACATCACCCAGCCGGTAATGTTATTGAGTTGCTTAAAATTGAGCATCAATGACTGTAATTTATGACGGACGAAAATAGGAAATTTATTCCCAAGTGAGGGTTTTTTAGCACTTTTTAAAATTTCCTCTTCCTGACTCCTGTGATAAAAATTACTGATCGGAGGAAGCGAGTCCCTCTATATTTGTTCCATCATTTTAAAAATGCAGATTATGAGCGCACAACCAAAAACCTTTCAAGAATTGATTAATGGGGATACCCCGGTGTTAGTGGACTTCTTTGCTACTTGGTGTGGCCCCTGCAAAATGATGCAACCGATTTTAGAAGATACGGCTAAGCATTTGGGAGACCGATTGAAAATCGTCAAAGTGGACGTTGACAGAAATCCTTTAGCGGCATCGACATTTCAGGTGCGAGGGGTACCTACCTTGGTGCTTTTCCAGAAAGGAAAAATTCTATGGAGAGAATCCGGGGTTGTTCCAGCGCATCAGTTGATCAAAGTTGTTGAATCCCAATTAGGGGTAAATGCTTGATCCAGAAGTGACAAAAGTCATTTAACGCCCTAAAGGCAACCATTAAATTTGAATTATTATTTGAAAGAACCTAAATAAACTTAATCTATGAAGATCGAACAAATCTATACCGGATGTTTGGCTCAAGGAGCTTACTACATCGAGTCTGACGGCGAAGCAGCAGTCATTGACCCTTTGAGAGAGGTACAACCTTATATTGAGAAAGCAGAACGTAGAGGTGATAAAATCAAATATGTATTGGAAACACACTTCCATGCTGACTTTGTATCTGGACATAAAGATTTAGCAGCTAAAACCGGCGCCAAAATCGTCTATGGACCTACCGGTATGAAAATGGGATTTGATGCGATTATTGCTGAAGACAATCAAGTATTTGAATTGGGTAAGGCAAGAATCAAAGTGATCCATACACCAGGTCATACTATGGAGTCTGTTTGCTACCTTTTGATCAATGAAGAAGGAAAAGAAGAGGCGTTGTTCACAGGTGATACCTTGTTCATCGGTGATGTAGGCCGACCTGACTTGGCTCAGAAAGTTGTAAAAGATTTGACTCAGGAAAAATTAGCGGCACACTTGTACGATTCACTTCGCAATAAGATCATGCCTCTTCCTGATGAATTGATCGTTTATCCAGCGCACGGAGCAGGTTCTGCTTGTGGTAAAAATATGAGCAAGGAAACTTCTGACACTTTGGGTAACCAAAAGAAAACCAACTATGCGCTTCAGGAAATGACCAAAGAAGAGTTTATCAAAGAAGTCTTGACAGGATTGACTCCTCCTCCAGCTTATTTCCCTCAAAACGTGCTGATGAATATCCAAGGATATGATAGCATCGATGAGGTATTGGAAAGAGGTATCAGACCGTTAACTCCTGCTGAATTTGAAGCTGCTGCTAACGAGACTGGAGCAATGATTCTAGATACTCGCGATGCTCAGGTATTTGCCAAAGGTTTTATTCCAAACTCAATTAATATTGGTATCGATGGAAGCTTCGCCGTATGGGTTGGAGCTATGATTCCTGACTTGAAGCAAGAAATTTTGATTGTTGCTGAAGAGGGAATGGAAGAAGAAGTAGTGACTCGATTGGCACGCGTTGGTTATGATTACTCTTTGGGATACTTGAAGGGTGGTTTCAAATCATGGAAAGAAAGTGGCCACGAAGTTGATTCTATTACTTCCATCACTGTTGATGAATTAGCAAAAATCCAAGAAGGAGATCCAGATATTCACATCTTGGACGTAAGAAAGAATTCTGAGTTCTTGTCTGAGCATGTGATTGGCGCTGAAAATGCACCTTTGGATTACATCAACGATTCCATGCTAAAAGTGAAAAAAGATGAAACCTACTACGTGCATTGCGCTGGTGGTTATAGATCGATGATTTTCAACTCTATCCTAAGAGCTAGAGGATATGATAATCTTATCGATGTTGCTGGTGGTTTTACAGCCATCAAAGAGTCGGGGAAATTCAAAGTTTCTGATTATGTGTGCCCTACCACTCTATTATAAGTTGTGTCAGAGAAAAGTTGCTTAAAGGAAAATGGCAGGCCGAAAGGTTTGCCATTTTTAGTATTCACCCTACAGATGTGATTAAAGTCACAATTCAAAGCAAGAAATGAAACGCAATTTTGTCATCGGTTTGGTGTTTTTGACCTTTCTGTTTGCTGGCTCAGGTACTCTGAAGG
This sequence comes from Algoriphagus sp., assembly GCF_013373065.1. Taxonomy (GTDB): domain Bacteria; phylum Bacteroidota; class Bacteroidia; order Cytophagales; family Cyclobacteriaceae; genus Algoriphagus. The sequence continues at coordinate 23,307 of NZ_JABXIN010000008.1, forward strand.
CACAGCACGGTCACGATTCCGAACAAGAGGCTACCAACGAGCGTCTTTTTGGAAAGGTGTTAGAAAGTGGCTCCTTCGAATTCCATCTACGTTCTTTCTTTATGTCTACCATAAATCAGGGCGCTTTGACAGATTATAGCACTTGGGGTACAGGTGCGGGTCTGGGTTATTTCAGTCCAAGATGGAAGGGACTTGGTGTTGGGTTTAGTGGATTTTTTGTTTTCCGACATTATGAAAACAATATCCAAGAACTCGATCCTACCACGGGGGTTGGAAATAGATATGAAATAACGCTCTACGATGTCCATCATCCATCAAATTACAAGGATATGGATCGTTTGGAGGAGCTTTACATTTCCTATCAAAATGAAAATCTATCCGTTTGGGCTGGAAGGCATCATTTCGAAAGCCCTCTTCTGAATGCTTCTGATAACCGGATGCGACCAAACCTCTTCAGTGGTATTTCCATTGATTATACCCCAGGTAAATTTCATTTCAATGGAGCTTGGTTTTCTCATGTAATTTCAAGGGGGTCTTTGGAATGGTTGCCGGTTGAGGAGTCTTTTGGGTTTTATAATACGGGAAGAAATCCTCTGGGCGCAGATGAATCGTACAAGCATCATGTTGAATCGAAGGGAATAGGAATTGTTGGGTTTGAGTATTTGGCAGAGGATGTTCATATCCAATCTTGGAACTATTTATCAGAGGGGGTTTTTGGACTTTCTTTCCTTCAAGGAACGGGTACAGCTAAATTCAATGGAGCGGTTGATGGTGTTTGGGGGGTACAGGGTTTTGCCCAAACTGCAATTGGTGACGGTGGAAATCCTGATCCGGAGAAGGCCTACATTCTTCCAGACGAAAAGTCGTATGGACTTGGTCTTCGAGCGGGAATCAAATGGCCACATGCGCTATTGACCTTCAATTACCTAGGTGTATCCACTCACGGCAGGTTTTTATTTCCACGAGAGTGGGGGAGAGAGCAGTTCTTTGTGAGTTTGCAGCGAGAGCGATTTGAAGGATTAGGTGGAGGAAGTTCCTTTATGATTCAATACGACCACACCTTTATTCATGATAAATTAAAAATTAGTGTGGGAGCCTCCCATACGGATACTGCGGATTTTGAAGATGTACGTCTAAATAAATATGGAATACCAAACTATTACCACTTTAGTGGGTTGGTTGATTACCGTTTTGATGGCTTCTTCAAAGGCTTAGATTTGCAATTATTGGTAGTAGGAAAAAAGCAATATAAGAATCAATTGACCCCGGTTGAATATGTAATCAACCGCGTAAATATGGTCAATACATCGATAATATTAGATTATAGATTTTAAACAACGTAAAACTTAATAAACATATGAATCAATTTATGGAGTGGATTACACAACCTTGGCCTTGGTACGTGGCGGGTCCCTTGATCGGACTAATGGTGCCGGCGCTTTTGATTTTGGGGAATAAGACCTTCGGTATTTCTTCCTCATTGCGACATGTCTGTGCGATGTGTGTGCCTTCAGGTATTCCTTTTTTTACCTATAACTGGAAAAAGGAAATTTGGAACCTGTTGTTTGTATTGGGAATCTTGATAGGTGGTTTTGTAGCTACAAACTATTTGGCAAACCCTGATTCTATCATTGTCTCCGAAGCGACACAGGCTGATTTAAAAGCCTTGGGAGTTACTGATTTCGGCAACTTGCTTCCAGCTGATATTTTCTCTTGGGAAAATCTCTTTACTGCAAAAGGCTTGTTGTTTTTTGTGATTGGAGGGTTTCTAGTTGGTTTTGGTACTAGATATGCCGGAGGATGTACATCAGGCCATGCTATTATGGGTATCAGTTCCCTTCAGTGGCAATCCGTATTGGCAACGACCTTCTTTATGATTGGTGGTTTCCTTATGACCCACGTATTCCTAGAGCCATTAATGAAATTAGTAGGATTTTAAAATTTAAATGAAATGAAAGTAGCAGAAAAAGAAAACCCTACGAAGAATATCACCTTTGAAACGCTGGGGAAAAAGCCTTACGAGGAAAAAGGTTTAGAATTGCTTAAATACCTGATTTTGGGTGTATTGTTCGGAATTGTATTTGTGAAAGCTGAGATTATTTCTTGGTTTAGAATCCAAGAAATGTTTAGACTGCAATCCTTCCATATGTATGGAGTGATTGGCTCAGCTGTGGTAGTGGGAATTATTTCCGTTCAAATCATCAAGCGATTCAATATCAAATCCATCCATGGAGACCCGATTAATATTCCAAACAAGGAATTCAGAAAAGGCCAGATTATTGGAGGATTTATCTTTGGCTTGGGTTGGGCATTGACAGGAGCTTGCCCGGGACCATTATTTGCACAGATCGGAAGTGGTTATACCGTGATATTGGTAACCTTGATTTCTGCCTTAGCGGGAACCTGGGTTTATGGTCGATTTGCCAATAAATTACCGAATTAATATACGAGGTTTAATGTAAGCCGCTGTTTGAAAAAGCAGCGGCTTTTTTGTAGGTATCGGATAATCAGAGAGATACGGTTCTAATTCGTGCGAAATAGAATTTTCTGAAAAAAATCGAGTTGAAAAATGTCGAAAAGCCTTTTGCAAAATTCAGAATCGTCTTACTTTTGCAAACCGAAACGGAGAAATCCGAATCTTTAAAAGAGTGGCAGAGTGGTCGTCCCGATAGCTATCGTGGAGAGGCTGTTTTGAAAACTCTACAATTAGAGGAGTGGCAGAGTGGTCGATTGCGGCGGTCTTGAAAACCGTTGTACCGAGAGGTACCGGGGGTTCGAATCCCTCCTCCTCTGCAACAAAAAAGCCAAGCATTTCGCTTGGCTTTTTTATTTCCTTCTTCTCCGAGTCATTTTTAAACTACTCCTCATCGTAATCAATCTCTGTATATTTCTCTTCGGCGATTCGTTTCTTTTTCTCATCCATTAAGTCTAAGGTAACATTCATCTCGAAGGAAATTAACACGATCAAGGAAGTGATGTAAAGCCAAAGCATGAGACCGATCAAGGTTCCTATTGACCCATAAAGCTTGTTGTAACTGGCAAAATTGGTCAGGTAATATGTGAACCCATAAAAAGTCAACGTGATCAACAGACCAGCGACGTTGGATCCGATTGAAAAAAAGTGCCATTTGTCATGGACGGCAGGGGCATTTCGGAAAATAAAGGCAGAAGTGAAATAGAACACCATTAAAAGGACCAAAAATTTCAAAGCATTAAATAGGAAGATCAAAAAATCGGAATTGAATAGGTGAGTGTTTTCAACTCGCTGAATGGCAATACTGCCAAAAATCATAATGGTACTCGCCGCACAAATGGTTAAGACTAGAATGACCACAATTGAAACAGCAATCAAACGGCTTTTGAAAAAACCTCTACTTTCCTTGGTCTGATACACCGAATTAAAGGAGCTCATCATGGAGACCACGCCTTGGGTAGAGGCAAATAGGGCAAAGAAAAAACCAAAGGATAATAGACTTTGTCGCGGTTTGGACACAATATCCATAATGGTTCCCTCCATCTGTTGGTAAATTTCATTAGGAAGGATTTCCCTTACAAAATTCAGGATATTCTCTGTGGTTACTACTGGGAAAAAATCCTGAATGTAGGGAATGAGGTTTAATAGGAATAGTAGCAAAGGAAAAAGTGCAATGATAAAGCTGAAAGCCATAGAGCCAGCCCGCTCATTGATATCGTCTTTTTGGAGTTGCTGTATAAAAAGTTTTGAGGTATCGTAGAGGTTTTTGTCTGGATTGCCAAAATGAACTTTTCGCAATCGCAAAAGTTGATCATGAACTCGATCCTCTATTTTTCGAATGTGTTTTTTGACCACAGATTCTAACTATTGAAAAAAGGTTTTAATAAATCTAATAAATTCTGAGGGGGTCTCGTAGGTTGATGGTTTTCTTTTTTCAGAAAAGCCAATACCGTCCATCCTTCAGTAATAATTTCCCCAGACTCATTAAGGACCTCGTATTCAAATCTTATTTTCACCCCTGGAAGTGTGGGGATTTTAGTTCGGATTGTCAACAACTCATCGTATTTACCCGGTTTAAGATAGCGGAAGTGACTTTCTAAGACGGGCATCATAACGCCTTCCTGCTCCATTTTTGCATAAGAAAAGCCAATTTGACGCATAGCTTCCACACGCCCGACCTCAAAATACATGGCGTAGTTTCCATAATAAACATAGCTCATTTGGTCAGTTTCGGCATATCGAACACGAATTTGAGTATCAGCTTGGTACATTCTTAGAATATTTTTGCGCGATTGAGGGCTGCTTGATATCGTCGGGCATTCGCATTATGCTGTGCTAGGTTGGTAGCGAAAACATGGTAACCTGAAAAATCTTCCTTGGCACAGAAATACAGGTAATTGTGTTTTTCAGCATTCAAAACCGCATCCAATGCACTGATGTCGGGTAGGTTAATTGGTCCCGGAGGAAGCCCTGCGTATTTGTAGGTATTGTATGGACTGTCAATTTCTTTATGGACATTCAGGACCCGCTTGATGCTGAAATCACCTAAGGCAAACACTAAGGTGGGATCGGCCTGTAAGGGCATGTTCAAACGTAATCTGTTTAAATAAACACCTGCAATACGGTCGCGCTCATCATTTTTTTGACTTTCAGCTTGAACAATGCTGGCAAGTGTTGTCACTTCCTTTGGAGTCAATCCCAAGGCTTGTGCTTTTTCTTTGCGGGCATCTGTCCAAAAAGCTTGATACTCTCGGTACATTCGATCAAAAAGCGCCTCTGGACTTGTATTCCACCATACTTCGTAGGTGTTTGGGATAAACATACCCATGATGCTTTCTTCATCAAAATCAAATTTCCGAATATAGACAGAGTCTTGAAGCAAGGATAAAAATTGATCCGATTCCAATTCTAAGTTAGCAGTGATTTTTTCAGCTAAATCCTCCTTGGTACGGACATTATTGAAGGTAATCCGAACAGGGGTTTGATCTCCAGATCGTAGAAGGCGGACCAGTTCCAAATTGGTCATTCTCGGCCGAATGCTATACAAGCCGGGTTTAACGAGCTCTTGATAATCCAGAACCTTGGCTACAAAACCAAAACTGACCGGATCATTTATGATTTGCTGTTCAAAAAGCTGATTGGATACATATTTATAATTGGCATTGCTTGGAATTCGAAATGCAATGGGTTGGTCCGTTTCACTTTCAACCAAGACGTTTGGACTGAAAAAAACCTGATAGAAATAAAAGGTCATAGAAATCCCCAGAACTGAGAAAGTAATCATCAGGATCAGAAGGAGCTTTTTCTTTTTGTCAGTTAGCATGGCTGTAAAAATAGGAAAAGGTCTTTGTTAATTATTCAGGAAATAGAATAGATCCTCTAAAAGTTGGTTTTTGGAGTGTTTTACTGTCCATTAGTTTTAATATTTGAAACTTGTAAAGTAAGCCATCGGATTTTATTTTATGCCTAATACTATATTCCTCAATCTTTTTATTGGATTTTTCAATTGTGTGAATTCGCGTAAACCTATTCCTAGTCAGCATGATCATTCCTGTAACCTGTGCTTTGATTTTTAAAAATCAAAAAGTATTAGCTGTTCGACGGTCAAAGGATATGCCTTTACCGGGGTGTTGGGAATTTCCGGGAGGAAAAATGGAATCAGATGAAAGTGCTGATCAATGTATTGCCCGGGAAATAATGGAGGAATTGAATGTGGAGATAAAGCTTGGAGAAATGCTCCCGGTTTCTGAACATTCGTATACATCTCATAAAACCATTCGGTTAATTCCTTTTTCATCAAAAATTATTGCTGGAGAAATTCAACTTCATGAGCATGATCAGCTTCGATGGCTAGGTCCAAACGAACTTTTTGAAGTAACTTGGGCGGCAGCTGATATTCCCATTGTTCGGTTTCTAGAACTGAATTGGAATACAGTCATCCAGAATTTAAAATAAAAGACTATGCCGGCTGAATTTATCAAACTCTATGAGGAAAATCCCGACCCAAAGCGGATTAGGCACATTGCCGAGATCCTCAGGGATGGGGGAGTGGTGATCTACCCGACTGATACGGTTTATGGAATCGGCTGTGACATCACCAATCAACGTGCCGTCGAACGCATTGCAAAAATCAAAGGGGTCAATCCAAAAAAACATAATTTCTCATTTATCTGCTCGGATCTCAGTGATATTGCCCAATACACAAGGGTGATTGACAAACCCGTCTTTAAAATGATGAAGAAGGCTTTCCCCGGCCCCTTTACTTTTATTCTGGAGGCGAGCTCTCACGTTCCTAAAATCATGCAGATGAATAAGAAAACGGTTGGTATCCGAGTTCCGGACCACAATGTTCCTCGCATGCTGGTGGAAGAATTGGGACAGCCGATTTTGACAACCTCCATTCATGATGAAGATGATGTCATTGAATACAGTACAGATCCGGAATTGATTTTTGAAAAATATCAGAATTTGGTTGACGTGGTCATTGATGGGGGCTATGGACAAAACGTAGCTTCAACCATCTTGGACTGCACCGGTCCGGAAGTAGAAATCATCAGACAGGGCTTAGGTTCTTTAGAGGATATTCTTTGATTGGCCGCAAGAATGAAATCCATCCTGACTGACTTGTTTTATTTTCCCAATTTGGAGTTTTTCTGTACGTTGTTGGAGGTCGATAAGGTATATCTAAAACCTGATGACATTTATCGGCGAAAATCTTTTTTTAACCGGACACAAATCCGTCTTGCCAATAAAATTGAAACTCTTTCCGTACCCTTGGTAGGGCGTCGACCCAACATCCCTTTGGGAAAAGTAGAAATCGATTATAATCAGAAATGGCAAAAGGTTCACCTTCGAGGCATTCAGAGTGCCTATGGGAAGACCCCCTTTTTTGAATATTTTTTTCCTTATATCGAGGAGCTTTTTGAGCAAAAGCCTGCACTTCTTTGGGATTTTAATCTTAATATTCTGACAATCTGTCTGAGGTTACTTCAGTTGCCTGCCACATTGGAAATACTTTCTTCTGGGGCTGAAATAAGTGGTTTGGAGGATCAAAGAGGCCTCATTTCACCTTCAGGGCATTTTTCAGAACGAGAGATCTATAGGCCGGTGAGGTATGCTCAGAATTTTGGCTTGGACTTTGAACCCAATCTTTCCATCCTGGATTTGTTATTTGCGGAAGGGCCAGGTGCAAAACGCATCTTGGAAGCTTCTTTAAAAAAACATTGAACATTCGTTAAAATGATTGTGTTTTTAAAACAAATTCGGTAACATACGTACAGTATTTATAATTATTCAGAAAGGAATTAAATGGAAGCAAAATTTTCGAACAGGGTCAAAGAGGTGATCTCTCTCAGTCGTGAAGAAGCGCTTCGCTTGGGTCACGATTATATTGGTACTGAGCACCTCTTGCTAGGGATGATTCGTGAAGGCGAAGGGGTAGCTGTTTCCATTCTTAAGAAACTGGGAGTTCCATTGGATGAACTTCGGGCTTCGATTGAGCGGGCAGTTCGTGGTACTGCCAACCACAATGTTAAAAATATGGCTAATATTCCGCTGACTCGTCAGTCGGAAAAAGTATTGAAAATCACTTATTTGGAAGCAAAAATTTTCAAAAGTCAATTGATTGGAACTGAGCATTTATTGCTTTCAATTTTGAGAGATGAGGAAAATATTGCGACCCAAATTCTCAATAAGTTTGATATCAATTACGATACAATTAAGGACATGCTGGAAATGCAATCAGATCCGGGAATGACACCTCGCTCTAGAGCAGAGGCTGATGACGCGGATGATGATGGTTCTAAGCTATTTGGGTCTTCTGGTGGAGGTTCCGGTGCATCCAAATCTGGAAGCGAAAAATCCAGAACTCCGGTTTTGGATAATTTTGGTCGTGATTTGACCAAAATGGCCGAGGAAGATAAGTTGGATCCAATCATTGGTCGTGAAAAAGAAATTGAGCGGGTTGCTCAAATCCTTTCCAGGAGAAAGAAAAACAACCCAATTCTTATTGGTGAACCTGGAGTTGGTAAAACAGCCATTGCTGAAGGATTGGCCCTTCGTATTGTTCAGAAAAAAGTTTCCCGTGTACTCTTCAATAAGCGCGTGGTGACCTTGGATTTAGCTTCCTTGGTAGCTGGAACGAAATATCGTGGGCAATTCGAAGAGCGAATGAAAGCTGTCATGAATGAATTGGAAAAGTCACCCAATGTGATTCTATTCATTGATGAGCTTCATACCATTGTGGGAGCTGGAGGAGCTTCTGGTTCTTTGGACGCATCCAATATGTTTAAACCTGCTCTCGCAAGAGGGGAGATTCAATGTATCGGTGCGACGACTTTGGACGAGTATCGTCAATACATTGAAAAGGATGGTGCTTTGGCCCGTAGATTCCAAATGGTTATGGTCGATGCGACTACGCCGGAAGAAACGATCCAAATCCTCAACAATATCAAAGACAAGTATGAGGACCATCATAATGTGAACTATACAGACGAGGCTATCGAAGCCTGCGTAAAGCTTTCAGATCGATACATTTCGGATCGCTTCTTACCAGATAAGGCAATTGATATCCTAGACGAAGCAGGTGCGCGCGTACACATCAATAATATTCATGTGCCAGAGGATATCCTAAAACTGGAAGCTGAAGTTGAAGAAATCAAAGCTGAGAAAAACCGAGTGGTTAAGTCTCAGAAATATGAAGAGGCGGCACAGCTTCGGGATAAGGAGAAAAAATTGCTGGAACAATTGGATTTGGCTAAAGCCCGATGGGAAGAAGAATCCAAAACCAAGCGATTTACTGTAGATGAGGATAATGTCGCTGAGGTCATTGCGATGATGACTGGAATTCCTGCGAAGCGAATTGCTCAAAATGAGGGCAATAAGCTGTTGAATATGGCTGAGGAGCTAAAAGGCAAGGTCATCGGACAGGAAGAAGCGATCAAGAAATTGACTAAGGCGATTCAGCGTACCCGAGTGGGATTGAAGGATCCTAAAAAGCCGATCGGTTCCTTTATTTTCTTGGGGCCTACCGGTGTCGGAAAGACTGAACTGGCAAAAACCTTAGCTACCTACCTCTTTGACAAGGAAGACTCTTTGATTCGTATCGATATGTCGGAATACATGGAGAAATTCTCCGTATCCCGATTGGTAGGTGCGCCTCCAGGATATGTTGGATACGAAGAAGGTGGACAGTTGACCGAAAAGGTGCGAAGAAAGCCTTATTCCGTTGTCTTGTTAGATGAAATCGAAAAAGCCCACCCGGATGTATTTAATATCTTGTTGCAGGTTTTGGATGATGGAATCTTGACAGACGGTTTAGGTCGCCGGGTAGATTTCCGAAATACCATCATCATCATGACATCCAATATTGGGGTTAGAGATTTGAAGGATTTTGGAGCGGGAATCGGTTTTGCAAGCAAAGCCAAGCAGGATAGCATGGATGAAATCATGAAGTCCACGATTCAATCTGCCTTGAAAAAGGCCTTTAGTCCTGAATTCTTGAACCGTCTCGATGACGTGGTTGTATTCAACTCCTTGACTAAGGAAGATATTTTCAAAATCATCGATATTTCTTTGGCCAAATTGTTCCATAGAATCACTGATTTGGGATATAAGATCGAGTTGACTGAAAAAGCGAAAGAATTCTTATCAGAAAAAGGATATGATCAGCAATATGGAGCTCGTCCGCTAAACCGTGCGATTCAGAAGTATTTAGAAGATGCGGTTGCTGAAGAAATCCTTAAAGGAGATCTTTCAGAAGGCGACGTGATTACAGCCGATTATGACGGGAAGTCTGCCGAATTGACCATTACGGTGAAAAAGAAAAAACAGAAGGCAGAAGAATAAATTGATTGCTCTCTAAAAAAATCCCAAAGTGAAAATCTTGGGATTTTTTTATTTAAAGTGAAAAGATGAAAAAGACCAGGGCTACACCAATGACTAGGGTCATCACTTTGGCTTTTTCTAAATCCTCTTTTTTAACTTTTCGTTTTCTGAGAACCATTACTGACAAGCCCAAACCAAACATTTGTAACAAAAGCGCTACACCATTTAAAGGGCCCATAGGGGCATCGAGAAGGTGCAATTGAGTATTAACAAGGGAAAGCATACCTAAAACAATCCCTGTGATACCAAAAAGAAATGATCGTTGAAGAAGTACGCCTTCAGGCAGATTGGTCCAGTTCATAGGTTGGTTTGGAATTTGGCGAAGATAGGAAATCCTCAGAATTCAGAAGGATTCTATTTTTTAATCATTTTCTTTTTTCGATCTGAAAAATAATCCTCGATTTCTTTTCTGGAAAGTGCATTTAAGGTCATTTCTTTTGTTAAACCACCTTTTCTTCCCACTAATACCCCATATTTCATATCCCCATATCCGGCAATTTCATGGGCATCAGGATTGATGGAAAGCATTACACCTTGATCCATGGCATAGCGTACCCATCGCCAATCCAAATCCAATCGCCAAGGGTTGGCATTGATTTCGATCACTACTTGATGCTTTGCGCAGGCATCAATGATTGTCTTATGGTCAATGGGATAACCTTCCCGTCTTAGTAGTAGCCTTCCCGTGGGGTGTCCAAGAATAGTGGTATAGGGATTTTCGATGGCAGTAAGTAATCGATGAGTCGCTCGCTTGATGTCCATGTTCAAAATGGAATGAACTGAGGAAACGACAAAATCGAAAGTCTTTAAAATATCTTCCGGATAATCAAGACTTCCATCTCCTAGAATATCAGATTCGATTCCTTTAAATATTTTGAAAGGAGCGAGTTCTTGATTCAGTTGGTCAATTTCTTCCTGTTGCTTGATCACTTTTTCGATTTCTAATCCCCCTGCATAGCTGGCAGTCCGGGAATGATCAGAAATTCCAAGGTATTCATACCCTAGTGTCTTGCATTGCTCAGCCATTTGACGAAGGCTATTCTTTCCATCACTATAGGTTGAGTGATTATGAAGTATTCCCTTTAAATCACTTTCTACTAATAAGGTTGGGATTTTATGCTCTTTTGCTAATTCTACTTCGCCAAACCCTTCCCGCATCTCCACTGGGATATATTGAAGGTGGTGTTTGGAGAAAAACTCTTTGTCATTTTTAAAACCATTTAGCCGAAGTGCATCTGCTATGGAAGTTTTTGAATCGAGTTTACTTTGAAGGTGAAGGGGACTTGCTGAAAGTGCGTAAGATTTAACTGGAAAATCCTCAGGGTTCGTTAAATAAAAAGTGAATTTGAGATCCCATTCCTTGATTTTTCCTCTCAGCGTAAATGGCCCTGAAAAAGATTTATCAATCTCCAAATCTTTAATTTTGGATAATTTATGCTGAATTTTTGGAATGTCTTTCGTGCCAATTAGCCACTCGGCTTGGGAAATGATTTCTATTTTCCTAGCAAATTCTCCAACAGGAGTAATGGTTGAGCTTGAAAATTCTTCTTGTAATTTTTCTGTCAACTCATTGATATATTCCTCAATATCGGCATAAAGCCATTTTCCTGCATTTGAGGCTTTAAATTCCAGGTTTTGAATGATGGTATCTTGGGTTTTTTCTCCAAACCCTTTGATTTTTGCAACCTTCCCACTTTGGCAAGCCTCCATCAATTCATGAGTAGAAGTTATACCCAATTCTTCCCAAAGAGTTTTTACTTTTTTTGGTCCTAATCCTTTGATCTGAAGGACTTCTAAAATTCCTTGTGGAGTTTTTTCAATCAAATCATCCAATAATGGAAAAGATTCGGATGATTTTAAAGACTTAATGGCTTCTAAAATACTCTTTCCAACTCCTGGGATTTTTTCCAATTCTTCAACACTTAGCTCCATGATATCTGCATCTCCCCGTTCCAAAGAGTTGAGCGCCGATTGATAACTTCTGATTTTAAAAGTATTTTCATCATGAAGCTCCATCAATTGGATACAGAGCTTGAGTTTTTTAAGGATAGTTTTATGGTCCAAAACAAGGAAGGTTTTAATTACGTCTACTTAGACAAATGTCCAAAAATATTGTTTCAAATTAAAGTTGATTAGGGTATCTTCCACAGAATGGTAAGGTCAGTTTTGGATTTTGTTTCAATTGAATTGTAAAGTGTAAATGGAATTTGAATCCTTGGGTTTTTGTTCCTTCCATGTGTACCAAACTAAATCACCAACGCAGCTATGAAATATTGGATGGTAAAAAGTGAACCGAATTCTTATTCTTGGGATGACTTTGAAAAAGCCCAAGAGGATATTTGGGATGGAGTAAGAAATTATCAAGCCCGGAATTATTTGAATGAGATGGGGATAGGAGATCAAGTCCTTTTTTATCATAGTGGTAAAGAAAAGGCGGTGGTCGGTATTGCAGAGGTCTCTTCTGCTCCGCTTCCCGATCCTAAAGATGAGGCTTGGACAGCTGTGATGCTTAAGGTGGGGAAGCGCTTAACAAATCCAGTTTCATTGAAGCAGATCAAGGCTGAGGATAGGCTTTCAGATTTGCCCATGCTTAAGCAATCCCGACTCTCCGTGCTTCCTGTTTCGAAAGATGAGTTTGAATTGATTGTGAAGATGTCTCTATGAGAAAAGCCATTGTATTATGCCTGAGTTTACTTTTTAGTTTGCCTGCATTTTCCCAAGTGGAATATGTAGCTCGATTTGAAATAGAATCGGATTATTTTGATCCCCATTTTGAAATGGTTCGTTACGGTGAAAATATTGTCGCTTTTCGGACACTTGCAAAGCGAGCTTTTTCAGTAGATCGGATTTTCCAATATGTCTTGTTGGATCCAGAACTGAACACAGAAAGGGGATTAATTGAATTGCCTGTTCAGCCGGGTTATGACTTGATCGGTTATGATTTAGACGGAGATTTTCTATATGTCCTTTTTCAGCGAGGAACCGGGGTTGGGGGAGAAAAATATGTGCTCAAAGTGGATTTGGTAGGTTTGGATGCCTTTGAATTCTCCGTGGAAAACCTACTTGATATAGAGCTAGCTGAATTCTTGGTTCAGAATGAGCGGGTTATTTTTATGGGCTCAGCTAATATGCGGCCTGTAGTCCAGGTTTATAGCTTAGTAGACAAATCCATTCAAACAGTTCAAGGGGTTTATGGAAATGATACCCAGATCCTTCAGATTCGAAAAATGCCTGAAATCGAAGCCTTTGAAGTCGTTTTGAGCCGGAAAGGTCAATATCGTGATAAGGAGGTAATTCTTAATACCTATGATCTGCTGGGGAATTTGCTGAGGGAGATTCGAATTGATCAATTTGGGGATGAAGATCAGGAAATCATCGAGGCCTTGGTAGTGCAGGAAGACTTATATAGAAAATCCATGATCGGGTCTTTTGGATTAGCAAGAAGAGATTCCTACCTCGGAATGTATCGAACCGAAATCAATGAATTTGGAGAATACGATACCAGATTATACACCTTGGAAGACTTCCCTAATTTTTTTAACTATCTCGATGAGAAAAGTAAGTTAAAGAAAGATGCCGAAGTGCTTAAGCAAGTAGACCGGGATAAAATCCCAAGTATCCGTAATGTCTATTCCATTCGGGAAGTCCGGCAAGAACCCGACGGTTTGTATGTGTTTTTTGATCACTACAATATTATAAATTCCCGAGGAGTCAATAGAGGATGGCCTTTTTCACCTACCTCGATGTATCGTTATGACCGATGGAGTAGAATGAGCTATTGGCAGGATTACTGGGATCCTATTTCGGTTAGGAGATTTAATCAGGGACCACTTCAGATCAATACCGAATTCAGTTATATCTCTGCCCACTTCGTCAAGTTGGGAGAAGAAGGTCGGGTTGTTTGGGACAATTCTGCCACTTATGATGATTTGCTTACGGATATTCCGGAGCCATTTGGAGAAATCGCCATTGTGGGTGATGAATTTTACCATGCCTATGTGCGAAATGACAAAATCCGATTGGCTTATATAAAAAAAGGAGAGAAAAAATTCGATAATCTTGATTTCGAACTAAAGCTGGTCAATGAAACCGAACGAATCGGTGACACAGATATGCCCAGTCTTCGATTGGTGTATTGGTATGACCGCTATTTTATTCTAACTGGAAACCAACGGGTTCGCTATCAAAAGGAAAATGGACAGGCTGCAACTCGGGAGGTGTTTTTCTTTTCAAAAGTAATGGTTTCTGGAGACCTCTATCAGCCTGAGGAAACTGAAGACTAGAATTTCTTTTTATATTTACCGGCAAATCCTACCCATGCAAAAACGGCTCGTTTTAAATCAGCAACAAATCCAAATCATCCTGAAACGGTTTTGCCATCAGCTGATCGAAAATCATGATAATTTTGAAAATACGGTGCTACTTGGTCTACAGCCCAGAGGGATTATTCTTCTCGATCGGATTGTAGAAGAATTAGAAAACATTTCTGGGAAGAAAGTACCTGCAGGCTATTTGGATGCAACATTTCACCGAGATGATTTTCGACGAAGGGATTTTCCATTAAAAGCGAACGAGACAAAGATTGATTTTCTGGTCGAAGGCAAAAATGTAATCTTGGTAGATGATGTTCTTTACAAAGGACGATCTGTGCGTGCGGCAATGGATGCGATGATTGCTTTTGGAAGGCCACAGAAGGTCGAGCTAATGGTTCTTGTGGATCGAAAACTTACCCGGGATTATCCCATTATGCCAGATTATTTTGGGATTCGGGTTAATACCCTGGACTCTCAATATGTCGTGGTGGAATGGGCTTCTCAAGGACAGCCGGAAGATGCAGTTTGGATAACCGAAAAAGAAAAATAACAACTAATGTCGCAACTCAGCACCCGTCACCTGCTTGGAATTAAAGATCTGACTTCAGCGGATATTCAGTTGATTTTGGACACTGCAGAGAATTTTAAGGAGGTAATTAATCGTCCCATCAAGAAGGTGCCTTCGCTTCGGGATATTACGATAGCAAATATATTTTTTGAAAATTCTACCCGAACACGTCTTTCCTTTGAACTAGCAGAAAAGCGACTTTCTGCGGACGTTGTTAATTTTTCATCAAGCAATAGTTCCGTAAAAAAGGGAGAAACCTTGGTCGATACGGTCAATAATATCTTATCCATGAAAGTGGATATGGTCGTTATGCGCCACAGTAGTCCGGGTGCTCCACATTTTTTGGCAAGAAATGTTAAAGCAAATATTGTCAACGCCGGAGATGGAACTCACGAACATCCAACCCAAGCTCTTTTGGATGCATTTTCCATGCGTGAGAAATTGGGAGATCTTCAAGGTAAAAAAGTGGCCATCATTGGAGATATTTTACATTCTCGAGTTGCCCTTTCTAATATATTCTGTTTGCAAAAGTTAGGAGCAGAGATAATGGTTTGTGGGCCGATTACCTTACTTCCAAAGCATATTGAAAGTTTGGGGGTAAAAGTGGAATTGGATGTGAGAAAAGCCTTGGCTTGGTGTGATGTGGCAAACGTCCTTCGAATCCAGTTGGAAAGACAGCAAATTAAATATTTCCCAAGCCTGAGAGAATATTCGCTGTATTACGGGATTAATAAAAAAATGCTGCAGGAGTTAGATAAGGAAATTGTGGTGATGCATCCTGGCCCAATTAATAGAGGGGTAGAATTGGCCTCCGATGTTGCCGATTCGGACCACGCCATCATTCTCCAGCAAGTTGAAAATGGGGTCGCAGTCCGAATGGCAGTTTTGTACCTTTTGGCAGGGGTTAAGGCTTAAAGTTAGTTTTTTCGCCAACGGCCACCACCTACATAGAATCCAAATGTAAATCCAAAGTATTGGTTGATCGCCTCACCAATCACCTGTCCGCTGGTATTTTGTAAGTCTGAATTTGGGATAAAGTTGTATTCCGCCCCCATTCTAAATTTACCCAATTCAATACCAGCCCGGACCATAGGAGCCCATTTGAAATTTGCTTCTAAATTTCCTACATCCACATCATCAATGTTGGAGGCATCAATCTCTACTGAACTCAAGCCATAATAGCCAAATCCAGCACCGATGTAAGGTGCAAAATTGCTTCCCCCATTATTAAAGTAATAATCAAACGTTCCGGTAATCGAAACATTTCCGGATACCTCTCCCTCATAATCTTCAGTGATGTCATAGTAGGTGACATTTTTAGCAAGTCCAGCCACCCCAAAACGGATTCCAACATTCATATTGTCACCGACATTGATTTTGGGTTCAATATTCACTAAGGCACCAATTCCCCCATCTTTTGGAATTGCCGGCCCCAGTTCAAGACCCATTCGGAATTTTCCTGCTTGCTGTGCATACGATGCAGCACCTATACCTAGCAAAATGATTAGTGTGAGAAGTTTTTTCATCGTCTGTTTTATTTTTTCGATATGCTGTCAAAAAAGGTTCCAAAACGTCTAAACTTCCCCCAAAGAATTCTAGTTTTAATTCAAAATTGAATTTTTATGCTGCTTGTTCAGAATTTGATCAAACGATATGGGAAGCAAAATGCTGTCAATGATATTTCTTTTGAACTTCAAGGTGGGGAAGTGGTAGGCCTTCTTGGGCCAAATGGTGCAGGTAAAAGCACTACCATGAAATGCATTGTTGGACTGCTTCGAAAAACTTCGGGAGAAATTACAATTGGAGGATTTGACCACCTGTCTGTGGAGGCAAAGCGACTATTCAGCTACATCCCTGAAACACCTTATGTGTATGATTTACTCACAGTGGAGGAGCATTTGCAATTTATTGCCCAAGCGTATGGGATCCGGGATTGGAAGAAAAAAGGACATGAATTGTTGGAGATATATGATCTAACCGATAAGGCTAAAAGACTTGGAAAAGACCTGTCCAAGGGAATGAGGCAAAAAGTTTCTATTTGTTGTGCCCTCTTGCCTGATCCTCAAGTCTTATTTTTTGATGAGCCGATGATTGGCCTAGATCCAAAAGCGATCCGAAACACCAAACGAATTTTCAGAGAGCTAAAAGAAGCAGGAAAGACGATTCTGGTCAGTACGCACTTGATCGATTCGGTAGAAACAATCGCGGACCGAATTATGATTTTGAAAGAGGGCAATATCATTGGGAATGACACGCTGGAAAATCTTAAAAATCAATTTGAGCAAAAAGAGGGTGGAAGTTTAGAGGATATCTTTTTAGAATTGACCAAAGATGAATGAGATTAAGCTTTTGCTTCGAAAGGATCTCTTGATTTTAAAAAATAACATCTTATTGATCCTTCGGAATCCTGCCAGATTACTTCCTTATGCTGGTCTGATCGGCTATTTTTTCTTTATCTACACTATGCGGATGAAGGATAGAACCAAAAAGCTGGATAATACTCTTCCGGAACTGGACGCTAGTGGATTACCTGAGATAGATTTTGCAACTCAGAATATTGTTGGAGGGATTACACTGCTTGCTTTAGGGTTTTTGCTTTATCAGCTTTTCCGAGCCACAAAACGAAATGTCAGCTTTTTTTCTATGGCTGACGTTAATTTACTATTTACAGGACCAGTTAAACCCGAAAATATTCTCCTCTACTACATGGGGAGGTCTATTTTACCTTCTCTGGGAGGAAGTATTATTTTTTTGATTTATGGGGGAAGTCAAATGGCAGGTTCTTTTGATTTTTCATTGGGGAATATTGTTTTCATTTTACTGGGATTTGCCTTGTTCTTTTTTCTCCTTTCACCTATTCGTTTTTTGATTTATACGCTGCATACCAAGTATGATATTATGGAGCAGATAAAGACGGTAATCACGGTTTTGTCTGTGCTTTTGGCAGTAATGATTTTGATCCCCGGCTTAATGGCTGAAAAGTTTTGGCAGGGTATGTTTTCCTGGATTGCTTCTCCTTGGTTTGATTTATTTCCTTTTGTCGGATGGAGTAGGGGAATGATGGGATTCGTTATTCATCAAAATCTCATTTTGGCAATCTCCTTTTTGGGTTTATACTGTTTGACTTATTACCTCATCGTACGCCTAGTGATCCAATTTGCAGGCTACTATTATGAAGATGTACTGGAGGCGACCAAATCCAATGAGGTGCAGCGCGATAAAGTCAAGGGAAAGCGGGAAAACTCCGAAGCCAACCTTAGTTTAAATGAGAAGAAACAACTTGCCCTTCCGGATTTCGGTGTAGGAGCAAAGGCTTTTTACTGGCGAAATTATGTGCATTCCAGTAGGCAGGATTTTCACCCACTTTTTGGAATTTACAGTTTGGTATTGGCAGTCCTCGGAATTGCTTTTGCGGTTTTATCGCATTTTGATTGGTTTTCACATAAGATTCTCAATGGTTACATATTGGTGTTATTGGGGTTTTACTTTTTGGCGGGAATTGGTCGGTCTTCGGTGGGGGATTTGAAGAAACCTTATTTCTTTTTGGTGCCAGCCTCCTGGACTTCCAAGTTCTGGAATGTCATCAAACTGGATCTCGTTCAGATCCTTTTATTTGCTGTGGTAATGATCGTTCCTTCGGTCTTAATTGCCGGTTTGCATATGTTGATGATTCCAATATTTATTGTTGGAATCCTCATAGCTTACCTGGTAGGCTTATGTATTAATTTAATTCCCCAGATTTCATTTGAGGAAGGCTGGGACCGAAAGCTGATTAAACCAATTATGATGATTGGGATTTTTCTTTTCGGAATAATTCCAGCCTTGGTCTTTGGTATTCTTGTTTTTGTATTTACCAAGCAATTTGTTTGGATGCTTCTTACAGTCACTATTGGGATGGGATTTGTAGCAGCTATTTTAATTCATGTGACTTTAGATGTGCTTTCCCGATTAGAGTTTAAGGAGGAAAACTCGTGACTTTGATGGAAGAAAAGGATTCTTTTAGCTAGCATTCGCCATGGCCCAAAAATTCCTTTAATTTTGCCCCGACCCAAATAAAACGAAACCATGATTTATAACTCCATCATTGAAACCATCGGTAATACACCGATGATTCGTCTAAATAAACTTGCAAAAAGTATCAAAGGAGAAGTCCTTGTTAAAGTAGAATACTTCAATCCAGGGAATTCTATGAAGGACCGAATGGCGATTAAAATGGTGGAGGATGCTGAAAAAGCCGGGATTCTAAAACCAGGAGGAACTATCATTGAAGGAACTTCTGGAAATACAGGGATGGGGCTGGCATTGGCAGCAGTGGCCAAGGGTTACAAGTGTATTTTCACGATGGCTGATAAGCAGTCCAAGGAAAAAATTGATATTCTAAAGGCGGTCGGTGCGGAAGTAATTGTCTGCCCTACCAATGTGGCTCCTGAGGACCCTAGGTCTTACTATTCTGTAGCGAGAAAGCTTAATGCTGACATCCCGAACTCGTTTTATCCTAATCAGTATGATAATCTTTCAAATACAGCGGCCCATTACGAAACAACCGGGCCGGAAATTTGGAAGGACACAGAAGGAAAAATTACGCACTATGCAGCCGGGGTAGGAACGGGCGGATCTATGTGTGGAACGGCGACCTACCTGAAAGAACAAAATCCCAATATCGTAACCGTAGGGATTGATACCTATGGATCCGTTTTCAAAAAATACAAGGAGACGGGAATCTTCGACGAAAAGGAGGTATATCCTTATTTGACGGAAGGAATTGGGGAAGACATCCTGCCTAAAAACGTCAATTTTGATGTAATTGACCACTTTGTAAAAGTTACTGATAAAGATGCCGCAGTAATGACTCGGAGATTGGCTCGCGAAGAGGGGCTTTTCGTTGGCTGGTCTTGTGGTTCTGCGGTTCACGGGGCGCTAGAGTGGGCCAAAGAAAACCTGAAAGAAGGGGATGTGATGGTGATAATTCTTCCAGATCATGGGACACGGTATCTCGGTAAGGTTTACAACGATGATTGGATGCGCAATCATGGGTTCTTGGAAGATAAAAGTTATGCCACGGCCAAGGATATTATTGCTAAACGCCCAACTGATTATAGCCTCATTTCCGTGAAAAAATCAGATGCTGTCAGGGAGGCTATTTCCTTGATGAATAAGACTAGTGTGTCTCAAATTCCGGTAATGGATGGAGGTGAAGTAGTCGGTAGTGTAACAGATACCAAATTACTCTCCAAAATCATCGAGAATCCGGTATTAAAAGATGCACATATTTCTGACGTGATGGAGGATTCGATGACTTTTGTGGCTGGAGATAGTACCCTTGATGTGCTTTCATCTATGATTGAAAAGGAAAAAGCGGTCTTGGTTCGCGATGATTTGGGAAAAATCCATATAATCACCAAGCATGATATTTTAGAGGCATTTACCCAATAATGAATTGCTGTGATCAGTCCATATAAAATGGAGCAATTGCTCCAGAGCAAGCCAAATTTTAGCATCGATGATGCTTTGAAGAGAGGCTGGGAGCTATATAAAGAAACTCCCATCTTGCTTTCCCTCTTCTTCTTTATTTACATAGGGATTGCGGCGGCTTCTAGCTATTGGTTGGAAGATTTTTCTTTTATTATTAGCATTTTGATTTCACCAGCTTTGATGGCCGGATTTTATTTGGTTGCCAATAAAATCAGTAGAGGAGAAACTATTGCATTTGAAGATTTTTTTACGGGCTTTAATTTTTGGTTTCCTGTTGTTGTAGTCAATTTGGTATCTGGAATTTTGACCGGATTGGGAATTTTGGCCCTTATCCTTCCAGGGATCTATTTAGGAGTTGCCTATGCCTTTTGTCTTCCTTTTGTGTTGTTTGCAGGCACAGAATTTTGGACTTCCATGGAGCTAAGTAGGAAATTAATTACCAAAATCTGGTGGCGGTTTTTTGCTTTCCTATTACTCCTGGTGGTTATCAATATGGTAGGTTTACTGTTTTTAGGAATAGGCCTATTGGTTTCTGGACCAGTTTCATTGTTGGCAGTATACGCAGCTTTTGAAGATTTAGCTGGAAGTTACCTAGCGGATGATGATCAAAAGGTTAATCTTCCTCATGAGCCAGAACCATAGCTTCTAATCGATTTCGACATTGATCTGTAAAATCCAAAACAGCGCTGTCTGAAGTCGTGGGAGGTGTAAGCGCTTCAGAAAAATAGATTCGAATTTTTCCCGGCTTTAATAAAAGTGATCCCCGTTTCATAATGTGATCGGCGCCTAGAACAGCCATTGGAAGAATAGGTATTCGGGTTTCTATGGAAAGTCGAAATGCACCTTTGTGAAAAGGGAGTAGCGTTTCAGAGGTGTCATTTCTTGTCCCTTCAGGGGCTACCACTACTGATTTCCCTTTTGATAAGATTGTAACCAACTTAGCGAGGCTTTCCTTTCGGGATTCAGTTGAGGTTCGGTCAACCCAAATGGCAAATTTTCCAACTACCCATCCAAAGACAGGAATTTTAGATAGTTCTTTTTTTCCAAGCGCTTTTAGCGTTTGAGGGATAGCGATGGGGATGACAGGGGCATCTATAAAAGACCGGTGATTGAAAATAAAAATGTAAGGTTGCTTTGGGTCAATAAATTCTAATCCTTGAATTTCATAGCGAATCCCCGTTAAAAACGACCAAATTCCAGCCCAAGCCCGGATAAAAAAGAAGGATAAACGATCTCCCTTTTCCGAAATCATGGCGGGGATGACTATAAATAAGCCTAGCAATAGCATCAGAGAAATAAATAACAAGGCAGAATAGAGGGTGTAAATTGCCTGAAAGAACTTGATCATCCGGAAATTTGATTAATTTTGGGTACGAAAATAATCCTTTAACTCTTTGCTTGCATAGGCCCCGAAGCGTTTGGGGCCTGTTTTTTTCAAGTCTAGGTGGAATTCGGTAGAAAAACAAAGCCTTTATAATTCTAGAGGTTGAATTTCCCCATTCATTTTTTAGGATGCTTTCCTCAAATAAAAGAAAATCAGTACCTTTGCAGTCCGTTCGGGTGAACGGGGTGTTTTAGTAGGTGCTAAAGCATTGATTGTCAAACAAAAAACCGCAGCAGTAAGACCCGGTTGCTGTAGGATTTTCAGGGTCAATATTTATTATGTCAAACAATTCAGATTTTAACTGGGAAAACTTCGAAACCAAAGGATTCGGAGAAGGGTACTCCAAAGAGCAGCGCGAGCAAATGGCCGCGATGTATGAGGGTACATTGAATGAGATCACTGAGAAAGAAGTGATCAAAGGAACCGTAGTAGGTGTGAACGACAAGGACGTGATCATCAACATTGGTTTCAAATCCGATGGTTTGGTTCCATTGAACGAATTCCGTGACTTGGAATCTATCAAGCCAGGTGACGAAGTAGAAGTATTCATCGAAGAGCAGGAGAATGCTTTGGGTCAGTTGATCCTTTCCCGTAAAAAAGCCAAGATCGTCAAGGCTTGGCAGGACATCGAGAGCGCATTTGAAAATGACAGCGTGATCGAAGGTCTTGTGAAAAGAAGAACCAAAGGTGGTTTGATCGTAGATATCTACGGCGTAGAAGCCTTCTTGCCGGGTTCTCAGATTGACGTGAAGCCTATCAGAGATTTTGATATCTATGTAGGTAAGAAAATGGAAGTGAAAGTGGTTAAAATCAACCACGCTAACGATAACGTAGTTGTTTCTCACAAAGTCTTGATCGAGAAGGATCTCGAGAAGCAAAAAGCAGAAATCCTCAACAACCTAGAAAAAGGTCAGGTTTTGGAAGGGGTGATCAAGAACATGACCAACTTCGGTGTATTCATCGACTTGGGTGGTGTAGATGGTCTACTTCACATCACAGATATTTCTTGGGGACGAATCAATCATCCGGAAGAAGTATTGCAGCTTGATCAGAAAGTTCAGGTTGTAGTTCTTGACTTCGATGATGATAAGAAGCGAATCTCCTTGGGTATGAAGCAATTGACTGCTCATCCTTGGGATTCTCTAGCTGCTAACTTGGAAGTAGGTTCTCGAGTAAAAGGTAAGATCGTAAACGTAGCTGACTACGGAGCATTCTTGGAATTGGCTCCTGGAGTAGAAGGATTGATTCACGTATCTGAAATGAGCTGGTCTCAGCACTTGAGAAACCCTGCTGACTTCGTGAAAGTAGGAGACGAAATCGAAGCAGTAGTATTGACTTTGGACAAGGAAGATAGAAAGATGTCTTTGGGTATCAAGCAATTGACTGAAGATCCTTGGACTAAGGAAGATATGGCTACCAAGTATGCGGTAGGTACCAAGCACAAAGGTGTGGTACGTAACTTGACCAACTTCGGCTTGTTCTTGGAATTGGAAGAAGGAATCGATGGATTGGTTCACGTTTCTGACCTTTCTTGGACTAAGAAGATCAAGCATCCATCTGAATTTGTGAAAGTAGGAGACGAGCTAGAAGTAGCTGTTTTGGAACTTGATGTTGAAAACAGAAGATTGGCTTTGGGTCACAAGCAATTGGAAGAGAATCCATGGGATACTTTTGAAACTGTATTCCCATTAGGTTCTGTTCATAAGTGTACTGTAGTGTCCAAAAACGATAAAGGTGCTGTACTAGAGCTACCTTACGGATTGGAAGGCTTTGCTACTTCCAAAAACTTGGAGAAAGAAGACGGATCTCAAGTTGAGGTTGGTGAGTCTTTGGACTTCAAAGTGATGGAGTTCTCTAAGGACGATAAGCGAATCGTTTTGTCTCACACGGCTACTTTCAAGGAAGATGTGAAGCCAGCTCCTAAAAAAGCTCCTAAGAAGAAAGAAGTAACTCAGGAGCCAGTTGAAAAGTCTACCTTGGGTGACTTGGATGCTTTGGCAGAATTGAAAGAAAAAATGGAAGGAAAGAAATAATCTTCCTTTTCAATAAACTAGAAAACGCCGGCTGAAAAGTCGGCGTTTTTTTTGTTTCATTTACTTAGTGGGAATTGTTTCAAAAACGGATAAAGTAAAAAAGAGGCTTTCTCATAAAATGCCTTTTGTTAAGTTGAGCGCATGTCTGTCCAGCAAAGGCAATGAGTCGAAACGTTGTTAATTTAACCAAATACAGGCTTCGACTTCGCTCAGCCTGACAAAAAATCGACTTTTGAGACAGTCGCTTTTGATTTTTGAGGTCGCGAGCGGACCTGCCTGTTGGCAGACAGGTTCTAACAGTTGTGCAAGGCTTTAAAAGGAGTCATTAAACCAAAAAAGCATCCCAATATTTAGGATGCTTTTTGATTTCTGAGGTCGCGAGCGGATTCGAACCGCTGTACAAGGTTTTGCAGACCTCTGCCTAGCCACTCGGCCACGCGACCTTTTATTTTTTTACTTTTCTCCGACCAAAACCGCTTGGAAAAGATTCTTCGGGTCTCGAATCGGATGGCAAAGGTAGGCAATATCCTATTTTGAGCAAAAGGTACATCTAGATTTTTTTCAAAGTCTGAAAAACCAAAAATTCCAAACCAGGCTTTAGAGATTTAACCCGAAAAACCAAGGTTTTTGGTGCCATTCTTTTCCCGAATTAAAACAATATTATTTATAATAATTCTAAATAAATAAAGCGCTTGATTTTCAATTATAACCTATTGTAAATCAATGATCTATAATTGTAAATAGATTTTCACTTTCTAAAGCTTCTTAAAAAATTCCATATTTGAAAAATAAACCCTTGATACTACCTTTGCAGGGGTTAAAGAGGACCGAATAAACTATTTAATTAGCTATAATATGTTATCCAAACGCTCGTTAGTAGGAGTTCCATTGAAATTCCACACGCTGGCATTGCTGTTTTTCTTATTCCTGGGTGGGCAGGCTTTTGCTGCTGATCCGGCGGTAAGTGACAGTGAGGAAGCCATTGCGGCGGGAAAGACAGTTTTCAACGCAAACTGTAAGCAGTGTCATAAACTAGATCAAAAAGCAGTAGGTCCTGCACTTCGCGGAATTACTGACAGAAGATCTCCAGATTGGGCAAAGAGCTTTATCAAAAACTCACAGGCTGTTATCGCATCTGGCGATGACTATGCCAATGCATTGTATGCGGAGTATAATAACTTGATGATGCCTTCTCATGAATTTTTGTCTGACGCTGATTTGGACAATCTCTTGTCATACATCGAATATGGTGATAAGGTAGATCCAGCTGCTGCAGCTGCTGCCACTGCCAGTGCTGCAGGAGGTGAAGGTGGCGGAGGCGGAATCCCTACGGAGTACCTTACCATCATCGTGGTTGTTCTTGTTATCGTTCTTTTGTTGATCTTGATTGTTTTAGGCTTGATTATTTCTATCCTTACCAAGTATGTCAACAAGCAGGAATTGGATGAAGAGGATAAAGAATTTATATCCCAGAAATTTCAATTAGGTAAAGTCCTCAAGAGTGATGCGTTTGTAATTATCGTGACTGCCTTGGTAGTAGCCTTGGTTGCAAAGACAGCAATTGACGGTTTGTATTCTGTGGGTGTGCAGCAAGGATATGCACCTACTCAGCCAATCGCTTATTCTCATGCACTCCATGCTGGTACTTTAGAAATTGAATGTCAATATTGTCACACCGGTGTAGAAATTGGAAAGTCAGCGAATATTCCTTCTGCGAATATTTGTATGAACTGCCACATGCACGTGCAAAATCTACAAGGCAAAGAGGGAGTTTCACCTGAGATTCAAAAAATTTATGACGCGATCGATAACAACCAGCCAATTGAATGGGTTCGCGTTCACAACCTTCCTGACCTAGCTTATTTCAACCACTCTCAGCACGTGAAAGTCGGTGGTATTGAGTGCCAGACTTGTCACGGTCCTATCGAAGAGATGGAAGTGGTTTATCAATATTCCTCCCTGACAATGGGATGGTGTATTGACTGTCACCGTCAGACAGAAATTGCTGCTGGTGGAAATGAGTATTATGACAAATTGGTACAACTCCATGCTGATTCCAAGGATGCCTTGAAAGTGAAGGACATCGGTGGTCTTGAGTGTGCAAAGTGTCACTACTAAAATCATTCTGAAATTCTATTCCTAGATCATAAAATGAAGGAAACTAAAAAAACATACTGGAAAGGGCTTGAGCAACTCAGCAACGATCCAGAGTTTGTTAAAAACGCAGATAGGGAATTTCCTGAACTTCCCTCCACGCTTTCCGAGGATGGAAATGCTTCTCGAAGAGATTTTCTGAAATTGATGGGCTTTAGCTTGGCTGCTGCTTCTTTGGCAGCATGTGAGGCACCCGTTCGAAAGGCGATCCCTTATGTCAACAAACCAGTTGATATCCACCCTTCCATTCCAAACTATTACGCATCAACTTTTGCTTCCGGTGGTGATTATGCTTCCATCGTTGTAAAAACACGGGAAGGTCGTCCTATTAAAATCGATGGAAATGAGCTTTCTCCTATTAATAAGGGAAAAGTAAATGCTATCGTTGAAGCTTCTGTTCTTTCACTATATGATAAAGAACGACTTGCTGGCCCATATTTGGGAGGTCAGAAGACTGATTGGGCGAGTTTGGATGCTGAAGTGAAATCAAAGCTTGCTGGTGCCGGTTCCGTAAAAGTTGTTGCAAATACCATTCTTTCTCCGTCTACTGAAAAAGCATTGCAGCAATTCTCAGAGGCATTTGGTGCTGAGGTGATCATGTACGATCCTTTGTCCAATTATGGTATTGCAAAAGCTTCTGAAACTTATTATGGCCAATCAGTAGTTCCTTCTTACTTTTTCGATAAAGCCAAAACCATTGTATCCTTTGGTGCAGACTTCTTAGGTTCTTGGATTTCTCCAATTGAATTTGCCGGTCAATATGCAAAGACCCGTAAGATCAGCAAGGAAAATCCAGTAATGTCACGTCATTTCCAGTTTGAGTCCAACTTATCTCTTACTGGTGCAAATGCTGACTACCGTACGCCAATTAAAGCCTCTCAAAGTGGGTTAGCTGTATTGGCATTATATAATATGATCGCTTCCAAAGCAGGTGCATCTACTGTTTCAGCTCCGGCTGTTGAAGTTGCCCATTTGGAAAAGGCGGCTAACGAACTTTGGGCTAACAGAGGTGCTTCTTTGGTAATTTCTGGTTCTAATGATCCTAACGTCCAAACTGTCGTTCATGCAATCAATGAATTGCTTGGAAATAATGGTTCAACAGTAGATTTCGGTTCCCCAGTCAATTTCCGAAAAGGAAATGATGCTGTTATGAACCAATTTGTAACTGATTTGAATGCAGGTAGAGTTGGCGCAGTTGTATTCTACAATTGTAACCCAGTTTATGATCATCCAAGAGGCGCAGAAATCGCTGAAGGTATCGGTAAAGCTCGATTCAGTGTAGCGACAAACATGACCATGGATGAGACATCCTCTTTGGTACAAGCTATTGCTCCAGATCATCATTATTTAGAGTCTTGGAATGACTTCGAACCAAAACCAGGTCATTTCTCTCTTTCTCAGCCTACCATTTCTCCTTTGTTTGATACTCGTCAAGCGCAGGAATCTTTCTTGGTTTGGGCTGGAGACACCACTTCTTACTATGATTTCTTGCAGCAAAGTTGGGAATCTGGTTTGTTCACCCAATTAGAAACGGGTGGTGAATTCCAGGAATTCTGGGATCAATCACTTTATAATGGTGTGTTGGCAATCGAAAGACAAAGCGAAGCAGTTGCTCCTGTAGGAGATGTTGCTGCTGCAGCAGCTGCAGTTGCAAGAACTTACAGTGCTGAAAACTCAGGTGCTGAATTGGTTCTTTATACCAAAGTGGCCATAGGTAATGGTACTTTCGCTAACAACCCATGGCTTCAAGAAACTCCAGACCCTATTTCCAAGGCTACTTGGGACAACTATTTGACTGTTTCTCAGAAGTGGGCGACTGAAAATGGTGTTACGATGGTCGAGGAGAATACCCGAAAGGCGACAATCAATGTAAACGGAAAGCAATTGACTGTTCCAGTTTTGATTCAGCCTGGACAAGCTGAAGGTACCTTTGGCTTGGCATTGGGTTACGGAAGAACAAAAGCTGGTCGAGTAGGAAATGGAGTAGGGGTGAATGCTTATGAACTCCTAGACGCTTCTGCTGGCTTTGTGAATTTTGATATTACTTCTGGTGTAACTGTAGAAGTTACTGCGGATAGCTATAAAATCGCAAGAACTCAGACCCATCAGACATTCATGGGTCGTGAAAACGTAATTCAGGAAGCTACCTTGGCTGAATACAAGCAAGATGCTTCTGCTGGTAGATATAAGCCAGAGATTTACAAGGAAGGTGAATTTGTTAAGCCTTCGAAAATTTCCCTTTGGAAAGGCCACCAATACTCTCAGCATCACTGGGGATTGGCGATTGACATGAACTCCTGTATTGGATGTTCTGCTTGTTCTGTAGCTTGTCAGGTTGAAAACAACGTGGCCGTTGTAGGTAAGCAAGAAGTCTTGAATCGTCGTGAAATGGCTTGGATCCGTATCGATCGATATTATTCTTCTGATGCGGCAGCTGATGATTTGGACGGATTGGAGAAAGCTTCAGAAAATCCTGAGGTTACCTTCCAGCCAATGATGTGTCAGCAATGTAACAATGCTCCATGTGAGACAGTATGTCCTGTAGCTGCAACGACCCACTCTTCTGAAGGTCTGAATCAGATGACTTACAACCGTTGTATCGGTACTCGTTACTGTGCTAACAACTGTCCTTACAAAGTTCGTCGATTTAACTGGTTCAAGTACCATGACAATTCTCAGTTCGCTGGAGTGAACGTAGCTCAAAACGACGATTTGGGTAAAATGGTATTGAACCCAGACGTTACCGTTCGAGCTCGAGGTGTAATGGAGAAATGCTCCATGTGTGTTCAGCGAATCCAAGCTGGAAAACTGGAAGCGAAGCGTGAAAAGCGTAAGGTGAAAGACGGAGATATCAATGTAGCCTGTGCGGTTGCTTGTCCTACTGACGCCTTAGTATTTGGTGATATGAACGATCCGGAAAGCCGAATTTCTAAGCTTTTGAAGATCGAGGAAAACACTACTTCTCCTTTGAAAGAAGTGAATGAAGAGCGTGCTTACCACGTGTTGGAGGAAATCAACGTGAGTCCAAACGTATGGTATTTCACCAAAATCAGAAATAAAGACAAAAACGAAGCGTAATCATAATTTTATAAACTATGCAGGTTACTTCATCCGTACGTCAGCCATTAGTCACCGGCGGTAAAACCTATCACGACGTCACGCACGACGTTTCGCGTCAAGTGGAGGGCAAACCATCCTTGGCTTGGTTTCTGGCCTTTTTGACTGCCGCTGGCGTGTTGGCACTTGGAGCCATCGCCCTAGTTGCTACCCTTTGGGAAGGAATCGGGATGTGGGGTCTTAACAAAACCATCGGTTGGGCTTGGGACATCACCAACTTCGTGTGGTGGGTCGGTATCGGTCACGCCGGAACGCTGATTTCAGCAGTATTGTTGCTATTCCGCCAAAAGTGGAGAACATCCATTAACCGAGCTGCAGAAGCGATGACCATTTTTGCGGTTATCTGTGCTGCGATGTTCCCGGTGATTCACATGGGACGTCCTTGGATCGGGGCTTATTGGGCGCTTCCACTTCCAAATACCTTCGGATCCTTATGGGTAAACTTCAACTCGCCTCTTTTGTGGGACGTGTTCGCGATCTCTACCTATTTCTCGGTTTCCTTGGTGTTCTGGTACATTGGTTTGATTCCTGATTTTGCAACAATCCGAGATCGAGCTACTGGTTTAAGAAAGACTATTTATGGTGCGCTTTCGTTTGGGTGGGATGGTGCCGCAAAAACTTGGATGCGATATGAATCTGTTTCCTTGATTTTGGCTGGTCTTGCAACACCTTTGGTACTTTCTGTACACACCATCGTTTCTTTTGACTTTGCAACTTCTGTAATTCCAGGATGGCATACGACGATCTTCCCTCCATACTTTGTGGCTGGTGCGATCTTCTCTGGTTTTGCAATGGTATTGACCTTGATGATCATTACACGTAAGGTCTTCAAATTGGAAGATTACATTACAATGGGCCATATCGAATTGATGAATATTGTAATCATCATTACAGGTTCTATTGTAGGTATTGCATATATCACGGAATTCTTCATCGCTTGGTATTCAGGTGTTGAAGCAGAACAATATGCTTTCATCAACCGTGCTACGGGACCTTACTGGTGGGCATACTGGTCAATGATGACTTGTAATGTGATTTCACCTCAATTGTTCTGGATTAAGAAAATCCGTACCTCTATTGTTGCAACCTTCATTCTTTCTTTGGTTGTAAACATCGGTATGTGGTTCGAGCGATTTGTAATTATCGTTACTTCTCTTCACAGAGACTTCTTGCCTTCTTCTTGGGCGATGTTTTATCCGACTTGGGCTGATGTTGGGGTATACTTATTCACCTTCGGTCTATTCTTCACCTTATTCTTCTTGTTTGCCAAGTTCTTCCCTGTGATCAACATGGCAGAGGTGAAGTCAGTGTTGAAATCTTCATCTGAAAAAGCTGCTAATTAATATGGAAAGAGATACTCATTTTGTCTTAGGCGTATATGAGGACGAAGATGTCCTGATGAATGCCGTGAAGCAAGTTCGATCAAGTGGTGTGAAAATCCACGAAGTATATTCTCCTTATCCTGTGCATGGATTAGAGCATGCTTTAGGATACAAGCGAAGTAGACTTCCAATTGCAGCTTTCTTATTCGGTATGCTTGGAACATCCCTTGCATTAACCATGCAGTTTTACATGATGAAATTTGACTGGCCAATGATTATTGGTGGTAAAGATTTCGCAGCTTTCCCTGATTTCATTCCAGTTTCATTTGAAATGACCGTATTGCTTGCTGCTTTCGGTATGGTAGGTGTATTTATGGTTAGTTCGAACTTGAAGCCTTGGGCTCAGCCTCGAATTTTTGATCTCCGAATTACGGATGACAAACATGTAATGGCTATTGATTTGGCGGTTAATTCGGGCATGGATGAGGAAAAAATTAAGGAAATCCTTTCTTCCTCTGGTGCTTCTGAAGTAAACAATAAAAGTTTTGACGAGTAATTCCCGATAATATGAAAATGATGAATAAACTTGGGATTTTGGGAGTAGCATTGGCTGGGTCAATCCTTGCAGGCTGTAGAGCCGGAGAAGATAATCCAGGCTTAGAATATGCCCCTCAAATGTACCATTCTGTTCCTTACGAGCCCTTGTCTCAAATTAAAGATGAATCACAAGGTTCTTGGCTTTCCAATCGGGAGGACGAAAAGGGTGAATTCTTTAATAGTAACATCAACAATCCTCATGGAATGAACATGCGGGAGCCTGTTGCGGGTACTGTTCCTCGAAATAAAAATGGGATGCTTCCTTATCGCTTGCAGGCTTTTGAATTGGAGCAGGCAGCATTGGTAGAAAATCCTTTAACTGTCGATGATGCGATCATCAAAGAAGGTGAAACCCTTTACACTCAATATTGCTCTGCTTGCCATGGAAAAGGTGGCGAGGGAGACGGTAAAGTAGGTGAAATTATCGGTGGTGTAGCAAACCTAAAAGGTGGTGCTTACATCAATCTTCCAGAAGGTCATATTTTCCATGTGATCACTAAAGGAAAAGGAAGAATGGGAGCTCATGGTTCTCAGATTACTCCTGAAAATCGTTGGAAGATCGTTTCCTATGTTAAACAAGTAATTCAGAAGCAATAATCATGGCTCACGAAGTTCAGAATTTTAACCTAGATCAAAAATTTGATTTCACTGCCGGAATCAAAAAGTCTATCATGACCGTACTCCTAATTGGGGCTGCGCTTTTGGTAGTAGGAATTGTATTGGCTATGATGGGTGGAGGTCATGCTGAAGAAGGAGCCGAGGCAGGGGGACATGCTTTCCACTGGTATCAACGACTATTCGCCAATATTTGGATCAACAATGTGTACTTCACAGGTATTGCTATTGTTGGTGTTTTCTTCTTTGCTATTCAATATGCTGCGCAAGCAGGATGGTCTGCACCGATTACTCGAGTAATGCTTGCGTTCGGAAATTGGCTTCCAATCGCTGCAATTCTTATGGTTGCTAGTTTCTTTTTGATGGGGCATGATTTGTTCCACTGGTGGCATGCTGAGCTATTTGATAAAGCTTCTCCAGAATATGATTCAATCATTGATGGAAAGGGAGCATTTTTCTACTGGCCGATGGAGAAAGGAACTTTCCCTATTTTCTACATTGCTAGAATGGTTATTTTCTTCGGATTTTGGGTATTCTTCTTCTCCAAATTCAAGAAAATTGCAGCAGCTGAAGACCAATTAGGAGGAACTTCCCACTGGTTCAAAATGAGAAGTTGGTCTGCTTACTTCTTGGTTTTCTTTGCAGTTTCTTCTTCTATTTCTGCATGGGACTGGGTAATGTCAATTGATACACACTGGTTCTCCACTCTTTTTGGATGGTATGTATTTGCATCTTGGTTTGTAGCTGGTCTTTCATCCATTACTTTATTGGTGATTTTCTTGAAAGGAAAAGGATATTTGGAAATGGTAAATGAAAACCACGTTCATGACCTTGGAAAATTCGTATTTGGGTTCTCCATTTTCTGGACTTACCTATGGTTTTCACAGTTCCTTTTGATCTATTATGCAAACATACCTGAAGAATCAGTTTACTTTATTGAGAGATTGGAAAGTGACGTGTATGGAGGGTTCATTTTCGTAAATATTGTGATGAACTTTGTCCTACCTTTCTTAGTTCTTATGACTAGAGATGCCAAGCGACATGGAATTTTCCTTAAGTTAGTATGTACATTGTTGATTGTAGGACACTGGGTAGACTTCTTCTTGATGGTTCAGCCAGGTACTTTGGGTCACAATGGAGGTATTGGATTTATGGAAATTGGAACGTTCTTGGTTTATGGTTCAGCAGTGGCGTTGGTTGTGCTTGGAGGACTGGCCAAAGGAAACTTGATTCCGAAAAATCACCCAATGCTTGAAGAAAGCTATCATCATCACATTTAATACAAACTTGAAATAGTAATAATATGTACGGATTTCTAATTGCAGTTGGGGTAGTTCTCCTTTTATCCATTGTTTGGATGGTTTATCGGATCCAAACCTTGGTATCTGTAGTCAAAGGCTCTGACAAAAAAATTGCTACGGGAAGCAATAAGGTGAATGCCTTTTTATTCTTGGTCTTTTTGGTAGCAATTGGTGGTTTGATGTTTTGGTATTCGATCAAAGAATTCCATAACTACCAGCTTCCTATTGCTTCTGAGCATGGAGCGGTTACTGATAATTTGTTCTGGGTTACAATGGCTGTTACGGGTATCGTGTTTATCATTACCCACATTTTGCTATTCATTTTCCCTTATAAGTATCAATATAAGGAGGATAGAAAAGCATCCTTTTATCCAGAAAACAACAAATTGGAGGTTATTTGGACCGCTGTACCTGCAGTAGTTCTAGCGATTCTAGTAATTACTGGATGGATGGCTTGGTCTGACATCACAGCTCCTGCTCCTGAAAAAGCGCATGTAGTAGAAATCATGGGATATCAATTTGCTTGGGATATCCGCTATCCAGGTCAAGATAATGTCTTGGGAGATTACGATTATAGACTTACAACTGCAATTAATCCGATGGGGATTGATTTTACAGATCAGAACTCTGTAGATGACTTTCCTTCTCCAGTTGTAGTAATTCCAAAAGGGGAGCCGGTATTATTCAAAATTAGAGCTAGAGACGTATTGCACTCAGTTTTTGCTCCGCATATGCGATTGAAAATGGATGCAGTTCCTGGAATGCCTACTCGTTTTTGGTTTGTACCTACCAAAACTACTGCTGAAATGAGAGCAGAATTGAACGATCCTGAATTCGTTTATGAAATTGCTTGTACGGAAATTTGTGGCCGCGGTCACAATTCAATGCGAAGAGTTATCGAGGTTGTTGAGCCTGAGGAATACCAAAAGTGGCTTACGGAACAAAAGACCTTTCTTCAGATGAATCCTGCCTTGGCTGAGGGGATAGAAGTAGAGGTGAAAGAAGTGGCAGAAATTCAATAAAGAAAAAACACAAAAACAATAACTATGGCTACAGCATCTGTTGCAACACATGATACAGCACACGATCATCATGATCATGAGCATCATGACAATTTTGTGACCAAATATATCTTCTCTACCGATCACAAAATGATCGGAAAGCAATTCTTGGTGACAGGTATATTTTGGGCCTTGATTGGTGGTCTTTTATCTGTTCTTTTCAGACTTCAACTGGGTTTCCCAGATATGAATTTGGAATGGCTAAGACCATTGCTAGGCGGTTGGATCACGGAAACCGGTCAATTAGATCAAACGTTCTACTTGGCGCTTGTTACAATGCATGGTACCATCATGGTATTCTTCGTATTGACTGCTGGTTTGAGTGGTACTTTCTCCAATTTTCTAATTCCACTTCAAATTGGTGCCCGTGATATGGCATCAGGGTTTATGAACATGTTGTCTTACTGGTTCTTCTTTATTTCCAGTGTGATCATGTTTATTTCCCTATTTATTAAAACCGGACCTGCTGGTGGTGGATGGGTTGTTTATCCTCCATTATCTGCTCTGGAACAAGCTATTCCGGGTTCTGGACTTGGAATGACTTTGTGGTTGATTGCCATGACCTTCTTTATTGCTTCTTCCTTGTTGGGGGGTATTAACTACATCACAACGGTAATTAACCTTCGAACAAAAGGGATGTCATTCTCTAGACTTCCATTGACCATTTGGGCGTTCTTCCTAACTGCTGTCATCGGTCTATTGTCATTCCCTGTATTGTTTGCCGCTGCTTTATTGCTAGTATTTGATAGAAGTTTTGGTACTTCGTTCTACTTATCTGATATCTATATTGGAGGAGAGGCATTGCCAAACACAGGCGGAAGCCCTGTTTTGTACCAGCACTTATTCTGGTTCTTAGGGCACCCTGAAGTTTATATCGTATTACTACCTGCTTTGGGTATTACTTCTGAAGTAATTGCGACCAATTCAAGAAAGCCAATCTTTGGATATAAGGCAATGATTATTTCCATGTTGGGGATCACCATCCTTTCATTCATCGTTTGGGCTCACCATATGTTCGTGTCCGGAATGAATCCTTTCTTGGGATCTATCTTTATGTTCCTGACATTGATTATTGCGATTCCTTCTGCGGTAAAAGTATTTAACTATTTGACAACGCTTTGGAGAGGAAACTTGATTTTTACTCCAGCGATGTTGTTCTCCATCGGTTTGGTTTCCTTCTTTATTTCTGGAGGTCTTACCGGTATTTTCTTGGGTAACTCTGCTATTGATATTCAATTGCATGATACCTATTTCGTAGTTGCCCACTTCCACTTGGTAATGGGTTCGGCTTCATTCTTTGGATTGGTAGCAGGTGTTTATCACTGGTTCCCTAAGATGTTTGGTCGAATGATGGATGCCAGATTGGGATATGTTCATTTCTGGTTGACATTCGTTGGGGTTTACATGGTATTCTTCCCAATGCACTACATCGGTATTGCTGGATTCCCAAGAAGATACTACTCTTGGACAGGTTTTGAGTTCTCTAACATGTATACTGATTTGAACATGTTTGTGTCTGTTGCGGCTATTATCACTTTTGCTGCTCAGTTTATCTTCTTGTTCAATTTCTTCTATTCTATGTATAGAGGAAGAAAAGCAACTCAAAACCCATGGAGATCCAATACATTGGAATGGACAACTCCAATCCATCCTGGTCACGGAAACTGGCCTGGAGAAATCCCAACAGTTTATCGTTGGCCTTATGATTACTCCAAGCCTGGAGCTAAGGAAGATTTCATTCCTCAGACAGTTCCGCTTTCTGCTACCCCAGAATCCAATCTTCCTCACGAGCAAGAGCTAGTGAAATTGGAGCTGGAAATTATGAAAGAAGAATCCGAGGCTTTGGTTGCTAATGAAGCAAAAGAATCATAAAGAAATTTACAGCTTCCGCAGTATCAGTTTGATGACGGTGGTTGCTGTTTATTTTCTCATACTGGTCGGAGGGATTGTCAGAAGTACCGGTTCTGGTATGGGCTGTCCCGATTGGCCGAAATGTTTTGGGAGCGTGATACCACCGACAAGTGTGGATCAGCTCCCAAAAAATTATCAGGAGATTTACCTTGAAAAAAGGTTGGCTAAAAACGAAAGGTTTGTAGCTACACTTGAAAAATTGGGTTTTGAAAAAGCTGCGAATCGCATAGCAACAGACAAGTCCATTTTGGTTGAGCAGGAGTTTAATGCCACCAAAACTTGGATTGAATACGTGAATCGATTAATCGGAGTGGTCATCGGATTATTCATTATTCTCACCGTTTGGAGATCTTTCAAACTTTGGTCTAGAGATAGATGGATTCCCATTCTCTCCGTGTTTTCTCTGATTCTTGTTCTATTTCAAGGTTGGATAGGTTCCTTAGTGGTTTCAACCAACTTATTGGAATGGATGATTACCCTTCACATGATTCTTGCATTGCTCCTTGTTGCTCTTTTGCTTTATATTAATCATAGAGCCTTGTATTTGGATAAAGAGGAAAAAGCTTTGGATGAAGTTCCACTCAAACTAAAGGGTTTATTGATCCTTGGAACTATATTAATGTTGGTTCAAGTTGTGATGGGAACGCAAGTTCGGGAGCACATTGATCAGATTGCCCTCCAGCTTGGTGGATTGATGCGGGATACTTGGGTAGAAAGTGCAGGGATGATTTTTATCATCCATAGATCTTTCTCACTATTGCTATTGCTAGTGCATGTAGTGTATTTCATCTGGGTTTTTCGATACACCCATCGAAAATCCTCTTCCAATATGTGGTCTCAAGTTCTGATTCTATTGATTCTATTTGAGATTGCCTCAGGTGTAGGTATGGCATATTTTGCAATACCAGCCTTTTTACAACCCATCCATCTATTAGTTGGGTCTTTGATTATAGGAGTACAGTTTATGTTAATACTTCAACTCAAAACCCAAAAAGGTTTGACTTTAATTTCAAATCCGGCATGAGGACAGTTGGTGTAACTGACCATAGTATATTTCAAGCTTTAATTCTTAGAGTTAAAGCCTATGCAGAACTCATTAAAGTTCGACTTTCGGCTTTAGTGACCTTTTCTGCTGTATTCGGGTATATCCTTGGAGATTCCAGTCCTAATTTTGGATGGTCAGGATTCCTTGGTTTAGCCTTAGGTGGATTTTTGATTTCAGGAGCATCTGGTGCCGCCAATGAGATTATGGAGCGGGATTTGGATAAGCTGATGAAGCGAACTCAAAATCGTCCTTTACCCCTTCAAATCATCAGTGTAAAAGAAGCTACTTGGTTTACCATTTTAGTAGCATTTCTTGGAATTACGCTTCTTTGGATATTTACTAACCCATTGACCACTTGGCTGGGAGTATTGAGCATGATTCTTTATGTTTTTGCTTATACTCCTTTGAAAAGAGTGGGGCCTATTGCTGTTTTTGTTGGTGCAATTCCAGGGGCGATGCCTCCCTTGTTGGGATGGACAGCAGCGACAGGAGCGATCAGTTATGAAGCTTTGATCATTTTTGGGATTCAATTTATTTGGCAGTTTCCTCACTTTTGGGCTATTGCCTGGGTAAGTGACGAAGATTATAAACGAGCTGGCTTTAAATTGTTGCCAAGCGGAGGTGGCCAAGATTTGAATACTGCTATTCAAATCATGATTTACACCCTTTTCTTATTACCCTTGGGACTTCTTCCAACATATTTTGGATTAACTGGCTTGAATTCAGGGATTGTAGCCACGATTTGCGGAGTTCTTTTTCTTGCGCAAACCTTCACTTTAATGCGTGATTGTTCAAGGAAGTCTGCGCTGAAAATCATGTTCGGATCTTTCCTTTATTTACCGATCGTACAAATAGCTTACCTATTAGACAAACTACCATAACATGGAAAAAGAGCTAAAATATGTCGATTTGGTGGAGCAACCAATCTCCATGCATCCTAAGAAGTTTGCCTTGTGGCTCTTCATGGTTACTGTGGTTATGATATTTGCTGCTTTAACTAGTGCTTATATTGTTAGACAAGCTGAAGGGAATTGGTTAGAATATGATTTACCGGAAATTTTCTGGTATACATCGGGTATTGTGCTTTTGAGTTCTGTCTTTCTACATTGGGCTTACCTTTCAGCCAAAAAAGACAATCTGCTACAATTGCGGATTGGTATGACACTGGCGGTAGTCCTTGGAATAGCTTTTTTGGTGGGCCAATGGTATAGTTGGGTTGCCTTGGTGGATCGTCAGGTTTTCTTCGTTGGGAACCCGTCCGGTTCATTCCTTTATGTTTTCACCGGCTTGCATGGGCTTCACTTAATTAGCGGTGTGATATTTCTGATTATTGTATTAATTTCGTCTTTCAGATATAAAGTTCATTCTCAATCTATGGATACAATGGAAATGGCCACTAGTTATTGGCATTTTCTAGGTGGTTTGTGGATTTATCTCTTTATGTTTTTGCTTTTGAATCATTAATTTACCTGGTACAAATAAATAACATATGTCTGCGCATTCTACTGCAATAGGAGTTAGCTCGAAAAGGGGCACTTGGGGCGGGGGTAACGAACCTCTCAAGGCTAGTTATGGAAAACTGATGATGTGGTTTTTCCTATTATCGGATATCTTCACATTCGCTGCTTTTCTGATTAGTTACCTTTCCATTCGCTTGAGCTATCCATCTTACAATGGTCCTCTTGATTCTTTTATTGGATCTAATGAATACTGGCCAGTTCCGGAATTGGTTTTCGAGGCAGTTCCTTTCCTTCATGGATTCCACGCTCCATTGGTGTTTGTTGGTATCATGACATTTATCTTGATTTCTAGCTCTGTGACCATGGTATTGGCAGTGGAAGCTGGACATCGAAATGATAGAAATGATGTAGTAAAGTGGATGCTTTGGACGATGGTAGGTGGAATTACCTTCCTTAGCTGTCAGGCTTGGGAGTGGAATCACTTCATTCACGGAACCGATACTGGTTCTATCATGACTTACATCAACTCCTTGAGTAGAGAAGTTACAGAAACTGTTTTTGGAGCCAATTTAGTGGTTAACGAATATGGACCACCAGCATTTGCCCAGCTATTTTTCTTCATTACTGGCTTCCACGGTTTCCACGTAACAATCGGTGTTGTTTTGTTATTCTTGGCTTTCTATCAAGCTGCAGTGGGTGTGTATGATCGAAGAGGTCATTATGAAATGATTGAAAAAATCGGTCTATACTGGCACTTCGTTGACTTGGTATGGGTCTTCGTATTTACCTTATTCTATCTGATCTAACGTATTAAAGAAATTAAGAAATGGAAATCCAAGATTCTAAATCTACACTTCAAGTTATTCCTCGGAATAATGAAAAAATAAAGAAAATCTGGAAAACAGCAGGAATCCTTCTAGCTATTACTGTAGCTGAGTTTATCATGGCGTTTACCATGGATAGAGGTTTACTTTTATATGCACTTTTCATCATTTTGACGATTTGGAAAGCCAAATACATCATGATGGAATTTATGCACCTTGGTGATGAAGTGAAGCCTTTATTCTATTCCATCATTGTACCATTGATTTTCTTGGTGTGGTTACTGATTGCACTTGCAAAAGAAGGAACAGACATCTTTATGATGCGCTGGTAGAATAAAAATAAAAATGGATAAAAAAAGTAGGTTGAGGTGTGACACTTCAACCTACTTTTTTGTTGTAAGGACATTATGAAAGGATTGAGGATTTTACAAGGGTTAGTACTTGTTTGTATTTTGTTGATACCGGTACTAATCATTCTGTTTCTAAAAAACTTTGGGGAAAATAAATACGACTTACCCGTATTTTATGAAAATGGAGTTAGTAATCCATTTATGGAGTGTCCACCCAATGACAGTACCCAACATTATATTCCCGAATTTACCTTCACCAACCAGTACGGTGAATCAGTGGGTAGAAAAGAAATGGAGGGAAAAATTACCATTGTAGACTTCTTCTTTACTTCCTGCCCGAGCATTTGCCCAATCATGTCAAAGGAAATGGAGAGAGTAAATGATATGTTTCGAGATGAGCCCATGGTTCAAATCATGTCTATTAGCATTGATCCGACCTACGATACGCCACAGGTTTTGATGGAATACGCAGACCGTCATAATGCGATTCCAGGTAAATGGCATTTTTTGACGGGTCCACCTGAACTTACCTATCAATTAGCAAAATGTGGCTTTGTCCTCCCAACTATTGACGGAATGGGGAATCCAGATGATTTTGTACACAGTGATAAGTTTGTTTTAGTAGATGAGTTAGGGAGAATCAGGGGATATTACAGCGGGACAAACAGAGAGGACGTAGATTTGTTAATGTTAGAAACAAAAGTATTGCTTCATGGAAAACAATAATTCGCTTCTTCAGAATGAGGCTAAAGTAAAGAACTGGATCATTTTCGTTTCAGTTCTAGTCCCCTTGTTAGTGGCAGTTTTACTTTTTATGCCAGAAAAAGTAGATGTAGGTGCTGAATGGGTTTATTTTTTACCCCATCTGAATGCCGTGATTAATTCTGCAGCTAGTATAGCCTTGCTGCTTGGTTTGATGTTCGTGAAGAAAAAAATGTACAATTATCATGGGGCTACGATGAGTGTGGCTTTTGTTTTAGGAGCCATTTTCCTAGTTTCTTATGTGGTATATCATGGTGCTGCGGAGAGCACGCCTTTTGGTGGAGAGGGATGGATTCGTCCGGTCTATTATTTTCTTTTGATATCTCATATTGTTTTGGCAGCAGTGGCACTATTTCCGATTCTTTTCGCTTATTACTATGGATACACTGATCAGCGGGCAAAACATAGAAAAGTAGTTAAATTTGCTTACCCCATTTGGTTGTATGTATCTGTTACAGGTGTTATCGTTTATTTGATGATTTCACCATATTACACTCATTAAGTAATCCCATTAGGGTGATTCAAAACGTATGAAGTTAAAATCAGTATTAGTCATTATTTTCTTTTTTGGATTTCAGGTAACAACATGGGCTCAATGTGCCATGTGCCGGGCCTCCGTGGAAAATAATGTTAGTAATGGAGACACCACAATTGGGGCAGGATTGAATACGGGGATCCTTTATTTATTCGCCATGCCCTATTTAATTGCCTTGGTAATTGGCTTGCTTTGGTATCGTGCCGCAAAAAAAAGAAAGTCTAAAATCGCAATCCGATAATTCTCCTTAGAGCAAAGTTTGAATCAAGACTTTGCTTTTTTTATTTTTAGAGGAAATGAGCTCAAATATCAAAAGGCTGATCATCCTGATCAGTGCCCTTTCCTTGCTTATCGTTTTGATTGTGAATTTCTTTTTCTTTCAGAAGAGCGAGGAAGAGGGATTTTATCAAGCTGTTCAAGACGAAATCATCCAAATAGACCGGGAGTTTGATGAGGATTTTGTACAGATCCTTATGGATGTTCGTCCTGATGAGCAATTGAGTTTTGAGCAAGTTTCGGCCCCCGAAAAAAATCATCCCTTTTTTATTCTTGACATTGAAGAAAAGCTACTCTATTGGACGGATTTCTCTTTTAGCTTCGATTTGGATCAAGTGGATCTTTCCAAGGAATATCAAGTGGTGGAGGATCCTTATGGTACCTTTTTATTGAAGTCTAGAAAATTATCCCGGAATGGAGATTCTTTTTATGTAGTCCATGCTTTTCGATTGTATTGGCCTGGTTCTATTTCCAATGATTACTTGCTTACAGGAGCTAATCGCCGCTTGTTTGGAAATGATCAAATCCGGATTTCTGAACCTTCAGGTAACGCAGCTTTCCTGGTGACAAATGCTGCAGGAATTCCCCTCTTTGGACTTGATTTTGAGTTTGGATATCAATCTGCTGGGCGTATTGCTAATCCAGCCATATTGATATTTTTCATTTCTGTCTTCCTATTGTACTTCATTCTCAGTTCGGATTTTGTTCTTAGGAAATGGCGAAAAGGAAGGCGATGGCAAGCAATAGGCTATGGAGCTTTGGTTTTTTTTGCATTTCGATTAGTCATGCTCCTACTAAGCTTCCCAGGTTCTTATTTCAATCAAAAGCTTTTCGACCCAACGAATTATGCTTCTTCCTGGCTAAATCCAAGTTTGGGAGACTTACTGGTCAATACGGTCTTCGGAGTAGTAGTAGGTGGAATGCTGGCTTATCAATTTGCAACGCCGGTAGTTCAGAAAAAAATCAAAGTACTGGATACGGATCGGGACCATCAAGTCTTTTTTGGGATCTTATTTTTGATTTCCTCCATAGGATTTTTCAATGTTTGGTTCCTTCCTCAAGATCTGATAGAAAACTCCCAATGGTCCATGGATATTTCTGCCATCCCAACGTTTGGATGGTTCGAAGGGATCAGCTTTTTAATTGTTTTTCTATGGGCAGGAGTATATGTTATGTTTAGCCTCACCTTGGTTAGTTTACTTTTTGAACTTCGATCAGACCGCGGCTTTTTTACCAAATATTTATTGATCCTTGGAATTCCAATCGCGATTATCCTCTTTTTGTTTTCAACTTGGCTCGGGGTTTCATGGTTGGTTCATCTGGGTTTCCTCTATGCTATAATTCGGTTAAAGCTTTTTGAGCATGTCTTCCGATTAGGGCTCAATACCTTTTTAACTTTCTTCTTCGCCAGTCTGGTCTGTGCAATCATTGCAGGGCTTTCTACCTTTCAAACAGAGGGAGAGCAGCTGAATCAATCCAAAACTCGGTTTGCAAAACAGAATTTAATCGAGAGCGATGTCATGACTGAATTTTTCTTGGGAGAAGTTTTCGGAAGAATTCAGTCTGACCTTTTCATTCAAAATAGACTATCAGATCCGCTTCTTTCTAAGGAGCCGATTGAAACAAAAATCCGGAGAATTTACCTCGATAATTACTTTGATCAGTTTGAAGTGAATATCCGAGTTTTTTCAGCGAATGGTCAAGATTTGATAAATACGCAAGATGCTCGAAGCTTCAATGAACTTCGAGATCAATACATAAAATCGGACTATTTAACCAGCCAACGCGGGCTTTATTTCATTCGAGGAAATCAAGCAGATCAAGGAAATCAATTTGTAACCTTCATTCCTGTTATTCGGGATGGGAGTAATTTGGGAACTGTTTATTTGGAGTTAACCCAACTTCGAGTCCAACCCGGTTCCGTATATCCTCGCTTGCTTTTAGATCGGGAATTCAGTGATCGGTTGGATCCGGTAAGCTATGACTATGCTGTTTTTAGGGAGGGTGAACTCTTAAGGAATGTTGGAAACTTCAACTATTTGAGTTCTACTCTTTTGAATAGATTGGACGAGGGCAAACTCTTTCGAACGGGAATTCATGCCGATGGGTACTACCATTTAGGAATTCAAAATGGCGATGAATTGGTGGTGATTTCTTCTCCCAATCAACCTTTCTCTTACTTTTTGGGGAATATTTCGCTCTACTTTGTTGTGTTCATCATTTTGACTTTTTCTGCAATTCTTTTCAATGCCCTCCTCAAAGGGTATAAAAAGTGGGAGTTTAATTATTCCACCAAACTCCAGCTCTATCTCAATTTTGCATTCTTTTTCCCGATCATAATTATTTCAATTATCACTATTGGTTTATTGGCGAATAGCTATCGAGAAGATTTGGATCGTCAATATTTTCAAAAGTCTTATTTGATCAGAGGGAATTTGATCAATTTTCTTGGTAACAGAACACTTTCAGAAATTAATTCAGAAGCGCTTGATGAGGAAGTGGTAGGATTGGCAAATACAGTGGCTGCGGATCTGCATTTGTATGATTCGGCCGGGAACTTGATCGCGACTAATCGTCCCAACATTTTTTATAAAAAAATTCTTTCAGAGCGGATAAATCCCTTGGCTCTGGCTGCAATCGTTGAAAAAAATCAGGTTCAATTTCTTGCAGATGAGAAAGTCGGTGAGCTGTCTTACAAGTCTGTTTACCTCGCAATCCCTGACGTGAATGGGTCAGGAATTTTAGGAATTCTTTCTGTTCCTTTCTTTGAATCTGAATCAGAATTGAATGTATTGATAGCAGATGTTCTCAGTAATATTTTCAATGCTTTTGTGGTCATTTTTATTCTCTTTTTAGTGGTT
Source organism: Algoriphagus sp. (assembly GCF_013373065.1). GTDB lineage: Bacteria > Bacteroidota > Bacteroidia > Cytophagales > Cyclobacteriaceae > Algoriphagus. The sequence goes on from NZ_JABXIN010000008.1 coordinate 67,127, forward strand.
TCTTATTTTGTGTCCAAGAATCTCACCTTTCCTTTCAAACTGCTTACCCAAAAACTGAAAACCACTAATCTTGAAAATAACGAACCAATGCATTGGGAGGCAAAAGACGAGATTGGGTTGCTGGTCAACGAATACAATAACATGCTTTATAAGCTGGAATCCAGTAAGAAAGTCCTGGCTTCCACGGAGAAAGAGTCCGCTTGGCGAGAAATGGCGAAGCAGGTAGCTCATGAGATCAAAAATCCGCTGACCCCGATGAAACTGACCTTGCAGCATCTACTGCGGTTGGAACAGGAGGGAAGACTGGACAATTCGACCAAACTTCGGGAGTCATTTGAAACCTTAATTCACCAGGTAGATGCGTTAAGTGGGATTGCCTCTTCTTTTAGCACTTTTGCCAAAATGCCTCTTCCCAAAAACGAGCGAATGAATTTCAAGGCAGTACTATTGAAAGTCATTAAGTTGTTTATGAATGATGAGCGAGTTGAACTGACATTCAAGGATGATTCGTATACAGATGAGATTCCAATCAAAGGCGATGATAAGCTATTTGGTCGCGTAATTTCTAATTTGATTATCAATGGAATTCAGGCTGTAGAACCGGGAAAAACTCCTAAAATTGATGTTTGGCTTTGGATGACCGAGCAGGATGTCTTTTTGGAAATTACCGATAATGGAAAGGGAATTCCGCCTGAACTTCGAGATAAAATATTTATTCCAAACTTCAGTACGAAATCCACTGGATCGGGATTGGGGTTAGCGATCGCTCGAAGTGGGGTAGAGACTGCAGGAGGCAAAATTTGGTTTGAGACTGAAATGGGTGTTGGTACGACCTTTTATCTGACCTTTCCTCTTACAGATTAAGGAGCATTTGTTACTTTGGATCCGATGCTTTGAAGGATATGAGGACCTGGGTATTTATTTTCTGTTTTTTTTTAGGCTCGATTTTTCAATTGAGTGCTCAGGAGAAATGCCAAAAATTCCCGATTGAATTACTCAGGTCCGGGGTAGTTTTAGATTCGCTTTCCGTGATCGAAGAAACGATTCGCTTTCCGGATTCTTTGGGGAATGGGTTGATTTTCTCTTTTGACTTAAATAGTAATCAGCTTCAAGTTCCTATTCCCTCCAATTTTTCAAGTGATAGCCTTACCGTTTGTTATCGTACTTTTTCCATTCGGTTTGACCGCCCAATTTCCAAGCGTACGTTATTGACCGATTATGATTCAACTGCACGGTTTTATGATAATAGAGCCGTTCAGGTGGAAACATATGATTTTCGAGAGGAATTGTTTCCTTCTACAAACTTGTATAAATCCGGTAGTTTGACTCGTGGGATATCCGTAGGAAACACACAGAACGTTTTCGTGAATTCTGCATTGAATCTTCAACTGGAAGGAGAAATTGCCGAGGATCTTCGGATTCGTGCAAGTATTACTGATCAGAACGTTCCCTTTCAGCCGGAAGGAAATACACAGCAGTTACAGGATTTTGATAATGTGCTGATCGAGTTATACAATGAAGATTTCAATCTGGCTGCAGGGGATGTGGTTTTACAGCAAAGGCAATCTGAATTTCTCCGGTATTATAAAAATGTTCAGGGACTTCAGCTTACAACACAATACCAAAAGGGAAATTGGAAGGCAATTACACAGGGATTTGCATCTGTTGCCAAAGGTAAATTCGCCTCGATTCTTGTTCCTGCTTTGGAAGGTGTTTTAGGTCCGTATCGGTTGACCGGCCCCAATAATGAAAGGTTTATTATCGTAATGGCTAACTCTGAACGGGTTTTTGTTGACGGGAAACAACTTCAGCGAGGCTTTAATGCGGATTATGTCATTGATTATAATCAGGCAGAAATCACCTTTACTCCATCCGTTTTGATTACTCAATATTCACGAATTCGGGTCGATTTTGAATATGCAGAGCGTAATTTCTCCCGTTCCATTTTGGGAGCAAATCATTTCCAAACGAATGGAAAGGCAGAAATTTATTTGAACTATTACCGTGAAAAAGATAATCGAAACCGGCCCTTGTTCCAGGAGTTTTCACAGGAAGAATTGGCTTTATTAGCTCAAGTTGGAGATCAAGTGGAGGATGCAATGATTCCGAGAATAGATAGTGTAGCCTTTGATGTGAACAAGATTTTATATGAGAAGATTGTGGAGTTGGATGGAGCAGGGAATCCTTTGACCTTCTATCGATACAGCACCAACCCTGAGTTAGCTCACTTTGAATTATCTTTTTCGCTAGTAGGAAGTGGGCAAGGAGATTATCGAAGAGTTAATCAGTTAGCAAACGGGACCGTTTTTGAATATGTTCCCCGTGTAAATGGACAACCACAAGGGGATTATTCCATATTATCGCAACTTCCAGCTCCCGATAGTCGAGGAATGCTGACAGCAGGAGCAAAAATTAATTTGAGTGAGAAAGAAAAAATCTATTCTGAAGTTGCATGGTCTTCGAGAGATCAAAACCTTTTCTCTGAATTGGATGATTCGGATAACCAAGGGCTCGGTTGGAAGCTGGGGATTAATTCTGAAAATCGAACCCTTCAGTTTTTACCTGAATATTCTCTGAAAAGCCAAGTGGAGTTTGAATACAACTCCAAGAATTTCAACTTTATTGATCGCTTTCGATACATAGAATTTGATCGGAATTGGGGAATAGATCCTGCTCAACTAGCCCGTACCACTGCAGCTGAACGGTTTCTGAAATCCAATATTTCCTTACAGAAAGACGCTCGAAACAGATTTGATTATCAATTGTATCTGAGGAATAGGGAAGAGGTTTTAAACGGTCAACAGCATACTGCAAATTGGGACCTGGAGTTGGCTAAACGTTGGAGGGTGAAAAATGAGTTCTTCTTGCTGAAGAGTAACCAAGATACTGTTCGATCTGATTGGACAAGATATTTGGGTCAAATTGCTTATCAATCCAAGATTTTTGTTCCAGGGTATCAATTTTCGTTGGATCAAAATGCAGTTCGAAATACGGAAAGCGATTCAGTAATTCGAACCGCTATGAATTTTCAGGAGCACATGCTTTTTATTCAAAATCAGGACAGTCTGAATCTGAAATTCCGTGCTGATGCAGCTTGGCGAACGGATAAGGCTCCATTTGAAGGAGATTTGCTCAATGATACAAAAGCTTTCACCGGTAATATGAGACTTCAAAAACAGTGGAAGAATCATAGTCTTCAATCGACCTTTACCTATCGTAACCTGCGCTACCTTCAGAGGGATTTGCCTGAGGAATTAACGGTCATGGGAAAGGTAGATTATTTTGGGACGCTGGGAAAAAACCTGATACGGAATGAATTAAGCTATGCTTTAGGTAATGGGCGAGAACTTCAGCGAGAGTATGTATTTTTGCCCGCACCCAATGGAGATGGGACCCACACTTGGCGTGATGATAATGAAGATGGTATTCAGCAGTTAAACGAATTTTACCTCGCAATCAATCCAGAAGAAAAGCTCTACATCAAAGTTTTTGTACCTACCGATACCTACGTTCAGGCATACACCACTATTTTGAATTACCGAATACAAGCAGGTTTTCCAAGGGAATGGCAGGAGTCTGGTGGCTTCAAAGGATTCATTTCGAAGTTTTCGAATACTTCCAGTTTGAGTGTCGAGAAAAAGGTAAGTTCCAATGATTTTTTGGATCGAATCAATCCTTTCATTGGGTCATTGGATCGGGAGGATATACTATCCCTTCGTCAAGTTTTGCGATCGAGTTTATTTTTCAATCGGGCATCCGCCAAATATGGCCTCGATTTATCCTATTTTGATTCCCAATCCAAGCAGTTGCTTGCGGGTGGGTTTGAGGATCAAATCAATCAGGAATGGAGACTTAATACTCGGTATAATATTGGTGGTACGATGACTTTACGTGCCATTGGAAATCGGGGACAAAAGCAGGCACAATCTGATTTTTTGGATAATCGAAATTATACCGTTGAGCAGTTTATGGTGGGGCCTGAGTTAGCTTGGCAACCGAACCCTTCCTTTCGATTTACAACCAATTATTCCTTTACCCAAAAAAGGAATCTTGCAAATCTCGAAGGAAATGAGAGAGCCTATCTTCATCAATCAGGCTTGGATATTCGCTTCGCGAAAGCCATTCAAACAACATTGACTGGAAATTTGAAATGGATTGAAATTGATTACAATGGAATTGTGAATTCCCCGGTAGGCTATGAAATGCTACAGGCTCTGACTCCTGGTACAAACATCACTTGGTCCATCAACTGGCTGCAAAAAATTGGGAATGGCCTTCAATTGAACTTAGTATATGAAGGACGAAATTCACAAGGACTGGACCGTATCGTCCATGTTGGAAGGATGCAGGTCTCTGCGCTCTTTTGATAAAAAAAATATAACTTTGTTTCTTATAGATAGTTGTCATACTAACTATTGAATCACGAACAAACTATGCGAAAAAGCATCCTGATCACAGGAGGTACAAAAGGAATCGGAAGAGCAATTTGTTTCCGATTTGCAGAGGAAGGATTTGACATCGCTACCTGTGCTCGGCATCAGGCGGATTTGGATAATCTCAAATCGGAATTAGAAAGTAAATTCCAAGGTATTCGAGTATTGACGGAGGTAGCTGACCTTTCAAAAAAAGAAGAGGTCCAGGAATTTGCTTTAAAAGTAAAGTCATTTGATCCCATTGACGTATTGGTGAATAATACTGGTGTATTCTTGCCAGGGGCTATTCATGATGAACCTGATGGGAATTTTGAGTTAATGATGCAAACCAACCTCTATTCGGCATATTATCTTGTTCGTGCTATTCTTCCAGAAATGATGAAACGTAAATCAGGGCATGTCTTTAGCATGGGATCTATCGCAGGAACCACAGCTTATCCTAATGGAGGGAGCTATGCGATTTCCAAATGGGCCATGTTAGGAATGACGAAATGCTTACGGGAAGAAATGAAGCCTTATGGAATTAAAGTGACTTCCGTTTTGCCGGGAGCTACCTACACCGCAAGTTGGGAAGGAGTAGATCTTCCTATCGAGCGATTTATGAAAGCTGAAGACGTTGCGGATTCGGTATGGGCAGCTTATAACCTGTCCCCATCCTCAGTTGTTGAAGAAATAACCATTAGACCCCAACTTGGAGATATTTGATCATATGGAGCCATTGATTCAATCCCCAGAAATCAACTATTGCAATAGCTTAACGCAATATAGTCGTCGGAAAACGATCCCTGTCCGAGTAGGAGATGTCACCATCGGAGGGGATAATCCCATTGTTGTTCAATCCATGACTACCGTTGACACCATGGATACCCAAGGCTCAGTGGAGCAATGTATCCGAATGATCGAAAGTGGTTGTCAACTTATTCGGATTACGGCACCCAGTATCAAAGAGGCTGAAAATCTTCAAAATATAAAAAATGAGCTCCGCAAAAGAGGTTATCAAACTCCTCTGGTAGCGGATATTCACTTCACACCAAATGCTGCGGAAATTGCTGCCCGAATCGTTGAAAAGGTGCGGATCAATCCTGGTAATTACGCAGACAAAAAGAAATTTGAGGTAATCGAGTATACAGATGCCAGTTATCAAGAGGAATTGGAGCGGATTCGTGAACGTTTTCTTCCTCTGGTGAAAATCTGTAAAGAGCATGGAACCGCGATGCGAATAGGTACCAATCACGGATCCCTTTCAGATCGGATCATGAGCCGATATGGAGATACACCGCTTGGAATGGTGGAGTCAGCTTTGGAATTTCTGAGGATTTGTGAGGAAGAGAATTATCATGACATCGTGATCTCCATGAAGTCTTCCAATACCCAAGTAATGGTTCAAGCCTACCGATTACTTGTCCAAAAATTGAATGAAGGAGGCTTCAAACCGTATCCTTTGCATTTAGGGGTGACGGAAGCAGGAGAAGCAGAAGATGGCCGGATCAAATCGGCCGTTGGAATCGGAACTTTATTAGAAGACGGCCTGGGGGATACCGTGCGGGTTTCCTTGACTGAGGACCCCGAATTTGAAGCTCCGGTCGCCAAGGCTTTGATCGATCGCTATACCCATCGGGAAAATCATCAGCCCATTTCAGCAATTACTGATTATCCCATTAATCCATTTGAACATACAAAAAGGGAGAGCAAGGAGGTCTATAATTTTGGTGGGCAGAATGTTCCCCGTGTGATTACAGATATTTCTCGAGTGGAGAATATTTCTGAAAAGGAAATGAAGGCTGTGGGCCATTTTTACCTTCCGGAATTGGATAAATGGAAAATGAATGACCTGGGATGTGATTTTGTCTACTCTGGAAAAAATCCCATTCCTTTTATGCTGCCAAATGGCATGCGGGAGATTCAGGATGTTGAGGTTTGGAAAAATACCAAAGATCAAACCAATAAGTACCCATTATTTTCCTTGATAGAATTTCATTCAGCCAGTTCTTTTCACAGTGAACTTAACTTCCTTCAAGTTTTAGATACTGAAATTGAAGCTGCTTCTAAGCTTGTAAAGGATCGTACCGATGTAGTTTTAATTTTAAATACTACAAATGCCCATGGAATGCCGGCTTTGAGGAGGGCTTTTGTAAGCTTGATTCAGGAAAATAATTCGATCCCAGTTGTGGTGAAGGTGAGTTACCCTGATCAATCTTCAGATCAGACGATGCTTTATGCTGCTACGGATGTAGGAGGCCTGCTTGTCGATGGACTTGGAGATGGGATTATGATTTCTTTGGAAAAAGAAGGGGGGCATACTCGAGAGGAGGTCTTAGATCAAATCAAATTACACAATAATGTATCATTTGGTGTCTTGCAAGCCGCTCGTACCCGCATGTCCAAAACCGAATATATTTCTTGTCCATCCTGTGGAAGAACCTTATTTGATTTGCAAGAAACCACAGCTATGATTCGAAAGCGAACGGATCATTTGAAGGGAGTCAAAATTGGGATCATGGGCTGTATTGTAAATGGTCCTGGTGAAATGGCGGATGCGGATTATGGATATGTGGGATCCGGAAAAGGAAAAATTACCCTCTACAAAGGAAAAGAAGTCATTAAACGTTCTGTGCCTTCAGAAAAGGCGGTAGATGAATTGATCGAGATCATCCGGGCAGATGGGATGTGGACAGAGCCGGAAATCATATAAGGTAGATTTTCAAGAAAAATAAACTTATCTATCAACTTAGCTGTTGGTGGAGAAAAGCGAGAAAAAAATGGCGGAGAAAAATAAAGTCAAGGAGTTTTTCAAATTGGGGGAAGTAGGCAACTATTTCATCCGAGTATTTCAAAAACCAGATCCCAATAAGAAAACAAACTTCAATCTTCGGATGATGCATGGGATCAATAAGATCTCGATCATTATGTTTCTATTTGCGATCATTGTTTGGACTATCAAGCGATTGATGTAAGACAAAAAAAAAAGGATTTGAAGGGCTATCGAAAAAAACGATAGCCTTTTTTGTTGAAATGAAGTATTTTGATGATTCAACCAAACCCTTCACCCCATTATGAAAACTTTATTTGGTAGTATATTTCTGTTGTTCTTCTCCTTTACCCTTTGGGCGCAACAGCAGCCTTTGAAGAATTCAAATTACTATGAGCTCCGGATTTACACAGCCCATCCCGGTAAATTACAAGACTTGGTCAGTCGGTTTGAAAATCATACAAGGTTTCTTTTTGAAAAAGCCGGAATGGAAAATATCGCCTATTTTCTTCCAACTGATCCCAATGAAAATAAATTGTACTACATCCTAGGCTATCCTGATGTTCCTTCTCGGGATCAAATGTGGCAGAAGTTTTTGAACGATCCTGATTGGAAAAAGGCTTATGAAGAATCGAGAAAAAATGGTCCTTTGGTTCAATCTATTCAGGAAATATATATGGTTCCTGCTCCGGGATTAAATGAAAAAGCCATTTCGGGTACTTCTGGAATTTTTCAATTGCGAACATATACCTGTTTTGATAATAAGTTGCCTGACCTTGAAAAGCGATTCAGAGATCATACACAAGATTTGTTTGCCAAGCAGGGCTTGATCAATTATCCATACTTCCAAACTGTCGAAAAAGATGGAAGTCAACCCAAATTGGTTTACTTGCTAGGTCATGCAGATCGTGCCCAATTCGATCAAGCTTTTGAAAACTTCCGAAATGACCCTGAATGGATAAAGGCCAGAGATGAGTCTGAGGCCAATGGAAAAATCGTAGAAAAAGTAGATGCAGTGTTTCTAAAGACTTTGCCTTTCTCTCCGATAAAGTAAAGAATGTAAGAGGTTAGAGGTAAGTAGTAAGTTGTTTTGATATCAACTTACTACTTACAAATTTTTCTGTTTACAACTTACGTAAAGAGCTATTTCTCAACCTCTTTCAAATTCTCAATCTTTTTGTTTCTTAGGAATCCGTTGATATCCTCAAAGTGTTCTTTTACTCGTTTGTTGCCAAATTCAAAAACCTTGGTCACCAAACCATCTAAAAAGTCCCTGTCGTGAGAAACCACGATCAATGTGCCGTCAAAAGCTTTCAAGGCATCCTTGATGATATCTTTGGTTTTCATGTCCAGATGGTTGGTCGGCTCATCTAAAATCAGGAGGTTTACTGGTTCCAATAATAATTTGATCATTGCCAAACGGGTTTTTTCACCTCCCGAAAGAACTTTCACTTTTTTGTTGATATCGTCACCTTTAAACATAAAGGCTCCCAAGATATCCTTGATCTTAGTTCGGATTTCACCCACTGCGATATGGTCAATGGTTTCAAAAATTGTCAAACCTTCATCCAAAAGCGAAGCTTGATTTTGGGCGAAATAGCCGACCATGGCATTGTGTCCCAATTCACACTTTCCTTCAAAGTCGATCTCTCCCATGATGGCTTTGATCATGGTGGATTTACCTTCTCCGTTTTTACCGACAAAAGCTACCTTTTGTCCTCGCTCTAGCCGCAAACTAGCGTTTCTGAAGACTACGTGATCGCCATAGTTTTTGCTCATATCTTCTACCACCACAGGATAGTTTCCTGAGCGTGGAGAGGGTGGGAACCGAAGTTTAAGGGCTGAAGTGTCCACTTCATCCACTTCAATGATTTCCAACTTTTCCAGCATTTTTACTCTAGACTGCACCTGGAGCGTTTTGGAATAGGTTCCTTTAAATCGCTCAATAAATTCAGTAGTCTCTGCAATGAATTTTTGCTGTTCTTCGTACTGTTTTTGTTGCTGCTCTCTACGTTCCTTTCGAAGCTCGAGGTAGTGAGAATATTTCGCCTTGTAGTCGTAAATCCTTCCCATAGTCACCTCGATAGTTCGGGTGGTGATATTGTCAACAAAAGCGCGGTCGTGGGAAATTACCACAACAGCTTTGGCCTTATTCATGAGGAATTCCTCAAGCCATTGGATAGACTCGATATCCAAGTGGTTGGTAGGTTCATCCAATAAGATCAAATCAGGCTCTTTCAGAAGAATCTTAGCCAGTTCAATTCGCATTCTCCAGCCACCGGAAAATTCTGAAGTCGGTCGATTAAGGTCTTCCCTGGTGAAACCAAGTCCCAACAATACCTTTTCTACTTCTGCCTCATAGTTGACTTCTTCAATCGCATAGAATTTTTCACTCAGTTCGGAAACTTTTTCAATGAGTTTGAAATATTCTTCAGACTCGTAATCTGTCCGCCTAGTCAACTCTTCATTGATTTGATCTATTTCGGACTTCATGTTGAGGTAGTCTGCAAATGCTTTTGAAGTTTCCTCTGCAACCGTGCACTCGTCCGAAATAAGGAGATGCTGAGGAAGGTAAGCAACGACAAAGTCCTTTGGGTAAGAGACTGAACCGGAACTGGGCTTATTTACTCCAGCTATGATTTTCAGTAAAGTGGATTTTCCAGCGCCATTTTTACCCATGAGGGCGATTTTATCAGTTGGATTGATGGCAAAGGAAACATTGCTGAAAAGGGTATTGCCGCTGTGAATGACGGCTACATTATCGACAGAAAGCATGATCTAAATTTTCGAAGCACAAAGGTAGATGGATCTCTTTGATTAAGTGCATGGGGTAATAAAAAACCGCTTCGAAATCAATCGAAGCGGTTTCCGAAATTCTTATCCGATATCAGACATCGGAAAGCTTAATTATGCATCTACGCCCAAGGCTTTTGCCATGGTCTCGCCAATCTCAGCAGGAGATTCTGCGACATGGATGCCATTTTCTCTCATAATTCTCATTTTGGCAGCAGCTGTATCATCAGCTCCACCGATAATCGCTCCAGCATGTCCCATTCTTCTTCCTGGAGGTGCTGTCTGTCCTGCGATGAATCCTACAACAGGTTTTTTGTTACCTGTCTCACGAATCCAACGTGCAGCTTCGGCTTCGTAGTTACCACCGATTTCACCGATCATGACGATGGCATCAGTTTCTGGATCGTTCATAAGCATTTCTACGGCTTGCTTGGTAGAAGTTCCAATGATTGGATCTCCTCCGATACCAATAGCAGTAGATACACCAAGACCAGCTTTTGCTACTTGATCAGCAGCTTCGTAAGTCAAGGTTCCAGATTTGGATACGATACCGATTCTACCTTTTTTGAAAACAAAGCCAGGCATGATACCTACCTTAGCTTCTCCTGGAGTGATTACGCCAGGGCAGTTAGGTCCGATTAGCACTGCGCCACGCTCTTTGATGTAAGGCTTAGCTCTCATCATATCTGCAACTGGAATACCCTCGGTGATCGCGATTATCACTTTGATGCCTGCGTCAGCGGCTTCCATGATTGCGTCAGCAGCAAATGCTGGCGGAACAAAGATGATGGAAGTGTCTGCACCAGTCTTTTCCACAGCTTCTTCTACAGAATTAAAGACAGGCTTGCCCAAATGCATCGTGCCTCCTTTGCCAGGAGTAACACCACCCACAACCTGGGTCCCGTATTCGATCATTTGCTGGGCGTGAAAAGAACCTTCAGAGCCGGTGAATCCTTGAACGATCACCTTGGAATTTTTATTGACTAGTACACTCATGCTTCGTTTGTTAAAGTTTCGCACAAAAATAAAAGAAAGCGTCCGCTGACAAAAGAAAAGCAAAACAATATCCATGTAATTCTGCATTTCCGATCTTTTTATAACTTGTGAATAATGAATCGCTTCCTCTTTTTGGGTTTATGGCTTGGCTTTCTCTTCGTTGGAGGAAACCTGTCTGGTCAAACCTTTAAGTTTGATTTGAATCCCAAAGGGGTCAATCTGCCTGTTCAAAATATTTTTCAAATCGAACAGGATACGTTGGGAAGGATCTGGTTTTCTACATCTAGGGGAGTTTTTTATTCGGATGGGATCCAAACTTATTCCATTCCTGATTCACTTCGATCAGAGTTTGATTATCAGATATCCATTCACAGGGATGAAGATGGTGCGATTTGGCTTTACAATGACCGGGGGGAATTTAAGTTTTATAAAGGAGGATATGGTGATTGGGAGGAAGTTCGATTTCAAGGATTAGAGGATGCCGGACTTTTGGGTTTCATTAAATTCTTTACCAAAGGGGAAGATTCTAAAAAGGAGTATTTGATTGATGTGCCGGATTACCTTTTTCATTTTCAAGGCACTGGCGAAGCAAGAAGGTATTATAAAGAGCCATTCAAAAATGTTGTACTAACCCATTGGGGAGGTGATAAGGACCAATCCATATTTTATTTTATGGGGTTTGGGCCCTATGTTTTCAAGGATAAATGGGAACCAGTCTCCTTAGATGGGATTTCCTTACCTTCTCCTCCTTTGATGGTTAAAAAATGCCTTGAAACAGGGGAGTTTTATTTTTTGGGGAAAGGATACTTGGCAAAAGGATCTTCACCAACAAATCCTCAAGTAATCTTAGATCAAGATTTTAATCAAAATTACCCTTCCTACAACAATCTCTTGGGGATGGAATTCTCCAAAGGAAGTGTGTTTTACTTTTTTAATTCAGGGCTGAGGAAATTAAAATTTGGTACCAGACGACCATTATTGATTGATTCAGAGGATATTTTTAGAGTTTTCATGTTGCAAGACTTTATGATTGATCAAGAAGGATTGCTTTGGTTAGTGAGTAGCAGGGGGCTCGCTAATATCAATAATTTGGCTTTTCAAAATTATTCCCGCTTGCAATCAGGCTTGCTTTCTGATGAAGTGACTGCTATTACCCTCTTACCCTCAGGAGAATATTTGCTTGGATTCAATAATGGAATTCAAAAAATATCAAGAACTGGTATAAAAACCCTCTATGAATACCCATCCTCAGGGGTTGCTCCTACTAGTCGAATAGTGAATTTTTCCACAGCAGTAAATGGGGGAGTTTGGTTTTCCGCCTCCTTTAATGGAGTAGGGAGGCTGGATTTGCAAACTGACCGAATTGAGATTTTCTCTCCTCCTGAGGAGGAAAACATCGCATCTGTTCAAGTTGCAGGGGATAGTTTGATTATTACAAGTTCTAGAAATCTCTATTTAGCATCGATTCATGATCGGGGACAAGAGCTGTATAAAAATGGGATCCAAGATAAATTAGAAGAAGTATTCGAGGGGAATTTTTATCATCTACGAAAAGCTGGGAAACTTTCAGATGGCAGGATGATGGTCATGCGTGCCAGTCGGTTAGAAAATCCAAGGCCTTTGATCCAATTGCCAGGAATATTAATTGCCGAAGGGTATGATTATCTAGAGACAGAACAGGGGCTGTTACTTGGAACAGAAGGTGGCGTAAAACAAATTTCGGGTAATGAAGTGGAGCCTTATTTTCCGGTTGGTAAACCAATCAATAATCCCGTTTTTTCCATTTTAGAAGATAGCCAAGGGGCAAAATGGTTTGGGACCGATGATGGCGTCTTTAAATACACCGGAGATTCCTTACTTCATTTTAATGATAAATCTGGCTTGCCCAATAATGAAACGAATAGGGGAGCTTTAATCGAAGGAAATGAAAATCGAATTTTAATTGGTACAGTTGAAGGGTTGACGATTTACTTCCAAGATGAAAAATTCATTTCTAAAGGAATACCTCGACTTAATCTCAATTCAGTCAAACTTGGAGGTGATGAAATACTTGGGGGATCCAAAGTCGAGACCTCCTATACTGATAATACGCTTGAAATTGATTTTTCAGCAATTGCATTCAATCGCGAGAAGGAGTTGTGGGTTCAATATCGCCTTATAGGTTTGGAAGAAGATTGGGAGCTGCTGAAGGATCCCAAGTCGAATCGGATTTTTTACCCAAATATCCCTCCTGGAAATTATCAATTCGAAATTAAAGCTTCATTTGAAGGAGAACGTAATTCTCCGACTTTTCAAACAGCAACTTTCGAAGTTCTTCAGCCATTTTATCTTCGGTTTTGGTTTATTCTGCTGCTTGCTTTATTCCTGATTGGTTTAGGTGTTTTGATCCAGTCTTTTTATTCACAACTTCGAAAATTGGGGATCCTAAGAACGGTAGTTGATCGGAAAGACCAGGAAAAGGCAAGAGCTGAAGAACAATTTAAAAATGTTTGGGATAGCTCAAAAGACGCTTTATTGCTTACAATTGATGGAGAAAAAATAATTGCAGTGAATCCTGTATTTACTCATTGGTTACTTCGAGAGGAAGAGCAATTGAAAGGGTCGAATCTATCGGAAGTCCTCAGCGATAATTCCTTTTGTGAAGTATATGCGGCTAAATTGAAAGCCTTGCCCCAAGAAGGAGAAACCTTCGAAAAGGAGGTTTTTTGGCCAATCGGTAAAATGGAGATGGAGATTTATCTCAAACAAATCCCTTCTAAATTAGAAAGTGGCCAACTTTTACTAACTGTTTTTCGGGATGTCACTGCTGAGAAAGAGATTGAGAAAAAACTTCGCGAGGCCAAAGAAAAAGCCGAAGAAGCTAATCGTTTTAAAACCAGTCTTTTGTCCAATGTTAGCCATGAGATCCGAACTCCCTTAAATGTGATTTTAGGAGGAACTGAACATGTGATGATGACACGGCAGAATGATCCCAAGCTGCTCGCTGAATTGGATATCATCCTTCAAAGTGGAGAGCGGTTATTGACTACCATCACCTCTATTTTGGATATGGCAAAGATTGAGGCAAAGAAGATGAAGGTCATCAAAACGGATACAGCGATAAATGCCTTTATCGAAAAGGTCATTCCTCCTCTCCATTCCTTAGCCTCAAAAAAGGGCTTAAAGATTACCACCAAATTCTTGAAAAATGATATCAATGGGCCTTTAGATCAGCGTTTTACGGAAATAATTCTCAATAATCTTATTGGAAATGCCATCAAATATTCTGACCAAGGAGAAATCACGGTCACAGTTTCGGAGAATGAGGGGAATTTGATTTTGGAAGTTGCTGACCGAGGTGTGGGGATTTCTGAAGAGTTTTTGCCAAAAGTATTTCAACCATTCGAACAAGAAAGTACGGGAAATCAGCGACAATTTGAAGGAACGGGTTTGGGAATGACTATCACAAAAAATTTGGTAAAAATTTTGGGAGGTAAAATTCAAATTCAAAGTAAAAAAGGAGAAGGTACCATTGCTAATGTTGAAATTCCATTAACCGAATCATAATTTTTGTATTTTCCCGTTTAGATTCATTTTGACTTAATCTTACATGTTTAGCCTCAAAATCCTCATCGTAGAAGATGACTCTGTTTCTGCCTTGCTACTGCAGCGAGCTTTAGAAAAAAATAATCACGAAATCATTGGGATTGCCGATACGGGTGAAAAGGCATTGGATATTCTGGAAGAGCAGCAGGCAGATATTGTGATGATGGATATCAATTTGGCGGGAGACTTGGATGGAATCAAGACTACTGAAATCATTAATGAAAAATATGACATTCCGGTAGTTTACCTAAGTGCAAGTTCAGATGCTGAGACCCTCAATAAAGTAGTCGGAACCAATCCTAGTGCCTATGTAATTAAGCCTTTTAATATCCGTGAACTCAATATGGTGATTGAGTTGGCGATTTTTAAAGACCGAAAGGAAAAAGAACTTCAAAAACTCAATAATGAGCTGGAAGAGAAAGTACGAATTCGAACTGCAGAGCTTTATGAAGCCAACAAAGAACTTACCAAAGCACTGGAGAAGGAAAGAGAAATCAATGAGCTTAAATCCCGTATTGTTTTGAATGTATCTCATGGATTCAAAACACCTTTAACCTCCATTCTGAGTTCAGCTCAATTGCTTCAGATGTATGCTGAAAAAGACCATCCTTTTAAGCCTAAAATTACCAAGCATGCTTTTAAAATCGAGAATTCTGTACGGGCTTTGAATAATCTTTTGACCAGTGTGTTGTTTTTTGGCAAAGCTGATGCAAATCAGATGGAATTCAAGCCTAAAAAAATGTTCTTAGGGGCTTTTGTGAAGGAACTGTTGGATACTGTGAAAGCAGGAATCGAAAATGGGGTGAAAGTCACAACCAATTTGGGAAAGCTGCCAAAGACAATTACCTCCGACTCAGAATTGTTATACCAAGTCTTTGAGAATTTGCTTTCTAATGCCATCAAATATTCCAAAGAAAATGGGAATGTGATTTTTACCCTCGATTTCGAAGATGGAATGTTAAAAGGGAAGGTTGAGGATTTTGGAATAGGAATCCATAAATCCGAACAAAGTCAGCTTTTTGATCGTTTTTTTCGAGCAAAGAATGTTGGAATAGTGGAGGGATCAGGTCTCGGGCTTTCCATCGTCAAAAAGTGTTTGGAAGTAATGGGTGGGGATATCACTTTTACAAGCGAAGTAGGTAAAGGTACCACCTTTGAGGTTTCCATTCCTGTAAAATAATCGTATGCTTTTCCATACCAAAGATTTACAATTTGCCCATCCCGGGCAGTCTGACTATCATTTTCCGGATATCGCTTTGGATGCGGGTGAATCATTGCTTGTTTTGGGTAAATCTGGAAGTGGTAAAACCACCTTGTTAAATTTAATTGCGGGACTATTGGCGCCAAAATCCGGAACAGTTGTCTTAGATGGAGTGGAGGTAAATGCACTCCAAGGTGTAAAAGCTGACCGATTTCGAGGTGAAAATATTGGCTTTGTTTTTCAAAAACCTCATTTGTTGGCACCTCTATCGGTGAAAGAAAATCTTCAAATGGCCCGCTATTTTTCCAAGAAAAAGGGATTGGGATTGGAGAGTCTTTTGGAAGAGCTTAGTCTTACCTCAAAAGCAAATTCTTCGGTTTCAAGCTTAAGCGAAGGGGAGGCGCAGCGGGTTTCAATTGCCCGCGCTTTGATTAATCGTCCTCGATTAATTTTAGCAGATGAGCCGACTTCCAGTTTGGATGATGAAAATGCTCACAAAGTGATCGACTTGCTCCAAAAGCAAGCAGAGAAAATTGAGGCTGCATTGATCATTGTGACCCATGATCAGCGCGTGAAAGATCAAATCTCAAACTTTATCCAAGTGCAGCCGTCATGAATTTATTAAAGCTAAGTTGGAAATACCTGACTCATCGGCCGCTCACAACCGGTTTGAATGTGTTTCTACTCTCCTTAGGTTTGGCCATCATCACAGTTTTATTACTGGTTCAGGATCAATTTGAAAAAAAGATGACCCAGGACGCTGAGGGGATTGATTTGGTTGTAGGAGCAAAAGGCAGTCCTTTGCAATTGATTCTTTCCAGTGTCTATCACGTGGATTTTCCAACAGGAAATATTCCTATGGAGGAGGCTATTCGACTTTCTCGAAGCAGATTGGTCAAGCAAACAATCCCGCTTGCCCTTGGAGATAATTTTCAAGGTTATCGGATTGTCGGTACGAATCATGATTACTTAACTCTCTACCAAGCGGTATTTTCAGAAGGAGAGGCTTGGAATGAACCATTCGAAGTCGTTTTGGGAGCTGTGGTCGCTGAAAAATCTGGATTTAAAGTTGGGGATTCCTTCTCAGGAAGCCATGGAATCAGTGAAGGAAGTCATGATCATGATGAGCATGCTTTCAGGGTGGTGGGGATTTTGGAACCCAAAGGAAATGTTTTGGATCGACTGGTTTTAACCTCTATTGAATCTGTTTGGTTTACCCATGATGAATCGGAAACTAAGGATGAGTCCTCTGAAAATGAGTCCGATCATCATGAAAAATTTCATCAGGAAGTTGCTAAAACAGGATTTCCAGAATCGGACCAAGAACGGGAAGTAACCTCTTTGTTAGTTCAATACCGAAGTCCAATGGCTGCGGTACAATTGCCTCGAATGATCAATTCAAATACGTCTATGCAAGCGGCTTCCCCTTCATTTGAAATTTCCAGATTATTTGAATTATTGGGAGTAGGAGTCAAAATTCTTGAAGGCCTGGCTTATGTATTGATTATCATTTCAGGCTTGGGAATTTTTATCGCGCTGTACAATTCTTTGAAAGAACGACGCTATGATCTAGCTGTACTTCGGGCAATAGGAGCCAGTCGCTTTCAACTTTTGCTATTGATACTAATGGAGGGACTTGCTTTGACTTTTCTTGGGTCAATACTCGGGATTTTATTGGGTCATGTATTTTTGGCGGCTCTTGCATCTCAAAATGAGACAGGAGTTGGGGCAGGCTTGGAAGCTTGGATTTTCTTACCTGCCGAACTTTGGATAGTGATTTATGCGTTAGGAGTTGGATTGGTCGGTTCTTTGCTACCAGCCTGGTCGGCATACCGCACAAGTATTGCTGATCAATTGATGAAAAAATAATCAAGATAAAATGAATAGAAAATACGTCTTTTTGCTTGCCAGTTTAGGTCTGATGATCTTGAGTTTAGGTTCTGCAAAAGCTCAGGATACGAATGTCTGGCGAAGTTTGGCTGAGGTAAGTTATAAAATCAGCGAAGATGAATTTGGGGAGTTGTATGTTCCTGTTTTTTCAGAAAATATCAAAAAGTTGGAAGGCAAAACAGTGGAAGCAGACGGATACATTATTCCATTTGAAGGTATGTTTAAGCCCGAGCATATCATTCTTTCGAGCTTGCCTTTGGCAGAGTGCTTTTTTTGCGGCTCAGGAGGTCCTGAAACTGTGATGGAAGTGATGCTTCGAGATCCAATAAAATACACTTCTAAGCGGGTAAAAGTGAGGGGTAAATTGACCTTGAACGCCAAAGACCCCGAAAAGCTGATGTATATTTTACAAGATGCAGAATTGGTTCAATAAGTCTTTTATTGAATTAAATCAGCGATTGTTCATGCTTTCTAAAACGGTCAAGTAGGTCCATTGAAATTGGCCCTGGTTGACCGTTTCCTATTTTTTGTTCGTCAATTTGAGTAACAGGGAGCAGTATTTTTGTTGTGGACGTAATAAATGCCTCATCAGCTTCTAATGCTTCGATCAAAGTAAGGGGTCGAATGTGTACTGGCACCTTCGCTAGGTTCAGAATATTTTTTCGAGTAATTCCCAGTAAAATATTCTCTGAAGGAGTGATGATTTCTCCATTTTTTACAATGAAAAAGTTACTTCTAGAACTTTCGCTAACATATTTATTCCAATGATAGAGCACATCCTCTGCTCCTTGCTCTTTCCAAATATGGGAGTGCCAAACAGCCAAGGAATAATTCGTTGTTTTTATTGAAGCAATGGGTCTAACATGTTCCAAGGAAAGTAGTTTGATTCCGCGCTCATATTTTTCTTTTGCAGGAAAAATCAAATCTTCAGCAAAGACGAAAAGTTTGCCATTAGCTGGTGAAAAGTGATTTTCTGAAACACCTCCGCTCAAGACCATTCGAATACCACCTTCCTTGAGGTCGTTTTTTTCAATTAATTCCCGAATGATTGCTCCTAACTGTTCTTTGGAGTAAGGAAGTGGAAGGTAGGTTTTCTTTGCCGAATTCATGAAGCGATCCAAATAGTCCTCCAGAAATAAAGGCTTGTAATTGACGGTTCTGAAGAAATCGAAAATTCCGTATCCTCGAATCAAACCTAAGTCAGCAGGATGGATGGTTGCGTCTTCTGTGTGGATAAATTTCCCGTCGGCAAAACAAAAAGGCTTCATTTTATTGTCAAATTTTGGTTAAAAATAGCATGAGGAATTTATATTTGCTCCATCTATTTTCAATCATAAAATATTTAATTAATTAAAGATTAAATTGTAAATTATCCCTTTAATTATTCAAACACATGAAGAGAAATACATTCATTTTTACTTTATTCACAATTTTATTGTTAGTGGGCTGTGGTCCGAGCATTTCTGATGAAAATAAAAACCTTCGTGCTGAGGTAATTGGAGTGCATGATGAAGTAATGCCCTTGATGGGAAAGCTTAAAAATTTGGAGCGCGAAGCCCTTAATCGAGTGGAAGAGCTTGAATCCAATCCAGAAATAGATACCCTTCAAGTTGAGGAGTTGAAAGCCTTGGCATATGATCTTTCGCAGGCTTACGAAGGAATGTTTGTTTGGATGCGTCAGTACGAAACGGAGGATGGAGATCGTACACCAGAAGAGGTGAAGGCCTACTTGGAAGATCAAATGATCAAGGTTCAAAAGGTCAACGAAGATATCAAAGCGGCCTTGGATAAGGCAGATAAATTGTTAGGTACCGAATAGGATTAGGGAATTTCTGGTTTGGATCGAAGGTATTTTTCAACTTCAGAAGAAGTGATGACTCCCTCATTCATTCCCCAAATATTGTACAGATAGGTTGCAATCTGGGCAATTTCCAAAGGTTTTAACGCTGAATTAGCTGGCATTGCCTGATCGTATTTTTCCCCATTCACGATGATTTCTCCTTCTTGGCCGTGACGCATAATCCAAACCGTTCGGTGGACACTTTTTCTAAAGTAATCCGCCTCTCGCAACGGAGGAATCAATTTTCCCAAGCCTTTCCCATCATTCTGGTGGCAATTTCCACAATAATTCTCATAGAGGGTTTTGCCGTGGATGGCATATTTCATGACCTCTGGGTCTGAAATTTCTGAGAGGTAATTTTCTTCTTCGGTACTTTTTGGAGCACAAGCTATAAACAAGGCCAAAAAGATGCCCCAAAGGCTATATTTCATGGTTTTAGTAATTTTGGGATGTCGCGAATCAAACGGTCCACTTGGTCACTTTTCGTTCCATCGTAAACCCCACGGATATGGCCTTCTCCATCCACTAAAACAAAGGCACCACTATGTAAAAAACCACCGGGTTCATTTTGGTCTTCCATTGCTGTTGTCAAGTAGCTTGTTTGACCGATTTCATAAATTTTTTCAGCATCCCCGGTCAGGAAATTCCAAGTGCTGGCATCTTCTACCCCTAGCTTTTCTGCATAGGATTTCAAAACCTCCTGGGTATCATGGGTAGGATCGATGGTATGGCTTAAAATGAGAAAATTGGGATTGTCCTTATAGGTTTCATAAACCCGAAGCATTTCTTTTTTCATGATAGGACAAATAGTCGGGCAGGTAGTAAAAAAGAAATCAGCCACGTAAATTTTTCCTGAAACGTCCGCTTTGGAAACCTTTTGCCCCATTTGATTGGTGAATTCGAAATCAGCTATTTCATGATAGACCGTGTCTCGTAGTACATTTCCTTCTATCTCGATTTCATTAACATGCCAGTTTCCTAAAATAGGAAGCTTTGAGTCTTCAACTTCTTCTTTGGTGCCTTGGCATTGCCAAAAGGCTCCAACTATCAAGAAAGCGATAAAAAGCCGCTGTAAAGTCTTCATTCGATCACTAATTAGTTCTGTATTTTTTATAAATCTTAATCCCAAGCATTAACAATACCCCAAGTCCAACCAGGCTAACAATCCCCCAAACCATACTCAATGTACTTTTGAGAACAATCAAAAATACAATGGCAAAGAGAAGTAGAGTGGAGACTTCATTCCAAATTCGTAACTGAGTGGAGGACCAACGAGTTCGACCTTTTTGGATTTCTTTAAAAATAAAATGGCATCCCAAATGGTATCCATATAAAAGAACCACAAATCCTAATTTTGCATGCATAAACCCCAGCTGAAGGTATCCCATCCGATAACTCAAAATCCAAATCCCAAAGATTAAGGTCAGAATGGCCGATGGCCAGGTGATTATATACCATAACCTTGATGCCATCAAATCCAGTTGAGGTTTTAAGATGGCCCTTTCTGATTCTGGCCGTTCCATGGCTTCGGTCTGATAAATAAACAGACGCACAATGTAGAATAGTCCTGCAAACCAGGTAACTACAAAAATGATGTGAAGTGCTTTTATGTATTCAAATCCCATTTTCAGAATTTTGGGCTAAATTAAGGCCAAATGGTTTGAACCCCTAATGATTTGATGAAGTCTCGTCGCTTATTTCTGGTAATTGTTTTTTTTGTATTAGCCTTGATCTTGTATATCGGTGTTGATAGTCTAACACAACCTGGTTTGGAGAGGTTTGAGGGCAAATATGAAGAAATAGGTTTTTATAGAAATGAAAATAATACCGGACCTGTAAAACGAATCTATGCGATTTATGCCCTGGATGATGAGCCGCTTTGGATGAAAGAATTTGGAGAGGCTCTTCCTCATACAAAGTATGGAAAAACCACGGTTTATTTTTTCTCCCAAAAGCTTCAACCTGAAATTACCCTTTCTCCAGTTGAACCTTATTTTCCAAATGAATGGGAGTCGTATTTAATAGCAACTTTTGAAAAATCTCCAATGGGGGAAAGTCGATTTACCTTTAAAAACGATGATTAAAAACCGTAAATCTGTTGAGGAATATAAAGCTGGGATCTTAGCTGGAGATAGGGCTGTTTTGGCTCAGGCAATTACCTTAATAGAAAGTAATCTGCCTTCGGATTCGGTTTTAGCCAGTTCTTTAGTTCAGGCGATTTTACCTTTTTCAGGTAAATCCATTCGAATCGGAATCACGGGAGTTCCGGGAGTGGGAAAAAGTACGTTCATCGAGGCTTTTGGTACCATACTGCTGGAGAAAGGAAAAAAGGTTGCTGTCTTGGCAGTCGATCCCTCCAGTCAAAAAACAAAAGGAAGCATTTTGGGTGATAAAACCCGGATGGAGAAATTAGCAGCTGATCGACGGGCTTTTATTCGACCCAGTCCTTCGGGTTCTACCTTGGGAGGAGTGAGTGCAAAAACCAGAGAGGCCATGCTTTTGTGTGAGGCAGCTGGTTTTGATGTGATCTTGGTTGAGACAGTAGGGGTAGGTCAATCCGAAACAGCTGTAAAGGGCATGGTTGACTTTTTTCTTCTATTGATGCTGGCCGGCGCTGGAGATGAACTTCAGGGGATTAAAAAAGGGATCATGGAGATGGCTGATGGGGTTTTGATCAATAAGGCTGACGGAGAAAATATCCAAGCAGCTAAAAAGGCCAAAACACACTATCGCAATGCACTTCATTTGTTCCCACCTTCTGAAAATGGATGGTATCCTTCCGTCATCACAGGTTCATCCCTAACTGGAGAGGGATTGGGAGAATGTTGGGAAACCATTGAAAAATATCAGCAAAAAATGCTGGAATCTGGGTTTTTTGAAAAAAATCGAGCTGAGCAGCGCTTGAAGTGGTTGGATGAATATGTGCAATATTTACTAGGGAAAGCATTTCACGAGCAGGCTAAAGTGCAAGAATTATTAGCTGCAGAGAAAGAACATGTGAAAGCAGGAACCCTAAGTCCTTTAACCTTTGCTCGACAACTCATGGATATCTTTTTTGAGAGTTTTCAAGCAAATCGCACTTAAGTTTTTAGACAGGAAAGAAGCAGCACGGGAAATAAAAAGCCTCCTTTTTACAGCAAAAAAGAAGGCTTTTGGTGATTACTTAGTCTATCGCATCAAGAATCCAGAAGGTCCTCTTCCAGATTCAAAATTCCTTTTTTCAGTACCACTTTCATCCAAAACGGTAATTGTGCCATTTCCTTGAAAACCATTGGCATAGGCGAGATATAATTCCCCTCTTGTTTTGTCAAAGCCAATTCCATAAAAACCGGAGCCGCTGTACCACTTGGGGTTTAACTCAGGTCCCAATACTGAAACTTGTGCAATTCCATCTTCGTAATCCGGCCATCCAGAGCTAGTTAGAAGATACATAATGTCATTATTACCAAAGGCGATTTTCCCTGTTGCATTTTCGATAGGGAAAATATTAGTGGTGGCTAAGGTGAAATTGTCTAAATGGAAACTATAAAAATACACTTCATTAGATCCTGTAGTATAAAGCCAGATTTTTCCGGCAGCTTCATAAAATACAGCTGGTTTTCCTTCTACTTCCAAAGTTTTGATAACTTCCTCTTTTTCGGCATCGATCACATGAACCTTACTTTCCTCTGAACCCGCGACTAGTATATATTTTCCAAATGAAATCAAGTCTTCGGGCTTTCTGGAGACTGGGATTTTCTTAGCAACATTTCCACCTAAGATGTTTTTCACTACAGCGATGTATGAATTAGGTGTCCCGTAGTTTTGATCATATGAACCATAGTCGGAGATAAAAAGCTTTTCCGAATTTACAGTTAATGATCGGGGCTGGTCCAAACCTGAATTTACAGTTCCTAAACTTGTAAAATCCCCAGGATTGACTACTTCAATTTTTCCGGTATTTGCCACTAAGTATAATTTATCGTCTTCATAGACCAAATCTTCCAATAGACCAGCAAAAGGTCTTCCGTTAGCCGTTTCGAAAATATTGGTTTTTAGGGTTCCATTACTGGGGTTTAAATGGGAAACCTCCCCATCATTTGCTCCAAAAGCACCTTCATTCATAATTAATATTCCCGAATCAAACTCACCCAAAATTCGTTCAGGTTCATTTTCCATACAGGAAAAAAGAATAAGGCTGAGGCTTAAGCAAATGATGAATTGATTAAAATTATTTTTCATAGTTGGATTGATAAATTGATGTGAAAAGATCTTCCTGGCATTGGGCGCAAGTAGAGGACTTGGTATTCTTTATTAAAGAGATTTTGAACTCGAAATTGAATGGTGTATTTGAAGGGACCCAAGTTTAGATTATCGAGGCCTAACTGAGTTTGGGAAAGGAAATATCCTTTCAATAGTCGTGTTTGGTCAAGGGTGGTTGCTCTTGACCCCACATATTGTGAGCCGATTTGGAATGTGAATTTTGATTTAGAAAGCTTCAGTGAAGCCTGCCCCTGGTGCCGCGGGGTGTAGGGCAGTTGTTGGTTCCAAAAGGTTGTTGGATCTTCTGGATTCGGCAAGTTAACGGAATGGGTAAAGGTATAGCTCCAAAAGAATAAGAGCTTGTTTTGACCAAAGGAACTATGAAGTTTGTTTTCCCATTCAATGCCACGATTTCGGACTTTCCGCAAATTTTGAGGCGTCCAAATGGATCCTTCAGGTTTCCAAATTATCCAATTATCCACCTCCATTCCATAAAATGTAAGTTGTGACTCTAAACTTCCTTTTTGCCACAAGACTCCCATTTCTCCTTGCCAACTTTCCTCCGGAAGAAGATTTGGATTGCCTCCCGGCTCCCAAAAACGATCGTTCAGCGTAGGAATTTTAAATCCTTTTCCAAAAGATGCTTTTAGCAAAAACTCTTGTGAAAGTTTCCAATTCAGCCCAAAGGAAGGAATAAATGGAACCCACTGATTCTCGTATTTCAATTGACGGAGGTTAAAGGAAACGTCAACGTGTTTTATTCCAGAAAAGTTGATGAATTGGTAGGTTTCTAATCGAGTTTCTCTTGCTGAATAGGAAGAGAAATTTCCCGAATTCAAAGAAACCCTTCCGCCCAATCGAAATTCCCAGTCAGAAAAATGGTGAATACTCCAATCTGAATTAAAAAAAATACTCGAAGTCTCATTTTTTATCTGATTGAAATACTGCGAGTCTTTTACCCAACCCGAGCGAAATTCTAAAATACTGTTTTGCTTTTGGATAAAATATTGGAGAGAAATTCGGTGGCTTTCATCAGATTGGGTGTCCTGTATGAAAGAACCTAAGATGGGTTGGATTTCCCGGTTAGCTTTATTCCACCAGTAGGAGGTTTTGAGTAATTGATTGGTATTGATTTTCCAGTGAACATCTTGCTGAAATCCTTGCTGTTGAAAAGCCGCATGATCTTGCTTTTTTACTGGAGAACCTACTTCTGAAAAATCCCGGTAGGAGTATTCATTTGGATTATTTTGATGATAGATTTTGGTTTGAATCCCAATCTTTTCAGTGGAATAGCTTCCTTCTAATCCGATATGAAACTTACCAAAACTTCCAGTTTCCTGTAGAATAGAAAGGTTTGGAGATTGGTTGAATTGAGGGGTAGTCGAGAGGTGGACGGCACCTCCTAAGGATTCATTTCCCAAAAGGGCTCCGTCCGACCCATAGCTAAGATCAATTTGATCGGCTATGATCAAGGGTAGGATTGATAAATCGCTTTGACCTAAGGAAGGGCTATTAATGGGGATGCCATTCCAGAAAATCGCAGTATGGCCTGCAGAAGTTCCACGAAAATTAGGTGAGGCAAGCATTCCCGGGCCATATTGCCGAATGAAAACCGGGCTTTTTTCTGCTAATAGATCAGCTAAGGATCTGTTTTTATAACTTTTCAATTCCTCCTTATTCCAAGAAATACGCTTTTTACCCTGGCCATAGGTTTGGTATGCAGGGGCTTCGATTTGAATTTCTTGTAATAGCAATGTGTCGGCTTTTTCGACTTTTTGGTCGAAAAGCAACATTACCCAAACAAATAACATCATGCCTTATCGAAATAATAGGGTTCATTTCGATTCGGGCTTGAAAGAAATGGGAAGAAATGGTTCGAAGAAGATTCCAAAGAATCTCCGTTGGCATGTCTTCTCAGCTTTTCCTCCGAAAGCGCAGAATCTATCAGAAAAAGGCAGGTCTCCTGGCTTGTCTGACTTTTGCTGCCTTCTCAAACCTTCCCGATAGGTATCAGGATTGGATCAATGGCTTTGTTTGCAAAAGCTTTTTCCAGACTCACAGTTGCGGGGACAGCTCCGGTTTTTAACCGGATTCCCTTTTAATCCATGACTTTTATTTGAAAAAGTCAGGAACCTAATTCCGCCTCAAACATACGTTCATTTCTGGGTTTGAGGAAAAGCATGTCTAAAAAAATTTTGTTCCATGATTGGATAAGGCCTTACTTTGAGTCAGCTAAACCCCTCATCGCTTGAAGTATTTATCATTTTCGGTTATTGTTCTTCTTTTCTTCTGGGGCTGTGGGTCAACTTCAGAACGCTCAGAGGAGGATTTGGAAATTATTCCTCTTGATTATGCAAAAGGGTTTAGCATTCGAAAAGGAGAAGGATTTTGGGTCATAGAGGTGCTCCAACCCTGGACCGGCGCTATGGAAAGCTTTCGATATTTAGTAGTAGAAAATGGGGTTGAGCCCCCTTCTTTAAAGGTGGATGCCCTTGTTCAATTGCCAATCAATAAAGTCATTGTCACATCGACTACTCATATTCCGCATTTAGATTTATTGGAAAAGACTGAAGCGCTGGTGGGATTTCCAAATTTGGATTTGATTTCCTCTCCAGAGGTTTGGAGCTTGATAGAAAAAGGTCGTATCCAAGATTTAGGTTCAGCACCATCTGCCAATATTGAAATGCTCATAGACCTTCAACCGGATTGGGTTATGATTTCGACCCTTGGAGATGATCTAAAGCAGATCCAATTGCTGGAGCAAGCAGGAATTCCAGCTTTTATTAATGGAGAATATGTGGAGCAGCATCCCTTAGGAAGAGCGGAATGGATTAAATTTACTGGAGTTTTGTTCGGGAAATTTCAGGAGGCGGAAGAAGTTTTTCATTCCATTGAAAACTCTTATCTAAGTGCTTTGGAATCTGTTGAAAATTTGAATAATCCATTGCGACCTACTGTGCTTTCAGGGGTGTTGTATGAGGATAGTTGGTTTGCTCCGGGGTCTGATAGTTGGGGAGCTCAAATCTTGAATCAAGCTGGTGGAGATTATGTTTTTTCAGATCAAGCCGGAACAGGAAGTGTTCCGCTCAGTTATGAATTTGTAATTGACCGAGCTATGGATTCCGAGTATTGGATTGGGTCTGCGGATTTTGAGAATTTGGAGGAAATGAAGGAACAAGAGCCTCGATATCAAATCTTCCGAGCATTTCAAGAAGGAAAGGTATTTACCTACAGTAGAAAAAGAGGGCCTCGAGGAGGATTTGAGTATTTTGAGTTAGGATATGTAAGGCCGGATTTGGTTTTAAAGGATCTTGTAAAGATTCTTCATCCGGAATTGCTTCCTGACTATGAATTATACTTTTATAAAAAGCTGAATGAAAAGTAACAGAACCTCCTATTTATTTCTGGCATGCCTCTTCCTATTGGGGGTATTGTTCCTACTCAATTTGAGTTTAGGTTCTGTGAAAATTGGGTTTTCTGAAATTCTAGAGGGGATCTTCACGGACCATTGGGAAAGAGCTTCTTACCGAGAAATCATCCTTAATTTTCGACTTCCCAAGGCTCTAGTAGCAATTTTGGTAGGAATTGGATTAAGCTTGAGTGGCCTACAAATGCAAACATTTTTCCGAAATCCCTTGGCAGGGCCCTATGTGCTAGGGATCAGTTCAGGTGCAGGTTTTGGTGTTGCCATACTTATATTGGCAGGTTCCGCACTAGGATTTACGATGGGAGGTGTTTCCCCATGGAGTACCGCTTTTGCCGGGATTTTTGGAGCAGGAAGTATCTTGCTTTTGGTCAGCGTAGTGGCTTGGCGTGTTCGGGATAGTATGACGCTTTTGATTGTCGGGGTTATGTTTGGAGCTACTGTTTCGGCATTGATTTCGGTAATGGCCTACTTTTCCCAAGCGGAATCTTTGAAATTATATACCATTTGGTCTTTAGGAAGCCTGGGTGGATTGGGATGGTATCAGGTAGTAATATTGGCTGTTTTGATCCTAATAGGTGCTATTCCTGTCCTTGCCTCCACAAGATCCTTCAATGCGCTTTTATTGGGGGAATCCTATGCTGAAAGCATGGGGATAAATTCGCTTCGGTTGCGCTGGTTGGTGATCATTAGCACCGGAATTTTGGCTGGAGGGATTACAGCATTTTGCGGTCCAATTGCCTTTGTGGGTATCGCTGTTCCGCATTTGGCACGATTGATTTGGAAAAGCCCCGATCACCGGGTTTTATTTCCTGGTTCTGCTTTGGTCGGGGCAGGACTTTTGTTGCTCTGCGATACAATCAGTCAGTTACCAGGTTCTGCTCAAACACTTCCCATCAATGCGGTAACTTCATTAGTAGGGGCTCCTGTAGTGATTGGCTTGGTCATCAAACGCAACTTTAGCAAGGAGTTTTGAAATGAAACAGCAGGTTCTTATCGGCAAAAATCTATCCTTGGGATATGGAATCGGAAACCAGCAGAAGGTGGTTTTGTCCAATCTGGATTTTGAATTGAGTTCGGGACAACTGACCTGCTTGTTGGGACCAAATGGAGTAGGGAAATCAACCCTGATTAAGGCGATAATGGGTAAAATGGAGCCTTTTTCAGGGTCAATAGATTTGTTTGGAGCCTCTCCTTCTTCCTATCATCGAGACGATTTATCCAAGAAACTTTCTGTGGTTTTGAGCGAGCCGATTTTTCCGGCACAAATGACAGTGGAGCAATTGGTGGCTTTGGGACGTACTCCTTATTTGAGTTGGTCAGGAAGGCTGTCTGAACAAGATAAAAAGGAAGTTAGCCTTGCGCTAGAGGCAACCAAGATAGACTACCTGCGTCAGGAACGATTGGGAGAATTATCCGATGGACAGCGACAAAAAGCGATGATTGCTAGAGCATTGGCTCAGAATTGTCCGTTGATGGTCTTGGATGAGCCGACATCTCATTTAGACTTGGTCAATCGATACGAAGTGATGCAATTGCTGCAAGAGATAGCCAAGACTCAAAACAAGGCTGTATTGGTAGTGACTCACGATTTGGATATTGCTATCGAAACCGGTCAGCAGCTATGGATTCTCAATTGCGGAAGTCCGTTAATTTTTGGGACTCCCGAAGATTTGATTCTTCAAGGAGAGATCAATCACTTATTGCCAGATGATCAATACTTTTTCGATTCAAAAAGAGGCAAGGTGGTGCTGCGTCATCAAATTTCATCTATTCAAGTAGAAGGGCCTGAGGAATTGGTGTATTGGGTGAAAAAGGCTCTTGTTAAGAGTGGTAAGCCAATTCCAAAAGATTCTATTATAATTTCAGAAAAACCTTTTCGAATTTTTTGTGAAGGGAAAGAATTTACTCTGATATCAGAATTTATCCAACATCTCTAGTATTCAAGTTTTGCGTCTAAAAAAGGGGCTGTTATAACATTCATCTATAAAATTCATATATTTGTCACACTAACTATTTGTATGACACAAGAGCAATTTGCCAAATATTCCTTTTTACTCGATCGTACCGCTCGAAAAGTAAAGCAATATGCCCAGCAGCAATTCAAGCAGGGTAATTTCGATGTGACGGTGGATCAATGGATTGTGCTGAAGAACTTATCGGAGGGCGGAGCCATGAGTCAAACGGAATTGGCAAACTTGGTATTTAAGGATCATCCTACGCTTACCCGGATCATTGACCTTTTGGTCAAAAAAGGGTACGTGGAACGATTGCCACATCCCCAAGACCGAAGAAGTTTTCAGCTTCATTTGACTGATTCTGGGGTGTCAAAAGTCACTTCTCTGCGTCCAAAAATCCTTCAAATTCGCGAGAAAGCCTGGGAGAATTTAGATGAACATGATTTTGAGGAATTCAAACGGATTCTTAATACCATCTATCAAAATTTGGGTGGCACACTACTGGAATAAAAATAATTAGTATACGAATAATATTTATACGAACAATTTGATTTAACGGAGGGTTTTCTCTAAAAAATAATTCAATATGATCCAGACCGATATTTGTATCATTGGAGCAGGTCCAGTAGGGCTTTTTGCAGTATTCGAAGCAGGGTTGCTTAAAATGCGTTGTCATTTGATAGATGCCCTTCCTCAAATTGGTGGACAGCTCTCTGAAATTTACCCGCAAAAGCCGATTTATGATATTCCAGGCTATCCTGAAATCAAAGCACAGGAGTTGGTGGATAATTTAATGGAGCAGATCAAGCCTTTCCAACCTACTTTCACCTTAGGAGAGCGAGTGGATCATTTGGATAAGCAAGAGGATGGAAGCTACCTCATTACGACAAATGAAAAGACTAAGGTTCATGCGAAGGTGATCATCATCGCAGGAGGATTGGGTTGTTTTGAACCACGGAAGCCAGCCTTGGACAATTTGGAAGAATTTGAAGGGAAAGGTGTTACCTACATGGTAAAAAACCCTGAGACATTCCGAGACAAGCGTGTTGTACTAGCTGGTGGAGGAGATTCTGCTTTGGACTGGACCATTTATTTAGCCAAAGTTGCCAAAAAAGTTACCCTGGTTCATAGAAATGAAACCTTCCGTGGCGCACCAGATTCTGCTTCTAAAGTCTTTGATTTGGCTAATGAGGGTAAAATTGATTTGATTCTTTCAGCCAATTTGAAAGAGATTTCCGGAGACGGCAAACTAGAATCAGTAACCTTGGAAGACAAGTCTAAATCAGAGATTAAGATTGATGCGGATTACTTGATTCCGCTTTTTGGGCTAAGTCCAAAATTGGGTCCAATTGCTGATTGGGGACTTTCTATTGACAAAAATGCCATCGAAGTAGATACACGGGATTATTCGACTGGCGTAGAGCGAATCTATGCGATTGGAGATATCAATACCTATCCAGGAAAATTGAAATTGATTCTTTGCGGATTCCATGAGGCTGCGATCATGATGCATTCTGCCTTCAAATATGTGTATCCTGATCAAAAGCTCAGCTTTAAATACACCACCGTAAACGGGGTCAATGCATTTTAATTTTATCTTTGCGCCATGGTAAAATTTACAGTTGAAGATCAGGATGGAAATCGACAGGAGGTCGAGGCACCAATGGATATGGGGCTAAGCCTCATGGAGGTTTTAAAGGCTTCAGATTACCCGATTTTAGCTACATGTGGAGGGATGGCATTGTGTGCTACTTGCCACGTCGAAATTTTGGATGGGCCAGATGAATTAGGAGAAGCCACTGATGTTGAATTGGATCAATTGGAAAATCTTCCGGAATATTACCCAACTTCCAGACTATCCTGTCAAATTCGAATCAGTGACCAATTAGATGGTGCTGTGATCAAGTTGAGAGGGGAAGACGTTGTCTGATTCTAATCAATAAAAAATAATATGTAAAGCTGCCTAATAATGGCAGCTTTTTTTGTATCGATACTATTTAACAGTTCGTATGGGATGAAAAATAAAAAGATGAAGCGATTTCTAATGCCTGCTCTGTTTTTGGTTTTCACCTCTTGTTTTATTTTTGATTCGGGGGATCAGATAGAATTTTCTGATGATTTGGAAGTGTTGTACCAGGATATACTGCGGCTTGCCGAATCTCAACCTTGTACTGATCCGAAAGATTGGTCTTTCATTGCCCTAGGCAGCAAGCCTTGTGGAGGACCTTGGGAATATATTGCTTACCCAAAGAGTATTAACATCCCGGAGTTTTTGGCGAAAGTCAAACGATACAACGAACTCCAACAAGAAGATAATATTAAAAACAATCGGTATTCGGATTGTATGTTTGTCTCTCCTCCTAAATCAGTGGCTTGTGAAAATAGCAAACCCGTACTGCTTTATGAGTGAGATTATTGTATCGTTTTGAAACAATATTTTTTTTGATTTTCTTGATAGGCTAATCCAATCCTATGAGAAAATTACTCTTTTTAGCCACGGTAATCATCCTTGTATCTTGTCAAAAAGAAGTTGCAGATGAACCCATTTCGGTAAGTCAAGTCAAAGTTACAGGGGGAATGATTGCCGGAAAACTTTCAGATGATCAATCCATTAAGGTTTTTAAGGGAATTCCCTTTGCAGCTCCTCCCATCGGGGAACTGAGATGGAAAGCCCCTCAACCGGTGGTTCCTTGGGGGGGTGTGTTAGAAACGAAGGAGAATCCGGCCTCATTTACACAAAATCCGCCTGTGCCATTTTTTGCTTGGTCGGAAGAGTTTTTGATTCCAAAAGAGCCTATTTCGGAAGATGGCTTGTACCTCAATGTTTGGACTCCGGCAGAAAAAACCACAGAATCTTTACCTGTTATGGTTTGGATTCATGGAGGCGGGTTTAGTGGAGGTTCCGGAACTGTGCCCTTGTATGATGGGGAAGCTTTGGCAAAGAAGGGGATTGTGGTAGTGACGATTAATTACAGGTTGGGGATTTTTGGATTTTTGGCCCATCCTGAATTAAGTCAGGAAAATCCTGAAGGAGTTTCAGGAAACTACGGGGTTTTGGACCAAATTGCGGCATTGGAATGGGTAAAAAATAATATACAATCCTTCGGAGGTGATCCTTCAAATGTAACCATTGCAGGGCAATCGGCAGGAGCATTTAGTGTCAATGCGCTCGTGGTTTCCCCAAAAGCAAAAGGACTTTTTCACAAAGCTATCGCCGAAAGTGGAGGAATGGTAAGTCGTGGGAATGGTTTGGTTTCGGGTTTAAAAAGTGTAGAAAAAAGAAATGTTGAGAATCTGAAGGAAAATGGGATAACCGATTTGGATGACTTGAGGCAAATTTCAGCAGATAGCCTTTTGAAAATACCCGGTAGGTTTTCGCCCGTTGTAGATGGAGTGGTTATTCCTTCGGTGAAAAATGCGATCGAAACTGGTCAATATGCAGATGTTCCTTTGCTAACCGGATGGAATGCAGATGATGGGGTCGGTCTTGGTCCTGAAGTGAAGCCGAATTTATTTCGGAAAAATGCCCAAAAACAGTATGGAGGAAGAGCCGGGGAGTATTTGGAGCTTTTTCCTGCCGATGACGAGGAACAGTTGCTAGAAACTCGTCAATTGATTTCGGAGTTGTTTTTTGGCATTCAGAATTACACTTGGGCAAAACTTCAAGCACAATATGGCACTCAGCCTTCCTACTTGTATTACTTTACCAGGATCCCACCGGGAGAACCTAATTATGGGGCTTTCCATTCTGCGGAGTTCGCCTATGCCTTGCATACCTTAAAAAACTGGAATCGTCCCTTTGAAGAAGTAGATTATCAGTTGGAAGAGACGATGTCCACCTATTGGGTGAACTTTATCAAATCTAGAAATCCTAATGGGGAGGGATTACCTGAATGGCCAGAATTTGATCCTGAAAATCCATTGGTGATTCAATTCGGTGAGGAGGTGAAATCCGTAGCGGTTCCCCATTGGAGACAATTGAAATTTATGGAAAGCCTAAATCAATAATCTATGTTGGCTCTCTTGGGTATCCTAACTATTGCATTGCTTCTCTACCTGATTCTGACTAAAAAGACATCTGCGGTTGTCGCATTGATATTGGTACCCGTTCTGACAGGGATTTTGGCTGGGAAAACTGCTGAGTTCCCCCAAATGATTTCGGAGGGGATTTCATCTATTGCTCCTACTGGCGTCATGTTCGTTTTTGCCATACTATTTTTTGGAGTGCTGATGGATGCGGGTACCTTCAAACCAATTATCGGCAAACTCCTCCAACTTGCAGGAAATGATCCTTTGAAAATCGTCATGGTAACAGCCATTTTAGCTATGTTAGTGCATTTGGATGGCTCTGGTGCGGTTACTTTTTTAGTTGTAATCCCTGCTATGTTGCCTATTTATGATCAGCTTGGGATGAGTCGCTTAACTTTAGCCTGTACTACTGCGCTTGCTGCAGGAACCATGAATATTTTACCTTGGGGAGGCCCCACTATTCGGGCGGCATCGGCTTTGGAAGTTTCAGTCACAGAGCTATTCAATCCCGTATTTATTCCTTTTTTGGCAGGTTTGCTGACAGTTTTGGGAATTGCATATTTCTTAGGGAAAAAAGAACGAATTCATATTCAGTCTGAACCTTCTATAGAAATTGAATCCTCCGATATAAATGAAGTCAAGCTTCCAAAGTGGAAGTTTCTGGTAAACATCGGGTTGATTCTTTTGGCGGTAACTTCCATCGTGTTGGGCTTTGCTCCTCCCTATGCGGTTTTTATGATTGCTTTTGGGTTGGCGTTAATTATCAATTTTCCCAAAGTTGCCGATCAAAAGGAGCGGGTGGATGCACATGCCAAGGAAGCCTTATTGATGGCAAGTATTTTATTCGCAGCAGGATGTTTTACTGGTATCCTAAAAGGAAGTGGAATGATGGAGGCCATGGCAAATGGAATCCAGGTTATTCTCCCTGAATTCATGGGAAGGCAATTGCCGCTATTGACTGGAATCTTGTCCATGCCTGCTAGTCTGGTCTTTGATCCTGACTCTTTCTATTTTGGTATTTTGCCCTTGCTTTCCTCGACTGCTGAGTCTTTTCAGGTTAGTGGCTTAGAGGTAGGGCAGGCAGCTATTTTTGGTCAAATGACTACTGGTTTTCCGGTTAGCCCCCTAACTGGATCCACCTATTTATTGGTTGGCTTGGCAGGAGTGGATTTAGGCGATCATCAAAAAAAGACCATCCCGCTAGCCTTCTTGGTAACCATGGTGATGTTGACGGTGGCTGTCCTAATCGGAGTAATCCATATTTAATATGAAGGAAAAAATTAGAATCGGTTGCGGGGCAGGCTTTTCGGGTGATCGGATCGAACCAGCTTTAATTCTTACAGAAAAAGGGAATCTGGATTATTTAGTATTGGAATGTCTTGCTGAGCGAACGATTGCTTTGGCACAAAAAAGAAAATTGCAAAATCCAGAACTTGGGTATGATGTCCTTTTGGAAAAACGGCTCAAGGATTTACTTCCATTGTTGCTGCGTCATAATACCCGATTAATTACAAATATGGGAGCTGCAAACCCCATTTCTGGAGCGAAGAAAATTATAGAGCTCGCCAAAGCCCAAACTCTTTCTCTCAAGGTAGCTGCAGTCATTGGAGATGATGTCTTTGAATTCCTTTCAGGAGAGGAGCATTCCCTAGAAAATAAACAGCCCATCCGATCTCAGGGGAAACTGGTTTCAGCCAATGCTTATTTGGGAGTAGAGGCAATCTTACCAGCTTTGGCTTCAGATGCAGATATAATTATAACGGGAAGAGTAGCTGATCCTTCGCTTTTTTTAGCTCCTATGATTCATGAATTCGGTTGGAAATTGGATCAGTTTGATTTATTGGGAAAAGGAACAGTATTGGGACATCTCTTGGAATGTGCCGGACAGTTGACCGGTGGATATTTTGCGGATCCTATTTCCAAACCTGTTCCTGATTTAGACCAATTGGGGTATCCTTTTGTGGATGTTTTTCCCGATGGGAGAGGGATTATTTCAAAAGTCAAAGGAACTGGCGGTATGATTTCTGAGCGAATTGCCAAAGAGCAGTTACTTTATGAGGTATTGGATCCTTATCATTATTTCACTCCTGATGTAGTTGCGGATTTTTCGACCGTCCAATTTGAAGAGATTGCTTTTGATCAACTTCAGGTAACTGGAGGAAGTGGAATCGAAAAGCCGGAAAAATACAAGGTAAGTGTCGGGTATGAAGCTGGATTTAAAGGGGAAGGTGAGATTTCTTATGCTGGGGCGCATGCAATTGAACGAGTCCGATTGGCAGGAGAGATCATTGAGAAGCGAATTAAAAGACTAGTGGCTAATCTCAGAATCGATTTTATCGGTTTGAATTCGCTACACCCGGCTGAATTATCAAAGAATTCCAACCCCTATGAAGTCAGGCTTCGGGTGGTGGGGATGTGTGAAAATATGGAGCAGGCACAACTAATTGGAGAGGAAGTCGAAGCGCTATATACCAATGGACCTGCTGGTGGAGGAGGTGCTAGAAAAATGGTCACTCAAGTTGTTGGGGTGGTGTCTACGCTTTTGGATCGGAATCAAGTTAAACCCAGCTTTCATTTATTTTCAGTATGAAAAAATTAGCAGATATAGCCCACAGTCGAGCAGGTGATAAAGGGAATATTTTGGTGTTGTCTTTGATCCCTTTTGATGTGAAAGATTTTGATTGGTTGGTTCAAAACATAACTGCTGAACGGGTGAAAAGTCATCTTCAAAATCAGGTAAATGGGAATGTGACCCGCTATGTTTTGCCCTCAATTCATGCATTACAATTCACTTGTGAAGATGCATTGGCAGGAGGAGTCACCACCTCTTTGGCTTTGGACGCGCATGGGAAAAGCCTGAGTTATGCTTTGTTGGAAATGCAAATCTAACTATTCAAAAACCTTCACACCAAGGGTTAATTCCAATTCGATAGGTTCACCCACGACTGATTCTATTTCTCGTTTTATTTCTAAATAATCCGACTCTTTAAGCTCTTTTTCAGATAGGATGGTGACCGAAAGGCGAAGTGGGCTCATTTCTAAAACATTGACTTCCCGCATCAAACCATGGGGAATTTCTTTCCCACTTAGATTTTGAATTAGATCATTTTCAGCCACCATATTTCGAAAGCTCAATACCAAGGGAGCTGTAACCAAAATGAAAATGATCACACTCAGCAGAAGACCCTTGGTGGCAAGCCGAAACGGACTATATCCAAGCATTAAGAAAGTCAGTGCTGCAGCCAATACGATTCCTGCTAGGTTTGTTCCATATAAAAGTGCGGCTCCCCAGAATACATTCCAATTAGCCCAGGCTAAACCAATTCCGACAACTGCCAAAGGAGGAACTAGGGCTACTGAAATGGCGACTCCAGCCAATGTTTTGGCTATCTCCTCTC
Source organism: Algoriphagus sp. (assembly GCF_013373065.1). Classification (GTDB taxonomy): domain Bacteria; phylum Bacteroidota; class Bacteroidia; order Cytophagales; family Cyclobacteriaceae; genus Algoriphagus. Next base: position 103,665 of record NZ_JABXIN010000008.1, read on the forward strand.
TTGAATGTGCATAAGCGCCTGCAATTCCTGCGGCAACAGCAACACCCAAATCCAATAAATTAGGGCGAATCCGAGCTATGATTTCAGAATTAAGGCTTTTTAGAGGAGTGATCCAGGTAATTAAAACAGCAAAAAACAGCCCGATCAACATCCCGAAAAAAATGGTGCGAAGACTGTTTTTGACCAAACTTCCATCCTGCCGCAGAACTCCCATAGCCAACGAAATAATAGGCCCCATCAAAGGAGCTAGAATCATCGCCCCTATAACTACAGGGCTCGAATCTCCAAAGAGCCCGAAGGTGGCGATCAATGTTGACAAGGCCATCAATACCAAGAAGCTTCCCGAGGCTTCGGCATTTTGTCGAAGGAGGGTGAATAAATCCTTAAATTCTTCCGTAGTAGCATGCCGAACCCATGGTAGATGGCTTCCTGTTAATGCTTCAAGAAGGGTTCCCTTTGGCAATTTTTGAACATTAATCTCCCGTTGCTTGGTTTCTTTAGTTTTCTGACTTTCAAACCCAGAAAGGATACGAACGTTTTTCTCAGCTAATTGTAAGTCGATTTTGGATCCTTGCTGTTCCTCCCCATCAATGGCAAAGGGAATGGGTTCCTCTGTTTCAATACTAATCTTGGACGTTGAAATGTAGGATAGGAAGTCCGGGATGGTATTGGATTTGATAGAGAAAAACAGCGTTTTTATTCCGAAATAAATGATAGATAGTAAGCTTTTGGGCGAAACGAGGATTATATGAATCAAGGAATCATCCAAGCCACTTTGGGGAATTAGGCGCTTAAAAAGGAGGTTACTTTCACAATGTGGAACTGCCAATACACCCATAGCTGCAGTTTCAAGGACTTTTTCTTCTTCTCCTGACTGATAGGTGATTCGAAACTTTTGAAGTTTTACTCGTTTGAATAATTTGAAAAATCGAGCAAATCGTTCTTTCAGGTTCTCAAAAAAACCTTTGCCAAATGTATCGTACAAAACACTCAATGAATCTCCGATCACCAATGAGTTAAGGCATAATTTGCCATTGATCTCTAGAAGATCGAATTGAGGTACTTCTTCTGCGTCTTGAAAATTTTTGAAAGCCGTTTCTTTAGAAACAGGAACTCCAATTGACCTTGCAATTAGTTGCAGCTCGGGATGAGGTAAAAAAATGAGCTTGGGCCCTTCTTCGGGATAGCTTTTCAAGATTTCTTTTCCTTGAATATCATTTACCCAAAGGAGGAGGAATTCATCTTTTGAAAAAGAGGACCAATCCAGCTCTTCTAAGATTTGGATACTTTCAGGTTGGGGATCAAGTTTCTCGAAGAAATTTTTTCGTTCTCCTTCATCCAAATTTGGGTCAAAAAATAAGTGGTAATTTTTCATGGTGGGCTACCCTAAATTCTTCTTTAAGATAGCCTAAAATTCACCAAAGCTCAAGTAAATAGGGGGCTATTTAACCCCCCTTTTAATTCATTAATTTATTCAAAATTTTGATGGCCGCTTCCGAAAGAACTGTTCCGGGTCCGAATACTTCAGAGACCCCAGCTTCATGGAGAAACTCATAATCTTTTGGAGGTATCACGCCTCCCGCAACCACCATAATATCCGGGCGGCCGAGCTTCTTAAGCTCTTCAATAAGTTGAGGAATCAGTGTTTTGTGACCTGCAGCTAGAGAGGATGCTCCTACGATGTGAACATCATTTTCAATGGCCTGAGTGGCGACCTCTTCAGGGGTTTGGAAAAGTGGCCCAATGTCAACATCAAAACCCATGTCGGCAAAACCTGTAGCGATTACCTTGGCACCTCGGTCATGACCATCCTGTCCCATCTTGGCAACCAGGATTCTTGGTCTGCGGCCTTCCATTGCTGCAAATTGATCAGATAATTCAACCGCTTTTTTAAATGAATCTTGATTTTTCACTTCTCCTGCATAAACACCTGTGACAGATTTGGTTTGGGCTTGATGCCTTCCAAATACCTTTTCCATGGCTTCTGAAATTTCACCTAATGTGGCGCGATTTCGGGCTGCTTGGACGGCTAAATCTAGTAAGTTTCCGTTTTTTTCTTGGGCTGCCTTGGTAATAGCTTTCAAGGATTTATGCACAGCCTCTTCGTTTCGCTTGGCTTTAACTTCCTGAATTCGCTGAATTTGAGAAAGACGTACAGATTGATTATCTACTTCCAGTAGTTCAATATCAGAATCCTCTTCAACTTGGAATCGATTCACTCCGACTATAATATCTTGTCCGCTGTCAATTCGGGCTTGTTTTTTAGCCGCAGCTTCTTCGATTCGAAGTTTTGGAACTCCCGCTTCGATAGCTTTTGCCATTCCTCCCAATTCTTCGACTTCTTCGATCAGCTTCCAAGCTTGTTTAACTAATTGATCGGTCAGGTATTCTACATAAAGGGATCCTCCCCAAGGATCCACCACTTTTGTAATTCCCAATTCTTCTTGAAGGATTAATTGGGTGTTTCGGGCAATTCGAGCCGAAAAATCCGTAGGAAGGGCAATGGCTTCATCCAAGGAATTGGTGTGGAGGGATTGCGTATGTCCCATGGCTGCACCCAAAGCCTCTACAGCTGTCCGGGTAATATTATTAAAAGGATCCTGTTCAGTCAGGGACCAGCCTGAAGTTTGGCAATGAGTTCGCAAAGCCATGGATTTGGGGTTTTTGGGATTGAATTGCTTTACAATCTTTGCCCATAGCAATCGACCGGCTCGCATTTTTGCAATTTCCATGAAATAATTCATCCCAATGGCCCAAAAGAAAGATAGGCGAGGGGCAAAATCATCTATATCCAAGCCAGCCTGAACTCCAGTCCTTAAATATTCCAATCCATCTGCTAAGGTATAGGCCAATTCCAAATCGGCTGTCGCCCCTGCTTCCTGCATGTGATAGCCAGAGATGGAAATGGAATTGAATCGGGGCATTTTCTTAGAAGTATATTCAAAAATATCCGCGATGATTCGCATGCTTGGGGCAGGTGGATAGATGTAGGTGTTTCGAACCATGAATTCCTTCAAAATGTCATTCTGAATGGTTCCACTTAGCTTTTCAGGACTTACTCCTTGTTCTTCAGCTGCAATAATGTAAAAAGCCAAAATTGGAATCACAGCCCCGTTCATAGTCATGGAAACTGACATTTGATCCAGAGGAATCTGATCAAAAAGAAGCTTCATATCTTCTACCGTATCGATGGCAACTCCAGCTTTCCCGACATCCCCAACAACTCGAGGGTGATCAGAATCATAGCCTCGGTGAGTTGGTAAATCAAAAGCGACAGATAGTCCTTTTTGACCGGCTGCTAAGTTTCTTCGATAAAACGCATTGGATTCTTCTGCAGTTGAAAAGCCTGCATACTGTCGAATGGTCCATGGGCGCATCACATACATCGTACTGTAAGGACCCCGTAGATAGGGTGGAAGTCCCGCTGAAAATCCTAAATGCTCAATTTTTTTTATCGATTCTGGATCAAAGCTTGAAGGAATAGTAATTTTTTCCGCTGCAATCCAATTTGAGCTCACCTCATTGTTTGAAGTGGAGGCCTTTGCCTTTATTTTCCAGTTAGTTAAATCCGGTCTCATGCCTGAAGGGTTTCTTGTTCGACAAGGTAGCTTTCTCTGCTGGGTAGAAGTTGATAGTCTTTTTCTACCTCTGACTTTAATGGCAAATTATTAATCAAATTACCGCTTGCCTGATAGCGGTTAACACCCACTTTGCTCACTTGATTTTCTAGAATAGCTTGTTGATTGTCATGCCGCTCTTGCCTAACCTTTTGGTGTATGGATCGGTCTAGGAATGCTTTTAGCCATCCCCCCTCAGCTTCTAATTTTTCAATTTCTAGGGTGACTGTATCTAGCAGATTTTGAATCAGAGACTCCAAGTAATAGCTTCCGGCGGCCGGATCCATTACTTTGTCCAAGTAGCTCTCTTCTTTCAAAATACTAGAAATATTTCGAGCAACCCGTCTTGATAGTTCGGATGCCTTTGCCCTTTCTACTGTTCTAACCAAGAGGGTATTGCCACCCCCTAAGATTGCTGAAATAGCTTCGTAAGACTGACGGATATAATTGTTGTTTTGGTCAATAAGACTTTTGGTCCAAAGACTGGAGGTGGTAATGAACTCAATCTGGAAAGCATTCAAATCAACACCAAACTTGTTAGCTAGGTCTGATATCAAAATTCGAAGTGCTTTCAGCTTAGCAATTTCTGGAAAGTGATTTTTTCCGACGCCGATAAAAAAGGACAGGGAGTTGAAACAATCGTTGGTAGAAACTCCGGTTTTTTCCAAACCGTCAGCTAATTCGATCAACTCTGATATTCCAAAAACAGATTCGCTTAATCCATTAGCCCCCGCATCTGAATACCGGGTAAAATTGGCTGTCAACCCGTGAAAATGTAGGTATTCTGATGATTTGATGATTAATTTTTTGGCCAATTCTAAATTTTCATTCCAATCCGAATTGGTTTCAAATAGTGAATCGGCTGGTGACCAAAGGATAGCCCCTTTTAATTTTTCTTTTGCGAAGCCGGAGTTTTCCAGAAATTCAAAAAAATCAAAAACAGAGGACAAATTGCTTGGGATAGGTTTTATATAGATCGTGATGTATTCCAAATGGACTTGTTTCAAAATCACTTCCCAGTTCATCTCTTCCTCAGCATAGATCACTAGGGCATCTGCTCCCAATTGAAGATCATGGAGGATTTGTTTATTCATCGAACTAGGATCACTTGAAAAAATTTCAACAGCATTAGCCCATTGGCGTGCTCCCAGTGCTGGAATTTCAGGATTGGGATGAAAACTCAAGGCAGTCACATTATCATCCGTATCAGACTCGTCATAATAGGGTTCCTGCCGAATGGAATCCCAAACAGTACTTACTAAGGTTTTTTCGAAGTCCTTTCCTTTCAAGTCCTTTTCAACCTGCTTTTTCCAGGTTACCTTATCTGTTGGTCTAAAAGGAAAAAAATCCTGATTGCTCATGGTAGGTTTTTGGGTTTTTATTCTCTCAGATTTATTGTTAGTCAAAATTAATGAAAGAGCCGGGATTGTTGGAAAAAGAATACTTCAATGGAATAAAGGCTGCTCTTCAGAAAGACAAATCCAAATCATTTTGACTGCTAAAAGTTGCTAAAAAGGAATTGGAGTAGCTTAAATAGGAAAATTAAAAATCTTATTAGCGTTAATTTGAACCATGTTCCAAAGTTTGCCTTTAAATAGATAGTTTTAGATGAATGGGACTACAGTTCAAGTTTTCAATATTTCAAGGGGGATAAGATTTTTTATTTAATTGATTTTTACTCAAATTTGACTCCCTTGTAGAAACCTGACCGGTTAAAAATTTCAGAAATTTTCTCTAATGAGTTCAGAAGCTAGCGCAGTATGGAATGAGTGTTTACGTGTGATTGAACAGCACGTTAACGAGCAGAGCTTTTCTACTTGGTTCAAACCCATCAATCCGGTCAAGTTGGAAGGGACATCCCTGACCATTCAGGTTCCCAGTCAGTTTTTTTATGAATGGCTTGAAGATAATTACATACAAGAGCTCAAACTTGCAATTAAAACGGTCTTAGGACAAAGTGGGCGCTTGGAATATGCAGTGGTTGTAGATCGGGGAAACTCAGCAAATCAGCCATATGTAGTTTCGTATCCACAAGGAAATCACGGAGCAAAAAAAGCCTCCAATACCTCCGAACAGGATCAAAAAAAATCACCATTTCAAATGGAAAGTTTGGCCGATGATATGGTGATGCAGAGTAATCTGAATCCAAATTATACTTTTAGCACCTACATTGAGGGAGATTGTAACCGATTGGCAAGGTCTGCCGGTTTTGCAGTAGCTACAAAACCCGGGATTACTTCTTTCAATCCGCTCATGGTATATGGAGGGGTAGGTTTAGGTAAAACTCACTTGGTGCAAGCGATCGGCAATGAAATTAAAAATGGACCTGAAGATAAGTTTGTCCTTTATGTTTCCTCAGAGAAATTTGTGAATCAATTCATGGATTCCATCAAAGATGGTAATGTGAAAAGCTTCACGAATTTTTATATGCAGGTGGATGTCCTGATTATTGATGATATTCAATTCCTAGCAGGTAAAGATCGTACCCAGGAGATGTTCTTCCACATTTTCAATCATCTCCATCAAAATAAGAAGCAGATTATCATGACCTCGGATTGTCCTCCAAGAGATTTGAAAGGACTTGAAGAGCGATTGCTTTCACGTTTTAAATGGGGTTTGACGGCAGATCTTCAAATGCCAGATTTTGAAACCCGGGTAGCCATTATCCGGAGAAAAATGCAATCTGAAGGGATTTTTATTCCAGATGATGTGGTTGAATATCTGGCTTATACAGTAGATACTAATGTTCGGGAATTGGAAGGTATTTTGATTTCCTTGATTGCTCATGCTTCCTTGAATCGTGTAGAAATCGATTTGCAGCTTGCCAAATCTGTTATGAAGAACATTATCAAGGATATTGAGACCGAAGTAGGCATAGACTTTATCCAAAAAACGGTTGCTGAATATTTTGGTATCGAACTGGATGATTTAAAAGCTAAAACCCGAAAAAAAGAAATTGTCATCGCACGTCAAGTGGCAATGTATTTTTCAAAAGAATTCACCAATCATTCCCTTAAATCAATCGGTTATCATTTTGGAGGAAGAGACCATTCTACCGTAATCCACGCATTGACTACGGTAAATGATATGATGGATACAGATACAAACTTCAAGAACTCAGTAAATGAGCTGAAAAAGAAGTTTAAAATGCGCTCCTACTAATTTCAATAGAGCTTTTTCTCCATTGTATCTTCAAACTTTTCTAAAAGTTGGATGTATTTATGACAAATATTATCCAAGAAGTTTTTTTGCGTATTCAGATCGTAAATAGGATTATATTTTATCCTGTCAATTACCATATCCAGCCACCCTTTTCCATCATCAATCAAGTCTGCGTGGAAAGCCTCTATTGTAAGGTCTCGAGAACCTGAAAATGGACCCTTTCCTTGGTTTTTTAAATAGGTTTTGATCACTTTCAAAGCCAACTCATGCGTAACTTCGAAATCCGTAATTAACTCTCTGGAGTGGTTTACAGATTTTGTTTTTGCATTCTCTTGTCCTACAAAAAGGCGAAGATCTTCGAGTGCTATTTTAAATTGTTCAAAACACTGTTCGCAAGAGGGGGGGAGAGATTTCATATTGTTGCTCTTTATTTAAAGCTAAAGAATAATTTGTTAGGAAGCCACTTTATCTCACCGTGTAGCTTTGCATAAATGGCTGTCCATTAGGTGCTACACCCTCCAAAAGCAGTTTTCCGCTAAAATCTTCCAAGAATTTCCCGACTTTTTCAGGGTCTTTTGCAGGTTCTCGGTTGATTTGTGTTAGCACAAAGCCATCCCGCAAGCCCAGATCTCTTAAATAGCCTCTTGTCAGACCTGTGATCTTGATTCCATAGGAAATGTCTAATCGGTCTTTTTCGATGGCATTAACGGCCTCAAGTCTTGCTCCTAGTAGTTTAGAACTATAATAATCTCGCTTGAGAATTCCCGTTCCTCCTTCTAGATTTTGAAGGGTTAGCACAGCGGTATTTAATTTCCCTTCTCGGGTATATGAAACCTTGATCTGGTCCCCTGGATAGTGATAGGAAAGTGCTTCTTCGAAACTTCCCATTCCCGTGATTTTTTGGTCATCTATCTGGACGATAACATCACTTCTTTCTATGCCAGCTGACTCTGCTGCTCCTTCCCGGATAACATGCGTTACAATAACCCCGTCTAAGGATTCGATTTTCATTTCCTCTGCTAATTCGGGGGTAATTTCTACTGCTTCTATTCCTGGAATTGCTTTTTGAACCTCGCCAAATTTGATCAGATCATTGGCTACTTTCATTGCAATGTCGACTGGTACGGCAAAGCCATAGCCAGTATAAGAACCGGTACGGGAGAGGATGGCGGTATTAATCCCAACCAATTCACCTTCCACATTGACCAAAGCCCCACCGGAGTTTCCAGGGTTAATGGGTGCGTCCGTTTGGATGAAACTTTCTAAGGGAAAATCACCACCTAGAATATTGATCTGCCTTTCTTTAGCTGAAACAATTCCTGCGGTAACGGTAGAAGTTAAATTAAATGGGTTTCCAACAGCAATAACCCATTCTCCGATTTGTAAATCACGCGAACTTCCGCGCTTGATAGCTGGAAGGTTCTTCGCATCAATTTTTAAAACAGCTATATCGGTGTTTTTATCCGTTCCAACAAGCCGAGCCTGATAAGTTCGCTTTTTATGAATTACTTCTATGGTTTCTGCTCGGTCAATGACATGGTTATTGGTGACGATATAACCATCATCAGAAATGATTACACCTGATCCGGTGCTTACTTGTTGGGTTGGCCCTGTTCCGAAGAAAAAATCGAACATACTGTACCTTCTCGGGTCACTTCCAGAAAAGTTTTTGATGAAAACGACCGATTCGGTACTGTTTTCCGAAGCAGCAACAAATGAAATGGGTGGATTGGTCGAAAAAGTCCTTGGCGCTGGCTTAAAATCTTCACCAACAGAAAGCGAATGGCTTTCTTCAATTTTGATGGGATTGGATGGGACAGTTTCCTTTGGAGAAAAATCTGTCACACTCCAAAAGGCGGCTCCGCCTAAGCCCGCCATAAATCCAATTGCTGTTGTTTTTAATAAATTTTCCATGCTTTTCCGTTTTTCAACCTGACGATCAAAACTCATTTCCGTTGGACGAATTCACATCTTTTAAGGAATATCACTCTCAAAAACTTTTCCGAAGGGGAAAAACTGACGAATTGTACAAGGAAAAGTCTTTGCATCTTGTAATTTTGTCAGCCATCACCAAAACTTTCCTTTTTAAGGGCTGGTTAATTTTCAAAATATAAAAACATACATGTCAGAATTGAAGCGCGTAGCCATCTTGGGTAGTACCGGTAGTATTGGTACACAGACCCTAGAGGTGATCCGTCAGCATCCTGAGGATTTTCAGGTGGAGGTGTTGACCGCTCAAAATAATTGCGAATTATTGATTCAGCAGGCCTTGGAGTTTCAGCCCAATGCGGTTGTCATCACCAATGAAGCCAAATACCAAGTGGTCAAGGATGCGTTGATTCCACATGATATCAAAGTTTTTGCTGGCCCCAAAGCATTGGCTCAGGTGGTGGAAATGGAAACCATCGATGTGGTATTGACTGCATTGGTAGGTTATTCAGGATTAATTCCTACCGTTCATGCTATCCGTGCTGGAAAACAAATTGCCCTGGCTAACAAGGAAACCTTGGTTGTTGCGGGAGAAATCATCACCCAGTTAGCAAAAGAAAACGCGGTAAATATTTACCCAGTAGATTCTGAGCATTCAGCAATTTTTCAATGCTTGGTGGGTGAGTGGCATAATCCAATTGAAAAAATCATTTTAACTGCATCGGGAGGACCTTTCAGGGGGAAGGACCGGGAGTTTCTTCAATCGGTTACCAAAGAACAAGCCTTGAAGCATCCTAACTGGGATATGGGAGCAAAAATCACGATTGATTCTGCTTCTTTGATGAATAAAGGTTTGGAAGTAATTGAAGCCAAATGGTTGTTTGGCTTATCGACCGATCAAATTGAGGTAGTAGTTCATCCCCAAAGCATCATTCATTCTCTGGCGCAGTTTGAGGACGGATCAATCAAAGCACAACTCGGGCTTCCGGATATGCGTATTCCTATTCAGTTTGCTTTAAGCTACCCACATCGTCTCAAAAGTGATTTTGAGCGATTTGATTTCTTAAATTATCCCAATTTGACTTTTGAACAACCTGATTTGAAAACATTCAGGAACCTTCAACTGGCTTTTGATGCTTTGCAGAAAGGAGGAAATGCCCCTTGTATGCTTAATGCAGCCAATGAAATAGCGGTGGAGGCTTTTCTGAAAGATCAAATTGGATTTTTGAAAATGTCCGAGTTGATTGAAGATGCAATGAATCGGGCGGAGTTTATCAGCCATCCGAGTTTGGATGATTATGTAGCCAGTGATGAGCAAGTGCGAGTGATTTCTAAAGAATTAATAAAACAGTACAAATAATGGATACTTTGATTATGGTGGGCCAACTTTTACTGGGATTGTCTATCCTGGTAGGATTGCATGAGTTGGGGCACTTATTAACGGCCAAGCTTTTTGGCATGCGAGTAGAAAAATTTTCTATCGGTTTCCCTCCAAAGATTGCAGGCTTTCAATGGGGAGAGACTGAATATTCGATTGGAGCGATCCCTTTGGGAGGATTTGTGAAGATATCTGGAATGGTAGATGAATCCATGGATACCGCTCAGTTAGCCTCAGAACCTCAACCTTGGGAATTTCGGGCGAAGCCAGCTTGGCAACGCCTAATTGTTATGCTAGGAGGTATTATCGTGAATGTGATTACCGGAATAATCATTTTTGTGGTTTTAGTTTACAATAACGGTGAAACCTATTTTTCTAGAGATCAAATTCTTGAAAATGGCATCATAGCCTATGAGTATGGAGAATCTATCGGCTTAAAAACAGGTGATAAAATTGTTGATGTAAATGGTCAGCCTTATCAGAGTATCAATGAGTTGAGCAGTGGTAGTGTTTTACTTGCCGAGAACGGTTATTACACAGTCGATCGTAATGGAGAGCAAGTGAAAGTGGAAATCCCTCGTGGTTTTATCAATACCTTCAATTCAGAAGAAGCTTTTGCAAAGTTTGTTTCTATTCGAGTTCCATTTGACATTTTGGATGTAGCCCCTGATGGTGCTGCGGAAAAGGCTGGTTTGGAACAGGGAGATAAAATCCTAGCGGTGAACGGAGAATCGGTTCATTATTTTGATGAGCTTCAAGCGGCATTGGCAGCATTAAAAAATCAGGAAGCGGAATTAGTTGTGGAATCCAATGGCGTCCAGGATACGCTTGCGGTCCCTGTTTCTGCGGAAGGTACAATCGGCATTGCAGCAAATCCATTAATTGAGCCTGTAAGAAGGAAATATGGGTTTTCAGAGGCCTTGTCAAAAGGTACGGAACGTGCTTTTAGTGTAGTCATTATAAATGCAAAGGCCTTGGGCAAAATGTTTACAGGAGAGGTTTCTGTGAAGAATGTAAGTGGCCCTATTGGAATGGCTAAAATTTATGGAGACTCTTGGGATTGGGGGAAGTTTTGGAGTATTACAGGTTTAATTTCCATGATTTTGGCTTTTATGAATCTGCTTCCTATTCCAGCATTGGATGGAGGGCATGTGATGTTTTTATTGTATGAAATGGTTTCTGGCAGAGCTCCTTCAGATCGGTTTTTGGAAAACGCTCAAAAAGTAGGCATGGCTATTTTATTGGTTTTGATGGTTTTTGCCATCGGGAATGATATCTTGAAATTTATCACAGGCTAAGGTCTCCTTTTGAAGTTATCAAATACTTAAAACCGAGCCGATCAGCTCGGTTTTTTTGACTCTGCCAATATGACCCTATTTGTCTTTGGCATACCCCTTGAACTTCTCTTGGCGCTACGAAGAAATGAGTGGTATAAATTAAAAATTCGCATTAAACCGACAGCTTGTCTGTCAAAATGTCTATATGAGTCAATTCGAAAAATCCTTATTTGAAAATCTGATCGTAGGTGATTATGCCAATGAAGGTGATTTGATCCAACTGATCACTGATGAGGAGGATGGTCAACAAGGTACAGAAAATCTTAAAGAGCAAATCCCGATTTTATCGGTTAGAAATACTGTCTTATTTCCTGGGGTGGTGATTCCTATTACGGTAGGTCGTCAGCGATCCATAAAACTGGTGAAAAAGGCCCAAAAGGGAGATAAATTAGTAGGGGTTTGCGCTCAAATAAATCCGAACGTGGATGATCCGAGTTGGGAAGATATCTACCAAGTGGGGACGGTGGCCAAAATCATTAAAATGATTGTTTTGCCAGATGGAAATACTACCATCATTATCCAGGGTAAGAAGCGATTCCAAATTGAGGAGCAAGTCACGGAGGATCCCTACTTTGTGGCTAATGTCAAGTACCTTGAAGAGAGTTTCCCAAAGTCCTCCAAGCGATTGAAAGCCTTGGAAGAATCCTTAAAGGAAGCTGCTACACGGATTTTGCACCTCAACCCTGAGATTCCTCGTGAAGCCCAAGTGGCTTTGGATAATATTGATAATACGCCTTTTTTAACGCATTTTCTTTCCTCGAATATCAATGCTTCGGTAGAGTCCAAACAGCGATTACTTGAAATCAATGATGGCGTTGAACGAGCTACCTTACTGCTCGAATTCATGCTGAAGGATATTCAAATGTTGGAACTTAAGTCTGAGATTCAGAAAAAAGTTCATACAGATATTGATCAGCAGCAGCGAGATTATTTTCTGCGGCAGCAGATGAAAGTCCTTCAAACGGAATTGGGCGAAGAAGGTCCCGAAAAAGAGGTGGAAGATTTGCGCGCTCGAGGGGCTTTGAAAAATTGGCCACCTGAGGTTAAGAAGCATTTTGAAAAAGAATTGGATAAAATTCTTCGCATAAATCCTTCTGCTGCTGAATATCCAATAGCTCTAAACTATGCGGAAACCATGGTTGAGTTGCCTTGGAATGAATTTACCCAAGATAACTTTGATCTAAAACATGCCCGAAAGGTGCTGGATGCAGATCACTTTGGTTTGGAGAAAGTTAAAGATCGAATCATCGAATATTTGGCAGTATTGAAATTGAAGCAGGATCTGAAAGGTCCTATTCTTTGCTTGTATGGACCTCCTGGAGTAGGGAAAACATCTCTTGGAAGATCTATTGCTGCTGCTTTAGGTAGAAAATATATTCGGATGTCCTTGGGAGGATTGCACGATGAGGCCGAGATCAGAGGCCATCGGAAGACCTACGTGGGTGCCATGCCTGGTAAAATCATCCAAAATATGAAGAAGGTGAAGACTTCTAATCCTGTATTCGTATTGGATGAGATCGATAAACTTTCTTCTGATTTCCGTGGCGACCCAAGTTCGGCTTTTCTTGAGGTCTTAGATCCAGAGCAAAATTTTGCCTTCATGGATAATTTCCTGGAGGTTGAATATGATTTGAGTAAGGTCCTATTTATTGCTACTGCAAACTCCTTAGATACCATACAGCCTGCACTTCGGGATCGAATGGAAATCATCGAAGTAACCGGATATACCCAAGAGGAAAAGGTAGAGATTGCGAAGCGACACTTAGTTCCTAAGCAGCGTAAGGAACATGGTTTGAAAGCCAATCAAATTCGATTTGAAAAAGCTGCCTTAGTCAAAATTATTGAGGATTATACACGAGAATCCGGGGTTAGAAATTTGGAGCGTGCTATTGGTAAGGTCGTTCGATATGTCGCAAAATCCATCGCAATGGAAGAAGAATACGATCCTAAGATCAACGTGGAGACTGTTCGTAAAGTCTTGGGAGCAGAAATCTTCGATAAAGAAACCTATCAGGATAATTCCATCGCTGGAGTAGTCACTGGATTGGCTTGGACCAGTGTTGGAGGTGAAATCCTATTTATTGAATCCAGTTTGAGTCGCGGGAGAGGGAAGCTAACGCTCTCCGGTCAATTGGGTGAGGTGATGAAAGAATCTGCCATGACTGCTCTTTCTTATCTCAAATCAAGAGCTGAAGAATTGGGAATTGATCATCGCATTTTCGATCAGTATGATTTACACATTCACGTTCCCGCTGGGGCAGTTCCAAAAGATGGTCCATCTGCGGGAATAACGATGTTGACAGCTATGGCTTCCGTATATACGCAGCGCAAAGTGAAGTCCAAGCTAGCGATGACAGGTGAAATCAGTTTAATTGGTAAAGTTTTACCAGTTGGCGGTATTAAAGAAAAGATTTTGGCTGCCAAGCGAGCAGGTATTCGGGAGATTATACTTTGCCGAAGGAACAAAAGGGATATAGACGAGATAAACGAAAACTATCTCAAAGGGCTTGAGTTTCACTTCGTGGATACCGTGAGTGAAGTTTTGGATATAGCCCTGCTAAAATCAAAAGTGGATCGTCCATTGCAGTTTTCTTTTGATAAAGAAAAGAAATCTAAAGACTGATAGGAGTTTTATTTTATCTGAAAATCATAAAAAGGACGGTTACTTTTTAAAACAAAAAACTATGAATCAAATACTTTCTTTGACTCCTCGGCAAATTGTCGCGGAATTAGATAAATATATAATTGGGCAAGGGGATGCTAAGCGAAATGTCGCTATCGCCCTTCGGAATCGAATCCGAAGAATGATGGTCAAGACGGATATTCAAAAGGATATCGTTCCGAATAACATTCTCATGATCGGATCAACCGGTGTTGGTAAAACAGAAATTGCCAGACGGCTTGCTAAAGTTGCCCAAGCTCCCTTCACGAAAGTTGAAGCTTCCAAATTCACGGAGGTGGGGTATGTGGGCCGCGATGTGGAAAGCATGGTTCGTGATTTGGTGGAGCAGGCGGTGCATCTAGTCCGGGAGGTGAAAAATGAAGGGGTGAAGGCCCGTGCTGCTGAAGCAGTTGAGGAGCAAATCTTAGATATTTTAATTCCTCCGGTTAAAGGAGCAGGTTTTCGAACAACTCCTGTTTCCACAACTTTGGAAGATGAACCATCTAACGATCAAGAATTGAATGAGCGAACTCGAGAACGTTTTCGTGAAAAACTTCAAAAAGGTGAGCTAGACGATCGAAAAATTGAAATTAATGTCAAAGCTTCTTCTCCAGTGGGGATTGGTATGATCGGAAATGGAATGATGGATGATGCCAGCATGGCTGGACTTCAGGACATGATTTCAGGAATGATGCCTAAACGAACTAAAAAGAGAAAGGTAAGCATTGAAGAAGCTCGTAAAATCTTGCTCGAAGAAGAAATTTCAAAATTGATTGATTTTGATGAGGTAAAAGAGGAGGCTATTAAACTGGCTGAGAACAATGGGATCATTTTTATTGATGAGATCGATAAAATTGCATCTAAGTCTGGAAAAAATGGAGGAGGCCCTGATGTAAGCAGAGAAGGAGTGCAGCGCGACCTTCTTCCGATTGTAGAAGGTTCTTCAGTAAATACCAAATATGGGGTTATCAATACAGACCATATTTTATTCATTGCTGCGGGGGCTTTTCATGTAAGTAAACCTTCAGATCTGATTCCGGAATTGCAAGGGCGATTTCCCATCAGGGTCGAATTAAATAGCTTGACGCAGGAAGATTTTTCCAGAATTCTAAGAGAACCGAAAAATGCCTTAACCAAGCAGTACCAGGCTTTATTTGAAGCCGAAGGGGTTTCGCTGGAATTTAATGATGAGGCTATTGAAGAAATTGCTCGTATCGCTTTCTTGATCAATCAAGAGGTAGAAAACATTGGTGCAAGAAGACTTCACACAGTTATGTCACATTTGCTTAATGATTTTCTGTTTGATGTACCTGATAGTATCGAGCCTAATTCTAAAATAATGATTACCAAAGAAATGGTTCAGGAGCGACTTAATAATTTGGTGAAGAATAGAGATCTTTCCCAGTACATTTTATAAGATTCAACCCCGGTTTTCCGGGGTTTTTTCTTTATAAAATGATATGAATTAAAGCGTTTTTGTATTTTTTTAATTTTTGGGACGATCCTTGCTAGGTAAAAGATTATCATCCTGATTTTCTTTACATATGAACAACTCTCTTGTCGTTATTACCGGTCATTCCAAAGGTTTAGGGAAAGCACTCATGCATCATTACCTGAACAAAGGGAAATTTGATGTCATCGGTATTTCCCGATCCAAATTGGACTTTGATTCACCTCGTCTTCAGCAGATTAGTTTAGACCTAGCTGATTTAGATGTTTTGAAAAATGAACTGGAGGATGTTTTTCCAAGAGGGGATTACAAAGAAATTATCTTGATCAACAATGCAGGGTGGATTGGAGAAATTAAGCCAATTGGGTCAATGCATCCAAAGGAAATGCGTGTTCAGGTAAATGTGAATCTCCTGGCGCCCATGTACTTGACCAATGCTTTTATTAGAGCTTATAAAGGTTACCCGGCAAAGAAATTAGTATGTAATATTTCATCAGGTGCAGCTACTCGACCCGTGGCTGGTTGGGGAGGATATTGCAGTACCAAAGCTGCTTTGGCCATGTTTACTCAAGTGGCAAATAAAGAAAGTGGGACTTCAGAGTTCCGTTTTTTCAGTTTGGCACCAGGAATTGTTGATACAGATATGCAAAACGAGATCCGTCAAGCAGCTGAACAAGATTTTCCTGAATTAAAGAAATTCTTAGAGTTTAAAGAGCAGGATGAATTGGCGAATCCAGAGGAAGTAGCGAAGAAAATTGAATTTTTACTCAGTAATCCAGAGCGATTCCCTGAAGTCACTCAAGACGTAAGGCAGTATGAAGTTTCCTAAGCTTTCTTTTTAGGGTAATCTAAGTATATGAATTTTGCATTTTCAGGCTTGAAGTCAGCCCAAGATTTTGCTTCTGTTTGAAATCCACATATTCCTGCTGTAGGTAAATTGTCTAAAGCTACTCCGAGAAGATGAATCAAACCATTCATGCCGGGGTTGTGTCCTATTAAAAAAAGACAATTGATTTCATCTTCTTGATGCTGAATGAAATCTAGATAGGTATGGGCTGAGGCATGATACAGACCTTTTTCAAATTCGATTTTATCGAGCGGGTAGCTTAATTCTTTAGCGATAATTTTTGCGGTTTTTTTTGCGCGAAGGGCAGTCGAAGAACTGATCTTATCAGGAAAAATACTATTGGACTTGAGGTGTTTTCCCATTCTTGGAGCATCCCGTAATCCTCTTGGGGCGAGTGGTCGATCATGGTCATTTGACCAAGGTTCTTCCCAAGATGATTTGGCATGACGGATAATGTAGACTTTCTTCATATTTCAAAATAGAATTTTGAATTTTTTGATATTTATAAACAAATATTTACATTACTTGCATATTCATTTACAATTTATATTAATTTATTATGTTTACCGGTACAGTAAAATTTTACAATGAAGCCAAAGGATTCGGTTTTATCGTGGACGATGAGTCTCAAAGTGATATCTTCGTTCATGCGACCGGATTGGTGGACAAAGTTGCCCAAAATGACAAAGTAACCTACGACGTCAAGGATGGCAAAAAAGGTCCTAATGCCATCAACGTCAAAAAAGCATAAAGCATTTTTGAATTGAAAAACGAATCCCCGGAATTTCCGGGGATTTTTTTATTTAGTCGGTTCATCGCCATCCTCATTTATGGAAGGGGATGTTGGTTTTGTGATAGTTTCTTTCCATTCAAAAGGGAGTGATTTGAGATAAAGATCTCTTTTTGGATACGGGATTTCGACTCCGTTTTCCTGGAAGGTTTCAAAAATCGAAATCATTACCTCAGAGCGTATTTCCAGCCAAACATCCATACTTTCTACCCAGAAAAGCAACCTGAAGTCTACTGAAGAATCTCCAAAGTTTTGCATGAAAACCTTAGCGGGTGGAACTTTCAAAATATTGTTTTTATTTAAAGCTTCGGTCAAGAGGGTTTTTACCTTTTTCATGTCTGACTCATAGGACACTCCAATAATGAGCTCAATTCTCCGCCGCTTATCAGAAAGTGTCCAATTGATGAGACTTTGGGAAAGTAAATCTCCATTAGGAACTACGATTTCTGAACCGTCATAGGACAATATTTTACTTGCTCGGATCCCTACTTCCTTGACAGTGCCCTTGTTTACTCCCACTTCTATTTCATCACCAATTTGGATAGGCCGCTCGAATGCCAAAATAATTCCTGATACCAAATTGTTGATAATGGTCTGAAGACCAAAACCTATACCTACAGAAAGTGCCCCTAGTACAATTGTTATTCTATCGATTGGGATTTTTGCAGCTGTTAAAGCGATAAAAAATCCTATGATAATCACCACCAATCGGATCAAAAGGATTGAGCTCCCCAATCTTTTGTTTCTAGAGGAAGCGTTTTTTTGATCTCTAATAGAAAAGAAATAGGCTACGATATTCGCTAAAAGCGAGGATATTAATAGGATTAGAATAAAGAGGAAAATTGTTCCGAATGTAAAAGTTGTATTGCCTATCGTATATTCTTCTGAAAGGAATTCGGTTATGTATTCATATATGATATCATAATAACCTATGTAAGACAAAACTCCATAAAGCCAAATTGCACCTGCAAATAGTCTTAATATTCCGGAGAATCTCTTCTCTAAATCAATAAAATCAAAATAACTGGTGATTAAGGTGGAGTTTTTATTAGCTTCCATTCCAAGGTAAAAAACCTCCATAACCAATATCGTGAAGATGTACAAAGCTACCCCTCTAAAAAATCCAGTAACCCCAGTAATAGTAAGAAGTTTAGCAAGACTAAACCTTCCCAAAACATTTGCAAATAGAGCTGTTAAATTGAAGGCGATGATGAAAATTGCTAAAAATATCAGTAGGCTTTTTCCTTTGGAGTCTCCTTTTTTACAATTAGTGATAGTTAAAACACCTAGAAGAACCCCAATTACATTAGCTCCAATCAGAACATACCGCTCATTATAATTATGGGCCCAATTTAGACCAATAGTCGGCCCAATAAGACTGAAGGGGATGAAAATCCACCATATCTTTTGAAATCTTTTTGGGAAGAAGTCTTTGATTAGCCAAGATGCAGCTAAGGCAAACAAAAAGGAAATTCCGGAATTGAAGGGGATAGGAGGGTTGGTGAAAACAACTAAGAAAAAAGGAGTAATAACAATAAATGCAGAAATAAACGGGTGATTTTTAATCGAAATACTTCTAGATAAGATGGTGTTACCGTGATCTTTCTCGGTAGAAATGGTTTTGACTATTCTTTTTAGCCAATAAGCAACCACGAAAAATGTTAGAAAATAGATGGTTATCTTTCCAATATTTCTTTCAAAAAATAGTAGGACGAATGATGTATTGGCGAAAAATGATTCTACAGTAACCTGCCAAGTGGATTTTTTCGACCCGAAGTTTTCATCTCTTTCTTCCCATAAATAATTCAATTCTTTAACTAATATTTTTCTATTGGTCTCCTTTGTTTTTAGTCTGAAGTATTGCTCATTGGAGATGATTTGAAAGTTGATTTTACTTAGTAGAACCTGATATTGGGATAGCACTAATTCCTGACCACGAATTTTTTGTTCTAAATTTTTAATCTCTTCCTTAAGCACTGTAATTTGCTCGAAAAGACCTGGAATTATTTCCATTTCCTTTTTACTCAGGTTTAAAAGCGTATCACTTTTGATTTTTTCTAATTCCAAATTAGCTTTTAAAACTTTATCGATCCTTTCTTGAAGAACCCCTTCGTATTTGCCTACCTCACCAAGCAAGGTATTGAGAATAGCAGAAATCCCTTTTAGGTATCTAATATTATCCTTCCGTAACGTGTCTTGAATCAGGATTTGGACTTCCTTGTTTACCGTTTCCAGTTTGGGAATATTTTCCATCATTTCAGCCGTGTCCAAGGGCTCCTGAAGGGAAACTCTGATTCTACTTATCTCAGTAGTATAGCGGTTGGTTTTGGAGTAAAGCTGAGTTAAAATTTGATTCAAATTTGTTTCCGAAGAAACACGGGTCCCGTTATTATTATTTTGAAGGACTTTTTGACTTTCTTTTTGGACTTCTGAATTTGACGATGTATCAGGAAGAATTTTGGTAACGAGTGAAGACTGACCAAAAACAGAATGATTGGAAAAGGTAATTAATAAGCTGAGCGAAAAGATAAATGCTAGATAGCTTCTCATAGATCAAGATTAGATTTTGAATATATAAAAAATCTATGGGGAAATAATGGGTGAATAAAAAATGTCAAAAAGACATTTTTTGAATTGGAACCAACTTAAATCAGGACAAAATGGCGCATTATTTTCACTGGTACGAATATTTCTACAATGAGATTGTACGAATAAAGAACAAACAATAAAGGAGGACATGATGAAACTCACAAAGTATAACCAACTAGATCCCTTATTCTCCGCAGATTTCGGAGGATTATTTGAACGATTCTTCAATGAGTCTTTAGAAAATGAAACCAGGAAATTCAGTCCTGCCGTGGATATTTCAGAGGACGATGCACAGTTTGAAATTCAGTTGGCTGTTCCAGGTATGAAAAAGCAGGATTTTCATGTGGATTTAACTGAAGGAAGATTGACTATCTCTGGCGAACGAAAAATCGAAGAGAAAAAAGAAGGAAAAAACTTCCACAGTTTGGAAACCCAATATGGATCTTTTTCAAGAGCATTTTATGTTCCTGACAATGTGAATCCTGACAAAATCGAAGCTGTCTATGAAGATGGAATTTTAAAGATCTTCCTTCCTAAGGCAGAAAAAAAAGTTAATAAGGCTTCGATTGAAGTGAAATAAAGAAGGAGTGGGTTAACCCCACTCTTTTTTTTGAGTTAAAAAGAAGTAAGCGCGGTTAAAACTGGTTAAATTGAACTTCACTTTAAGCAATTTTGAATAAAATTTGAGTTAATCAGAAGAAACAAGCATAGAGATAAAATTATGAACAAAAGACAATTCTTTCTAGGGATGTTGTTGGCCTCTCTAATCGGAGGCATCGTTGCTTTGGCAGGTGTGAGTTATTTCATACAGTCTCAGGAACCTTCAAATTTCGATGAAAAGCAGAAGGCAAGTTTTGTTAACCTACTTTCTGGAGAAAATTTTACCGTACCGGAAGGGATCAATTTTGTAGCTTCTGCCCAATTGGTTACACCCGCGGTGGTACACGTTAAAAGTACCATAGGATTTAGAGGGAACACACCTCGGGATCCCATGCAAGAGCTTTTTGGTTTTCCCCCAAGAGGAAATCAAGAGTTCCGCGGTGCAATGAGTTCTGGGTCCGGAGTGATTATATCTTCTGATGGGTACATTGTGACTAATAATCATGTGGTGGAAGATGCTACACAAATTGATATTTCCCTGGACAACAATAAGCGCTATGTGGCCCGAGTAATTGGTACAGATCCAACAACCGATTTGGCTTTATTGAAAATTGATGCGGATGGTTTACCATTTGTCAAATTTGGCAATTCTGACGAGACAAAAATCGGTGAATGGGTTTTGGCTGTCGGGAATCCATTCAACTTAAATTCCACTGTAACAGCTGGTATTATTTCAGCGAAAGCAAGAAATATTGGGATTCTTCGGGGAGCAGTAGAAAATAACTTACAGATTGAATCTTTTCTTCAGACTGATGCCGTGGTAAACCCAGGCAACTCTGGAGGAGCATTAGTTAATCTTGCGGGTGAATTAATCGGTATCAATACGGCTATTGCCACGACTACTGGAACCTTCAGTGGCTATTCTTTTGCAGTTCCAAGTAGCTTAGTCAAAAAGGTAATGGATGACTTGATGGAATATGGAGCTGTACAAAGAGGTTTGTTGGGAGTGACTATTCGTGATGTAAGTCCAGAATTGGAGGATGAGTTGAATATGGAATTACCTGTTGATCAGGGAGTTTACATTAATGGTGTGAATCCGAATAGTGGAGGAGAAGAAGCTGGTTTAAAACCTGGAGATATCATTGTTGGGGTAGATGGCCGAGAAACTACCTCAGTTTCTATCCTACAGGAAATGGTGGCTAGAAAACGTCCGGGTGATAAAGTTAATGTGGAATATATCCGAGACGGTAAAAAAATGGAGACCGTGGCTACGCTTCGGAATTTTAATGGGAATACAAATATTGTCGAGAAAGAAGTAAAGAAGACCTATGAATTTGATGGGGTGCTTTTTGAGAATATTTCTGATGAGCAAAAAGAAAGATTGGGGATTTCAGGAGGAGCCATGATCACAACTGTTGGAAGATCAGGTTGGAGATCTGCAGGGGCAAGACCTGGATTCATCATTACCTCTATCATCAGCGAAGATGGACGAATCCGAATTTCAGATGCCGATCGATTGATTGAAGTATTGAATGAGCTAAGTGGTCAAGAGATCGTAGTTCTTGGAATGTTTAATGATGGAACCGAATATTACTTCGAAGTGGAAGTAGAGTAATCGGAAAATCCCAAAAACAAAAAATCCCGATGATCACTCATCGGGATTTTTTTATTTAGGCAACTTGAAGCCGTTTGAATTTGGATTTATCAAATTGTGATTTAGCGTAAGCCTCATCAATAATGAGCTCCTTGATACTGTCATCAGATGGAAGTTCATACATCGCATCAGTGATAATGGCTTCACAAATAGAACGCAATCCTCTGGCTCCCAAATTGTATTCGACTGCCTTGTCTACGATGAAATCCAAGCCACTCTCTTCAAATACCAATTTTACTCCCTCCATTTCTAAAAGTTTTGTGTATTGCTTCACCAATGCATTTTTAGGCTCAGTCAAAATACGTTTAAGAGCTTCTTTGTGAAGTGGGTCCAAATGCGTTAATACAGGAAGTCGCCCAATCAATTCTGGAATCAAGCCAAATGCTTTTAAATCCTGGGCCGTGATATATTGAAGTAAATTTTCTCGATCAGCTACGGCAGAACCAGCGGCCTTACTAAAGCCTAAAGGTTGCGTATTTAATCGTTTCGCAATATGTCTTGCAATCCCATCAAATGCTCCCCCGCAGATAAACAATATGTTTTCTGTGTTAACGGCGATCATTTTTTGGTCTGGGTGCTTTCTGCCACCTTGAGGAGGGACATTTACTACCGTTCCTTCCAATAGCTTCAACATTGCTTGCTGAACACCTTCACCACTTACATCTCTTGTGATGGATGGGTTATCTGATTTTCGAGCAATTTTATCGATTTCGTCGATGTAAACAATTCCACGTTCGGCTGCTTCTACATTGTAATCTGCCGCCTGCAATAATCTGGTCAAGATGCTTTCCACATCTTCCCCGACATAGCCGGCTTCGGTAAGGACAGTGGCATCGGCAATACAGAAAGGGACTTCCAGGATTTTAGCAAGTGTTTTTGCTAAGTATGTTTTTCCTGTCCCAGTATCTCCAACCATGATGATGTTTGATTTTTCAATTTTCACATCATCATCACTCACTTTTTGTTGCAATCTTTTGTAATGATTATAAACTGCAACCGTTAAGACCTTTTTGGCATCTTCTTGTCCGATGACATACTGGTCTAGGTAGGAGGTGAGCTCTTTCGGCTTCTTAAGTTTGAATTTGGGTTTGGATTGAGAGGATTTTTTTGTTTTCTCTTCCTCACCCAAGATCATATGTGCTTGCTCAATACAAAAATTACAGATGTGGGCTGATATGCCGGAGACCATCAGGTCCACATCTTTCTTATTTCTTCCGCAAAAGGAGCAGGTTACTTGAGCCATTAAACTGATTTTTTAACTAATACTTCATCGATTAAGCCATATTCCTTGGCTTCAGGAGCTTTCAACCAATAATCCCGGTCAGAATCCCGCTCGATTTCTTCAAATGTTTTTCCAGTATGATTTGCCAAAATCTGATAGAGCTCCTGTCTCATGGAAAGGATTAGCTTAAGAGAAATCTCCATGTCTTTGGATTGTCCTTGCATTCCACCTGAAGGCTGATGAATCATGACTCTAGAATGCTGTAGTGCAGAACGCTTATCTTTTGCTCCTCCTGCCAACAAAACAGCCCCCATAGAAGCAGCAATACCAGTACAAATGGTTGCTACATCTGGACCAATGTATTGCATGGTGTCGTAAATGCCTAGGCCTGCCGTTACAGATCCTCCCGGACTGTTGATGTACAATAGGACATCTTTTTTAGCATCAACAGATTCTAAGAATAACAACTGTGCAATGATGATATTGGCAATGTGATCATCCACAGGGGTTCCCAAAAAGATGATGCGATCCATAATCAAGCGTGAGAAAACATCAATCTCTCGAAAATTTGAAGGACGTTCCTCAATCACAGCCCGCGTCATATTTTCGATGTGTTGGGTGTACTGGTCAAAAGCTGATCCACTTACTCCTTGGTTGTGAATCGCGTATTTTCTGAATTCCTCTTTGTTGATCATAATTTGATAAATGTGGTTAACAAAAATAAAAAAAGCCCTTAAATAAGGACTTTTTTAGATTCTTAATCAATTTACTTTTCCAAAAGTTCCTTAAACTCCTCAAGGTTTATGGCCTTTTCTTTCAAATCAATTTTATCTTGGACATATGCCAAAACCTTGTCGTTTTGTACGGAAGTCACCATGTTCATGTAGTTTTGTCCGTCATTTCCTTTAAGGTAATTATCGACGAATAAATCCATGCTGTTTTCCAAAGAAGCTCCTAATCCAGAAGATGCAAATTGCTCTCGGATCATCTCTTTTGTCTTCTCGATAACGTCCTGATGCTCCGCCTTAATTTCATTTGCTTTGGCGATTTCGTTTGAAACCAAAGACCAAATCAACTGCTGAGCGTAGATTGGAAATTCTTTTTCCACATCAGCTTCTGAGACTTTCCCGTCATTCGCCTTCAAAAGCCACTCCTTTAGAAATTCTTCTGGTAGGTCTAAATTGGCTTTCTCAACCAATACTTTTTTCAGTTCCTCTTCTGTGAACACTTTGGCTTCCCGGTCATAGCTGGATTGAAGCGTTTCACGAACTTTATTGATAAACTCTTCTTCTGATTTTACTTGATCTGGACCGAAGATTTTATCAAAAAATTCCTGATTCATTTCTGCTTCTTCAGTACGATTGACGTTTTTGATGGTGAAAGTCAAGCCACCTGAAATGCTGGCAGCTTCTTCCTCATTGAGTCCAAAGGCTTCTTCCCATTGGCCTTTTTTCACATCCTTCGCAGTAAATTCAACTACTTCATCCTTTCCTTTGCCAATAAACTGTTCAGCAAGTTTTTTAGTGATTTTTGAAAGGTCTAGAGAAACAGTCTTTGAAAAATCTCCTTCTTTCACAGAAAGATCTCCGTAGACATGGTCACCTGCCTCAGCAGTTTCAGGATTGGTACTGTTTCCATACTGAGATTTTAAATTGGCAAGGGTCTCTTCTACAAGCTGATCATCAACCTTGATTGAATACTTGGTGGCTTTTAGAGATTTGTCGATTGGAAGCTCGAAATTTTCGATGAATCCGATTTTGTACTCAAAGTCAAAATCTTTTTGGTTTTTCCAATCGATTTTTTCCTCTACATTTTCAACAGGTAGGGGATCACCCAATACCCTGAAAGTTTGTTCTTTCAGGTAATTGTTAAGGGATTCACCTAGAATGTTGTTGATTTCTTCAACTAAAACGGAGGTTCCGTAGATGTTTTTGACCATGCCTATAGGTGCTTTCCCAGGACGAAATCCTTTGATGTTTACCTTTTTGGCGTAGTCTTTCAGTTTTGCATCAACCTTGGTTTGATAATCTGCCTCAGTTAGTTTAATTTTAATAGAGGCTTGATTAGCGGAATGCTTGTCTAGTGTAATTTCCAAAGCGCGAATATTTATGATAAATCTGAACTAAAAACCCTCAATCTCTTTCCCGAATATTGATTCAGGCAGTGATTGAGGGTCCGATATTTGTGCGGATGG
This sequence comes from Algoriphagus sp., assembly GCF_013373065.1. Lineage (GTDB taxonomy): Bacteria > Bacteroidota > Bacteroidia > Cytophagales > Cyclobacteriaceae > Algoriphagus. The sequence continues at coordinate 129,096 of NZ_JABXIN010000008.1, forward strand.
AGGGACTCGAACCCCCATGCCTCGCGGCGCTAGATCCTAAGTCTAGTGCGTCTACCAATTTCGCCACATCCGCATGAACTTACGCAACTCGTTTGTGCGTTTGTCAATTGTGGATGCAAAGGTAGCTACTTAGAAATAAATTACAAGCATGCAATGAAAAAATATTATCACTGTGTAAATCGAATTCTTTCGAGCGATATTTGGGTTAAAATTTCTGATCGATGTCTATGATCCAAGTTGATGCAGAGGAGGAACGAAAAGAGATACTAAAGCGCTATCGAAAACTGCTTCGGGAGGCAAAGCCATTTTTAAAGCCAGGGGATGCCAAAACCATTAAAAAAGCTTTTAATGTCGCTTTGGAAGCGCATAAGGATATGCGTAGGAAATCCGGTGAACCCTATATCTATCACCCCTTGGAAGTCGCACTGATTTGTGTGGAAGAGATTGGATTGGGGACTACCTCAATCGTTTCTGCTTTGCTCCATGATGTGGTGGAGGATACGGATTGGGAATTGGAAGATATTGAGCGAGAGTTTGGGTCAAAGGTGATGACCATCATTGATGGATTAACCAAGATCGCAGGAGTATTCGATTATGGAAGTTCCCAACAGGCAGAAAACTTTCGAAAAATGCTTCTCACATTATCGGATGATGTCCGGGTGATATTGATCAAAATAGCAGATCGATTGAACAATATGCGGACCTTGGCTAGCATGCCTCGGCATAAACAGCTTAAAATCGCATCTGAGACGATGTATTTGTATGCCCCACTTGCTCATCGTCTTGGTCTTTATGCAATTAAATCTGAATTGGAGGATTTGTATTTGAAGTATACAGATACTGCTACCTATAAAGAGATTGTGCAAAAGATAAATGAGTCTAGGTCCTATCGAAATCGCTTTATCAAGAATTTCATTCAACCGATAGAGGAGGAATTGACTCGACAGGGGTTCAAGTTTAGCATTAAGGGAAGACCCAAATCTGTTTATTCCATTTACAACAAGATGAAAAAACAGGGAATCCCTTTCGAAGAAGTCTATGACCTTTTTGCTATCCGAATTATTTTGGATTCTGAGTTGGATAATGAAAAAGCAGATTGTTGGCAGGTTTACTCTATCGTCACAGATTTTTACCGACCCAACCCTGATCGATTACGCGATTGGATTTCTACACCTCGATCAAATGGCTATGAATCTCTCCATACTACAGTAATGAGTAATGCTGGTCAATGGGTGGAAGTCCAAATACGTACGCAACGCATGGATGAGATTGCCGAACGAGGATATGCAGCCCATTGGAAGTATAAAGAAAAAGATCATGGATCTCGAGGTTCTTCTGGGTTAGACGAATGGATTACGCAAGTAAGAAGTATGCTTGAATCCAATGAAGGGAATGCTATTGAATTCATGGATGACTTCAGGGGAAACCTATTTCAGGAGGAAGTCTTTGTTTTTACACCGAAAGGAGATCTAAAAGTGCTGGCATTTGGAGCCACTGCTTTGGATTTTGCTTTTGAAATCCATACAGAAGTAGGGGCACGTTGTATTGGAGCAAAAGTCAATCAAAGGTTGGTGCCCATCACTCATAAGCTTAAAAATGGGGATCAAGTAGAAATTCTTACATCCAATAAGCAAAAACCTTCTGAAGACTGGCTCAGTCATGTAGTGACTTCTCGAGCAAAAGCGAAAATCAAAGACGCTCTTCGGGAGGAAAAGAAATCGGCAATTTTAGATGGTAGAGAAATTGTACAGCGAAAGCTGAAGCAGATGAAGATGGAATTTAATTCGGAGACCATTGAAAAACTTCGAGCTTATTTTGAATTAAAGACTGCCAATGATTTTTATTACCGAGTAGGGAAAGGAATCATTGATCCAACGACTATTAAGTCGTTTAAGGATTTCAAAGAAAATCAAAAGCTAAAACATAAGGCCATTCAGGAAAAAGTGAAGGATGAATCCTCCTTTACGAAAGAAATAAAAAGTCTGAAAGGGCCAGACCATGATCAACTTTTAATTGGAGAGGACATGGATGTCGTGGATTATATTTTGGCGAAATGCTGTAATCCCATTCCTGGTGATGATGTGTTTGGTTTTGTGACTGTAAATGAGGGGATTAAAATCCATAGAACTTCCTGTCCTAATGCATTGGAATTGCTTTCAAACCATGGAAATCGCGTTATAAAAGCACGCTGGACCAGTCAAAAGGAAATAGCATTTTTGGCGGGGCTTCATATTGTGGGAACTGACCGGGTAGGACTTATCAATGATGTCACGAAGGTCATTTCAAATGAACTGAAGGTAAATATGCGCTCGATCACTGTGGATTCTGATGCAGGAATTTTTGAAGGAACGATTAAGCTTTACGTTCATAGTACAGGACACTTGGAGACTTTAATTAAAAACCTGCAACAAGTGGATGGGATTATCAAGGTTTCTCGCTTTGATTAAGTTTTGAATCATATATCCCCTTCATCCGTTATATTTGGAAAAAATCGCTGAAAATGTCTTTGAATACAGCCCATTTTGAGGAAGTAAAAAAAATATTTACTGCATATCTAGAAAACCAAAAGCTTCGAAAAACTCCTGAGCGCTATGCAATTCTAGAGGAAATTTACAGCCGTACCGGACACTTTGATGTAGAGGGTCTTTACATCAGTATGAAGAATAAAAATTACCGTGTGAGTCGGGCTACGGTTTACAATACTTTGGACTTATTGGTTGAATGTGATTTGGTGACCAAGCATCAATTTGGAAAGAATCTGGCCCAGTTTGAAAAATCCTACGGCTATAAGCAGCATGATCATTTAATTTGTGTGGATTGCAATCAGGTCTTGGAATTTTGTGATCCTCGAATCCAAAATATCCAGAATACCGTAGGAGATATTTTAAACTTCCAAGTGCTTCATCATTCCTTGATTTTATATGGGAATTGCACGAAGGAAAAATGTGAAAATAGACCAGATACATCAAAATCAGCATGAAACTGACTTACAATTTAGAAAAGGACGAAAAAGCCTATTATTTACATATTCAAGGTGATTTAATTGGTGATGAAGTTGGTCCCAAACTCGTGGAAATCGTTTCCGATGCCATTCAAGAAGGGGCAAAAACCTTTGTTATCAATTTAAGTGAAGTCCGCTATATCAGTTCCAGTGGAATTGGTTTATTGATAACTATGCTTACAAAAATGCGGAACGTTGGAGGTGAGGTATTCCTTGCAGCTCCATCTGAGCATGTGAAGAAGCTTCTGATAATTACCAAGCTTAACAATATTTTTACGGTTTTTGATTCCGTGGAAGAGTTTCAAGCTAAAAACTGATATTTCAAGAGGGAATTCATTTTGGAATTCAATATTTAAATTCGAATCACTTGGTTTTCTTTAGGCTAATTGCAAATTTCGGCCTTTAAAAACTCATTACTGCATTTATTAATAGCATCAATATGAAGATGGATGTGCTGCTTGGTCTCCAGTGGGGAGATGAGGGCAAAGGTAAAATTGTCGATGTTTTAGCTCCAGAATATGAAATTGTAGCTCGTTTTCAAGGCGGACCCAATGCGGGTCATACCCTCGAGTTTGATGGAATAAAACACGTCTTACACCAAATTCCATCTGGAATTTTTAGATCGCAAATTCTCAATATTATTGGGAATGGGGTGGTTTTGGACCCCATCATCCTTAAAAAAGAAATTGAGGGATTAGGTAAATTTTCGATCGACTACATGAAAAACCTAGTCATCTCGAAAAAAGCTACCATCATTATTCCGACCCATAAGCTTTTGGATGCGGCTTATGAAAAATCAAAGGGAGATAAAAAAATCGGTTCAACCCTTAAGGGAATTGGTCCAACATATCAGGATAAAATTGGTCGATCAGCATTGCGAATCGGCGATGTTTTAGGTGAGGATTTTCAAGAAAAATACAATACCCTAGTTGAAAAGCATAAGACGATTCTATCCTTTTATAATTTTCCACTGGATGAGTTGGAGGGAATGGAAAAGCAATTCTTCGAATCCGTGGAATTTGTCAAGGGACTAAACCTAATTGATAGTGAATACACCGTCAATGATGCCCTACAATCCGGCAAGAAGATTTTAGCTGAAGGAGCGCAAGGTTCTTTATTGGATATTGATTTCGGTTCTTATCCTTTTGTGACCAGTTCCAGTACGATGACCGCAGGTGCTTGTACGGGATTGGGAGTAGCGCCTGCCAGAATCGGTCAGGTGTTTGGAATTTTTAAAGCCTATTGCACCCGTGTGGGTAGTGGGCCTTTCCCAACGGAATTATTTGATGATACGGGAGAGGCGATGCGGAAAGAAGGTAATGAATTTGGCAGTACAACAGGAAGACCAAGAAGGTGCGGTTGGCTTGATTTACCAGCGCTTCGATATTCCATTATGATCAATGGCGTAACAGAGCTTTTTATGATGAAGGCAGATGTTTTGAATATTTTTGAAGATATCCAAGTGTGTACCCATTATGAACTGGCAGATGGAACTCGAGTTGATCGCTTGACCTATGAGATAGCTGATTCTGAGGTTAAACCAGTTTATAAAACCTTAAAAGGTTGGAATTGCTCCCTGGAAGATGTTCGTGATTATGCAGATTTTCCTCAAGAACTTAAAGATTATGTGTCATATCTTGAGAAGGAACTTCAGGTTCCGATCCGCTTGGTTTCAGTTGGTCCAGACAGAACACAGACCATCAAACGATAAGAATCACACAAATCAATTAAAGCCCTGGAGGAATTTCTTCAGGGCTTTAATATTTTAAGTGTCGTTTTGTATTTTGGGAAAAATGAATGCGAAGGAGTTGAAGCGATTTTTGGTTTTTCTAGTTGGTATTTTTCTGTTTTTCATTGAAGCCAAAGCTCAATTTGGTTTTCCTTATTGTGAAACTTTTCAAACAAGTACGACACAGGCCAATACGGTTTTTGGAGGAGATGCGGTGTTGGTAGATGGAGTATTACGGCTAACCAATAACCAAAATAATCAAGTTGGATATGTCTACATTGATGTCCCATTTCCTTCGGCTTATGGTATAAAAGCTGAATTCGAATACTTTTCATACGGAGGAGTTGGCCAGTTCTTAGCGGATGGCCTTTCTATTTTTCTCTTTGATGCAACCACTCAAAATTTTTCTCCAGGTGGTTTTGGAGGTTCTCTTGGATATGCTCCGCGCAATGAAGAACCCGGATTAACCAATGCTTATTTGGGAATTGGATTTGATGAATTCGGAAACTTTGGGAATCGGGCTGAAGGAAAAAATGGTGGTTTTCAAGGGGTGGCTGAGGAATTGGTTCCGGATGCAATTGTAGTCAGAGGTCCCGGAAATGGGTTTACAGGATATCCGTTTGTGGTAGGTAGGAAAACCATGGCCTCAGGTACTGACAAGGATGGGTTCGGACCTGGATCCCAATTCCCGATTAGTTCTGGTGGAGCAGGAACTTTTAGGGTTACCGAACCAGGCCAAGTAGGATATCGAAAGGTTTTTCTTGAATTACAGCCGGACCCGGATGGAGTGGGTTATTTTTTAACGCTTCGAATGATGGTGACCACAGAACCGGGTCAACCTCGAATGGTTACGATCTTTGACCGACCTTATGATTTTCCAGCTCCAAAGGAACTCAAAATTGGATTTGCGGCATCTACAGGAGGCTTTACCAATTTTCATGAAATCCGAAATCTCAAGGTGGAGGTTTCCGCAAGTGAGTCTTTGCTGGACCCAACAGGGGTTGATTTTGAAGATGTAGCATCATGTGAAGGACAAGAAAATCAATATTACATTACCGATGAGGAGGTGGTTTTGCCCAATCAGGACTCCCAAATTCGTTGTCTTCAATTTTTTAGAAGTCTTGAGGAAATCGAAACAAACAGTTCAGACATCTGTAACCAGGGAAAATGTTTGGAAGAAAATCAAGTGTTGGTTTTGCCTCAAGGTATTCTTCAAGCAGGTGAAGCGGGGGCTTATACCTTTTTCCCCAATCCGGGTACTCGGGATCAAGAAGTTGAGGTTTATTATACCATTACAGATAATTATGGAAAAACTTCAAGCGGTAATAAGATAACATTAACCATTCAAGAATCTCCTTCACCAGTTCGTATCCTAGCTGAAGAAGCACAGAATCCCTTGGAAGAAACATTTAATCTGTGTCCTGGAGAAAGTGTGATTTTTAATTCAGAGGGTGACGAAGCATATCAGCGATACGAATGGTATAAGAATGGAATATTATTAGAAGAGGAGATTGCCGCCTCTTTAACAGTTTCAGAGCCGGGATTGTATGAGATTTGGGCTTATAATCGAAAAAACTGCCCTGCAAAATCCAATCGAATTCAGGTCAACTATCCTGAATATCCAACATTACAAATGAGTGGGCCCGTTGTTGGGTGTGAAGTCGGAAAGCCAGTAAATATTTTTGACTTTCTGATCAATTACGAACCTGAAAATTATGATTATAAGCTAGTTGGGAATGGTCTTGATTTGACAAATGAAGAACTCCAACAGGTATCCCAAAGTGGAAATTTCGAATTATCTGTGAAGCCAAAAGATTTTGATTGTTTCGGAGGGGCTATTGAAGTAGAGGTGTTTATTCAGACAATTCCTTTGACTGTTGATTTTGATTTTGTCGTGGAGGGTACAGATATAAAGGATGAGGCCAGTGGGGGAATATTTGCTGATGATCCGATTGCATTCACAGATTTTTCAGATGAAAGAGCTATTCGCTGGGTTTGGGATTTTGGAGATGGTAATACTTTAATGCAACAAAATCCAGTTCATGTGTTCGGAAAAAAGGGAGAATTTGAAGTTGTTCTTACTATTGAGGATGAGTATGGATGTCAATCAAAATTTCAAAAAACCGTTGCGATTACCCAGAGCTATAGAATAATGATACCTTCTGGTTTTACTCCCCTAGAAGAAGAGAATAATTTTTTTGTTCCTAAATACAAGGGCTTGGTTTCTATTGATCTAATGATTTTCAACTCTTGGGGTGAATTGATTTTTCAGACAGATGAACTTGAAAGTAATGGTTGGGATGGTACTTTTAAAGGTGAATTAATGGATGCTGGATTTTACGTATATCGATTTGATGGAATAAGTATAGATGGTGAAAAGGTTACGCGAAGTGGTAAATTCAGATTGGTCAGATGAGTAAATTCTATAGACTTTTTTTGGTTTTATTTTTAGGAGTGATCTTTATGACCGCTGCTCAGGATGTTCAATACTCACAATTTTATGCAAATCCGCTCTATTTAAATCCTGCTTTTGCAGGAAGCACTGATCAAACCCGGGTGGGGTTTAATTTTAGAAATCAGTGGCCTGCATTGGAGCAAAGTTTTGTTGCTTTCACCTCTTATGGGGATCATTTCTTTGAGGAATTAAATAGTGGCTTAGGGATAATTGTTACAGGTGCCAAAGAGAGCTTTACTCAAACTCAGCAATTTGAAATAGGGCTTGCCTATTCCTATCGTTTGCGGTTTTCAGAAACTGATTTTTTACAATTCGGTATGCAAGGAAGTTATGCTTCCCGTGATGCTTTTTTTGACGATATAGTTCTTGGAACTCAATTAGATATTGATAGGGGAGTCATAGTTGGGAGGCCGGGTGATGGTTTTGAAGGGGATAGTCGCCTGAGTTCCTTTGATGCTCATGCAGGGATTTTATCATATGGAAAGAGGTATTGGTTTGGTTTTTCTGCTTTTCATTTACTAGAGCCACCGATTAGCTACCTAGATGTTGATAGTAATCAGTTACCTATTCGATACAACTTGCATGGAGGATATCGGATCAACTTAGCGCCAGGAGATATTAATGATTATTTCAATAATACTGATCAAGAGCGGAGTTTGGCTTTAGCCATAAATTACAAGAAACAGGGAGCCTTTTCTCAATTGGATCTTGGAGCGGAATTTTATTTTGAGCCCTTGATTTTAGGTCTTTGGTATAGAGGTCTTCCAACGAAGTATCAATTACCCAATAATGAATCCTTAATAGCTTTAGTGGGGGTTAGTTTAAATTCTGGGTTGGAGATTGGATATAGTTTTGATTATTCAATCTCTAAATTAGGTCAAGCTATTTCGGGCGGAGCCCATGAATTGTCGGTGAGATATTTAGTACCCTTTTCCTCTAAAGGAAGAAAATTTTTTAATTCCCCAGGTTTTAAATTTTAAAAAAGAGTTTGACACAGAAAGTAGTGCAATAGGGGCCTTAATGATTCAAAAACTTGATAAAAATAACCTTGTTAAAATTTTTCTTTCATTTTCACTGGTCATTATCAGCCTTTTAGGAATTGAGTAAAAAAAAGGTTGAGAATTATGCTTGCCAGGAGGAAAAAACCTCCGATATTTGTGGTCCCGAAAGCGCGAAAGGCGCCGGTGGAGGAGAGTTGGAAGAAGGGGGGACGGATATTTTAATTTTTTTTTCGGTTCCGATGTTGCGGGGATAAAAAAAGTCTTTACCTTTGCAGTCCCGTTCGGAAGGAGCGGTTGAAAAAACAGGGTAAGAGTGACCAAAGACACAGGACGAAACCTTTGAGGGGGTTAGTTTTGCAGTTCCGGTTGAAGTATCGGAAAAGTTCATTGAAATGTTGTACAGCAAAAATCCAAAAGACAGGGCGGCCGCGAGGCCGTAAATAAGGTTACTATACAATGGAGAGTTTGATCCTGGCTCAGGATGAACGC
>NZ_JABXIN010000023.1 GCF_013373065.1 Algoriphagus sp.
ACCGAAATCTACACGCATGTTTCAACCAAATCTCTTCAAAATATTAAGTCTCCATTTGATGATTTGTAAAAAAATAAACGCCATAAAATAGTCTGGATTATGGCATAAATAAACAAGTTAGGCATTATTAGAAACTCCGGTGATATGAAAAAAATTATTATAACTACACTTTTGGCTGTTGCATCGATTGTTATGGCATTCGGTCTGTTGACTGATAAACCTGCAATTGATTTTTTGAAATCTTTAACGCAGGCACAAAGGAACAAAACCCAGATGCCCTTCGATGACGAATCCAGAATGCTATGGCATTATATACCTAGTTCAATGTTTCCCAGAGCAGGAATTCAGCTGAATGAGCTTGATCCAAATCAGAAGGCCAAACTTGAAGAACTTCTCAGGACTTTTCTATCAGAAACGGGATACAACAAAACGATGAAAATCATCGATCTGGAAAATGTACTTTTGGAAATAAGCGGAGATTCAATCATGAGAAATCCCGAAAATTACTCCGTTGCATTTTATGGAAGCCCTGAAAAGGACAGCTTATGGGCTTTCTCCTTCGAAGGACATCACATTTCACTGAATTTTACAATTCATAACGGAAAAGTTGAAACTGCTCCCCGATTTTTCGGAGCAAATCCAGCAAGAATTCCTTCGGGACCCAGAGAAGGAGAACGCACGCTTCAAAAGGAAGAGGACCTAGGATTTGAGTTGATCAATTCATTATCAGAAGAGCAAAGGAAAATAGCAATATTTCAGGAGGAACCATTTTTCGATATTGTTACAGGAAAATCAAAAGAGGTCGAGCCACTAAATCCTGTTGGAATCCTGTATGGTCAGCTAAACAGGAATCAACAACTTATTTTTTTAAAACTTCTTGATGAATACCTATCAACCATGCCAGCTGAACAGGCCGAAAAAAGAATGAATAGCATCAGGGATGAAGAAATAAATGAGCTACGGTTTGGGTGGGCAGGAGCGACAGTTGTTGGTGAAGGTCACTATTACCGGATTCAGGGGAAATCGTTTTTGATTGAGTTTGATAATGTCCAAAATAAGGCCAATCATATTCATACCGTGTGGAGAGATTTTGACGGAGATTTTGGTAGGGACATAATTAGAGAACATTATAAGAATTCGGATCATCACAAACATGAATAATAAACATGCCTACAAAAGTAAATAAGTCATCCCCTTCGGGATCCGGCTCATATACTACATGCTGTGCTTCATTATGACGGAACAATGATTAAATTCTTTAGAAAAATTAGACAACACTTTCTTTCAGAAGGAAAGACTGGAAAGTATTTAAAGTATGCTATTGGTGAGATTATTCTTGTGGTTATCGGAATTTTAATTGCTGTGGCAATTAATGACGCTTATAACAATGCAAAGAACGAAGCAAAAATTAAAGTTATTCTCACCCAAATACAGGATGACATTATTGCAGACCTTAATGATTCAGAACGTATTTTAAGAGTGTATATAAGAAAAGACTCAACGGCTCGAAATATTTTAAACGATCGTGCATCCATAAAGAATACCTGGTGGGAGTTACGACCATTTGATGGTTATGTGAATTTTAGCGTACACAGAGAAGGTTACAAGCGATTAATGAATAATCTTGAAAACTTACCCGAAAAATATAATGGCCTGCTATCAAAATTAAATGATATGTATGTGGTTACCCAAGAAGACATTGCTATTGCCAATGAAAACTTATTAGCCAGGTCTGATAACAGTCCTTTCGATAGGATATATACCAACCCCGAGCATGCAAAGCACGTCATGAATAATTTTACCACCGATGAGGCCAAAAGGTACATACTAGAAGACCCCTTTTTAAAAAACAGGACCATAGATTATATGCAGGCCTATCGAAATGTAGTATTTACTTCAAATCGCTTCAGGGTAACCGCTACAGAACTTTACAAACAAATTGACTCCCTGTTGGCTGTTACAGATTCTACATTGCCCGAATCCCTGGAAATTCATCAAAGTAGAACGACTGTTGAACCTTATTTAGGTGACTATACTCATTTTGGCGGCAATGAGCTTATCCCGAGTGTATCTGCACTACATTTTGAAAATAACCTAATGTATTTCGCATTCAGAGGTAAACAATATTTGTATTGGCTTGAGGATAATTACTTTTTTACTGAAAGAGGTCAGCTATTCCGGATCTATAAAAACGAGGAAGGTCAGCAGTTCGTGGAAATAAGTGATGGTATTAGAAGTGAGATACTAATTAAAAACTAAAGAGCCACTGCTATTCAACCCATGATCAAATTCTTTAGACATATTAGAAAGTCGCTCCTCTCCGAGAACAAAATCAGCAAGTACCTACTATATGCCATTGGGGAAATTGTCTTGGTAGTTATCGGTATTTTGATTGCTTTATGGATCAATACAAAGAACCAGGAATATGCGCAACAGCAAAAGATAGATACTATATTGGTTAAAATACAAAATGACATTTTGCAGGATATACACAATTCTGAGTGGTTGATAGAGAATTATATGAGAAAAGACTCTATATATGACAAAATGATGAGCGATAGTCTAACCGCTGAAGACATAAGGGCTATACCTATGCGTGGTGGTTTTAGTCCAAATTTTGTTACCACCTGGTGGATGACCTATTATATACAAAGCAGTGGCTATGAGCAATTAAAGGCCAACCTTGATATGGTTCCCGATAAGTATGATGAACTTATACGTATTTTAGATTTTAATCACATCAATAGAAAAGCGACATTCAACGCCTACAACAAGAATTCTGAAGATATTGCCAGACAATACAAATATTACCTAAACGACAATCAACCCTGGTACGCCATAGATGAATACAATAGTGAGTACAGTGATGCTCATATCGATTATATCCTGAACCATCCAAAATTTAAAAATCAAATGAATGCAATGCTTGGATCTGTATGGACTATGGTATGGGAATACACCGCATATCACAAAGAGATTTTGCAGATCTACTTGATGATTAATGAACTCTTGGGGGATAAGGCCAAACCGTTGCCCAAAGAAATAAGAACAACCAGTGTGGCCAATGAATTGGATGCAGCACAATTTATTGGCCGTTATGTATTCAGCTATGGCCATAAAAATGTACTTAACTCTGAAACAATTGAAGTATTTGTTAAGGACAAAGACCTATACTACAAGACAGATGATACTATCACAAGAGGGCCTTTACTATCTATGCATGCAGAAAAACCCTGGTTTTCTATGAGCAGGTCTCCAGCTATTTGGTGTTTTAAGTGTGAACAAAAAAATACATTAAAAATATTTCATGGTGAACGTGGGATTACGGAATGGGTTAAAGTGGATACTAAACCCGAAGAACAATGATCAAGTTCTTTAGACAAATCAGGCAAAACTTACTTTCAGAAGGTAAAACCGGAAAGTATTTAAAATATGCTATTGGTGAAATTATTCTGGTCATGATTGGTATTCTGCTTGCTTTGCAGATAAACAATACTAATGAGTTAAGAAAACAAAGAGAAGAGGAAGCCATCATTCTTTCTGGCATCCAAAAAGATTTTATAGAAACTAGAGCAAGCATACTTAATACTTTGACGAAAGAAGAAGAGGTTATATTGAATTGCCGTGACCTAATCGATGCCATAGAAACAAAAGATTACACAATAAATCCGGACACGATTGCCTTTAAAATTAATCGTGGTGCATTCTCATGGTATAAGGTAGAAGCGGTCATGGGAACTTACAATGCCCTAATAGGTTCAGGAAAAACATCTATTATTCAAAATCAGGAATTATTAAATGCCCTAGCCAACTTTTCCGCACGTTACAATGCTGGATTTGAAGACGAGTCAAAAGCTGATGACCTTTTTAATTTAATGATGTCTGCATCCAAAGACTTCTTGCCTCCTTTAAGTGAAAGAACTACACGACAAGCACTTGGTTATAAAAAAAAATATTCGGCTAAGGATAAATCATTGGCTGTGGATGAACTTTTTAAACATGAGCCATTTTTAGCTTATCTAATTGAAAGAACAAGATGGGAAACGATACGATTGATACACCAAAAACAATTACTTCATGATTTAAATAAGGTGTTGTATCAATTTCATTTCAGTGAATTAATACCTGAAAAAGAATTGTATCATAAACATACAGGCACCTACATTAACGATCAAGCAAATTTTAAAATTTTAAAAATCAGGTATAACGATGAAAATCTAATGCTTGAGTTGCCCTCAGGAAGAACCGATAATCTCGTTCAAATAGACAGTTCCAATTTTCATGTGATAAATTGGAATGCTAAATTTAAGTTTAACACCGATGGTGGTTCTGATACCAAGGTCTTATTTCAAAGGAATGATAGCGAGCCGATTTTATATAAAAGAATTGACGACTAGAAATAAAACATGATTAAATTCTTTAGAAAAATTAGGCAAAACTTACTTGCAGAAGGCAAAACCGGAAAGTATTTAAAATATGCTTTTGGAGAGATTCTACTTGTGATGATCGGAATTTTATTGGCACTTCAGGTTAACAATTGGAATGAAAATAGAAAGCTGAATACTCAAAAAAAGGAATTTCTGGAGGAACTACATAAAAGTGTTCAGGGGGATTTAAGTTATCTGCAAATTTCCATGGCTATAAATAGTAGAATAAAGCAATCTGCAAAATTAATACTTGAATACATGGAAAGGGATCTCCCTTACCATGATTCTCTTCAATACCATTTTGGTAATACTATAAGTTTTTGGCCTTTTAGAATTAAGATTGGTGCCTACCAGAATTACAGATCAAGCAATCTGAATTTAATATTGAGCCAAAAGTTAAAAGAAGATATTACTTTGTATTTTGAAGCAAGAAATAACGGTATCACAGAAAATTTCAATATTTATAGTAACATGGTTCAAGAAGCTTCCCTGAATATTTTAAATACTCGTTTTGAATCCTTTTGGGATACTAATTATGAAGAATGGAAAATCGATAATGATTATAGTTCTTATGATATTGATTTAGTGACACGAATGACTCCGATTAACTTTGAAAGTCTGAAAAAAGACCAGGAGTATCTCTATTTTCTCAAGACACTAATCAATAAATACAATTGGCTAATTGAAATGGAATTGATCTCTACGCAACGGGTTGCTAAAGCATTTTTAGCTACGATAGAAGAAGAAATGAAAATGTGAATGATCAATCTTAAGGGCGCTCAAAAGGTTTATTAGAAAGTACCTTTTTGCTGATTTAGGGGATTCGGAAAACGTACTTAAGGACATCGAGCTTGTAAAAAAAGGAATTACTGAAATTGAATATTATTTAAAAACAAAAAATCACATAAATAACGAAAACACAACGATGTATATGAAATCATTGCTCTCTTTGGGTCGCTATGCTCCATATACAAAACCTTTGTGCTGTTAATAGCACTTATTTGAAGGGAATTAAAATAAATATTTTCTTAATAAGAATCCGAGTAGCATCTCAATTGTTTCATCAATCATTCCCAACAAAATTGGCTCTTCCGAAGAATCGTTGATTCACGAAGTTATTTAGATTGGAACCAAACCGAAAATTAAGCCCAAATCTCGTGTCTATGGTGTAGGCTGAAGGAAGGGTTACTCTCCCGCTCAAAATATCCTGTTCAGTAAAATCTCCTGATGCCAGGTAAATCTGATCCTTTACGTAGTTACCCTCTGCCCTAACAAAAAACGAAAAATTCCCGGTCACACGGACTTCGGCACTAATATTCAAACCGGTGGTCCAAAAGCTAAAATCATCCAGATAGTTCCTCAAACGATATCCAACTTGCAGGTTACCCCATCGTTGAGTTAACCCCAGGCTGACTCTCAGGCTTTGGAGGGCTCTGGTCTCTTCTGTTGCCCCATAGATAGTTTCTTCCACATATCTATTATTCCTGACTTCAACCCCATAATTCACTCTCAGAAACCTGGAATTTTGCTCTGATTCCGGGAAAAAATTGTACTCTATAGCTGGTCTAAAGCTAACTTGAAACTGGTAATTAAACCGAGTATTCTGCCGACCATCGAGATCATATCCATAAGACCATTGGGGTGAAATAGACTTTACCAGCTGGTGACCAAATCCAAATTCTGATACATCAAAATCGCTCTCCACTTCATCGATGATTGGGTTGCCGTTTTCATCAAGAACCGGAACTCCATTTTCATCAACTCTTGGTACCTTGCTAACCGTAGTTCTAAACCTTTCATTTACTCTCCCGGATATGCTGATTTTCCAATCATCGGTAATCCGGTTCACATTGAAGTCTGCACCAAAATTGATGTCTCTGCTTAACTCTTCTAATTCAATGTTTGCATCACTACCAATATTAAAAACCCAGAAGTTCCAGGGGTCAACCATTTCCTGTTTAGTATTTTCAAGAAAACCAGAATCAGCTTTCATGTCGATAATCACTCCTTCTCCTGCCTGAGTCTTCGCAACATACGGAGCCAAACCTAATTTGATAAAACGGGTGAGTTTTTCCCGCACTTCAAAGTCTGTATCTGTCTGTTTATTATTTACATAGAGGGTGTCTGTTCTTCCCGCATGAATGTTTTGTTGACCTATAAAAATCAGTTGATATTGTCGGCCGCCGCCACCAGATCTGTTGTTATTAATGAGCACAAAGACATCAGCCAATTCATTATCCCTGTAGAAGTCAACCGCTGTAATTTCCGTTCGGATAAAATCCATATCACAGCCTCCATCTCTCCATTCACATCCATCGATAAAAACCCGAAGTTTATTCGGAGTGCTGGAATTATCAATTAATGTTTGACCAATTGCAGGTAGATTAAAGGAAAAGAATATCAGAACTAATAATAGTGGTATTTGTCTCATTTGATTAGGGGTAATTCACGACCGATCCTATTCTTTAGATCCAGGTTGAATGCCTATTAGTAACCCAACAATACCATTATCGTTTGAAAATAAGTACACATTTCACACGAAAGAGCAAAGGAAATGATTGTCGGTGCTTGCTAACAATAAATTCAAGCAATCACGTTTGTGGGTATTTGAGCGATATTGGTTCTACTCAGCCCACCAAATCTGCTGATTTGAGTATTTAAATGCTGTGTAGCTTTAGCTTCCTTGTCACTCGATGCGAAAGCGCTTTAAAGTTCGCTACTGCTCATATTTTTTCCGTTGGGCAATAGAAAGGTCCTGAAAAGAAAAAATTATGAATACTCCCGCTGAGTAAAACAAAGGAGAATAAAGGATATTTACGCGGACATTTTTGAAACCTTTCAAAAAAGAGTTACATAGAAATTATTGAGAATGGATTAACTTATCTTCATTGAAACCTTACAAATAAACATGAAGAATCTATTCACAATAGGCTTATTACTTTTTAATTTCTCCTTTTTAGCATATCCACAAAGCAATAAAGGGAAAGTTGTAACTGATACGATTTATTCAGAAAATCTTGAAAATCAGTATGGAGAAAACCCCAACCGCGCTGTTTCGGTATACCTTCCTCCAGGATATAGTGATAGCGATCAACGCTATCCAGTAATCTATTTTCTTCATGGGTTTACTGGTGATAATAGCATGTTGACTCCAATGGCTGAGCTACTGGATTTTGCCATCACTTCCCATAAAATCCGTCCTTTTATCTTGGTCATCCCCGATCAAAAAACAACCTATGATGGCAGCTTTTATAGCAATAGTGAGTTGTTTGGCAATTGGGAAGATTTTACGGCATTCGATCTGGTAGAATACCTGGACAATAATTACCGGACAATTCCGAAAAGTGAAAGTCGGGGAATTACCGGACATAGTATGGGAGGGTACGGAGCCATTAAAATCGCCATGCATCATCCGGAAATATTCAGTACTGTCTATGCGCTGAGTCCCGGAGCTCTAGCCATAGTTAGAGAATATGGCCCTAACAGCACGACATACAAAGAATTTGAATCTGTCCAAAATCAGGAAGAACTCAATAAATTATATTTCGGTAAGGTAATCGTGGCCTTTGGAAAATCTTGGTCCCCCAATCCGAATAACCCACCTTTTTATTGCGATGTGCCATTTGGATATGAGGGGGAGGAATTGGTGGTGAACCAGGAAGCCCTGGAAAAGTGGTATCAAAACATGCCTTTTTACATGATTGATGATTACCTGGATAATCTAAAAAAACTAAAGGCGATAAAATTTGATTGGGGAAGAAATGCGGGAGATCGATTTACAATCCAATGCGAAATGTTTAGCCAGAAATTAGAAAATGTGGGTATTAAGCATTTTGCAGAGGAATACATAGGAACACATACCAACAATATTTATACAAAAGACGGTCGCATTCCCAACCAGATGCTTCCCTTCTTTGATTTCTATTTGGATTTTAGTCAAGAATAATAAACCCAAAATAGAATTTTTGAACCCAGTAAAAAGTCTTTAAAAAGGGCGAACGCATAACCCGTGGTTAAAGACTTGGTGCGTACAGTGCTATATTTAAATGAATTGCCATTTGATTAATGGCTAAGAGGGCCGATAAGTTAGAACTTCCAAGTGCCCAACATGGAAAACTAAAAATTCGAAAATGAAACTTACAATTAAAGTAATTCTACTAGTTGCTTTTTTAAGCGGCTGTAACACACCAGAGTCCTTTGATGTACTGATAAAAAACGGGCAAATCATAGACGGTTCGGGAAACCCATCCTTTTTAGGCGATGTAGGAATCAATGCGGATACTATTGCGTCAATAGGTTCTCTTGAAAACGCAACGGGTAAACTAGAAATTGATGCCACTGGATTAGTGGTTGCGCCTGGGTTTATTAATATGCTCTCCTGGGCAACAGAGTCTTTAATTGAAGATGGGAAATCTCAAAGTGATATCAGACAGGGAGTAACCTTGGAAGTTTTTGGAGAAGGCTTTTCGATGGGTCCTTTAAATGATAAAATGAAGGAGGAACTTCTTCAAAGCCAAGGCGATCTTAAATTCAACATTGAATGGACTTCACTAGGAGAATACCTTGAATACTTGGTTAAAAAAGGTGTTTCTCCAAATGTGGCTTCATTTATCGGTGCGACTACGGTAAGAATAAATCATATTGGCTACGAAGACCGGGTACCTACAGCGGAAGAAATGGCCTCTATGAAAGCTATGGTCAGAAAAGCCATGGAAGAAGGTGCACTGGGTGTTGGTTCTTCATTGATTTATGCTCCTGCTTTTTATTCCAGCACAGAAGAATTAATCGAATTATGCAAGGTAGCCTCAGAATATGATGGCATGTATATCTCACATATGCGAAGTGAGGGGAATCGCATTTTAGAGAGCATAGATGAATTAATCCGGATTGCAGATGAGGCAGATATCCGAGCAGAAATCTATCATCTAAAAATGGCCGGTAAGAACAACTGGGATAAGTTTGATCCTGTGGTAAAAAAAATCGACTCGGCCAGATCAGCCGGATTGAGCATTACTACTGACATGTATACCTATACAGCCGGAGCTACTGGTTTAGATGCCTCTATGCCTCCTTGGGTTCAAGAAGGGGGCTATGAAAAATGGGCTGAACGACTAAAAGATCCCGAAATCAGAAAACGTGTTTACGAAGAAATGACTACCGCCACCGATGAGTGGGAGAATTTACTGTATGCAGCTGGAACAGCCGAAAATTTACTTTTAGTTGGTTTTAAAAATGACAGCTTACGCCATTACATTGGAAAAACGCTGGCTGAAGTGGCAAAAATTCATGGTAAAAGCCCAGAAGAGACTGCTATGGATTTGGTGATTGCAGATGGCAGTCGTGTAGGAACTGTTTACTTTTTAATGTCCGAAGAGAATGTCAAAAAGGGAATTGCTTTACCCTATATGAGTTTCGGCTCAGATGCGGGGTCTTTGGCACCGGAAGGAGTCTTCTTAAAGTCAAGTACACACCCACGGGCTTTTGGTAATTTTTCAAGATTACTGGGAAAATATGTGAGAGACGAAAAAGTAATTCCCATAGAAGAAGCCATTTATAAACTTACTTCTTTACCTGCGAGTAATTTGAAAATAGAGAAGCGAGGGGCTATAAAAACAGGATATTATGCCGATTTAGCCTTATTTAACCCTAATGAAGTGCAGGACAATGCAACCTTTGAAGACCCAATGCAATATTCAACCGGAATGAAGCATGTTTTTGTAAACGGGACTCAAGTACTTAAAAATGGAGAACATACAGGAGCTACTCCTGGAATGGTCGTAAGAGGGCCAGGTTGGAAGAAAAAGTAAAAATAATCGCTGTGTAATTGCTTACTCTAAACGCCTGAAGATTCAGAGGGCTAAGCCTCAAGGCATAAAATCAAATAAATGAACAGAACATTAAACTTTCAAAAAAACCTAATCATCATAGGAGTACCGATTTTGATGGTTGGAATAATGATAATTCTAGCCAAAACATCCATTTTTAGTTTAAATCCCAAAAGTTTATCGATTGGAATTACGATTGACTTGTTGTTTACCGTTCCTTTGATTTATTTCTTACTTATCAGAAAAACGAACATTCCAAAAACAACAATACTCGCATTTTTAATTTTGGGAATGGTCGTCTGCTCATTCATACTTCCCTCACAGAATCAATATTTTTTAGACTTTTTTAAAACATGGGTATTTCCAATAATTGAACTTTCCATCATATCCTATGTAATCTTCAATATTAACAAAGCTATTAAACGATATAAACTCAAGAAAAATGAAAATGTGGATTTTTTTACAGCATTGAAAAGTACATGCTATGAAATACTTCCAAAAGCTGTAGTTATCCCAGTGGTAACCGAAATTGCAGTTTTTTATTATGGATTTGTTAATTGGAAAAAGAAGAAACTCCGTGAAAATGAATTCTCCTATCACAAAGAAAGTGGCACAGTTCCCATACTCATTACCATCATCTTCCTAGTTATAATAGAAACTGCCATTTTCCACATTCTCCTTGAAAAATGGAGCGTGACCGCAGCATGGTTTTTAACTTTTTTAAGTATTTATTCCGGAATTCAGCTTTTTGGGTTTTTAAAATCAATGTCCAGAAGACCTATAGTAATCGAAAATGATAGGTTATTCCTTCGATATGGAATTATGAATGAAACCACCATTGATTTAGAAACTATTGACAGCATTGAGATTTCATCAATAGATATAGAGCTTAACCATGAAACTCGTAAGCTATCATTTTTAGGTGAAATGGAAAGTCACAATGTGATAATCAGGTTAAAGCAAGAAAACATGCTGTATGGATTTTATGGAATAAAACGCAAGTACAGGAATCTATTATTACACGTTGACGATAAAAATGAATTTAAGGACAAAATAAATGCGGCCTTACAACAACGCTTATAGCTTATAAAGATCTAACTCTGCTGGCACGAAAAGGAAAAATCGAATTAATCGATAAGTCCACAGAATAGATGATTTATCTCAAAGTTGAAAAACTCTTCTATTTGAGATCTTAGGTAATGGTACTAAGAATCAAGCTTTCTTATAGTCTCACAACTAATTATACCTCTATTATTTACAAATTTTGTTCGAAGACGATACAATACTGACCAATATCGAACGATTTCAGTCTTTGAACCGTGCTATTTGAGCCCTTATAAGCCATTTTTGAATTGGTAGTCTTTTGGCATAAGGATTTGTACCAAAACAAATTCTTTTAATTCCATGAGATTACTATTCACACCCATTTTCGTTTTCCTATCCTTGATTGCCTTTAGTCAAGAATTAACTACAATAGAAGTCTACGTCCCCAATAAAGAGGACAAAGTTTATATTGTGGGAAACCAAGATGCCCTAGGCAATTGGCAGGCTGATCAAGTAAAAATGGAAAAGGTTTCTGACCTCAAGCGGTCCATTACACTAAAACTTGAATTTCCGGCAGAATTCAAATTCACGAAAGGAAGTTGGGATAGTGAAGGAATTGTAAAAAGCCTATCTCACAATCCTAACCTAAGGATTGAGAATATAAATGATGAAAAATCATTTGAGGTAAAGACCTGGATGGATAACATTCAGTCAGAAAAACTTGATCTAGACTATGATATCAAGTTCATCAATTCCGATTTTTTAGGCGACAAAAGAATGATCAAAGTATATCTGCCTCAAAATTATTCTCATGACAAAAAGTATCCTGTCATCTACCTGACTGATGGAGAAACTCAAAATTTTGAAGTAGCAAAAGGGTATATCAATGCCCTTTCACAGCCAAGTTTCAATATTATTCCTCCCACTATTTTGGTCGGAATAGTTCACAAAAATCGAAATGAGGAATTATTTAATCAGCAAAGTGGAAAATACTTTACTGAATATTTACTGCAGGAGTTGATTCCTTATATAAACTCAGCCTACAGCACCTCAGGTTTCAATGCGATGATTGGTCACTCTAACGGAGCCGAGTATAATCATATTTTAATGATGAGAAATGACAATCCATTTCGTGGATTCATCAGTCTTTCAACATCTTTCGCCGGCATGGGAAATAAAGAAAATGAGTTGGCCGCGTTTTTCAGACAATACGACGGAACAAAGATGTTCTACTTTTTAGCAAACGCAACTATGGATTCGCCAGATAGAATACTGTATGGCAACACCATAGACAGCCTTTATAAAAAGAATCCCAACACGAATATAGAGTTCAGCAAAAAAACATTCGATGCGGACCATGTCACCATCGTACCTCATGCTATGCTTGATGGCTTGAAATATATCTATCAAGATTATAAAAACATGGAAGCTTACCCTACGATTTATGATTACAGTAAGAATTATCTAGCTAATCTCAAAGAAACTTATGGAATTGATGGGAAATATGAATTCCTTGATTTACAAGGATATTTCAGTGACATCATCGGAAATAGAAAATTAGATGAATATAAATTCCTGATCAATTTTATCGAAGAACAAAAGTTATGGCTAGGGGGCGGGTTTGATCCTATTAACATTTCGAATCACTATGCCATGATGAAAATGTACCCTGAAAATATCACTTACTATACGAAAGGCCTCGAAGGATTTGATGGATTTACAGAAAAAATGGAAACATTTCCGATTCTATACTTTTCCAATATTACCAAAGCCATTGATTCCTATAAAATGGAGAATAAGATAAGCGAAGGAATTGCTTTTCTTGAAAAAAGTAGAGAGAAATTATCAGAGCCGTACTTTCTTGAAATGACCTATTACCTGGCTAAGTTATCTCTTGAGAACGGCGTTGACCTGAATAAAGGGAAGGAAGCATTAAACTTTTGCAAAAACAACTTTAGAAAAAACAATGTGTTTACAATGGAAGATTTGAAGGACCTTGAAAACTATTAAAAGGTATTTGGCTAGTAAAAAGAACCCTACAGCACCAAAAATTAGAAACTTTCAAAATAGCTGCCATCCCTATACAAACCCTAGTGAATAAGTATCCTATCCAATAAAAACAAGTTAACAATGAATAGAATTACGGTTATCATCATCCTGACCTGTATCCAAATATATTCAGTCTTTGGGCAGTCAGACTTTGATGTAAACATTAAATCTAAAGCACTTGAGGACGAATGGAAAATCAAAATTCATCTCCCCCAAGATTACAGTGAAGACAAGTTTTATCCGGTAATCTATATTACAGATGCCAATTCAGATAACTTTGAAATCGCTAGTAATTATATCGATATGTTATCTCTTCCCGATTATGATGTAATTCCAAAATGCATCCTTGTTGGCATAACTCAAAAGCAAAGATTAACAGAGCTCGACCCCTAAAAGTCACCTCATATAGAGTATTTGAAGACCAATCTAAAGCCTTAATAATCTTATATTCAAGAACTTTCGAAAACATGCGGGTTCATTTTTATAGAAGGAATTCCAAGAGAATTCCCTAAATTGTTTCAATCTGAAATTTTTACCCTCTTGAAAATCCTTTTATGCACCAATCAAATCTATTATCAACCCTAAAACCCAAAACCTATTCCGATTTGATTTTTGCATTGGTATGGGTTTTTATCATTCTCCTAGCATATCGCTTCATCATTGTTACAGCTCTTCCCTATTATGGATTAACAGAGGATGCCATGGGAAGATGGTGGGATTATAAATGGTCGCTTATTGGACACATTTCAGGAGGTATTTTGGCCCTTGTTATTGGTCCGTTTCAATTCTGGAAAGCATTTCGAAGTAAGTATCTAACTATTCACCGATGGATGGGTAGGATTTACATTACCGCGATTTTATTCAGCGTCATATCTGCTACTTTTTTGGCTTGGACAAGCGCCATTAATGCTGCTGAAATCAATTGGGCACTTGGACTACAAGGACTAGCTTTTGTTTGGTTTGTCACCACATTTATGGCCTACCTATCCATAAGAAGGAAACGAATCCAACAACATAAAGAGTGGATGATCAGAAGCTACGTGGTCACCTTTGCCTTTATAACATTCCGGATATTAAGTGACTCTCCAATCAATGAATATTTTGGAGTTGCTATTTCCGGCGCTACCTGGTTATGGGTTTCCTGGTCAATTCCCCTTTTGATTTCAGAGGTATTTATTAACTGGAACAAAAAATAATAGTTTCCAAGAGTTAGGATTTAAGGAATTTAGACGAGCTTATGTTGGGCTTGATCACTGCAATTGTATTTTCAGATGGCATCGTACTCTTTCCTAGATTTAACTCTATTACAGAAATAATAATAGAGATGATTTTGGCATTACTTATTCTCTGAAAAATTAATAATTCTATCACTCAAAGAAAGAAAGCATTTATTTGGGACACTTTTCCTTTAATTCAGCTAATCCCAAGTTTGATTTTAGCAATCGGCTTTAATTCTGAAATACGTCTTTATCTTATTTGAAATTTTTTTATTCGAAAAGAACGATTTAGCCATTAGCTAAAAAAGACCTTTCAGAAATAATTTTTTAACTTGTTGTAAATGAGGATTTTTGAATGAAATCTCAGTCAAAAACTCCAGTATTGGTTATTTGAGAGTCAAAAAAGCCCATAACGATACCAAAAGGGTACAGTAAAAAGTTTCGCTTCATTAAAGAGAGATATTTCCGCCAATGAGAGTCTTTAGAAAAATTAGGCAAATTTTCCTTTCTGAGAATCGATTCAGCAAATATATCCTATATGCCATTGGCGAAATCTTCCTTGTGGTCATTGGAATTTTAATCGCTTTGCAAATAAATACATGGAACGATAATCGAATAAAAAATGGTCAGGTTAAATCGTATGCCTTAAAATTAATCTCCGACCTTAGTCAAGACATTCAGGAAGTTAAGTTCATCAAGTGGGAGGCTGAAGCCGCCTATATCAGATTGGATAGTTTGATTAATTACACAAGGAACCTTAGCATAGAAGACTATAAAAATTTAGATTTTTACGTACTAACATACAATGCTCGCTATAGACCCTATTCCTGGAATCGCTCCTCATACGAAGAACTGAAATCTACAGGGATATTGGGCTATTTTGATAATGACAGTCTAGTAAACCGATTAGTCAAATATGAAGCTTTTACCAAGCATTTGGATGCAGATTACCTAGAGGACATTGAGTTGATAAGAGATGCCAATAAATTGATGCATAAGGCCGTAAACTTTAATTATAAAGGGAATCCTCTTTCGATTAGAAAAATTACAACGCCATACCAAGTTGATGAAGTAGAAATTATTGACTTCCATCAAGCTGATTTTTACGAAGAGTTGGAGCAACAGAGACTAGATTTTATAAACAGGGATAAAAAATTGCTGAATGAGATTATTAATTCATATGTGGATTTAAAATTTAACTTCAATACGAGATATAGTATTGAGTTACCGCGATTAATAAATGACGCAGAATCAATTATTAAGCTTTTGGAGAATGTTTATTTAATTGATGACATTGAAAATGGAAAAATTGAAAGGTACAAAATCTAAGTGTCATCAGAATTTGGGAAACGACCACTAATCAAATTAAGGACAAGTAAAGCCCAATCAATATGCTATGACTTAGAATAACAATTTTTAAAGTCAGAGATAATCAAGAGTTCTACAAACGATTAAATGAACTAGGACTAGTGAAATTGAAAAGCAAAGACACTGGAGTCAATTAATTTTTAAAATATCAAAAGAAGCATCATGGCATTTACACTCACTGATATCCACCCGAAATTACCCATGCGCAACAAGCAGATTACACGGGAATTTTACACCAAACAATTGGGGTTTAAAGAGTTTGGGCGTGCTGACTTTGATGACTACTTAATGATACAAAAAGACCGGATTCAAATCCATTTTTTTGAGTTTAAAGATCTGGATCCAACGCAGAATTATGGGCAAGTTTATATCAGAACTGATCATATTGAGGAATTATATCAATTCTTTTTGGAAAATAAGACTGAAATTCACCCAAACGGCAAATTGGAAATCAAACCCTGGGGACAAAAGGAATTTTCCATTCTTGATCCGGATTTCAATTTGTTGACCTTTGGGCAAGGTGTTTAATAAGGAAAAGTAGCATATTTCGAGTCAAAAGCCCCGTGGAATTTTTCAACTAACCTACCCTTTTCATTGAACAAGAAAGTCCTTCTTTTTGTCATTCTGATTTTCGCCCTTCTCGTTGGCTTTCTGACCTCTCTATCAGACCCAGCCCAAGACGACTCTTACAAATTCGTAGCTATCGATCATTATTTGACCAATCAGGAATTAGTTTCTGACATTGATTCCCTGGCAAAGCTGATAGAGCATATACATCCAAATCCCTATCGGTTTGTAGCAAAAAAGGATTTCTACTCCCAATTGGATTCGATAAAAGGTACACTTCCGGATAGTATGTCCACTTTGAATTTTTGGAGGTTGGTAGACCAAATCCTAATCCAAATAAATGATGCTCATTCTTATGTGGATGATCGCTTTGTTTTGACTGATTACATTAATAAGGAAAAGCTATTTTTACCCTTATCTGCTAAAATTCAATCCGAAAAAATAATCATTACCAAAAATGAGGACTTAGAACAGCTTCTTCCTGAGGGAATCGAAATCGAATCCATTAACGGGAAATCAGCAGAAGAAATCATTGAAGCCTTACTTACTCATGCAACCAAGGAAACTCCCTACCTAAAACGCCTTCAAGTCTCTGATGATTTTGGGTTTTACTTATGGAAAACCTACGACTGGGAATCAGAATTTAAAATTCATTTCAAGGATAAAAACTCAGCCACATTGGATTCAATTACCTTAAAGGGGATACCTTGGGAAAAAAGAAAAAAATCGTCCGCAGCAGAAAGGGATTCCTTCACTTTCAAATTTTTAAATAAATCGACCGGATATCTTAAGATCACCGATTTCAATGGTGATGAAGATGAGATTCTAACCTTTTACGAAGAATCATTTAATGCTATGAAGGAGGCAAATACCACCCATTTAATAATAGATTTTAGGGGACATCAAGGAGGTGCTGACAACTATGGAGAACATTTGGCTAAATACATTGCCCGTCAACCTTTTCGAAAATTATCCAAAGCCTATTGGAAGATTACACCTGAATTCAAAGAAGCATTTGACAGACGCTTTGTCCCCAAAGGTATACGGTGGTTCAAACCTATCTACTTGGTCAATGAATATTCCAGTGTGTTTTATGGAGCCAAACCTAATGAATTGATTACAGTCACTTATAAAATGAAAAAACCTCTTCCTGAAAAGGAACGATTCCTTGGGGAAGTTTACCTTATCACCGATCACCAAACTTTTTCAGCAGCCTCCATTTTTGCTGAAATGTTTAAGTATTTCAAAATGGGAAAAATAATTGGCCAACCCACAGGGAATTTGTATTCATTCAATGGATTTGCCTTGGTAAACCCAACCCTTCCTCATTCGAAAATATCCTTTCAGGTTTCATCCGTTTATAATATTGCCAATAACCAAGAGCAGGGATTACAATCAGTCGAACCTGATATTTTTATTGATCCCAAGGACGACCCAAATACTTACATCCTAGAAAACTTGATTAGAAATTAGAGCCAATAAAAATCAGCTTTTCTAATTTGGTTCCTGATTTTCACCGGAATCGAGCCAAGCCTACACTCCTTATTTTTTGGACTTCTGCTCACTATGAAAGAGTTAGCCTCCACCACCCCCTTTAT
Source organism: Algoriphagus sp. (assembly GCF_013373065.1). Lineage (GTDB taxonomy): Bacteria > Bacteroidota > Bacteroidia > Cytophagales > Cyclobacteriaceae > Algoriphagus. The sequence continues at coordinate 18,096 of NZ_JABXIN010000023.1, forward strand.
ATTTATCAGGAAAGTGGCTGACAATTATCATGTTTTGCTCATCGAGGAGATCATAACTTCATGACATTAACCTAACTCTACTGTCATGGAAAATCTCAAAAACCCCATACTTGATACGGCAGACCAATTTATTTCCGCTGCCAAAGAGGAATTATGCAAACCAGAGGAAGATGTAGTTCCTTACAGCGTATGCTGGAATGCCTACCGTGCGGTGACCAATTACCTCGGAAGCTTCCTCAATGAAAAAGGCAAGGAGTTCCAAGACAGTGACAACCTGGAAGACTTACTCAAGCAGTGCCGGGAAATAGACGGAAAGTTTCACGGCTTGAACCTTTCACCCATGTATCGACGAGCAGACACGGAAGATGTTTGGATGAACCTAGACATGGCCAATGATTTCATAGAAATGGCCGAAAATACCCGCAAGGTCATTTCGGGGGAATAATCACAAAGCAATCCACATTCTTATGAGCAAAATAACCAACCCCAAATACCCGGGGATTCGGGCAGCGCTTGACGGAAATACAGCCGCCATCATGTGCGAAAGAGAATCCTCAGATGCAGCTGGTGCTTATCCAATCACTCCCTCCACTCAAATGGGAGAATACTGGGCAGAAGAAGCTGCCAAAGGACATCTCAATATCTCCAACAAACCACTCATTTTCATTGAGCCGGAAGGGGAACATGCAGCGGCAGCAGTGACAGCTGGTCTCTCTATGACTGGACAGCGAGCGGCTAATTTTTCCTCGGGCCAAGGGATTGCCTACATGCACGAATCACTATATGCAGCAGTAGGTAAACGCCTCACTTATGTCTTGAATATCGGTGCCCGGGCCATGACTAAATCCACCCTCAATGTGCACGCAGGTCACGACGATTACCATGCGGTAGATGACACTGGATTTTTCCAAATGTTTGCCAAAAACGCACAGCATGTAGCTGATTTAAACATTTTGGCGCACCACATAGCTGAGTTGGCGCTGACTCCTGGAATTATTGCACAGGATGGATTTTTGACCACTCACTTGATCGAGAGCCTTTACCTACCGGAACGAGAACTAATCAAGGAATTTCTCGGTACTCCAGACGATATTATTGACACACCTACCCCAGCACAGCGAATCATTTTTGGGGAAAAGCGTAGGAGAATTCCGGAATTATGGGATGTAGATAATCCCGTGATGGCGGGAATCGTCCAAAACCAGGATTCCTACATGCAAAGTGTGGCTGCTCAACGCCCATTCTTCTTTGATCATATCAAATCCATTGCCGATAAGGCTTTTGATGACTATGCGGAATTAACCGGAAGGCAGTACCAACGGGTAATGACCTACAAGGCGGAAGATGCAGACTACCTCATTTTGGGTCAAGGAAGTTTGATTCCAAGTGCTGAAGCAGTAGCAGATTACCTCAGAGCCACCCGAAAAATCAAGGTTGGCGTAGTCAATTTGGTCATGTTCCGCCCTTTCCCATCTGATTTACTTTCCAAAGTCATCAAAGGGAAAAAAGGCGTAGTGGTATTGGAGCGAGTAGACCAACCCCTAGCAGAAGACCTTCCCATTGCCCGGGAATTACGGGCGGTAGTCTCCAAATGCTTGGAAAATGGTTTGTCAGACGGGAAAAAGCCATATCCAGATATAGAATCCTATCATCAGGCCAAAGACGTACCTCGAATCTATTCCGGTTCCTTCGGAATGGGAAGCCGGGACTTGCAGGCAGAAGGAATCATCGGTGCAGTAGAAAATATGTTGCCGGATGGGAAGCAAAAGAAGCTTTTCTACCTATCCATTGATTTTATCCGGGAAAATGCCTTTACCCCGAAGCAACGAGCCCATCAGGAAACAATTCTGGAGGCTTATCCCAATGTGAAAGACCTTGCCATCCGAGGATCGGAAAATCCGAACCTGATGCCGAAAGGGTCCACGACCGTACGCTTCCATTCCATTGGTGGTTGGGGAGCGATTACGACCGGGAAAAACCTGGCCATGACCCTCTATGACCTTCTCGGTTTTGATATCAAAGCCAATCCCAAATACGGGTCTGAGAAAAAAGGACAGCCAACCACTTATTACCTCGCTGCTGCTCCAGAACCGATTCGGATGAATTGCGAGTTTTACTTTGTGGATGTGGTACTATCACCGGATCCGAATGTCTTCAAGCATACCAATGCACTTGCAGGACTGAAGGAGGGAGGGGTCTTTATCATTCAAAGTGATAAACCCACTCCTGAGGAAGTTTGGGTAGATATTCCGAAGCGGTACCAACGACTGATCATCCAGAATAAAATCCGGGTTTTCTACATCGATGGCTTTAAAATCGCCCGAGAGGAAGCCACAGATCCTGAATTGCAACTTCGAATGCAGGGGATCGCTTTCCAAGGGGCATTTTTTGCAGCCTCTCCTTTGATGAAAACAGCAGGCTTGAATGAAAAAGAATTGTTGAAAGCCATCGAAGACCAGCTCCAGCATAAGTTTGGTGCCAAAGGTCAGCGTGTGGTAGACGACAATATGCGCGTCGTGAAGCGTGGATTTACAGAGGTGCATGAAATTTTGAATAAGGAAATTTCTACCAACACCAATGGACAGGCTGGAGAAAATGTAGGGATTCCACTTCCTAGAATGTTGAAGGATTTGCCCCAAAGCCAATCCAAATTGAGTGACATCCATCGATTCTGGGAACAAACCGGAAACTTCTACGCACAGGGAATGGGGAATGATAACCTCACTGATCCATTTATCGGACTGAGTGTTATGCCTGCCACTTCTGCGGTATTCCGGGATATGACAGGAATCCGATTTGAGCACCCCGAATGGGTGCCCAATAATTGTACGGCTTGCGGCAAATGTTATACAGTTTGTCCTGATACGGCCATACCAGGCTTGGTGAGTGACCTTAAAGATGTATTGGACACCGTAGTCAAGCGGGTTAAAAAGAACCGTGAAAATGTCACCCACCTAACGAAACTTGTACGCCCTTTGGAGGGTAAAGTCAGAACCTTGTTTAAAGAGGCTCCCAAAGAGCAAACGGTCAACCAACTCATTCATATCGCCATCGATGCCTTGATCGAAGAAAGCAAGGATAAAGCGGAAATGGTAGAAGAACTCGGCTGGTTCAAAGATGAATTGGGCGATTTCAAATTTGCCTTGACTCGGCCTTATTTTGACTTGCACGAAAAGAAATCTGCAAACTCTGGAGGCTTATTCAGCATCACCATCAACCCCAATACTTGTAAAGGTTGTAATGAGTGTATCAAGGTCTGCGAGGATGATGCGTTAGTATCAGTAATTCAGACGGAAGGATCCGTTGCCCGCTTAAGAAAAGACTGGGATATGTGGACAGATCTTCCTTCAACTCCTGAAAAATTCAACCGAATCGACAGCCTGGAAGAAAAAATTGGCCCATTAGAAACTATTCTCTTGAATAAGGATGCCTACCAGCACTTTGTAAGTGGGGATGGGGCATGTCTGGGATGTTCGGAAAAATCAGTGGTGCATTTATTTATCGCTACGATTGAATCCTTAATGCAGCCCCGCATTAAGAAACATCTGGAACAGCTGGAAGATCTGATTCAGAAATTAGAACAGCATATCCAAACGCGGCTTTTGGAAAGCATCAATATCAAGGATACAGATGCCATCCAACGAATTTTGAAAGAAGCCCACCACACCGATCTAACCATGTCTGGCATTGCCAGTAAGTTGGAGGCGGAAAGTGGCACGAAACCTATTGATCAGGATTGGCTAGCCGAGACGACCTTACTGATTTCCCAACTCAGAAAACTGAAATGGAAATATACAGAAGGAACCACGGGAAGAGGCCGTTCCTCTATGGGGATGACCAATGCGACGGGATGTACCTCTGTATGGGGTAGTACTTATCCTTACAACCCGTATCCATTCCCATGGGCCAACCACCTATTCCAGGATTCTACTTCCATGGCAATGGGGATTTTTGAAGGACACATGTCGAAAATGGCGGATGGTTTCAAAGCGATCCGAAAAGCAAATCTGATTCTGGAAGGCAAGTATCGAGCAGAGGAACATAATGACTTCTTTACCTATTTCAACTGGAAGCAATTTACAGATGAAGAGTGGTTGCTTTGCCCACCGGTGGTAGCCTTAGGAGGCGATGGAGCCATGTATGACATCGGCTTCCAAAACCTTTCCAGAATGATGGCCTCCGGAAAACCGATCAAAGTAATTGTCGTGGATACCCAGGTGTATTCCAATACGGGCGGACAAGCTTGTACTTCTGGATTCATCGGACAAGTTTCTGACATGGCCCAATACGGCAAGGTATGGAAAGGGAAGCCTGAGCCACGTAAAGAAATCGGACTGATTGCGATGGCACACCGAAATACCTATGTCATGCAGGGTACTCTGGCCAATACCAGTCACATGATCGAAGGATTTATCGATGGTTTGATGACCAAACGACCTGCCTTGTTCAACCTTTATACTACCTGTCAACCCGAACATGGAGTTGCAGATGATTTAGGTTCCCATCAAGCGAAGTTGGCTGTCGAATCCAGAGCCTATCCAATCTTCAGATACAATCCGGATTTAAGCGTAAAAATCCAAGAGGCACTTGACCTTTCTGGAAACCCTGCCATCGATCAGGATTGGCCTACCTATGAGCTGAAATATGTGGAGAATGGAGTCGAGAAAAGCATGGAAGTCCCTATGACCTTTGCGGATTTTGCATTGACAGAAGGCCGATTCAGAAAGCATTTCAGAAATGCTCCTCCGAATACCTGGAATGAAAATATGATCCTGCTCACCGAATTCTTGGATATGAGCGAGGAAGATCGGGAAGGCAAATTCCCATTCATCTGGGCAGTGGATAGAAAGAATCAATTGACCCGAGTGATTGTGGCAAAAACCATCGTCGAGTCCTGTGAAGAGCGAAGAGACTTCTGGATTTTGCTTCGAGATTTAGCAGGCACTAAACCTGAAGAACCAACACCAGATCTTGAAAGTAAAATACGGGCTGAGATCGTCGGAAAGCTTGCCCGAAAATTAGCACAGCTTGCCGGAGGGAATGGTACCAGTCTACCATCTGCAATGTTCGAGGAAAAAACAGAACAGGCAGTGACAACGCAGGAGGAAGCTCCAAAAAGCGAAACGGGGATGTCGGCATGGATTGAAACAGATGAGTGTACCTCTTGCAATGAGTGCATCAATTTGAATCCAAAGATTTTTGCCTACAACAAGGACAAAAAGGCCTATATCAAAGACGCTCAAGCGGGACCCTACCAAGATTTGGTATTGGCAGCTGAAAAATGCACCGCCCAGGTGATTCATCCCGGATTACCTGCCGATTCCTCAGGAAAAGACGTTGAAAAATGGATTAAAAGGGCTGAGAAATACAATTAAACAGCATGCTTACGATCAAGAAACATACATTTAAGCATGGTGTTCATCCTCCTGAAAACAAGGAGGAAACGAATAAACTTCCTATTCGGCAGTTTTCCTTTGCCCCGCTGATTATTCTTCCGGTTTCACAGCACATTGGCAAACCTTCCAAAATAATCGTTCGGGAGGGACAGGAAGTCATCCGAGGACAAAAGCTCACGGCTTCCGATGGGTTCCTATCGGTTCCGCTGCATTCACCTGCCAGTGGTGTCATTCGAAAAATCGCTAATGTGCCCACTCTATCTGGAAAGATGACAACAGGAATCTATTTGGAGCCCTTTCCTTCTTCCACCCAGGAGATTTTGGAAGGAAATCCAATTGATTTGGAAACAGCAAGCCCTGAGGAAATTCTTACAGGAATTCAGGAAGCAGGAATTGTTGGTTTGGGAGGCGCCGCTTTCCCAACGCATGCCAAATTAAAAATCCCGGAAGGAAAACATTGTGATACCCTGATCATCAACGGGATTGAATGTGAACCTTACCTGACCACAGACCATCGGGTGATGCTCGAACAACCGGATGATATTTTCACGGGGATCAAATACCTCATGAAGGCTACGGGAGCAAAGCGGACCATTATTGGCATTGAAGCCAATAAAAGAGATGCGGCAGAATTCTTAGCTAGCAAGCTAGACGGAACAGAGCCCATTTCAGTCCAGATGGTTCCTGTTAAATATCCCCAAGGAGCAGAAAAAATGTTGATTACTGCTCTCTTGGGCAAGGAAGTCCCCTCCGGAGGTTTGCCAATTGATGTACATGTCGTGGTGGTGAATGTGGCAACTACCGCAGAAATAGGTCGCTTGTTACCTCATGGTCGGGGCATTCAGGAACGCGTAATTACGATTACAGGACCGGGAGTAAAGAAAAAAGGAAATTACCTGATTCCAATAGGCACTCCGCTTCGCTATGTCTTGGAGGAAGTGGGAGTGGAAGACAGCATCAGTGAAGTTTATATGGGCGGACCCATGATGGGCGTGGCTGTAGGAAACCTGGACATTTCTATTGTCAAGGGGACTTCCGGAATTGTGGTTTTCAATGAAAAGCAAGTTCACCGCTCCGCCCAAGTCTACCCATGCATCAAATGTGGAGCCTGTGTGGATGCCTGTCCTTTGTCGCTAAATCCATCAAAATTGGGCATTCTAGCCAAATTTGAGAGCTATGATAAAATGGCAGAAGAATACCACCTCATGGACTGTTTTGAGTGTGGCTCCTGCTCCTTTGTCTGCCCTTCTCATATCCCGTTGGTTCAGTATTTCCGCTTATCCAAATCAATCATTCGTAAACGAAAATCTGCCTGATGTTTAAGCAAACACTACATATCAGCACATCGCCCCACCTCGTCAAAGGCAGCAGCGTCGAGGTGATTATGCGTAATGTGGTTTGGGCAATGCTGCCCACAGCGGCATTTTCGGTTTATGCCTTTGGATGGAATGCTGCCTTGGTATTAGTTACCTCCACTCTTTCCTGTGTTCTCACAGAACATGTCCTTTGTCGATTATCGGGAAAAAGAAGTACGGTTTCCGACTGGTCAGCAATTATCACAGGATTATTGTTGGGATTAACCCTTCCGCCGATTTTTCCGCTTTGGATGACCTTCCTAGGTGGAGTCATTGCGATTAGTGTCGGGAAATTTCTATTTGGAGGGCTTGGCTACAATGTATTTAATCCAGCTTTAGTTGGTAGAGCAGTGCTTCAGGGAGCTTTTCCTGTAGCCATTACGACTTGGTATGACGGATTTGGAGCTGATCGTTTTACAACCATCAATAGCTCCTTGTTTGCAGCTCCCTTTATGAAGCCGGTAGTAGATGGCGTTTCCGGGGCTACTCCGCTTTCAGCTTTCAAATTTGATGGGGTTGTCGCTAATACTGCGGATCTAGCATTTGGCTTCGTCAGTGGATCTGCCGGAGAGACCAGTGCGATCCTTATTCTTCTTGGTGGAATATATCTGGTTGCTCGAAATTTCATGAATTGGAGAATCCCGGTATCTATCATCGCAACGGTATTCCTATTGAGTGGAATCTTCTACTGGATTGATCCCTCCAAATACCCATCTCCATTATTCATGCTCTTTTCTGGAGGGTTGATGTTAGGTGCGGTCTTTATGGCCACAGATATGGTGGCCTCTCCAATCACAAAATGGGGAGTCATGGTTTATGGAGCTATTATAGGTACCCTTATCGTAGTCATCCGTATTTGGGGAGGGCTACCAGAAGGGGTTATGTATGCGATCTTATTGGGAAATGCGATATCCCCTCATATCGATCGATTGATTCGCTATCGGGTTTATGGAACTTCACTAAAATCATCATGAGCGATTCTAAGACCATAACCCCTCCTTCCAATAGCTTTAAAATGCTTCGAGCCATGGCTGGTATTGGTATTTTGTGTGGACTATTGATTGTCTTTACCTATGAAGGCACCTTGCCTCGGATCGAATTATTGCGAGCGGAAGCGCTCAAAGAAGCGATTTTTAAAGTGGTTCCCGGTATTACTCAAATGCAACCTTTCGCTTATAAAAACAACGCTTTTGTTCCGGCGGAAGAAAGCGACCCGGATGTAGTCTATGCCGGGTATGATAGCGAGGGAAATTTCAAAGGGGTAGCCATTGTGGCTACAGGGCAAGGTTATGCAGACGTCATCAAAGTCATTTATGGCTATGCCCCTGAGCAAGAGCAGGTGGTCGGATTCTATGTTTTAGAAAGCAAGGAAACTCCAGGGCTTGGTGACAAAATCGAGAAAGACCCCACCTTTTTGGAAAATTTCACTGCAATGGATGTGGCTTTAAATCCTGATAAATCGGGATTAGAAAACCGGGTCATTACAGTAAAAAAGGGGACCAAAACCCATTCATGGGAAGTGGACGGAATCAGCGGGGCAACCATTTCCTCAAGAGCCATTGGAGAAATCATTAACCAAAGCGCTTCGGAATGGGCGCCGCTTATTTACCAAAACAAAACAGCTTTTAAATCCATCAAAAATGAATAAGGAGCTAAGCAATACAACCTCCTCCACGGATGAGTTTATCAAAGGCTTGTGGAAAGAGAACCCGGTATTTGTACAGGTACTGGGGATGTGCCCGGTATTAGCGGTTTCTAATACGGCCATCAATGCCCTTGCCATGGGCTTGGCTACGGCTTTTGTGTTAATCATGTCCAACAGTTTGGTTTCCCTACTTCGAAATTTTATCCCCAAGGAAGTCCGCATTGCATCCTACATTCTGATCATCGCAACGTTTGTGACGATTATAGACTATGCCATCCAAGCCATCAGTGTGGACCTCCATAAAAACTTGGGTGCCTTTATCTCATTGATCGTTGTGAACTGTCTGATTCTTAGCCGTGCGGAGGCCTTTGCTTCCAAAAACACGCTTGGAAAATCCATCCTTGATGCCTTGGGAATGGGATTGGGATTCACCTTGGGATTGGTCAGTCTCGGGCTTGTCAGGGAAATCCTGGGAAGTGGAGCTGTATTTGGAATCCCAATTATGCCTGACACCTTTCAGGAATGGGTCATCATGATTCTACCGGCCGGAGGCTTTTTCACGCTAGCTGCCTGGTTATTGGTTTTCAACCTTTACAAACAAAAACGAAACGCCTTATGAATCAGGAATCATTCAGCCAGATATTCATCAATGCCGCCTTGGTCAACAACTTTGTGCTGGCCTATTTCCTTGGAATTTGTCCCTTCTTAGGGGTTTCGGGAAAAATCGATACGGCAGGAAAAATGGGTGGCGCCGTCACCTTTGTGATGCTGATAAGCTCCATGTGTGCTTACGGCATTCATGCCTTCTTGGAAGCCATTGATGCTCCGTTTCTCCAATTGATCAGCTACATCGTAGTCATCGCCTCCACGGTACAATTGGTGGAGATGTTTGTCAAGAAAATGAGCCCTGCACTGTTTCAGGCACTGGGGATTTTCTTACCCTTGATCACGACCAACTGTGCTATCCTAGGTTTAGCTTTATTCCAGACCAATAAGGGGTATGATTTCTTTCAAAGCGTCACCTATGCATTTGGAGCCGGAACCGGCTTTACGCTCGCCCTGCTGTTGATGGCTGGATTGCGAGAACAGTTGGATTTCGCAGAAGTACCTAAAGTCATTCGAGGAACCGTCCTGACCTTAGTGGCAGCGGGGATTTTATCCTTGGCATTTATGGGTTTTTCAGGATTGGGCAGTAATTAAAAGAAGAATAATGTTGATCAAATACGCAATCGGAATACTGGGAATTACAGGCTTAATGATCGCCTGGGTTCTAGTCCAATATCTCTGGCGATTGGCCTTTATGGATAAAAATTCCTCCGAAGACGTGCTTGCCGGTAGAGGAGACTGTGGCAATTGTGGTTGTGGCACGCAATGTCAACTAAAAACGACTAAAAAATAAGAAAATGGCACATTTATCAGATTATGACACCCGCAGGCAACACACAGCCACCGTGAAATCATCTCGGAGACTTACCCCCGAGGATACTCAAGAAATCCGGGAATTAGTTTTAGAAGTCAACGACCCTTCATTTCACTGTGAAATCGATCAAAGCTTTGGTGTATTGATTCAAACACACGATGATTTTGGAAATACCCAGCATCACCGCTTGTACAGTGTTGCTGATTTACCCAAAAAAGTGAAAGGCAAAACTTGGGTTACCCTATTGGTGAAGCGGTGCAATTATGTGGATCCCTTTAGCGGAGAACTTCAATATGGGATTGCCTCTAATTACTTATGCGACCGAAAAGAAGGAGATCAGATCACGATTACCGGTCCTTTTGGCTTGGCCTTTTCTGTACCCGAGAATCGCGAAGCTAATCTAATCCTCATTGGGATGGGAACTGGAATCGCACCTTTTAGAGCCTTTATTAAACACATTTATACCAACATTAAGGACTGGAAGGGAAGAATACGGCTATTCTATGGAGCTAAGACTGGGTTGGAATTGCTCTACCAAAATGAGCTCGATGATGACCTGACCAGTTATTACGATCAAAAGACCTTTCAAGCCATCCATGCTCTTAGCCCTAGACCTGTTTGGAATGACGTCATGACCTTAAATGAATCCATTGAGGAGCGATCTGAGGAAATCCTCGAAATGCTATCCAATCTGAATACCTACATCTATGTCGCAGGCCACGAAAAAGTAAAGGAAGGTTTGGACGAAGTATTCAGCAAAATGATGGGTTCAAAGGAAAAATGGGAAACCCGAAAAGCTGAACTTATTGCCGGTAAAAAATGGGCTGAAATTATCTATTAGGAAAAAAGGAAATGTCAATCGTCATCGCAGTTTTAGCACTTGGTGGACTCACCCTCGCACTTGCCCTTCTCTTAGTGGTGGCAAATAAAAAACTTTATGTCTATGAGGATGAGCGGATCAATGTGGTAGAAGATATGCTGCCCCATGCGAATTGTGGTGCCTGTGGTTTTCCGGGATGTCGTCCTTTTGCCGAGGCATTGGTTGCAGGAAAAGTTCTACCGGGGAAATGTACAGTCAGTTCTCCCGAAGGCCGAGAAGCGATTGGTGATTTTCTGGGAATTTCTGTGGGGAATGAAGAAAAGAAAGTCGCTCGTTTGGCCTGTGGAGGAGGAACTAATGTAGCCCGAAATAAAGCCACTTACGAAGGTCTGGAAAGTTGCCAAGCAGCAGCCTTGGTCAGTGGTGGAGGAAAAGGGTGTTTTTGGGGATGCTTGGGCTTGGGAGACTGTCAAAAAGTTTGCGATTTCGATGCTATTCATCTAAATGAATATTCCCTTCCTGTAGTAGACCTGGATAAATGTACTGCCTGCGGAGACTGTGTAGAGGTATGTCCCAAGGACCTGTTTTCACTACAGCCTATCAGTCATCAACTTTGGGTAAACTGCAAAAACCTAGAAAAAGGAGATGAGATTCTGGAAGACTGTCAGGTCGCTTGTACAGCTTGCGGTCGCTGTGCCATGGATGCCCCCGGAGACCTTATTGTCATTGAAAATAACCTGCCCGTAATCAATTATTCCCTCGCTCATAAAACACAAGAGCCTATCCAACGCTGTCCTACTGGGGCTATCGTTTGGCTCGATCCAAAATTAGGCATCGTCAAAGGAAGGGAAAGCAGTAAAATAATCAGAAAAGGAGACCGTGAGCCAGGTTTTTCCTAATCCTGCTCAAAAACGATTTTTATTTTCACTATTGATATTCAAGGGTTTAAAAGACCTAGTCTTGGCTATTAAACCTGACTTTTATCTAGCCATTAACTGATTTCGGTCAATAAAATCCAGGGTAATTTTTTTTTACTTACTCTGGATAAAACTATTGGCCATGATCAGTAATCCAGCAAGTCAGCCTTCCGAAACAAATCGATTTGAAAGGACCAAAATCAAAGAAGCCGTAATTGAAATTGTCAGTGACTCAGGTGAGGGCGCACAAAAATGCGGTCAGAGCTTGGGCGCCATTTCTGCCAAGATGGGGAATGGTGTATGGACAGTGGAAATTATTCCGGCAGAAATCCAACCTCCCGCACGATCCAAGGCAGGAGCCTCGGGAATCCGTGTCAGAATGGGTAGCAACAAAATCACCAACATGGGCGACCATGCCGATTTGGTAGTAGCGCTCAATGAACAAGTGCTCTATGGGCGGATTGACCAGAATGCCTATAAACCAGGCACCTATCTCCTAATTGAAAACAAATGGGCAACTCATACCGAAGAAACCGCCATTGCTTACAAGGAATCTATTGAGCATTTCACGGAGTTAGGCTATCACATTTTTGAAATTCCCATGGAAAAGGAATGCCTAAAGCACGTGAGCGATGCCAAAAAAGGGAAGAATATGTGGGTGCTTGGCCTTCTCTGTAATCTTTACGATCGGGATTTGGAAATTGCAGCGAATCAGGTCAAATATATTTTCAGAAAAAAGGATGAAAAGATCATCCAAAGCAACCTTGATTTACTTTATGCTGGGTATGAATATGCCAATGAAAACTTCCCCATGCATTTTACCATCCCGAGTAAATTAAGTGAGGAAGATTATGTGGTAATGAATGGGAACGAAGCGATCAGCCTGGGAGTCATGGCAGCAGGCATTGAAGTATGCTCCATGTATCCAATTACACCCGCCACTTCGGCTACGCACGCGATGGCTGAAACCATTGAATCCGCAGGAGGAATCATCCATCAAGCAGAGGATGAAATTGCTGCGATTGGTTTTGCTGTCGGGTCATCCTATGCAGGAAAAACGGCTGTAACCATTACATCCGGCCCGGGTATTGCCCTCAAAACAGAATTTATAGGCTTAGCTGTTATGGCAGAAATTCCTCTTGTGATCATTGATGTGCAGCGAGGAGGACCTTCTACCGGATTACCAACTAAAGTGGAGCAGGGGGATTTATTAGCAGTGCTATATGGTGCTCCCGGCGATTCCCCAAAAGTAATTATTGCACCCTCTACGATCGAAGAGTGTTTTCATTTTGTCATCCTTGCCAGGAAACTGGCCGAATCCTTCCGAACCCCTGTTTTTGTATTAACCGATGCGAATTTAGCGACAGGAGTCCAGCCTTTCCCGCGTCCGAAAATTAAACCCGAATGGTTTGCAGGGCCTATTGATCAAAGCCCGTGGAAAGATGGCGTCAAGGTGTATGATTGGGACAAAAACACCGGAATTAGCAAAAGACCCATCCCTGGACAAAAAGGAGGGATGTACACCTTAACAGGACTTGCTCATGATGAAGACAGTCATGTAGCCTATGATCCGGCGATCAATCAACGCGCTGTGGAAAGTAGAAGTCGCAAGTTGGCGGCCTTGCGGGAGACACTTAAGCCCCCAACAATTCATGGTGAAGAAGAAGGGGATTTGTTATTGGTAGGATGGGGCTCTACCCGAGGTGCGATTGAAGAAGCTGCTGAACGTGCCAGAGAAAAAGGCGCCAAAGTCAGCAGTATCCATCTCCGCTTTTTGAGTCCGATGGAGCCAGGTCTGAAGGATATCTTCAGCAAATTTAAGAAAGTGATGACCGTAGAAATCAACTACAGCGATACGGTTGGAAATCCTTTGATCACGGAGGAAAACAGGCGGTATTCCCAATTGGCCTGGTATCTGAGAGCGCAGACGCTTACTGACATTGATTGCTTAAGCAATGTTTACGGACAACCCATGAGCCCGATTCAGATTTTACAAAGGCTCGAGAAAGAACTCAACTTAACCTTAATCGATTAGACCATGATCTCTTTTCAACCAGATTTTTGTGAAATCGCACTTCCGGAAGAAGGGCATTACAGCATTGAAGATTATGGAAGCAGTAAAGCGCGATGGTGCTCGGGCTGCGGCGCTCATACCATATTGCATTCGGTACAAAAGCTTTGTGAAGATGAGCAGCTTCCTCCAGAAAAAACCGTATTTGTTTCGGGAATTGGTTGTAGTAGCCGTTTTCCACACTATATGAAGACTTATGGTTTTCATGGCTTGCATGGTAGAGCTTTGCCCGTTGCAAGTGGGGTAAAATTTCGAAGACCTGATTTGAATGTTTTTGTCATCACAGGAGATGGGGACTGCTGTTCCATCGGAGCTGGTCACTGGGTGCATGGCATACGCTACAATATGAAAATGGTGGTTTTGCTATTTGACAACTCCATCTACGGATTGACTAAAAAACAAACATCACCAACCAGTCCTTTGGGAACCCACTCGAACACCCATCCTAGAGGTTCGGTCATTCCTCCCATCAATCCTATCCAGTCCACCTTGGGCTTCCCGAATGTCTCCTTTGTGGCCCAAACAGTTGATTGGAAACCTGCCCACTTAAATGCAACTCTGAAAAAGGCTTTTGATCATCCTGGGTTGGCTTTTGTACGCATTGTGCAACGCTGTCCGATTTGGATGCGGGATACCTACGAACCCACAGTAAAAGACCCCAATGCCCTCACCTTGTTGGATCATGAGGATGGTATTTTGTTGGATGAAAAAGCCAAAAGTACCTTCCGCCACATCCAAGAGCATGATCCTAGCAACTTAATCAAAGCTCGGGAAGTAGCGGAATTGGTGAAAGAAACGACTCCAATTGGATTGTTTTATCAGAATAAAAACGCCATCCGATACGATGAATATGGAGCCCATAATCTCGGAATTTCCGTTGAAGAGCGAATGGGGGCAATCAATACACTCATGGATCGATACGCCATTTAATAGAAGGGTTATGAACGAACAAATCACAAATAAGGAAATCCAGGATCATCTACCCTTCGTTTGGGAAAAAAGAAATCCTGCTCCTGAAGCAGAAATGCAGGCATTTTGGAAAAAATTACGCCATTTCTATCGAACAGGTGTATTACCGGAGGACTTTGAAAAAAGACCGGTGAGCGCAGCTTTGTATGATTTATTGGAGGAAAATGCGACATCAGACTACCCATTCACGCTAAAAGAAAAAAATGGGAAAAGCCGTTCCATTGAGTGGAGCCCTAGTACCCCATTTCAATTCTTAGATGATGCGGTTTCCAACCACCATCAAGGCAATCGTCGAGCCTTTACCTCCCGATTGACCGAATTAATTGCGGGCCTGAACGAGCTTTTGCAAATCGAGGATACACAATCCGAAGAGGAATCCCTGAAAAACACTTTTGACTTTGCCGATGAGCTCATTGCCTTTGACAAAATGGTCAACCTTTTACCACGTGGTCCAAAAACCGACCTTTCCGAAAAACGACTCCTTCGACTTACGGAGGTGATTTCTACGCTTCAAAAAGGCTTAAATCATTACAAGGAAAATGAAGGCATCGTGATTTTGGAACCTCAATGGAAAGAATGGATTTCCAATGAAAACCTACTCCGGAATTCTCAGGTAATTGAATCAAAAGGAGACCTGTTTGAAGAAGGCCTGTCCATTTTTAGTCAGGAAGTAAACACCTTTGTGGATTTGATCAAGGCGTTTCGAATCGCATCGCTTGAGATTTCGGATGAATTCAAAGAAGAAATTCATGATGAATATTTTGAGCATTTTACCTGGTATCGATTGTCCAAAGAAGAACTACTCTTATTCCACCCTATCCTGCTGATTGTAGACAAGGGATACCTATTCGAACATTTAGCTTCCTTTTCGAGGCTTTTATCCTCCAATAGGCCCATTAAGGTGATGGTTTTGAACCAAGAACTCATCACTGCTCCCGATAAGCAACTCACTTGGGAAGATGCCTCCCGGCAATACAAGCAGGAAATTGCTTCCTTGGCTATCGCTCATCGTAATGTCTCGGTATTTCAAAGTAGCCTAGATGACCCTAATTTTATTCAGGATGGAATCCAAAAATTCCTGAAGTCTACCTCACCTAGCATTTGCTATTTATCCATCCCTGAATCAAAAAAACTAGATGGAAAAGATCCAATGCTCGTAATGAAGGCAGAAAATGCAGGCCGATATTTCCCTAAAATCAGCTTTGATCCAACGGTAAAGGATTCTGATGGGAAAAAATTCGATCTCTCTCAAAATATCCAAGCAAGCAAATCTTGGCCAATATATAGCCTTCTCGCAAAAGGAAGTGATGGGACTGAAGAAGAATGGGAAATGGAATTCACCTATGCAGACTACAAGGCCATTTTTCCGGAAAAAGCCCAAGAATTGATGCTCGTGCCTGCTCAATTTGAAACCGATCATTTAGTGCCTTTGAGCAACTACTTACAACTCGAAGAAGCTGATTTGTACGGTAAAATCCCTTTTATCTGGTTAAAGGATGAACAGGGTCAATTACACCGCGGGGCCATTCCTAATGTGTGGGTGGTTTCCTGTCAGGAACGTCTGGATTTTTGGAACCAATTAAGAGAATTGGCTGGAATAGTTGGTGGTTCTGGAGATGGAAAAACCGCTACGGGCGATGGATCAATCGCAGGAGAGGAGGCTAGTCCTTCACCTGAAATTAACCGTGAGCAATTATTGAAAGACCTCCAGGAGGAAGCGATTTCAGTAGCCGCTCAACGTCTTATTTCTGTCTTATTAGATGATGAAGAATTCCACTTTGATGAGGCAGCTTTGACCGAGGAAACTCCCTTAAAAACCGAAGCCTCCGGAGAACAAGAAGAGGTTACCACTCAAGAAGAAGTCAGTCCAAATCAAGTCGCCGGTCCTTGGGTGGAAACAGAGAATTGTACCTCCTGCAATGAGTGCGTGGATAAATACCCCAAGTTGTTCAAGTACAACAAGGATAAACAAGCCTATATAGATGATCCTTCAAAAGGAACTTTTGAAGAATTGGTCAAAGCGGCAGAAAAATGCCCCGCAGCTTGCATTCATCCTGGAATGCCTTTAAATCCCAAAGAACCAAACTTGGACAAGTTGATTAAACGAGCTGAAAAATTTAACTAAATGGAAGTTTGAAAATCCTGAAATTAAATTTTCCGGAAAACAGGGGAATATTCTTAGTATTTGTCGACTTAATTCGAAAACCAAAAATCCAGCATCATTCAAAATCCAGATACCATTTAAAAAACTTTTCCTGAATTTTAATCTTCTCCTTGCGAACGTAATCAAGGTACGCATTTGCCACAGGAGAGAGCTTTTTATCCTTTAGCCAAATTAGTCTCCAGTCCGTTTTAAGGGGAAGGTCGCGCTTTCGAATAATCTTTAAGGAGCCTTCAATCAATTCACTTTTAATGCCTATCAGTGGTAAGATAGAATGACCTATTCCTGCTATCACAGCTTGCTTTACAGCCTCATTGGAAGTCAATTCAATTTGTTTCCGCTTGCTTCCTTTCTTATCAAAATATTGCTCCATCACCCGGCGAGTTGCCGAACCCTCTTCCCGATAAATGAGCGTTTTATTCTTGGAATGATTTTCCGGGTTTCCTACCATGTACAATTTATTCTCTATTAAAAAAACCTCCTCTACCTCCACTTCTTCCGGAAGAACTGATACCACCGCAAAATCGAGTTCATTATTCTTAAGACTTTCTACCACTTTGGATTTGTTTGTGACATCAAGCGACAAGTCGATTCCCTTGTGTGCGTCAAGAAATCCAGTTAAGAAATACGGTATTACATACTTCCCCGTCGAAGCAACCGAAATCCGGAGTCGGCCAGTATAGATTCCCTCATATTCCTTGGTTTTATATTTTAAAGCTTCTAGCTCATCAAAGATCCGTTTGGCAATTTCGGCTACTTCATAACCGAATTCAGTTACATAGAGCTGCCTTCCAACAATTTCGGTAAGTGGAAATTTAAACTGATTTTGAAAGTTTTTTAACTGTATGGATACTGCCGGCTGAGTCATAAACAGCTCTTCAGATGCTTTGGTAATGCTCTCTGTTTCAATCACTTTTAGAAAGACCCGCAATTGGTTGATAGTGTAATTCATATATTTTGTTTATGCTTTACATTATAAATATAAATAAAAATATATGACATTCTCCTGGTAGTTTTGCACAAAACTCTGAGTATGAATCTCTTGATCTTGAGCGTTCTATTTATCTTCCCCGCCCTACTATTTTCTCTGACAAATTTCCGATCCTTTTCCCTTCGTGCGAGCTATGTACTTCTACAAATTGGTTTGTATGTAGCCATAGGTCTCGGTCTAGGGGCTATGGTTTGGACTTATCTCAATGAAACAGTCAGTGCAAACCTTCTCCTTTTTGGAGACTTTGGTCTAACCCTTCGTTTGGATGCGCTTAGCAGCCTAATGTATACCATGATAGCAATCATCGGTTTGGTGGTGGTTCGCTACAGTAGAAACTATTTAGACGGAGAAAAAAGACATAAACATTTCATTGCCCGATTAGCGATGACAATCGCTTTTGTGCAATTATTGGTTATCTCTGGCAACCTAGCCATCCTTTTCATCTCTTGGGTAGGTACCAGCATAGGATTACACCAACTATTACTTTTCTACCCTGATCGGAAAAAAGCCCGATTGGCGGCAAGCAAAAAGTTCCTAATTGCCCGCTTGGGTGATTTAACACTTTTGTCTGCATTTATCCTGATTTACTTACAATTTGGAACAGCCGATCTTTCAGCAATATTTGAGCAAGCCCAGAGTCTTTCCCGAAATAACCCTCCATCCAATTTGGAATTAGCAGGTATACTACTTGTAGCAAGCGCTTGCCTTAAATCAGTTCAGCTTCCCTTTCATGGCTGGCTTTTGGATGTGATGGAAACCCCTACTCCGGTATCAGCCTTATTGCATGCTGGATTACTAAACGCAGGACCATTCCTAATCCTGAGATTTTCTTTCCTAATTGAAATTAGCACCATAGCACCTCTTGTTTTGATCATAGTTGGAGGGCTCAGCGCACTCTTTGGAGCCATAGCCTCCACAACTCAACCTTCCATTAAAACCTCCTTGGCCTATTCAAGTATCGGCCATATGGGATTTTCCTTAATGGTCAGTGGTCTCGGTGTGTATTCGGCTTCGCTGCTTCACCTCGTGGCACACTCCTTTTACAAAGCACATTCCTTCCTTTCTTCAGGCAGTCTTATAGAAAAAGTACAAACGAGCGGAGCAGATAATTATAGAAGATCTCATCAATTTGGGAGAATAATCTTAGCTTTTATTACCTCCTCACTCCTCTATATTGGGGTGACAGATTTCTGGCAAACTAATTTTGAAATGGAATTTCAAATGCTAGTCATCTCAGGAATCATATTTTTAAGCATCCTTTCCCTCCATATAAATACGTTGGATTCGAATAATGGCGTTCGATCTATCACTTTCCTACTAGTCGGCTCACTAATCGTAGTGAATTGTTTCTACTTTTTCGAGCATGCATTTGCTGTATTTCTTGGAAACCAGATACCAGCAATCCGAACTCTGGATGAACCTGTTCAGATGATGGTCCTTGGACTAATGGTTTTATTCCTACTTACGGTCTTAAGTCAATCGGTTTTTCTACAGTTCAAAAATTCATTATTCCTGAAGCGAATGGAGATCCATTTCAGAAATGGTCTGTATATCAATCATCTTATGGACCGTTTCATGAATTCATTATCCCTAAAGACATCAAAATAATCACCTAATCGATCCCTATGTCTACCTATCAGCGAGTTCTAGAAAAAACAAACAAGCGCATTGCTCCCTCCTGGCCTCTGAAAAACTTTGTAGCGGTCAATCCCTATGCAGGTTTTACAGATACTGACTACAGGGAAACGGCTCAAATCATGAGTTCAAGAGCAGGAGTCAAGATGACCATGCCGCTTTCATTTTATCTGGATCAGCTAGAAAAGGGGGCTATTCATCGAGATGGCGTTAAAAAAGCGATCAATAAATCTGGAAAACAGGATTTTTCTGTTGACAGCTTTATTGGAAAAGCAAAAGCATTTCAAGAGAAGGTCTCTTCTGAAAATCAGGGATATAATTTCCTTGATATTGCAACAAGACTTGATCAAACAAACTGGAAGGAACTCATGGTAGATAGGGTTTCTTTTTGGGCAGCATCACACTTCGACAAATTTGTAGGCATTTGGGGAAATAAAGATTCAGAAAAAGGTCTCTATCGTGCTTGGATACAGGAAGCCCAAATTGACCGAAGCCCTGAAATCATGGGCTTGTCAGGATTTAGATCTTCCATCAAACACCTTCCTCAAAACCCGCTGGATTTTATTGATAACTTCCTATCTCAACTCAAACTGGACGAAGAGGAAAATGAGGCCTATCTTCATGCGCTACTACTAAACGTGCTTGGTTGGTCCTCCTATATCGCAGGGCTTGACTTCCATCATACACTTTATGATGGGAACAAATCGAATCTCACGGAGTTTCTCGCAGTTTTATTGACCTGGGAAAATTATTTTCTCAATCATTCCAAAAACAAAGAGAAAATCAAGGCCCTTTGGTACCAACAGTGGCATTCCGGCGAACCACTCCACGCCGAAAATGAAGTTCTCAAATTATCACTCATCTTCCAGGATGCACTTGATTTTGCTTCACAAAAGGAATTGAAATCCTCTTTTAAGGTGCAAAGTGCCTTCGAAACGCAGGATGAGGTCGATGCCCAAATGGTGTTTTGTATAGATGTCCGGTCCGAAGTTTTCAGAAGAAACCTAGAAATAGTAAACCCTAAAATTGAAACGGTTGGATTTGCCGGATTTTTCGGGTTCCCGGTTAAATATGTTCCATTAGGACATGATGAAGGCAAAAATCAGTGCCCCGTTTTGATTCCTTCAAGTGCCTTGGTGAAAGAATCTTGTCCGGATGAATCCCATGCCACTAAAAAACGAGTTTCGGATCATCAAATTGGAAAGACTTGGAAAAAGTTTAAATCTGGAGCTGTTACTTCCTTTGGTTTTGTGAGCCCTATAGGTTTATCCTTTTTGCCCAAAATTTTGCTTAACTCTTTCCACTTGTCAAGACCTTTAAAGGATCCCAAAAAGGACGGAATCGGAAAATGGCTCAAAGAAGGAAAAATGCTTGATCTATCTTCTATTGATATAGCGGATAAAGTTACTATGGCCGCTTCAGCTTTGACGGGAATGGGACTTAAAGACAAGCTTGCCCGATTTGTACTAATAACCGGGCATGGTTCCTCTTCTGTGAATAACCCCCATGCTTCGGGATTGGACTGTGGTGCTTGTGGAGGACACTCTGGAGAAGTGAATGCGTTGACCGCTCAATATATCTTCAATGATCCCGAAGTCAGGAATAGGTTGAAGGAAGAAGGCATTCATATTCCTAAAGAAACAATCTTTCTGGCTTGTCTTCACGACACTACCACCGATGATATCCACTTTATCAACGACACGAGGGTTCCCGAATCCCGCCAAAAGGAATTGGATCAGTTGAAGGAATCCATAGTGCTAGCCAGCAAACATACCCGATTCGAGCGAAAACTTCGTTTGCAAGTTGATGACAAATCGGATGATGAAATCGAAAAGCAGCTTAAAGCACGTGCACAGGATTGGGCGCAGGTCAGACCAGAATGGGGCTTAGCTGGTTGTCATTCATTTATTATCGCTCCACGAAATCGATCAAAAGGCGTAAAACTAAATGGCAAGTCTTTCCTTCATAACTACCAATGGCAAGAAGATTCTGAATTTAAAATCCTGGAATCCATCATGACAGCTCCCATGGTCGTTACGAGTTGGATTAACCTCCAATATTACGCCAGCACGACGGATAATCAGCACTTGGGTGCAGGGAACAAAACCTTACATAACATCACATCCGGTCTTGGGGTCTTGGAAGGTTCGAGTGGAGACTTACGCATTGGGCTTCCTATCCAATCGGTCCATAACGGTGAAAAATTTGAACACATTCCCATTCGCCTAAATGTAGTGATCGAAGCTCCGACGGCAGCCATCATTAAAATTTTAGAAAAGCATAATCATATCCGCCAGCTATTTGATCATGAATGGATTTTCTTGCATCGAATGAACGAGTTTGGAAAAATCACCCAGACTTATCAAAAAAACCTAGAGTGGAGTAACGAAGCAAAAGTCGAAATACCGATTGAAGCGGCCGTGCTGTAACCTTTTATTCTTGGCGCTGGACACTCGAAGTATGCATATAGCAGGAATTGCCCAATTATCCCTTCACACTTGCTCCCTTTTCTAAGTCCGCTCCTAAACTGGGTTTGACAACAACGAGTTGAATCATCAATAAACCCAAACAGGACCATAGATAAGTTTATTAAACTGGCTGAGAAGTTTAATTAGAATAATAAAAGCCCATCTTATTAATAGTATTCATTTATTATTGTTTTTCTTACAAGAAAGATAGGGTTATGAGTAATCCCATTTGATGTTGAAAAACCAAAATAAATGAGCAAGAAAAATAACCTGTTTACTGATAAAGAATCCATCAAAACCATTGATCGGCTTCGGGTTATTTATTTAGGAATAGCTGTTTTTTTCTTCTTTTTGACGGAAATAGGAAGGAATATTTACAGACCCTTTATTTATTCCAATCATATTGATGATTTTGGAATAGCGGATAGTATTGGAAATTTGGGAGGGGTAATTGTTCAGATTTTTTTCACATTGGCCGTCTTAAACTCTCCGGGGAAGAAAGCTTTTCATGTGATTGGGTTTATCGTGATTGGCTATATCCTTTATGAAATTGTCCAACCCTACCTGCCACGCGGTGTCTTTGATTGGAAAGATATTTATGGGACAGTACTAGGAGGATTACTCTCTTTGATATTATTGCTACTTATAAGGAAAACTATATCGAATCGGGTTCTTCATAAATTTTGACGAGAAACGTTTTTTAACTTTTGAAAAATCAGTTTAATCCTTCAACAACGAAGCATGAATGTAACTCCTGAACATAACGAGCGAATAGCAAAAATGAAATTTGGTTCAGTATATCCCCACTACCTCACGAAAATTGAGAAAAAGGGAAGGACCAAAGAAGAACTTCTTCAAGTAATTGAATGGCTGACTGGGTTTGACGAGGGAAAATTGAATGAGCTTATTCAAAAGCAGGCAACATTTGAAACATTTTTTCAAAAGGCAAACTTGAACCCAAATGCTGGATTAATTACGGGAATGATCTGTGGCTATCGAATTGAAGAAATTGATAACTCCCTGACCAGACAAGTCCGGTATTTGGATAAGCTGGTGGATGAATTAGCGAAAGGAAGAAAAATGGAAAAGATCTTAAGATAGGAGTAAGATTTTTGGTGTACGATATTTAATTAGACTTTTTTAATCAATTTTTGTATTTTCAAAGGAATTGATTTCGAACTACTTAAATGCGGCTTTTGGAGAACAGTCAGTTTTATTCTTTAGCTCATTAGATTTTTAACTTAACTCAAGCAAATATGAAATCCTTCAAATTAACTTTCCATCCATTTAGAGCCATTCTTTATTCGGCCTTATTTATTGCTTTTTTAGGAATCCAATCTTGTGGTTCCAGCACGCAAACAGAGACAAGTGCTCCTGAAGAAAAAGCACCTGCTCCTCCCGTAATGGAGATCGTTACTGAAACTATGGATTTTCAAATGCCGGATACTATCCCTGCTGGATGGTACACCTGGAGATACCATAACAATTCGAATCAAACTCATTTCATCCTGATAGATGATTATCCGGATGGAATTACCTTGGATTCCATTAAGGCACGAGTTCTCCCAGTTTTTGGAAATGGGATGACATTACTCAATGAGGGAAAAACCGATGAGGGATTTGCTGAATTTGCCAACCTCCCTTCTTGGTTTTCAGAAGTCGTATGGCGAGGAGGAGTAGGTTTAGTTTCTCCAGAAGTGACTACTGAATCTACTCTCAAATTGAATCCTGGAACCTATTTCGTGGAATGCTATGTGAAAATGAATACGGGCATGTTCCACACAAATATGGGAATGATTAAAAAATTGGTGGTTTCAAATGAAGTTTCTTCTTTAGCCGAACCCAAAGCGGATATAAGCATTCGCCTTTCTGGAGAATCCGGAATTTCAGTAGACCCTCCATCAATTCCAGGTAGTTATACCTTTAAAGTCGAATTTTTGGATCAGAAGATCCATGAGAATTTTGTCAGTCACGATCTTAATTTGGTGAGATTGCAGGATAATGCTAATCTGAAAGATTTAGAGGCATGGATGGATTGGAGGGATCCCAAAGGCTTAATCGAACCTGCTCCAGAGGGTGTAATATTTTTAGGAGGAGTCAATGATATGCCTGCTGGTGATATAGGCTATTTTACGGCTCAATTGGTACCCGGTCAATATGCATTCGTCTCAGAGGTGCCGAATGCCTCCGGAAAAAACCTACTTAAAGTCTTTGAAATCACGCAGTAACCCCCTTTAACATTAAAAAAAACATAGGGTAAAAAGTGAGTCGCTTTTAAAAAGAAAAATCCTGAATCATTCAGAAACTAGTTCTTTCATAAGTCCCTGATTTTCAATTTATTTTTTTAAATTAGATAGTACAGGGTTTGAATTTTTATGATTGAACTTCTTCGAAAAATTCGGCGGGATATGATTTCCCAAAACAAAATCGGCAAGTACTTAAAATATGCGGTCGGCGAAATCATTCTTGTTGTCATTGGGATTTTGATCGCTCTCTCCATCAACAATTGGAATACAAATCGAAGTACCCAGAAAGAAACTCTCAATTTTTTAAGCAACTTAATTGATGACCTGAACAATGACATTTCCTCCATTGATGCGAGTACTAATTTTAATAAAATAAGATTGAGAGGGATTTTTTACATACTAGAACACGCTGAATTAAATACCCAACGCTTTACAGAAATGGATTGGGTAGATGTTTCCAAAAATGACCCCCCCAGCCAACTTTGGAAAGGTTCTTTCCCGGATACAATAAACCGGGATTTTACTAATCTGTCATTTCTATTGTTAGGACGTGGATTTGGTGGAGTTTCCTTAAACAAATCGGTAATAAATGAACTCTATTCCACAGGTTCCTTCTCCCATATCAAAAACTCAAACCTGAAAACCAAAATTGGGAATTATTACAGCTATTTAGCCCAACGACTGGAAGGTTACGCAATCGAGGAACATGAAGAATGGGCCAACGAAACCACACGGTTTTTTCGAGACCAATATGGTATTTTTACACTTGATGTCTCTGATTTAGAGGATCCAATCGGCATAATAAAAGGAAAAAAAGACGCGGAGCATCACTTAAGATACCTAGCCTTAGAAGTGAATTACCATTGCGTTTGGGCACAACAGGCCAAAAAAATGGCTTTGGAATTAATTCAACTTATAAAAGAAGAACAAGATCTATTGAGGAAATAACGGTTTCCTTCAAAATAGCCCCTTCTGGGTAGGCCTCATATTTTAAATGATTTTCATAGAAAACCTCACTTTTAACCTTTTACCAAAAGAAAATGGAGAAATACAAAGACTTACATAAATGGATGATTATACCCATGGTATTTATGCAGTTTGGAATCTTCATGGATTATTGGGGAGATTTTTCGGAAAATGCCTGGTCAGTTCATGTTCATTATTGGACCGGAACGATTTGGTACCTCTATTTGATCATTCAACCCTACTATGCCACCCACGGACAATTAGGAAAGCATAAGACAAATGGTATCATCGGAATGTTTTTAGCCGGAGGCGTTTGTATCACTGCTTTTAGTATGATGTATCGAGATATCGCAACTACCCAACGGGCTACAGAAATGACTGATCTTTTTGGTCCCTTTGAACCTTGGTTTTTCTTTGGAGTAGCTGCAGTAGAAATTCCAATGATCATCGCTTTCGGATACGCAGTCATAAAAAGTATTCTCAATAGAAAAAGCCTTGAGGATCATGCTTGGTGGTTGATTTCTACCGTTTTTATCATCATGATGCCGGCCTTGGCACGTGGAATTCAAAATTTATATGTTGGGATGAACATTGAGGATTGGCCTGCTATTGATATAATGGCTCCTGTTTACTTCGCACAAGCTCTCATTATCGGCCTGACTTTATTGACTGCCTGGAAATACAAAAAACTAAAGCACCCCGGAACCTATTTGGCAGTAGGAATCAACATCTATACCTGTTTTTTAGAACCTTTGGGAAGGTCGGAAGCGGTTCAGGAATTCTTGGTAACAATTATAAAAGGTTAAAAAGAAGATTTTTGATCCCCATTTTGACTTTTAGAAGTATCTCGGAAATCATTAGACAGGCTTGTTCAAAGGGTTTAAACCCGTATATTTAAATTAGTATTAGTAACCCAGCGAGTCACTCTGTGAAAACTCAGAAGAATGAAGGGGCCGGTCAGAATATACTGGTAAATCAGTTTTGCGATTTCTCTCCTTGGATTCTTAATTCATGCATTTTGGCTCAATGGGATTCAAGTGTACTCGAAAATATCGAGTAAGGAAACCCATCCTGACTATGAAAGCCTTGCATTTGCATTCCGCCCATTGCCTCAGAGTTCCCCTCAAAATCCTATTCCTTTTTGCAATCGTTTTTGGACAGGCTTACGACAGTCTCGGTCAACAAGTCCAAGGGCCGCTAAGCGAAAAGGACTCCATCTTTTTCAGCCAGCCCTATCCCTACATTTTACCCATCATGGGTGAAAAAGCGCATGGTGCAAAGGTGAAACTCCCTTTTCCAATGGGAATTATGATCAACAACTTGGTCGGAACCCAAGCTCTCTCCCTCTCTGAAATGGCTTTGGGTTTTGGAAGATTTTCAAATCCCAACCCTCCTAACATGATTGATCTTAGCGAAGTGGTTGAATTTGAAGATATAAGCGCACAAACCAGCACACACAATCTTCGTTTGGATGCTTGGATATTACCCTTTCTGAATGTCTACGGCATTGTTGGTCAAACTAAAAAAGCAGATATCAATGTGAATCTAGTAAAACCCATTCCCTTGGATGTGACCACTCAAGTCAGCGGAACTTATGTGGGATATGGCTTAATGACTGCCGGAGCTATTGGGCGAATATTTGTATCGCTAGATATGAACCAATCCTACAATTACAACCCCCGACTGGATGATCCTGCCAAAATCACCATTTTCGGATTGCGAACTGGACCGGTATTTCGCTTCCCCAAAAAGCCGGAAATGAATGTCACCATTTGGGGTGGAGCCATGTACTCCTCATTTAATGGGGAGACAAGTGGAAATATTCCAACGCTGGAATTAGCTCCCAATGCCCCGGCAAAAATCGATGAACTGAAAGGGAATCTGGATACCTGGTATGAGGGTTTGAGCCCTGCAGATAGACTCAAATATGCGATCATCTATAATCGTCTGGGAGAAGGGTTGGACAATTTGGGCGAAAGCATAGAGGATAGCTATATCCAATATTCCTTCAACAAGAGCATCGATAATCCCTGGAACATGCTGATAGGAGCTCAGTGGCAAATAAATTACCGCTGGCAAATTCGAACCGAGGCCCAGATTCTTGGGGACCGAACTGCCGGTTTATTTTCTTTGAATTATCGCTTTGGGATAAAAGGGAAAAACTGGTTTTCTAAATAATTTTCAAATCATGAGACATCCCTTTTATAAAAGCCTCTACGTACTACTTTTTTTCTTTTTGGGCAGTATTCAGACGGCAAAGGGACAAGTCCTGATTTCCTTACTTTTCGGAGAAAAGCTCAATTCTCCCAACCTGGAATTCGGATTGGAAGGTGGCTTCAATCGCTCTAATCTCAGTGGAATCTCGGAGGCAAAAGGCTATGGTCATTTTCATTTGGGCTTTTATTTTGATATCCGGATGAAAAATGATTTATGGTTGAATACTGGTGTTCGAATTAAATCCCATACAGGTTCTCAGAACATCAATTTTTATTCACTAAATGATCCAGAACTAGATGCCATCTTTTCCAGAGGGACCATCAAAAGAAAGATTGGGTACTTCTATGTTCCCATCCACCTCAAATATCATTTTGGTTCTGAAAAACAGTTCTTTTTCCAAGCAGGAGGCCAAATCGGCTTACGGAATCGGGCTCAAGATTATTTCTTAAGCAGCTTTATAAATTCTGAGGATGCGAGTTTTGAACTGGATATCAGAGATCATATCAAAGGAATAGACGCAGGACTTTCAGGTGGAATTGGATATAAACTAAGAAAGGGCGGTGTGAACCTTGGAGTAACTTACTATCAGGGACTAATGAATATCATGAAAGCAACAACAGAAAGCCCTTACAATTACTCTTCGAAGAATTCAAACCTGTATCTTTTTGTAAGAATTCCTGTAGGAGCTGGGTATAAAGAATCAAACTTATAACTCACCTGCCTAGTCGCCCCAAACCCAATGCTCTTCCCGGTAAGCAATTTTTTGGACTAGGCGATCTTTTCTATTATCATGAATATAAAAATCCATGGTTAGCAAATTCAAATCATTGAAAATGGTTGAAACCATTTATTGGCTTCCCAATACCGCTTAGATTTGTAACACTAGGATAATTCCTAGGAAATCGATTTATTAGAATTGCTTTACACAAACCTATACCATGACCTTAACCCTTAAAAACCTAGCTAAAAGCTCCCTTGTAGCTTTATTAGTCCTATTCGCTAACATCACTTTAGCTCAGGACGGAACCATTTATCCCCTTGAAGCTCCCGAGGAGCCAAATGCCATTCTCCTCGGAACAGGCGGCGTAGATAATCAACCTGCCTCCGAATCTTGGTTTCGCCAATGGGGCGACCCCATGGCCCGTAATATCACCACGGCCACACTTACTCCTTTCTTACCTGAACCTGGAAAAGCCAATGGAGCGGCAGTGATCGTCGCACCTGGAGGAGGTTTCAGATGGCTATCGATGGGAAATGAAGGTTGGGAAGTGGCTCAGGCTCTTGCCGATCAGGGGATCGCGGCTTTCGTATTGAAGTATCGCCTTCACCCAACTCCGGAGTCACTAGAAGACTTCAGTGCCTGGATGAACCGTCCTCGCACTCCAGCCCCACCCAGTTCTTCAGATGCCTCTACCGAAGCCACGCCTCCAAGACCACCGCAACTAGACCTATCCAATCAGCTCGAAGATGCTGAAGCTGCCTATGCCATGATCCTTGATCGAGCAGAAGAATGGGGAGTGGATACGGACAGAATAGGCATGATTGGTTTTTCGGCCGGCGCGGGCCTCACTATGCACTCAACTCTAAACTCAGAAAGCATGAAGCTGGCCTTTATTGGACCGATCTATGGCGGAATGGGTCCAGTCGATGTTCCAGCTGATGCTCCTCCCATGTTTTGTGTGATTGCCTCCGATGACTTTCTCTTCAGAGGTCAATTTGGCGTCATCGATTCCTGGTACAAGGCAGGAATACCAGTAGAGTTTCACCTTTACCAAAATGGAGGACATGGTTTTGGGCTTGGTAATCCAAACCGAACCAGTAATCGGTGGTTTGATGCATTTATTCATTGGCTTGATGTAAATAAATTTTTAACAGCCAATTAGACTTGCCTTAAACGTAAAGAAGTTTTTGCTTTCCTTCCATTCCGTGACGTTCTAGAACAGGAAAGGGTGGGGATATTCCTTCGGTGATTTGAGTTAACAATATGATGAGTTGGAAAGGAATCAGCATGAAAGTAATTCGACCATAAAGCGACTCTAAATCCTCGCATTATTCCTTATTAAATACTAACTTAAAGGATATAAATACGAGGAAAATCAGGGCATGATTTCCTTAAAAAAACGTACATAAATACGGTAAAAATCGTTTTCTCAAAGGAGGAATCGGAACAATAATTAAAACTTCAAAATCATGAGCATTTTATCAGACAATGTAATTCCAGGTAATCAAGGAAAAGTATTTGAAACAAATGCTAAAGAAGCCAAAGACTTAGAACAAATCCAGAAGAAGTTATTGGCAATGGAAGGGATAAAGGAAGTCACCTTGAATCAAGAAGTTTTTCCAAAGGAATTTACTGTTCATACATCCCAGATGGTTCCTATTAAAGACATTGAGCAGGCTGTAATTTCAGAAGGCTTCCATGCGGTCACAAAAGGTGTAATTGACCTTTAAATGAAAGAAATCAAGGCCTATAGAACCCATTTTGCTCAAAGATTATTTATCCAATCTGGTTTGTACATAGGCCTTATTTTTTTCTTGATTTTAGAACTTCTTATCCTTTTTAAAAGGAATATTTCCACTGAGTTATTCATACTTCTTCAAATTGTCTTGATTATAAGTATTGTTACATTTTTTATGATTTGCTTTAACAAAGCAAAAATTTACATTCAAGCCATAAAATTCAATGAAGACCATCTGATTCTCTCCATTGCTAGGTTTGACGAAGAACTACCTCCCAAAAAAATCTCTTATGATTCCCTTGCAATAGACTTTGATAGAAACTTAGTGGAAAAATATCCTAAACACACATTAGAATTTAAACTAAAAAACCAAAAGGCAGTATTAGGGCATTTAGCTTCAATAAAGCAATATGAATTAGGCTTTTGGAATAAGGAAAACCTACAGAAGGTCTATGATCTGATTATCTCGAAAAGGAAAGGATAATAACCCTCCTCAAACACTGCTTTAAAATAATTCCTGTTTCCCCTGATTTTGCAGATAAAATAAAAGTGTCTAAACTTCAACTTGGACTATAATGCGATTGGAGATATGAGCACTATACTCCCGCACACTATAACCAAGCATCCACCAGGTCAACCAAGCTACATAGGTATACATTTCTGCATTTGCAGTGAAAAGGGGCAATAATAAACCTACTTTGGTTACAGCTCCGACGAAAGCGATTCGGGCTGTCATCGTATCATCTGTTTGATAAAAAACTCGCAAGCTGAGCACTACTCCTGTAGCTAAGGTTAGGATGAAGAGGAGCATTCCCAGCCAACCCAATTGAACTCCATAAATCAAAAACTGATTTTCTCCACCCACACGAAGCTCATCGGTCACACTTCCCACGTTCCCACTCATGGCTAGACCAATTCCAAAAGGATTGGCGATCATAGAATCTAAAGCAAGAAGCCATTCAACGACGTGACCGATACTGGAAGTGTTTTCAAAGGTAAGTGTATCTACTACGAAATAGTAAAAATCCTCCGAAGCAAAAAAGACCACATAAAGGCCAAAACCAAAAAGGGCTAAGAAGCCCAAACCAATCAGTTTGTATAGCCGAAAAACAAGGGCGATAAAGAAAATCATCACGAAAAAGGCTCCAAAAGCGGCTCGGGATGCAGAAAAAATCAAGCTACCCAAGGAACAGGCCATCACCAAAAGGTACAGCCAATTCGACTCTTTTTTACTCGTTAAAAACCAAATCAATCCCGCTGCAAAACCCATCAAGACTGAGCTAGCCATTTCCAAAGGATCCGAAAAAAAGCTAGCCAGTCGCTTTGTGACTGCCTGCGTCTCAAAGGTCCAGGTCAACCCGAAATTACCAGTCGGATCAATGTCATTGATCGCTTGGTTGTAAAGCGCATATCCCGTAAGCTGCTGCAAATGGGCATTTAGGATAAAGTTTTCAATTAAATTGACCAAAAAGGCTCCAATAGCCACCATGAAAATAATCTGAAATAAACGCTGGATTTCAATCCCATCAAACCGCGTATTCCTTCCCAGAAAATACACCAAACCGGGAATAAGCATGGTCTTGAAGTATAGAAGTTTATTCAAAAAAGAAGCTTCGCCCAAAGGCAGAAACAGATAGACAAAAGCCAATGCTAGAAATCCCAAAAACAACCAATCTGTTGAAAGTAGTCGGATAGGAAAGTCTGCTGGCTTTCGCTGATACGTAACAAAAACCAACACCGCCAAGATAACGACCAACTCCTTCAAAATCTGAAAAAGCGCTACTGCTTCCGATGAACCTGTCACCAAATACACGACACTGAGTGTAGTAATGTAAAAAGGTAAAAAGCCTGCAAGGAAGTAGATAAAATAGCTCCACTTTCCTTTGAACAGCATCTCTTGCAAAACCCAAAGAAACCCGGCCCCAATAGCTAATGCCATCAATATGAAAAATATCAAGGCCATGTGGGTGCTGGTTTTAGTTTGACTTTCAACCCATCTCGGATTCCTTTTACCACCGCTTTCAGCTTTTTGAATCTACCTCTCAGTAAAAAATAAACCATCCAAAGGGCAAACCTGCTCAAGTGATAAGCATATTGGACTAAGGAGACCATAGGATTAGAAGAAATGGAACGAAGGAGAAAGAATTGATTTCGAGCATGATAATAGAATACCTGAGGACTTAAAGTCCCCTCGTCGTGTTTTTTCTTGGAGCTCGCGCCTGCTTCATGATAAACTCGTGCCTCTGGAACCAATCCAATTTCAAATCCTTTTTCCCGAATTCGAAGGGACCACTCCACATCCTCGAAATAGACAAAATATTGCTCATTCATCAAGCCTGCCTGCTCTATTGCCGCCCTTTTCAACAACATGGCACAGCCCGTTGCCCAATCCAACGGCTCCCGGTTGGCAGTAAAATTTTGGAGATATTGACGATCTCCAACAGTAAGAGCCCGGCCTAATAGTTTTTGCCACTTGCCTCCGGCACTCCAGATTTTATCCTTTTCATGCAAAAAGCAAATCAAGGGTTCAAGAACTCCTAACTTTGGATTTTCTGAAAAGTGCAACATCATTTTACCCAAGAAATCAGCCTCCACTTCTGTATCATTGTTAAGTAACAAAATGTGACTAAACCCCATCTCCAAGGCTTTCCGAATTCCCACATTATTGCCTCCCGCAAATCCTAGATTTTTCCCAGTTTCGATCAAGTGAATCAAGGGAAACTCTTTTTTTAGCTGAATTCCTTCTGAATTTTCCGAGCCATTATCCACCACAAAAATCGAATAATCGGCATAGTCTATTAGTTGCAAAGATTGCAAGCAGGCTCGGGTAAAAGCAATCCCATTCCAATTGACCAAAATAATGGCGACAGAAGAGTTAGGCATAGAACCCATGAACCAATTCCCTTTTATGCCTGAATAATAGCACCAAACAAATCAAGAACACGATCACTTCGGTAGAAATGATCCCGATACAAAGGCCTATTCCGCCCATAAGGCTTGTCAATATGGTAGAGATGATAAGCATATAAACACACATCATCCAACTCGCTTTGAAAAGCAGGTCTTTCAAATCAGCCACCAATAGCAAGGTGATATTTCCCACATTTAAACATGCCAAGAAAGGAACCGCTGCTAATATTTTCAGATAAAGTATAGATTCCTCCAAATTTGACTTAGAAAGGACTTGAATGATCCAAGGAGCAGTAAAATGCGCGCCTGCAGCAATTACTGCCCCTGCCAAAAGAACCCGTAAATAAACCTTCTTCAAAAAGCGGAAAAATCGACTTGGGTCATCCTTGTGGAGTTTGGAAGCATTCGGGAAAATAGCCTGGATAATTAAAGCCGGAAAAAGTCGCAAAACCATGACAACCCGCTCTGCTAAACTATACATCCCGAGTGTTTCAGCAACCGAGAAAAAACTCAAAATTATCAAGCCACCATTAATGGAAATGTGGCTGGCCAAGTTGGAAAAGAAAAGAAGAAGGTTGTCTTTCCAACTTTTCCAAATAGCCGAAAATTCGGGTCTGTAAAATCGGATTCCCAAAAAGGAATGGATGTAAACCAAGAGGAGCAAATTAATGGAAAGGCCAAAAAAGCCCATCATAAAATTGACCCATCTACTCTGTTCAGGCGAATGAATGAAGAGTACAATGCCCATCAAAAAAAGTAGCTTGGAGAAAATGTTGGCAATGGAAACCAACTTCATTTTTTCCATTCCCTGAAAAAACCAAAGCGGTAAAGTTGCCTCTGAAAAGAGCAATAGGGAGGAAAAAACCAAGATCAAGCGATACTCGGGAAATAAATTAAATCCAAAAGCCCCCACTAAAATCAGCATCGTAGCAATTGCTGCAAGAATTGATTTTGCTGAGAAAACATTGGAAACCAAATGGGAAAGGGCTGTTTTATCTTGTTGGTTGATAGCTACTTCCCGTGGAGCACTCAAGTTATATCCAAAACCCACCAAAATATTCAGGAGCATAATTACTGACAGGGATAGATTCACCAATCCAAACTGATCCACCCCAATGCTTTGAATCAATAGGGGCATGGAAATAATGGAAATCAGCACATTGGAAGACTGAATCACCGCCAAGAATAAAAAGTTCTGAATAGACTTATTGCGGATAAAATTACTAAGTGGAAGAAGTGCTAATTTTTCAAACATGGCAGCCTAGAGTTTAGCTTTCCTGCACATGTTTTTGATACAAGCGACGGAAATAAAGATAAAACAATGTCAACAAGCCTAAAATAATTGCCCCCAAAACCATGCCCTTAACCAACCGGATTTCACTCCGTTTTAAAGGAAGGCGAGGCGAATCAATGACCTGAATCAAGGGTGAGTTATTTCGGTGATTGACCTTGGCGATTTCCAAGTTTTTGACAATCTCCTGATAAACCGCAGCCGTTGCTTGTACATCTATTTGTCTCTTCCTGCTTTCTACCTGAGCTGAATTAAGCAAAGGGTTTACATTGGGAACACGATCGGTGGCAGAGGCATATTCAGCAATGCTTTCATCCAAAATCGCCCGGACCGAATCCGCTTGTGTTTGAAGAATTTGAAGGTTTTCCCCAGTCTTTTTGGTCTTTGTTTCAAAGTAAAAAGTATTCACTTTTTCCACCAGGGTCTCATTAAAAACTTTGGCATACAACTCATCCTTGGAAGAAATACTGACCTGTATGATACTTAGCTTGCGATCGGGTTTTGCCACAGCAAGCTGATTTTCCCGAATCAATTTAGAAACTTGCTGAATCACTGAATCCTGCGCAACTGTAAATTGATCCCGAGGAATCGAAAAATCCATAGCAGGAATGTCCACTTTGGAAGCCCACTTTTTATCCAACTCCTCAAATTCTACAAAACGATCAATCAAAAGCTGATTTTCAGAAAAAGGACTCAACAAAGTCTCTCCCAGCATCCGGTCAGACCGGTACAATTCCATGATATTGTCACCTTGAAACAATCCACTGGTACTTCCCAAGGAACCTAAATTGACACCAACCAAAGAGGCTAATCCCGACATTTGGCTCAAACTTGCTCCATCACTTTCCTCCAATACAAAGGAGGTTTCTGCATGAAAAACAGGCTTTTTGAAAATGGAAACCAAGGCGCCTACTACCAAACCGATGACTCCCGCCAAAACCAAGGTCTTCCACTTGGAAATCAAAAAAAGCTGCCATTCCCGCACATTTTGAATGACTTCCTTTAGGGTAAACTGATTATCTGAAAAATGCTTGCTTGAACTCATCACCAGTTGATTTGTGAAATAACCAATGCCAAGGTTGCCAATCCGGTAGTAATTCCGACTACATCCCCCAAACGAAGAGGAAGTTTCGGCCCTTTGGTAGGAACAATTACCTCAGCCCCTGGCTCAACGTTTGGATAATTCCGGATTCCCAAAAAGCCTTTGGTTCGCTTCACCGCTCCATTAGCATAGACCACATAGGTCTGCTTTCGATTGGCCCGTCTTTCAAAGCCTCCAGCTCCATTGATGTAATGCTTCAGGCTTCGGCCGCTTTCAAATCGAAGGGTAGTCGGATAAACTACATCACCACGCATCCGAACGGTCTGTAGCAACTTGGGAACAGAAAGAATATCTCCCTCCTCCAAAATCAAATCATCTTCAGACCCTGGATTTTTCAATATAGCTTCCAAATCAATCGCCACAGCTTCCGTCTCTTTTATCTTGACTGCAAAGCCAGGCGTTTCAGAAGCAATTTGATCCAAAGATTCCTTTTTCGTTTTTGCAATCAGGGTATCAACAGGATTTTCTTCTACGGACAAGTCGGAGAATAAACGTCGCAACAATTCCTCCTGAGCCTCAGAATTGTTAGGGTCCTCAAGAAGTCGCAAACGCAGAGACTCTAAATTGCGCCGTCTTCGAATCTGTTCGGATTCTGTATTGAAAAATTCTGTTCTTCTGATTAAAGTAGCTCCTTTAGCATAGGCAAATTGGTTGAGGCCTCCTGCTCGTTTTACCAAACCCGAAATACGTTCATCCGCACTTTGAATAGCGAAGATTCCCGGAGAAAAGACCTGACCTTCTACCGCCACAAGTTTTTGCATGGTAAAGGCAGCTTTCTTTCGCACAATGACCTGATCAAATGGCTGTAGGGTTTGTGGAGTACCAACAGGAGATAAATCTGGATTTACCTTTATCGGAATAATATCGGAAAGTGTCCCCAAATCGGAATCCTCCAATCTTCGGGCTATTTCAATATCATTGGGATTGGCAGATTCCTCGAGCCCTCCAGCTAGAATCAACAATTCTTCAACCGTCATGGACTCGGAATAAGGATAAACCCCAGGCTTCATCACTTCACCCAAAACCTGCACATATTGCTCTGTTTGAATATCATAAATGCTGGAAATCCGAACGACATCCTCTCTTTGCAAAACAATATCCGGAGCCGTTCCATTAAGAATTTCACCCAAATTGACTTGAATCATTTCGGTACTCAAGTCACTTTTCGTCCGTAATATGCTGGCCTGCTCCAAGTAAGCATCTCCTCGCAATCCTTCTGCATTTTTTACCAGTTGGGAAAGGGTAAGCCCCTCTGATAAGGCAAATGTTCCAGCTCGGTAAACCGCCCCTTTGATTTGTACCCGATTGCTGTAACGATCCAATATTTTTCCTACGCTAACCTGATCTCCTCCCTGCAGAAGGAACATACCAAATTGATTTTGGTACACATCGGAAACTGCCCGCTGATTTTCACTAATTCGAGAAATATTTACCCTGTTTCGGAAAGCTTCATCAGTAAATCCTCCGGCATAGCGAAGTAGGTCACCCATCGTTTCCCCTTCCTTCATTTCAAAAATCATCGGACGCTTTACCTCTCCAGAAATTGCCACACGGGAAAGGTAAGGCGTTACTAAAATTACATCTTGATCCTGAAGCTGCAGGTCCAAACTAGCGGTACCATCAATCAAGAGGTCATAGACATCTACTTCAGCCAGTTGGCGATTATTTCTCACCACTTTTATTTTCCGCATGGTTCCATTTTCATTAGGACCACCTGCTGCATAAAGGGCATTAAATACGGTTGAAAAAGCACTCAGGGTAAACGTTCCGGGTAAGCGAACTTCACCCAAAATATGGACTTTAATGGTTCGAATATTTCCCAAGGTCACTTGCAAAAAAGTCGTAGGGTTTGATCCTAGCAATCCTGAATAATACCTGCCTACTCGATTCTTAATGATGGCTGTTGCCTCTTCGATGGTTTTTCCGGAAACGGCCACCGGACCAATATTATCCAAAATAACGAAACCGTCCGGATTAACCGTAGCTTCATAATACTGCTCCGATTCACCATAGATATCTACATAAACCATATCTCCTGAACCCAAAACATAATTTTTGGGTGTGGCTTGGTTGAGGCTTGGCTCAAAGCTCAAGCGCCTGTTTTTTTGATAAAAAAGGCCGCTTCCAAAAATATTGGACTGATCATCCGAATCAATCACTTCCTGGGGTCGGTAAATTCCTTGGGTAATGTCGTTAATATCCACTTGCATGCGAGGGTTCCTTCGAGATGCATTTGAGGAACGACTACTCGACCCCGTCATATCTAATTCTTCCAATCTCCGCCGCAATTTCTCTACTTCTATGGAAGACATTCCTCGTGCCTCGGCCATTTGCAAAAACTCAAAAGTAGAAAGTCCTGCTTCATTGGCCCTTCGAATCAATTCTTGAATCTGCTGATCCGAAAGCTCATCGACTTGGATGGTGCGAATGTCCAGATTTTCCTGTGCTGAAAGAGGTGTATGTGTCCCAAAAAACAAAAGGGCAACAAGCAGGAAAAAATAAGGAATGCGTAAAGTTATTTTCATGTGAAAATTCCGACCTGGGTGAAATTCAAGCAAATATGCGACTTAAAAATCCATGAATTTCCTCTTTAAACCAAAAATAGTTCCAAAAAGCTGTTGATTCATGGCTTC
Source organism: Algoriphagus sp. (assembly GCF_013373065.1). Taxonomy (GTDB): domain Bacteria; phylum Bacteroidota; class Bacteroidia; order Cytophagales; family Cyclobacteriaceae; genus Algoriphagus. Next base: position 55,768 of record NZ_JABXIN010000023.1, read on the forward strand.
CTTGCCTTACTCCGTACAGTTTTTACAAATTTCAATTTGGCTTCGATCCAGAAGCAACTGGCTTCGAAAAACCTGATAGGAGTCTGATTTCCAAATTTGTTCAAGGGATTCTGATGCGAATGTCCCCATCACATGCCGGGCATCTTTGTCAAAGCAACATGGCACCACTTTTCCATCCCAAGTGACCACTGCCCCCTGCCACATCCGCCAGCATTTGTTTTCAATCTTCTTCTTCAATTTCCATTTTCCATTTCCATCCGGGACATATCTCGAATAACCCAAGTCAGAAGGAATCAACTCTGATCCATTTTCAAAATCGTAGATTTGGGTGGTTTTCAACTGCAATTCATCCACACACATTTTTTTTGCCCAGTCTTTTAATGCAGGAATTTGATGTTCATTTTGCCCAGTCACTAAAAACTGTAGAACCACTCTAGGAAAATTCTGACCGGACTCTCTTCTTCTCTTAAGCAACAGTTTCAATCCTTCCTCCACTTTGGAAAGCTTACCACCTACACGGTATTGTTCATAAACTTCTTGGGTAATTCCATCCATGGAAACGATCAGCTGGCGAAGACCACTTTTAAGGAGGCTAGCAACTCGTTTTTCATCTAAATAATGAGCATTGGTGGAAGTGGATGTGAAAATTCCCTGGGAATTTGCGAAAGAAACCAATTCCAAAAATTGAGGATTGAGAAAGGGTTCGCCTTGAAAGTATAAATGAAGCCAAGTTAACCGGTCCTTTACCTGATGAATAACCGATTGGAAAAGTTCGGGTTGGAGCATTCCGATGGGACGCGTAAATGATCGAAGACCTGAGGGACACTCGGGACATCGTAAATTGCAACTTGTGGTTGGCTCAATACTAAGCGTGGTTGGCTTCCCCCACATGATGGGCTTTTTTAAAATACGGCTTAGTTGAAAAGAGGAGGCCAAGAGGAAAATATTCCAAAGCTTGGCCCAAGTGAGAAGTCGAAAAAAGGCAGCTGCAGTTAAAATTTGGTTTTTCACAGTAGAAAATAAATCATTCTCATACGAAGACCCAAAGGTATACTTAAAAGTACATCAATACGTTCCTTTGAAAAAGCCTGAATTCCTTACTTTTGAACCAAAATTTCCTACTATGAACAAACTATCACTCCTTGGAATCGGATGTGCGCTCTTACTTTTTTTTTCCTGCGGGAGTAGAAAGGAAACCTGCGAATTGGATTCGGACATTCTTTCACAGGATTTAGATCTAGAAGTGGTTCGTTTAGAACAGGAGTTTTTTGATGCAGAGACACAAGAAGACTTTCAATATCTTCTGGAAAAATATCCGGAGTTCACGAAAATCTACCTGCAGGCTGACCTTTACAATTCCATAGACTCGTTGACCTCAGATTTGCTGGAAATCCATCAAGATTCAGCCATGCAAGTATTGAATGATTCCGTCCAGACTGTTTATCAGGATTTTTCAGATGTAGAAGAGGAACTGAAAAATGCCTTTAAATACATCCGGCACTATTTTCCAGACTTCCAGGTTCCGAAAGTCTACACTTTTGTTTCAGGGTTCAATTCTGATTTGGTTGTGACCGAAGAGTTGATTGTCATCGGTTTGGATTATTTCTTACCAGCCAGCCATTCTTTTCAACCTGAATTACCACGCTACATGGCGGAGCGCTATGAGAAAGCCTACATCGTACCGATGATCGTAACTGCTATTTCTTCAAGATATAACCAAACAAAACCGGCTGATAATACCATGTTGGCGGAAATGATTTATTATGGGAAATCCTATCATTTCACGAAGGCCATTCTTCCATGCACCTCGGATCAGTTCATTATTGGCTACACGCCAAATCAAATTGCCGAGTCCTTTGCCAATGAGGAATACATTTGGGCACATTTTGTTGAGAATGAGTTGCTCTATGAAACCAATCCTTTTGAGATTCGGAAATACATGGGAGAGGCGCCCTTCACGGATGCGATTAGTACTGTAGCCCCGGGAAGATTGGGCCGCTGGCTGGGCTGGAATATCGTGGATGATTACGTATTTAACCAGGAAGTCACCTTACCGGAATTGATGCAAAACAAAAACGCGGAGGAGATTTTCAGGCAGTCAGGATATAGACCTCGTCCCCCTGCATAGGCGGGTTTTTATCCGGTTGAATTATTGCCAAAAGGCGTTGAACCGCTAGTTCCTTGGTGAAATATTTCTCTGCCAGTAGTCGGGCATTTCCTTGCATTCGACGAACTTGGTCCGGATGATTTTCCAACTTTTCCAATTCTTCAAAGCAGGAATTCAATTTACTCGGCAAACAGGACAAGCCTAGATTGTGCTGCTTTACCAACTGATATACCCAGCCTTTGTGATTAACCAAAATCGCTTTTCCTGCTGCTAAGGCATCAAAAAATTTATTGGGACTGTTGGTCTTCAATACTGGCAAATGGGCAAAAGAAATCCAGGCAAAATCTGAAACTCCAAATAATTCATTCACTTTTTCCTTGGATCCAAATGGGATAAAATAAACCTGTTCTAGTCCTCTTTCATAGGCTGATTTCATCAGGGCTTCCCGATGACTCCCATCACCCATAATCAAAAATTGCCAAGGTTTTTGCTTCCTTTTAGCCAACTCCGCTAAATCCAATAACTCTTCGACTCCATTTACCTGTCCAAGAGCTCCCGTATAAGAAATGGTAAGTACATCTTTTAAGCCCCATTTTTTCAAACCTATCTTTGATTTTTCCTGAGGATAAAAGCGGTCCAAATCAGAAAAATTAGGGATGATACTCAATGATTTTTGAGGAGAAACCTGCTTGATATGTTGAGCTATACCAGGTGAAAGCGCGACCAAGGAAAGCGCTTGGTCATAAATTTTCTTTTCCAGTTTTCGAAGCAATCGAATCAGGATAGGGTTTTTAATCGCTCCTACCTGGATTGGTGCTTCCGGCCAAATATCCCGGATTTCAAATATGTAGGGAATTGCTAAACGTTTCTTTGCCCATAGGCCTATTAATCCCGTCGTCAAGGGTGTTGAACTGACATACAAAAGGTCTGCACGACCGAGCTTTTTCAAGAGCCGGCGGGTTTTTAGAACAAAATCAAAAAAAGCACCAACCCTCCGAAGAAATCCAAATCGCTGCTCATAGGGTACTGGCAAATAGTGAACCTTGAACCCATCGATCCATTTTTGATCATAATAGGGAATATTTTTCCCACTGATAACCTCCACTTGAATACCAGCTGCAGCCAAACCTTTTGCCAAATGATAGGAACGAACAGCCCCTCCTTCTTCTGGGGTACGGAAATATTGGTGGATGTAGAAAACCCTCATGCTTTTTGCAATTTCAGCCACTCTGCCAATAAAAAGAAATTATAAATCGTCAAAAAGTGGGTCTTAACATAGTCCCCTGGCTTAGAAAGAATCACTTTGGTAGTTTCGGGTAGTTCTTTTTGATAGGTTCGTTCAAACTCCTGCACCGTTGAAAAGATCCAATTTGAAAACTCGCTGGTTTCACTAAGCCATTCCAAAAGAGGGAGTCCAAAGCCCAATTTTTTCCGATCTGCTACCCACCCCAATTCTAAATCCTGAAGACTTTGTCGAATCCATTTTTTTCCAATTAAGTCCTCCTCATTCTCTATTTGCTCCCAAAAATTCAACATCCCCTGATCCAAGTAAGGTGACCTCCCTTCCACACCATGAGCCATCAAGGCATTATCCTGAATTTTCAGTATATCCTGGACTAAATAGATTTGCCGATCAAAGTCCAACATCTGCTTATAGAGTGGTAATTTCTTTCGAAAAACCCGTTCATAGTCCTCAAATAAATCTGAAGAAAGGGTTTCCAAAGCGGAGAAATTCAAAAATGTCTTTCGAGGGTCAGGATCAATTCCTGAGAAAAACTTGATCCAGTTTCTACCAAAAGGTAGTTTCCCAACAAAACTTGGCAATTGAAGTAAAAGTCCCCTATTGTTCAGATAGGTATGAAAAGCTTGATGTCGTTGATAGCCTCCCCAAAGTTCATCCGCACCAGCTCCAGAAATCAGAACCTTCACGGATTCCTTGGCTTTTTTCCCGATCAACCAAATCAAAAAGCTAGCAGAATCTCCTACAGGATAATCCAGATTCTGAAGGTATTCGTTCCAATTTTCCCGAAAGACGCTTTGGTTCACTTCTACCGATTGTTGTTCAAAAGGAAGCTTTTTATGAAGCTTTTTTACAGCTAGGGCATCATCGTATTTCTTTTGAACTCCCTTTTCAAATTGTGCTGTGAAAGCAGGTAAGGGAACTCCCGTCTCATAATACCAAAGAGCATACAACAGGGTACTATCTGATCCACCGCTGAGAAGCATTCCCAAAGGGACATCTGCATGAAATTGATGCAGAACAGCATCTTTGAGCAGTTCTAAAAACCGATTTTGGTTCTTTTCTTTTTCAGGTTGTTTATTTTTCGGAATATCATCCCATCGAAAAGCAGACTGATCGCGAATAAGGCTAAATCGAGCTGGTTTCCATTCTTTAACTCCTTTGAAAAAAGTCTTGCCGGGCTGAGGGGTACGGAGGTAATGAAAATATTCCACCTGCACCATATCCACAGAAGATCCCAACAATTTGGCGATGCCTCTACTCTCAGAGGAAAGAATCAGTGAATCATGCGTTTGATGATAATACAGCGGTTTTTCACCGTTCCTATCTCGCGCAACTAAAATATTTTGGGCAGACAAATCGACAAAAACCAATGCAAATATGCCCTGAAGTTTCTCCAATCCTGCTGTTCCAAATATTTTGAGCCAATGAAGTAAGACTTCTGTATCAGATCGGGTAAAAAATTCAACTCCCATCTTTAGGAGCAAGTTGCGGAGGTCCTGATAGTTATAGATTTCTCCATTCCAGATAAGAAGTTGATTCCCATCCGGTAACCAAAATGGTTGGTCCGCCTCAGGGCCTGGATGAAGGATTTTTAGACGATTTACCCCAATCCAAATCCCAGGCCAAGGACTTAACTTGCTCTCTTGATCTGGACCACGGTGTTTAGCACTGTCCATTAGGACATTCAAGGCCTCTTCATTAGCTCCCTTTCCCCAAACAACGTGGATTCCACACATTAACTATTGGATTTTTTGACTGGTTTCAGACCATGTAGTTTTTCATAGTACCGACAGAAATTTGTAATCGGACATTCTTCACATTTAGGTTTACGTGCAAGGCAGGTATAGCGACCATGCAAAATCAACCAATGATGCGCTTGATGGATATATTTATCAGGAATATTTTTTACCAATTGTTTTTCAACTTCCAAGGGGGTTTTTGCCGACATAGGTACCAAACCCAAACGTTTGGAAACACGAAAAACATGGGTGTCCACCGCCATATTCGGTTGCTGCCAAACCACAGAAGTAATAACATTGGCTGTTTTTCGACCCACACCGGGAAGTTTAATAAGTTCTGCCACTGTATCAGGAACTTCAGAATTAAATTCCTCTACCAGCATTTTTCCCAAGCCCAGCAAATGCTTGGTTTTATTATTCGGGTAGGAAACTGTTTTGATGTAGGGAAACAGCTCGTCAAAATTTGAAGCGGCCAAATGTTCCGGTGTTGGAAAATCCCGAAATAAAGCCGGTGTGACCAAATTAATCCGTTTGTCTGTACATTGGGCAGAAAGGACTACAGCAATCAATAGCTGAAAAGGATTCTCATATTCCAGTTCCGTTTCAGCCACAGGCATATGATGTGAGAAGTAATCGATAAAGGCTTGATACCGCTCTTTTTTAAGCATTGATTTTAAACTTGGATTGGGGGATTAAGATAATTAATATTAAAGTATTCAACGGATGAAAATTGAAAAATTAGTCCTTTAAAAGTCAACCTATCTCATGAGAAAATCCCTGTCCTTTAGTTGCTTTTTCCTGGCCCTATTAAGCTTTCAAAACCTTCAATCCCAAACCAGACCCCGGGATTTAGGGGTGCCATTTGGGGTTCTATCTACCGGAAAATTAAATTCGATCACGGATGTAAATGGGGTAACCGTGGGACATTTTACAAAAGTCGAAGGGGATGCTATTCGTACCGGGGTGACCGCCATCTTAGCCCATGATGGAAATATTTTTCAGGAAAAAGTGCCTGCTGCCATTTATGTAGGAAATGGTTTTGGAAAACTTGCTGGAATCACGCAGGTACAAGAACTGGGACTGCTGGAAAGTCCCATTATTCTTACCAATACCTTATCGGTAGCGGCAGGAATCGAAGGAACTGTTCGGTATACTCTTGAGCAATCAGGAAATGAATCCGTTCAATCCGTCAATGCAGTAGTGGGCGAAACCAATGATGGCTTTCTAAATGACATTCGAGGCATGCATATTTCACCCGAAGAGGTGATTACAGCCATTGAATCTGCTCAAGGCGGTCCTGTTCAGGAAGGGAATGTGGGTGCTGGAACCGGAACCATTGCTTTTGGATGGAAAGGAGGAATTGGTACCGCTTCCAGAAAACTCCCCGAATCGCTTGGGGGATATACCGTAGGCGTGTTGGTACAAAGTAATTTCGGTGGAAACCTTCAAATCGGAGGCGTCCCTGTTGGAGAAAAATTAGAAAAATATCCTTTTCGAAATGCCATTGAAAAGGCTGATGGAAGTTGCATGATTATAATAGCTACAGACGCTCCGGTCCTTTCCCGAAATTTGGAACGGATAGCGAAACGGGCTATGATGGGATTGGCGAAAACAGGAGGCATCGCTTCAAATGGCTCTGGAGATTATGTGATTGCCTTTTCGACAGCAGCAAACCTTCGATCAGCCTATGTTGCGGAATCGGGAGAATTGGAACAAGTGGAAATTCTACGTAATGATGACATGAGCCCCCTTTTCATGGCGGTCATAGAGGCAACAGAGGAAGCAATCATCAACTCTCTTTTTGCTGCAGAGACAATGGAAGGAAAAGAAGGTAGAGTCGTGGAAGCCTTGCCCAAAGAACAGGTACTAAAATGGATCCACGAAAGAACCAGCTCCAATTAAATAATTCGGCCTCTGATTAAACTATCTTTTTGATTTGAGCCGATTAATTGTTTTGAAAAACGAAGTTTTTTTCAGAACATGAATGTAATTACGCTTTAGGAGCCTTTCCCGTACTTAAACCCAATAACCCTTTTTATCCAAGGATGAAAAATTTTAATGCCCAATACCATTCACTTTTTCACAGACTTTTTGGTGGTATGGATGATACCATGCTGGATCAAATTTTTGAAATAGGAAGTGAAAAAGTATTGAATACTGGAGAATATCTTTTTCATCAAGGAGATTCTCAGAATGTATTATACATCGTTCTTTCAGGTCGACTTCGGGCGATCAAAGAAGATTCTCAAGAAACCCGGATTCTAGGAGATATCGGTCAAGGAGAACCGGTGGGTGAGTTTGCCCTATTTACAAATGAACCTCGAATGGCCTCTGTTTTAGCCATTCGAAAATCAATTGTTTTGGAGTTTACCCAGGAAGAATATCAAGTCTTAGTTTCCAAAAATCCGGCTTTAGCAACTTCCCTTACAAACTTTGTAATCCAACGATTAAGACGGAATACTTTCCAACAAAATAAGACAACTCCTCCCAAAAATATAGCTTTAATAAATCTCCAGTCTGATTTGGATTTAAGTCCTTGGACCCAAGGAATGCAGACATATTTTGAGAATATGAAGATTCCTGTTCAGGTTTTTGATTATGAGTCCCAATCCCACCTTCATGATGAGGAGTTTTTTGATTCCTTGGAAGAACATGAAGGATTGAACATTCTGGTTTGCAATGATGAACAAACAGCTTGGTCTCATCAATGTCTGGTTTATGCCGATTTAGTGATTTTAGCAGCTCTATTTGAATCCAAAACCAAGATTTACCCGATTGAAAAAGAGCTTAACCTTTATGAAAGGAATATCCTTAATAAAAAGATTTATCTTCTTTTACTTCATGATGAAAATCCATCGATGCCTTCAGGAACCGAAAAATGGTTGAAAAACAGATCTGTCCAATTGCATATTCATCTTCGAAAGGGGCATGAAAAAGATACCGCTCGATTTTGCCGAATAATTACCAATCAAGCGATTGGACTGGTTTTAGGCGGTGGTGGTGCCAAAGGGTATGCACACATTGGGGTTGTCAAGGCTTTGCAGGAACGGGGAATTGACATTGATTTTTTAGGAGGAACAAGTGCGGGAGCCATTTATGGGGTTTCAATGAGCTTTCTCGATTTTGATTTTAAAAGGATTGAAAAAACCATTTCCAACTCTGTAAAAGCTCAGTTGACTTCCAATGATTTAACACTTCCCATGATCTCTTTTTTATCAGGAAAAAAGATCAAGAAGTTTATGAAGGAAGTTTTTGGCGAAAGTCACATGGAAGACATTTGGGTCAACTCCTATTGTGTGTCAACAAATTTTTCGAAAGCAGCTATGAAAATCCACGACAATGGCCTGCTTTGGCAGCAATTGGCTGCAAGTATGGCCATTCCAGGTGTATTTCCTCCTGTGGTGATTGATCAATACCTGCATGTAGACGGTGCCGTCATGGATAATCTTCCGATCGAACCTATGTACAGGTTTCCAGTCTCAAAAATCATTGCTGTATCGCTTTCGGGTTTACCAGAGCGCAAAGTAAATTATGAAGAGGCTCCAACGGGTTGGAGTATTTTATGGGATAAAATCTTCCGCAAGAAACGCTTCAAAATCCCTTCTGTCGGTTCCTTGATTATTAATTCACTTACACTTAACAGTCTTCAAAAACAAGAAATCACCAAACAGAAAGTTTCTCATTACTTTGAATTGAACCTGAAAGGGGTTGGCTTTATGGATGACAAAAAGTGGAAACAAATTCTCAAAAAAGGATATGATCAAATGGTTGAGTATTTAGACACACTACCCGAAGAAGAACGTTTTTGGATGAAAAAGTAATCGTGCCTCAAAATGAAAAAAGGGCTCAATAATCGATTAGAGCCCTTTTTTTAACATCAACTTTTAAATTTAAAAAGGATACTTTCCTTGCTCGATCATGAAATCAGCAATTTGCCTGCGAAGTTCCTTCGTATTGATTAGATCCATTTTCGTGAATCGCTTCAAACCCATCAGCATAACTTTTTGCTCGTCTCCTTTTGTAAAGGATGCAATCGCTTCTTTGGCAGCAGCATTGATTTTATCAACTGCCTCAGATAAGTAAACCTGTGACATGGCAATCTGATGCTTGCAAGCTTCCTCACCCTTCATGCTAACCAATTTCTCTGTCCGAAGAATTGCGGATTCAGCTGCATAAATTTCAATCATTACATCAGCCAAATTCATCATGACTTCTTGTTCATCCTCGATTTTGTCTTGAAGCGCCATAGCGGCTTTTCCTCCCAACATCAAGAATACTTTTTTCAACTTTTTAAGCACCTCTTTTTCTGCTGCAAAAAGCTCAGAAGTATCTACAGTTTCAAACGAAGGAACTGCTGTCAATTCATTAGCTACAGCCATGGCCGGTTCAAATAAATTGATTTCACTCTTCATGGCTCTTTTTAACAACATACCAACCATGAGCATACGGTTGATTTCATTGGTTCCTTCATAAATGCGGGCAATTCGAGCATCACGATAAGCTCTCTCCATCGGAGCTTCTGCAGAATATCCCATTCCGCCATAAACCTGAACGCCTTGATCCACTACAAAATCAAGCACTTCCGACCCATGAACTTTTGCAATGGCTGCCTCAATCGCAAATTGCTCCAAAGCTTTCAATTTGGCATCTGCATCAGACATCCCCTCGGCTGCCAATGCATCCATAAGGTCTTCGATGTCCTGACCCGCACGATAGCAAAGTGATTCGGAAACATAAGAGCGGATCGCCATCTCAGCAAGCATCCGTTTTACAGCACCAAAGGAATTAATGCTAACACCAAACTGCTTTCGCTCTGAAGAATATTTTATTGCATGAGAAGTAACGGTACGAACACCTCCCAAAATTCCAGCACCTAGTTTCACACGTCCAATATTTAGGATATTCACTGCAATCTTAAATCCATTTTGACGCTCAGAAAGCATGTTTTCTACCGGAACCGGACAATCATTGAAGAACACCTGACGAGTCGATGAGCCTTTGATTCCCATCTTTCGCTCTTCCTCATTCATGGTGATTCCTCCGAAAGTCTTTTCTACAATAAATGCAGTTAGATTTTTGTCATCTTCAATCTTCGCAAAAACGATAAAAAGATCCGCAAAGCCAGCATTGGAAATCCACATTTTTTGCCCATTGATGAGGTAATGTTTGCCATCTGCAGATAGCGTAGCCTTTGTCTTTCCACTATTCGCATCTGACCCTGCATCCGGTTCTGTCAAACAATAGCAAGCAGCCCATTCACCCGTAGCTAATTTGGGAAGGTACTTTTGTTTTTGTTCTTCGGTACCATAGTATAAAATGGGCAAGGTACCGATACCTGTATGAGCACCATAGGTAGTAGAAAAAGATCCTGCTGCACCAATGATATCAGCGATAAGCATGGAGGTATTGAAACTCATTCCCAATCCACCATATTCTTCCGGTACGGCTACTCCTAAAAGACCTAGTTCTCCAGCCTTTTTAAAAATAGAAGGTACCAAATCCGGGTTTTTCATACTGTCAATTTCCTCGATGTTTGGCGTAATCTCCGTATCGATGAAATCTTGACAGGCCTGAGCCATCATTTTTTGCTCCTCGGTAAATTGCTCGGGAATAAAAACGTCCTGTGCGTCAGTCTCCCGAATGAGGAATTCTCCTCCCTGAATCGATTTAGTTAAAGTCGTCATTTTGAGTTTTATCTAGTCTTGAATTTTCTTTTGTTTGAAAAATAAAAGCTGAACCCGCGAATTGCCTATTTCAACAATTCAAAGATGCCAGCTACACCTTGACCTCCTCCTACGCAAGCGGTCACCATTCCATATTTTTTATTTCTTCTTCGAAGCTCATTGAAAAGCTGAACCGAAAGCTTGGCTCCGGTACAACCTAACGGGTGTCCTAAGGCAACCGCACCACCATTGACATTCAAAATGTCTTCATTCAGATCCAAAGCCTTAATAACTGCCAAAGCTTGAGCAGCGAAAGCTTCATTCAACTCTATCAGATCTATATCATTTAAGGAAAGACCCGCTTGTTTCAAGGCTTTTGGCACAGCCTCTTTCGGGCCGATACCCATGATTCTAGGATCAACGCCAGCGACACTATAGGACATCATGCGAGCCATGGGCTCCAAATTCAAAGATTTCATCAAACGATCAGACATCACTACGACGAAGGCTGCCCCATCGGAAGTTTGGGAGGAATTACCTGCTGTGACTTGTCCCCCGTTTTTAAATGCTGGCTTTAAGTTTGAAAGCACTTCTAGGGTCGTCCCAGCTCGTGGGCCTTCATCCGTATCTACCACGAATGTTCGGGTTTTACGCTTTCCACTTTCATCCAAATAGGTTTCCTCTACTTCTACAGGAACGATTTCATCCTTAAATTTTCCTGACTCTATAGCCGCCAAAGCACGTTCGTGAGATCTTACAGAGAATGCATCCGCATCTTCTCGAGTGATGTTGTAGTCTTTTGCAAGCTCTTCTGCTGTTAAACCCATACTCAGATAATAGCTTGGAGTTTGAGAGGCTATTTTCCAGTTTAACACTGTCTTATGCCCCATCATAGGCAACAAGGACATGGATTCGGTCCCGCCTGCTATGATGCAATCAGCCATTCCTGCTTTGATTTTTCCAACCGCAAGAGCAATTGCTTCCAAACCCGAACCGCAATACCGATTCATTACAAATCCAGGATTATCGATTCCCAAAGCAAGTAAGGAAATCATTCGTCCCATTTGCATACCTTGCTCCGCTTCTGGAATGGCATTACCTACGATCAGGTCATCCACCATACTTGCCTCTAATCCAGGTGTGTTTGCAACCAAATATTTAATGACATCTGCTGCCAAATCATCTGGGCGATAAAAGCGAAAACCTCCTTTTTTTGCCTTTCCGACAGCTGATCTATATCCGTTGATTATATATGCGTCCATTATTTTGTTTTTAATTAATAAGTGATGTGTATCTAGTATCAAGATTTAAGAATCAAGACTTTGACTCAATAGAAGACTTCAAACCCATGATCATTTTTTGTATTTCGGAAATGTCAGATTCAAGTTCTCTTGCAGTTGTATTGTCAAGAATTCCAATTCTTTCTGAAATAATCATTTGAGTCTCCAGCTCAAAACTTTCACCAAGGCTAACTTCAAGGGAGTTAACAAATGATTTATTCGAAGTTTTTGCACAGCCCTCAGCTATATTTGAAGGAATAGAAACTCCAGCCCTTCGCATTTGAGAAATAAGTCCAAACTTCTCTTCGTTGGGATAAGATTTAGTAACTGAATAAATCTTCACCGCAACGTCTACTGATTTTTGCCAAACTTTGAGTTCTTTAAAATTATGCATGGTCCAAATTTTTAAATACTTGATACTTGCATCTAGATACTTAATACTAATTTCTAAGTGGTTTTCCTTTGAAAAGAATGCTGTGAATTCGTTCCAACGTCTTCTTTTCACCTGTCAAACTCAAAAATGCTTCTCGCTCCAGATCAAGCAAGTATTGCTCTGAAACCTCTGTTGGAGCAGATAAATCACCTCCAGACATAACCCAAGCTAGTTTTCTAGCGATTTTGGCATCATGCTCTGAGATGTAATTGCCATAGATCATTCCGGTAATTCCTGCTTCAAACAAAGCCAATGAGGTCTTACCCAACACTCTGATATTGGTTTGTTCCAAAGGCTGTGTATATCCAGCATCAGAAAGAGCAATCACCTTCGCTTTGGCTTCTGCCAACTGACGCTTTCTATTGAGCGTGATTCCATCTTGTGGACGCAGATAGCCCAATGCACGAGCTTCTTCAGCGGAAGTAGAAACTTTAGCCATGGCGATATTCATAAAGTACTCTTGCAAATGATTCAATTCCACGTCTCCAGGAAGAATCCGGTTAGAGAACCTCCTTGTCATTTCTTTAGTACCACCTCCGGCAGGAATCAATCCAACGCCTACTTCCACAAGACCCATGTACAATTCGGCATGGGCTTGAATGTGATCCGCATGGAGTGAAAGTTCGCAACCACCACCCAAAGCCATGTTATGGGGTGCCACAACTACTGGAACAGACGAATAACGAGCGCGCATCATGGTTTTCTGAAATTGAGCAATCATCAAATTGATCTCGTCAAATTCCTGATCTCCTGCAAACATGAAGAGCATAGCTAAGTTGGCACCTGCTGAGAAATTTCCTCCCTCATTTCCGATAACCAAGCCTTTGTAGGATTTCTCAGCCATAGATATAGCAGTATTGATTCCCTCGATGACCTCGGCTCCCATGGAATTCATTTTGGTGTGAAACTCCAAACCGATCACATCGTCTCCCATATCATAAATGGAAGCCCCTGCATTGCCCCAAATCTTTTTGTCAGCAGCCTTAAGGGTATCCAAAATGATGAAATCACCAGTACCTGGTATTTCAACATAGGATTTGCTTGGGATATCGTAATATTTCTTCTTACCGTTTTCTACCTTGTAGAAAGATTCATTTCCTGCTTCAAGCATTTCATGAACCCAAGCTGCAGCCTTTTCACCCGCAGCTTCCATTTTTTCAACAGTCTCTCTAACTCCTAGGACATCCCATGTTTCAAAGGGACCCAACTCCCAACCAAAGCCAGCTGATACGGCTTGGTCAATGCGGTAGAGTTCGTCCGAAATTTCTGGAATTCGATGGGAAACATATTTAAATAAGTCGTAGAAGGAGGCTCTGTAGAATTCACCTGCCTTGTCCTCAAAATTGACTAAGAATTTGATTCGCTTTTTGAGATCATCGATTTCTTTGGAAGCTTCCAAAGCTTTGAATTTTGGCTTTTCTACATCCTTATATTCAAAGGTGCTGAAGTCCAATTCTTTCAATTCTTTCCGTCCGTCTTTATGACGGATCATCTTGAAGTAGCCTTGTCCGGTCTTATCACCAAACCATTTATTTTCGTATAATACCTCTACGATTTTAGGAAGTTTGAATTTATCCCGTGACTCGTCATTTGGTAAGGCTTTATATAAGTTGTTAGCTACATTCACGGTGGTATCCAATCCGACCACATCCATCGTTCTGAAAGTAGCAGACTTGGCTCGACCTATTACCGGACCTGTCAATTTATCTACTTCGGAAACACCCAATCCCATTTTTTCGATAGTGTGCATTCCGGAAATGATGGCATAAACGCCAATCCGGTTGGCAATAAAGGCAGGGGTATCTTTACAAAGGACCGTTTCTTTCCCTAAGAATCGATCACCATAATCCATTAAGAAATCGATAATCTCAGGCTTCGTTTTAGGTCCTGGAATAATCTCCAACAACCGGAGGTAGCGAGGTGGGTTGAAAAAGTGTGTTCCAGCAAAATTTACCTGAAAATCCTCCGATCTTCCTTCACACATCATATGCATAGGAATCCCTGATGTATTAGAGGTAATTAATGTACCTGGCTTTCGATATTTTTCTACTTTTTCAAAAAGTTGTTGCTTGATATCTAAGCGCTCGACAACCACTTCCATAATCCAATCGACATCCTTGATTTTGGGAAGGTCATCATCAAAATTTCCGGTAGTGATCCGGCTTGCAAAACTCTTATCATAAATTGGAGATGGCTTCGCCTTGAGGGTATTTTGAAGAGCAGTGGTGACAATTCGATTTCGAACTGCCAGATGCTCCTTAGTCAAGCCCTTCTTTTGTTCATCTTCCGTGAGTTCAAATGGCACAATATCCAGTAACAAGACTTCCACTCCAATATTGGCAAAGTGGCAGGCTATTCTGGACCCCATCACGCCTGAACCTAAAATGGCTACTTTTCGAATGGTTTTGTTCATTTTTTTGGGTTTTGGTAGTCTGAGGGTTATAATTCAAATATGGGTTTATTCACAGTGGCTCCACTGAATTGGTCAATCACCAACTGAAGTTTTTCAAATACTTGAAAGAATGTTTCCAGATCTTCTTGAGAAATTACCTCACGGACCTGTTCATTGAATTCCTTAATAGTTTTTACGGAAATTTCTTTCTTTCGCTTTCCTTCTTCGGTTAAAAAAATCCGGACAGACCGTTTATCGGAAGGATCCTGCTTTTTGTAAATCAGGCCTTTTTCTTCCATGGTTTTGAGCATACGAGTTAAGCTTCGTGTCTCCAATCCAATCATTGGGGCAATTTTAGTAGCTGGAGTTCCTTCTTTGGAATTAATATTAATCAGGACAAAACCAATAGCCGTAGTAAAGCCTTCGGTTGCAGCCCGCTGATTGTACATCCTGGATATGGCATGCCAAGCGCTCTTAATGTGATAATCTACCGTTTCTTCACGCTTCATGTATAGGTACTTCTTTCAATTTTTAGCGTATCTAATTTAGATAAATTTTGTATGCATGCATACTATTTTTCAAAAAAAGTTATGCATGCATCACAAATATTTGTTGGAAAAATGGCTTTATTAAAGAATAATTATCTACAAAAAAGGTAATATTTTGGAATAAACAGAATATTAAATAAAAAATCAGCCTATTTCAAAATATAATTTCGATAGGCTGATTTGCCGAGAAAATCAAAGAAATTGATCTGGATCAAATGATTCAACTTTGGTAAAAGGCTTCGATCTCTTGTTGGAACTTTTGATGAATTACTTTTCGCTTTAATTTCATGGTAGGAGTCAGTTCACCTGTGTCAACTCCCCATGGCTGGGTTAAAAGTTTGAATTTTTTGATTTGCTCCCACTTCCCATAATACTTGTTGTAGGAATCCACTTCTCGTTGAAATTTCTCCTGAATATCCGATCTGGAAATCATTTCCTCATCGCTGGTATAAGGAATATCTTTATGCTTACAGTATTCTCTTAATCCATCAAAACTTGGAACAATCAATGCTGCTGGGAATTTCTGCCCATCTCCCACAATGATAATTTGCTCAATCAAAGATGACTCCTTGAATTTGTTTTCCATGGGTTGAGGTGCAATGTATTTTCCTCCGGATGTTTTAAACATCTCCTTTTTACGATCTGTAATCCGAAGAAAATCCCCATCTAGTTCTCCAATATCACCTGTATGAAACCAGCCGTCTTTCAAGACATCTGCAGTCATCTCAGGCTCTCGATAATATCCTTGCATCACATTGGGACCTTTGACCAAGATTTCCCCATCCTCTGCAATTTTTACCTGCACATCTTGCACGATGGTTCCAACCCAACCAATCCGGACTTTATCAGGGGTACTGATTGTCGCCGTTACAACTGGAGAAGTTTCAGTCAAACCATAGCCTTCACAAACTCGAATTCCAGCAGCCCAAAAAACTCTGGCCAATCGAGGTTGCAAAGCAGAGGCTCCGGAATTGATTTGCATAATATTTCCGCCTAAGGCTTCTCTCCATTTCGAGAAAATCAACTTATTGGCAAGCTTGAGCTGGAAATTGTACCAAGAACCCATATCCTTTGCAGGATCATATTTCAGACCCAAATTCAAGGCCCAGAAAAAGAGTTGCTTTTTAACACCGGTTAATTCATATCCTTTAGCAACAATTTTATCATATACTTTTTCGAGCAATCTTGGAACGGTATTAAATAGATGTGGCTGTACCTCTTTTAGATTATCCCCGATTTTATCCAAGTTCTCCGCATAATAAATGGAGAAACCCATGTAGATAAAACAAAAGGATGCTGTTCGCTCAAAAATGTGACACAAGGGCAGAAAACTTAAAACTTTTCCTACACCCTTCTCAGGACTCATTATATTGGAAACCGAAAGTAAATTGGACAGCACATTATGGTGAGTCAACATCACACCCTTTGGTCTTCCGGTTGTTCCCGAAGTATAGATAATTGTAAAAAGATCTTCAGGTTTAACTTTATCCTTTTCAGCTTCTAATTGCGCTAAATCACCATTTTCTCCAAAGTCCATGATAGACTCCCAATGAGAAACTCCAGCCAACTGATCAAAACTATAAATCTCCTGTCCTTTCGCCGCTTGGTTTGCTTTCTCATAAATCGTTGCATCACCAACGAAAATCATTTTCACAGCTGCATGGCCAAAAATATAGGCGTAATCTTCTGAGGAAATAGTGGGATACATCGGAACAGAAATCGCACCTATTTGCTGAAGAGCCAAATCGATAAAATTCCACTCAGGTCTATTTTCAGAAATTATAGCGACTTTATCATCACGTTCAATTCCTTTGGCTAAAAATCCTAGACTTAAACTATCTACAATTTTTTTCAAATCCCGGGAAGAGTAAGTTTTCCATTCTCCATCCTCTTTTCGGGAAAGGGCTACTTCTTTATCATAGGTAGTAATTTGATAGGGAATAAGATCAAATAATCGTTGTAGGTTCATTCGGGTTTAAAATTGATGATCAATCCAATATAGGGAAAAATTAAATTGATTTGAAAAGCCCGTTTTCCACAGTCTTTTTACTCTAATAGAATTAGTAAAATATTTATTTAAAAAACTTAAGATTGTTATTAAGGCTGTTGATATGTGGATAAAGGTCTTCTATTTTTTTCTCCACTTGTTTGTGAGTATTTATTGTGCTTTATTGACAGATTATCCTCATGTTTTCCACACATAAGTTTAATTATATCAAGGAGTTACTTTTTTATAGCTTGTTTTGTGGAAATAAATACTCATTGGAACTGTGATTAAATTGGCTGTTGATTTCTTTGGATCAACTCGTGGAAAAGTACCTAGTTTTCCATACCAAGTTTCAAAAATTTGAGTTTGTCTATAAAGAGTATGGATAACTTTAATTTATCAGGTAATTAACCCACACTTTTCCACAGGAATTTTCTTCCTTTCCACAGATCTTTTTACTCTAATTTTCCAGATTTTGGACTACCCGAAATGATAATTCCTTCATTTGTCCAGCCACTTTTCAAAATAATAGAACCAATAGCACCCGTGTCATCAAGAAAATAGAAGATTCGTTCTGCTTGTCTTCCTTCAAAAAAATTGCTGGGATCCCATCTTCTATTTCCGTTGGTATCCTCTATTACTCGGATTTTATAACTTCCTGCTTCTATTCCAGAGAAAGCAAAATTTGTCTCTTTTTCTAGGTAGCTTTCCCTATATATCACATTTTTTGCATCAATCAGCTGGATTACAAAAGGAGGTGTAGCATTGGTAACCGTCCCACTGACTAGATCCGCTAATGTCTCTTTTTTTATTTGTCGATAATTGGCTCGGAGAGGATCTTCATTGTATTGTCCCTGTACATCTTGGAAGGTTGAATCCAAAGCTGTAAGTGTGAATATTTCTATCCCAAGTGTATCAGTTATTGGAATTCGAAATTCAAGTTCTGTTCGCTTCAAAGAATCTTTAAAGGAGAACATATTCTCTTGGATTTGAATCGTAAAACTTGAATCAACTGGTATAAAAAGTGAATCGGTATTTACCTTTAGAATAGGTTTATTAAAAGTTAAATTCGCTTTTAAGGTATCTGTGAAATTTTTTCCGGAATTGGCTGTTAAGATTAATTCTTCTGGTCTTCGTTCCGATTCAGGAAATTTTGCCCAAATGGTTGTGTCAATTTTATTGGCTACGGAGTCTTCGAGAGATAGATGTACTAATAAACTATCAGTATGAGAAATGGTAGAAAACAAACGAATACGTTTATCTTCTACGGTGTAAAACTTTTCTGTTCCTAATCCAGAGATTTCCAATTCTTCAGCTACTTGGTTTTTATTTAAAACAAAATCATAGCTGCCATTTGCGACGCTTGATCGAGTCAATCTGAAATCGGTTAAATCGCTTGGAGAAAGGTTAAATTGTATGTTATCTATGTCCGAGCTTATAGTAAGTGTATCTAATAGGAAATCGTATGATTCACTTTTAAATTCTGCCTTTGTAGAATTATTGGCATCGAGCCATGCATAAGCTCTATAATTTCCTTCTTTGATATTTTGAATTAGGAAATTTCCCAGACTATCTGGTCTTGTCAAATAATAAGGTGCTGCAGTAAATAGATCTGTTGTATCACTTTCCAGATAGAGACCTATAATTACATTTTTGACATCATTTTGTTGTGAAGGAAAATAATTATTGACTTTTCCGGATAGCTTTAGGCTATCAATAAAATTCCCTGTAGAAAAAACCAATTTCAAATTTTCTGCTGGATTTCCTTCTGATAAGTCTTGTACTGAATTCTGGAAATTGAAAACATATGTGGTATTTTCTTCAAGATCTTGATTCAATTCAATGATTACCTGATTTTTTAAAGAAGAGGTAATGATTTCATCTTTATTTAGCCTTGGAGTGATGATGATATTTTTATTTGGGTTATCCAGCTTGATATATTCATCGAAGGTCAATCGGATCTCTTTCGGGGAAGTATTTAGACTTTGATCAATGGGATTGGATTCCAATAAAACTGGTGGTTCCTCATCTCTAGGTCCCCCTAATGGAGAGCTCTGCTTTGCACATTGTGAAAACAGAATCAAGGCGAAAAAGCTATATATCAAATGGAAGCGTTTCACTTTTTTCTCAGGATATATAAGATACTTGAATAATTACCCGTTGTTTTTGCTTGCTTGTTTGATTTAACCCCGGATATAAATGCCTGGACCAAATGGTTAAAATTGGCGGCTGATTTATTTTGGTACTTTTCTGAAAGCAAAGAAGCATAATAGCTGTCAAATACCATGGATTTTTGTTCTAGGATTTCCAGCTCGTATTGCTTTGCTAAATAATCAACAGTCTCTGGGCCAAAGTGGTAAAGATGTCGAGGTACATCCCATCCAGCCCAAAATTCAGCATATTTTTTTGCGTCAGAAGATTGATGATTTGGCAATGCTAATATTATGTAACCATTTGATTTTAAGTGATTTATAATATTTTTTAATGCTTTTCGCAGACCGTGAATATGTTCTAGAACATGAAAAAGGGTTATTACATCATATTGTTCTTTTTCAGGGATCTTTTTCAGGTTTTTGAAGACATTATCGTCCAATTTTTCCTTTGCTAATCTTCTAGCCTTCTTATTGGGTTCAATACCTACAACCTGCCATCCTTTTGCTTTGAAGAAGTTCAATAGTTCACCGGTTCCGCACCCAATATCCAAAATGCTTTTTCCAGTATTGAGTTTATGGATTAAGTGGTATTTCTTCGATATGTTAATCTTTCGAACTTGATTATAAATTTTCTGGACGAGACCTTTTGATTCGTCTTGGTGGGAATAATATTCTGGAAACTCGTAGTATGTACCAATTTGCTTTTCGTCAGGTCTTGGGTTAGTAAAAATAAGTTGGCAATCCTGGCATTTACATAAAATGAAATCTTCTTGGGTCACTGCCCAATCTTTTATACTTGAATAGTTAAGAAAATGCCCACTTTTGCAAAGCGGGCATTTGGTCAATCGTTCCATCATTTTATCTTCCTAGATAAACCGTGAGAATTGAAAGGTCTGCTGGAGACACACCGCTGATCCTAGATGCTTGGCCCAATGTCTGAGGTCTAATCTTATTAAGTTTTTGTCTTCCTTCTGCTGAAAGTGCTGGAATGGTAAGATAATCGAATTTAACTGGGATTTTATAATCTTCCATGTTTGCTAATTTTTCGACCATTTGCCTTTCCTTTTCTATGTAGCTATTGTACTTTATCTGGATTTCAGCTTGTTCCAATGCTTCCTTTCCAAATCCCTCCAAGTAAGTTCTGAGGTTTGAATCAATTTGTTTTAATTCCTCAATACCGATTTGAGGTCTTTTCAAAATCTTCTCAATACTTGTTTTTTCCTTAATTGGAGCAGTTCCTATTGCTTCTAATGCTTCATTCGATTCTATAGGATCTAGCTTTTTCTGTTTCAAATCATTTATTAGTCTTGCTGTATTCTCCTTTTTCTCAAGGACCTTGTCATAACGCGATTGTTCTGCCAAACCTATGTTATAGCCTTTTTCAGTCAATCGGATATCTGCATTATCTTGTCGAAGTAACAATCGAAATTCCGCTCTTGAAGTAAACATTCGATAGGGTTCTTCAGTCCCTTTATTGATCAGATCATCGATAAGTACACCGATGTAGGCCTCTGATCGCTTGAGAATAAATGGATCCTTTTCCTGAACTTTTAAACTGGCATTAATTCCGGCAATAAGGCCTTGTGAACCGGCTTCTTCATATCCCGTTGTTCCATTAATTTGACCAGCGAAATAGAGATTTTCCACCAATTTAGTTTCCAAGGTTAGATTTAATTGAGTAGGTGGAAAGAAGTCATATTCGATGGCATAACCAGGTCTAAACATTTTAGCATTTTCAAAACCCGGAATTTGCCTTAAAGCCTTGTATTGGACATCTTCAGGCAAGGAAGTAGAAAAGCCATTGACGTAGATTTCTACGGTATTCCAGCCTTCTGGCTCTACAAAAATTTGATGTCGTTCGCGCTCTGCAAATCGATTTATTTTGTCTTCAATCGAAGGACAATAGCGTGGGCCTAAACCCTGAATTCTTCCATTGAACATGGGAGATCGGTCAAAACCCGTCTCCAAAGTCTCATGGACCTCTTTATTTGTATAGGTTATCCAGCAGGTTCGTTGTTCCGTTAAGGGTTTTGTTTCGTCAGAATAGCTGAATTGCTCTGGGTTTTCATCCCCATATTGGACTTCCATTCTACTGTAATCCAAGCTTCTGCCATCTACTCTTGGTGGTGTCCCTGTCTTCATTCTTCCTGCTTCAAAACCCAACTCCACCAATTGTTCTGTAATTCCTCTGGATGCAGATTCTCCTGTTCTTCCTCCTCCAAATTGTTTTTCACCTATGTGAATGATGCCATTGAGGAATGTTCCATTGGTTAAAACCACTGATTTTCCAGGAATTTCTATTCCCATACCTGTGCGAACACCCACTACTCTTCCTTCTTTGACAAGAATTCCAGTTACCATTTCTTGCCAGAAATCCACATTAGGGTTTTGTTCTAAGGCCAATCTCCATTCCTCTGCAAAGCGCATTCTATCATTTTGCGTTCTCGGAGACCACATAGCTGGTCCTTTAGAGCGGTTGAGCATACGAAACTGAATCATGGATTTATCTGATATAATTCCAGACATTCCACCTAAAGCATCTATTTCTCGCACTATTTGCCCTTTGGCTACACCCCCCATTGCTGGATTGCATGACATTTGGGCAATGGTATTCATATTCATGGTACACAAAAGTACCTTTGAACCCATTTTTGCTGCGGCATGAGCTGCCTCACAACCTGCATGTCCTGCGCCGACTACAATTACATCGTACTGGTTAAACATCTTTGTTTTATTTACCTGTTCCACGTGGAACATTACTCTTTTTAATTTCCAGTTCCACGTGGAACATTGATTTTATGAAATAAATCAATGGCTAAATTTTCTTTCGATCGCATCAAGGATGCATCTTCTTTTTTCTTGTCCTTATATCCCATCAGATGAAGTAGTCCATGACTGATTACTCGACTTAGTTCATCCTCATTACTGCTATGGTGTGTTTTGGCATTATCGAATACACGATCAATGCTAATGAAAATATCGCCTTCTATTTTTCCTTTTTCATCCGAATTGTCAAAGGTGATAATATCCGTAAGGGTATCGTGGTTTAGATAATCGACATTGATTTGGTGGAGATACTCGTCAGAGCAAAAGATGTAATTCAATTCAATGATTTTAAATCCTTCCCCACTTGCGATTTCTTTTAGCCAGCGTTTCCTTGTTAATTTATTTGGAAGTTGGAAGCGAATATCCTCGGTAAAGAAATGAATGGCCATGCTTAATCCATGTAAAAGGATAAAACCGTTTTTTTTCCACCCTCTTCGAATTTTAATTCATCACTTAAATGTCTGATGAGAAAAATTCCTCTTCCTCCTATTTTTTCGATATTCTCTGGAGCGGTTGGATCTGGAAGGTTTTCATATTCAAACCCCTCTCCTTCATCTTCTATTACAAAAAGCAGCTTGTCTTCTTCTGCTTTTAGTTCTAAATGGACCAACTTTTCCTTATTCCCCCTATTTCCATGAACAATAGCATTGCTAATACACTCTGTCACTGAAATCATGATGTTGCCATAGATATCGTCATTGATTTCAAAACGCTCTCGCGCATTGTCTATAAAGCTTTCAATGATTTTTACATTCTCAATCAAAGAAGGAATAGAAATTTTTATTGAGTTCATTTTGAATATTGACTTTTAGCAACAACTAGTATTATTTTTCATGTAATTCTAAACTAATCGGACAATGGTCCGAATGGATTACATCCGGCAAAATACCTGCACTTTTCAAACGGCTTTCCATAGGTTGAGTTGCCATGTGATAATCAATACGCCAGCCTAAGTTTTTATTCCTTGCGTTAGCACGGTAACTCCACCAGGTATATTGATGAGGATCTGGGTTGAAATGACGAAATGTATCAATGAATCCAGATTCCGTAAACTTATCCATCCAAGCCCGTTCTTCCGGCAAAAAGCCGCTGGAATTCTTGTTGGATATAGGGTTGTGAATGTCTATTGGTTTATGACAAATATTGTAATCACCACTCAGGATTAAATTCGGAAATTCCTGTCGTAGATCCTGCATGTATCCATAGACATCGTCCAGAAATTCATATTTGAAGTCCTGTCTGATATCACCAGTAGTTCCTGAAGGAAAGTAGGCAGAAATAAAGGAGAAATTTTCAAAGTCTGCACGAATCATTCTTCCTTCTTGGTCATATTTCTCCAACCCCATCCCATATGCAACATTTTTTGGAGGAATCTTGCTGAAAATTGCTACTCCGGAGTATCCTTTTTTTTCTGCTGGAAACCAATACAATTCATAACCCAAGTCTTTGAAAATGGAAGTATCTACTTGGTTTTCATGAGCTTTAAGTTCCTGAATACCAATGATGTCTGGGTTTTCTTCCTGGAGCCATGTTGCAAAACCTTTATTCAAAGCAGCACGGATTCCATTTACATTGTAAGAGATAAGTTTCATTTCTATTCGATTTCCAGTTGGTATTCTTTTTCGAAATATTCCAACACTTGGATTTTCAGTAATTTTTCCTGTTCTAATAAATCAAAATGCGGAAGTTCACGAATTAGTTTCCAATGAGGCCATCCATCCTGATCTACATATTCCAGTTCATAATAACCGGCATAACTTAAGACTTTGCAGATAGCAATGTGCATTAAGTCCTGCTTTTCTTCCTTTGAGAAATGCTTGGTACCTTGTCCAAGTTCCTGAACACCAATGAGAAAGAGCACTCCATTGAGATCTTTGGGTTTCTTTCCAATCGCTTCCTCAAGTCCGAGCAATAGTCTTCCCCATCTTTTTTCTAAATCAAGATCTCTTTTGAACATACCTTACTTATTGATTTTCAAGTTCTTCCCAGAATTCTACAGCTCTCCGGAGATGAGGGATTACAATAGATCCTCCAATTAAAGTAGCGATCGAAAATACCTCGAATATTTCCTTTCGATTTACTCCTGACTTGAAGCATTGTTCCAAATGGTATTTGATACAATCATCACATCTTAAAACCATGGAACAGGCCAAACCGATCATTTCTTTGCTCTTGACATCCAAGGCACCTTCACTGTACGCATTGGTGTCCAAGTTGAAGAACCGTTTGATCACCTTATTGTCCTCTGCCAAAATCTTCTCGTTCATTTTGGCTCGGTAATCGTTGAATTCCTCCAATAAACCCATTAAATTAACCTATTAGTGTTGAATAATCTGCAAATATACAGCATTCCTGTATGACCCATGAACAACAGCGTTTTAATACCAAGCGTTTCCCTTTTTTCAAGGAATTTTTAGATTTAATTTTTCCTCAAAATTGTCACTACTGCGGAAGGAATCTTTTTGATTGGGAATTTTGTCTTTGTTCACCTTGTAAAAATAGGCTTCCGGTGGCCAGTTATTATCTGAGACCAGAGGACAACGAGCTTACCCAAAAGTTGCAAGGGCTTTGTCCGGTTTCAAAAGCCATCTCTTTTCTTAAATTTTCCCGTAAGGGGATGAGCCAAAGTCTCCTTCACCAACTGAAATATCGAAATAAACCGCAAATCGGTCAGTTCTTGGGAAATTCTTTTGGAAAGCTCTTATTGAAACAGCCTTATGCTATAGATTGGGATATGATTGTGCCCGTTCCACTCCACAGACAAAAGTTACATCGAAGAGGGTACAATCAATCCGAAACATTTGCCAAAGGGATTGGGGAAGTACTTCAAATACCTGTTGAAAAGGTGTTAGAGCGATCAAAATGGACAGATACCCAAACCAACAAAACGCGATTGGAGCGAATTGATAACGTTTCAGGCGTATTCGAAATTCAACCCAATCAACCAGTTTATCAACGTCGAATTCTTTTGGTGGATGATGTATTGACTACCGGTGCTACACTTGCTGCTTGTGCCAATATTCTATGGAAGAATGGCGCAAAAACAGTAGATTTGGCTACCATAGCCGCAGGTGGCGGAGTCTGAATGATATGATTGACATCGAATTTCTTAAATATCCTATCGGTCGCTTTTCCATTCCGGAGCAACCGGACCTTCAGGAAGCTTTGGATCAAATCAAAAGACTTCCAGATAACCTACAAAAAGCAGTTCCTAATTTAACTGATTCACAGCTGGATACCCCTTACCGGCCCGGTGGTTGGACTGTAAGGCAGGTCGTGCACCATCTTGCGGATAGCCATATGAATGCTTTTATCCGATTCAAACTGGCTTTAACCGAAGAAAACCCCATCATTAAACCTTATGATGAGGTTGCTTGGGCTATGCTACCCGATAGTCAATTGGAGATTGCTTCTTCTCTCTCACTTTTGGCGAGCCTACACTACAAATGGTCTGTGGTTATGGAAAATATGGATGAACAAGATTTTAGCAAAACTTATTTTCATCCTGGGAGTGGGCAAACGCAAAAACTTTCGGAAGTAACGCATATGTATGCCTGGCATGGCCAGCATCACTTAGCTCATATCCAGCACTTAGCACTTCGTGAAAAATGGTAAACGCCTAAAAAACTATGAAGATTTCTCTAAAAGGTCAGCGAATATTGGTTACCGGAGCTTCCCGGGGAATTGGCCGAGCAATTGCGAGACAACTTTCTGAATCTGGAGCTGAAGTAATTATCCACTATAATTCCAACCAGAAAGAAGCTGAAAGCTTGCAAAAGCAACTAAAAAACCCAACGTATTTGGAAGGATGTAACCTTGCGGATGCTGAGAAAGTAGTAGGTTTTATCCCAAAAATTGTCAAGAAATATGGCCCTCTGACAGGTTTAGTGAATAATGCGGGCATTTCCCCTGCTGCTCCGGATAGTTTATCTACCAAAAAATGGCTAGAAATCTGGGATAAAACTATGGCGGTAAATGCGACAGCGGTGGGAATTCTTTGCAAAGAATTTGTAGATCAAGCTAAAAACCAGGGTGAAGGAAGAATTGTAACGATTTCTTCAAGAGCTGCTTTTAGAGGAGATACGACGGATTATTTAGCCTATGCTGCTTCCAAAGGGGCTTTGGTCAGCTTGACCCGGTCTATTGCCCGCCATTATGGGAAGCAAGGAATCAAAGCCTTTTTGATCGCTCCTGGATTTACCCGGACTGATATGGCAAATCAGATTTTGTCTGAATATGGGGAAGAGTTTGCCCTGAATGACATTGCCTTGAATAAATTAACGCAACCAGAAGATATTGCTCCGATGGTGACCTTGCTTTGTTCGGGCTTGGCAGACCACGCTACTGGAACATCCATAGATATCAATGCAGGTTCGTACGTCCGATAGGAATTAAATCATGGATAAAGAGGATTTTAGAAAATATGCCCACCAGTTGGTGGACTGGATGGCTGATTATTTGGAGCAAAAAGAGAATTATCCTGTAACTCCAAACACAAAGCCGAGAGAAATTTATAATCAGCTGCCAACTGATGCGCCTGAAGATTCTGAGTCTTTTGAAGCTATTTTTCAGGATTTCCAACAACTCATTCTTCCTGGAATGACTCATTGGCAACATCCATCCTTTTTTGGGTATTTTCCGGCAAACAATTCAGAACCCTCGATTTTGGCCGAAATGCTCATGGCAACTCTCGGAGCACAATGCATGTCTTGGCTTACTTCTCCTGCGGCTACCGAACTTGAGGAACGTGTCTGTGACTGGCTTCGAGACGCCAAAGGAATCAGCTCTGCTTGGAAAGGGGTCATTCATGACACAGCTAGTACAGCTACTTTGAGTGCAATTTTGTCGGCACGAGAACGAAAATCTGCCTGGAAGATAAATGAAGAGGGATTTGATGGAAAAGAACGTTTCCGTATATATTCTTCTGCTCATGTGCATTCTTCCATTGACAAAGGTGTACGTATTGCAGGTTTGGGAGTAGATAATTTGGTCCGCATTCCAGTGGATGAAAAATTTGCCATGATTCCCAGTTTACTGGAAGAAGCAATCCAAAAAGATCTCGAAAAGGGATATACGCCTTTATGCGTTGTTTCGGCTTTGGGAACGACTTCCAGTACAGCAATAGACCCTATTGGGGAAATCAGCAAAATCACCACTCGCTATGGTCTTTGGCATCACATCGATGCTGCCTATGCAGGAACAGCTTTGCTTCTTCCGGAATTTCAGCACCTTATTGAAGGGCATGAGCTAGCAGATTCTTACGTATTCAATCCACACAAATGGATGTTTACCAATTTTGATTGCACGGTTTTATTCCTGAAAAACCCAGAAGACTTAATCAAAACCTTCTCGCTCACACCTGAATATTTGAGAACGCAACTTGATCGAGAAGTAAATAATTACCGTGATTGGGGAATACAATTAGGTAGAAGATTTCGAGCCTTGAAATTGTGGTTTGTGATTCGAAGCTATGGTTTAAATGGAATCCGCCAAAAATTAAGAAATCATATACAACTTGCCCAGAAAGCAAAAAGCTGGATAGAATCGGAAGAAGGGTTGGAAATCTTAGCACCGGTTCCCTTCAATACCATTTGTTTCAGGCATAATATGACTGACCATTCTCTTGAGGAGATGAATGCCTTTAATGAGAAATGGATGAATACCGTGAATTCCACCGGAAAAGTTTTTTTCACGCATACGAAATTGGAAGGAAAATTTGTCATCCGATGGGTTATTGGGCAGACTGATGTGGAAGAAAAACATATCCAAGCTGCTTGGGTTTTATTGATGGAAACTCGAAAGAAATTACTCCAACATTTTGACTAAATGCCCTCCAAAGACCCTGTTTTTACCCCTGAGTTAATCAAGATTTTGAAGATTTTCGGGTTGGCTTCTGTGGTCTTGGTGGTATTTCTTTCCTTTTTTGATTCCTATCGAGCGAATAACTCTGGGGAGGATACTACATTTCGGATGACATCAGCCTCCCGCCTATTTTTCTTGAATCTTAAAGCTCTTAATTATGAACAGGAAGTTCGCAAAGATGCCGGTATGGTACTATATAGGCATAAAGGATTTTCAATGAGTTCGGACATTCCCAGCACATTTTTGGTTTTAATTTTGAATACTCCCAAGGATGAAAGCTATCTCTACATTGAGCCCCATTTATTGGATTGGCCATTTTCGATCTTGGCATTGCTTGGCCAAAATGAACAAATTCTTTCATTAGAAAACGGGAATAAATATGATCATTTGAAGCAAGTCACGAAGCTATATGATTTGGTACAGCAAGAAGCAGAATTCTATCTACTTGTCTCAGATCAAAAAATTCCTCTTTGGCAAACGGATTCTGAAAAAGAAGCCGTCATATCAACATTTGAAGATTATTTTCGGATCATAGAAAATTAAAGAACCATGACATCAAACTCCAACTTGGATTTTTTTAAATCACAAATAGGAAAAACGCTGGATAAGGGGCCTTCAGGAGCGGGTAATTGGTTAGCTGGTGTGCTACTTGAAGTGGAATTAGGCTATGCGAAAGTTTCGTATGAAATCCGTCCCGATATGTGTAATCCTGCTAAAATCCTTCATGGAGGTATTGCTTCGCTGATGATGGATGATGTGATTGGAATGGCCAATTTTATTACGGAGTCTGAGTTTTTAATGACGACGATCAACTTAAATGTTGATTTTCTTTCGTCTGTTAAATTGGGTGAAAAAGTAGAAGTTTCTGCCAAATTGGTTCGAACCGGAGCAAACCTGAATCATTGGGAATCCGTTATCCGAAAAGAATCTGGAAAGATCGTAGCGAAGGCTAGTTCTAATATGATTAAAACCCACAAAAGACTAAGCGATTTAGGATTTTAAACTATTTAAAATTTAATTTTATCAAATTCAAAAAACTGCTTTATTGAATAAATAAGCCTTATTTTACTTTGGAGGTCTTTTGATTTCTGATACCGATTTTTGCAAGACTAGAACTGCTCAAGCTTTACCATAAAATCCCAAAGCGTGATTCCCATCGTTACGGCTATGTTGAGTGAGTGCTTGGTCCCCAATTGAGGGATTTCCAACACATGGTCACAGGCTTTTAATACCTCTTCTTCTACTCCAAATACCTCATTTCCGAATACCAAAGCATATTTACATTCTTTCTG
This sequence comes from Algoriphagus sp., assembly GCF_013373065.1. Lineage (GTDB taxonomy): Bacteria > Bacteroidota > Bacteroidia > Cytophagales > Cyclobacteriaceae > Algoriphagus. The sequence continues at coordinate 85,293 of NZ_JABXIN010000023.1, forward strand.
AGGATGGAATTCATGCAAAAAAATGGATCGGTCTACTTGTTCTAGTCCGCAAATTTGAAAACCTTCTTTCTTTAGCTTTTCTATTGCTTCTAAAGTACTGGAGCAATACTCCCAATCTACAGATTCCGTTGCTCCCAAAGCGGTTTTTTGAATATCCCGATGGGGTGGTTTGCCGGTAATCCCGCAAAGGTAGATTTTCTCGATTCGAAAAGCGTCTCCTGTTCGAAAAGCAGATCCTACATTGTTAAGGCTTCGGACATTATCCAATACCAAGCATAAAGGAGACTTTTGGGTTTCTTTAAACTCTTCGACAGAAAGCCGTTCGAGTTCATCCATGCTTAATTTCTTCATCTTTTTTGAACTACCTTGCTTATGGATTAATTTCAGCTTTTATTCAATCCCCAAAAATAACAGAATTTAGTAGGCATGAGTAAGTCCAAAGATGGCAAGGAAACACCCTTAATGAAGCAATACAATGCAATTAAAGCGAAACATCCGGGTGCTTTGTTGCTTTTTCGAGTGGGAGACTTTTATGAAACATTTGGGGAAGATGCAATCATTGCCAGCAAGGTGCTTGATATCGTCCTTACCAAACGGGCAAACGGAGCGGCTTCTCATATAGAACTAGCAGGTTTTCCGCATCATTCGCTAGACACCTATCTTCCAAAATTGGTTCGGGCAGGAAACCGAGTAGCTATCTGTGACCAATTGGAAGACCCTAAATCCGTCAAAGGTATTGTTAAGCGCGGGGTAACGGAATTGGTGACTCCCGGACTTTCTTACAACGACCAAGTTCTTGATACTCGTAAAAATAATTATCTAGCATCCATCTATTTTGGAAAGGATAAGCATGGAATAGCCTTCCTTGATGTTTCCACGGGTGAGTTTATGTGTGCGGAAGGAAGTCCGGCTTATCTTGAAAAATTACTACAAAGCTTTGCTCCCTCAGAAATCATTTATTCGAAGGCAGCCAAGCAGCAGGCTTCCGAATTGATTAAAAATGACTTTATCACGTTTCATTGCGAGGATTGGGTTTTCCAGTATGATTTTGCTTATGAAAAACTAAAAAATCATTTCGGAACGGCTAGTTTGAAGGGTTTTGGTGTAGAAGACTTGGAAATGGGAACAGTCGCTGCTGGTGGGATTCTTTATTATTTGGAGGAAACTGAGCATAAAGAAATTCAGCATATTTCAGCGATTTCCCGAATAGCAGAAGAAAAATATGTCTGGTTAGATAAGTTTACCATCCGAAACTTGGAATTGGTATTTCCTCAGCACGAAGGTGGCGTACCACTTATTCAAATATTAGATCAGACCGTCACCCCCATGGGCTCGCGGATGATGAAAAAATGGATGGTCTTGCCTTTAAAGGAAAAGGGACCTATTGAAGAACGACAAAACGTTGTCGATTTTTTCTTCCAAAATTCCTTTCTGATTGATGAGATGCTTTCTCACCTCCGATTGATTGGAGACTTGGAGCGCTTGATTTCGAAGGTTGTGGTTGGCAGGGCCAATCCGAGGGAAATGAATCAAATCAAGCGCGCCTTGAAAGCCTCTTTGCCTATCAAGGATCTCCTGAAGCAACAGAATAACCCGACCTTGAAGCGCTTAGCAGATCAGATTCACTCCTGTGAATTTCTTCTGGAAAAAATCGATCGTGAACTTCAAGAAGACGCTCCCATGCTCGTGCATCAAGGAGGCGTAATCAAGGATGGAGTAGATCCAGAACTGGATGAGTATCGTTCTTTGGCGAGCAAGGGGAAGGATTTTTTGGTACAAATTCAGCAGCGGGAAGTTCAAAAAACAGGAATTTCTTCCTTGAAAATAGCCTACAACAAAGTCTTTGGCTATTATTTGGAGGTCACACATGCACATAAGGACAAGGTTCCCCAAGAATGGATTCGAAAGCAGACCTTAGTCAATGCTGAGCGCTACATTACCCCCGAACTCAAGGAGTATGAGGAAAAAATCCTGAATGCAGAAGAGCGCATGGTTGCTCTGGAGCAAAAATTCTTTGCCGCTTTAGTGGAGGAGGCTGCCCAGTATGTAACTCAAATCCAGCAAAATGCCCGTGTGATCGGAACCTTGGACGCATTGCTCTCTTTTGCACAAGTGGCATTATCCAATCACTATGTCAAACCAAAGATTGCTGAAACGGATAGCTTAGAAATCAAAGATGGACGACACCCTGTCATCGAAAAGCAACTACCCCCTGGCGAAGACTATGTTCCCAATGATATTTATTTGGACCATGAAAGCCAGCAAATCTTAATAATTACCGGGCCCAATATGGCAGGTAAATCTGCATTGCTCAGACAGACTGCTTTGATTGTGCTGATGGCGCAAATGGGAAGTTTTGTGCCGGCCTCTTTCGCACGAATTGGAATTATTGACAAGGTCTTCACCCGTGTCGGTGCATCAGATAATTTGTCAAAAGGCGAATCTACCTTTATGGTGGAAATGACCGAGACGGCAAGTATCTTGAACAACCTTTCCGACCGAAGTTTGGTGTTGATGGACGAAATCGGAAGAGGTACCTCTACCTATGATGGGATATCAATTGCTTGGTCCATTGTCGAATATTTGCACAATCATCCAACATTCAAGGCAAAAACCCTATTTGCTACCCACTATCATGAACTCAATCAACTGACAGAGGATTTTCCGAGAATAAAAAACTTTAATGTTTCAGTTAAGGAAGTAGGCAACAAAGTCATTTTCATGCGGAAATTAAAACCAGGAGGTAGTGAACACAGTTTTGGTATTCATGTAGCACAAATGGCTGGAATGCCGAACCCTATTGTTTTACGGGCTTCTGAGATTATGAGTCACTTGGAAAAGGACAAAGACTTGCAAAAAGGAAAGGATCAATTGAAGTCCGTTCCAAAAAACAATTATCAATTAAGTCTCTTTGAAATGGATCCTAAATTTAAAGAAGCGAAGGAGCTTTTAGACCAAATTGACATCAATACGATTTCTCCAATCGAGGCACTTTTAAAACTTCATGAAGTAAAAAAGAAACTCGATTAATTTTGTAGATAATTCATATATTGATTCAAATGTAATTCCCAGATGCATTATGGATAAGGTATTATTAAAGGACCTTAAAAAACAGGATAAATACACAAAATTTTTTCAAAAATGGGCAGAGCAGGAGTTTGAAACTCACCCCAACGAACGGATGCTCATTGATAACCTTGAAACCCTCAGTCAGAGTATTGGTTTACGGGAAGGCTTGGTAATAGCCTGTTTTGATTATCGTAATTTGAATTTGGCTTTTTTTACTGGTGAGGTGGAAAAAATAACAGGCTATCCCGAATCAATTTTTCGAAAAAAGGGCATGGAAGCATCCTTTGCCATGCTTCATCCGGAAGATCGGGAGGAGATGTTCAAGTTTCAAAAGATTGTTTTTGAAAATTTTCATCAGCTTTCTTTAAAGGAACGCCACACTTTTGAGTTTTCCTATATCACTCGATGGGTGCATCGCACAACCCAGGAAATTAAATGGGTGATGGCAAAAGTCCGTCCTTATTTAATTGACGAAGCGGGTAATTTTGCGATGGATTTGCATATAATTTTTCAAATGCAGACTCCTCCAAAACTGAAATCCTACGATTGGACTTATTCTTACATTCAGGATGATGGTACCAGGGTTCTAGTCACAAAAGACTCTCCTAGCAATAAGGAAATCAAGCTGACCAAAAAAGAAAAAGAAATTATCAAGTTGATTTTGGATGGCAACTCTTCCAAAATGATCGCTGACCAATTGAATATTTCTGCAAACACAGTTGCTACTCACCGAAAGAATATTCTTCGAAAATTGGGTGCAAAAAATATGGGAGAGATGGTTAAAATCGTGGCTTCTTACGATTTTTAGAACTTCTATTTTGATCCAGGAGAAAAATTGGAAAAAATTCCTGATTGAAATATTGTAAAAATCCCAAGTAGCCGTACCTTTGCATCCACAAACGGCTCGATTGGACGAATCGAGAATGAAATAAGCGAGAGTAGCTCAGTTGGTAGAGCACAACCTTGCCAAGGTTGGG
>NZ_JABXIN010000018.1 GCF_013373065.1 Algoriphagus sp.
CCGAATAAAAATTGAACGTGAAACAATTTAGGGAATTATTCATAATCAGGCACTTAAAAACTTTTTTTATAAACCCGTCCAAACAAAAAAGCTCCAAGGTTTCCCTTGAAGCTTTTCTGATTTCTTGCTTTTTCGACTTACCACTCGGTATGAAATATTCCTTCCCGGTCGGTACGTTCGTAGGTATGGGAACCGAAGTGGTCCCGCTGGGCTTGGATTAGATTCAGTGGCAGACGCCCGCTCGTGAAAGCGTCGAAGTAACTGATGGCTGTCATCAAGCCCGGCATGGCAATACCCCTTTCAAGTGCCTGAATGGCCGTTTTACGAACGGCAGGAAGGGTTTTCTGAACCTTTTCCACAAAGGCTGGAGCCAAAAGCAGGTTTTCCAGTCTCGAGTTTTCTTCAAAAGCTTCTGCAATATCTGCCAACAAACCGGCCCGAATAATGCATCCCGCCCGCCAAATTTTAGCGATTTGGGATAGGTTCAGTTCGTAGCCATATTCTTGGGAGGCCGCCGCTAATTGATGCAAGCCTTGGGTGTAAGAAATTATAAAAGCAAAATACAGAGCCTCTTCACAGGAAGCGATCAGTTCTGCTTTCTCCAAGCCTGGTAATTCCGGACGAGTATAGAGAGCATCTGCTTTTTCCCGATCGGCCTTCAAGGCAGAAATTTCCCGCATGCTCACAGCCATATCGATGGTAGGCACAGGAATACCCAAGTCCATAGCATTTTGAGAGGTCCATTTTCCGGTACCTTTTTGCTTGGCTTTATCAAGAATGACATCCACCAAACGCCCTGTTCCCAAGTCATCTTCCTTGAGGAAAATCTCCGCTGTGATTTCCACCAAAAAGGATTGCAATCGTCCTTTGTTCCAGGAATCAAATACTTGATGGAGTTCATCATTGCTTAGTCCTCCTGCACGGTGCAACAGGTCATAGACTTCAGAGGTCAATTGCATCATGGCGTATTCGATGCCATTGTGCACCATTTTCACATAGTTACCCGCAGACTTGGGACCCAGGTAAGCGACGCAAGGTTCGCCTTGATACTTGGCAGAGACTGCTTCGAAGATGGGGCGCACATGCTCATAGGCCTCACGGTTTCCACCCGGCATGATACTCGGCCCACGCCGGGCCCCTTTGGCTCCTCCGGATACGCCTGACCCGAAGAAATGGATTCCTTTTTCGCTCAAGTAAGCATCCCGACGGTCTGTATCGGTGAAAAATGAATTACCGCCGTCGATGATGATGTCTCCCTGATCAAGATGAGGAAGCAGTTGATCAATGACTTGATCGACGATTTTACCGGCTGGAACCAGCAACATGATTTTTCGTGGACTGCGCAGAGCCTGTACAAAATTGGCTAAATCCTGAGTGGCATCGACTTTCTTGAGATCTCCCCCTTCAGCCTTCAGGGCATCCACTTTTTCCCGGTCTAGGTCATAGCCAAAAGCCGAAAAACCATGGTCTGCGACATTCAGAATAAAATTCCGCCCCATAACACCTAGGCCGATCAATCCAAAATCATATTGTGCGTTTTGCATCTTCGTCAATTTTCTGTTTTAAAATACTTGCTACTCTTACCTCCATCTACCTCGGATTCTCACAAATACACTTATTTTTGTGCACGGATCCAAAATTAACCGATTGATTGATGTCTTGCTGGATTTTGGTAAAAAACCTTGATTCTATCCGCTATCCATGTGTCACTTCCCTAAACTAGTCTGCACCCGATGAAAAAAATACCCAACCAGATGCTGATAATCTTCGGGGCATCCGGTGACCTGACTACTCGTAAACTCATTCCAGCTATTTTCGAATTGTACAAAGGAGGACATCTTCCCGAATCCTTTGCAGTGCTTGGGGTGAGCCGTAGCAATCTTTCCGATAAAGAGTTTCGAGATAAATCCATCTGGAAAAGCCATTTCCTGCAAAGAGCCCTTGCGAAGCAGGAAGATGCATTCATTAAGGCCTTTGCAGAAAAATTTCACTATCATGATTTGGGTAGTGATTACGAAAGAAGTTATGAGGATCTAGCTCAAAAGATTGACAAGCTAAATCAACAGTACCAAACCGAGGGCAATTATATTTTTTACCTCTCTACCCCTCCTAGCTTGTATGGGACTATCGCTAAAAACCTCAACGAGGCACAGCTTAGTCAGGAAAATGGTGGTTTCAGGAGACTGATTGTGGAAAAACCTTTTGGCTACGATTTGGAGTCTGCGAAAAAACTCAATGACACCCTGCATCATTATTTTGATGAAAAGCAGGTCTATCGAATTGACCATTATTTGGGAAAGGAGACGGTGCAGAATCTCCTCGTGACTCGTTTTTCCAATTCCATTTTTGAGCCACTTTGGAATCGACGTTATATTCACCATGTAGAGATTACCAATTCGGAGACCGTTGGCGTAGAAAAACGTGGAGGTTATTATGATAAGTCTGGCGCTTTGCGGGATATGTTCCAAAGTCACTTGCTTCAGATTGTTTCTCTTATCGTGATGGAGCCTCCGATCAGTGCAGATGCGGAGGAAATTCGGGATGAAAAAGTGAAGGCTTTGAAATCTCTCCGAATCATGAAATCGGATGAGGAAATTATCAAAAACACCCTTCGCGGACAATATGTGAACACTGAAATTGAGGGGAGAACATACAAGGGGTATCGTGAAGAGGAAGGAGTCAATCCGGAGTCGACCACAGAAACTTTTGCGGCGATTAAATTTTATGTGGACAACTGGCGATGGAAGGGAGTTCCTTTCTACGTACGAACCGGCAAAGCCATGCCTACCAAGGTGACAGAAGCAGTCATTCACTTTAAAACTCCTCCTCACGAGGTCTTTATAAGTCAGGATGCCTACAGAAAAGACAATAAACTCATCATCCGAATCCAGCCAAATGAAGGAATCCTGATCAAATTTGGAGTGAAAGTTCCAGGGTTGGGCTTCCATGTGGATCAGGCAAATATGGAATTTTACTATTCTGATCTCGAATCTGCTCAGGTGATGGATGCCTACGAACGCTTACTCTTGGATGCGATGCAAGGGGACACCACGCTTTATGCCCGGGCGGATGAAGTGGAGGCAGCCTGGCGATTCGTAGATCCGATTTTGAAATGCTGGGAAAATAATCCTGCCGTCAACACTTACGGCTATTCTGTAGGTACCTGGGGCCCACGCAATTCTGACGAGATGATCGAAGATAGTTTTGGTTGGAGAAATCCGGGAAATCATTTGACTGATGAGACAGGATTCTGCATTCTTTGCTAATAGAAAAATATCAACTGATGGAAACCCGAATTTTTGAATCTAAGGAGGCCGTAGCCCATGCCTTTTGTGAGTATTTGGTAGACTTGATTGCCGCCAAAGCTAAAGTGAATATTGCACTCTCCGGAGGGAGTACGCCCAAGATTGTTTTTGATGAGTTAGCTGCACATTTCGGCGATAAAATCGACTGGAAAAAGGTCAATTTTTATTGGGGGGATGAACGCTGTGTTCCACCCACTGACACTGAGAGCAATTTTAAAATGACCCAAGACCACTTGCTATCCAAAATTGATATTCCTTCGGGGAATATTTTTCGAATCCTTGGGGAGAATAAACCTGAGGAAGAAGCGATCCGCTACGGGAATGTGTTGGCGGAAAACTTGCCTTCTGTGGATGGCTTGCCTCAGTTTGACCTGGTGATTTTAGGAATGGGCGATGATGGCCATACGGCTTCCATTTTTCCCGATTCCATTGCAAAATGGGATGCTCCGACTTCTTGTGTGGCAGTTGCCCATCCGGTGTCGGGACAGATTCGGGTTTCTCTGACTGGCCGAATTATCAACCATGCCCAAGCGGTAGCTTTTTTGGTAACCGGAAAGGGAAAGGCTGAGAAAGTGCAGGAAATCCTTCAAAACCAGCTGAGCGCCAAAGCCTATCCAGCCAGTTTGGTAAATCCTGAAAGCGGGAATTTGATTTGGTTTTTGGATAGCGAAGCGGCGAGTTTGCTTTAATCCCCAAATAAGCTTCCCATTCCGGGATTTGGTTTGATTTTGAGATGTTTATAAGCTAATTCGGTAGCTACCCTTCCGCGGGCAGTGCGCTTCATGTAGCCTTCCTGTATCAGAAAAGGCTCATATACTTCCTCAATGGTTTCGGCTTCTTCTCCACAAGCCGTTGCAATAGTTCCTAGTCCGACAGGTCCGCCTTTAAACTTTTCGATAATGGTCAGCAAGATGCGGTTATCCATTTCATCCAGCCCGTGCTCATCAACGTCGAGTGCATTCAGTGCAATCTTGGCGATATCCAAGGTGATTTTTCCATTTCCTTTTACTTCCGCAAAATCCCGGGTTCTTCGCAAGAGCATATTGGCAATTCGAGGTGTTCCTCGACTTCTTCGGGCGATTTCAAAGGCGGCAACTTCCTCGATCGGGGTATCCAAAATACCTGCGGAACGGCTCACAATATCAGTCAATAGTTTAGCATCATAATATTCCAATCGAGAATTGATCCCAAAGCGTGCCCGAAGCGGAGAAGTTAGCAATCCGGAACGGGTGGTCGCACCTATGAGGGTAAAGGGGCTGAGTGAAATCTGCACTGAGCGGGCATTGGGACCACTATCCAACATGATATCGATTCGAAAATCCTCCATGGCAGAATAGAGGTATTCTTCTACAATGGGGTTAAGCCGGTGGATTTCATCGATAAAAAGTACATCTCCCTCTTCTAAATTGGTGAGCAGCCCGGCAAGGTCTGAAGGTTTATCCAAAACAGGTCCCGAAGTGATTTTAATACCTGCCTCCAACTCATTTGCGATGATGTGGCTGAGCGTAGTTTTCCCCAATCCGGGAGGGCCATGGAGCAAGACATGATCGAGAGGCTCGCTTCGCTTTTTGGCGGCGAGGACAAAGACTTTGAGATTTTCCACGATTTTGGCTTGCCCTGTGAAATCATCAAAATTCAAGGGACGCAGCGCTCGTTCAAATTCCCGGTCTTTTGGACTTAGGCTTTCTTCATCACCACTTAGATAGTCTTCTCTCATGTGTTTGCTTTGTCACAAATATAGAAAATTACCCATGTGGACGATTAGATTTTCCCGGACATGAATTCATGCTTCCCTAAAAAATGCCCTAAATTTGAAACAGCTATTTTCGGAAGTCATGCGATCCAACCAACAAAAAAACATCCTTTATTCCCTAGTCCTGTTGTTACTTGTCTTAGCCGTTTACCTTTGGCGGAATCGTGACCAAGGGGCAGTTGATCTTCCTATCCGGCAGGAGACCGCAGTTCAGAGAATTACGATCACTGGACAAACCATGGGTACGACCTATCAAATCACCTATTTGGATGAGGAGGGTCGGAACTTTAAAAATGAGGTAGATTCCTTATTGGTTGTTTTTAATCAGAGCTTGTCTACCTATATCCCAGATTCAGAGATTAGCCGCTTCAATCAACAAGATAGCTTGGTGTTTGAATTGCCCTTCCTTCCGCAGGTTTTGGAAGCTTCCAAGGAAGTTTACCAAGAAACGGAAGGTGCTTTTGATCCGACAGTAGGGCCTTTAGTGAATGTTTGGGGATTTGGACCAGGCGGGCCGGAGTTGAAAGACTCGGTGGATATCCAAAATTTGCTTTCCAAGGTTGGTTTTGACAAGCTTCGGTTTGATGATACTGAAGTTCGAAAATCTGTAAATGGCATTTACCTTGACTTTTCAGCCATTGCCAAAGGGCAAGGTGTAGACGTAGTAGCAGCATTATTGGCCTCAAAAGGAATTGAAAACTACCTGGTAGAAATTGGTGGCGAGTTGGTGGCTAGAGGGGTGAATGATAAAGGAGAGATTTGGAAAATAGGCGTTAATCGTCCTGAAGAGAATGCGTCTTCCTCCGATCTTTATTCCATTATTGCGCTCGATAATAAAGCCATGGCTACCTCCGGGAATTACCGCAATTTTTATGTGCGTGATTCAATGAAAATATCCCACACCATCGATCCAAAAACTGGATTTCCCGTAAGACATAATCTTCTTTCGGCTACTGTCCTGGCTCCCGATTGTATGACCGCAGATGCCTTTGCCACTGCTATGATGGTCATGGGATTGGAAAAGGCCATTGCGCTTGATGAAAAACTGGAAGAGATAGAAGTGTTTTTGATTTACAGTGGTGAAGATGGGTCCTATCAAAGCTTTGTGAGTGAAAGTTTGAAACCTTTCTTGTCCTTTATGACGGAATAAAAGCGTTACCTTTTCCAATGACAGGTAAATAAATGCAACATTATTGAATTTTCTTACCTTTGTGGCGGTTTACAAGCAAGACCTATTTCTTAAGGGTCCTGTCACAGCATGGTCATAAATTTCATTCTTCTTTTTTTCACAGTCCTTTTAGCAGGTTCATTGGTGTTTTTTGCGCCAGCTTTTAAGGAAAAGTATTTTAAGCTTTTCTTGGTTTTTGCAGGATCTTATCTGTTTTCGATCACGATTTTGCACATCATTCCGGAGCTTTTTGAGAGTGATTTTGACAGTGCCAAGATGGGTTTATATATCCTGATCGGTTTTTTGCTTCAGCAGTTACTTGAGTTTTTGTCCAGTGGGATTGAGCATGGACACATTCACCTTCCGCATGGGCCCAAGTCAAAAGGGGTGTTGACCATCATGTTGGGGCTTTTCATTCATGCATTCTTGGAAGGAACGCTCCTTTCTCATGGTTCGCTGATGGGTGAATCCGGTGGGCATGTTCATAATGAAAATACCTTACTTCTTGGAATTATCCTGCACAAAGGGCCAGCGGCTTTTGCTTTGGCGGCGGTACTTTCCCAAGTGTTGACAAAGCGATGGACCCTCGTATTGCTGATTGTCTTTGCCTTGGCCTCTCCTTTAGGAATGCTTTCCAGTACTTATATTTTCCAAAGTGGCCTATTGGAAAAGCAATGGATCGGGGTGCTTTTTGGGCTAGTTTCGGGAGGCTTCCTTCATATTTCAACCACGATCTTTTTTGAAAGTAGCCCTCATCACAAATTACAGCTCAACAAGCTTTTGGTGAGTTTTTTAGCTGCTGGATTGGCGATTATTTCAGAGTTTTTGATCTAGACAGCGGAAAACTTATTTTTTTTAAAAAGTCCTCTCAAAATTTCAAATTTTTATAGAAAAGGGGTTGGAAATCCCTAGAAGTACCTGCTACTTTATAGGGACAAAACTGGCTTCCGGCCAAAAAAGCTATGCCATTAGACCCAAAACATAAAACAAAAGTTTACTGGAAAAAGAATTTACAAACCTTGGTAGTCCTACTACTGATATGGTTTTTGGTCTCTTTTGGATTCGGAATTCTTTGGGTGGAGGAGCTCAATACCATTCCTTTGGGAGGATTTAAATTGGGCTTTTGGTTTGCGCAGCAGGGATCGATCTATGTTTTTGTGCTGCTGATTTTTGCCTATGTGTATTGGATGAATCGTCTCGATCGGAAATTTGATGTAGATGAGGAATAAGCCCTAAAAATGATGGAGATTTTAACTTGGACATATTTATTAGTAGGCCTGACCTTCGCTCTTTACATTGGGATAGCGATTTGGTCCCGGGCAGGCTCTACCAAGGAATTTTACGTTGCAGGAGGTGGGGTTTCTCCTCTTGCCAATGGGATGGCTACAGCAGCAGACTGGATGTCGGCCGCTTCCTTTATTTCAATGGCGGGTTTGATCGCTTTTGCAGGATATGATGGCTCCGTGTACTTGATGGGCTGGACGGGGGGCTATGTACTCTTGGCACTCCTATTGGCTCCTTATCTTCGAAAATTTGGAAAATTCACAGTCCCTGATTTTGTAGGGGATCGCTATTATTCCAATACAGCCCGAGTCGTGGCCGTGATTTGTGCCCTATTTATCTCCTTTGTTTATGTGGCTGGGCAGATGCGGGGAGTTGGAATTGTCTTTTCCCGCTACTTGGAAGTTCCAATTGAATGGGGCGTGGTCATAGGGATGATTATCGTGTTTTTTTATGCAGTATTAGGAGGAATGAAAGGAATCACCTACACGCAAGTAGCGCAATATTGTGTATTGATTTTTGCATATATGGTTCCTGCGATTTTCATTTCCATGCAGTTGACCGGGAATCCAATCCCCCAATTGGGTTTCGGAGGAGAAGTGGAAGCAGGTGTTTCTCTCCTCGATAAATTGGACGGAGTACTCGATGATCTGGGTTTTGCAGCCTACACGGATGGTAGAAAAAGTATGACCGATATGTTCATGATTACTTTGGCCTTGATGGTTGGAACGGCAGGTTTACCCCATGTGATTGTTCGCTTTTTTACGGTTCCGCGAGTAAAGGATGCCCGTCTTTCGGCAGGATATGCCTTGGTTTTCATTGCCATCTTATACACCACGGCACCGGCGGTGGCAGCATTCGGTATTTATAATGCCATCAATAGTACCTCTGAAAAGCCGATTTCCGAATTACCTACTTGGGTGCAAACTTGGCAAAAGACCAATCTGATTCAAGTGGAAGATAAGAATGGGGATGGGGTGGTTCAGTACCTTGCCGATCCTAATACGAATGAATTGCAAATAGACAAGGACATCATGGTATTGGCCAGCCCTGAGATCGCCGAGCTTCCCAATTGGGTGGTTGGACTTGTTGCTGCGGGTGCGATGGCAGCAGCCTTATCTACAGCAGCTGGATTGCTTTTGGTTATTTCAACTTCTGTTTCACGGGATCTTTTCAAAACCTTCCGTCCCGAGATTTCGGAAAAGAAGGAATTGCGGATCGCCCGAATTGCCGCTGCGGGAGCGGTGATTTTGGCAGGTTATTTTGGTGTTAATCCTCCCGGGTTTGTGGCCCAGGTTGTAGCTTTTGCCTTTGGATTAGCGGCTGCATCCTTTTTTCCTGTCATCCTATTGGGTATATTTTCTACTCGAATCAATAAAGAAGGCGCAATATTCGGAATGCTGGTTGGCCTGGTCTTTACACTGGGTTATATCACCTATTTCAAATTTATCAGCCCCGAACAAAATACCGCTGAATATTGGTGGTTTGGGGTATCTCCGGAGGGAATCGGATCCATCGGGATGATTTTAAATTTCATCGTCTGCGTTTTGGTATCCCGTTTTACTCCGGCACCGCCCGCCTCCATTCAGGAGATGGTGGAGGAAATTCGAATTCCCCGAGGTGCGGGGAAGGCGATTGATCACTAATTGAATTTCTATTTTCTAAAAACAATAAACCTACTGAACCATGAGCGACCGATTACATACCCTGAGCGGTTATTTATATGAATACCAAAAAAGTGTAAGCCAACCGGAGGAATTTTGGGCTCGGATTGCAGATTCCTTTTTTTGGAGGAAAAGATGGTCTAAGGTCTTGGACTGGAATTTTGAAAAACCGGATGTCAAGTGGTTTGCAAACGGGAAATTAAATATTACTGAAAATATTTTCGAGCGGCAACTTTTTACCCATGCCGATCAACCTGCCATCATTTGGGAGCCCAATGAACCCGATGAAGCCACTCGTACACTGACCTATCGCGAACTGTATGAGGAAGTGTGTCGATTTGCCAATGTCCTGAAATCAAGAGGAATTCAAAAAGGTGACCGAGTCATTATTTACATGCCTATGGTGCCGGAAGCAGCCGTGGCCATGTTGGCTTGTGCTCGCATAGGGGCGATCCATTCAGTAGTTTTTGCGGGATTCAGTGCTTCCGCTTTGGCAGATCGAATTCAGGATTGCAAAGCCAAGGCAGTTCTAACATCAGATGGTAATTTCCGAGGGAATAAAAAGATCCCGGTCAAGGCAGTGGTTGATGAATCCTTGGAAAAAGCTTCTGTGGAAACAGTCATTGTTTACAAGCGGACAGGCCAAGAAGTCAGTATGAAGGTTGGACGGGATTATTGGTGGCATGAATTGGTGGAAGGACAATCTTCCAAAAATCAAGCAGAGGTTATGGACTCCGAAGACATGCTGTTTATTCTATATACTTCTGGCTCCACAGGCAAGCCGAAAGGGGTTGTTCATACTACAGGAGGCTACATGGTGTACACAAAGTATTCCTTTGAAAATGTTTTCCAATACTCTCCCGGGGACGTTTATTGGTGTACGGCAGATATTGGATGGATTACAGGCCACTCTTACATCGTGTATGGTCCCTTGCTTGCAGGAGCAACTACGGTAATGTTTGAAGGGGTGCCAACTTATCCAAATCCGGGTAGATTCTGGGAAATTGTAGAAAAACACAAAGTAAATCAGTTCTACACTGCGCCAACTGCTATCAGAGCTCTACAGGCTTTTGGAACCGAACCAGTTGAAGGGCATGATCTAAGCTCTTTAAAAGTATTGGGTTCTGTTGGTGAGCCCATCAACGAAGAGGCCTGGCATTGGTATCATACCCATATCGGCCATGGCAAATGCCCCATTGTAGATACCTGGTGGCAGACAGAAACAGGCGGTATCATGGTTTCCCCACTTGCTGGCATCACCCCAACCAAACCCGCCTATGCAACCCTTCCTTTGCCGGGAATTCAGCTTTGTATTGTGGATGCGGATGGAAAAGAATTGACAGGAAATGGAGTGGAAGGAAATCTGTGTATCAAATTCCCATGGCCATCCATGATTCGTACGACTTATGGAGATCATGAACGTTGTCAAAAAACCTATTTCTCTACCTATAAGGGGATGTATTTTACAGGAGATGGGGTGAAGCGGGATCACGACGGATACTATCGAATCTTGGGTCGAGTAGATGATGTGATCAATGTCTCCGGCCATCGAATGGGTACGGCAGAAGTGGAAAATGCCATCAACGAGCATCCGCTTGTCATTGAATCTGCGGTGGTAGGATATCCTCATGAAGTCAAGGGCCAAGGAATTTATGCCTACGTGATTTGTGACATGAAAAATCGTACGGAGGAAAACTTGGTCAATGAAATCAAGGATACGGTTTCCAAAATTATAGGCCCAATTGCCAAGCCGGATAAAATTCAGATTGTACCAGGATTACCGAAAACCCGATCTGGAAAGATCATGCGAAGAATCCTTCGAAAAGTAGCCGAAGGAATCACCGAAAACATGGGAGATACCAGTACTTTGCTCGATCCGGAAGTAGTCAATCAGATTATTCAGGGAAGGAAATAGAACATTAAGGAGCTGGTTTTTGGCTCCTTTTTTAGTCTTTGGGAGAGGAATCTTCCTCCTCTGCCTCAAGCTCAATGGAAGAAACAATCGAATCAGGTGAGTCCATTTCCTGCTTGTAAAAATTATGAACCCCAACCATAAAGGCCACAATCAAGGCCCATAGGAGCCTTCTAATTGGTCTGATGAATTGGGAAAATGATTTCATTTAAATAATTTGAAGAAGGTCAAGTACAAAAAGTTAACCAAATAAATTATTGCCAGTTTGGCAGAAAAAACCCCAAAATATCCTCTATCCTTTTCTAATGAGTAATGTCATTATCAATCGCGTGGCAGAGTTCCTTCGGAGACACCCTCCTTTTTCCTTTTTGGAAGAAGGGGACCTGTTGAGGATTGCCCAATCGGTTGAGATCAGTTATTTGGCTAAAGGAGAAGTCCTTTTTCGGAAAGGAGAGCCCGCCAATCCTCATTTTTTTATTCTCAAGGAAGGACAAATTTTATTACAAGAAGAAGGACAAATCCGGGAATACTGTGATGTGGGTGACCTTTTTGGAGTATTGGCTTTGCTGGGAAAAAGACCCTATGTATTGGATGCATTGGCAGGTGAAAACTCCCTGATTTATGCAGTACCTGTAGAGGAGTTTGAAAAGCTACTTGAGAAAAACCCCAAGGTTTCCCTGTATTTCGCTGCGGGATTTGCCGCAGGACAGGTGGTTTTTCGTACAGATTTAGGTCAGGGACAAAAGGCAAGGGAAGTTTTTGGCAGAAAAGAACAAGATCATTCCCTGTTGATTTTTTCTGGGCAAAGTACCATCCAAATTTCAAAAAATGTCCTCACTTGTAAGCCTTCTGATTCAGTTCAAGAAGCAGCCTATTGGATGGATCAACAACAAGTTAGCAGCATTGTGATCTGTGATGAGTCTAAGTTTCCAATTGGCATTCTAACAGACAAGGATTTACGGAGTAAGGTTTTGGCCAAAGGTCTTTCAACAAGTTTACCGGTCTCGGAAATCATGTCCTCTCCTGTCATTACCAAAAAACCTGAGAGCGACTTTGCGGAGTTATACCTCAGTATGATCAAGAATCGACTGCATCATTTGGTATTGACTGAGGATGGGACCGACCAAAGTCCTGTTTGCGGGATTCTTTCAGACCATGATGTCCTCCTTTCCATGGGAAATTCCCCTGCTGTAATCATTCATGCCCTTATCAATGCGAGAAGTAATGAGGAGATGGGGCAAATCCGGGATCGGGCTGAAGAGATGCTTCGGTATTACTTAGAGAATGAGGTTGCTATGGATTTTGTGGCCGCTGTCATGACTGAGATAAATGATGTGATTATTCAACGGGCGATTGAGGAAGGAAAGAAGTTGCTAATTCCCAAGTTTCCGGAGGTAGGATCCATTCCCTTTGCTTTCCTTTCCATGGGATCCGAAGGGAGAGAAGAGCAGTTGCTTCGAACAGATCAAGACAATGCCTTAGTTTATGGAGAGGTTCCCGAATCCCTGCAGGAGAAAGCCAGAGCCTATTTTCAGGAGTTGGGAACCTATGTGGTTGAAACGCTTCTAGCTTGCGGATTTGCCTCCTGTCCGGGAGAGATTATGGCTTCCAACTCGAAATGGGTATTGCCTATTTCTTCTTGGAAAGCCCAATTTTCCGAATGGATTCTTCATCCGAGCCCCGAGGCACTAATGAAATCTTCTATCTTTTTTGATTTTCGGGTAGTGGCAGGTACCCGATCTTTAGGGGATGAACTTACCAGTCATATTTTTGATGAAATCAAGAAGAAGCCTATTTTCCTCAATTTCTTAGCTCAAAATGCCCTGCAGAACCCACCACCTTTGGGCTTTTTTAGGAATTTTCTAGTCGAAAAATCGGGTGAACATCGGGATCAATTTGATATTAAGGCCCGGGCGATGTTGCCTTTAACCGACCTTGCCCGCTTGCTGATTTTGTATCATGGGATCCCGGGAATTAACAATACTTTTAAACGTTTTGAGAAACTTTCTGAGCTAGAACCAAACTATCGAGATTTGTTCATTCAAGCTGCAAAAGCCTATGAGATTTTGATGCGGATGCGAGCCTTGGAGGGCTTGCAAGAGCGGAACAGTGGGCGATTTATAGCTCCCGAAAAATTGGGTAAAATCCAGCGCAATCTCCTGAAGAACTCTTTTTCTCCCATCCAGGAGCTTCAGGAAATTGTTCAGGTTCGTTTTCAATTGGATTACTTTCGATCATGAGTTGGTGGCCCTTTCGATCCCAAACCAAGAAGCAGGATTTTGTGGAGGAATACCTTCGCCTGTTTGAAAAACCCATTCCGGGAATCCGAAGAATTTCCCAATTGGAATTTGTGGTTTTGGACACAGAGACGACGGGTTTGGATCCGAAGAATGATTTTGTGATTTCCTTTGGGGGAATCAAAATTCAAGGACTAAAGATTCGGATCGAGACAGCGCAGGAATGGTATCCCGAGTCCCCAAAGGAAGCTACACATTCTGCTGAGATCCATGGATTGTTAGAGCGGGAAAATCAATTGAAGGCCGAAGAATTTTCTCAAAACTTATTGGCCTATTTTGGTTCTGCCATTTTAGTAGGTCATCACCTGAAATTTGACTTGGAAATGCTTCAAAAGCTTTGCCTTGACTTTGGCTTGAAGAATTTTTCCAATCGAACGATCGATACTTTGGAATTGGCGGTACGACTGGAGCATGGTCCGCACGTGAATTGGCAGGGGATCCCCATGCGGGATTATAGTTTGGATGCCTTGTGTGATCGCTATCAAATTACACCTGACGATCGGCATACAGCAGGTGGGGATGCGTTCTTGACCGCCCAGCTATTTTTAAAATTGCTGAAATTGGCGGAGCGAAAAGGCATTACCACCTATGAGCATCTTTTTCGGTAATTATTTCCAGGTTATTCCAATTTCCCCGATGGCCTGCATGTAAATTACCAATTGAGAAGAGGTGGGATAAAAAGCCTCGGGATAGATTTTTAAATCATGGACTTCGATCCCTGCTAAAGGTGTTTGAAGCCCCAATCGGTCTGAAAAGGATGTTGAGGTTTCCTCCAATAATTCTGTTAAGGGGAAGACGGTTTCTTTTTCAATCCTCCGAATGATTTTTCGCTTTTTCAAAGCGACAGCCCACTTCGCTTTTGTGTTATCACTGATCAATTTAAAATTGAGATTTCTTACCTGAAGTGTTTGGTTTTCCGGATCGAATTCTGGTTTTCCTACCACAAAGAGTTCACCTTCGATCTCTTCTCCATTGGTTCTTGTAGCCTTAAAATCAGTTTGAATTTTCAATAAATCACCAAATCCCCCTGTCCGGAAATTCGATAATTCCATGACTGTTTTCCGATCAATTCGAACCAATTTATTTGCGAGAAAACTCTCCAGTTCCTGATCTATGGTTGCATAATCAATTCCCAATGGAAGTTTCGCTTGAAGGAGGTTCTCATCCGAGGAGTTTGGACTCAGATCAGGAAGGGGGAATGCACGGGAAGGGATGGCATCGGCTGGATGATTTTGAATCATGCCGGTTAAACCTAATCGCAGGCCTAGTTGATGGTCTTCCGTAAAATATTCCTCAAAGTTGACTTGCTCCGGTCGGATGGAAAAAGCAAGTGTTTGTCCTTCCCAATTTACCGAAAAGGGCTTTCCTACTTGTTCCCATAAGAGATTGACCCAAGGTTTTATAGGAAGCAACTCCTGATCAGGTCCTAAATTTCGGGAAGCCCATTGATTGATTTGATTTTCCAAAGTTCCGGAGAGGTCCACACCCATTCCCAATACTTCGATTTTCATATCACCGCCAAGGTCTACAAGTTGAAAATCATCAAGGTAAAGCGACCAATTTTCTTTCACTTCAGGATTAATCAAAAAGGTTGGAGTGATTTGTCGGTCAATGGGGACTTTTTTTCGAAAGAGATTGCCAAGGCCACCTTGTTTCAAACCAAACTCCCCTTGAATTTCTAGCGGAATGTTTAGCTGGAGACGTTCATCATCCAAAGAAGTCCAAGTGATTTTTCCGGTTCTTCGGATTTCGAGATTACCTTCTAAGCTATTTCCCAATTCCATTTGATCTTCCTGAAGCAAGGTTTGAGGTACCTGAGAATTGATCAATCGATCCAGGGTATTCCGTGGCATTTGAGTTGAAACATTTACTTCCGAACGTGCCGGTGGAATCGGGGTACTTGGCCCAGGATTGGTGATATCCAAACTTTTGCAGGAATAAAACAAAAACAGGGAACTTATTAAGTAAAGCGTGTATTTTTGCAAAGGAGTTGCGTTTGAAGAATCCATGAATGAGTTCTTGGCTAAATGATTTGCTTTGGCTCAAATTAAGATGATAACGAATGAATTGGCAAAAACTGACCCAAGTTGAGCAATTGGAAGAAATAAAACGGCAAAGTTTTGATCGCCCCGTTTTACTTTTCAAGCATAGTACCCGCTGCTCGATTAGCAGTATGTCTCTAGACCGGCTTTCTCGGAATTGGCAGCCAAGCGATGAGGAAAAAGTAACCCCCTATTTTTTGGATCTGATTTCGTACCGCGACCTATCCAATCAAGTAGCGATGTTGTTTGGTATTCCCCATCAATCTCCCCAAGTAATCTTGGTAAAAAACGGCCAAGTAGTTTATGATAACAGCCATTTTGGGATTTCGTACCAAGAAATCATGAGTAAAATTTGAGCTGAAAATCAAACTAAATATTTGCCACTTATCCTCTGATTTATCCTTTCTTATTTTTTAGGAAAACTGAATTAAACCTTCCGCTTTGGCAATGAGTCAAAGTATAGAACTTTGTATTCTATGAAAAATTATTCAGTACTCTTTTTATTGGTTTTCAGCTTATTAGCAGCGCAACCTGTTTTAGCGCAACGAAACCAAAGCGGGGAACGTCCTGAGCGGAAACTTACCGGTATCGTTCTGGATGGAACCATCAATAAACCCATGGTTGGTGCCAATGTCCAAATCAAGACTTTGGCAGATTCCTTACTTCGAGGCACCGTTACGGACGGGCAAGGAAAATTTGAAATTGTACGTCAGGATATCCCCCAGGTGAAAATTGAAATCACCTTTATTGGATACCAAACGATTACAAAAATTCATAGCCTTCGTGACCCGAATGATTTGGGAACATTCGTTTTAAAAGAAGACACCAAAGAACTGGGAGAAGTACTCATCGAAGGTCAGGTGCCTGTTGGCGAGCAGCGAGGAGATACTACTTCCTTTAATGCGAACGCTTTCAAAACCATGGAAAATGCACAGGCGGAAGATTTGATCCGTAAAATGCCTGGCATTACCATGCAGGGAGGACAACTTCAAGCCCAGGGAGAAGCAGTTCAAAAAGTATTGGTTGACGGTCGGGAGTTTTTCGGTTCAGATCCAAGCATTGCGCTTCGAAACCTGCCTGCTGATGCCATTGAGCGAGTGGAGGTGTTGGATCAGCGCTCGGATCAAAGCCGCTTGACAGGATTTGACGACGGGAACTATACCAAAACCATCAATATCATCCTCCGAGAGGATCGGAAAAATGGACAATTTGGAAGGGTTTATGCCGGATATGGCACGGATGATCGCTATTCTGCAGGTGGAAGTTTGAACTTCTTTAGCGGAGATCGTCGCTTCTCGATTTTGGGATTGTCCAACAATGTCAATCAACAAAACTTTTCTTCTCAGGATTTGGCCGGCGTGACGGCGAATTCTTCCGGAAGGGGAAGAGGAGGATTCCGTGGAGGAGGAGGTCGCTGGGGAGGCGGTAACAACAACTTCTTTGTTGGAAATGATATCGGAATTATTCAGACCAATGCGATTGGCCTCAATTACAGTGACAAATGGGGTAAAAAGGTCAATGTGACCGGAAGTTATTTCTTCAATAACACCAACAACACACTTCAGCAAATCACCAATGAGGAGCGGATTATTTCTGAGACTCAGAGCCAGTTTTATCAGGAAAACCTGATCAATAGTGTCGATAACTACAATCATCGAGCGAATGCACGGATTGAAGCAGATTTGAACGAGAAGAACAGTATTATCATCACGCCAAGTATTTCATTCCAGACCAACCAAACGTTCAGTGACCGGGATGCCTTGACTTTAGGAAATGCTGGTGATTCCTTGTCTGCTCTTCGATCAATTTCCGATGCAGAAACCAAGGCGTTCAACGTGTCAAATAATATTACCTATCGCTATAAATTCGATAAGCCAAGAAGAACGCTTTCAACTGATGTTTCTACTACTTGGAACAATCGTGATCAATTATCCGATTTGACAGCTGCCAGCAGGGATTATAACAGAAACTTGTTAGATACCACAATTCAGCGGACTGATGCGCTAAATGATGGTTTTAATTACCGCGTTAATGTGACCTTGACAGAGCCTTTGGGTGAAAAAGCCATGGGTACCTTTGGCTATCAAATTGCCAATAACAAAACCATAGCCGATCAAAAAACTCGAGTTTTCAATGATGAAAATTTGCCGGTGTTGGATACTGCATTGAGTAATGAGTTTAATAACAAGTTCATCACGCAACGGCTTCGAAGTGGTTATGCCTATAATAACAATGGCTACAGCATCAACTTAAACTTGGACTACCAGTTTGCAAGACTGGACAATGAGGCCTTCTTCCCTACAGAGGGAGTCTTCAAACGGGATTTCAATAATATTCTCCCAAGTGCCAATATTAATTTCCGGAATCGGGAAACAGGATTTTCCTGGAGAATCCGCTATCGTACGGATACCGATGAGCCTAGCGTGAGTGAACTTCAGAATGTGATTAATAACCAAAACCCATTGAACTTACGGGTAGGTAATCCAAATCTTGGGCAGAGTTATAATCACAATATTTTCGCAAACATCGCCAAGGTCAATCTGGAGAAGTCCAAGACTTTCTTCACCTTCATCAATTATTCTGCAACCAGCAACTTCATCGGGAATAGCACCTTTGTTGCTACGCAGGATACGTTGATCAATGGGGAAGTATTGCTTCGTCCAGGGGGACAAATTTCCCAGCCAGTAAACTTGGATGGAAACTGGCGAGTTCGGGCTTTTGCCACTTATGGGATGCCAATTCCGAAACTCAAGTTGCAATTCAATACGAATACACGTTTGGGCTTCAACCGGACACCGGGTCTGATCAATGGTGAGAAAAATATCAATGACAATATTGATATCAGCCAAGGAATTACCCTCAGTTCCAACATTAGCAAGAATGTGGATTTCTCAGTGAGTACCACAGGTACTTACACCATTGTCAACTCCAGTTTGCAGGGTAATCTGGATCAAAACTATTACATCCAAGAATCCAATATCCGCTTGTATTTCTCTCCGAACAATGGAAAGCTCTTTGTCGGAAACAATATCAACAACATGTTGTACAGCGGCCTTTCCGAAGGATTTGATCAGTCGGTTTGGCTTTGGAATATCGAAGGAGGATTCCGATTTGCAAAGAACAATAAAGCAGAGTTGAAGGTCGTGATCTTCGATTTGCTAAATCAGAATAACAGCATCAGCCGAACGATTTCCGATGTGGCGATCACGGACGTGTTTACGAATGTCTTGACACGCTATGGAATGCTGACCTTTACCTACATCATTGGCAATTTTAAAGAGCCTGAGCCAGATGATAGCCCTTGGCGAAGAATGCGTCCGGGTGGAGGAAGAACTTGGTAAGGAGACATAGAATCTACAAAATTGGAATAGCTCAGGTCGAAAGATCTGAGCTATTTTCTTTTTCAAGAGGAACTTATCCTTTTTTGCTCTCCCCAATACCCTTAAAAATTGTAGCTTTGTGGCTTTAGAAAGGAAATATCCATGCATCAGGAAAAAATTGAAGCGATAAAGGCTGCGATTGAGGCAGCAGATGCGAACAACGCAGATGAGTTAGAGGCTTATCGAATGAAGTTCATCTCGAAGAAGAGTGTGGTTGGTGAACTCTTTGCTGCCATGGGTCAAATTCCCAACGAAGAGAAGCGTGCCTATGGACAATTAGTCAATGGCGTCAAGCAAATGGCAGAGGCCAAATTTCAAGAATTGATCGAAAAGGTCAGTACTGTGAATAAAAAAGCAAAGTCGGCTGATCTGGACCTGACCTTGCCACCTTCAAATCAGGCGATCAGTGGGATTCATCCCTTAACCGCTACCCGTCAGCGAATCATTGAAATTTTTGAACGCATTGGTTTCAACCTTTCTGAAGGTCCGGAAATCGAAGATGACTGGCATAATTTCACGGCATTGAATTTCCCTGAAAACCATCCCGCTCGTGAGATGCAGGATACCTTTTTCATTGAGAAAAATCCGGATATCGCACTTCGCACGCACACCTCTTCTGTGCAGGTGCGTGTAATGGAAAATCAAAAACCACCAATCCGTACGCTTTCTCCAGGGCGAGTGTACCGAAATGAAGCCATTTCCGCCCGTGCCCATTGTATTTTCCATCAGGTAGAAGGCCTGTATGTAGATGAAAATGTAGGCTTTGCGGACTTGAAGAATACGCTTTATCACTTTGCCAAAGAAATGTTTGGAAAGGGAACCAAAGTACGGTTTCGCCCTTCCTATTTCCCTTTCACTGAGCCCAGCGCTGAAATCGATATTTCCTGCCTGATTTGCGGAGGAAAAGGCTGTACTATCTGCAAAGGAACAGGTTGGGTAGAAATTGGAGGTTCGGGAATGGTCGATCCCAATGTGCTTGAAAATTGCGGAATTGATTCCAAAAAATACACAGGCTTTGCCTTCGGGATGGGAATCGAACGAATTGCCATGCTGAAATATCAAATCAAAGATTTGAGATTATTCACCGAAAATGATGTGCGGTTCCTACGGCAGTTTAGGCCCTTGTTATAAATGAAAATCTTGCAACCCCAGCCTAAGCTGGGGTTTTTTCTTTAGGAGGCAAAAATTCTTACTCCACTGGAAATTCTCTGAAAATCAGCTATTTTGCAGTAAGGCTAAACAATTGAAATAACCAAAAAAAGCCTTTTTGAATGATGAAGAGAATATTTTTAATTGCCTTTTTAGGGTTTCTGCTTTTTAGTTGCGATCAAAAAAATCAGGTAGTCCAGGACCAAGTCAATTCATCAGAAAAAAATGGTGAACCTGAAAAGGACACTTCTTCTTCGATCTTTGGAAACTATGTTGACGATGGCTATGCACAAAAAGAGGAAGGCTATGATTGGGTAGCAGTCATGGTCAAACCAAGAACAGATCAGAGTATTTTTATTTCCATCCGCTCACGAGCCGATCGGAAAAATCCGACCTGTACTTTTGATGCGATTGCCTATCTGCAATCCGAAAATACCTATGAGGTATCCAATGGTGGGAAAAGGATCATTTTTGCCTTTGAGGGGGATCAGATTCAAATTATTACCGAAAATCCAGCAGATCGAGATGCTCTCTATTTTTTCTGTAGTGGGGGAGCAACCCTAGAAGGAACCTATACTAAGATTTCTGAAGTGCTTGATGCCGATCAAATTGATCCGACTCTTTTCAGCAAGGATTTGAATCTTCAGGGAGTGGGATTCAACGTATCATCTGTCAGAGATGAGGGTATAACCAAGCTCACCATTTTCACTTTTGGATTGAAGGAGCAGGAGTATAATGAAACCATAGACTTGATTGGAGAGCAGGTAGTGAATGCAGAAGTGGAGGATTTGGATTCAGACGGTTCTCCGGAATTGCTGGTATATACCCAGTCTGATGGGAGCGGTAGCTATGGTCAGGTGTATGCTTTTTCTGTGAATAACCTAAAATCCATGAGTCAGGCATATTTTCCTCCTACATCTGAGAACCCCAAGATCAGTCAAGGATATATGGGTCATGATGAATTTGCTTTAGTTGAGACTTACCTCGTTCAGCGCTTTCCAATTTATTTGGATGGAGATCCTAATGCGAATCCTTCGGGGGGTATACGTCAAGTTTCTTATAAACTGATTCCCGGTGAGGCAATGAAAAAGTTTGAGCTTTATCAGGTTAATGAATTTGAAAAATAAATATGATTATGAAATCTCTATTAAAAGATCGCAATTCACTTCTGATTCTAACCCTAGGAATAATTGCTGCGGGCTTTGTCCACTGGCTTATACCCTATGATGAGTTGGACATGTCTAGCCAACCCTATATTCCCAAGATGGGAATTGCAGCAGTTTTAGTAGGGATAATTGGGGCAATAGTAAAAAAGAAGACACCTCTTCTGGTGTCTTTTTTGGCCACAGCAGGCTTTGCGTTTGCGATTTTTATTCGAGTTGTTTTCGATACCTTGGTGGTTGACTCTTCCTCCCACAGTCTTTGGCCATTCGAAATTCTAATTATTGTCTTGATCTCCTTTCCGGCCTCCCTATTGGGTGCTGGACTACTAAGCTTGATCAATAAATTTTTGATCAAAAGCTGAGTCTTAATACCCTTCTTTTAAAAATAAAATTGCCTGCGGTTAATTATCCACAGGCAATTTTATTTACTCGATTATTATGACGGCCACCTTCGAACTCCGTCGTAAGGAAGATTTCCACCATATTTTCGGCATCTTGAAAATTGACAAAACGTGCAGGTAATGCGATTACGTTTGCATCATTATGTCGTCTAGCTAAAGAAGCTAGGGCAGTGTTCCAACATAGTGCAGCTCGGATTCCCTGATGCTTATTTGCAGTCATCGCTACTCCATTTCCACTTCCACAAATCACAATCCCTTGGTCAAATTCTCCCTTTTCGATCGCTGTACAAAGAGGGTGCACATAATCCGGATAGTCCACTGAAGAATCAGAGAAAGGACCAAAATCCTTTACCTCATATCCTTGTTTTTGGAGCTTTTCGATTAACTCTTTTTTGTATTCGAAACCCGCATGGTCTCCTCCAATTGCAATTTTCTTTGCCATTTGTGTATAAGTTTTAATCGTTTTCTTCTTCTCTTTCCCGCTCGTATTGGGCTTCCTTCAAGGCTCGCTTCTTCTCCAATCGCTTTGCGATATTGATTCCTGCTTCATATAATACCAAAATAGGCATCGCAATGAGCAATTGGCTGATTACGTCAGGAGGTGTAATAACTGCCGCCAATACCAAAATCACCACAATAGCATGTCGTCGGTATGCTTTCAACATACGAGCAGTAACCAAGCCCGACATGGAAAGGAAATAAATGACTACCGGAAGTTGGAACATAATGGCAGAAGCCAGAACCAACATCGTCAAGGTGGTCACATAAGAGGTGATATCAAATTCATTCAGAATGGAGGGGTCCAACTGATAATTCGATAGGAAGTTAATGGAAAGGGGCGATAGGATGTAATACCCAAAGGCAGCTCCCATGAAGAATAGCAAGCTTACAAAGAAGACAGCACCTCGTGCAGCTTGTTTTTCCTGATCATATAAACCGGGACTAATAAATCGCCAAACCTCCCAAAAGACATAAGGGAAAGCAACAATAAATCCAACCACAAAACTCGAAGTCATGTGCATGGAAAATTGTCCTGTCATTTGCCGGCTTTGGATGGTGAACGGAAGTTCGTCAATGCAAAGTGCAGGCATATTCACATAGCTAGCCAGATCGCACAGCACCCGGTAGGTAAAGAAGTCAATCTTGGAGGGGCCCAAGATGACAACCCCAAACACAATGCTCTTCGCCAAAAATGCAGTGACAGAAAAGATCAAAATGGCCGCAATCGATCGTAATAAATGCCATCGAAGTGCCTCCAAATGATCTAGGAAGGACATTCCATCCTCTTCTTCTTGATATTGGTCTAATGCCACGTTACTAGTTAAAGATTAGTATAAAGGAAATTGAACCATCCAGTCATTCACCTCAGTGCGAATCTGATTTAATACTGCCTCATCGGAATGGTTCATCAAGGCTTTATCGATCAATTTTACAATTTTTCGCATATCATCTTCCTTCAACCCCCTGGTGGTAACAGCAGCTGTTCCAACCCGCATTCCTGAAGTCACAAAAGGAGATTTGTTATCAAATGGCACCATGTTTTTGTTGATGGTGATATCAACCTTTCCTAGCGTTTCTTCAGCAAGTTTTCCGGTGAGGTCTTTATTTCGAAGGTCGATCAACATCAGGTGGTTGTCAGTTCCTCCTGAGATCAATTTATAACCCAGTTTGACAAATTCTTCTGCCATCACAGCCGCATTCCGTTTCACTTGTACGATGTAATGCATGTATTCATCTGAAAGCGCTTCTTCAAATGCGACAGCTTTCGCGGCGATGATATGTTCCAAAGGGCCTCCTTGGGTTCCAGGGAAAACACCCATATCCAATAGGGAAGACATTTTTCGTATTTCTCCTTTTGGCGTTGTCAATCCCCAAGGGTTGTCAAAGTCTTCCCGCATCATGATCAAACCACCTCTTGGTCCACGAAGGGTTTTGTGGGTAGTAGTGGTGACGATATGGCAATATTCAAGAGGGTCATTTAGCAGTCCACGTGCAATAAGGCCAGAAGGGTGTGAAATATCAGCCAACAAAATAGCATCAACTTGATCAGCAATATCCCGAAGGCGCTCATAATCCCAATCTCTGGAATAGGCAGAAGCTCCACAGATAATCATTTTTGGTTTTACAGCTAAAGCTTTTTCCTCTACTACATCGTAGTTGATTACCCCTGTTTCTTCTTCTACCCCATAAAAGTGAGGCTCATAAAGTTTTCCGGAGAAATTAACGGGAGAACCATGGGTCAGGTGTCCACCATGTGCTAGATCAAAGCCTAAAATTGCATCTCCCGGCTTGAGGCAGGCTAGCATCACTGCTGCATTGGCTTGTGCCCCGGAGTGTGGCTGCACATTTGCCCAGCTTGCCCCAAAGAGTTGCTTAGCTCTGTCAATGGCGAGTTGCTCAATATCATCTACTACTTCACAGCCACCATAGTAGCGCTTTTTGGGGAGGCCTTCTGCATATTTATTGGTCAAAACACTTCCTGCAGCTTCCATGACCTGCTTACTGGTGAAGTTTTCAGATGCGATCAGTTCGATCCCACGTTTTTGTCGATCTTCTTCTTTGTTGATGAGGTCAAATACAAGCGTATCTCTTTTCATAATCAAGGGGTTTGAAAGCCTAGCTGTACCAAAAAACAGAAAAGGCCAATGCTAAATGAAGTCCAAAAATAGCCCGAAAGTCCTTATTATCCAATGTGGATCGAAATTGAAATTTGAGGAAGGAAAAGGATGGTTTTTGAGGGCTTTTTGTTATTCGAATCCCAGGAATTAATAGGAAAAAGCCTGCCTGAATTTTACTAATTTCGGGGAATGATTGATTTCAAATTCAGACCAGAAACCTATTTTCAGGAAGATAGCAATTCAGTCCTATTGGTGCGCCTTCATTATCCGGAAAGCCAATGGGGTGAGCAAATCAGTATTTACGCCCACGAAATGGACCGGATGATTCATCTGGAGGCAGTGGATTTTTATGGAAATGATTACTTGCTGTATCCATCCAAGGTGGAGGAACCCATGACCTTGGAAGATTTAATTTATTTGATTGAAGGAATGCAAGTGAATCAAGATGACATGGAGGGAAAAATGGAATTGGTTCTGGATGGAATTCCGGAGGCCAGTAGTAATTTTTATCCGGAGCTCGAAAAATACTTTGAAGAGAAGCGTAAGAATTTCGGGTTAGATTAGAAATCCAGAAATTCTTGTTTTTGATTTTTTAGTCCTTGATTTCGAAACCAATAGTCATAGGTCTCGAATTTGAGACAGTCTTTTAACACTATTCCCTGGTAACTAAGATTCTTTAAAGAACCGGAAGGAAGCCATGATTTTAACTTCTTGGCCTGCTCGCTTTGTAATTGGGATAATTGTACCCAGTAGGTGTTATCAATAAGGATTGGTATTAATTTTTTCATAGGCCAATCAGATTTCCTGTAAAAGTATCCTGATAATCAGCCAGCTACAATAATGCCAAATTATTTTTATGTTAAAAAAATCTGAGTTTTTATCTTTCCTAAATGATCGGTGGCCTTATCGCTTTTTTATTTTTGCTTCTTGGCTTGTATGGACAGCGTCGACCTGGATTTCCTGTCGAAAAAGCGATCAAATGGGTGAATAGCTATTTGTTCAATTTGGTGTTGCCAGCAATTGCCTTGTTGTATATTCCAAGCATCAAACCAAGATGGGAGCTGCTTATTCCCATTTCTGCGGCTTGGTTAACTTTTTTTCTTTCTTGGTTGATATTTGGGATTTTAGGCCGACTTCTTCATTGGAGTCCTCAGGTAATAGGCTGTTTGTCTATTGTTGCCGGTCTTGCGAATACCTCCTTTTTGGGCTTTCCTGTAGTGGAGGCTTTATATGGTAAAGAAGGCTTACCCATTGCGCTATTGATGGATCAAGGAGGATCTTTTTTATTGGTGTCCTCTATCGCTATCATCTTGGGGGCCATCTACAGTCATCAGTCAGGGGATTTCCGGCAAATTCCATGGAAGATTTTGAAATTCCCCCCTTTCGGATTTTTGATTGGAACCTTGATCATGAGTTTACTAGGATGGAAGACGCCTGAGTTTTTACTCCCATTTCTTTCCTTGATTGGTAAAACAATGGCCCCAGTGGCCTTACTTGCTATTGGCTTGCGGTTTCGGGTAGAAAAAGCAGACCTGACATCGGGGTATTTTTGGATGGGCTTAGGGTATCGCTTGATACTAGCTCCGGCGATTATCTATGTTCTATACCAGAATTTCATGGATTCCGATGATCTGAATTTTAAGGTTACAGTTTTGGAATCTGCGATGGCGCCGATGATCACCGGGTCAATCGTGGCTATCAATTATAACCTGGCACCTCGGCTAGCTGCTTTGTTGTCAGGATTAGGGATGGTCGTTTCCCTGATTACCTTAGGTTTTTGGTATTTTTTCTTAGGCTGACCAAATCCGATCCAATTCTTTTAAAAATTCATCATGAATTCGTGAATTGGTAGCCACAATTTGTCTTCCAAAGATATAATTTGATTCTCCAGCAAAATCTGTAACCTTCCCTCCGGCTTCTTTAACGATCAGGGAGCCAGCTGCGACGTCATAAGAATTGAGGTTGTATTCAAAAAAGCCTTCCATTCTACCCATAGCGACATAGGCCAAATCAACGGCAGCGGATCCGAATCGGCGTAATCCATGGGTACTTTGCATTAGGGATTTTAAAGCAGCAAGGTATTTATCGATCAATTCAAAGTTGTAATAAGGGAACCCGGTAGCAATTAATGAAGCAGCCAAATTCGGAGCTTGACTGACTTGAATAGGGGTCTCATTACAAAAAGCGCCTCCTCCTTTGATCGCATAAAAACATTCATGCAAATTGATTTCATAGACCACTCCCAAAATGACCTCCTCTCGTTCCATTAAGGCGATGCTAACTGAAAATACAGGAACACCATGAATGAAATTGGTCGTACCATCCAGTGGATCAATGACCCAATTGTATACTTCTGATTGGGTTGTATTCGTGCCTTCCTCCGTAATAAAACCAGCTTCGGGGAAAATCTGAGTCAGTTGTGCTACGATTCTACGCTCGGCCTCTTTATCCACATAAGAAACCAAATCATTGAATCCTTTGTGTTCTACCTTTTTTACATCAAAATGCTGTCGTTCCTTACGGATAAAGGCACCAACAGTCTTTGCGACTTCCTGAGTTTGCTCCAACAGTTGTTGTAGTTTTTCTTGACTGAGCATGGGTGATCTAGTTGGTTTAAAAGTTTTCCTAAAAAAAGCTTTCTTAACTTAATCCCGATATTTTTTGGATCGTTTTTCCTGTTTTTCTTCCCGGGATTCTTTCTTTTCAGGTTTGCCGGAGACGGTAAGGACGATTTCGCCCTTGAGAGGATTATTTTGATAATAGATGATCAGTTCTTCCAAACTGCCACGAACATTTTCCTCGTGGATTTTTGTCAATTCTCGAGAAACACAGGCCTGCCGCTCTGTTCCAAACGCCTCAGCAAATTGTTCTAAGGTCTTTAGTAAGCGATGTGGAGATTCATAAAAAACCATGGTCCTGCTTTCATCCAGCAAGGAGTCTATTCTAGTTTTTCGGCCTTTTTTATGAGGAAGAAAGCCTTCAAATACAAAACGGTCATTAGGAAGACCAGAATTGACTAAGGCAGGGACAAAGGCTGTGGGACCGGGAAGGCTTTGGACTTCCAATCCGGCGGCAATTACTTCTCGTACCAATAAGAAACCAGGATCTGAAATCCCTGGAGTACCTGCATCTGAAACCAAGG
Organism: Algoriphagus sp.; assembly: GCF_013373065.1. Taxonomy (GTDB): domain Bacteria; phylum Bacteroidota; class Bacteroidia; order Cytophagales; family Cyclobacteriaceae; genus Algoriphagus. The sequence continues at coordinate 27,276 of NZ_JABXIN010000018.1, forward strand.
CAAAAACCTCTCCTTTTTGCATTCGCTCTACCAGTTTTTCAACTGCCTTGTGTTCATTGAAAATATGATAGGATTGAAGCGAATTGGATATTTCTAGATGCTTAAGAAGCATGCCAGTCGTTCGGGTATCTTCCGCCAAAATCACATCCACCGATTGGAGAATCTCTAGGGCACGCAAGGTGATATCCTTAAGATTTCCAATCGGTGTAGGTACTAAATAAAGGCTGATCGCAGGCGTCTCGCTCATTCTAAAATGGCATCGATGGCTTTTGCCAGTTGATGGTCTTTCTCAGTTACCGTATTTCCGGCATCATGCGTAGTCAATTCGATTTCAACTGTATTGTAAACATTACTCCAGTTGGGATGATGCTGCTGCTCTTCTGCTAGAAAAGCCACACGGGTCATAAAAGCAAAGGCTTCCTGAAAATCCCGGAAGGTAAATGATTTTTTGAGACGATTATTTTCTTCTTTCCACATCAGCTAGAAATTTTAAAGTGAAATCACGCCCTCAACGGTGGCTGCTTTTTCATAATAAGCAATGATCTCATCGGCACTATGAACCATTACTTGGATGGTTGTACTTACATATTTTCCTCCCGAACTTGCCTTTAAGGTCATTTCGTTTTTTGGGAAAAGCGCACCGATTTCATTTTCCCGACCATTGGGAACAATAAATTTAAACATATACAACATGGGAAATTCTCCATGTGCTTCAAGCTTCTCTTTGAAAGTCGCTTTGTTAAACGGCTTTTGTATCATTTTTCCTCCTGTCAAAATAAAATTCAAAAAAGAAACCCATGCCGAGTGACATGGGTTCCAATTTTGAATTTTAGAAGTATTTATAGCGATAATCCTTGACTGATGCAAGGTCCTCCAAAGCCATCATGACTTGGTAGGAAACGCGTTGCGCACCTCCTTGCGCCAGCTGCGCTTGGTAGGCAGTGTAATCTGCAATTTCAGCAGCTGGAGTCAAGGCATTCAATTTGCCAACCAAAACACCGATGTCTTCTTGAACTGGTTGTGTCAATCCACCTTCTGAAATTCCGAAGATCGCTCCAACAGCTTTTGGTGCAAATCCGATTCCAGGGATGACGGATGAGCTTAATTTCAAATCAGGGATTTCGTTCAAAGAGGCATCATCACCGTACACGGCTTTCATTTCTTCCAAGGTGCTCTTTCCTTTAAGTGCTTCCATGATTAGAGCCGCTTTTTTGTCATTTCGAACCTGACCTTCTACTTGTTCTCTTACATCTGCCAAAGTAGTTTCTTCCTCTTCTTTCTTGCTAACCAAGGTAGCAACGATATAAGCATTTTCTAATTCGAATACCGGTGAAACTTCTCCCTCTGACGCTTCCGCAAAAGCCCATCGAATTACCTCACGTGCATTCTGAAGATTGTTTAGGTTTCTGGCTGTTGCGTCTACATTGTTAGCCTGAAGTACGCGGAAGCTATTGTCAACTGCATTTTCAGAAAACTCATTTCGATTTCCAGATTCAGCTGCAAAAGAATCAGCGTTTCTGAAAGCTTCATTTCGAGTCGCATCAGATGCGATTAGTTCCTTCTGAAGGACCGCGATTTTTGTGTATTCGCTTTTAGGAAGTTCGGTTACTTCAATGATGTGGAAACCATATTCTGTTTCTACAAGATTTGGAAGTAGCCCGGTTGTTCTTCTTGCGTAGGTTGCATCTGCGAATTCATCTACAAATTCTTCCTTAGCAAACCAACCCAAATCACCACCAGTTTGAGAAGTTCCGTCCTGGCCATAAGTACGGGCTGCGGTCGCAAAGTCTCCTCCGTTTTTCAAATCTTGAAGCACGTCTTCTGCTTGTGCTTTTACCTCAGCTTTGGTAGCATCATCCATTCCTTCTGTGCTGAAAAGGATATGAGAAGCTCTCATACGAGGAGTTCCTTCATACTTATCTGTGACTTTGAAGCTGATGTAAGTAGAGTTGGCAGTCACGAAAGGACCGTAGGTTTCACCTTCAACAAATTCAGAGACATTTCTAGTCAAATCCGCAGGAAATTCATCTCCAGGTCTGAAGGTGTAAAAAGCAGGTCGTAGGTCAGAATTTCTGTTCACAAAAACAGAATCCTGATCACTGTTTCTCAATTCTTCAGTCAAGGCTGTGATTTCTTCGATCACTGCTGCAGAGTCAGCAGCACTTGGAAGAATAGAGAAGTTCACATATTCAATATTGGCAGTATTTCCAGTTTGGAATTTTTCCTTGTTTTCTCTTAGATATGCCTCCATTTCAGATTCGTTTACAGAGATAGCGGTATCCGGGATAGCATAATAAGGAACGAATAGGATAGAAGCTTCAGCAATAGTGTTCGCTGCCTTGTACTCCATTTTTCCTTCAGCTGAAGTAGCATACTCGGAAGTAGCTAGCAAGTTGTCATATTTGATCCGAAGGCGAGACTCAGCAAAAAGTTGTTCTTGCTGTGCCCAGAAAGCTTGTTGTGCAGGGTCAGCAGTTTCCAAAGATTGCAAAAAGGCAACCAATTGAGATTTGTCAAATTGACCAGTTTGAGGATTGATTAGCTGTTGTCTCAGTTCAGGAACAATGTTTTTTCCCTGTACCATATCCACCAATTCCTCAGGAGAGATGGTCATGCCCAGCTTGTCGTATTCTTCGTCGAATACTTTCTCAACGATCATAGCCTGCCATGCCTGCTCACGAACAGTAAACATTTCAACTTCGGAAGGAGCTCTTCCAGTTCGTTGCTGATAGGCAATTCGGAATTCTTCGACCTTATCGACATACTCTTGATAGGTGATTTCTTCACCGGCAATTTCGCCAACAGTTGGGTTATTGGACCCTAGTAAGGTTGAGTTGGGGCTCAACAAATCACCACCCAAAAGGAATAGAATCAACCCGCCGGCAATTACACCTATTGCGAGACCTGTCCGCTGTCTTATTTCTTTAATTAACGCCATTAGATTTAGTACACTTTTTTAGAAGAGACGCAAAATAATAGCATTGCGAACGATTTTCAAAATATATTCTGAATCAAAGCCTTATCTAAAAAGTAGTAGAAGGGTTGATTTTCAGGCGGAGCGTGTCAATCCTGTGTTCTTGCTTGGAAACAACGGTAAAGGTAAAAGGACCGATTGTCACAGATTCTCCCTTTTTGGGGAGATTTTCAGTATAAGATAAAATCAACCCAGAAAGGGTTTCATAGTCTCCAATTGGAAGATTCCAGTCGTATTTGTCGTTTAGGTAATCAATTTCATGTCGTGCACTGAGCAAATATTCTTGGTCAGAGATTTTCTGTTCGATCAAATCATCACTATCATATTCATCTTCAATTTCTCCGAAAATTTCTTCAATGATATCTTCCATGGACACAATCCCGCTTGTACCTCCAAATTCGTCTACTACCAAGGCCAAGCTTTTTCGCTCTTGTATAAATTGAATCAATAATTCATTTGCGAGGGCGGATTCAGGTACAATGATGATTGGGGTCAGGATTTCCTCAATAGATTTCGGCTTTTTGAAAAGTTCCAGTTGGTGGCAATAGCCAATCACATCATCAATGGTTTCCCGGTAGACAATAATTTTGGAATGTCCGCTTTCAGCAAATACCTCTTTCAATTCTTCAACGGTATCCTCTACTTCCACTGCAATAATATCAGTTCGCGGGATCATGCATTCCCGCACGCGGATTGTTTTAAACTCTACCGCATTGTCAAAAATCTTGGTGTCAATCTCTGCATTTCCTTCAGAGCGATCTTGGTAAAGATGATTTTGGATAAAGCTGTTTAGATCCGTTATGGTAAACACTGGCTTATCTTCGCTGTATTCAAGGCGCAAAACCTTCGTGATGAAAAATCTGGAAAGGCCTACTACTGCCCAAACAACCGGATACATCACATAATAAATCATGAGAAAAGGAACCGCAAAAAAATGCAGCATGCTATTGGGGTTAAGCATGAAGATACTTTTTGGTAAAAATTCCGCAGTCACCAAGACAATTAGGGTAGAAATAAGGGTTTGTAAAATAAGAACAACACCCTCTTGATTAAAACCTTCCGGAAGCCAATTAGCAAGTGGCTCTTCAAGAAGAAAAGCCATAAATGTACCATAAAGAACAAGGGAAATGGTATTGCCCATCAGCGTGGTACCTATGAATTGGCCAGGCCGTTGAACAAATCCACTTAGAATTTTTCCACTGAGAGCTCCTTGTTTGCTTTGGAGCTCAATTTGCAACTTGTTGGCGGAGATGTATGCGATTTCAATCCCTGAAAAAAGAGCTGAAAAAAGCAGGGTAATAATGACGTAAATCAAATAGCTCGTTTCCATGGCTTATCGCTTTTTCTTTTTGCTTTTTGAAGAGGATTGCTCTTCCTGTTCAGCTCTCTTGGTTTTTCGATATTGAAACCAAAATAACAAGGCTACCGCAAACATAAAAATGGTGTAGGAAAAGCCGATTCCTACGGTCAGTGTTTGATGGATCCCAATGATAATTAGCGCCAAGGCTAGGGAGAGAATTAACACGTCTGCGAGTTTCATAGGCCTTCACCGGGAAGAAGCGTTCTGCTGTCCCGGACATTTTTTAAGGTGTAATTGGTGAAGCTTTCATCGGCGACCATGCCTGTTCCGTTGAAAAGGGTCTGTTTATCTCTAATGGTCACAAAAGTTTCAGTATAAATGATCTTTTGGGTTGGATCCCAATATAATTCCTCAGCTTGGAGGCTTTGATCCTCCAGCATGTTTTCCACCTGCACATTCCCTACCCCGTGATATAGGTTTTCTTTTTTGTCAAAATATCCCTGATCAGCCCGCAATCGAGTACTTAGTGTTCCATCTTTTTCATAAAATTGGATTTCGACTCCTTCCGGAAACTCCATGTTTCCTTCCAAGTATTCATATTGTTTAGGAGCCCGAATTTCTGACCGGAGAATAGCAGAATCGGATTGAACTACGTGCACATTGGTAGCTATGTTGACGGGGCCTTCATAGACTTGCAAGGCAGCAGAGTCTACGTTTTCCCGGCAAGAACTGATTCCAATTCCGAAAAGAAATAAAGTGATGAGTAAAAGTCTATTCACAGAACAAAGATACGGGAATTGATCAGATGAGTTCAAATGAAAAAAGGCAGCCCGAAGGACTGCCTTAATGGATAAGTTTTAATCAATTAATCTCTTGTTGCAAGGGTAACTGTTTCTCCGATCCAGCAACCTGTGTTCATGGATTGACCAGCTTGAAGACCTTCAGTAAAGAGTTCTTCTTTGGAAGGGAATCGAGATCTTGCCTGAGCCATTCCTTGAGAATCACCTGCTCGCTGATAGGCATTGTAAGCAGCAATATAGATGGAGTAATCTTTTGCTCTGGACTGACCACCTCTACAATCATTAAAGGAGTTCATGTACAGTTGAGCGATCAAGGTATAGGCATCTTTTACAAATTCTTCATTTAAGTTAGCTGCAGTTCTAGCGGCATTTCTAGCATCTGACTTTCTGCCTAAGTTTCCATAGATCTTAGCCAATTCCATCTGCATCTCTCCTCGCTGTGTATCATTTTCAGCTAACTCAATAGCTTTTTCTACAACAGGAAGTGCTTTCTCAAAATCCTGCTCCTGCATGTATCTCATAGCGCGAACCTGAGAAGTAGAATACGTTGGGTTTTTAGAGTCGATCAATTCCAAAGCAGTTAAGAAAGCATTGGAAGAGAAACACTTGTATTGCACCGAATACTTAAAGATTTGATTAGCCAATGCTTCATTGGTAGGATCAGCAGCCAATTTTGGTCCCATATTATTTTCGATGAAGTCACAATCGATGAGCTTCATAGCAACCAAAATGGTTTCCGTTGTGCTTTTTGGTCGGGAAACGTCTTTTCCAGCAGCAGCAGCTTTATCCAAATGCTCCTGAATATTGTCATAGATTGCCAATACTTCCTCAGGCTGATAGGCCTTGTTGTAAGCATTGTGTCTGTAAACAGCATCGAAATAAGCCGAATACAAATCAACCAATGAAAGTTCGCCATTCAATTCAATAGCTCTTTCAAAATCGGCAACTACATCACCAAGTTTTTCTTTGGTTCCTTTGAAGAACCCATAGCCGAAATAAGCTTTGTTTTCAATCCATTTGGATGCGTTATCAAAGATTTCGTCCCGCTTGTCGTAAATCAACATCACGGAATCCTGGTAAATCCGCTTTTGGGCATCGTCGGTTGCAGCATCTGCAGCACCTTTGTAAACTGTTACGCCATTGATATAAATGGACTCGTTTAGTTCAGGTACATTCACCAAGAGCCAGTTAAGAGGCTTAGTAGCTTCTACGAACTGCTCCGACTTCATGTAATCCGTGTAAGCAGCATTAAGCTCACGAGCTTTTGCTTCTTGCTCAGAATCTGCAGGCCAATTCCATCCATCCTGGGCTTGCACCATGCCTGCCAGGAGTAAAGCTGAAAGCCCCAGAAGGGTTGATTTAATTTTCATGGTTTCTGTTGGTTTTATTCGGTTTAATAGTACTACTTTATTCAAACACACGCTTGTAGAACCACGTGTTGTCGTTCAGGGAGAAGCCAAGTGAGAAATTCACATAGGTCTCTCGGACAAGTCCCTGATCCAGCGTTCCCCTTCTACCCACTTTCACTGCGAAATTGAGTAAGGACAATTGGTTAACACGAAATGAGGTTCCAAAGTTAATGCCAAGGTCATTGATCGTTGTTTGGTTGAGGTAGTATGGGGTTTGTTGAAACTCCAACCCTACCCTATAAGTTGATCGCTGGATTAGGTTATCCACAGATAAATAATCCGGGACAATTTCAAACCCTAAGCCCACCTTGATGGCTTCCTGAAGATTTAAGGGATCTCCTAAGAAGCTTTTGAATCCTGTAAAATCTTGATACTGACCCTCTAGGCCGATCACAAATTTATTCAATCTTTCATAACTAATCCCAAATCCGTAACGATTTGGTATATAAACACTTCCCTTTTCGTCATTGGCAAGCAAGTCACCTGGCGTATCGGGGTCGCTAGCTTGGCCAAATGCTCCCAGTTTGGCAAAGGCTTTTCCACGGACATCCCCTAATGTCTGATAAATGGCTCCGAGGTGTAGGTTGCTTTTTTCATTCAGACGGAAATAGTAATGGGCACCAAGTTTCAGGCCTACATCACTAATTGTTAATCTTTCATAAAATTCAGAAGAGTTGCCTACTTGGGTTCCTAAAGAATCAAAAATTGAAAGTTGATTGGTTCGAATCGTGGATCCGAAAAGGTAAGAACCATGAACCCCAATGCTCAGATTTTTAGCTAGGAGAAATCCACCACTGATGTAAGCTTCCGATATTCCTCCGTCTCCGGTGATGGTATTAAAGCTATTCAAATTGGTGCCTCTCACCTGACTAGTGATTTCCAAATCATAATTCACAGAGGTCAGCTGATTCAAGCCCATTCCCATTGTAAACTTGGTAGGCTTAAAAGGTAAGGACATCGCAATGTAAGAAAGCCCTCCGCCGTCTACATCGGAAGTCTCTGTTCCGTTATTTGCGTTTATTCGCTTGTAATTGAGTGCTGCCTGGAAGTTGAATATTGTATTACGAGTCTGAAGAGCAGGGTTGACCACATTTGGGTTCCATCCTGTCCCAAAACTGATTCCTAAGCCTCCAGTGGCTTGGTTATGAGTTAGGCCTGAGTAGTTGAATTCTCCTATTCCCAATGCGGAATAGGTGGATGCACTGGACTGAGCCTTTACCTCTCTAAACAAGAAAAGGGTGCAGCAAACACCCAGCAAATGCCATTTAATTCTGTTTAACATTGTGGTTTAGAATGCAATTTAATCCGCGAAGGACCAAATTTGGGACTACAAATATGTGGTCTTTTGCCAATGATTCAAAAGATTGTGCATCACCCCCACAAATAAATACCTGTAAATCCGGGAATTTCTGCCGATGAGCTTCAATATGCCCTTGGATTTCATAGGCCATGCCGAACCAAATTCCGGATTTCATGCCGGCTTGAGTATTGGTGCCTAGGGGTGATGTTGGTACGCTATCGACTGCTACCAAAGGAAGCCGAGCGGTGAATTCATGCATGGCTCGAGCTCGCATCCGGAGACCGGGACTAATTGTTCCTCCTAGGTAAATTCCCTGAGGGTTTACAAGTTCGAAGGTCATGCAACTTCCTAAGTCTATCGCCAATACTGCGGTTCCAGAAGCAAAGCTCCAAGCTCCTACAGCTGCGGCAATTCTATCCAATCCAAGCGTATGGGGAGTTTCATAGCCATTTACAATTGGGATTGGCGTTTGGGCATTTAGAAAGTGGAATGCAAAGGGTAATTGCTCCTCTAATTCCTCTTGGGACCAACGAACGGAAGAAACGAGGCAAGCATTAAAAGAGCTACTTTTCCAATGGGTAATTCCATCGGTAAGGGTTTCGAATGATTTTTCCCAAATCAGTTCTTCTCCTTCGAAAAGCGCTGACTTGATCCTTGTATTCCCGATGTCGATGATGAGATTTTTCATGTAGCAAAAGGCCTGCAAATTAACCAATTCGAAAAAGCCTGCTTTTTTTCTTTTCTAAAATTATCTTTATCCTTCCTTGACTTAACAAACATTAACCCATGGATAATGCTACAGACCTGATCGGTCTGATGTCCGGTACATCTGGAGATGGACTCGATATTGCCTACTGCCGATTTGAGAAAAAAGAAAGCTGGACTTTCGAAATTCTACATGCGACCACGGTATCCTTTCCAGAAAACCTTGGGCAGCGGCTTAAACAATCCCACTTGCTTTCTTCGGAAGACTTGACCCAGTTGGATGTGGATTTTGGAGCTTGGATGGGAAAGCAGGTTCGGGACTTCTGTCAAGAAAGAAAGCTTTTTCCAGCGGCTGTTTGTTCTCATGGGCATACGGTATTTCATAATCCATCCGCTGGATATAGCCTTCAGATAGGAAATGGATGGGCTTTGCATCGACACAGTGGATTTCGGGTGGTCAATGACTTTCGGATGCTGGATATCCAATGGGGGGGTCAAGGGGCTCCTTTGGTTCCGATTGGGGATCGATTATTATTTGAAAAGATGGATTTTTGCTTAAATCTGGGAGGGATCGCAAATATTTCAATGGAGCATCGGGGCAATCGATTGGCCTTTGATACCTGTCCTTTCAATTTGCTTTTGAATCCCATTGCAGAAAGAATAGGAGCTCCTTATGATGATCGAGGAACTTGGGCATCTGAAGGGACCATAGATTCCAGTCTTTTGGAGAAACTCAATTCCTTGGGCTATTATCAGCGGTTTGGAGCAAAATCCTTGGGAAGAGAGGACATGGAGCGGGACTTTTTCCCTTTACTTTCTGAATCGAAGTTGACGGATCGGGATCTTTTGGCCACGCTGGCGGAGCATTATGCCCAACAAATCAGTCAAGTTATTAGGTATTACGCTTCAAGCGAAAAGCCCCGTGTTCTGATTACTGGAGGAGGAGCCTATCATGATTATTTTATTTCCCGATTGGATGCCTGTCTAAATTCTCAATGGGAACGAGCAGCAGTTGGAGCTGAACTCATTGAATTTAAAGAAGCCCTGATCTTTGCCTTTTTGGGTCATTTACGACTATTGGGTATTCCAAATGTCCTTTCTGCAGTAACTGGTGCCGAAAAGGACACTTGCTCAGGGGTGATTTACGGCTAGATTTTCTGTTGGAATCATCAAAATTCCCTTAATGGATTTTTTCTGGGTCAGGCTGGATTATTTTCTATTTTTGCGCATAAGATATAAACCCAAATAAACATGCAAGAATTACTGAAAAGGTTTGAAAATAAAAAGCCTGAAATCATTTTTGAATGGTCCGATTCTGAATCCGAAGCAGAAGGCTGGGTGGTGATCAACTCACTTCGGGGAGGTGCTGCCGGAGGTGGAACACGGATGCGCAAAGGGCTTGATAAGCGGGAAGTAGAGTCTCTTGCTAAAACCATGGAAGTAAAATTTACCGTTTCCGGTCCGGCAATTGGTGGTGCAAAATCCGGGATCAATTTTGACCCCAATGATCCCCGAAAAGATGAAGTTCTCAAAAGATGGTACAAAGCGGTTACCCCACTTTTAAAAAATTACTACGGAACGGGAGGGGATTTGAATGTGGATGAAATTCATGAAGTCATTCCGATCACGGAATCGTATGGAATTTGGCATCCACAGGAAGGAGTCGTTAATGGTCATTTTCATGCAACCGAACCTGAGAAAATCAGAAAAATCGGACAGCTCAGACAAGGGGTTTCCAAAGTTTTGGAAGATCCTAAATACACGCCAAATGGTCCGAAAAAATACACCGTAGCGGATATGATTACGGGGTACGGAGTGGCAGAGGCAGTCCGTCATTTCTATGAGATCTGGGGAGGAGATATTAAAGGAAAACGGGCAGTCATTCAAGGCTGGGGAAATGTAGGCTCAGCTGCAGCCTGTTTTTTGGCAGTCGAAGGTGTTAAAATCGTAGGAATCATTGATAAAAATGGAGGCCTCATCAAAGAGGAAGGATATACCCTAGATGAAGTTCGAGAATTATTTGTAACCCGAAAAGGAAATCAATTGGTATCAGATGATTTGATTCCATTTGAAGAGATAAATGAAAGGATATGGGATCTGGAAAGTGAGATTTTCATTCCTGCAGCTGCTTCCCGATTGATTACAAAAGATCAATCTGATCGAATGATTAAAGCAGGCTTGGAGGTGATTTCCTGTGGCGCCAATGTGCCATTTTCTGATCCGGAAATTTTCTTCGGGCCTATTGCAGCCTGGACGGATAGTCAAGTAGCGGTCATTCCGGATTTTATTGCAAACTGCGGAATGGCACGTGTTTTTGCTTATTTAATGAGTGAGCAGGCAGAGGTTACCGATGAAGCGATTTTCTCTGATGTGAGCAAGACCATCGAAACGGCGCTTCGAAAGACGCATAGTCAAAACCCGGAGAAAACTAAACTGTCTGAAAGCTCCTTTAAAATAGCTTTGGCTCAACTCGTGTAAAAGTATGCTTTTGGAAAGCCCGCTTGGTATTAATTTTTGATTAATTCCGGTGGGCTTTCTCCATTTAGGATTGGGCGATTTCCGGCAAAATCAGTAGCTTAGCAAAGCTCAGAGGGAAAGGTTGAGCAATAAATATTTTGCTTAATTTTATCCCGAATCAAACGCAGCACACCTAGAATCAAGAAATGAAGAATTTTATACCAGTAGTCACCCTACTTTTCGGAATATTATTTTTTCAAGGAATCATGGCCACAGAAAGCTATGGCAATGAAGCCGTTGCTGTGGAATTCGTAGCTGACCAAGATCATCAGGGTTCTCAGGATACAAACCATGCAGCTGCATCAGACCATGGAGTAGATTCCGCAGCTGACCATGGCGAGGAAGCCCATCATACCCCTCCAGGGTGGTTGGTTATTCCTTTCGTTGCTTTGTTGCTAATGATTGCCACAGGTCCCTTGTTTTATGAGCATTTTTGGCACCATCATTACCCTAAAATCGCCGTTGCTCTTGCGCTCCTGGTAGTTTCGTATTATTTGTTTGTATTGGATAATGTCCATGGACCGGTACATGCTCTGGCGGAATATGTCCAGTTTATCGCGCTATTGGCATCCTTATACATTGCTTCCGGTGGGATTCTGATCGAAATTGATAAAAAGGCTACTCCAATGGCCAATGTCAGTTTGTTGATGATTGGTGCCTTGATTTCCAATTTGATTGGTACGACAGGGGCATCCATGTTGTTGATTCGACCCTTTATCAGACTCAACAAAGGAAATATTCAAGCCTACCACATCATTTTCTTCATCTTCATGGTGAGTAATGTTGGAGGGTCTTTAACACCTATTGGTGATCCGCCATTGTTCTTAGGTTTCTTGAAAGGAATTCCTTTCTTCTGGACCTTGGAACATAACTGGCCAGCTTGGGTATTTGCATTATTGGTACTTGCAGGGGTCTTTTATGTCATCGATCGAAAATTTGGACGAGCTGGGGATGATTCTGAATTGGAAGAGACAAACTATACTAATAAGTTCACCCTAATTGGTTCCAAAAATTTCGGCTGGTTATTCATTGTGATCTGTTCGGTATTCCTTGATCCAAATGTGATTGAATGGGTACCTGCGATTGAATATGACGGTCAAAAATTCTCCTTTATTCGGGAAATCATCATGCTTTCCGTTGCCTTCTTTTCCTACAAATTTGCTGATCAGCGGGCTATCAAAGGAAACGAATTTAATTTTGAGCCTATTCGTGAAGTAGCCTTTATCTTCATTGGAATCTTCGGCACCATGATGCCTGCCTTGGAGTTGGTTGGGAACTTTGCTAAATCTCCGGAAGGAGCGGCCTTGATTACACACAATACACTCTATTGGGGAACGGGTACTTTGTCCGGATTCCTGGATAATGCTCCTACTTACCTCAACTTCCTAGCGGCTGCTATGGCTTCCAAAGGAGCATCCATTAATAATATCGAACAAGTCAGACAATTTGCAGCTGATGGATTCCATGATTCTGCGTTCGAATTGATGGCCATAGCGATTGCATCGGTATTCTTTGGGGCCATGACTTATATTGGTAATGGGCCGAACTTCATGGTGAAGTCCATTGCAGAGCAAAGTGGAATTAAGATGCCTTCTTTCTTTGGCTATATCATCCGCTTCTCTTTGCCAATTTTACTTCCGCTTCTATTTATTGTTTGGTTAGTTTTCTTTGCTTTCGCCTAATTTCTTGATGGTTTCGTATCGGTGGCATCCTATCAAATGATCATTGATTAAGCCGGTTGCTTGCATGTGAGCATAGATGGTAGTGCTTCCTAAAAACTTAAACCCTCTTTTTTTCAAGTCTTTTGCTAATCGGTCTGATTCAGGAGAAGTCGCCGGGGCCTCTTTCATGCTTTGAAGTTTGTTTTGGATAGGTTTTCCTCCGACAAATGACCATATATATTCCGTGAAGCTTCCAAATTCCTTCTGCACTTCCATAAAGCGTCGGGCATTGTTGATAGCTGCTTGAATTTTCATTTTATTTCTGATAATTCCGGGATCTTGGAGCAGTTCCTCCACATAGCTATCAGGAAAATCAGCGACTACCCGATAATCAAAATCTGCAAAAGCCTTTCGATAACCTTCGCGTTTTTTGAGAATGGTCGCCCAGCTCAAACCTGCTTGAGCAGACTCCAAAACCAAAAACTCGAAGTGAACCTGATCATCGTATACAGGAACACCCCATTCTTCATCATGGTATCGAACATATTCCTCAAAGCCTAGGCACCAAGGGCATCGAGTATGGTTTTCTATAGATTTCATTTGGGAGTATTTTGATTAAAAGTAGAAAAGGTTTGCGATTTCCTTCGGAATGCCCTTATTTTTTGTCATGCAAAATGTCCCAATAGGTATTCCTACTTCCCGTCTTGAGATTAGCGCCAAAGCCTACCGTCAAAATATCCGCTACATCCGTTCTGAAATAGGGTCCAAACCAACAATCTCCGCTGTAGTGAAAGGAAATGCTTATGGGCATGGAATAGCTCAACTTGTTCAAATCGCGGAGAAAACAGGGATTCGACATTTTAGCACCTTTAGTTCGGATGAAGCGTGGACTGTCAAAAGGCACTCTACCAAAAAATCGGAAATCATGATCATGGGGATGCTGTATGAGGAAGAGTTGGAGGATTTGATCCATTCGGATATTAGTTTTTATGTATTTGATTTTAAGCGTCTTGAAAAGGCAATTGAGGTTTCAAATCGAATCGGGATTCCAGCCAAAATCCATGTGGAGTTGGAGACAGGATTTCACCGTACAGGTTTTGAATGGGAGGATCGAGAAAAGCTCGTGGAGGTTCTTCACCAAGGAAAAGACCAGGTGATTTTGGAAGGGCTTTGCACCCATTATGCGGGTGCAGAAAGTGTAAGTAATTATGTCCGAGTGAAAAAACAGATTTCAGTTTATTACGATTTCAAAAATTATCTATCCGAAAACAACCTGTTTTTTAATAGGTATCATACGGCGTGCTCTGCCGCAACCTTGATCTTTCCGGAAACCATCATGGATATGGTTCGGATTGGAATTGCTGGCTATGGATTTTGGCCAACTAAGGAGACCTACTTTGCAAAGTTGAAGGACCTTCCCAAAAACAATAAAAATCCCCTAAAAAGATTGCTTACCTGGAAAAGTCAGGTGATGAGTTTGAAGAAAGTAGAGATGGGTGAATTTGTTGGCTATGGGAACAGTTTCATGGCTTTAAAGAATATGTTACTTGCGATTGTTCCGGTGGGCTATGGTCATGGATACAGCCGTTTATTGAGTAATTCGGGGCAGGTTTTGATAGGTGGAAGGCATTGCCATGTCGTAGGAACAGTCACCATGAATGCGATTGCGGTCGATATTTCAGCTTTAAAGGGGGTAAAAATAGGGGACGAAGTCGTCATGATCGGTAAGCAAGGAAGACAGGAAATTACAGTTGCGAGTTTCTCGGAATCAACCCAACAAGTCAATTATGAATTATTGACCCGACTTCCGCGGGATATTCCCCGAAAGATCATCGATTGAAATTGTGTCAGGAATTCCAGATTTTCCAAGCAGCCTCCGCTTGGCCTTCCAGCATTTCCAAGCCGTTTTTTGCCTTCCCTCCACAATCCAAACAAGCTTGCATTAATTTGGTGATACTGGGATTATAGACCAAATCATAAACTTGGCTTTTGGAGGATAAATGCGCTACCGGGATATTGGGCATAGCGTCTGTTTTGGGGAAAGTCCCTAATGGAGTGCAATTGATGAGGAGTGGATTTTGCTCCATTATTTCTGGATGGGCATGTAAATCCTCATAAGAAAGTGAAGTTGGTGAAGCCGATCGAGAGACGAATTGGAAAGGAATTTCTAGATCTTCCAAAGCCTTTTTCACGGCTTTTGATGCACCTCCTGTACCGAGAATCAAGGCCGCTTGGGGTTTTTCTTCCAGCCAATTTTCCAATGATTCTTTGAATCCTATGTAATCCGTGTTGTAGCCCTTCAGTTTCCCGTCTTTGACACGAATACAATTCACGGCTCCAATGGCTGCACAAGCTGGATCCAATTCATCCATCAACGGAATGACGGCTTGCTTATGCGGAATAGTGACCGAAAGCCCCTCCAATTCAGGATTATTTTTCAAAATTTCGGATAGTTGGCTCGCTTTTTCAATCTCATAGAGATCGAAACGGCAATTCTGTATCCCTTCTTTGTGGAATTTTTCAGTGAAATACTTTTTGGAAAAAGAATGTCCTAAAGGGAATCCGATCAAGCCAAATTTTCTCATGATTTCTTCCAGATTTCCGCTAAATAATCAATTCCCAAAACCAAAACAATTCCACCCAAAAATCCAGCAATAGCCAATCCTAAATTGGGCTCCTGGCCTACTTGTGCCAGGTATTCAGAAGGCCAAAGGTTTTCAGTTAAAAAGGGCTTTTCCTCTCCGGAGGAAGAAATACGATATTGGGTAACGATTTTCCAAGGCCATAGTTTGTTAATGGAACCTAGCATAAAACCCGAAAGCAAGCCAATGGTCGTAGCATAAAACTTCCGAAGTAGCCATGAAATCAAGCGGCTAAAAGATAAAATCCCTACCACACAGCCTAAAGCAAAAACACCTAGGGTTAAGAAGTCCCGTTCGGAAACTGCCGCCAGGATGTTTTCATATTTTCCCAATATCAGAAGAATAAAACTTCCACTGATTCCGGGTAGGATCATGGCACAGATGGCAATTGCGCCGGCAATAAAAGTAAACCAGATCGCATCAGGAGAACTTGTGGGGGGAAGTTCTGTTACCCACCAAGCCAGTAGCGTTCCCACAATCAAAGCCAAAATTACACCAAGATGCCAGCGTTTAATCTCCTTTAAGATGATGAAGGCACTGACCAAAATCAAACCGCAGAAAAAGGACCAAAGAGGGATGGGGTGCACATCCATCAAATAAGTGATCAGCTTGGAGAGGGTGAAAATGGAGGTGAGAATCCCCAATAACAAGCTCAGCAAGAAGGTCCCATTGACGGATTTAAAGAATTTTTTGAGTTCCCACTGAAGAAGAAGTGATAAATTTTCCCTGTTGAAAGAATTGATGCTATTAAGCAATTGTTGGTAAATTCCTGTGATGAGTGCAATGGAACCGCCGGAGACACCGGGTACGATGTCTGCCGCTCCCATGGCCATTCCTTTCAAGTAGGTAAGCAGGTATTTTTTTGTGGATCTCATGGAAAAATAAAGGCTGACCGATCCTGTCGGTCAGCCAATTTTTTAGGAGAATGAATTAAAGTTTGATTTCGCCCAAGAAATGGTCAAAGGTATCACCACGCAATCCCAATCGGATGGTTTCCAATGGAATTACTTCGGAAGGACTGATATTTCCCAGGTTAACATTGGCTCCGAGAAGCTTGATGAACCAAACTTGCTGGGATTTGATCGGAGCTTCCCAAATGATTTTTTCTTCGGGAATTTGGGTAAGGATTTCCTCTACCAACCCCTGTCGTACTTCTCCGGAGTCCCGGAATAGACCAACATTTCCACCTTCGCGTGCTTCTCCGATTACCTTCCAAGCACCTGCATCCAATTCCGTCTGCATTTGTTCAATCCACTTGTAGGGGGGGATGATTTTAGCAGCATCTTTTGAGCCTACTTCCGAAAGAACAGTTACCTGCTTAGAAAGCGTAGCGATGTATTCACATTTTTTATCATGGTTCAAGGAGATGGAACCGTCAGATACTTCGCAGTGCTCAAGATTGTATTTGTCCAACACTCGTCGGTAATCATCAAATTGATCCCGAACGATAAATGCTTCAAAAAGGGTTCCTCCAAAATAAACCGGAACACCCGCATCACGATAGATTTGTAGCTTTTCTTTTAGGTTTTTGGTCACGTAGGAGGTAGCCCATCCTAACTTGACGATATCCACATAATCTGAGCAGCAACTCATAAAATCTTCAACTGCTCGCAGGCTAAGACCTTTGTCCATGGCCATAGTAAATCCCGATGTACGTGGCTTTTCAGTACGTACCGGGATATTCTTTAGCACATAATTCATTGATTGAAAGTTTAAAATGATTAGCTAGGGTTGTCTTCTTTGTATTGGGCAATGAGTTTGTAAATAGCCTTTTGTTCTTTCAATTCTGGCATTAACTCATACAAAATCGTATGCCGCTCAAAGTCCAAAGTTAAAGCATTTTCCAAATATGAAAACGCTTCCTTGTATTTCCCCATTTTAATCAGATATACAACCAAGCGATAATACAATTCTGCCGATTCGGGAAGTTCCTCGATTCCTTCTCGAATGACATCTATCGCTTCTTCAAATCGGTTTTGGTCAAAATAGATAACAGAAAGGTTGACATAGGTTTCCATAATTCCCGGTTCGAGATTGATGGCTTCTTCGTAAGCTTCCGAACTAGCCTGAAGATTTCCGAGGTTAAATTCAGCATCTGCCAAGCCTACCCAATAGTTCGGGTTCTCTTTACTGAGGTTAAGGGCTTTTTTGAAATAATGGATGGCCTCAAAAAATTTCTCTTTTTTCAGCATGCACATCCCTAGACCAAACCATGCATCGTCATACTCCTCATCCAGTTTAGCTGATTTTTTAAAGTATTTAAATGCTTCATCGATTTGTCCCAGTTTTTCATAAGCGGCTCCCAGATAGCAACAGTTTTCCGCATTGGCACCTTCACAATTGATCGTGTTTTGATATGCTTCACGGGCCAATTCATATTGCCCGGTATTCATAAGGGCATTACCCAAGTTGAAATAAGCCGAAGCAAAGGAATCATCAATCAAAAGAGCATAATCATAAGCTTTGATTGCCTCTTCAAATCTTCCCAACCGGTTGTATACGACTCCTAAGTTGTACCAGGCACCCGAGGAATAGGGATCTTGATCGATGAATTCCTGATAAAAGTGGAGGATTTCATCAAAGGATCCTTCCTCTTCAGTAATCATTGCCAATTGGAAAAGAGCATCTTCGTGATTAATCCGGAGTTTGACGGCTTCCTTGAAATAATCACTGGCTTTTTTATTGTCCCCCTTGGCTCGATACAGATTTCCTAGCGAATAAAAAACCTCTGCCTTATCCTCTGCTAAGGGAATAAAGCGTTCTAACAAATCAATTCCTTCTTGAGGATTCCCCGCAATGATATGCGCATTTGCCAAGGCCAAGACAATTTCCTCGTTATTCGGAGAAATATTGTTGATGTTTTCAAGGATGGAAAGTCCCTCTTCTACCTCATCCAGAAAGATTAGACTTTGGGCTTTAAGTAATTTTATTTCCATCGAGAAAGGGAATTTTTCCAAAGCAAACTCAGCTGCTTTGACCGCTTTCATAAACCGTTGTTGATCAAAATAAAAACGGATGATGTCTTCCAGTTCTTCCTCGTCAAAATAACTATCTAGATTTGATTTAAGGGATTTTTCGAAGCGTTCGACAAGTTTTCTGTCGTTTTCCCAATCGTGATCGTGATCTCCGGTCATTCGTGTCGCATAAGGTTTTTATAAGTTACCAAAATAATTGGTCACCTGATACACTGTTAAATGATTTTTTAGCTAAAAAAATCAAATGGATTCAGCGCAGGAAAAGGTTAACGGCGAAATCAAAAAATAAGTTTATTTGGCCCATTTAAAAGTCTCTAAGAGGGGCCTGAATTCATAGTCCAGGATTTTTTGGACTTTGCTATTATCAAAATGGACAGCCATTTGAGATATCCGGGCAGTGCTACGATTCAAGGGTATATTTGAAGTTCCGATCCAACGGGAAAATCCTGCATACCAAACTGCCAGATTCAATAACAACGGAGTGACTGGTTTTTGAGGAGCTTTTTTATCAAAAGCTTGGGCCATTTGCTTGAAAAATTCCTTGTAAGAAATACTTGCAGCATTAAGAATAAAGCGCTCTCCCCAGATTCCTTTTTCAAATAGAAGGCGGGTGACTTTTGCCGCGTCCCGAGCATCGATGTAGTTTACATCCCCTTTTGGATAATATGTTTTTCCCTCTAACACATAGTTGTAAATAGACGTACTACTTCGTTCATCAGCGATCTTTCCGAGAATGATGGAAGGGTTGACCACCAATACTTCCAGACCTTCTTGTTCCCCTCGCCATACTTCGAGTTCTCCCTCATACTTGGAGCGGGCATAATCTGTATGAAGAGGGGATTCAGTCCATTTGAATTTCTCATTGATCGTGGTAAGCTCGGTAGATCTTCCGATGGCGGCCACGGAGGAAACATGAATTAAGCGCTTGACCCCCTTTTCTAACATGGTATTCACCAAGTTTCGAGTACCAATCACATTGGTTTGGTAAAGTTGATCCGAATCAGATGGAGAAAAGGAAACCATTCCGGCGGCATGAATTACCAAATCCATGTTTTCCAAGGCAGTTTCTAGCTTGGTTTGATCATGTAAATCCGCCTCAACATAGGTGACATCAATTCCAGCTTGGTCTAGGAGTCGGGTGGATGATCCTGCTCTTCGCATGCCAAAAATTTTTCCAAGCGGAGCAAATTCACCAGCCAAGTAACTGCCGAAGAGTCCTGTTATTCCGGTGATTAGAATATTCATTGGAGAGTACTCACAATTCAGTATTTAACCAGTTCATCTCTTTGATCTTCTGGTAGTATTTGGCCCCGGAAAGGGTTTTGAGCATGTCCAGATATCGCTCGTTATGGCAATCTGAACCCAAAAATCGGACATTACCGGTATCAATCAGATTCTCTGCAAATTCCTTGACCGGGCGGGAATAAAAGCCAGTCAGTGACAGCATATTCACTTGAAGCAAAATTCCCCGATCCAGGATTTCCTGCTGGAGGTTTTTGTCCGCCAATAAATATTGATACCGTTCTGGATGAGCAAAAACAGGTTTGTATCCAGCCATTTCTAATTGAAAAAATGATTCCAATAACATTTGGGGTTTATTGATAAATCCCGTTTCCACCAATACATAGTGATCCCCAAAGGATAGCAGTTTGTCTCCTGCTTTTACTTTTTCCAAAAAAATCTCATCCAAATAGTATTCGGCTGCAGCCTCAATTTCGATGGGAATTCCTGCCTGCTGAACGGCTTTACGAAGATCTTCCAATCCCATTTGAATGATTTCAGGCGTATTCCGATAGTATTCGGACATTACATGGGGAGTAGTCACCAATTTTTTGAGGCCGAGATCTGCCATTTCCCGAATCAATCCTAGCGATTCCTCCATGGTTTTTGAACCATCATCAATGCCTGGGATCAAATGAGAATGCATGTCTGCATGCAACCAATCCAGGTTCAGGTCTTCAACTTCAACAGGTTTTCGCTTGAAAATATCGAGTAGTCCCACGACTTAAAATCCTCCTTCGCTTTCTTGAGTAAACTCGGCCAAAGTTGGCCATTTTTGATCTTTTTCGGAAATGATAGGTTGGTCTACCATCCAATCAATCTGTAATTCCGGATCATCCCAACGAATTCCTCCCTCACTTGGAAAATGATAGTATTCAGAACATTTGTATAGGAATACCGCGTCTTCCAATACTGAAAAACCATGGGCAAATCCTGCTGGAACGTAGAGGAGGTTTTGTTCTTCGGCATTCAAAATAACAGAATGCGATTGTCCATAGGTTTCCGATCCTTTTCGAAGATCTACAACCACATCCAAGACTTTTCCTTGAACTACCCGTACAAGTTTTGCTTGGGCATGGGGAGGACGTTGGAAGTGAAGCCCCCGGATCGTTCCTTTTTGAGAATAGGATTGGTTGTCCTGTTTCCATTGAATAGCGATCCCCAATTCATCAAACCAGTCTTGCCGATAGGATTCAAAGAAATATCCCCGCTCATCCCGAAAGACTTTAGGATAAATTTCAACAACCCCTTGAAGCTTACTTGGACGAAATTCTGGCATGATTAATTGTTTGATCGGTCAAAATAAATATTCCTTCCTAGAGTATCCTAATCAAATTCATGGAATTATCACGACCTTTGTAGAAAGAATGGCGAACTCCAACAGGGTAAAGATTCCTTTTACTTGAACTAAAGGAAAGAGGAACAGCTTTTCTTTATACAGAAAAGAACAGCATGAGTAAATATTCTAGAAAACTCCAAAAATTAATTGATACGGCTCCGAAGCAGGAGACGGCGGTGTTGGTTTCTCTGATTCGACAGCAAGATTCGGATCAGGAAGTGGAAGAGCATTTGGAGGAATTGGCATTCTTGGCAGAAACCCTGGGGGTGAAATCGGTCTATCGATTTACCCAGCGCCTCGAAAAACCTGATATCAGGACCTTTATTGGAAAAGGGAAATTGGAGGAGATTTTGGCTTATATCACTCATTTTGGGGTAGATATGGTCATCTTCGATGATGATTTGACTCCTTCCCAGATGAAAAACCTGGAAAATGAACTTAAGGTCAAAGTCTATGACCGCTCCTTATTGATTCTGGATATTTTCTTAAAGCGGGCACAAACAGCTCAAGCTAAAACCCAGGTTGAACTGGCACGCTATCAATATTTACTCCCGCGATTGACTCGAATGTGGACTCACTTGGAGCGTCAGCGTGGGGGGACTTCCACCCGGGGTGGTGCCGGTGAAAAGGAAATTGAAACCGATAAGCGGGATATTCGAAATAAGATATCCTTGCTCAAGGGGAAATTGAAACAAATCGAAAAGCAAGGAGTCACCCAGCGAAAAGGCCGAAAAGGAATTGTCCGGGTAGCGTTGGTTGGTTATACCAATGTGGGGAAAAGTACCCTCATGAATTTAATCACCAAAACCGATATTCTGGCTGAAAACAAACTTTTTGCGACTGTCGATGCGACTGTACGGAAGGTCGTATTGGATCAGATTCCCTTCCTGCTTTCAGATACGGTTGGGTTTATCCGGAAACTTCCAACTCACCTGATCGAATCTTTTAAATCTACTTTGGACGAAATTAGGGAAGCCGATTTATTGGTGCATGTGGTGGATATTTCCCACCCGAGTTTTGAAGACCACATCGCTGTAGTTAATCAGACCCTTCGGGAAATTAATGCCGGGGACAAACCAGTATTGTTGGTTTTCAATAAGATTGATTTGGTGGAAACCATGCCTTCTGAAGAAGAAATTATGGAAATGTCTGAACTAGAACGACAAGAAGCAGACTTTAAAGATTTTAATGCACTCGCTGATGCATATAGAAAGAAAACTGGTATTGAACCGGTATTTATGGCTGCTGGAACAGGCTTGAATGTGGAGGAATTTCGTAAACGCCTGACAGAAGAAGTCAAAAAGATTCACCTAAAAATCTATCCACATTATTTGGATGATCAGACCATCAGTTTTGATGAAAGAGATTTTAAATAATAAAAAAGCTGCCCGGTTAATTCAGAGCAGCTTTTTTGCTTTTAAAATCGCATGCTAACTCCCAAAAGAAAATTGGTGCCGGCCTGAGGGTAGTAGTAATTTTCTGTAATCAATTCTCTCTCCGTATCTCCCGGGATAAAATAGCTGAAGGTATAGCCATTGGGTTCATACAGTTCATTGAAGATGTTATTGATCAGCAAGTTGATTTCCAGATTTTTGAAGTATTTGGGCTGTGCTGAGTAGCTGATGCGCAGATCATTGGTGAAAAAGGCATCCAAGGAACGATCTTCATTGGAAGTGTTATCCAGGAATTGACGACCTACATACTTGCTCATCCAGTTGATACTCAAACTTTGGATCGGCTTGAATTCGATAATGGCCGAACCAACCACATTTGGCGAGAAGGCAATATCGGTATCGGTGTAGGTGATCGCTTCTTGTCGAAAATCTTCTACGCTGTAATCATCAATGTATTCGGTGAAGGAATCGATTTTATTTTGACTGAAAGCAATATTTCCTCCAAAGGTCCACGTTTGGGATACCTGATAAGCTCCGTCCAATTCAATTCCAGCTCGATAGGAAGAAGCAACGTTTTCACGGATATAAGCCCCTACATCATTGATTTGACCAGTAAGAATTAGCTGGTCTTTATAGTCCATGTAGTAGAAATTCGCGTTGTAGGTGAAGTTTCCGGAACGGGACCGGATTCCAGCCTCTAAATTATTCAAGCGCTCCGGTCGGGGAACTTCCGTGATAGGATTGTCGGTAAAATCCGAACGTACCGGTTCTCGATTGGCTACCGCATAGCTCGCATACCAGGTGTTTTTTCCTTTTTCGTATGAAATCCCAAATTTGGGGTTGAAGAAGGTATAATTTTCCTCCCCGTCAACTATCCGCAAATCATCATTCACGCCAAAGAAGGTGTAGTTGATTCCCCGGAGCTGTAAGTCACCAAAGAGATTAAGGCCTGGTTTCAGCTCATAGGTGGCTTTAGCATAGATATTCCGATCATCCTTGATGGCATTGTTGTCGTAGTAGCGGTCTCTGATATCGGTGTTGCCAGCGATCCGAGCCCAGATAATTTCTCCAAAATGATCTCCATCGTAGCGATTTGCGCCTCCTCCGAGGACTAGATCCCATTGTCCATTGTCAGAGATATAATTCACCGAGCCAACAAAACCGTAGAAGTCATTGTCCAACCACCTTCTTCGGATGATATCGGTACTTTCAATCAATTCATCTCCAATTTGTACCGGAGCCAAGCCATAGCTGGCAAAGTCATCATCTTCCCGATACTGCTCATAATAGCCTCTTCCATAAGTGTAATGCAGCGCCAAATTGGTTTTCCAGTTAGAGCCGATATTGCCCGTATAAATCAACTGATAATGATCCTGTTGGTAATTGTCGGTTTCATTATCATAGGTGTAGTAATTGTTGGTTCGGTCTGTTTCCAACAAGGCCTCCGGTAGACCCCACCAAGATTGATAGGTTTGTTCTTTTCCGGAAAAGACATTGAGTTTGACGACGTGATTTTCTCCATAATATCCTCCTGTCAAGAAATAGGAGCCCAAGTCTGAAAAGGCTCGATCCACATAGCCATCCGTGGTGATTTTTGATAGGCGTGCATCTACAGCAAATCGACCATTCAAAAGGCCCGTTCCTGCCTTGACGGTATGCCTCCAGGTATTGAAGCTACCGAAACCATTGTCAATTTGGGCATAGGCTTCATCTTGTCGGGTATCCGTTTGGAAGTTTAGGCTGGCTCCAAAAGTCGCCGCTCCATTCGTGGAGGTTCCTACTCCACGCTGGATTTGGACATTGTCAACCGAACTGGCAAAATCAGGCATATTTACCCAAAAGACCCCATGTGATTCAGCATCATTCAAAGGAATCCCGTTGATTGTCACATTGATTCGGGTTTGATCTGTTCCGCGGATTCTAATTCCAGTGTAGCCAATTCCTGCACCGGCATCCGAGTGGGATACGACGGAGGGTGTGAAGTTCAAAAGGATAGGAATATCCTGCCCTAAGTTTCGTTTAGCCAATTCTGCCTTATCAATGGTTTGAAAGGTGGTGGGAGTGGATTCAGAAGCCCGGGTAGCTGAAACGATGAATTCTTCGGAAACGAATTCTCTACTTTGAAGTCTGAAAATCAATTCCTCCGAAGAAGGAATAGAAATTTCTTGAGTGATGGATTCATAACCCAAATAGGAGACCCGAATCATCCAAATTCCTTCCGGAAGTTTGGAAAGGACAAATTTCCCATTCATGTCCGTGACCGTTCCTCTACCGGTTCCTTCCGCCCAAATGGAGGCTCCGACTAATGGGGAATTGGTAGCTTGATCCCAAACGCTTCCTTTCACTTGATACTGTGCCTGTGCAGCAAGTGTAGTCAGGCAAAAAGCCAGACTTAGCCATAAATTTTTCATGTGTAATAAACCCTTTCGGGAGATTGAGTTAAACATGGGAAGACTTAGGGGAAGTCATCCGTATTTGTTTACCCTTTTTGCAGCAATAAAAGCTAAAAAGCAGATGGTACCGATTCTGTCTCTTTTACAAATACGCTGCTTGCTCATTTCCCTTCGCCGGCACTACCCGGATCAGGTAATATGGGTATGATCTCAGCCCGTGATATTGGGGCACCCCTTATGATCTAGGAACAAAGGTATAGAGGAAAAGTTTGAAAGCAAAAAAGAGGCTTTCGCCTCTTTCTCTTATAAATCATCCTCGTCAAAATCCTCTTCTTCCCCCATTCCCATATTAAACATGGAACTGAAGAGGTCCCGAAATTGCAATCCGGTATCCAAAAGTTTTTTACTGAGTTGTGAATATTCGGCAAGCCCATGCAAGGCAAACTCCATAAAGAATTCTTTCTCTTTTTCAGGTAGGTTTTCGACCATTTGAGTGACGATATTCTCCAATCCCGGTACTTCGTGTAAGGCTTGCTTGTATTCTTTGTCGGATTGGGAGGCGAGAATGTCAAGTTCGTTTCCTTCCCCAAACCAAGCCAATGGAATCACATAGGGATTTCCTTCTTTGGATTTCTTTTTTTGTTCAGGTGATGGGAAATAGTTCACAAACTGACTTCGAATTGCTTTTCCGATCAGGTTGTAGGCAACAAGGCCGGCGCCTTCCTGTTCTCCCTCATAGACCAATTCTACTTTTCCGGTGATCGCAGGAATCACTCCGATCAAGTCCGCAATTCGGACGACCGTGTTTTCCTCTCCGTTGAGATAAAGCCTCCGTTCCGCAGCTGAAATCAGGTTTTCGTAGGCCGAAATGGTCAATCGGGCTGAAACACCACTTTTTTCGTCCACATACTCCGAATTACGGGCTTCAATAGCAATCTGCTCAATCAAATCCCGCATCAATTCAGGCACGTGAATTTGATCCACAGGCTTCCCTTCCAAATTGGCTTCTTGAGCGGTAATTTTCTTCCCAATTTCAATGCTTTTTGGATAGTGCGTGATGATTTGGCTTTCAATCCGGTCTTTTAACGGAGTCACAATGCTTCCTCGGTTGGTATAATCTTCAGGATTAGCAGTGAAGACAAATTGAATATCCAAAGGCAATCGCAACTTGAACCCGCGAATCTGAATGTCTCCTTCTTGCAAAATATTGAATAAAGCCACCTGAATTCGGGCTTGTAAATCAGGTAATTCATTAATTACAAAAATGGATCGGTGGGAACGCGGCACTAAACCATAGTGGATTACCCGCTCATCACTGTAGCTGAGTTTTAACGTAGCCGCTTTGATGGGATCCACATCGCCAATCAAGTCAGCAACAGATACATCCGGTGTGGCCAGTTTTTCGGTATAGCGCTCATTTCGGTGCCACCAACTAATGGGGGTATGATCGCCTTTTTCCTCAATTAGGTTTTTGGCAAATGAAGACAAAGGATTCAAAGGATCATCATTCAGTTCGGAACCAAATACCACTGGCACATACTCATCCAACAATTGCGTCATCATTCGAGCAATTCGGGTTTTGGCCTGTCCTCGAAGTCCGAGTAAATTGATATTGTGTCGGGATAAAATTGCCCGTTCAATATCCGGAATGACGGTATCTTCATAGCCCCAGATTCCCGCAAAGACATTTTCCTTTTGACGGATTTTTCGGATCAAATTATCCCGGAGTTCCTCCTTGATGGATTTGGGTTGATAACCAGCAGCCTTTAGCTGTCCTAGTGTTTTGATTTGGGTGAGTTCTTTTCCGCTTAGATTTTGGTAGTCCATGGAATTTATTTAAAAGCGTTTCGTTCTGTTTCGTCTGTAATCTTCAAAAATCAAATCCCCCAGTCCTTTCAGACTGCTGTAATAGGCATTTCCGTTATTCACTTTAGTAAACTCCTTGACAAATTCCTTCAGATAGGGGTCGGAAGCAATCATAAAGGTCGTTACGGGGATTTTCAGCTTTCGGCATTGAGCTGCTAATTTGAGCGTCTCGTTCAAGATTTTGCTATCGATGCCAAAAGCATTCTTATAATACTTGATCCCCACTTTTAAGCAGGTAGGCTTACCATCCGTAATCATAAAGATCTGCTTGTTGGGATTTTTTCTTCTTCTCAATAAATCCATCGCCAATTCCAAACCGGCAACGGTATTGGTATGATATGGGCCTACTTGGAGATAGGGCAAATCCTTGATTTCAATCTGCCAGGCATCATTTCCGAAGACAATCACATCCAGCGTGTCTTTCGGATAGCGGGTTTTGATCAATTCTGCCAAAGCCATGGCGACTTTTTTGGCAGGAGTAATTCGGTCCTCTCCATACAAAATCATGGAATGGGAAATATCAATCATCAAAACCGTTGAGGTTTGAGAACGATATTCCTGCTCAACTACCTCAAGGTCGTCCTCGGTCAACAAATAATCTCCGGAAAGGCCGTGGTTGGCTTGGGCATTTCTCAGGGAATCGGTCAGTGCGATTTGATCCAGATTATCGCCAAACTCATAGGCTCGGCGGTCACTTCCCCGTTCATCACCCGGCCCCGAATGGGTCGTTTTGTGCTGTCCGGATTTTCCTCGTTTTAGCTTGCCAAAGATTTCTTCCAAAGCCGATTTTCGAATGGTCTGCTCAGCTTTTCCAGTGATTTTAAATTCCCCTTTTTGATTTTCTTCGGTGAGATATCCTTTGGACTTTAAGTCTTCGATGAAGTCTCCAATTCCATAATTAGGATTGGTCAGATTATATCGCTTATCCAGATTACTCAACCAATTCAAGGCTTCTGCTACATCTCCACCTGTCATCGTTACAAGCTGGAGAAAAATATTGAGCAAATTCTCAAATGTGTTTTTAGAGGGGTCTTGAGGAGGTACGTATTGCGTGAACCGAAATCCTTTCATATTGGGTTTAACAAGTAGGAGGCTTGATGAGTTTACCTGAAAAGACAATTTATTCTAAAAATGAGAAACTATGAATTTGCAGTCGGTTTTGTCACCGGTGCTTTGATCATATTTGTGACATTGATTCAGCTGAATGTGGCTCTTCCTTTGATTTGGTTACTGTTTATTGCAGGGCCTTTCCTTGTGCTTTGGATGGTATGGACGGTCTTAATCGCTCCCATTCAAATTGAGGAAACTTTTGAAGAACAATGGTATCAGGATCGGCCAGATATGCGACGAACTGAATAAAATCTTAATTTCGGCTTGATGAGTTCAGCCGATCAGCATACTGCTATACTAAAAAAAACTGCCCGTCAACTGGGCTTTGACTTTTGTGGAATAGCAAAAGCAGAATTTTTAGAGGAAGAGGCACCGCGGTTGGAGGAATGGCTGAATCGAAACTATCAGGGAGAAATGGCCTACTTGGCCAATCACTTCGACAAACGATTGGATCCAACCAAACTGGTTCCAGGAGCCAAAACGGTGGTTTCCCTGATTTACAATTACTATCCAGAGAAAAAACTCCCTGAGAATCCAGAATCCATTAAACTGGCTAAATATGCTTATGGAGAAGATTACCATTCGGTGATCAAGGAGAAGCTCAAAACCTTTCTAGAAATACTTCGAGAGGAGATAGGCGATATCGATGGGCGGGTTTTTGTGGATTCAGCACCGGTCATGGAGCGGCAGTGGGCCCAAAAGGCCGGTTTAGGGTGGATCGGGAAAAATAGCCTTCTGCTCAATCGGAAAATGGGAAGCTTTTTCTTTTTGGCAGAGTTGATTATCGATCTGGAAGCTACTCCAGATACCCCTTTAGCCAAGGACTATTGTGGCACATGTACAGCCTGCATCGATGCTTGTCCGACAGATGCCATAGTGCAGCCTGGAGTAGTAGATGGGAGCCGATGTATTTCCTATCTCACCATCGAATTGAAGGAAGCTATCCCGAATGAATTCAAAGGGAAGATGGAGAACTGGGCATTTGGATGTGACATATGCCAGGACGTTTGTCCCTGGAATCGTTTTTCAAAACCGCACCAAGAACCTGCATTTCTGCCCCATCCTGACTTCGAAGGATTTACAAATAAAGACTGGATGGAGATGACAGAAGAAACCTTCCGGAAAGTTTTTAAAAAATCTGCCGTAAAGCGCACCAAATTTGCCGGACTGAAAAGAAATATCGAATTTATTCAGTCAAACAACTCCTAAGCTCATGGCCCAAAAATCGAGTTTGAAGCAGTTTCAAAAACTTTTTAAAACCAAAAAGAAGAAGAGGCCTGCTCATAAAGTCGGGCTTCCGCCTGCAGCTTTGGTATTTACAGGAGATCAAAAGCAGGAAGAAGTTTTTATCAACTTGATTACCTATGATGAAGTTGATTTTTATGAAGAAAAAGTAAAAATCTCTCAGATTGAGGAGCATTTGATGCTTCAGAAAAAGGTGGTTTGGATCGATGTGGTAGGTCTCCATGATATTGAACTTTTGGAAAAAATCGGACAGGCATTCGGTATCCATAAATTGACGTTGGAAGATATTCTCAATGTCAATCAGCGGCCTAAAATGGAGGTCTTTGAGGAGTATATTTTCACGACCCTGAAAATGATACAATGTCCAAGTCCTGAATCTCCCGTGGACGATGAGCAGGTCAGTTTTATTTTGAAAAACAACGTGTTGATTACTTTTCAGGAAAAGAAGGGGGATGTTTTTCAGTTTGTCCGGGACCGATTGATGGATTCAGGCCGTGCCATTCGAAAGCGGGGGACGGATTACTTGCTCTATGCCTTATTTGATGCAGTAGTGGATAATTACTTTGTGGTGATGGAGAATATTGGCGAGCGCATCGAAAATCTAGAATCCCAAGCCATGATAGAGCCTGGCCCCGAAACCTTAAACTCTCTTTATCTCCAACGAAAAGAAATGATGGATCTGCGAAGGTCCGTTTATCCCCTTCGGGAAGTGATTGGTTCTTTCGATAAATATGCAGAGCACAAAATTTCACCGGAAGTAAGGCCCTTTATTCGCGACTTGTACGAAAATACAATTCAAGTCATTGAAACGATGGAAGTATTTCGGGATATGTCTTCCGGCGTTTTGGACTTGTATATGAACAGCTTGTCAAATCGCATGAATAATGTGATGAAGGTATTGACGGTGATTTCTACCATTTTTATTCCCATGACCTTTGTGGCCGGGGTATATGGGATGAATTTCAGGCATATGCCAGAACTCGGTTGGGAATACGGATATTATGGATCGCTGGGACTTATGGCCTTGATTGCCATTGCCATGGTCATTTATTTTTGGAGGAAGAAGTGGCTTTAGTAGGCCTTTAGGCTAATGTCCAAACTGCTTACCGAATGGGTTAAAGCGCCCATGGAAATGAAGTCAACGCCGCATTCTGCGACATCGGCCAAGGTTTCTTCCGTAATTCCTCCTGAGGCTTCAATACTCATTTTCCCGTCTATTAATTCAACTGCCTTGCGCATGGTATCATAGTCCATGTTGTCGAGCATGATATAATCCACACCTCCCACTTCCAACACCTCATTGACCTCTTCCAGATTGCGGGTTTCTACCTCAATTTTTAAATCCAATTGGTGATCAAGAAGGTATTTTTGGGTATTTCGGATTGCATTTTTGATTCCTCCTGCAAAATCGATGTGATTGTCCTTCAGCATGATCATGTCATAAAGCGCAAATCGATGATTTACACCTCCACCAATGAGTACAGCCCATTTTTCCATCAATCGAAAATTAGGAGTCGTCTTCCGTGTATCCATCAATCGAGCCTTGGTATGGAGGATTTTTTGGGTAAGTAGGTGGGTTTTGGTGGCAATCCCGCTCATGCGCTGCATGCAGTTCAAGACCAATCGTTCCGAAGATAGAATGGAAGCAGCAGGGCCTTTTACCTCCAGGCCAATGTCTCCGAATTTAACCGGATCCCCATCCTTTTTGAATAGAGTGACTTCCAAGCGAGGGTCAAAGGTTTTAAATATTCGCTCGGCCAATTCCACTCCAGCAAGAATACCCTCACCCTTGATTAAAAGTCGAGCTCGCCCTTGGGTATCTGGTGAAAATGCCGACAGAGAGGAATAGTCCCCGGGTCCAATGTCTTCGTTAAATGCAGCTTGAATAAAGGCCTCTAGGGCTGAATCTGTCAAATAGGAGGGTTTCATCCCACAAAAATAGGCATCTTGGAAGGTTTATCCCTTCTTTTTTAAAAAATCACTCAGGCTTTGACAAAGCCCAAACTATAAACTTCCAATTGGGAGTTTTGCTGATTGATTTTGATTAATACTTTATATCGGGCTTGTCCGCTTTGATATTCTCCGATGTAGGAGCTTAGGCTGGGGTTGTTTTCGCTTTTGAAAACCACCTGGAAACTAAGAGGAGGATTTTTTTTAAAAAAGTCTCGTAGCACCAGTTCTGCCTGGTTTTTTGAAAAATCTCCCTGTTGCCCATTGATATTTAGTGAAATGCTATTTCCAAAATAGCGGGCTAATTCACTGCTTGAGCCTGAGTCGATCGCCAAAATTACCGGATCAATAGAATCCATCGTTTTGGCTGGCTCTAAAGGAGAGATCCAAAAGGTAAGGAAGAAAAGAAATAACTTAAATCCACTCATCGGCCCACGAATAGACAAATACTAAGCCAAAAAAGCGGTATACCCTTGATTTTTTGTCCTTCAGGAAAAAAAGTGAAAATAAAGCAAAGAAGTCTATTGCTCCGGTCAATGGTAAGAAAAGTAATATATTTGCGACATGGAAAAGAATGTACTTTTAATGATTTTGGATGGCTGGGGAATCGCGACTAATCCAGCCGTGTCTGCCATCGACAAAGCCAAAACTCCTTTTGTAGATAGCCTCTATGAAAAATACCCGCATGCGACACTTGAGGCCTCTGGTCTTGCGGTAGGTTTGCCTGAAGGTCAGATGGGAAATTCAGAAGTGGGCCACATGAATATCGGTGCTGGTCGAGTGGTCTATCAGGATCTTGTAAAAATCAATCAGGCTGTCCAAAATGGCGAACTTAAGGAGCATCCTATCCTTGTTGAAGCATTTGAGAAAGTAAAATCAAATAAGAAAAAAGCACATTTTATTGGCTTGGTTTCCGATGGAGGGGTGCATGCCCACATCGATCACTTGAAAGGGCTTTGCGATGCTGCCCATTCCCATGGGGTTGAACAAGTTTTTGTACATGCCTTCACGGATGGAAGGGATACTGATCCTAAAAGTGGCGCAGGATTCCTTGCCGATTTGGAGCAACATATGGAAAAATCCACCGGCCAAATTGCTTCTGTCGTAGGTCGTTATTATGCGATGGACAGAGACAACCGTTGGGAGCGAGTGAAACTTGCCTATGATGCTTTGGTCCTTGGAGAAGGTGAAAAGTCCAAAAATATTCAAGCGGCCATTAAGAAATCTTACGAAAACAATGTAACGGATGAATTTATCCGGCCTATTATCCATGTAGGTCCTGACAATAAACCTTTGGCCACTATCGAAAATGGGGACATGGTGGTTTGTTTCAACTTCCGTACAGACAGAGGAAGGGAAATTACGCAGGTCCTTACCCAGCGTGATTTTGAGGATTTCAATATGAAGAAGTTGGACCTGGATTACATCACCTTCACCAACTACGACGATACATTTAAAGGGGTAAAAGTTCTTTTTGAAAAAGATAATCTGAAGAATACCTTGGGAGAGGTGTTGGAAAAAGCCCATAAAAAACAAATTCGAATTGCTGAAACCGAGAAATATCCCCATGTGACCTTTTTCTTTTCCGGAGGTCGCGAAAAGGAATTTGAAGGAGAAAGCCGAATTCTTTGTCCATCCCCAAAAGTTGCCACCTACGATCTCAAGCCGGAAATGAGTGCCTATGAGATCGCTTCTAAGATTAATCCCGAACTCAAAAAGAAGTCAGCCAATTTTATCTGTCTCAATTTTGCAAATGCAGATATGGTAGGGCATACCGGGGATTTTGAAGCAGCGGTAAAGGCCTGCGAGGCTGTGGACGAATGTGCAAAAAGTGTTATCGAGACCGCTCTAGATAATGACTATACGATTATCGTTATCGCGGATCATGGAAACTCAGATGTCATGATCAATGAAGATGGTACCCCAAACACAGCACATACGACGAATTTGGTGCCTTTCATCATGGTGGATAAACATGATCGATTTACATTAAATAATGGAAAACTGGGGGATTTAGCACCTACTATTCTGAAATTGATGGGTGTTGAAATTCCAAAAGAAATGACCGGAAATATTCTGATAAGCTGATGAAAATCAACCTATTACTTCTTTTCGGAGCCTTTTTGTTTCTGTTTTCTTCCTGCGAAAATGCGCCAGGTATTGCAAAACCCGGGAAGCTTGATCCCTTACCCTACTATGATGTCAGTGGATTTATTGAAGCTGAGATTGCCAAAATGGATGAAGAAAGGGTCACCAAATCTACCCGGATCAACGGGAAGGAGGAAAGTCTGGAAGTCTCCCTTTCCCAAGAGGAATGGCGGGAAGAATTGGACGCCTTTATTCGGGCGGATATTAATAAACCGTCTTTGGTGAGTTCTTACACGACAGAATTACAAGGCGATATTTTAATTCACCGACTGAAACCAGGGGCTAAGAATTCTGTCCAAGAAATCCGTGTTCGAATCATCGACGATCGTCCCATTTGGCTGACCTTCAAGGTTGCCAAGGAAAGTATGTTTTATACTTCCTACGTCTTAGGGGAGGTTTACATGAATCAGCGGACTCAAAAAATTGATCACTACGGGATCGAAACCACTCAGAAAATCTGGTTTTTGAGTCCTAATAATATGCGGGTAAAAGGGGCGGTTTTGCCTTGATTGAATCTTGAAGGAAAGATAAGAGGCTGTCTCAAAAAGTATCGTCATTACGAGGCCTAACATTTGGAAGAATGCACAAAACGAGATGACAGTGTTCAATATTCTCCGAATTCTGGTCACCCTGAGCGGAGTCGAAGGGTCCTCGACTCCGCTCGGACTGACCCATTTTAGAATACCCAAATAAAATCTATCATCGGTAACGAAGTGAAGGAATCTACACTCATTTAATTTAAATCAACATCGAGATCGCTTCGTTTCACTCGCTATGACAAAACCTTATACTTTTGAGACAGCCCCTTTTTTATTTGTTAAAAAGGGGAGGTCGCTTCGCCTGCCAATCCGTATTTTTTTGAATGTAATTTCCTAATAACACTAACTTATCTTCTTCAAATAGATTTCCAAGCAAGGTGATGGAAGTTGGGCTTCCTCCTCCATTAAATCCATTCGGAAGGCAAAGTGCCGGATGGCCTGTCAAGTTGGTGATTTGTAGTTGTTGTCCCCCATAGCTAGGTGTGACAATCACATCATATTCCTTCATCAAATCATGCATTTCTTGGATCAAGATGCTTCGCTGACGTGCCAAATTCACATATTCCACGGCCGGGATAAATCGTGCGGCTCGGAAAAGATTGGGCCAGGCATTTCGGTTTTGCGCAACCAATTCATCATCCCAACCCAAGCGGGTGAGTTCGTCAAATGCTGCAGCACCTTCTACCATCAGCATCATGGTTATAGGTCCTGCCGCAACAGAAGTTTGGAGCTCAACAGGATGTAATTCAAACCCTTCATTTTCTAAGAATTCCAGGACTTTTCGATCATTCTCTGAACTTCTATTTCCTTCGAAAAAGGATTTGAAATAGCCGATTTTAAGACTTTTTGGATCTTTATCGGCAGAATAATTGAAGGCTGCTTCGATCGTGCTTGGGTCTTTTTGATCCTTTCCATTTAAGACAGAAAGCACGATGGCATTATCCAAAGCGGATCGGGAAATTGGGCCGATTTTGTCCATGGACCAGCTCAAAGCCATCGCCCCATGTTTACTAACACGACCATAAGTTGGTCGAAGTCCAGTAACTCCATTTCGGGTACTTGGGGAAACGATGGAGCCCAAGGTTTCTGTACCAATGGCAAAAGGCACCAAGCCCGCGCTTACTGCTGAAGCAGACCCGGCAGATGATCCACTTGATCCTTGTTCCAAATTCCAAGGGTTTTTCGTTACTCCCCCATACCATACATCCCCCATGGCTAATGCACCTAGGGTAAATTTGCCTACCAAAACAGCTCCTGCTTCATCCAGTTTTTCAACGATCTGAGCCGTTTCATCAATTTCTTGATCCTTGTAAGGAGCCGCTCCCCAAGTTGTTTTGGTTCCTTCCACAGTCAAAAGGTCCTTGATGCCATAAGGGATTCCATGCAATGGCCCTCGATAGCGTCCTGAAGCCAACTCGGCATCCATGAGACGGGCTTTTGCAAGGGCATCCTCTTCCATCAAGGTGATTAAACACTGAAGTGTGTCTGAATAGGTTTTGATCCGATCCAGATAAATTTTAGTCAGACGCTCACTGCTTAACTGGCCATTTCGGATCAGGACAGCCAATTCATGAACTGGCGTGTAAGCAATGTCCACATCACTGTTTGGTAGCGTCACATTTTCGGCTAGTCCAAAATCCACCGGCATTTGACGGGTCTCCGGTTGGTAGCCAATAGGCAGTGGATTGAAGACAAGCGCCGGAGCTATGGAATTATCCAATTTGTATTCCCGAGAAGATTCCAAATTCCTCAATTGAAATTCAAGTCGGGAAATCATACTGTCTTTTTCAGCAGGAGAAAAGCTCAGACCGATAAGCCCAGCGGCGCTGTCAATTGTTTGGGGATTGATTTCCCCAGCTAGTTTTCCGAAGGTAAAGCCTAAAGTCAGGGTTGAAATCATCCCCAAAACCACAAACAAGGCAGAATGTCTTTTATTTTTTCTTTCCATAGGATAGTTTTACTATACTGCACAAACAAGCATTGCTCGAAGGTGTTTATTTAGCTGTAAAAATTCAAACCGTTCATGGATCAAAAAGCCCAATTTCCAATTTTCCCAATGCATTTTCGGGGCCTTCTTTTGTTAGCAGGTATGTATACTGTGGCTTGGTCAGCATTTTTCAACTGGTTTGGACCTGAACTTATTGCATGGCTTGCAGAATCCCCAGGTGAGGTTTTCGATCTTCCCGCGAAATACTATGGTATGTTCGGGATTGTAGTTGGCTTGGTACTTTTTGTATCCGCTTTTTATCCTGTGAGTTGGGTGTATTTGATTTTGGCAGGAATTACGGGAAAAGTCATTTTGGCAATTTGGTTTTCGCTTGGTTTTTTGCCCGAGCTTGGCTGGAACAAACGGACAGGTTTTCATTTGATAGTCAATGAATTATTGTGGTTAATTCCTTTGGTAATCATTTTTCTTCGTGCCTTACAAGTCAAGGAATATCTAAGAAAGCAAGAAGAATAACCTTGTTCGTCTTCGCTTTCTTTTAGCTTGAAATCTGCTAATAGCTGTCTCAATTGGCCGTATGGCAGGGTATTTTTTGTAACTTCATCGACTCATTTGGATCCAAAGAACAATGACTCAAAAACAAGCTCATAAACTTTTCCTGCTCGATGCCATGGCCCTTATTTATAGGGCACATTTTGCCTTTAGCAAAAATCCACGTATCAATTCGAAGGGATTGAATACTGGGGTAATGTTGGGATTTACGAATACCCTACTGGAAGTGCTGAATAAGGAAAAGCCTTCTCATATCGCTGTAGCTTTTGATACATCGGCTCCTACTTTTCGGCACGAACAATACGAACCCTATAAAGCCAACCGACAGGAGCAACCTGAAGATATTACCGCCTCCATTCCCTGGGTAAAAGAAATCGTCAAGGCCTTTAATATCCCACTTTTGGAAATGGATGGCTTTGAAGCGGATGATATCATCGGGACAATCGCCAAAAAGGCTGAAAAAGAATCCTTTACGGTTTACATGATGACTCCGGATAAGGATTATGGTCAGTTGGTGGATGATCATATTTTTCTGTACAAACCAGCCTTCATGGGGAATGGCGTGGATGTTATGGGACCCAAGGAGGTATGTGCAAAATGGGAGATCGAACACGTGGATCAGGTTCGGGATATTTTGGGCTTGATGGGAGACACTGTGGATAATATTCCCGGAATTCCCGGGATAGGCCCCAAAACTGCTACCAAATTACTCAAGGAGTATGGCAGCATTGAAGAACTGGTCAAAAACACAGATCAGTTGAAAGGAAAGCAAAAAGAAAATGTGGAAAACTTTGCAGAGCAGGGTTTACTCTCCAAAGAATTAGCCACCATCAAGATCGATGTCCCGGTTGATTTTGTGGAGGAGGAACTTCGGTATGATGGATTTGATGAAGAAAAGTTGCGGGCAATTTTTAATGAGTTGGAGTTCCGAACCCTTGCCAAAAGAGTCTTCAAGGAGGAAGGGAAAAAAGCAGTTATCCAAAAAAATGAGCAATTGGGACTTTTTGGGGATAGTGCTAGCGGATCAGAACTGGAGTTTGAAGAGGAAAGTGTGAACCCTTCCGCACCAGTGGTTTTAGAAACCATTGATAGCCGTTTTCACCATTACCATAAAGTCAAGGGTAAGGATGAGATCAAAGAATTGGTGGAATATCTTCTGCTTCAAAAGGCAGTTTGCTTTGATACCGAGACTACCTCTCTCAATGCGATGGAGGCAGAGTTGGTTGGGTTGTCCTTTGCATATCTCAGCGGGGAGGCTTATTATATTCCTTGTCCTGATGATCAAAAAGACACACATCGAATTTTGGATTGGCTCAAGCCTTTCTTTGAAAATGAAAAAATCCTCAAGGTTGGTCAGAACATCAAATACGATTTACTAGTCCTGAGAAACTATGGAATAGAGGTTAAGGGAGCACTTTATGATACCATGCTCGCGCACTATTTGATTGAGCCGGAAGGAAAGCATTCTATGGATTTTTTGGCGGAGCAGTACTTGAATTACAAGCCGGTTTCCATTACAGAGTTGATCGGTAAGAAAGGTAAAAACCAAGGAAATATGCGGGATGTGGATGAGGATACCGTGACCGCATATGCCGCTGAAGATGCTGATATTACCTTGCGCCTGAAGGAGCAATTTGATCCTATTCTCCAAAAAAACGAGCTGGAAAAACTATTCTACGAAGTAGAAAATCCTCTTATTCCGGTATTGACCGATATGGAGTTTGAAGGAGTTCGAATTGACACCGAAAGCTTGGCAGAACTTTCCAAATCTTTGGATGAAGAAAGCAAGGAAATTGAGAAGCGGGTTTATGAACTTGCCGGGGTAAGGTTCAACTTAGCTTCTCCCAAGCAGTTGGGGGATGTGCTTTTTGAAAAATTGAAACTGGATCCCAAAGCCAAAAAGACAAAAACAGGGCAATATGCTACGGGGGAAGAGATTCTGAGCAAACTAGCCAATGAGCATGAGATTGCGCAGGCTATTTTGGATTATAGACAAATGGTCAAATTGAAGTCCACCTACGTAGATGCGCTTCCCAATATGATCAATCCAAAGACAGGCCGAATTCATACTACTTACAATCAGTTTGTCGCAGCGACGGGACGACTTTCGTCCATTAATCCCAACTTGCAAAATATTCCCATTCGGACCGATCGAGGAAAAGAAATCCGGAAAGCATTTGTTCCCCGAGACGACAATCATGTGCTTTTCGCGGCGGATTATTCGCAGATAGAACTGCGCATTATGGCCGCCTTTTCTAAGGATGAATCTATGATCGAAGCCTTCAAAAATGGTCGTGATATTCATGCAACCACTGCAGCCAAAATCTTCCAGGTTCCTCTGGATGAGGTCACTTCAGATATGCGGAGAAAGGCAAAAACGGCCAACTTTGGGATTATATATGGGATTTCTGCTTTTGGACTTTCCCAACGCTTGTCTATTTCAAGAACAGAAGCCAAAGACATCATTGATGCTTATTTTAAAGAATTTCCCGCTGTCAAAGCCTACATGGATGGAGTGATCGAAAAGGCTCGCAAAGATGAGTATGTAGAAACTATTTTGGGCCGTCGTCGATACCTTCGGGACATCAATAGTCGCAACATGACCATGCGTGGGTTTGCAGAGCGAAATGCAATCAATGCTCCTATCCAAGGTTCGGCTGCTGATTTGATCAAAGTTGCGATGATCCATGTGCATGACTGGATAAGAAAGGAAAAACTTAAGTCCAAGATGATTCTTCAGGTCCATGATGAATTGGTATTTGATGCCCATAAACATGAAGTGGACTTGCTTAGAAAGCATGTGCCCCAATTAATGTCTCAGGCGATTGAACTTGCTGTTCCAATCGAAGTGGAAGTAGGGGTTGGAAATGATTGGTTAGAAGCGCATTAAGAATGGCAAAAATTAAAACCGCTTTTTTCTGCCAAAACTGTGGGGCTCAAAGTCCCAAGTGGCAAGGAAAATGTCCAGCCTGTGGACAGTGGAATACCTATGTAGAGGAAGTAATTCAAAAGGAAGAAAGCGGAAAAGGAAATTGGAAGCCAAGTGGAAGTGGAACCAAAAAATCCAATTCTCCAAAAAAGATAACAGAGGTCAAGTATGAGGAACAACCTCGTTGGGTGACAGGAGATTCCGAATTAGACCGGGTTTTGGGTGGAGGAATTGTTCCCGGCTCTTTGGTGCTGATCGGCGGGGAACCTGGAATCGGAAAATCCACTTTGATGCTCCAGATTGCCTTGACCTTAAAGGGAAAAACCGTTCTCTATGTATCTGGAGAAGAATCAGAAGCGCAAATCAAAATGCGGGCAGATCGAATGGCCGCTCAGAACCCTGATTGTTTTGTTCTTTCCGAAACCAATACCCAACAAATTTTTCAACAGGTAGAATTACTAAAGCCGGACTTCTTGGTCATTGACTCAATTCAGACCCTCAACAGCCAATATGTGGAGTCGGCTGCCGGTTCGGTTTCCCAAGTTCGAGAGTGTACAGCAGAATTGATGAAGTTTGCAAAGGAAACCGGAACCCCTGTTTTTCTGATAGGTCATGTGACCAAAGATGGAACAATTGCTGGGCCGAAAGTACTCGAACACATGGTGGATACGGTCTTGCAATTTGAAGGAGACCGACATTTGACCTATCGGATTTTAAGAACTTCCAAAAACCGTTTTGGGTCCACTCATGAATTAGGAATCTACGAAATGCGGGTAGATGGTCTTCGAACGGTCGCTAATCCTTCAGAAATTCTACTCACCCAACGGGAGGAAGTGCTTAATGGGGTAGCAATTGGAGCTATGATGGAAGGGAACCGCCCTCTTTTAATCGAAATACAATCCTTAGTCAGTCCTGCTACCTACGGAACCCCACAGCGTAGCAGCACCGGGCATGATGCAAAGCGATTGAATATGTTGCTCGCTGTTTTGGAAAAGCGAGGAGGGATGCGCTTGGGGAATCAGGATGTGTTTTTGAATGTAGCTGGTGGAATGCGAGTTGATGATCCAGCATTGGATTTGGCAGTTTGTGCCAGTTTGATTTCCAGCTATGAAGACACGCCTGTTTCGGAAAAAATTTGCTTTGCTGGAGAGGTAGGTTTGGGTGGAGAAGTTCGGGCTGTTTCCCGAATTGAAAACCGAATCGCTGAAGCTGAAAAGTTGGGCTTTACAAAAATTCTGGTGTCCAAATACGCCGTCAAAGGACTGGATTTAAAAAAGTATCAGATTCAGGTTTTGCAGGTGAGTAAATTGGAAGAAATGTACCAGTTGATTTTTTGATTCAATTTCTAATTGATAGAAAATCAGGGTCTTATTTTTCAAAACTCGGACACATTTTTTATTTTTCTACCATAGAATTTCTTTCACCTCTAACTTTTGTGGTATGAAATATTTTCCTCGATCATTTTGCTTCTCCTTGTTTTTTCTTGTTCTCAAAAATCTGAGCATTCAGAAATCGAAACCTATCCAGCTCCCCTTCTTGATCTTCAAGCTGAATTGGATGGGATTGAGGAAACCAGGGCTGCTTTCCAATTAGCCATAAAGGATAAAAGGTATGGGGATCTTGCTCAGTATTCAACAGATGATTTCATAGGGGTTTCACCGGGAAGTGTAGAGTGGTTGGAGTATAAACGAGAGCGAGAGCAAAAATTGGGAATGTTTAGCTACGATAGTATCCGCATGCGTCCCCAAGAGACCGTGATCGTCAGCGATTCAGTTGCCTATGATTTTGGAACCAGTTCGGTTTTCTATACCAATGCCAAAGGAGAATCTGTAGAGTTATTAGATACTTTTTTGGCAATTCTCAAAAAGGATAAAAGAGTGGCGTTTGGAAAATTCATCGAGAAGTGGCCTCTTCAATTGTTGAGTAGAAGAATAAATTGTTCTTCATGAGCATATGTTAGAAATCTAAAATTTTTTCTTCCTGACTGTAGTTTTTTGGTGTCTCTTGAGACTAACGGAGTAAATGATTCACTAAACTATACCGCGCTATGAAAACTACAGACAATCATCCAGCTCTATTATTCAAAGGGGCAGGTTACCTCATCGGCTCTTTGATCACCTTTGTACTTGGAATAAGTTTGTTCATCCTGACCGAGAACTTTGTGATTGCGCTTTCTTCATCTCTTCCCATCGGCACCACCTTGGGGATTTTGATCGAACAAAGATTCCAAAGTGGGCAAGATCAATTGGATTCTCGCAAAACCAAGCTATTTACCGGACTCTTGCTTTTGGGTATCATTGTGTTTTTTGCAATCTTATTCCTGTAAGTCAGACGGCAGCCGGCCGCTTCCCACATGCAGTCAGAAAAGGACATAGAAAAGGAATTCATTGCAAGAATTGAAAAGCATCAAGGCATACTTCATAAAGTATGCTTTGTCTATGCAAAGGATGAAGCGGATCGTAAGGATTTATATCAGGAAATGGTCCTCCAACTTTGGAAGTCCTACTCGAAGTTTCGTGGGAACTCCGCCTTTTCGACTTGGATGTATAGGGTCGCATTAAATACCGCGATCACTCAAACTAAAAGGCTAAAATTGCTCACAGTTAATTCCGAAATCCCTTCTCTTGGGGATGATTTAGAGGCATCCATGGATGCGTCTGAAGATGTCAAGATCCTCTATCGGGCTATTTCTCATTTAAACAAAATAGAAAAGGCGATTATCCTACTTTGGCTGGATGAAAAATCCTATGAAAAGATCGCAGATACGATAGGAATCAGTGTGAAAAATGTAAGTGTAAAGTTGGTCCGTATCAAGGCAAAATTGGCCTCAATCATTCAAAAGCTTCAATAAAATGGAACCAATAGATTTAGAAAAGTATAAAGAAGCTTGGAAAAAGGAAGCTCCTTTTCAGAAGCAAAAGCTTTCAGAGAAAGATATTACCACTTTCGTACGATCATCTTCCA
The DNA here is from genome assembly GCF_013373065.1 of Algoriphagus sp. Lineage (GTDB taxonomy): Bacteria > Bacteroidota > Bacteroidia > Cytophagales > Cyclobacteriaceae > Algoriphagus. The sequence continues at coordinate 69,214 of NZ_JABXIN010000018.1, forward strand.
AAAATATCCGAGCCCAATTCAAGTCAGCTTTGATTTTAGATTTGGTATTAAAAGCCCTGCTTATCCTTGCAGGTTTATACCTTTTCCTTATTCAACTTAAATCGGCAAAATCTGGGATTACCATTTCCTTGATTGGGATTTTGGTGGTTGGAATTTTTATGCAGTTGCAGAATTTAAAGAAGCTTGTCCGTCTCGATTTTACAAGTTTAGGGGTAGTTGATTCGCTCAAGTTAACGGTCGAGTTTTATCAAAAGGAATATATCAAGTCCATCCCCATTGGGGCTACCACAGGTACTATGGTGTTTTTGATTGGGTCTTTATTCTATTTGCAAAGCAAGTACGGTGAAATTCCTCCCTTTGAATGGGACGATTACTTGGTCTTTGCAATAGGAATAGGCTTGAGCTTTTTCATTAGCTTTTTTTCTCAAACCTATTTCAACCAATTCAAGATCAGGCAACTGCAAGAGGCATTAAATGATGCAGGAGAGATTGCTGTGGATGAATTATATATTCAAAATTACCGATCCGGTACACGAAGCTACCTTATGATTTTTGGGATGGTTCTGCTACTGGGACTGGCGATCTTTTTATACCTATTGCTCAAATAAATCCTTGAAATACACATGGAATCAAAGCAAAAAATCTCTTGGAATCTCATTCGGACTATTCTCTTTCTAGTGATTGGATTGATGAACACGGTTTTTGTAAAGCCCGAAGATGTTGGGAGTTTCAAAAACTATTTGGGCTATGTTTTGCTGGTTTTGGGGATTATTGACACATTTTTTGTGATTCGAAAGCAAATCAAATTGAAAAAAGGTGGAAGACATCTATAATTCTTTTTTCCTTAACAAATGGAAATCCAGATTTATGGTCTTCAAAGCAAATGGAATTTTATGAGGAACACCAATAAAGTCTTTATTGCCACCAGTTTGGATGGATTTATTGCTGATAAAAAAGGGGGGATTGATTGGTTGGATGCCTTTCCAGCTATTAATCAGATTGATACAGGATATGGGGCTTTTATGGCTCAGATAGATGCCCTATTGATGGGGAGAAATACCTTTGAGACGGTCTGCAGCTTTGATATCGAATGGCCTTATGAAAAGCCTGTTTTTGTATTGAGTAATAGGTTGAAAGAGATTCCCAAAGCTCTTCAGGATAAAGTCAAATTAGTTAGTGGACCGCTTCAAGAAGTCTTGGATGCAATCCATCAACAAGGCCACCATCATTTGTATATCGATGGAGGCAAAACCATTCAAAGTTTTTTGAAAGAAGATCTGATTGATGAAATGATCATTACTACCATTCCTTTCGTGTTGGGTGGAGGAATTCCTTTGTTTTCGGAACTTCCCAATCCCATTCTTTTTGAATGTGTTTCTTCTCAAACATTCCTTGGAAAAATTGTCCAAAGCCGCTTTGTGCGGAATAGGGAAAAATGAGGCTTTGTGAGACTAGGTTCAGGTACTTTATTTTTTTCGAAGGGATTCGAAAACCTCTAAATATTGTTCTGTGACATGATCCCAATTGTATTTTTGGGTTAGCCCCGATCGCGCTGTTTTTCGTAATTCTTCCAAGGCCTTTGGATTTTCTTCTGCTTTTTCTACCAATTCCTTCACAGAATTTCCATTCTTTTCAAAGTACCATCCATGCTTTCCATTTTGAAGCATTTCTTGGTTGAAAGGGGTATTGAGTGCTAAAATAGCACAACCATAACCCAGGGCTTTCAACATGGCAGGATTGGTGCCACCATATTCATGTCCATGGAAATAGGCATAGCAATGCGAATACAAAGCCGCCAGTTCCAGCGGATCCCGGACATAGCCCGTAAACAACAATCTGGGATCTTGAATTTCTTTTAACCGATTAGCCCAAGCATCTTTAAAAGGAACATCTCCTACAACTACTAATTTTCGTTGGGAATTAGATTTCAAAAAACCTTCAATAATGAGGTCTGCATTGTTATCTGGCACAAGTCTTCCCACAATCAAATAATAGCCTTGAGGATCCAATTGCCATTTGGAGAGGGGTTCTGAAGAAACGGATTCCTTTGGGTTGGCACCATAAGCGATGACCACTGAGTCCTTTTGGAAAAGCTCCAAATAGACCCTGCGCATTTCTTCGGAATCATTGATGATTTGATCATAAAATTTGGTAGCCATCTTGGAGGCCCAATAAAAATATTTAGCCCCGAGCCCTTTCCATTTGGGACGAAGCCATTCCAATCCATCTACGTTAATGGCAGTTGGCTTTCCAAAGAGGCGAGCCAAAAGCCCGAAGGGTCCATTCCCCGAATTGACTACAAAAATCACATCCACATCCGAGAAGCATGCGTGGACCATGGAAAAAAAAGTATGGGTCAATTGAGTCAAACTTTTGGATTCAATGGCAGGAGTATAAATGCATTCAATGCCATTTACCCATCGGGGTTTCTCTGGAAAAAGAGCCCGGTGATTGTAAACCCGGACATGCACTCCTTTGGCAACGAGGCGTTCCCCCAATTCCTTAATCATCGTATCATAGCCACCGTAGACATAGGGGTAACCTTTTGCCCCCATGATGGCAACTTTTAGCTTTTTGTCAGGTGTTGCCATAGATGGTTTTTGATTTTTTCTTTGAAAGCCTCCAAACTAAATTCCTTCAACACCCGGACTTGTCCTGATTTTCCCATTTCGTTTCGTAATTCCGGGTTTTCGATCAGCTGACTTATGGCCTGTATCCCCTGTTCTACATTCCCAGGGTCGATCAAAAAGCCGGTTTTCCCTTCTTTAATCATCTCTATTGCTCCCCCACTTTTGGTAGCTACGATGGGTTTCCCTGCTGCCATAGCTTCCAAAATAACTGTTGGGAATGAGTCTGGGAGAATGGAGGGCAAAACAAAAATATTCAATGAGGTCATGATTTGGGGAATATCTTCTCGAAATCCCAAATAAGATACCTGTTGACTCAAGCCTTCCTGTTCTGTTTTTTTCAAGAGTCCATCCAGAATCGGTTCATAGCCGGGGAAAGGATCACCGACCATTACAAAATGAAGTTTGGGATGAGTGGCAGCTAAATGCTTAGCCATTTCTAAGAAAAACCCTTGTCCTTTTCCCGGATTTATTCGCCCAACCATTCCGATTAAAATTTGGTCTGCCGATAGACCTAATTCTTCCCGGAGGGTAGGCATTGCATTTAAATAAGGTTCATAGGGAATACCGTTATAAATGACGCTTAGTTTAGCTTTTTTGAATTTGGCTTGCCAGTGATTTCCTACGGATTTAGAAACTGCAATAGGATGAGGGGTAGTGGCATCCAGTATCTTTGAAAGCCACCAAATTAGTGGTTTGGGACCAAGCAGGATTTCGTGAATATGCCAAGTATGAGGAATTTGCTTTTTCTTGGCCCAATAAGCTCCAATCACCACTGCCAGCGTGTTGGAGTAGACAAATTCGAATTGGAACTTTTGATGAAGATCCGTCAGAAAATTAAAAGCCTGCAAATTTTTTTGAGCTCTATTGAAGAGTCCCCAAGGGCTGAAGTATTTCCTTCTTAAAATCCCGAGATTTTGAATAAAAACAGGGATTCTTTCCTTTTCTAAAAGAGTTTGGAGAGGACCTTGATTAGTGAGTACAACTACCGGGTTAAATCCCTGCTCCTGATATACACTTATGACCTGAAGGAAAATTTTTCCTGAACCATAAAGCTCTGATGAACTTTGGAGAAAAAGGATATTTCGCGATTCAGACATGTCTTTGGAAATAGAGTCTTGTAATTCCGGATTTCCCAAAAAAAGTTGAAACAAACTCAATTACCCACGCAAAAGGCAAGACTAAGGCCAATGTGATCAACAAACCGAATGATTTTTCTCGCTTGAGTCTTAGAATAAGATTGTCCCGAAAACCCAGTCTGGAAAGCAAGGCTTGAAGCATGCCCAATACTCCCAAATGGATGGAAAAACTTCTTGAACCTACAGCTAAAAACCCCAGTTTTGCCAGTTCTTTTTTCAATCCCTCTTCGGTCCAATGTGTGAGATGCTTAGGAATATCCCAATGCATCCAATTTTTGCCAGCTATGCGAGCCTGCCAAGAATCTAATCGAGGCACCTCAATATAAAGGATTCCATTTTCAACCAAATTTTCTCGAAGCAACTCCCTTAGTAATTCTAAGGGTTTTGGCAGGTGCTCAAGTACATGGTTCAGGGTCATCAAATCATACTTTCCCTTTTCAATTGGTCCAGTTTCATAAAATTGATTCAGGACTTTTACCCCGTACTTTTCCCGGGCAAAATCCGCACGGGCCTTTTCAGTTTCTATCCCAACTCCATCCCATTCTAAATTTTTGGCAACCGCAAGAAATTGGCCTTTTCCTGAGCCGAAATCCAATAATCGCATGGCGGCAGGATTCATTTTTTTGGCGCCGATAAGAATTTTTCTAGCTTCTCGAAAAATGATTTTTTCAAAAATAGAATTGCGGTTGTCAACCACAGCATAAACTTCATCTCGGTAGAGAGATTCCGAATCCACGTCTTCTGGAATCCAAGTCCAAGATATTCCACAATTGGGGCAGGCAATAATGGAAAATGGGTTTGGAGTTAGCTTTGGAGAAGAATGACAGACCGGACAGGAGACTTGCCGCATGGTTTACTTACCGGGATTCAGAATGACCTGATGAAAAGCTTCAATAAATTTTTTGGGTGAAAAATCCTCAGCCCTTCTTTTTCCTTTTTGAATTAGCTGAGCGCGGAGGTCTTTTTCTTTGCTCAAAAGTATCATTTTTTTAGTCAAGTCTTCCAAATTTCCCGTTTGGAAAGGAATTCCGGCTCCATTGGCAACTTCCAATAGGGCTTCCTGATCAGAGTGGATGACGGGAACACCAAATCCCATAGATTCTAGAATCGGGATTCCAAAACCTTCATTTTCTGAAGGGAAAACATAGGCAAAAGCTTGGGAATACAAGGCTTTTACCGCTCCGTCGCTGATGTAACCTGGAAGAACCACCTTATTTTCCAATTGAAGTTCGCTTATTAATTTTTGGACGACGGGAAGGTCATCCATTTGTTTGCTTTGACCGGGTCCACCAGCCAAAACCAGTTTATAACTGCTTTTGGTTTGGGTTAAAAATTCCGCAAAAGCACGGACAAGAAGGGGGAGATTTTTTCGTCGGTCAAAGGTTCCGATATGTAAAAAATACCCTTCCTTTTCCAAATGATGAGTTTTCAAAATGGCCGGTTCAATGGCAGCAATTAATGTTTTGGGAGCCTGATAGATCACGGTAATTGGCCAGCTATCCCCCACATGCTGCAATAGGGCTTTTTTCGAATATGCGGTAGTAGTGATGATTTCCGTATTTTCTTTCAAGCCTTTTTGGATCAGGTTTAGGAAATATTTCCGCCACCATCGTGGGTAGTTTTGGGGCATTTGCCAAAAAAACGCATCATGAAACACAGTAAGTCTCCGACATTTCAAGGATGCTGCTGGGGAAACAAAATCCGGACAGATCAATACATCCGGCTGATGCTTTTTTATTAAATCAGGAAGCTGAAATTCCTTCCATCGAAAATAATCAAGATGGTAATTTAAACGCTGAATCTTGGATTGGGGGTATTTGTAGGTAGCGTCGTCTGCTTGTTTTTCAGGTTCATGGCTAAAAACCCACTGAATATCCGGATGGTTATATCGTCGGGCGGCTTTTGCCAGTTCCATCATATAGGTTTTGATGCCAGTTGTGGCGACGTTGAGGTATTGGAGGTCAAGCAGAACTTTCATGCCTTCTCAATTTCATCATTTTTTTTAAAGGGAGAAAGTGTTAAAAATCCTTCCAGCAGTTTGAAAGTGGATCCGATTAGCTCGCTTTTAGCTTTAATTCCCCATGTCTTTTGATCACACGGATTCCAAAGTGTTGGTTAATAAAGGCCTTGCAGTTGTTTTCAGCCCATTCTGCACGGGATTCGGTATCATATAGAATAGTCATTCGAAGCATAGTTTTTACATAAGCTTCATGCTGTCCCAATTCTCGCACATAGTTTAGAAAAGATCGCTCCCAATCTTCTTTAAACTTGTCAAAATGAGATTTCCCGTCGAAAAGTAATTCAAGCTGATTGTCGCCATTCAAATATCTATATACACCACAAAGCTGTCGATAAATAAGACGAATACGGTCGGTAGGAAATTCAAAATTGTCCAAAATTGCCGCGTAGGTCGAATCCATCAATTGCAGCGGGTTGTACAGGTAGGTGTAAGAGCGTTTTAGTTCATATACCATCTGTTCCAAAAGCTCTTCCTCCATGGCAAATTGTGCCTGTCGAAGGATGTAGTTTTTATCGAGCGGAAAAAGCTTTTGGATCATAACAAAAAGAATTGGTGCAAAAATAGAAAAAATCCCCTGATCTGTAAAATCTCTCAGGAGATCGGATCAGTTTTGCCAAATTTTATTTTAGGGTTTTTAGATTTACCAATCTGCGGGCCGTTTCGCTTGATAGGCTGCCATTTGATCCAACAAGTCAACTGGATCATCAGAAATGATTACCAGCTCTTCCTGCTCTGGATACAAAAACCCTTCCGCTTTGGCTTCATTTAGGAAGTCAATAAGTTTATCAAAGTAGCCATTCACGTTATAGAGCGCCAAAGGTTTTTGGATGTAATGGAGCTGGTTTAGCGTCATAATTTCAAAAAGTTCCTCCAAGGTCCCAATTCCACCTGGCATGGCAATAAATCCATCCCCTCGCTCGGCCATTAGCCACTTTCTGTCCCGCATCGTTTCCACGATGATCAATTCTGTGCATCCGGAATGGGCCACTTCCCTATCTACTAATTTCTGTGGGATAACACCGAGAACCTCTTTTCCTGCTGACAGCATTTCATCGGCAATTACACCCATAAGCCCCACTCTTCCGGCCCCATAGACTAAAGATAGATCCCGCTGAATCATTTCTTGAGCTAAGGCTCGAACCGCTGATTCGTAGACAGAAGAGTTTCCTTTTCTGGAACCACAATAAATCGTAATTTTTTTCATACTGTTTATAAAAAACCTTGGTTGAAGATAGCCGATAGAAAGGGATTGGCAAGGGAGTCTCCGAAAAAGCCTTCAGGAATTTTCGGGTGGAATTCCCTAATTTTGACACATGAAAATTTGCTTTGCCACCAATAATCCCAAAAAAATAGAGGAAGTAAAAGCCGCTTTGGGTGGAAGAATAGAAATTCTTTCCCTCCGTGATATTGGTTGTTTGGAGGAGCTCCCTGAGACGGGAGATACCCTGGACCATAATGCTTTTCAAAAAGCTCAATACGTGAGGGATCATTATGGGGTGGATTGTTTCGCAGATGATACCGGCTTGGAGGTGGAAGCATTGAACGGTGCCCCTGGGGTATATTCCGGAAGGTATGCAGGAGAACCCCGCTCTGACGAGCGGAATGTGGATCTTCTTTTGAAAAACCTAGAAGGTATATCAAATCGAAAAGCACAATTTCGAACGGTAATCGCTTTGTTATTAGAGGGAGAAGCTTATGCTTTTGAAGGAGTAGCAAAAGGGGAGATCATTGATCAACGAAGGGGAACAAAAGGGTTTGGGTATGATCCTATTTTTGTAGCCGAGGGAAAAAAAGAAACTTTTGCGGAGCTCAGCATGGAAGAAAAGAACAAAATTTCCCATCGAGGAAAAGCGGTAGCCCAATTAGTAGACTTTTTAAAGCAGAAAAATTCCTAAACTTGTAAGCAAATTCAAACCCATGGGAAGGCCTTTCATCGTTGGGATTACCGGCGGCTCAGCATCTGGAAAAACACTATTCTTGGAAAGACTTTTAGGAAGTTTTGAGCCGGGTGAAGTTTGCCTGATCTCCCAGGATAATTATTACAAGCCGCGGCATCTACAACCTATTGATGCACAGGGAATTCATAATTTCGACACTCCTCAAAGTATCGATTTTGAAGCCTATGCGAATGATATTCGAAAAATTCAAAAGGGAGAAACTGTTTACCGGGAAGAATATACGTTTAATAATGCGGCGAAAAAGCCCAAAATGCTTGCCTTTCAGCCTGCTCCTGTGATCGTTGTGGAGGGCATATTCGTGTTGTACTATCCTGAATTGTCTGACTTATTGGATTTGAAAGTTTTCATTGATGCCAAAGATCATATCAAACTCAAGCGCCGGATCATCCGTGATAAAGTAGAGCGAGGATATGACTTGGATGATGTGTTGTATCGCTATGAGATGCATGTCATGCCTACCTATGAAAAGTACATCAAGCCCTTTAAAAACGATGCGGATTTAATTATCCCGAACAATCACAATTTTGATAGAGGGCTAGAAGTCATCCGAGCCTACCTTCGTGCGAAATCCTCCCAAACGACTTGACAGTTTGGTTCTTGGAAAAAAATTATTTCTATATTTGCGCTCCATGAGACCAAAAAGCAACAAAAATAACCTATGGCAGCGAAGACTTACCCTAGTCTTGGCAATGTTGCTTTGCTTTTTTGTGGCCTCTGTTGAATACGTTGCAGATCAAGAACCCCAAAAAATCGAGCAACAGCAAGCTTCGGAATCAGGTAATCATACAGTGATTAGCTTGGCAGTTGATGCTGTTGTTCCTTTTGCATTGCAACTCACACAGACGGCACTCTATTTCATTTATGATTTAATAAGTTTTGAGCCACGTACCTATGTGGTTTCGTCTGTATCCATTCCCCAGTCCAATCAGCTGGTTCAGATTCTTTTTGAGCGGATCATTTCTACGCAAGGGCCCTAGTCCTTTTCCAATTTTTCGAATCTATTTCTATGCAGGCCAAATTTAGGTCCTGTGTTACTTCTTATTTCTAAAAATCAAATTTCAAATTCAATAATACAATGCAAAACAAAGGAGTCGTTGTGTTTTTGACAGTAATCATTACAGCGCTATGTCTGTATTATCTGTCATTCACATTTGTTTCAAATGGCATTCAGCAGCAAGCTACTGAATATGCCACCGATGCCACTGGCAACATAGACTTTGTCAAAAGAAGAGGCTATCTCGATTCAATCTGGAGAGAGCCTGTTTACAATTTCTTGGGTGCGGACTTCACCTATCAAGAAATTAAAGAAACTGAACTAGGTCTAGGTCTAGACCTTCAAGGAGGTATGCACGTTACCCTGGAAGTTTCTCCAGTAGAAATCGTAAAAGGCTTGGCTGGTAATCCAAAAGATGAAGGTTTCAATCAGTCTGTAGAAGACGCTAGAATTGCATCCAAAACTTCTACCGATAAGTTTGTAAACCTGTTTTATACTGCTTGGCAGCAAAATAATCCTGGGAAAAACCTGAGTAGCATTTTTGCCACTGCAGCAAATAGAGGAAGAATTTCTTTAGAATCCTCTGATGCAGAGATCTTGGACATTATCGATACCGAGGTAGAAAATGCAATCGAGCGTTCTTTCAACATCCTAAGAACTCGTATCGACCGATTTGGAACTTCGCAGCCAAATATTCAGCGAATTCAGGGTACAGGCCGAATTCAGGTGGAATTGCCTGGAGTGGATAACCAAGAGCGTGTACGGAAATTGTTGCAAGGTGTGGCTAAGCTTCAATTTTGGGAAGTAGCAGAAGTAAATGAAATCGGTGGAGCAATCGATGCTATCAATGCAGCTTGGGTTGCAGATAACCAAGGAGCAAATGACACTGCGCAGGATTCCGTTTCTATGGAAAATATGTCCGAAGAAGATTCTTTGCGTATGGCCTTGGAAAAGCAATTGGAGCAAATCGATCCATTGAATCAATCCAATGATATTTCTCCACTTTACAGCTTGATCCAAGCAAATTATGGATTGGCATATCAAGTTCGGGATACTGTCGTTATCAACCGAATCTTGAATAACCCTGACTACAAATCCCTTCTTCCAAGAGATATTAAATTATTGTGGGGAGTTAAGCCAGTTACTCCAGAAGGAACAGACCTTGAAATTCTTGAATTATATGCTATCAAGACCCCTAGAGGTTCTGATCAGGCTCCTTTGGAAGGTGATGTAGTTACCGATGCAAGACAGGTATTGGATCAAACATCCAGACCTGCCGTTTCCATGCAAATGAATGCCGAAGGTGCTCGAAAGTGGAGAAGTATCACGGCTGCCAATGTAGGCCGTCGTATTGCCGTAGTGTTGGATGATTATGTTTACACAGCACCAGTTGTAAATGGTGAAATTCCAACAGGACAATCTGAAATTTCTGGAACATTCACTTTGCAGGAAGCACAAGATTTAGCAAACATTCTAAAATCAGGTTCTCTTCCAGCACCTACACAAATCGTAGAAGAAAGTATCATTGGTCCTACTTTGGGTAAGGAAGCTCAAAGTCAGGGTATTATTTCCATGGTTGCCGGTTTGGTATTGGTAGTGCTTTTCATGGTGGCTTACTATGCTAAGGGTGGATTGGTTGCAATCGCAGCCTTGGTGTTCAACATCTTCTTTATCCTTGGAATTTTGGCTCAGTTGGGTACTGCTTTGACCTTGCCAGGTATCGCCGGTATCGTATTGACCATTGGTATGTCAATTGATGCGAACGTTCTAATCTTTGAACGAATCAAAGAAGAACTTCGAAATGGTGTTGGTTTGATTTCATCCATCAGTGCAGGATATAACAAAGCATTCTCTGCAATTTTGGACTCCAACGTAACAACCTTCTTGACTGGTGCAATTTTGTATGCTTTGGGTCAGGGTCCAGTTAAAGGGTTTGCCATCGTATTGATGATTGGTATTGCCTCCTCTTTCTTCTCAGCGGTATTCATCACCCGAGTGATTGTTTCCTGGATGAGTAAGAAAGGCGATCAGAGCTCCATTAGCTTTGCCTCTCCTTTTGCCAAAAATGCGCTTTCTAAAATCAGTTTTGATTTCTTGAGCAAGCGTAAGGTGGCCTACCTGATCTCTTCTGGAATTATAATTCTTGGATTGGGAATCGCGGCTGTCAATGGACTTAAGTTTGGTGTAGATTTTACAGGAGGTCGATCTTACATCGTTGCTTTTGAAGAGGCAGTAGTCCCTTCTGAGTTGAAAGTTGGATTGGATGGAGAATTTGATGGTTCGGTAGAAGTGAAAACCTATGGTGCCAACAATGTGCTCAAAGTAACCACATCCTATTTGATCAATGAAGATGACGATGCTTCTAACTTAGAAGTTGAACAGAAGGTTAAAGAAGGAATTGCAACGGTTACAGGGTTTACTTTCACGGATGATGCTGAAAATTTGCAAGCAGGTCAGTTTGCAATTACAGGATCTTCGAAAGTTGGTGCAACGGTGGCAGATGATATCAAGACTTCCTCCTTGGAAGCGATGGTAGTAGCCCTAATCGCTATCTTCTTGTATATCTTGGTGCGTTTCAGAAAGTGGCAGTTCTCCTTGGCATCTATCATTGCCTTGATTCACGATACTTTGTTTGTGATTGCAGCCTTTGCCATTGCATCTGCTTTTGGAGCGACCTTCGAAATTGATCAGGTATTTATCGCTGCGGTATTGACCGTTATCGGTTACTCCATTAACGATACCGTGATCGTGTTCGACCGAATTCGAGAAAATATTGAACTTCGAGGAACAGGCAAATTGGTCAGCATCTTCAATGAGGCCATTAACCTGACATTGGGACGTACTTTGATTACTTCCTTTACGACTTTGATTGTGGTGATTGTACTTCTTGTATTCGGTGGAGAGGTGTTGAGAGGATTCTCATTTGCCTTGTTCATCGGTATTTTGGTAGGTACTTATTCATCCATTTATATCGCTACTCCTATCGTAGTAGATTTGATGAAGCGAGAGATGGACAAAGAGAAAGAGGCGAAAAAAGTATCCTAATTTCCTAATTTATAAATTCTAAAAAACCGCTTTTATTTTATTTAAGAGCGGTTTTTTTGTTTTTTAACCCTGTAGAAATCAATAAAATTAGATTCAACAACAAAGAGGATTTTTTCATGAGGAATGGAGTTGTTTTTCTATTTGAGGAAAATTTATTTCCATTCAAAAATTCCAGGACTACCAAGCTGATAATTACGTTGTAGCTCAGGATATTCTTCTAATAAGCGCTTAAAGTCTCCATTTGGATCGAGGACAAGCTGGGGTTGTTGAGAATGAATCAACTCAAAAAGACGGACTCGTTGCCGTAAATTTTTCTCCTGGTCCAAATAGACTTTGCTTAGATGATAGTTTAAAAATGGTCCTCCTAATCGATGATTGAGGTAAGGACCCATTTCCTCTCCAAGAACCTGGATGGATTTTCCAGGGTCTAAGGATTTGGAATAAGGCTGAACCCTATAATTTTTTTGAAAAGCCTCATTATTTGCAAAATAGCCCCAACTACCTAATGGGACGATAACGATAAGGGTGAAAAAGGCCAATTGAAGAATGATCTTTTTTTGTATCACTAAGAAGAATCGGGTAATAAGGTAGCTCAGTGCTGGAAAAATAATTACCACTTGAAACATGGCTTGTTTTCTTGAAAAGTATAGCGAAACAGCTGCGAACAGAAGCCAAAATATCATGATTTGCCGCTGCTTTTGTTGGTTGATAGTCGCGGAAGAGGCTATTGACCCAATGAAATACCCTAAAAATGACAATAGGAACGGGAAAGCCAAAAGGATGCCTACCCAGTTCAGCGGCTGGTAATTATAAGGTTTGGACTGAAAGATCAGCGGCCAAATCCCCAAAAAATCTTCCAATCCATCCATCCAGAAATAATAAACTGAAATCAGTAAAAGTGGAAGGAAATAGCCTGCCAGGGAAAGCATTAACTGTCGAAATGAAAAGCCACTGATGGCAATTCCTACAACAATTACAAAAGGAAGAAAAAATATGTAGACCGAATGAAAACCAGTTGCTAATCCTCCATAAATCCCAATCAACAAAGTAGATTCGCTACTTTCTGTTTGAAGTACGGTTTGTGAAAAAAGCTGGGACAAGGCCAAAACTAAAAAGGTACTTCCCATCAACGCAGGGTTGAGGCTAAGCATGTCAAAACTGAGATGAAAAAGAGAAAGTAGGATAATGGCTGGTAAATAGGTGTTTTCACTGAACACCCGGTATCGGATCATCGTACGGTTCCAATGAATCACTTGAAAAATAATCAAGAGACGGCCCAGGAGCTCATAGACCAGCAAGTTTCTTCCAAATAACCAATCGATCCACATAAAGACACCTGCGGAAAGGGGAGCGGTGTCATCTAAAACTTCTTGGTAAAGCAAAGCCCCTTCCGAAAGTCGTTCCCCTAAAAGCATCCAGGTCAGTTGGGCATTCGTAGGGACATCACTCGAAAAGAACAAATAAAGGACTGACCAAAGGAGTAGGAAAAAGACTACACCAATGATTCGAAAAGGATCGTTTACTTTGAAAAATTGAAACAAGGTAGGTGGATCTGTTTAGGCTTAGGCCCGAAATTAAAGCTTGCCCAAGTATTTCGCTAAATTTGTACCATAAATACTTCAAATGGAAAGTAAAAGACAACAAAAACATGCAAAACTCCTTCAAAAGGAGATTGGGGAAATTTTCCAAAAAGAAGCCAAGCATCTTGTTGGGAAGGCGATGGTAACCGTTACTCGGGTTTTTGTCAGCCCTGACTTGAGTGTGGCAAAGATTTACCTCAGTTTTTTGCTTGCAGATACACAGGCAACCTATGAGTTGATTCAGGAGCATAAAAAGGAAATTCGCCATCATTTGGCAAAAAGAATCGGAAAATCTGTTCGGATTATTCCTGAATTGGCATTTTTCCCAGACGATTCGGCTGCCTATGCGCAGCATATGGATCAGGTAATTTCAAACTTGGATATTCCTCCTGCTTCGGAAGAGGATGAAGAAGAAGATATTTAACTCCTTGATTTCTTGAATCTCAGCTATTTCATAGCGGCCCGTTATTTCCGCAGTAAGAAAAAACGAAATTTTATTACTGTTCTATCGACAATCTCCATGATTGGTGTGGCGGTCGGAACGATGGCTTTGGTTATTGTGATGTCTGTTTTCAATGGGTTGGAGGATTTGATTCGTGGACTTTTTGCAAGTTTTGATGCCGAACTCAAGGTCGAGACGGTGATGGGGAAAAGTTTTGAAACATCCCCGGAATGGCTTGATGAAATACGGAAGGTGGAGGGAGTAGCGATTTTGACGGAAGTTATCGAGGATCACGCCTTGTTTGATTATAACGGAAATCAATTAGTCGCTACGATCAAAGGGGTGTCCGATAATTTTTTACAGCAGGAACGCTTTTCAAAGGGCTATTTTTGGGGTGATACTACCCTTGGGACGGATTTAAGACCAGGAGCTATTTTGGGTCGGGGGGTTGGTTTTTTTCTTTCTGTTAATTTGAAGGATATCAATGTTCCCCTAAAGGTATATTATCCAAGAGCCCCAAAAAGTGCCGCTACCCTCAATCCAAATCAATTATATAGCTCAGCTTCTTTAGAGCCAGTGGCATTCTTTTCAGTAGAACGACAATTTGACGATGAGTATGTCATCGCCCCGCTACATTTCACCAGGGATCTTTTAGATTATGGAAGAAAACGAACCTCCTTGGAAATTAAAGTCGCCGAAGGGTTTGGTATTCAGGAGGTCCAGCGAAATCTTCAACAGCATTTGGGACCGGAATTTTCTGTCAAAAATACCGATGAGCAACATGCTGATTTGTTGCGGACTGTCAAGTTAGAGAAGCTGTTCGTTTTTCTGACCCTTACCTTCATCCTTGCCATCGCCTCCTTCAATATTTTCTTTTCCCTCAGCATGTTGGCCATTGAGAAGAAAAAGGATATTGCAATACTAAAGGCCATGGGAGCCAAGGATCAGTTGATTCGGGCAATTTTCCTAAAGCAAGGAGCTCTCATTGCAGTCAGTGGCGCTTTGGTGGGTTTGATTTTGGGCTTTTTGATTGTGTGGATTCAAGAAAGCTACGGTCTGGTATCTCTGGGGATTGCTTCAGCTGTCGTTGAGTCTTACCCGGTCCGAATGGTATGGACCGATTTTTTATGGATTAGTGTAGCCGTCATTTTCATTACGCTCTTGGCTTCTTGGAGACCTGCTTGGATTGCTTCTAGGGTCGATACAACTCGAGAGCTTTAATCCTTACAAGTTTTTTCAAAGACGATTCTAGCTTCCTCCATTCCCCAATCTGAAGCCAATTTTAGATTTTGGCAAGCTTCCGATTGGCGGTTCATTCTTAGCAGGGTAATTCCACGATGGTAGTAGGCGGTAGGAAGTGAGGGGTCAGCCGCCACCAATTGAATAAAATCAGCCATGGCACCCTCCAGGTTTTCTTGTTGGTAGCGAATTTGTCCCCTTGACAACAGCAGCTCCGGGTTTCGTTCATCCATAAAAAGTCCTTCCGAAAAGTAATTCTCCGCGGCTTCCAGGTTTCCTTGTTTTTTGGCGACTGTTCCTAAATAGTACCAAGTTTCAGGATCTTGGGAGTCCAATTCAAGCGATATTTTTAAGTCTTCTCCTGCTTGAGTTAAATTTCCCTGATTTAGAAAATAAAAACCTCTTTTTTTCCAGACTAATGGGTCATTTGGTTTGTTTTTGACAGCCAAATCATAAGGTTCCTGAAGTTGATCGAGATCTTTTCCCTGAACTTGGGCTAATCGTTCTTTGGCTAGAAAATGTTCAGGATTTAATGCCAATGCCTGGATAAATGCCTTTTCAGCATCCTCATTTTTATGAAGGTTCCAAAGTGCGAGGCCTTTTTCAGCAAAATAATCAGCTTCAGGTTTGAGTTGAATTGCCTGATTGAAAAAGTCGATTGCCTTTTCATAATTTTTCATCCCCAAATAGGAAAGCCCTAAATGGTAAAAAATAGGGGCTTTGTTTTCCGTTTGTTCTGTGAAGACCCCCGAAACACCTCCCTCGGTAGCATTTTTTTTATAAATAATTTGAGATGTTTCTCCTTTAGGAAGGCGTAGGTAGGCTTTAAAATCTTCTGCTGCTTCTCCAAATCGTTCCATTTTTAATAACAACCTTCCTCTACTAAAATAGGCAGAGGCCAGTTCGGGATCGTGCAGGATGGCTTGATTATAATTCTCAAGAGCGAAGGGCTCATTCAATCCTGAAAAATTTTCATAGACCTGTCCTTGGTACCAATAGGCCAAAGCATCGGTGGGATGGTCTTTTATCCACTGATCTAAAAGGAAAAAAGCACTTTCGAAATCCTTTTTCTCTATAGCCGAAATTGCTTGTTCCAATCCATTTCCCTCAGATATTTCTTGAGCAAAAATTGGGGCTAGGAAAAAACTAAAGAGCCAAAGAAGTAGACAAATGGTACGCATTTTTCAAATCCGATAATTGAATTTAGATAAAATCTTAAATAGCCTGAAAATGGCTAAATCTCAGAATAGCATATTTTCCATAAAAAATCAGGTTAAATTTGCCCTTAGGCATATTTATTGAATGCTGCAGGACAATCCCCAAAACTAACTTAACATGAGAAGTCTAAAAGGTAGTCTGCTACTTTGTTTATTCTTGATTTCAATTTCTCTTTCAGCCCAATCAACTAGCGAAGAGCAAGGATCACTCCAGTCTGGAACTATCGATTCACAGTTTGATTACCTCTATCGCGTTTCTAATAATTATCAAGAATACAAAGTTGTTCGAAGAAGCTATCTTGATCAGCTCAAATCTAATATTTTAGATTCGATCCAAACCATGCGTGGTGAGGTTTTGGAAATGAAACAAGAAGTCCAGTCCCGTCAAGATTCCATTCAATCGATTCAAGCAGTATTGAATCAAACCGAGGCTGAAAAACAAGAGGCCATTGCGGCAAAGGATAATTTCACCTTTTTGGGATTAGGCATTCACAAGGCCGTATACTCCACATTTATGTGGATTTTGGTAGGGGCTCTTGCTGTGGCCTTGGCATTTTTCTCGTTTAAGTACTTTAGAAGCTTTTCGAAAATAAAACGAGCTGAAAAAGACTTGATGGATTTGCAGGAAGAGTTTGAACAGCATCGCAAGAACACCTTGGAGCGGGAGCGAAAGTTGAAGCGGGAGTTGATTGATGCACAGATGGGCAAGTCCTAACCAACGGTCATGCTTGAAGTAGATTATGCGGTGATTGGTCTAGGAGCTGTAGGCTCTGCCGCTCTTTACTTTCTATCAAAACAAGAAAAAAATGTTTTGGGCATCGATCGCTTTGATCCGCCTCATACCATGGGTTCTTCCCATGGCGAAACCCGAATAACGCGTCTTGCGGTCGGAGAAGGCCGAGAATATGTCACCTATGCGAAGCGTTCTCAACAAATTTGGAAAGAACTGGAGGCGATCACTGAGGAGAAACTTTTTGATTCCGTCGGTGGGCTTTTGATTGAATCGGGTACCCAGGCTTGGGTCAAATATGGTGGATCAAGTTTTTTTGATAAAACCCAATCTTACGCAGAATCAGAATCGATTTCTCATCAAATTCTAAAGAAGAAAGACCTTCAGAAGAAATTTCCAGCATTTCAATTGACAGATGAGGCTAGGGGTTATTTTGAACCTGCGGCAGGTTATGCTTTTCCAGATCGAATCATCAGAGCCCAATTGGATTTAGCTGTACAGCAGGGAGCTGAAATTCGCGTTCACCAACCAGTCACTCAGCTTCGGCAACAAGGACCTTGGGTGGAGATCGATTTGCGGGAAGAAACCATTCGGGCAAAAAAAGTTTTGGTTTCCGCTGGGGGATGGATCAAGGATTTTTTGGATGAAAAGGAGAAATCTCAATTTCAGATTTGCCGACAGGTACTTCATTGGGTGAAATTGAAAAAAGATAGTCCCATGGCTGCCAACAAGTCGGTTTTTATGTGGGGCTATGGACCAAACCCAACTGATTTTTTGTATGGCTTTCCAAGCCTGGATGGAGAGACGGTAAAAATTGCTACTGAACAATTTGAATCGGTACCTCACCCGGATTTTTTGAACCGGACTGTTAGTCAAGATGAGCAGCAAACTTTTCTGAAAGAAAAACTCGAAGGAAAATTTGAGGGTTTGTTACCAGAAATTCTGCGAAGTGAGGTGTGTTTTTACACAGTGACTCCTGATGCTAAATTTGTGATCAAGTCACATCCAGGAATGAGTAGGGTCTTGATGGTGAGTTCCTGTTCGGGTCATGGATTCAAGCATGCAAGTGCTTTGGGTGAGCAACTGGCGAATCAGCTTCTCTAGGGTAAATAGACTTTGCCTAGTCTACCTTTGAATAATCCCAATTTTAAATTTAAAAGGCTATTTTTGCGGCTGAATTAATCTTTAGGAATGGCAAAGAAACGAGGCGGAGCACTGGAGGAGCACGAAAAACGAAAGTTAAATAAAAGAAGCTTTGAAAAGCTGGGTGGCATCTTCCGCTTTATGCTTCCGTATAAAGGGTACTTTTTTTTAGGCCTGGTTTTTTTGCTTTTTTCTTCCCTGACGCTACTGACCTTTCCCTATGTTGCTGGCAAATTGATAGATACGGCTCAGGGGTCTGAATGGGTCGTCAATGATATCAATTCCATCGCGCTAATTCTATTGGGGATTTTAGCAGTTCAAAGTGTTTTTTCTTTTTTGAGGGTTTGGCTATTTGCTCAGGTTTCGGAACGATCCATGAGGGATATCCGGATGGCTTTGTATGGTCGGATGCTGCGTCTCCCGATGACTTTCTTTGACAAGCGTCGTACAGGTGAGCTGATTTCCAGAATTACTTCGGATGTAAGCCTTTTGCAAGATGCATTTTCAGTCACTTTGGCCGAGCTTTTCCGACAGGTAGTAACCTTACTTGCTGGTATCGGATTTTTGGTGTTTACCACGCCCAAATTGACCCTTTTTATGTTGGGGACTTTTCCAGTGCTTGTTTTGTTGGCCATGGTCTTTGGCCGGTTTATTCGGAAACTTAGTAAGAAGACCCAAGATGAATTGGCTCATGCCAATGTGATTGTGGAAGAGACGCTCCAATCCATTACCACGGTCAAGTCTTTTGTGGGAGAGAGTTATGAATCCAATCGCTATGCAAGCGGTTTGGAAAAGGTGGTGCAGGTAGCTCTTCGAACAGCTAAATTTAGAGGAGGCTTTATCTCCTTTATCATTTTTGCTTTGTTTGGAGGAATCGTCGCTGTCATGTGGTATGGTGCAAGCTTGGTTTCTTCAGGAGAAATGAGCGTGGGCGAATTGGTTTCATTTGTCTTATACACCACCTTCATCGGAGGATCCATTGCTGGCTTGGGAGATATTTATAGTCAAATCCAAAAAGCGATCGGAAGTTCTGAACGGGTTTTGGAAATTTTGGATGAAAAGGAAGAACAGGCGAAAGGAAGTACAAAAGGGGAAGGTTTGGGTGATATCGTATTCTCGGAAGTGAGTTTTCATTACCCGACTCGACCCGAGGTGGAAGTTCTTAAATCACTTTCACTTCAAATCAGACCGGGCGAAAAGGTAGCCTTGGTCGGGCATTCAGGAGCAGGAAAATCCACGATCATTCAACTCTTGCTTCGCTTTTATGATGTTGAAAAAGGAGAAATTAGGATTAACGGCCTTTCTTTGGAGAATTGGGATTTGGAGGAACTAAGGAGACATATTGGGATGGTTCCGCAGGAGGTGCTCTTATTTGGAGGAAGTATCCGGGAAAACATTGCCTATGCAAAACCACATGCAACAGAGGAGGAAATCATCGAAGCTGCTAAAAAAGCAAATGCCTGGCAGTTTATTTCTCAGTTTCCTGAGGGGCTAAATACTTTGGTCGGCGAACGGGGAGTTAAGCTTTCAGGTGGTCAGCGACAGCGGGTAGCCATTGCTAGAGCAATTTTGAAGGATCCTAGTTTGTTGATTTTAGATGAAGCCACATCTTCTCTGGATGCGGAATCAGAAGCATTGGTGCAGGAAGCCCTGGATGAGCTGATGAAAGGGAGAACGACAATTATCATTGCGCATCGATTGGCGACCATTCGTAAGGTAGATCGAATTTATGTCCTCAGTGAAGGAAAGATTATGGAAGAAGGAAGCCACTTCGATTTGGCTGAAAAAGAGGGTGGTTTTTACGCTAATTTGGTCAAGTTGCAGTTCGCTGATAATTGATAATTTCCTATAGTTTTTTTTAATAAGATTTTTTGAACAATCCCCCGGTATGAATTGGTTTCATCTCGAAACTGATCCGTATGAATAATTCTTTAAAACAATTAATAGCAGCTGTTGAGGAGGAAAGAGAAGGGCTATTGAATCATCCACTCTATCAAAATCTCCAGGATTTGGAAGACTTTCGGGTTTTCATGGAATATCATGTTTTTGCAGTTTGGGATTTTATGAGTTTGCTCAAGGCCCTGCAGCATCGATTGACAGGCATGTCTCTCCCCTGGCTTCCTGCCAAGGATCCCTTGGCGGCAAGACTGATCAATGATATTGTTTTGGCAGAGGAAAGTGATGAAGATGGACGCGGGGGATTTTGCAGTCACTTTGAACTGTATAGAAGAGCGATGCATGAAGCAGGAGCTTCTACCAAAACCATTGATCAATTAACCAAATTGCTTTCTCAGGGAATAAAACTGGATGAGGCCATGAAGGCTTGCCAGCTTCCTGATTTTGTTCAGCAGTTTCTTCGGGCAAATTACCAAACCGCCCTTTTTGGGGCACCGCATGAAATAGCAGCTTCTTTTACCTTGGGTAGGGAGGATTTGATTCCAGACTTGTTCAGAATGTTGGTTCAGGAATTGGTGAAAGATCAGCCTGAAGAATTAAAGACCTTAGCCTATTATTTCGATCGACATATCCATTTGGATGAGGAGGAACATGGACCTCTTGCCTGGAGGATGGTCGAAATGCTTTTGGAATCTGAGTTGCATGTAGAGCAGGCACGGGTAGCGGCTCAAGATGCTTTAGCTGCTAGAAAAGTTCTTTGGGATGGAATTCATCAAGAACTAATGAGCAGAAAAGAAGCGCTTACAATCTAAAGAAGATTGTGAAGCGTGATGGATTTGGTCATGCCCAGGAATTTTTCTCGGTAAACCTTTCCTTCAGGAAACAAGCGCTTCATCTCGCTTTCGTCCAATAATCTGATTTCTTCCAAGTATTGATGGGCTGCTTGGGGCTCCCATTTTCGGAATCGGCTCAAAGGGGTTTTTGTAAGAGTCTGATACAATAACCCCTTTGGCCAATATTGAGCAAAAGGGAGAGCGTAGTGAGCTTCAATAGGGAAGAAACGATTCGGCGTTTGCACATAGTATCGCTTGCCGATTCGCTGGATTTCTTCTGCCATTTTCTGCTGGTTTTCCCAAGTGTATAAATGCTCGATTACGGAATTGGAAAAAACCAAGTCAAATTCCTTTGCCCCAAATTCAGGCATCGCTGTTGCATCACCGGTTTTCCCATGAATAGTTGGGATCTCAGATTGTTCCTCATGGAGATTGAGAAGTGTAATCTGGATATTGGGATAATTAATCAGTTGGCTGGCTTCCCAAAAATAGGAGGTGCCTCCCACGTCTAAGATTCGAGTCGGTTCGGCTGGGTCAAAATTTCTGAAAAACAAGCTCTCAAAAAAGGCGAGTCTTTTTTTTCGAAATTTTGCTCCCAACGAATCGGGGTCATCGGAAGAGGCTAAAATCTTGGGAAGAAATCTCGTCATAGACAAAAATACCAGTCGGTCAGAATTTAGTGCCAAAAGTAAGCATGCTTGACGATTCTTTTCTTAATTTTGGTTTCGAAATCGAGATAAGCCTTTGGATGAGTAGCTTAGCCTGATTTTTGTAACGAACTGTTTGATCAGATTTTTATGAAGCGCAGATTTGATAAATATTTTCCTTGGCTCTTTATGGCCAGTGATTTTATTGCTTCATGGATTGCATTATTGCTTTGTAATCTATTGCTACAAGAATTTGGAATTTTTTCAGGTGTGAGTTTAGAAGCGCTCTTTCCTCTATCAGTTCTATGGGTTTTAATTGCGTCTCTTCGCAAAGATTTTAGAATTGGCCGTACGGATGAATACAATCAAACCCTGCGTCATTTATTGGGGACGGTTTTGTGGTTTGTAGGTGCTACCGCAGTATTGTGGATTCCATTTAATACCCCTCAACTTCAAGTCATTCCTGTTTTGGCCTTGGGTTTTGGAATGTTGCTATTGATGGGAAGTTATCGGGTTGGCGTTCATATGGTCCTACGGTCCTATCGCTCACTTGGTAATAATTACCGGAATGCTGTGATTGTCGGGAAAGGTGGAACAAGTCCAAAATTGGCAGATGTGTTTCGAATCCGGAAAGATTTTGGGATCAACTTTTTGGGGTATTTCGATAACCTTTCAGATTGTAAACAAACGCGTGGAGATATTCATGACTTTTTCGAGCAGGCACCTCAATTGGATTTGGATTTGATTTATATCCACGAGCAGTTGGAACCCAGTCTTGTTCGTCGGGTCATTGACTTTGCGGATGAGCACTATATTAAGGTGAAAATGATTCCCGGTGGATCTTTGCAATTGGAGAAGAATCTTTCCTTCTCTCGTTATGGAGATTTTTTTGTAATCAATGTCAATGAAATTCCATTGGATAATGCTTTTAATAGCTTTGCCAAGCGAGCCTTTGATATTGTCTTTGCGAGTTTGGTGATTGTCTTTATTCTTTCCTGGCTAATTCCTTTGGTGGGAATTTTGATTAAGTTGGAATCAAGAGGGCCAATCTTTTTTATTCAAAAGCGAAATGGGGTCAACAACCAAGTTTTCAACTGTTTGAAATTCCGTTCTATGACCCCCAATGACTATGCGGATACTGTACAGGCTGTAAAAGGAGATCCTCGAGTGACCCGTATTGGATCCTTTCTTCGGACGACCTCTTTGGATGAGATGCCACAATTCATCAATGTTTTATTGGGAGATATGTCGATCGTAGGACCTCGTCCCCACACTATTCCGATGAACCAAACTTTCAAAAAGCAGATTGATCGCTATAATTCACGGCATAAGATCCGACCGGGAATTACTGGACTTGCGCAGGTGAGAGGATATCGGGGTGAAATTGAAAATCCGCATCAAATCCGTTCGAGAGTAAGATTGGATTCTTTTTATATCAACAACTGGTCATTTTTATTGGATATGGGCATTATGATCAAAACGGTTCATGAGTTGTTATTCAACCGTGAGAATGCCTATTAATCCATGAATGCCTGTAAGTTTTGTGGAAAGGAAAACCTTCGAGAATTTACTGCCCAAGAAAAAATGTTTGGCCTTGGGGAAGAGTTTGTTTATCAAGAATGCCTTTCCTGCAATTCGTTACAGATAAAAGAAATCCCTGATGATCTAAGTCCTTATTATTCATCTGGAGGCTATTATTCCTTTTCGGCTTTAGTCCTCTCTGATCCACTTCGGATTTTTTTGAAGAAGTTGCGAATGAATATGTTTTTGGATTGGGGGATTTCCTGGAAAAGTCCTTCCTATGGCTATTGGCTGAAGAAAATCCACCGAAGCTTTGATGATGCGATCGTTGATGTGGGCTGTGGAAATGGGCAATTGCTTTACGAATTGCACGCTGGTGGCTTTACCAATTTGACAGGAATAGATCCATTTTTGATGGAGTCATCTTCCATAGCACCAGGGTTAGAATTGATCAAAGGTAAATTGGAAGATGCTAGTCAAAAGTTTGATGTGATTATGATGCATCATTCCTTCGAGCATTTGGATGATCCATCTCAGATTTTGAAGCAGTGCTATGATTCTCTTCATCCTGGAGGAAGGGTGCTGATCCGCACTCCTTTGGCCAAAAGTGCAGCATGGGAAGAGTTTGGAACGAACTGGGTGCAATTGGACGCTCCTCGTCACTTAATTATTCCCAGCTTGGCTGGATTCCAGGCTTTGGTGTCATCCAGTGGATTTCGATTAAAAGAAGTTCTTTTTGATTCAACTGGCTTTCAGTTTTGGGGGTCCAAGCTCTATGAAAACGAATTTAAGCTATCAGGAGAGAAGCTCGCCGATCATTATTCAAAAGAAGAATTGGAAGAGTTTAATAAAAAAGCCCTCCAATATAATTTGGAAGGCAAAGGGGATCAGGCATGTTTTTTCCTAGAGCGTGAGGATTAAATACGAAGCAAGGCTTCAAAGAAGCCCATGGTTTCTCCCTTCTTTTTGAAAATAATCATCGGCAGGGAATTGTTTGCATGAATTAATTTTTCTGCGGTACTCCCGAGCAGGACAGCAGCTGATTTGGAGCGGCCTCTAGAACCGATGATGATCATATCCACATCCATTTGATGTGCTATATTCATAATTTGCTCCCCGGGATTTCCACCATCGTCTAACATAAACTCACATTTGAGTTCCGGATGGTCATGATGCGCAACAAATTTTTCGTAATCCTTCTCGGCATTTTTCAGCATGATATCCGCAAACTCCTCGTAAGATTTTCCTGTCTTGGAGTAGCCAGAGGGTACCTCATACCAATGAATGGGGATCAATTGGGCCTTTAATTCGTCAGCTATCCGCTCTCCAAATTCATAAATCAAATGATTGTGATTGGAGAAGTCGGTCGGAATCATGATTCGTTTTGGAATTCCCGGTGGTCTTCGTTCTTGAAGCAGCATGACGGAACAAGGTGCTTTTTTAGCAACTCCATTAGCCAACACGCCATTTCCTGCCAAGGTCTCTTTGCGGCCCATAATGATCAGATCCACATTTTTGATTCGAGCCCAGCGTAGAAAGGTTTCCAGCGGATGATCTCCTTCTTCTGCAAAAATTTCTACTTCGACGTTTTCAGGAAAATTGTGTTTTTGGATTTTTTTCTCAATGATGGCCTCAATTGATTCATCCCCTGGTGCCAATAAATCTGGATATTGCTTGAGAACCTCATCAGGGATAGCCAAATTTTGAGAAACGTGAACAAAATAGCACTTTTCGACTCCTAAAAACTTCAAGAAAATATTGGTCTTTTTGATGATGATGTCATCCATCTCAGTCAAATCCAAACCAATCATGATTTTTGGGAAAAATTTCATAGCGCAATGTCGTTTGAGAGTCTTAATTTAAAATAATGATTGAGTTTATTAAACTGTTTTTACGAATTTGCCCGAAACAGGGTCTAATTGGCTAAAGGATCAGATGACAAAGCTGCAAAAATACTTTCTGGCAATCTTACCACCTCTGGATTTCTTAAGCCAAGTTCATCAATTGAAGTTGGAGATTCGGGAAGCGTTTGGAATCAAATATGCCCTTAAATCTCCTCCGCATATTACGGTGAGGATGCCATTTTTATATAATGAATTGAAAGAGGATAAGCTGGTGACTTTATTAAGTTCTTTTTCAAAAGAATATGAGCAATTCCCAATTCATGTAAGGGGAACCGATGAATTTCGAAGGCGGGTGATATTTTTAGATATTCAAGCAGGAGAAGCGCTTTTTAAATTCCAAAGGGAGTTGCGAATATTTTGTAAGCGGAATCTTTTTCTCCAAGATGAATTGAGTGATTTGAATTTTCATCCGCATATGACGGTAGCTTTTCGGGATGTTAAAAAACAGCAATTTGATTCCGTTTTTAATTTTATAAAAGAACGGGATTTGAGTGCTGATTTTGAGGTGAAGAGTTACTTTTTATTAAAGCATAAAAATGGGCTATGGGAGCCCAAAACAGAGATTTTTCTAAAAAAGTGAGCCTATCAAATCATTTTTTTTCCATTTAAGAAAAAAAGGAATAAAAATTAAATTTCGGTTTCTTTCAAAAAGAAACTAAAAAGTTTTGATTAATGAATTTTCAATTTCGGACAGCCTCAGAATTTTATTTCTAATTGAAGGGGGAAAACGAATATAATCAGAATAAAATTTCATTTGGAATAATTAAAAATTATAAATCTATTTATTGTATTTTTCCAAGATAAAAAATAAAATTTTATTTATGGATATTATAACAAAATTTAATTTTTTAAAAAATCTATTTTTGGCAATAAGTGGCTGATTTTTAAGATTCGGACAGTGTACGGGCACTCTCTTATCCTGCTAAAATTTTACAAATGTTATATATTCAAAATTTTATTCTGAAAATGCCTGATAATATACGATTATTCAAAATTTGCTCTTTTTGAATTTTACATCGTGCTTTATACTAACGAAAAATAAATCTTCTATTTAAAACTAAACCTATGAAGAAAATTTTACTAGGTTTTGCTTTGCTGTTTATGACTGCTATTTCGGTCATGGCACAAAACAGAACCATCACAGGTAGAGTGACAGCGCCCGACGAACCAGATGGTTTGATCGGTGTCAATGTCCTTGTAAAAGGTACGACTATCGGGGTCGTGACTGACTTAGATGGAAATTACACCTTATTGGCTCCAGAAGGAGCAACCACTTTGGTGTTTAGTTACATCGGCTATCGCAGTGTGGAGGAACTAATTGGAAACCGCACTGAAATTAATGTCGTAATGCAGGAAGACTCTCAAAATTTGGAAGAGATCATCATTACGGCCTATGGTGGTACTGCAGATAAAGGAAACTTTACTGGATCCGCAGTAGCACTTAAAGGAGACCAAATCGCTAACCGACCTATTAACAACGTGGTAAATGCGATTGAAGGACAGGCTCCGGGTGTAATCACCACTTCTGCTTCAGGTCAGCCAGGTTCTACTCCTGCTGTACGAATAAGAGGTATCGGATCCGTTAACTCTTCTTCAGCTCCTCTTTATGTAGTGGATGGTGTTCCTTATGATGGAGACCTTTCAAACCTTAACCCAGAGGATATTGCAGACATGACCATCTTGAAAGATGCTTCATCTGCCGCACTTTATGGTTCTCGGGCTGCGAATGGGGTAGTGATGATTACCACTAAAACAGGTAACAAAAACAAGCCTACCTTTAATCTTCGCTTACAGCAAGGGGTTTCTGGTCGAGCACTTCCAGAATACGATCGAGTGAATGCTGACCAATACTATCCATTGGTTTGGGAATCATTGAAAAACTCCCAAATCGGTAATGGTGCAAACCCAGCGGATGCAGCAGCTTTCGCTTCTCAGAATTTGATAGACATCCTAGGATACAACGTGTACAATGTACCGAATGACCAGATTGTTGGATTGGACGGTAGATTGAATCCAAATGCAGTCAACAATTTCCAAGGATTGGATTGGTTTGACGAATTGCAGAGAATGGGTGATCGTAAGGAATACAACTTGACTTATTCCGGTGGTGCAGGTAAAACCGATTTCTATACCTCTTTTAACTATTTGAATGAGAAAGGTTTTATTATCCAGTCTGACATTGAGCGATTCACTGGTCGTTTGAACGTGAATACCCAAGCAACAGATTGGTTGAAGACAGGTATTAACCTTTCTGCTACCTTGAGTGAAGGAAACAACGCAAGAGATGGCGGAAGCAACAGCTTTGTAAACCCATTCTTTACAGCTCGTTCCATGGGTCCTATTTATCCAGTGTATGCTCAGAATATGCAGACAGGTGGATTTATCTTGGATGAGTTTGGTAACAAAATCTTTGACTTGGGTGATTTGGAAGAATTAGGTCTTCCGCGAAGAGGTGCAGGTGCCTATCCTGGCCGTCACGTAGTTCAGGAAACGTTGTTGAACATCGATCGATTCGACAGAGATGTGATTTCTTCCCGTGCTTATGTTGAAGCTAAATTCTTGAAGAATTTCACATTCAGAACGAACATCGCTACAGATATCACTTCCTTGTTGAATATCGGATATGATAACACCATCGTAGGTGATGGCGCGCCAGCTGGACGTACTCGAAGAGAGAATATCAGAATCAATTCCTTGACATTCAACCAACTTTTGACTTATTCCAACACCTTCAATGAGAAGCACTTCGTGGAAGTTTTGGCAGGTCATGAAAATTATGATTACCAAGTAAACCGTCAGTTTATCTCCAAGCAGGATCAAATTCTTGCTGGTAATATTGAGCCAGACAACTTTGTAACCATCAACTCTGCAACTGGTCGTTTGGATAGAGATCGCATTGAGTCCTATTTGTCTCGAGTGAACTATGTATATGACGACAAGTACTCTTTCTCTGCTTCTTGGAGAACTGACGGATCTTCACGATTCTATCAAGATGTACGTTGGGGTACCTTCTTCTCTGTAGGTGCAGCTTGGTCTATCGATCAGGAAGATTTCTTCAATTCTAATTTCTTCCAATTGTTGAAATTTAGAGCGTCTTATGGTGAAGTAGGTAACAATGCTGTCGGTGGTTTCTACCCATGGCAGGCGCTTTATGACCTTGGCTTTAACAACGCTTCTGAACCAGGTATTTTGCAGGCTTCCCTTTCTGCATTGGATTTGCAGTGGGAGTCCAACAATACCTATGACCTAGGTTTGGATTTCGCTTTTGGAAATAGATTCTCCGGTACTATTGAATACTTCAACAGAGAGTCAAGCAACTTGCTTTTTGAAGTTCCGTTGTCTTTGACAACAGGTTTGAATTCTAGATTCCAAAATATCGGTACCATGGCAAACACTGGTATTGAATTCAATATCGGCGGTGATTTGGTTCGTTCTGGTGATTTCAAGTGGAATGCAAACTTGAACATGTCCACCTTTAAGAATGAATTCAAAGAATTGCCTTTCGATGAGCAAATCGTAGGTACCAAAAAATATGTAGTAGGTCGCTCTATCTATGATTTCTGGTTGAGAGATTGGTATGGTGTGGATCCTGAAACAGGTGAAGGTCTTTACAGAGCTGAAACCTTCTCCGAAACTGATTCTAGAGATAGAATCGTAAATGGTGACACCTTGACTACCAACTTCCAGAATGCAAGATTCCACTTTGCTGGAAATGCGATTCCTGACTTCTTTGGTGGTCTTAACAATACCTTCTCATACAAAGGATTCTCTTTGAATGTATTGGTGAGCTTTGCAGTTGGTGGAGACATCTATGATGGAATCTATGCAGGCTTGATGGCTGCAGATCCTGATGGAGGTGCCGCTCACGTGGATATCATGAACAGATGGCAACAGCCAGGTGATATCACTGATGTTCCAAAAATGGATGTAACAGGTGCTGCTCAAACCAACGTCGCTTCAGACAGATGGTTGACGGATGCCTCTTATTTGAATCTTCGTTCAGTGAACCTATCCTATACATTCCCTCGCACCTTATTGGAGCGTTGGAAAATGAGAGGAGCTACGGTCTATCTAGCAGGTGAAAACCTTGGATGGTTGTCTTCCCGAAGCGGAATGTATGTATCCGGTACCTTTAGCGGAACTACTTCTAATACGTTTACGCCAGCGAGAACCTTCACGCTGGGAGTTAATGTACAATTGTAATCTACCAAGACAATGAAGAAATTAATTAGTAAAATATTCTTACTCGGAGCAATCCTAAGTTTTGGTTGTGCTGAGGACTATTTGGATACCCTTCCTACGGATGCGGTATCAGAAAACGCAGTCTTTACGACTACACAGAATGCGATGACCGCATTGAATGGAATTCACAGATCAATGTTTATCCGATATGATTCTCAAGGTCAACCTGGTGAGGGTGGCGTGATGATTATGCGCGAAGCATTGGGTGATGATTATGTAATGACAGGAATCGCAAATGGTTGGTTCGTTTCCATTTCGAGATGGCTAAACCATATCAATGAAAACAGTGGCGATGTTCGTTTTGTGTGGAGATTCTATTACAAGATCATTGGTAATGCCAACATGATCATTGCAAATATCGACAATGCAGAAGGACCTCAATCTGAACGAGATGAAATCAAAGGTCAAGCTTTGGCTTACCGTGCTTGGGCTCATTTCAACTTAGTACAATTGTTCGCGCAGCGTTACAATGCAGGTGGAGGAAATAGCCAACTAGGTGTACCTATCGTATTAGAGCCAATCACTGAAGGTGGTCCTCGAAATACAGTGGAAGAGGTTTACACCCAAGTCAATGCTGATTTGGACGCAGCTATCGCTTTATTGAATGAGAGCAGAAATGCAAAATCTCATATCAACATCAATGTAGCCAGAGGAATTAAAGCTCGTGTTGCTTTGACCCAAGGTAACTACGCAGTAGCTGCAGCTCAGGCAAAATTGGCTAGAGAGGGATACGACTTGATGTCTCAAGCTCAGCTCTATGAAGGATTCAACAATGTGGATAACCAAGAGTGGATTTGGGGTAGCCGTCAGATTGACGATCAGCAGACCTTCTTCGCTTCTTACTTTGCATATGTTTCTTTGAACTTCAGTTCAACCAATATTCGGGGAAATCCAAAAGCGATCAGCAGCAAATTATACGATATGATCCCTGATTCTGATTACAGAAAAGGACTTTGGGATCCAAATGCATCTGATCCAGCATTGAGAGATCCATTTATCGATGAGGTGACTTTGAGTTCCTTTGCTAAGCGTGATTACATGAACCGTAAGTTTGTAGCTCAAGGAAATGCTTCCTCTGTAGGGGATGTGCCTTATATGAGAGCGGCAGAAATGTACTTGGTTGAAGCAGAAGCTTTGGCTAGATCAGGAAATGACGCGCAGGCAGCTCAAGTTTTGTTTGAGTTTGCTTCTCAGCGTGACCCTGAGTACACTTTGACTTCTAATACCGGTGAAGCTTTGATCGAAGAGATCATGATTCAGCGTCGAATTGAATTGTGGGGTGAAGGCTTCAGATTCTATGACTTGAAGCGTTTGAACTTGCCTTTGGACAGAAACGGTGCTAACCATGTTGCTACCGTTATCAACTCCAAGTTTGATGAGCCTGCAGGCACTAACAACTGGCAGTTCAAGATTCCTATTTCAGAATTGAACGCCAACGAAAATATGGTTCAAAATCCTTCATAAGGTTTAGATTGATTTAAATAGAAAACCCGATGAATTTCATCGGGTTTTTTTATTTCAGACTTATTTCATCCCATTCATTTCCCTTTGTCAATAACATACTTCTAGGACTTCTGCTGTTTCCCTCGTAGATATGGATGATGTTTTGTTGGGTAGAAAAATCCTCCATTAGCACTGAGTTTTTGACTTTGAATTTGCCTGAAAATTGGACGGGCTCGGATTCTAAATAAAACCAAGCTGCATCTTCCTCAACCTCATAACCCAATAAGCTCCAGCTTACTTCCTTCCCTTCTATCCAAAATTGAATTTGTTGATGCAGGTATCTATCAATATGTTCTTCCAGTTTTTCAGAATTTTCGGGATTCAAAAAATCTACTTTTTCATCAAAGGAATTACTTAGGCCAACTTCCAGATCATCCCAAAAGATTTTAGTGGCAACTTCCAATTTTTTTGAATTTGGGTTCTGTCTGATTTCGGTTAAGGAAATGTAAAAAGGGTGGCTGAAAACCATCCATCCCAGCGTGAGTAAGGACGTGTAAATCTGTAGCATTTGGAAGATTTGAGGTACTATTTGTGCGAATAAACCTGTATTATTGCCGCAATTTACTTCAATTGAGGTATTTATTTACTTATGAATTCATTTGAGCTTTATTTCCGAATCGGAATTCAGCATATTCTAGATATACAGGGTTACGATCACATTTTATTTGTGTTGGCATTGTGTGCCCTTTACATTCCACGGGATTGGCGCAAGATTGTGATTTTGGTGACTGCCTTTACCATTGGCCATTCCTTAACTTTGGCATTGGCTACCTTCAAAGTGATTCAGGTTCGCTCTGATATAATTGAATTTTTGATTCCGGTAACCATTGCAATTACAGCCTTCTTTACCATTTTAAAACCCAAGCCATCCGCTGGTAAAAATATCCAGCTTAATTATTTGTTAGCATTGTTCTTTGGATTGATTCATGGACTTGGCTTTTCAAATTATTTGAGAGAATTGCTTGGGAAAGAAGCCGTCATCTGGAAACCTTTATTGGCATTTAATGTTGGTCTGGAAGTGGGACAATTGGTCATTGTTGCAATCTTTCTGACAGTCACCGGAATCCTGGTGGGGATTGCAGGTGTAAACCGTCGGGACTGGACCTTGGTCATTGCATCCAGTGTTTTCGGAATTGCCTTGAGTTTAATGTTGGATACAAAATTTTGGTAATAAATAAATGATTATGAGAAAAATAGGATTAGCGCTCTTAGTCTTGACTTTCGTTTCAGTAGAAGCTTGGGCCCAGGCTCGCAGATCGGAGCAAAACCATGCCGAACGTTTCGAGCAGTTGGGCACGATGTTGCGTTCTCCAAATGTCTACCGCACCGCATCCGGTGCTCCTGGACATATGTATTGGCAGCAGCAGGCCAATTATGTAATCGATGTGGAATTGAATGATGACAATCAATCGATCAAAGGCTCTGAGACCGTCACTTACATCAACAACTCTCCGGATGTCTTGACTTATCTATGGGTACAGTTGGAAGAAAATCAGCGAGGTCCTGAATCAGATGCACCTAAAGTAGCTGAAAGTTCCATCAATTCCCGGATGACATTGAGAACCCTGGAGGGCATTCTTTGGGAAAATGAGGAATTCGGATATAAGGTGTTGAATGTAAAGGACACTGATGGAAATCCCCTTCCCGTTGCCGTTAACAAAACCATGATGCGTATTGACCTTCCTCAGCCATTGAAGGCAGGCGAGAGCTTCAGTTTCTCTGTAGATTGGTCTTTTAATATTACTGATCGGATGAGTTATATCTCTGGCCGTCCAGGCTATGAGTATTTCCCAGAGGATGGTAACTACCTATACACCATGGCCGAGTGGTTCCCGCGAATGGCAGTTTATTCCGATTTCGAAGGTTGGCAAAATAAGCAGTTCTTCGGAAGAGGGGAATTTGCGTTGACCTTTGGAAATTATGAAGTGCGTATCACGGTGCCGGCTGATCATATGGTAGGTGCTACTGGTGTGCTGCAAAATCCGGAAGAAGTACTTTCTGCCACTGAATTGGAGCGATGGAATAGAGCAAAGCAGTCTTATGACAATCCAGTCATAATCCGTACGCAAGCAGAAGCGGAGAAATTGGAAAAAGGAAAATCAAAGGAAAAGAAAACATGGATTTTCAAAGCTGAAAACGTTCGTGATTTTGCCTGGACTTCTTCCCGCAAATTCATCTGGGATGCTATGGCAGTGAAGCAAGGTGGAAAAGATGTGATGGCTATGTCTTACTACGCGAAGGAAGCTAATCCACTTTGGGAGCAGTACTCTACAAGAGTTGTAGCTCACACGATCAAGTCCTACTCTGCACATACTTTTGATTACCCATATCCAACTGCCATTTCCGTGGAGGCAAGCAACGGGATGGAGTATCCGATGATTTGTTTCAACTACGGTCGTCCGGATAAGGATGGCACCTATTCTGAAGCAGTGAAATACGGGATGATTTCCGTAATCATCCATGAGGTCGGACACAACTTCTTCCCAATGATCGTCAATTCCGACGAGCGTCAGTGGACGTGGATGGATGAGGGCTTGAATACCTTTATGCAGTTTATGGCTGAGCAAGAGTGGGATCGAAATTATCCTTCCCGTCGTGGTCCGGCTCACAAAATTGTACCTTACATGAGAAGTGAGAAGCATCTATTGGAGCCGATCATGACCAACTCTGAGAATATCATCCAATTTGGTCCAAACGCCTATGCGAAACCAGCAACTGCATTGAATATCCTTCGGGAAACTGTGATGGGCCGTGAACTCTTTGATTTTGCTTTCAAAGAGTATGCAAGACGATGGATGTTTAAGCACCCGACTCCAGAGGATTTGTTCCGAACTTTAGAAGATGCGTCAGCGGTAGATTTGGATTGGTTCTGGAGAGGATGGTTCTTCGGTACTGAACCTGTGGATATTGCTATTCAGGATGTCAAGTGGTTTAAACTGGATAACCGCACTCCAGCTGAGAAGAAAGCTGCTGATAAGGCAGAATTTGAGCGGGAAGAAACATATATCACCAAAGAATTTAACCGAACTGATGTTCCTGAGACAGTAGTGGAAGGAAATCCAGCTACTCGTGATTTCTATAACAGTTACGATCGATTTGAAATTACACCTGAAGATGAGGAGGCATACAAGCGATTTATGGCAAGCCTTTCTCCAAAAGAGAAGGAGTTGTTGAACTCAGATATGAACTTCTACGAGCTCACCTTCGAAAATGTGGGTGGCTTAGTGATGCCTTTGATCATTGAATTTCAGTATGCCGATGGTACTTCAGAAATCGAGCGTATTCCTGCTGAAATTTGGAAACTGAATGAGACGGAAGTGACCAAGGTATTTGCCAAGAAAAAAGAAGTGGTACAGTTTGTACTCGATCCGTATCGTGAGACTGCTGACATTGATGAGAGCAGCAACTATTGGCCGAGACAATATCAGCCATCCCGTTTTGAGCTTTTCAAAGGCAGAGGTGGTGCACGAGGGGCTTCTTTCGGTGATAATCCGATGAAGCGAGCTCAGAATAAGAAAAAGTAAGCGATTCACGCTATAAAGTAAAACCCTCCAAAGACTTAATCCCTTTGGAGGGTTTCTTTTTGTATTATTCTTTCAAAAATTCTCACCCCTGTTTCAATCAATTCATCCGGGAAATCATAGGTCGGTTCGTGGAGCTGCGGGCAGCTTTCTCCAGCTCCCAAACCAAAGAGGTAGGAAGGGCAAGTCTGACTAAATAAACCAAAATCTTCAGACCATCGGAAGGGTTCGGTATTTTCTATCACTGCCAGGTTAAAGTCTTCGAATGCTTGTTGAGCCAGGTTTGCAGCATCTGGATTGTTTTTGGAAACGGCAAAGCTTTCTAGAAATTCAATCTCGAGTTGGAGCTGATCAACTGCAGCAAGTTCTTTTGCTTTTTCTTCTACTTTTTGAATCAGTAACTCTAGGTTTTTCTGATCAAAAGCCCGCAACGTCAAGCTCAGACTTCCCTTTCCAGCACTGGTTCCGAAAGCCAAACTTCCCAATTGGATATGAATGACGGTTGCCAAAGTAAAACCGGGAATAGAATTTCGGATTTGTGGCAATGCCAAAATCAATTTAGAAATGGTCTCCGCAGGATTATTTCCGTCTTCGGGATGAGCTGCGTGGGATGTTTTGCCAAAGAAGTTTAACTTCATTCCCGTACTTCCGGCAGCAAATGTGCCTTTGCGAGTAATGATCTGATGGAGCGGATAGCCCGGTAAGTTGTGTAGTGCAAAGGCAAAATCAGGTCGGATTTCTTCGAAGCGGGAATCCTCCAAAACGGCTTTAGCTCCTTGACCGGTTTCTTCAGCTGGTTGAAATAATAAAACTACCTCTCCGAATTCCGGTCGCTTTTTGGAAAGTTTTTCACCTAATCCGCAAATGATCGCCATATGTCCATCATGTCCGCAAAGGTGCCCTTTTCCTAGGATTGAGCTCTTGTAACTTGGCTTTCCTTTTTCCTCAATTGGTAGCGCATCCAATTCGCAGCGGAAAAGCAGGCGTTTCCCTGGATTTTTTCCTTTGAAAATAAATGCTAAACCTGTTCCTCCCAATTTTTCTAGTATTTCATCCGGTTTCAAAGGCTTGAAAAAATCCAGAATTCGCTGGGCAGTTTGATGCTCTTCCCCGGCAATTTCTGGATACTGATGAAGGGTATGTCGAAGTTGAATGAGTGGGTTCATGATGTTAATGTGGGACTTCCCGAATTACTTTGCAAATCATTTGATTGGTTTATAAGTCTTTTGAACCGGATAGCAACATAGAGCACATAGCAAAGGAGATAGAATCCCTTCACTTAGAGGATATAAATTTCTATGTGACTATGTGTTTTAAAATATTTCAAGTAATTCTAGGTTTACTTTTTTTGGGAAAGGATGATAAAAATTCTGGTTGAATTCTGAATAAAGAAAAGGTTTGGAATTATTTTTGATTTCTTCGAAAACCATTAACCATTAACCATTAACCATTAACCCTAACTTTTATGAGCGAAGTACAAAAGCAAGAACTCGAGGCACAAATCGCCGATCTGAAAAGTCAATTGACTGGTGACATGTTTGCTGACATGGAACTGCGGGATCAAATCCACAATCTGGAAATGAAACTAAAGGGTGTGAAGCCTATGGATTCCAGCATTGATTGTATTGGTTGCGGAAGCTAATTAAGGTTGGCACGTTATTTCATTATTTACAAACCCTTTGGGGTTTTGAGTCAATTTAGTGGAGAGGGGCAGACGCTTGCCTCTCTTTTTCATTTCCCCAAAACAGTCTATCCTGTAGGACGTCTGGATAAGGATAGTGAAGGCTTGCTCATCATTACGGATGATAAGCAACTCAATCATCACTTGTTGAATCCGCGTTTTGGACATCAGCGAACTTATCTTGCACAAGTCGAAGGAATTCCCGACCAAGAGGCCTTGAGGCAATTAGAGAAAGGTGTTGATATCAATGTGGATGGGAAAATTTATCGAACCAAACACGCTGTTGCAAAAATACCTGAACAAGTTCCCGATTTACCGGAGAGGAATCCCCCAATTCGATATCGGAAAAATGTTCCGGACACCTGGATTTCCCTCACTTTAATTGAAGGGAAAAATAGGCAGGTTCGAAAAATGACTGCAGCTGTGGGACATCCTACTTTGCGCTTGGTTCGGTGGTCTGTTGAAAAATTAACCATTCAGGGATTTCAAGTTGGGGAAGTTCGGGAAATGGAAAAAGAGGAAATATACCGGGCCTTGGGATTGAGTGGTTTCCGGAGAAAATAAGAGGAGTTTTTGCTCGCCAAGACGTAGCTGCGCAACGATTTTTTCTCCCGCAAAGCAAAGAACACGCAAAGGCTGGAGTTAAAAAATCCTTTTCTGATGAGCCATTTCAATCACAACACCCTTTGCTCCTTCGCGCCGTTGCGTCTTTGCGAGAGATGTTCCCTCTTAAAAATTCCTAAAAATCCGTTTGCCCCAAGGCAATACCGCTCCAATGAATTAAGATTGCGCTTGGGACAAATAGTTCTATTTTTACACGATTCATAGAAAAAGTTAGGCAAATGTATCAGGATAAAATCCAAGCTGTCATCGAAGAAGTCCGAAAAGTGGTAGTAGGACAGGAAAAAATGGTTAACCGCTTGTTAATCGGGCTTTTCACAAATGGGCACATTTTGTTGGAAGGGGTTCCCGGGTTGGCTAAGACCCTGACTGTAAATACCTTGGCAAAGGTACTGCATTTGGATTTCAACCGGATTCAGTTTACTCCTGATTTGTTACCTGCTGATTTGATTGGAACGATGATTTACAATCAGCAGAATGGAGATTTTGAGGTGAAGAAGGGACCGATTTTCGCCAATTTAATTCTGGCAGATGAGGTTAACCGTTCTCCTGCTAAAGTACAATCCGCTCTTTTGGAGGCCATGCAGGAAAAACAAGTGACAATCGGGGAAACTACTTTCCATCTGGATCGTCCATTTTTGGTATTGGCTACGCAAAACCCGGTTGATCAAGAGGGGACTTATCCGCTTCCAGAGGCCCAGGTCGATCGATTTATGATGAAGGTTCACATCGATTATCCTAGCAAATCCGATGAAATGGAAGTAATGCGCCGAATGGCAAATATGTCCTTTTCCTCTGAGGTGAACGCAGTGCTTTCCAAGCAGGATATATTTGATATTCGCAATCAGATCAATGGAATTAAGATTGCAGAGCCTTTGGAACAATATATTATTGAGTTGGTATTTGCAACCCGTTTCCCTGAGCAGTATGGGTTGAAGAATGAGGCCAAGTATATTCAATTTGGGGTTTCTCCCCGTGCAAGTATCAATTTGAATCTCGCTTCCAAAGCAATAGCCTATTTTGACGGGCGGGATTATGTACTTCCTGAGGATATTAAGGAAATAGCTGAGGATGTCCTAAACCATCGAATTATTCTCAATTATGAGGCTGAAGCCGACGGAATCAATACTCGTGACCTAGTTCGGATCCTACTCGAAAAGGTTCCGATTAACAAGTCGGTAACATTGAAATAACACAAA
This sequence comes from Algoriphagus sp., assembly GCF_013373065.1. Taxonomy (GTDB): domain Bacteria; phylum Bacteroidota; class Bacteroidia; order Cytophagales; family Cyclobacteriaceae; genus Algoriphagus. The sequence goes on from NZ_JABXIN010000018.1 coordinate 106,916, forward strand.
AAACCCAAAATAGAGGCTTTCTGGAAGGAAAGCCTTTTTTTATGCATTTTCTGTTAATCCAATATTAAATTCTGTATTCATTTTTAAAAAAAGCATAATTCAAAAAATTCTCTTGTGATCTCAAATTGAGGCACTTTTGTATCGTCGAACTGAAAAAACAAGAAAACGACGATAACCATGAAAAAAACAACCCTAATCGTAAACCTCTTACTTGGGTCGCTTTTAATTTTTTCTTCTTGTATTGAAGGAAATGAAAAGCCCATTATTGATCCAGGAGATAATGGTTCAGGAAATGTATTGCTAGTTGATTCAAATATCACTTCCAGTACTACGTGGGAAACAGGAAAAACCTATGTGCTTTCCGGTAGAATTTCTGTAACCGCTGGAAACACCTTGACTATTCAAGAAGGTGTTGTTGTAAAAGGAGAAGTAGGAACGGGGTCAAATGCTTCAGCTTTGATCATTGCTCGTGGTGCAAAAATCAATGCTTTGGGAACTGCAACAAGTCCAATCATATTCACAACAGTTGCCGACGAAATTGAGCCAGGTCAAATTGTATCTCCTAACCTAGATCCAGATTTGTCTGGTTTGTGGGGAGGATTGTTGATTTTGGGCAATGCACGTGGATCTTTCGCAGGAGATATCTCTGAAGTTCAAATTGAAGGTATTCCACCATCAGACACCAATGGTCTCTACGGTGGAGACAATGATGCTGATAACTCAGGTATATTAAGATATGTCTCTATCCGTCACGGTGGTGCAAACATCGGTGAGGGTAACGAAATCAACGGCTTGACCCTTGGTGGAGTAGGATCCGGAACAGTCATCGAAAACGTAGAAATCATCGGGAATCAAGATGATGGAATCGAGTGGTTCGGTGGAACAGTTTCAGTAAAAAATGCCATCGTTTGGAATGCTGGAGACGATGCTTTGGATACTGACCAAGCTTGGGCAGGAACGCTAGACAATTTCGTAGTAATCACCGGTGGTGAAACTGATCACGCTTTAGAAATCGACGGACCAGAAGGTTCTTATAACGCTGCTCATACTCTTAAGAATGGTACAATCAAAGGAAATGACGTGGCGGAATTCGGTGATTTCCGAGATGGAGCAAGAGGAAGTTTTGAAAACATTTATTTCTATAATTTCTCCAGCCCTGATGATACAAACGGAAGAGGAGACCTTTCTCTTTCAGGAGATAAGACTATTGCAAATTTTGTAGATGGAGTATTGACCTTCTCAAATCTTCAAGCAACCCTGGCTCCGGGTGTAACCTTAAGTCAGGTATTTAAAGGTGGAACGGATGCATTTGCTACTTCTGTAGACCTTGGTGCAAACACTGTTGGAGCCGATTTGGACGCTTTCAATGGTTGGTCTTGGGCAAGTGAAGCTGGTATTTTAACAATTCAATAAGAAAAAAGAATGTGACGGAGCTTGCAAGGTCTCCGTCACATTTCTCAATACTAATTGCTGTATGAAAAAGTACAATTCAAAATCGCTTTCTAAAAGCATTATCACCCTAATCATTATCGTCCTAACCCAGTTTTTGGTAGGATATGTATTTGCTCAAAATGGTACCATTCGAGGTACAATTTATGAAGAGGGTTCTGGTGAGCCTCTCTTTGGAGTTTCTGTATTGGTGAGAGAAACCAGTACAGGTGCCATCACTGATTTTGATGGAAAATTTGAGGTTCAAGTAGCTCCTGGAACTTACACACTTCAGATTTCTTACCTTTCTTACACAACGGTGGAATTAACTGCTGTAACTGTAACTGCAGGAGAAGTAACTGTCTTGGATGACATTCTTATGGCTGAAGAAGCATCAGAATTGGAAACCGTAACGATTGCGGCTTCTGCCATCCGAACTACTGAATCTGCTTTGATGTCTGTGAAGAGAAATGCTGCCAACTTGATGGATGGTATTTCAGCCAGTACCTTCCGAAAAATAGGAGACGGAGATGCGGCCTCTGCTGTAAAGCGCGTGACGGGTGTTTCCATTGAAGGAGGCAAGTATGTGTACGTTCGAGGTTTGGGGGACCGTTATACAAAGACCGTATTGAACGGGGTAGACGTTCCTGGTTTGGATCCGGATCGAAATACCATTCAGATGGATATCTTCCCAACCAATGTGATCGACAACATCATCGTATCCAAGTCTTTCACTGCTGAACTTCCTGCCGATTTTACAGGTGGTGTGGTTGATATTGAAACAAAAGATTTTCCTGAAGAAAAGGTTGCTCGAATTGGAATATCCGGTGGATATAATCCTTCCATGCACTTTAACAGCAATTATCTGAAATATGATGGTGGGAAAACTGATTGGTTAGGGATTGATGATGGAACCCGTGCAATTCCTACAGGAGGAAGAACAGATATCCCTCAGTATGGAGATGTAGTAGGTAATCCAAATTCACCACTTGGACAAGAATATCAAAGCATTTTAGGTGGTTTTAATAAGACATTGGGAGGATATAGAACCAGCTCTCCTATGGATTTTGGTTTGAGCCTTTCTCTTGGAAATCAATTGGTGAGACCTAAGGTAACTTGGGGGTACAATGTCGCTTTGACTTATAAGAACGATACAGAGTTTTATCAAGACGCTGAATTTAATCTTTATGCCAAGCCAAGAGAGTCTTCTGATCTTGAATTGGAACCTCTTGAAAGACAAAGGGGCGATTATGGAGTCAATAACGTATTGGTAGGTGGATTGGCAGGTATTGCCATGAAAACTGACAATTCTAAGTATAAATTGAATTTGATGCACCTTCAAAATGGTGAATCTAAGGCAGGTGAATTTGACTTTGTTAATACTAACCTAGGAGCAAATTTTGAGGCAAAGCAATACAATTTGGAATATTCTCAAAGAAGTTTGACTAGTGTTCTCCTTAACGGGGCTCACTATTTGAATGGAAGAGATTGGGAAATCAATTGGAAGGTAGCTCCTACTGTATCTACTATTCAAGACCCAGATATTCGATTCACTCGATTCAGATTACCAAATAATACCATTTCAACCGAAGTGGGGCTACCTACTCGAATTTGGAGATCTTTGGAGGAATATAACCTAAATGGTAAACTGGATGTAACTCGTAATTTGAACCTATTCCAGCGTGATTCTAAGTTGAAGTTTGGCGGAAATTATGTTATCAAATATCGGGACTTTAATATCCAAAGCTTCCAGTTTGCAACAGGAAACACCCAATTCACCGGAGACCCAAATGCAATTCTAAATACAGAAAACTTGTTTTCTGCTGAAAATAGAAATGGGGTTCGATACAATGCGGATTTCATCCCAATCAATCCAAATGAATACCAGTCTATCCTTACAAACATTGCGGGATATGGATCATTGGAAGCTAGCCCTTCAGATCGATTGAAGGCAATCATGGGTCTTCGAGTTGAGAAATACAATCAATATTATACTGGTACCAACCAAACAGGAACTATCGTATTCGACTTGGTTGAAATGCTAGATGATTTTGATTTCTTCCCTTCTGTGAATTTGATCTATAACCTAAAGCAAAATCAAAACCTGAGATTCTCAGCATCTCGAACGATTGCTAGACCTTCTTTTAAGGAGTTGTCTTATGCTGAAATTCTAGATCCGATCACAGGTAGAACTTTCGTAGGAGGTCTTTATCCTGAAACAACCAATGGAGGTTCTGAGGTATTGTGGGATGGTAACTTGACACCTACTCGAATCAATAACTTTGACTTGAGATGGGAAGCTTTCCAGGAAAGAGGGCAGATGTTATCCGTAAGTGCTTTCTATAAGACTTTTGACAAGCCAATTGAAATGGTTCAGTTCCTTTCTGACCCGGGAGCCTTCCAACCTCGAAATGTGGGAAATGGTACGGTTGCTGGTTTGGAGTTTGAATTTAGAAAAGAGCTATCCTTCATCGCTCCTGCATTGGAAAAATTCAGCTGGAATACCAACGTGACGGTGACTCAATCTCAAATCAAGATGTCTGAATCAGAATTCCGATCCAGATCTTTAACTGCTCGAGAAGGAGAAGAAGTTAAAGACACTCGTGACATGGCTGGTCAGGCTCCTTACATTATCAATACCGGATTGAGTTTCTTGGATTTCAATAGTGGAATCGAAGCAGGTTTATTCTACAATGTACAGGGATCTACCTTGAATTATGTAGGTTTTGGAAACCGTACGGATACCTATACAGTACCTTTCCATAGTTTGAATTTCAACGTGAATAAGTCTTTTGGTGCGGATGAAAGAATCCAAACCAGCTTGGGAGTATCTAACATTCTGAATGATAAAAGACAGCAGGTGTTTAGATCTTTCGGTGCTCAGGATCAACTGTTTACTAATTTGGCTCCTGGAACTCGAATCTCCTTTAGCTTCGCCTATTCTTTTTAATTAATTGCTCATAAGTAAATAAGAGGCCGACTCAAGAAATTGGGTCGGCTTTTTTCTTGTTCAAAAATCCAGAAATTTTGACTTTGGTTAACAAAATAAAGTTATGATAACGCTAGTTTTTCGGAATAATATTTTGAGCAAGATTTTTTCTTACCTTTGCTCCGCAATGAAATTCTTTATCATTGGCAGTTCGCCACAATGATTTTTGATTCACCAGCTTTCGTCACAATCTCTATTCGTGATTTGCTGGAATCCTTCAGTTGCTTCTGCTTACTAATTCTATTCAATATCATTTCCTTTATCCATCCATGAAGAACTTCTTCAATTTATTTGACTTTAGCCAACGGGTAGATTATAAAACCGAGGTGCTTTCGGGTTTGACCGTTGCCTTGGCTTTGATTCCTGAAGCAGTCGCCTTTGCGTTTATCGCAGGACTTTCACCCTTGACGGGCTTGTATGCGGCCTTTGTAATGGGGTTGGTCACTTCTATTTTGGGAGGCCGACCGGGAATGATTTCCGGTGCCACCGGTGCCATTGCAGTCGTGATCGTTACTTTGGCGGCTACACAGGGGGTGGAATATGTCTTTGCAGCGGTCGTTTTGTCTGGGATATTTCAGGTGATTTTTGGGAGCCTTAAGCTTGGTAAATTTATTCGATTGGTTCCTCATCCGGTGATTTTTGGTTTTGTGAATGGTTTAGCCATTATTATTTTCATGTCCCAGTTGGATCAATTCAAAGGAGCAGATGGAAACTGGTTGAGTGGCTCAACTTTATATACTTTCTTGGGATTGGTGCTTTTGGCGATGTTGATTATCTGGGGACTTCCGAAGTTGACCAAGGTGGTGCCGGCATCCTTGACAGCCATTTTAGTGGTCTTTGCGGTTGTGGTAGGTTTTGGTATTGATACCAAGACGGTGGGGGATATGGCCAGTATCAAAGGAGGATTTCCTCCATTTCATATACCAGCAGTACCCTTTTCTTTGGAGACTTTGGAGATAATTTTTCCTTATGCATTGATCATGGCTGGAGTAGGTCTGATTGAGTCTCTTTTGACCTTGAATATCGTGGATGAAATTACCGAGACAAGAGGACGAAGCAATAAGGAGGCTGTGGCACAGGGATTGGCGAATGTGGCTTCAGGTCTTTTCTCCGGAATGGGCGGTTGCGCTATGATTGGGCAAAGTTTGATTAACATTTCCTCCGGTGCTCGAGCTAGGTTGTCAGGAATTGTGGCTTCGGTGATGCTTTTGGTGTTTATCATGTTCGGCTCCAGTCTGATCGAGCAAGTACCCATGGCTGCATTGACTGGATTGATGATCATGGTTTCAATAGGGACTTTTGAGTGGGCAAGTTTTCGGACGATTACGAAAATGCCCAAGAAAGATATCTTCCTGATGTTTTTGGTTACATTGATAACTGCAATTCTCCACAATCTCGCATTGGCAGTATTGATCGGAGTTATTCTAGCGGCCCTTTTCTTTGCTTGGGATAATGCCAAGCGCATTCGAGCGAGGAAGTATGTCGATGAAAAAGGGGTGAAGCACTATGAAATGTATGGGCCTTTGTTTTTTGGATCAGTTTCGGCTTTTGGGGAAAAATTTGATGTGCTGAATGACCCGGAAGAGGTGATTATTGATTTTGCTGAAAGTAGAGTAGTCGACATGTCTGCCATTGAAGCTTTGAATAAAATCACGGAACGTTATCAAAAGGTGGGTAAAAAAGTACATCTGAGGCATTTGAGCCCGGATTGTCGGAAATTACTAGCCAAAGCGGATGAGATCATCGAGGTAAATATCATTGAGGATCCTACCTATAAGGTGGCAATTGATGATTTGGCCTAAAGGCTGACAGGTAGGAATATGGATTAGGTGATTTTTCTTTTCCCTAGAAATCACCAACTTTAATTTATCTGGAAGTTTTCACTTTGGATTAGAATAATGGCTTCGCATTCACATCACTCCCATCATAATCATACTTCAGGGAAAAATCTCAAAACAGCTTTTTTGCTCAATTTGGGATTTACCATTTTTGAGCTGATAGGGGGCTTTTATGTAAACAGCGTCGCGATTATTTCTGATGCCATCCATGATTTGGGGGATAGTATTTCCCTGGGAACAGCTTGGTATTTGGACACTAAATCCAAGCAAAAACCAACCCGAACCTTCACTTTTGGCTACAGAAGGTTTTCTCTTTTGGGAGCTTTGATCAATAGCCTTGTCCTTATTGTAGGTTCGATCTATGTAATTATCGAGGCAATAGGCAGAATTATAGAACCTGAGTTAATTGATCCCCAGGGCATGTTGATTTTTGCCATTATCGGGGTGGGTGTGAATGGTTTTGCAGCTTGGAAAATGAGTAAGGGTAAATCTTTGAATGAACGGGTAATTTCCTGGCATTTGCTGGAGGATGTTTTGGGTTGGTTTGCCATTTTGGTAGCAGCTGTTATCCTGCAATTTTGGGATATTCCTTACCTCGACCCAGCCCTATCCTTGGGGTTCGGGATGTTCATACTTTCCAATGTTTTTTTGAGGCTTAAAGAAACATTGATGGTTTTTTTACAAGGTCATCCGGAGGATGTGGATCGTGAAAAGATCGAAAAAGAACTACTAGCCATTGACAAGATCGAATCCATCCATCATATGCATATCTGGTCATTGGACGGAGAACACCATGTTTTTAGTGCCCATTTTAAGCTGAAAGAAATAACCGGGTTAGAGGAATTACTCATTGTCAAAAACCAAATCAAAGCCTATCTAAAGAAGTATAATTTTGAGCACTTGACTGTCGAAATTGAAACTGCTAATGAATGCTGTGAATTTTCTGAGGAGATGGAGGAATAAAGTCAGATTAATTTCCGAATGATTTCTTTTTCATTGGGAAATTCTGTGAGTAGTTCCTCTGTCGAAAAAAGCTCAAAATCCTGAAAGTCAAATCCAGGTGAAACCACGCAGGAAACCAAAGCATAAGAATCCGGCTCTGCCACAGAACTTCCAAAAATGGTATCGGCCTTGACTACTTGTTGCGGCTGATTTCCTATTTCATCGACTGGTCCTAATCGAAGGATTTCGTGGCCCTTCTCGGTTAAAATATGGATATTCAACGGACTTCCTTCATGCCAAAACCAATGTTCATCACTTTTGATCCGATGGAATTTGGATACATTTTCAGAGGTGAGTAAAAAGAAAATGACTGTTTCTAGGTTTCGCTCCCCGGAAGAAGTTGAAATCCGTAATGGACTTCGGTAGGTTTCGACGTAGAATCCTCCTTCGGGATGGACTTTCAGGTCGAGTTTTTTGACCAAATAGTCAATTCGTTCAGTCGAGTTCATCAAGCGTAAGCTTTGATCAAAATATCTACAATACGCTCAGCAGTCTTTCCATCCCAAAGAGGAATTCCCTGATACTGCTTCCAATTCCCTGTCATAATCTTTTCGAGGTAGGGTTTCAATTTACTTGGATCTGTTCCTACCAATTCATTGGTTCCCATCGTGATGGTTTCAGGCCGCTCGGTATTGTCCCGCAAGGTGATACAAGGGACATTCATGACAGAGGCTTCTTCTGTGATTCCTCCCGAGTCGGTGATGACGCCTTTTGCATGTTTTACCAAATAATTGAATTGCAAATAGCCCAAAGGTTCACACATGTGAAGATTAGGTGCGGAGATTCCGATGGCTTGGAGATTTTTAGCGGTTCTAGGATGAACTGGAAAAATAATCGGTAAGCCTGCTGTGCCTTCCAAGATCGCAGCTATCATGTCTTTAAGCTTTTGCTCCTGATCGACATTCGCAGGGCGGTGCATGGTCATCACAAAATATTCCCCTTGTTTTAAATTGGAAAAGATTTCTCCCTCAGGCTTTTCAAAACGAGGCATTTGTGCCAAAAGGGTATCGATCATGGTATTTCCCACAAAGTGGATTTTTCCTTCAGGAAATCCACTTTTTCGAAGGTTTTGGTTGGCGATCTCTGAAGTTGTAAAAAAATGATCGGTGATCGAGTCGGTAACCATTCGGTTGATTTCCTCAGGCATAGTCAAGTCGCCGGATCGAATTCCTCCTTCAACGTGGGCTACATCTATGCATAGTTTTTTTGCTGCAATGGAGCAAGCCAAGGTGCTTGTCACATCACCAACCACCAATACTAAATCGCTCGGGTTTTCCATCAGTTCCTTTTCAAAGGCCACCATGATCGCCGCTGTTTGTTCGGCTTGGGTGCCTCCCCCTCCGCCCAAATTCGCATCAGGCTCGGGAATATTCAATTGCTCAAAAAAGTCTCCGGACATTTTTTTATCATAATGCTGACCGGTATGAACTAAGCGAAATTTGATTTCTGGGTTTTGTTTTTGTCGGGCTTGCAATTGGTGGAGTATGGGTGCGATTTTCATAAAATTGGGTCTTGCACCGGCTACAATTGTAAAAGTTGGCATGTTCCGTATGAAATTTTTCTTCAAAAGTAAAAAATTAAGTGGAGGCAGCCTGATAAATTGCATGGAAAACCTTCCCAAATTTTGACTCCTTTTTTGTTTCTTTGTCATTCATAGATTTTACCCTGATTCATGATTTCAGCTTTTTGGAGAAGAACTTCTTGGGTTTTCGGACTGGGAATTTTTGCTATCATGGCCGCCTGTACGGATACTTTGGAGCGTTCAGAAGTGGTGTATGATAATAATTTTTCAACCTTGGATCTAGCCGGATTCGAAAACGGCAAGCTGTTTATCTTTCAACGAGATACGGTCGCTGGATTTTACCATAATGATGAGGTTTCCGTACGTCTTGAAAATCTACCCTCACACAACATGCTGAAAGTAACCACGGAGATCTTGGTTCACGACAGCTGGGATGGCAATCCGGATGATGGAATATCAGGTCCCGATTATTGGTTTTTTGGGCTGGACAACACGGAGGTATTTCGGACGACCTTTTCCAATTCTCCTTGTGAATCCCTTTTTTGCCTATATCAATCTTTTCCCAATTCTTTTTTCAGGCAGAATACTCCAAAGAGTGGAGCAATTCAGACCAACTTACCAGGTTTGTGTTTATTCGGAGCGTTTTCCAATTACACGACGCGCTATCGCATAGAAGAGATTATTCCTCACACCAATAATTCGGTGAAGATTTTTTGGAACAGTGAATTAAGGCAAGAGGAAAATCCAGATCCTGTGTGTGATGAATCTTGGTCTTTGGCACGTGTGACAGTAGAGGCTTTAGTTGTAAACTGATAAAGGATATGTTACAAAGACGATTTTTGGTTCTTCTCTTCCTTCTTTTCGGTTTTTCACAAAAAGCCGTCCTTCAAACCATTCCGGTAGGAATGCCGCTGTTGGATGATTACCTGAGAAGAGCTCAGCTTTTGGGAAAAGTGGATTCTACTTCCAGTTGGATGGTTCGGCCCTTTTACCCAACGGAGGCTTTTGGGGTACAGAATGGATTTGATCTAGACAGTTCGATTGTAGATTTTGATCAAAGTAGGTTTCATCGGCTCATTCCGGTTGAAGAGGATAAGAAACTTAAACTTTTGATGCTTCCTGCTATTTATCGGATGCAGTACAATTCCACCTATGCATTTGGAGTTAACGATGGGGCCTTTATTCCAAATCGAGGAATTCAGCAAATTTTTTCGGTGGGAGGATATGCGGAGTTTGGAAAATGGACATTTCAATTTCAACCCGAAATTCTTTTTGCCCAAAACAGAGATTATATTGGCTTCCCAATAGAGCATCAGGCAACGGTTTTGTTCTATTATGAATACCACAATCGGATTGATTCGCCCGAGCGCTTTGGCGAAAAAGCCTTCAATCGATTCTATCCCGGTCAATCCAGTTTACGGTATAATGTGAAGGAATTTTCTATCGGGTTTTCTACTGAAAATCTTTGGTGGGGTCCAGGAAGACGAAATTCCTTGCTTTTAGGCAACAATGCTCCGGGGTTTTTCCATTTTACGGTTAATACCCGAAAACCTGTAGAAAGTAGAATTGGATCTTTCGAAGGGCAAATTATCAGTGGCTTTTTAAAATCCACAGAGTTCCTGCCTCCCCATTCCGATTATTCCATTCAGGAAAATCCAGTCTATATTCCGAAGCGTGAAGATGGAAATCGATATCTATCAGGAATAGTGATGACGTATCAGCCGAAGTGGGTTCCTGGATTATTTTTAGGCTATGGTGCCACAAATCATCTCTACCGGAATGAGGTGAAAGTAATGGGAGATATTTTACCCATTTTTAATGGAAGAAAAGGTCCTGAAAACGTTCATGATCCTATTCGAGACAAACGGCAACAGTTTTCTTCTGGCTTTTTCAGGTGGTTAAGTCCTGAAGGACATTTTGAGTTTTATGGGGAATATGGAACAAGGGGAAATAGCCGACGCTTTAATGATTTTTTGATTACACCCGAAAAAGGTAGAGCATTCACATTTGGATTTTCTCATTTAATGGCTTTGGGTAAGCCCGGCTCTTATTTTCAGTTAAGTTCTGAGTTGACCCAAACGGGTCAAACTATTCGGGAAGAAATCCGACAGTTACGGACATGGTACATTCATGACCATGTAAGGCATGGCTACACCCATCAAGGGCAAGTATTAGGAGTGGGGAATGGACCTGCAAGCAACCAGCTTTTTGTTGAATTTGCTTGGGTAAAAGGGATGAATCGTCTTGGGTTCCAAATGGAACGGATCGTATACAACAATGATTTTTATTATTACCGATACGAGGCCTCGAAGGATTTCAGGAATAAATATGTGGATTTAGTACCTTCTTTAGTAGCTGACTGGCGATTTGGGAATCTTTTGGTTAATGGGAGATTCCAATATGTAAATACACTCAATTACAAGTGGTTTTTGGAGAATCAACCGGATCAGTATTTTGTGCCAGGCTATGACCGTAAGAATTTCGTAGCACAGCTTGGGCTAGCTTATTTATTCAATTGATATGAAAGCAGAAAAAGATAAAGTAGTCACCATCAGTTATCGCTTGATGGTGGATAATGGTGATACGGGTATGGAGTTCTATGAAGAGGTTTCCTCCGACCAACCATTTGCCTTTTTGATGGGTCATCAGCATATTCTCCCCAAACTGGAAGAAGCATTAGTTGGTAAAGAGGTAGGAGATACTTTTTCGGTATTCATTGACTTCGAGAATGGCTATGGAGATTATCATGAGGAGAAAAAGGTGATCATTCCCAAGGCAAATTTCAAAGAAGAAGGGAAGAAAAATCGAGATATTCTAAAAGTTGGGAATGTAATTCCGATGCAGGATGACCAAGGGAATCAGATGCGAGGAGAGATTGTCAAAGTCGATTATCTAGGTGTTCATATGGATTTCAATCCCCCTTTGGCAGGCTATGATTTGCAGTTTGAAGGGAAAATTGAAGGAATTCGGGATGCGGATCCTGAGGAATTGGAACATGGCCATGCACATGGACCCGGGGGGCATCATCACTAAATCCTAATCAAATCAAATAGGGCATTTGCCGTATGGTTCTTGGAGAAAAAGGCAATTACCTTGGCTTCTCGTTCACCTTGACTATGGACCGTATTTTAACCATTATTCGGCTGGTAGCCCTATTACTGTTTATCTTGGTGTTTCTACTTTAAAATGACTTTTGCTTAAAAAGGGCAAAGAGACTGGAAACTTTTGGGGTGATTAAGTTCCGTCTTGATGGTGCTGATCTAGAGATTGGCGCCTTTTTTATTTTCTTAAATCAATACCTACAGTTTTGTAGGCTTGATCTATGGTGAGTTCCCGAAGTCCCTCAATTCGCTCAGAAGGATACAACTGATAGGCTTTTACCAATTGCTGTTCGGTAATGCGGTAGGCTTGTTGATTGAAATGATAGATTGCATCATTGTAATATTGCAATCCGGCAAGTTCTTGAAGATTAATTGATCTAAAAATAGTCTTGTCGCTATAGTCGATATGAGGGGATCCTATTCGTTGATTCAAAGAAAGATAGGTTGCTGTTTCCTCTGGTTTATATGCATTGAGGTAATTATTTACTTCGGAAGGTTTAGTAATCATCCCACCCACCTTTAAGGTACTTTCCAATACAATTGGTCTATCTTCTAGCTTGACGATGCTGAAAACGTGATAATCTGTTTCAATAATTTCAAAGTCAAATCCATACCGATCTAAAACCAAACTTAAAACAGCCGTCCCACTCACACAATCAAATTTTCCTTCATGGAGCATTTGATTGAAAGTGGCATGTTGCTCGTATTTTTTGAAAAGTTTTTGATGGGATACCTGAAAAGCATGTCGAATAAAGGCCAGTGACTTTCCTTTCTTTTCGAATTTTTGATCTAATCTGGCCAAAAACTCTTCCCACTTCACCAAAGGTTCTTCACCAGATGGGCGAACTGCCATTAAAAGTGAAAGTTGGTCATTTTCAGAAAGGCCTTTTTGCCAAAACTCTTGTTCTCGTGGAGATTCAAATGAAAGTTTTTTACTAAGTATAGACTCCTCCTGTGCTATCAAAGGAAATGATAACAAGTAAAACAATCCATATAAAAGAACCCACTTTTGCATTCGATTCACTCTTAATGTTAAGAATGTTAATTTAAAGTTAACAATTTGGTAACATAGGATGCAAGTGTATGGGGTTTATAAACCAAAAAATTTGTTGATTTTTAGTGAATTGGCCTTCTATTCCTTGTTTTTGAGCCGATTTATGCGGTTTAAAATGATTAATTCAATGTTAAGCTTGTTAACATTGGGGGTGATTTTCACTCATGATGATAAGGCTCTCCCCGTAAAATAGTCATTGCCCGATACAATTGCTCGGCTAAAAATGGACGGATCATCTGGTGTGAAAAGGTCATTTTTGAAAGGGAGATTTTTGAGTTTGCTCGTTGATAGACTTCCTCCGAAAAGCCATATGGTCCTCCGATTACGAGTACAAGTTGTTTGATCCCGCTATTCATTTTTCTTTGTAAAAAATCTGCAAAGTCTATAGAACTATAAGATTTTCCCTTTTCATCGAGAAGCAATACAAAATCCGAAGTACTTATTTTCTTAAGAATAAGCTCTCCCTCTTTTGTCTTTTGCTGATTCTGATTCAGAGATTTGGTTTTTTTCAGGTCTGGAATGATTTCCCATTCCAGCCGAATATAATGGCTCAGTCGATCTGTATATAAATTCTGCAGTTCCAGAATAGCAGCATGATCTGTTTTCCCAATAGCAATGATTTTGATTTGCATAAAATGTCGGTTTATCCCAATAATGAACTACTGATCAAAATTATTCATGTATATACAACAAATTACCAAACAATCTGACAAACAGTCTGTTGACAAGATATAAACCAAAATTATTATCTATCATGAAAAAAACTGTATTAATCCTTAGCATGGCACTATTCTTTGTTGCCTCTGCATTTGCACCAAAAACCAATTCAGTACACGAAGTAGAAGCTGATATTGTAGACTTGGCGGTAAGTACTGACTTCCTTTCTACACTTGTTGCTGCTGTCAAAGCAGGTGACTTGGTGGATGTTTTGAAGGGAGATGGCCCATTTACTGTTTTTGCACCTACTAATGACGCATTTGCTGCATTGCCGGCTGGTACCTTGGAAAACCTATTGAAGCCAGAAAACAAAGATCAATTGGTATCTATTTTAACTTACCATGTGGTACCTGGCAAAGTTATGTCATCTGATTTAAAAAATGGCCAAAAGGCAAAGACTGTTCAAGGTGGTGAAATCACAGTGACCTTAAAGGATGGTAAAGCCATGATCAACGATGCGACAGTAACCGCTGCAGATATCGAAGCTGACAATGGTGTCGTACATGTCATCGACAAGGTGATCTTGCCTCAGATGTAAGATCAACTATTTAAATTAAAAAGCCTGTCTATTTCTTCTAGACAGGCTTTTTTGTTAGATCAATTCCTTTCGTTTTAAGATGGTTTCTAAAAATTTCCGTTCATTTTCCGAATTAAAAATCTTGAAGGGTAAATGAATAAATTGTGCTTTTGACATGTAGAGTACAAATGCATCTTTTCCTATTTCTGCTTTTTTGATCATGTTCCATTGCACAGGCATACCCTGCTTAGTGTTGATCTTCATGAGTATTTGTCGGGAGTCAATCTCGTAAGCTAATTTTTCAAAAATGACTTTGTTTTGTTCCATTTGCGTCACCCCTGTAAACTGAATCGCCCAGAATAAAACATAAAGCCCGTAACCAATTAAGCCGCCAAAGATCCACCAAAAGGAAGGAATCCAAAAGTATCCACAGCAAATCGCCAACGCGATCAGAATTACCCACCATTGTTCCTTCAGGACATTTACTAATCCCATCTTAATGTAGGTTCCGGTAGGCAGTTGGTATTTTTTTGTTTTGATAATCATCACTTTTTCTTTTCAGAGCGCAAATATCCAAGTATCCGAGGGATAAAACAAGTTGGAATCTTTCCTTCTTCCCTGCCATCCTTCAAACAAATCCAATTAGCCTTTGATTTAAATTTTGGTTTCGATTATCTTAAGGAAAATTAATTGGGAATGAGCAGTTTGATGATTAATCTTTTTTTGGCTGGTTTTGCCTATGTCATTATCATCTATTTTGTAGCGATGATGACCAAAAACTCTTTGAAAAAAGGCAAAAATGGTCGAGATGATAGAGATGGTGGGATAGAAAATAAAGATATTCCCAAAATTGATTTACCTCCAGGAGTCATTTGGCCTTCAGATTCCCCAAGAAAATCCAAGCCAGATCCCGTTGAGATCTAAGCGCATTTCGGACAAATTCCCAACACAAGCAAACTCATTTCTCTTTTTTTGTATCCTTTGGGAAGCTTTACTGGAGGAAGATGAACATCTTCTAAGCAGGTTGTTTCTCCGCAGACCTCACATTTGAAATGCACATGTTCATGGTCATGATCATGGTCGTCCTCCATGGAGCATAGTGCATATTTTGTGGCACCGCTATCATCGAGCACTTTGTGGATGATGTCCTGTTCCAAAAAAGTATTCAAAGTTCTGTAAATGGTTACCCGATCAAATTGGTTTTGGAGTTTTTCCTCCAAATCACTGTGTGCAAGCGCTACTTGACGATCCAAAAATTCTTGGATGATATCCAACCGGCAATCGGTAATTCGGAGTTTGTGACTTTTTAAAATGGAGCGAGGAGTAACCATAATCTATTGACTGCAAAATACGAACTAAGCAGGAATATGAAAAAAGGGCAACCCGAAGGATGCCCTTTTTGATAGTTTAAGTTTTTTTATTTCGGTTCGAAGATCATTTCAATTCGAGCATCCAAGTCTTCTAAGTGCATTTTTGACATGCGGTCTGAAGTTCTAGGAATAGCAGCCTTGATTTGACGCTGAAGGGTTTTCAATTCACCTCGAGCCATTGGTCGGATATCTGACTGAGAAGCATCAATCTGAGGACCAATAAATCTTCTGAACTGTGCAGAAACTTCTGGTTCGTCTCCAGTCAGTAATAATTCCAAACGCTCCACATGCGCTCTTTGCAAGGCTCTTCGATGAACATCGATAGTAGCGCCACGGCTCAATTCAGTCCAGATTCCTTTACGAAGGTCATCAAATAGTTCTGTGATTTTATAAGCATCATTTCCATTGATGGCTTCATTTTCAATCACTCTTCCCAAGCGACCCCATTCCAGGATGTTATTTAAGGTTCCTTCTTGTAAGCTTCTAATTCTTTCCAAAGTACCAAAGTCTCCTGTACGTGCGATGATTTCTTCATCCATCAACCAAGATGGGGTTTTGAACAAATGCTCGTTTAAGAATGCAACTGCGGACTTTTGCATTTCCTTGGAATTGTGGGTGTAGATTGGCTCGTCCTGACCAGAAGCTTTGTACACTTCCATCACACCGCCAACGTGCGTGCGAACATGTCCCATATAACGGTTGAACTGACCAATCACTTGTCCGTACATTTCCTCCAAATCACTGAAGTCTTTGAACGGTTTGTCTTCTTCTTTGGTCCATTCCATTAGATTTGGCATGATCCGCTTCAAGTTTTTGATACCGTACTCAGAAGCAAGCATGGAGTTGTCTCCCAAGTCTTCACTTTGAGTTGTAGGATCGTATCGGTTTCCTTGACGACCATATCGGTATACCGGATCACCTTGTTTTTCCATGATCCACTGATCCAAAATTGGTTGCTCTTCTTCTGGAGAAGATGCTTCCAAAATAGGCTTGTATCCCCACATGATGGCATATTTGTCATATGGACCTACGTCAGGCAATAAGCTAACCCCTTCATCTTCTGGCTGAGCCACATAGTTGAATCGGGCATAGTCCATGATTGATGGAGCAGTTCCCATAGCCTTGGTAAACTCAGGGTCACGAAGCTTTTCCACCGGATAGGCATGGGATGAAGCAAAGTTGTGTGGAAGACCAAGCGTATGACCTACTTCATGGGCGGATACAAAGCGAATCAATCTACCCATCACTTCGTCATCAAACTGTACGCTTCTAGCTTGAGGGTTCACAGCAGCGGTTTGGATGAAATACCAGTTTCTCAAAAGGTTCATCACATTGTGATACCATCCGATATCGGATTCGATGATTTCTCCTGAACGCGGATCAGATACGTGCGGTCCGTAAGCATTTTGAATATCAGATGCGAAATATCGGATTACGGAGTAGCGCGCATCTTCCGGACTCCAAGTTGGATCTTCTTCCGGGGAAGGAGCTTCTTTCGCAATGATAGCATTTTTGAAACCGGCGGCTTCGAAAGCTTTCTGCCAATCTTCAACCCCTTGCTTCAAGTAAGGAACCCATTTTTTAGGAGTAGCAGGATCGATGTAATACACAATTGGTTTTACTGGCTCAACTAATTCTCCCCGCTTAAATTTCTCCATATCCTCAGGCTTAACTTCCAGTCTCCAACGGTCCAAGTAGCGACGGGATTGTGCTTTTTGAGCATCAGCTCCATAGTCTACATAAGAACGGCTAAACCATCCCACACGCTGATCAGCCAAACGTTGCATCATTGGCTCCTTTGGAAGTAGGATCATGGAAGAGTTCATTTCCAAGGTAATCAATCCAGTGGAGCTATTTGAAGGTGGATTTTGGGCTGAATAAGTCATCACATACCGGGCCTCAATGTTCATTGGGTAGGTATGAATATGCTTGATGTATGAGCGATCAGAATCCAATCGCTGCACTCTATATTGCGTTCTTCTATTTCTTTGCAAGCCCAAAGCTTGAACATCTTTCGCGAACAAATCTGTGGCTTCTACTACAATTCCTGTGGAATCAGTAGAATTGGATTTCACTTCAAATTTTTGAAGGATTGGCTCCAAGTTGGAGTTTTTTACCGCTTGAGCGATAGGAAGGGAGTCAGCTGCATAATTGTTGACGGAAACCACTTTCAAAAGGATCATGTCTCCTTCTCTTTCCCATCGAAGCATCATGGTGTTGGTTCTTTCTCCACCATAGCCAATTCCTTCTGCAGTTTTGGCAATGGTCGTCACCATCAACATGTCTCGTCCCAAGAGGGAATCCGCGATTTCGTAAAAGTACTTATCATCGATTTGGTGAACTTTGAAAAGGCCATCCTTACTTTTGGCATCTTTGGTGATGACATCCTTGTATGGTTTAGGGCCTTTTTTGTTACCCCCATTTTGTGGTCTTGGGGCTGGTGCAGCTGGTGCTTCTTTGGCGTCTTTTTTCTTTTTCTTTTGGGCAAAACTGTCCTCGGAATAGAACATGACACCTAAAATTCCCAGCAAGAGTGCAAATCTCCTCAGAAAATTGGGTAATGTGTTTTTCATAGTATGCGTATTATTTTTGCTTAAAATAACTTTCAAAAACTGGCATCTGTCTTTCTCAGAACTTAATTTTTGATAGGCGGTTAAATGTTAGAATTAAAGGCAAAAGCTTGGGAAAAGGAAAGGAAATAATTGTTGTCGGTGGAGGACTAGCTGGTTTAGTTTCTGCCTATTTGCTCGCCAAAAACGGACATTCAGTCCGCTTGATTGAGAAAAAGACCTATCCTTTTCATCGGGTATGCGGGGAATATCTTTCCAATGAGGTTGTAGATTTTTTGGAGCGGGAAGGACTTCTCCCTCAAAATGTCACGATACCCAAGATAGATCGATTTGAATTTTCGGATACCAAGGGAAGAATAGTCCAAACTCCTTTGGACCTGGGAGGAATAGGAATTAGTCGTTTTTTGTTAGATGATTTTCTTTTTCAAAGAGCAATAGAGGCTGGTGCTGAATTGCTATGCGGAAAGCAAGTTCATCAAGTTCATTTCATTCAGGAATCCGATCGCTTTCAGGTAGTGTTGGAAGATGGGAAGATTTTGGAATCCGATTATGTGATTGGAGCTTTTGGGAAACGATCTCGGATAGATTCATTTTTAGCACGGGCCTTTACACAAAAACGATCACCTTTTATTGGTGTGAAATACCACATTCAAATAAACAGACCAACTGATGTGGTTGCATTGCATAATTTTACCAACGGGTATTGTGGGATAAATGCCGTCGAAGAAAACCGTTTTAATTTATGCTATCTAGGTCGGCGGGAGGATCTCCGGAAACACGGCTCCATTCCTGAATTAGAACGGGAAGTCCTTTGGAAAAATCCAGTTTTGAGAGAGATTTTTCAGGAAGCTGAATTTTTATTTGAAAAGCCAGAAGTAATAAATGAAATCAGTTTCGAGGAAAAATCTCCTATAGAAAATCATATTTTGATGGTAGGTGATGCAGCAGGCTTGATCACCCCTTTGAATGGAAACGGTATGGCGATGGCGATTCGTGGAGCCTATATTTTGGCAGATATAGTTGAAAATAACACGGAAAGAAATACTATTGAAGAATTGTACCAGAAGCAGTGGAACCTCCATTTCAAAAATAGATTGCTTTTTGGGAGGTGGATCCAAAAGCTTTTTGGAGCCGAAATCAGTTCGGCCTTCGCAAGAAATCTATTGAAAAATTCCCATTGGCTTTCGCAGCAAATTATTCGGAATACTCATGGAAGTCCTTTTTAAATAAAGCCGAATACCTGAACGATTTGGGTGTATTCCAAGAAGAAATAGATGAAAAAAGCGTTGAGGGCAATAGCTGAAATCCAGTTCATTCCCATGGCCCAAGAGTAATTTGCGTAGCGCTCAGGTTGTTTTCGGACGAAGGAAAACCAAATTAGAAAATACAATACAATCGGAGCCATTGCAGATAGAAATATCCAAAGGATTCGATCCAGGCCTTTATCAATAAAAAACCAGGCAAAACCCGCCCCAGCAAGCGCAAAGAAGAAGGCAGAAAAGGAGAAGGTGCCGATTATTCCTAATTTTCGGCTAAGCGTCAAATCTCCCCGTCTCGCATCTTCAGCATGTTGATATACTTGAGTGAGTGGATAATTTCCCCAGAGCATTAGCGAAGTAAGCATGCCGGGAATGATGACATGAGATTTGAAAAAGATATCCCAGCCAAAATCACTTAATCCAGCGTATGCCATCGCAAAGGTGAAATAGCCTTGAAATAAGCCTGCAATCAACCAACCCAACCAGGGAAAACGCTTGATTCGAAGACTGGGGTGCGAATAAGCCATGCTCACAAGACCATAGATCAACACCATGCTGGCAAATTCTAGGTTTATGCGCCAAGCCAAGAGCAGTGCAATTCCGAAAAAGGCTAAAGATAAACCCAGTAAATCCTTGGTCACTTTTGGGGGAGTTTTTAATCCGCCAATACTTTCCGTGTCCCGATCATAGTAGCTATTGTATCCATTCGAAGAAGGATAAAGGAATAAATGTAAAGTCAAAAAGACGAGCAGAAGGCGGACTTCATTCAGATTGGGAGTTAATCCCAACGCAAAAAGAAATACAGGTAAAAGAAATAATGAAAAAGGAATACGCAGGTGAAGAATACTGGATTTTGTAATCATAAATTCAATAACCTTTAATTTGTTTTCAGGTTTAATTTGTCGTACTCCTAATGTAAAGATATTCCCTTAACTTACCTGCATGCCATTTTTGAATCATATCGGCTTCGCTAATCCCGGATCTCCGATTTCTCAACAGAAAATTGCCCGTTTTATGAAAGGTGCTCATGGTTTGGATGAGCAGGAAGGGAGAAAATTAGATTTTTTGTATCGAAAATCCGGGATCGAAACCCGCTTCAGTGTTTTGAAGGATTTTGAAAAGGAATCTGAGCAAGAATTTTCCTTTTTTCCAAAAAATAAGGCCCTTGAACCCTTCCCGGGTACACAGGCAAGAATGTCGGTTTTTTCAAATGAGGCGCCTTCATTAGCTGAGCATGCAGTAAGAAACTGTCTGCAAGAAAGCGCTGTCTCTCCTTCACAGCTAACCCATTTAATCTTGGTTTCCTGTACAGGAATGCTTGCGCCGGGAGTAGAATTGGCATTGATGGAACGAATGGGGATCAATCCCCAGGTAGAGCGTTATTGCATCCATTTTATGGGATGTTATGCTGCTTTTTCAGGGATCAAACTTGCTGATAAGATCTTACGCGCCGAGCCTGATGCGCAGGTTTTAGTAGTTTCTATTGAACTATGTACGCTGCATTTTCAGAAGCAAATTACAGAGGATAACCTTTTGGCAAATTCTCTTTTTGGAGATGGGGCTGCTGCCGTATTGCTTTCCAATCGACCAGAAGGATTGGCAATCCAAGGATATTCTAGCCATCTACTCTCTGAAGGAGCCTCTGATATGGCTTGGTCAATTGGGGATTTTGGGTTTGAAATGAGTTTGAGCAAGTATGTACCCAATTTGCTGCAGGAGGGGATTGGGCGTTTTAGTGAAGAATTGGAGGAGAAATTCGGCTTTTCAACGATTCCTAATTTTGCCATTCACCCCGGGGGTAAACAGATCCTTCAAAAGGTTCAGGAGACTTTTGATTTTCCTGAAGAATGTAACCGTCATTCCCTGGAAATACTTCGCAACTATGGTAACATGTCATCAGCGACCATTCTTTTTGTATTGAAGACGATGATGGAAGATCCTTCAATTTCTGGAGAAATCTTGTCCATGGGATTTGGGCCAGGGCTCACGTTGGAAACACTTTTACTACATAAATCATGACTTCCTTCAAGCAAAGAAGTACTGAAAAGGAGTTGATGGATGATTTGGACTGTTCAGGAGAGGAACTGAATCAAACCCTTCGTGAGCTCAAAACCATCAACCGGTGGCTTGGAGGGAATCACGTAACAACTTTAGGAATTCAGCGGTTAATAAACCAAAAGCCTCAAGAACGCTATCAACTAGTGGATATTGGTTGTGGAGGCGGTGATATGTTGAGAGTCATTTCTGATTGGGCGGAAAAACAGGGTCTTCCTATTGATTTGGAGGGGGTAGACGCGAATCCAAATACGATTGAACTTGCAAAAACTAGGTTAAGCGATAAACCTTCTATAGTTTTGTCAGTCCAAAATGTCTTTGACGAAGACTTTCAAAAGGAAAAAGCATCCATTCTTTCCTGCACTCTGTTTACTCATCATTTTACAGATGAAGAATTAGTGGCCTTACTTCGAGTTTTTCAAGAAAAGGTCAGCCTTGGTATTGTAATCAATGATTTACATCGACATCCTTTTGCATACCATAGTATTCGTCTGTTGACTAGGATTTTTAGTAAGTCCAAGATGGTCAAAAATGATGCTCCTCTATCCGTTTTAAGGAGTTTTTCAAAGGAAGACTGGAAGCGAATTTTGGGAAAAGCCGGAATCAAAAACTACTCATTGCGATGGTTTTGGGCATTTCGCTGGCAGCTTTTGATTTATGTCTAATATTAAATTTTAAACATACAAATACGAATTACCATTATGGAAATTTCACCTGAATTAGCAGAAGAATTATTGCAAAAAGGGTTAGATCTGGCTTATAGCATCTTACCAAAATTGGTCTATGCAGCCCTTTTCTATTTTATAGGCCGATGGATTGTAGGTAAGCTCGTTCGTTCCTTTGAAAAGATTCTTGAAAAGCGGGAATCCAATCCCTCTCTTAACAATTTCTTGGTTGGTGTCATTAAGGCGCTTCTCTATGTGTCTTTGATCATTGGAATTGCGACTATACTTGGTGTGCCGCTTACTTCCTTTGTAGCGGTTCTTGGTGCCGCAGGTTTAGCTATTGGTTTGGCCTTGCAGGGATCTCTTTCAAATTTCGCCGGAGGGGTCTTGATTCTTTTGTTCAAGCCTTTCAAGGTAGATGATGTTATTACCGCTCAAGGTCATACCGGAACTGTAAGAGAAATCGGGATCATCTATACCCGAATGACCACTTTTGATAAC
Organism: Algoriphagus sp.; assembly: GCF_013373065.1. Lineage (GTDB taxonomy): Bacteria > Bacteroidota > Bacteroidia > Cytophagales > Cyclobacteriaceae > Algoriphagus. Next base: position 129,504 of record NZ_JABXIN010000018.1, read on the forward strand.
AAAGAGATTATCATTCCCAATGGAGGACTGGCCAATTCTGACGTGATCAACATGAGCACCCAGCAGAAAAGGCGGGTGGATATGACAGTGGGGGTTGCTTATGGAACAAATATTAAAGTTGCAAGAGAGACCATTTTGGCAATTTTCAAAAATGATGAGCGAGTTCTCCAAGATCCTGAACCGGTCGTGTTTTTGAATAATTTTGGGGACAGCTCATTGGATTTGGTAATAAGGGTATGGACGGAAGCTCCAAACTTGTGGCCTGTTTATTTTGATTCCATGGAAGCGATTAATCTAGCCTTTGAAGAAAAGGGAATCGAAATCCCTTTTCCACAACGGGTGGTTCATCAGGCAAAAGCCTAACTAGCTGATCGTATAAAAAAAGGACCTCATAAGGTCCTTTTTTTTATTCCCATACCCAAGTTCCGGTAGCTTTTGAATTCAAGCTAGCTGCGAAGGTTCCTTTTGGGCTTTCAATTACGAAATCTTGGGAAGTGTCCATGTCATTATGGGCAATCAAAACGAATTTCCCATCAGGAGTTAAAAAGGCCACATTGAGAAGTTCTTCCAAATCAGTCGAGGCAATTCGTTTTGATCCCGGATCTACGAATTTACTACCATGGGCAATCACATAATAAGCGGGGTTTCTTGTTACTTGGTCTCCATCAATGGTAATTGCCCCCAAACATCGGTCACAACCTCCTCGATCTGTATGAGGAGTAAGACTTGGATTGGAGCTTAAGTTCCACTCCAAGACCGTCTTCGCCCAATTTCGTGGAGCACCGATTAATAAATTTTTCACATGCCATGGAATATCTCCTTCCATATTTCCAGGTGCCCCTACCCATTGCTCCGTGAAGTAGATGTTTTTATCAGGGAAAGCATTATGGACTTCCGAAAGTGCATCGATCGTACCTCCATATAAATGGAAAGCCGATCCATCAATAAACGGATAAGCAGAGGAATCCTGCATGACAGTGATCGGATAATCAGGCCGATCTGCATTGTGATCATATACAACGATTTTGGTGTCGATACCAGCTTCATGAAAGGCAGTGCCTAAATACTTCCCAATGATTCGTGCCTGCTGATCAGGAAGCATCAGTAAGGAAGGGTTATTTCCAGGGTGAAGAGGTTCGTTCTGTATAGTCAAAGCGTCGATTTTGATCCCGTATGCAGCCATTTCTTGAATATAGCGAACCAAATAGTTGGCATAGACCGGTTCAAACTCCTCTAGTAAAGAACCTCCTCTTGTGTCTTTGTTATCCTTCATCCATGCAGGAGGGGACCAAGGGGAGGCCATCAGTTTGATATCAGGATTAATTTTTAAAATTTCCTGTAAGACCGGAATGACATCTAACGTATCATAACTCAAACTGAAATTTTCTAATTCAGGATCTGTTCCAAGAGAATCCTCAAAATCATTGTATGAAAAGGGGAAATCATTCAAATCAGATGCTGCTACGGATAGCCTTAAATAGGAAATTCGAATATCCTCAGGACCTTCTCCAAATAATTCCTCTAGTAGGTTTTTTCTGGCTTCTTCAGACATACCAAGAAGGTGCTGTGCCGAACCTTGGGATAAGGTAAATCCAAACCCATCCATAGTTTGGTAACTTTGGTTTGGATCTAATTGAATTCGGAGCTTTGCTTCGCTGCTTTGATTCGGTTGCTCAGTTTCTTGAAAAAGAATATCCGATTTTGGGTCTGTAAGCCAAAACTCGGATTCCGGTTTTTTTTGACAGCCTAAAATTAATAATGAAAGGAAAACTAATAGGCGATAATTCATTGGTAAGAAGGTGTTTTTGAAGTTCAATTAAGTTGCCTAAAACCGGATCAAAATATCCTCAAGATCTTTTCGCTTGATATTTGGAACATAGGTTTCTTCTTTTGGGTAGCCCACTGGAAGCAATAAATAAGGTTTTTCATGTTTGGGACGACCCAAAATTTCACTGAGGAAGTTCATGGGGCTTGGGGTATGGGTCACCGTGACTAATCCCGCCTGGTGAATAGCTGCAATTAAAAAACCACAGGCTATCCCTACCGATTCATTGACATAGTAATGTTGGATTTTTTCATCATTTTCCATTCCATAGGACTGTTTGAAAACCACGATGAGATAGGGGGCTTCTTCCAAAAAAGGTTTTTCCCAATTGGTTCCGAGTGGTTTTAGATCATTTTTCCAGGTTTCAGACATTCTGGAGCTGTAGCTGATGCGTTCCTCTTCTTCAGCTGCCAACCGAATCTTTCTTTTGATTTGCGAGTCAGAAATTAAGCAGAAGGTCCAAGGTTGTTTATGTGCTCCAGAAGGTGCCGTTCCCGCAGTTCGGATGATATTTTCTAAAACAGTAATTGGAATAGGCCGTGAATCAAATTCTCGAATTGTTCGCCGCTTGCTCATCGAATGGTAGAAATCTTCGGAGCGACTAATTACTTCCTGTTCCGGAATTTCTTGATAGGGAAATCGTATGTGCTCAAATCCCCCAATTTGTTTCTTTTCCATAAAAAAAGGGCTATCCTCGAAGATAGCCCTTTCTTTTGAATTGGTTTCGTCTAGTCTAGTGTGATCTGTTCGCTCCCCCCTGGATAAGACACGGTTATGGTCCGGTCACAGGATCCCTGACCATAGTCTATCGTTAGTTGGACTCCTCGATAAGAAACATCCATTATTCCAGAACTTGGAATCAAAACACCTGTTTCCACACAATCTTGGGTAACTGTAAGCGGGGAGGTAATCGTCGAACTATAGGGGAAACCCTCGCGACTCTGCCCGTTGCCAGTTCCTGTAATTGATAATTCATAGCCTTGGGCTCCTAGCTTTAAAACTCGCTCCTGAATAGTCGTAAAGGTTATGAAGGTATTATCTGGCCAGGTAACTTTTCCATTTTCTACAGTTACCTGAAGTGTTACTTGATTATTGATGATATCAATTGCCTTATTCACTAGGGTCCGAACACCCGTGATTTGTAGACCATTGACCTCATAGCCGTCAAAAGTGGTGGTAACTGTTGCACCTGGTAAGAGGAAATTTTGGTCATAGCTAATGTTTATTTTTCCTTTCCGAACTACTCCCGAGGGGGAGGTACAACCGTCTCCAAAGTCAATCGTGATTGTTTTTTGGGTATTGTTGATATCTACTGAGACACCTGCGCAGATTTTTTCAAAGGGATCATTTAAAACCCGACCATTGAGCCCGATGGATTGCAAAACGGTCAATGTATTGTAATCCATATCTTCAATGATTTGAGTGACTTCTAAGTCCTCTAAAATGATGGAAAGATCCGGTTCCGTTATCGTAGGATCAGAATCTTTGTCACAGGATCCTAAAAATAAGACCATAACAAGCAAGGAAAGAAATTGAAAAATCGAGGATCTAGTTTTCATGTGAAGTTGGTTTAAAAGAAATTGAAATTATCGTTTATTTTTCTGATTATCAGTATTTTGATTAGGTTTTTTTGTGCTTTTTCCCCCACATCCGATATTCCTTCCAAAGGGAATATCTTCGGGGAAAAGACCAAGCCCCTCTGATAATTCAGGCAAATCCCAGTCCATCTTTTCCGGATCAATTGGTTTTTTAGATTTATTTTTTCCCATGGATAAAAATTCTGGAATATGTTTATAACGTTCAAACCTGCTTTAAATTTCCCGAAAGCTTATCGACAATCCTATATTTGAGGATGAAAAAGAATTTTGACTTTCTGCCAATAGATCTGCCCCAAAAGCAACAAGCACTTCGAAAAACGATTGGGGTTTATTCATTGGTTCGATTAGTTCTCTTTGTATTCTTAGGCGCCTTTGTAGTATTGTTTTTTTCGGACGCTTTTTATTGGATCATTCCAGCCGGACTGTTCATATGGGCATTTGTAGGGGCTATTCAAAAGCATTTATTCCTAAAAGATCAAGGGGCCATTTTTCAAGCCTTGGATCAAATCCAAAAAGAAAGTGCCTATCGATCTAATCGAGCATTGGGACTTTTAGATTCGGGAAAAGAGTATTTAGAGAAAAACCATCCTTTTTGCAATGATTTGGACCTTTTTGGGGATCATTCACTTTTCCAACTCTTAAATCATACCCATTCCGAGGCGGCCAGAAAGAAACTGGCGGATCGATTGAAATCGAAATTGGACCTCAAAAAGGGCTTTGAAGCACATGGAGCAATTCTTGAATTGGCTAAAAAGGAGGACTTTCTTCGCTCATTTGAGGCAATAGGTAAGGCCCTCTATGATAAAAAGGAAAGCGGTTCTGACTGGAGCGAATGGATGGGTCAATCCATTTCCTCAAAATCCTATTTAAAGCCTGTGGGTTGGATTGGTGTATTAGGAGGAACTGTGCTTGGAGTTTCTGCTTATTTAAATCTTATTCCTTCTGCCTTTTTGGGACTTTGGATAGTTCTGGGCCTTCCCTTTTTAGCATTAATTTTCAAAGAGTTGAAAGAAGCAGGAGATCGAATTCCTTCGGCTGCAGTCCTTAAAACCTATAAAAACTGGCTTTTACTCTTGGAATCACAGGAATTTGAGCATTCCATTTTAAAGAATCAAAAATCCCGTCTAAGTCTTCCTGAAGGGCCTTTGTCTTCGGAACTACTGGAAGAATTGGATAGATTGTCTTTGTGGATTCAAAATCGCCTGAATCTTTTATACATTCCTCTGAATCTATTCTTTTGGACAGATCTGTTGATTTATTCCCGTTGGGTTCGTTGGAAAAATCAATGGGGTAAAACCATTGCTCAATTTCCCGAACAATTGGCTGAATGGGAGGTGCTTGTTTCGCTCGCTATTTTCGAAAAAGAGGAAGCTCGTCAGGCTTCTATTCGAATTTCAGAGGAAATGAAATTGCTTGCTAAAGAAATTTCCCATCCCCTATTACAACCCCAGAAGGCCGTTCCCAATGATTTTGAAATGAATCCGGATGGGAAATTGGTCTTGCTCACGGGAGCGAATATGAGTGGTAAGACAACTTTTATGCGCTCGTTGGGGATAAACCTCGTCTTAGTCAATTTAGGATTAAGCCCCTTTGCGGATTCCATGGTGCTGGGTGATTTTCAGTTGTATACCAGCATGCGAAATGCAGATAATTTGGGGGAAAGTATCAGTTCCTTTTATGCAGAATTAAGTCGAATCAAAGGATTGATTGACCGATTGGAATCCGGGGAGCGGATATTTTTTCTTTTGGATGAAATTCTAAAAGGAACTAATACCGAGGATAGGATCGCTGGAAGTGAGGCGCTGATCCGTCAACTGGAATCCCGTCAGTTTTTAGGAATTATCAGTACGCATGATATCGAACTAAGTCGCCTAGAGGGAAGTATTTCATATGTCAGGAATTACAGTTTTCACTCAGAGGTGAAAGCAGATACTATTGATTTTGATTACCGTATTAAACGGGGACCTTGCCCTAGTTTTAATGCACATAAATTGATGGAATTGATGGGAATTCGGTTTGATTCGGAATCCTGATTTTTCCTTCGGGTTGAAAGGTGTATTTTTGAGGACGAAAAGATCATGAGCCAAAAAAATCAAATTCTCGGGGTCCTCGGTGGAGGGCAGTTGGGTCGGATGCTGATTCAGTCCGCCATCAATTACAATCAAGACATTCATATTCTCGATCCGGATCCTAATGCACCCTGCAAGGATCTGGCGCAGCGATTCGTGAATGGATCATTACGGGATTTTGATACAGTTTACCAATTTGGGCAAAGCTGTGATGTCATTACGATTGAGATAGAAAATGTTAATACGGAGGCGCTGCAAAAGCTTCAACAAGAGGGGAAGCGCGTTTTTCCACAACCGGAAATCATTCGTTTGATCCAAGATAAGCGAGCGCAAAAGCAATTTTATCAACAGCACGGAATTCCAACAGCTGATTTTATTCTTACTGCAAACCGGGAAGAGGTAATCCATAACCGGGATTTTTTACCAGCTGTCAATAAGCTGGGAAAGGAAGGGTATGATGGTAGAGGCGTTCAGATTTTGCGTAATGAGGAAGATTTAAATCAAGCGTTCGACGCACCGGGTTTGCTTGAGAAATTGATTGATTTTGACAAGGAGATTGCGGTAACGACAGCGCGAAATTCAAAAGGGGATTTGGTTGCATATCCTGCGGTGGAATGTGCTTTTCATCCAACAGCCAACTTGGTAGAGTTTCTATTTGCACCTGCTACTATTTCACCTGAAATCGAAAAGAAAGCACAGGAGATTGCCCGGGAGGTAATTTTGAAGCTGGATATGGTAGGGATTTTGGCTGTAGAGATGTTTGTGACAAAGGATGGTGAAGTTTTGGTAAATGAAATCGCTCCGAGACCTCATAACAGTGGGCACCATACCATTGAAGCGAACAATACGAGCCAGTTTGAACAACATCTCCGATCGGTAATGAATTGGCCGCTTGGCGATACTGGCCTCCGCTGTCCTGCAGCTATGATCAATTTGCTAGGTGAGGAAGGCTATCAGGGAGAAGCTTATGTGGAGGGAATGGAAGAAGCTATTTCGGAAAAAGGAGTCTATATTCATCTCTATGGCAAAAAATTGACCAAGCCTTTTCGAAAAATGGGTCACGTAACTATACTCGATGAAAATATTGATCAATTAAAGCAGCGGGCCCATTACATTAAAAACCTAATCAAAATAAAAGCATGAATCCACAGGTAGGAATTATCATGGGAAGTCAGTCCGATCTTCCGGTTATGGCAGAAGCCGCACAAATGTTGGAAGAATTGGGGGTTTCCTATGAATTGACGGTTGTTTCTGCGCATCGGACACCTGACCGGATGGTTGACTATGCCCGATCTGCCCGAGAGCGGGGCTTGAAAGTCATTATTGCTGGAGCAGGTGGCGCTGCCCATCTTCCCGGGATGGTCGCTTCTATGACGAGTTTACCGGTGATAGGTGTTCCTGTGAAAAGCTCCAATTCCATTGATGGCTGGGATAGTATTCTTTCGATTTTGCAAATGCCTGGGGGTATTCCTGTCGCGACCGTTGCCTTGAATGGAGCCAAGAATGCAGGGATTTTGGCAGCTTCTATGGTCGGTGCCTTCGATGAGCAGGTTGGGAAAAATATGGACGCTTATAAAAAAGGACTTCAGGAAAAAGTTGAGAAATCCGCTGAAGAAATTGAGTTGAAGGGCTGGAAGACGATTTTGAAAAAATAGAATCTCTAAACCTGTAAAGACTTTTTAGCAATGGATTGGAGGCGAATTATCCGATTTAAAGTAGGAGGGGAATTGTGGGAAGTACCTTTGTATATTTTAGTATTGATGGTACTAATCACCCTTTTTTTAATGGCTGGAGGAGCCTATTTAGGATTTCAGTTTGGTACCAATCAAGTCAATCCGTAAAAATCCCCCAACCATCATCAAACTTTTGATTGGGGTCGAATCCCCTGACCCATTCGATGAATAGCTTTCGATATTCTTCAATGGCCGTTCGGAGCAACTCCAAGTGTTCCTCAGCATGGGTCTCTTCCATCGCCAATTGATAGGTCATGGAATTCAGGCTTTTGGCATGAATTTTCATCAAGACAGCCTTTTCCATTTTTATGACATAGTCAGGAACAGATTCTGCACCGGCGAACTTGGCGCTCATCACCATCGCATCTTCCATCATGATGCCGCCGTATAATTCCTTCCTAGCCTCATCCAAGCTCCCAACCAAGGCGCGGGTTAGTCCCACGATTTCCTTGGCTTTTTTCATTAAAGGGTGCTTGTAAATCTTATCCTGTTCTTTTTGAAAGTCAAAGTCTCCGTCATCTTCAAAATCCGGATCTTCATCCTCAAAATCATCCCACATAGTAGAAAAAATGCTTGTGTGTGTTTAAAAAGGTAATTGATCTTCTTCGTCAGCGTGAAAGGTATCTACATCCAAAGGACCATTTTCAAAAGTTGGTGTACTACTAGCTTCAGATCCTTTATCTACCCGATAGGCTTTGATATCTGTGTACCAGCGACCATTATATTCCCGGCTTTCCACATCCACACTCAACTTTACTTCTTCTCCAACTGCAATAGGAAATTGATCGATTTTGTCTCCCCAAAGTGCTACACAGACCTTTTTGGGATAGTTCCCCGGTGTTTCAATGATAAATTCCTGCTTGCGCCAGTTATTGCCTGATTTTGAGTTTCCACTTACCTCTTGTAATTTCTGAATTACTTTTCCGCTCAATTCCATAATGCTTGTCTTGTTTTAAAATTCGAAGTTAAGGAATGCCTCTTGAAAGACCTCAGACAAAAAGTAGAATTCCCATTAAAATAGGAGTTGAATTTTCTTTTTTTGGCACTTTTATTGAAGAATAATGGCTCCTCATCCTATTGTGTTTTGGCTGTATTTTCAAGTTTAGGCTATTTTTTTGGCCAAATTTGAAAATCTGCAAAAATCCAAGCTTGAGTTTGTAAGGAATACCTGAAAGGTTTACTTTTAGAGCCCGTTTATAATAAAATTCTAAAATCTCGATAACCCCTATACTATGGCTTAGACTTTTACGTTGTTGATAAACTATAAACAATGAATAAGCGAATAGGACCACGAGATGCTGAGCTCATCGCTCAGTACAGAAATGGCAATGAAGCCGCATTTGATCTACTTGTAGATCGATACAAGACAAAAGTTTATACCACCATATTGTTGATTGTCAAGGATCAGGATTTGGCAGAAGACCTTCTTCAGGATGTCTTCGTGAAAGTCGTCAATACCCTGAATTCGGATAAATACAACGAGGAGGGAAAGTTTCAGCCTTGGATTATGCGGATTGCTCATAATTTGGCAGTAGATCATTTTCGGAAAGCAAGGCGTTATCCTGTCATTGTGATGGAGGATGGGTCTAGTCTTTTCAATTCCCTGAGGTTTGCAGAAGGGAATGCCGAGGATGAACAAGTCAAGGAAGAGGAAATCGCCATGGTTCGTAGACTGATTGATGAATTGCCGGAGGCTCAAAAGGAAGTCTTGATAATGAGACATTACATGGATATGAGTTTCCAGGAAATTGCTGATAAAACCGGTGTCAGTATTAATACCGCTTTGGGAAGAATGCGCTATGCACTGATTCACTTACGAAAAATGATGAAACAACTAAATTTTGCCTATGATAAAACCATTTACCCCAAATGACCTGATTAGATATATCTATCAGGAAATGCCGGAGGTAGAACAAGAACTCTTAATGCAGGCCTTGCACGATGATGAGCATCTGATGCAAGAATATTTGGAAATGCTGAGCACTATAGAGCAACTGGACCAAATCCAATTTCTACCTTCCGAAAAAGTAGTAAAGGCGATCAAATCGAAAGCCAAGTCTACGGGACTTCAAAAAGTCTAACGAACTGGTACCCTGTCTTCTCGACAGGGTTTTTTTAATTTATAGTGGAAATGAATGTAGCGATGTCGGAAATAATTGCCGAATAAGTAGCTGGTGTAAAACCATGGCCCTGCCCTTCGATAATTTGATATTCGAATGATACACCCTCTTCATCCAATTTATTGGCTAATAAATCACTTTGAGAAATCGGTACGACTGTATCTACGGTACCATGAAAAAACTGAGTTGGTGGTGAGGAAGGATTGATGAAATAGATGGGGCTCGATTGTAAATAAGCGTCTTGATTAGAATCTGGAGTTCCGTTCAAAAGTGCTGTCAGACCCGTTTGAGTAAGAAAATTGAAGTCGAACAAGGAAATTAAATCTGTTGGAGGGAATAAAGCCATTACTGCTTTGATGTTTCCAATCTCTTGGTGTTTGTAAGCGTGCAATAATGCTAAATGCCCACCTGCACTGGCTCCAGCGAGGTAAATTTCATTGCTAATATTCCAATTCATTTGATTACTCAGTACATGTTGAACTGCTGAAATCACATCATTTTCCTGGGTGGGAAAGCGATTGGAATTGGTGACAAAATCAAAAAGCCGGTAGTTAATAGCAATCAAAGCAAACTCAGGGAGGGCCTGTTCAAAAGCCATTCGGAATTCCTGAAATTCATCTTTGCTGCCATCTATCCAAGCACCTCCGTGAATGTAGATCAAGACCGGTGTGCTTTCCATACTCCTTCCTTCGGGTAAAAAAATATCCATCACTTGACGGGCATCTTGGCCATAGGAATTATCACTTAATTCCAGAGCTGGTAAAGGAGCATTGGGATTAGGGTCATCCGTCGAGCTACAACTTGAAAAAAGCGTGATTATGAGGAAAAAAGAAGCTATGCCCAGCCGTTTAAAAAAAGCGTAGTCTGAAAAATCTTTCATTTTTAGAACCATCGAATAAGAGATTTAATAATTTGTTTTGTGCGGACCCCATAAGGAGGTCGAAGTAAAGTGGTGTTATTGGGACCTACTCGCTGCTTTAGGATGCCTTTTTCGTTGCTAAAAGCTAAAAAGCCAAAATGGCCATGGGCTTTTCCTAATCCACTGTTATTGACACCACCAAATGGCATTTCATTATGTAGGAAGTGCAGGACACAGTCATTTATTACTGCATTTCCAGAACTTGTTTGTTGGAGGACTTGCTGTTGTTCCTTGCTTGAATCAAAGATATACAAGGCCAAGGGCTTGGGATGTTTGTTTACATATTGTATCGCCTCTTCCAATTTGGAATAAGTGAGAATTGGTAAAATAGGGCCAAAAATCTCTTCCTGGGCAACCAACATTTCTTCCTCAATTCCAGATAAGATGGTAGGTTCTATGTAGCGGTGGTGTGGAATACTTTTTCCTCCGAATTCAACCTGTGCACCTTTATCCAAGGCATCATCCAAATAACCTTTCAATCGATTAAAATGTCGCTCATTAACGATTCGAGGCATATCTTTAGAGTGTTCTATTCCCTTAAAATCAGGGTCATACATTTGCTGTATAGCAAGTTTTAATTCGGCCAGTAATAAATCTTTTTGACCTTCCTGAACCAAAATATAATCAGGTGCTACACAGGTTTGTCCACAATTCACCAGCTTTCCATAAATGATTTTTTGGGCTGCATCTTTAAGATTCGCAGAACTTGTGATTATACAAGGAGATTTACCTCCCAGCTCTAAAGTAACTGACGTTAAATGTTTGGAAGCATATTCCATAACTACCTTTCCGATTTGAGGGCTTCCAGTAAAGAATATGTGGTCAAAAGGCAGGGAAAGTAAATGTTGTGCTACTTCGGCATCTCCTTGATAGACTTGTACCTCATTTACAGAAAAAATCTCCGAAATCATTGTTTCGATTAAAGCAGAAGTGTGAGGCGTTAATTCGGAGGGTTTGATAACAGCTGGACAGCCTGCGGCCAATGCGGAGACTAGGGGCCCAATTGCCAGATTGAAAGGATAGTTCCATGGCGCTATGATTAAGGCAACTCCTTTAGGTTCATACTGGATGGACGCATTTGTGCCTAGCATCGCAAGGGGCGTTGGGAGGGATTTCGACTTCATCCAACGCTTTAGATGCTTGATTGTATGGTTAATTTCAGAAGTAACAGGGAAAATCTCGGATAAATCTGTTTCTACTGCAGACTTTTTGAAATCATTCCAAAGGGCTTCTTGAATTTGTTCCTGGTGGTTTTTGATCCAGGCCCGAAGGGTTTTTAATCGGTCAATTCGCTCACTTGCTGCTGAAGTCCTCCATTTGAGGGCTGTTTTTTGAAGTAAGTTGAGTTTGACTTCGGTTTTTTGGGTGTATTCTGAGATTTCCATGGTTTGATTTTTCTATCAAAAAGAAAGATAAAAAAACTAGCTGAAAAGCATTCCTAAATTTTTTTGAAACAATCCAATGCTTTTGCAGAAGGAACTGAAAAAACCCATCAAAACAGGATTGTTTAACCGGTTTAAGGTATTGTTAAACAAAATGCATAAAATATTATAAAAAAATACTTTTGTAACAAAAAAAATGCATTTCATATAAAAATAAAGCCTTGAAAAATTTGGATAAACTGCAAAAAAGTGTACATTTACTACATAAAACATGGTGGTTACGAGATTTCTCAAGATAAAATCTCAAACTAATAGAGTGGGTAGTTATAGGGGTTGGTTTGACTTGTAGGGATTTGAAAAGTCATATCATCGAAAAATGAAAAAAGTATAGCGCAACGATTACGGACTCGAAATTAAAATCTTAACGATATGGAAAGGTTATCCAATTGTCAATCCAACTTCGATATGCCGAAGGATGGGTTCCTTGAAAGGGGAGAAAGCGGCAATACGGACTTTCTGAAGAGAGGAATAGGATTAGTCATTCTATTCCTTTTCTTTTTGGTAGGTTCTGCATTAGCCCAGGTTGCCCCTGTGAAATTTCCACAAGGAGGCTTCAATATTGATGGAAATCTTGTTTCTGGGGAAATTAATCCCCTTAAAGTAGGTAATCCTCAAACAGGAGACTGGTTCAGGGGAGATGGCGCCCCTGATGACTCATTTGTCTTTTTTGATGATGGAACCGCTGTTCGAATTGCTCAAACATTTAAGTTTTTTGACGAGCAGAACTCGAGTTCTGATAATATTTTCAAAGGCGGACTCAAATACAATGATGATCCTAATAATTGGACTTGGATCAATAGAGAGGCTTCTGATAAACTTGATGTTAATAATGTCTTTGTTCATCTAGGAACCGAAGATGATCTCACCAATAGCCAATGGCTATTTGTTGCGGCTGATAGATTTGGAACAAATGGTGCTTCCTATATTGATTTTGAATTTTTGCAAGATGAGACATTTAGTAAGAATGAGGATGGGACTTTTTCATCCAATCCAGCGACAGGGGGACGAACTGTAGGAGATATTTTGATGACAGTGGATTACACTGGGGGTGGTAGCGTTCCTGTTATTTTGTTTTCAAGATGGCAAAATGTTGGTGTTGATACTTGGGACTATGTGCTTATTGATCCGGCTAAATATGAGGATATTGAGTTTGGGGCCACAAATGCAACTATTGTTGATGCGCCTTATGGTGCTTTTGGTACTTTTGAATACCAGCCTTTTCAGTTTGTTGAAGCAGCCATAGATCTTGGGGCTGCATTTGATGCTATATCTCCAGATCCGTGTGAGAGCTTAACAATTAGGAGGGTTTTCATAAAAACAAAAAGCTCTCCTTCAAAGACGGCAGATTTAGAGGACTTTATTGAACCTATAGCTGTCAAGCTTCTTTTGGGGGAACAAGAAATCTCTTATGACACAAATGATTTATGTGGTTTAGAAGCTAACGTAATATTTACCAACCCGAGAATTTTTGAAACAATTGGTTTTTCTGTTGATGTTCCTTATGATCCTGTTACAGAAACAGGCCTTACGATTGATCCATCTACGGGTACTATCAATTTAGAAAAAACCTCTTCTGGCACCTATACCATAACTTATAAATATTATAAAGTGGATGGGGGGCTGTGTCCTGACCAAACTACATTTGATATTACAATTCCTGGAGATGCCCCAGAGCCTGAAGTGTTAAACACGGAATTCTGCTCCGGCTCAGGCATTCAATTTTATGATGTAACAGCTGGAGAAGGCTATACGATTTTATACTATGAATCTGAAACTTCTCCAGTTCCTTTCGAAGGGGTCCCTTCAGTTGACACGGATGTCGTTGCCCCAGGCACTTATTCAGTTTGGGTAAGTCAAATAAAAGACGGCGAATGTGAAAGCGGAAGAGTTGAAGTAAGTATTAAGGTTCAAACTTGTTCGATTTCATTAGAAAAAACAGGAACTATTGATATGACAATAGTCGCTCCTGATGATCGGGTCGACGAAGGCGATTTGGTCAACTATAAATTCACAGTTAAGAATACAGGTACTGTGACCTTAACTAATGTAACGGTTGCGGATCAGCTTCCTGGTCTGGGTGAGATTACCCCTACCTCTTTAGCTAATCTCACTCCTGGAGCGACCGCTGAATTCACTGCGACCTATACGGTTACCCAGGCGGATCTGGATTTGGGTAGTATTTTTAATACGGCAACAGTCACAGGGACACCTCCGGTTGGAAATGACGTGACTGACACGGATACAGAGACAATTGCAGTGGGTCAAAAGCCATTGATTGAGATTACCAAGACTGCAGATATAGATCCATATGGGCTTGGCGATATAATCACCTACACATTTACTGTGAAGAATACAGGTAACGTTACCTTGACCAATATAACGGTTACGGATCCACTTTCTGGTCTGAGTGCAGTTTCACCTACTTCGTTAGCTAGTCTTGCTCCAGGAGCAACGGCCGAATTCACGGCGACCTACACGACTACACAGACTGATATGGATGCTGGTAGTATTTCAAACACAGCAACAGTCGTAGCAACTCCTCCTACAGGACCAAACGTTACCGATACGGACAACGAGATAATCACTGCGAATCAGGATCCGTTGATTAGTATTTTAAAGACGGCGTCCCAGTCTTCCTATGACGAGGCGGGCGATGTGATAACATATAGCTTCGAGGTAACCAACATTGGTAATGTGACCCTGACCGGTGTATCAGTTACGGATCCCTTACCGGGCTTATCGGCGATTACGCCTGCACCTGTAACCCTTGCGCCAACTGAGAGCCAGATATTTACAGCGACTTATACCATTACCTTGGCGGATATGGATAAAGGAAGCGTAAACAACACGGCAACTGTAACGGGTACTCCTCCTACAGGATCAAACGTGACCGACACCGACAGCGAGA
>NZ_JABXIN010000031.1 GCF_013373065.1 Algoriphagus sp.
GGTAATTGTTTCCTCAAAAAAGACAGAAACTGGAATTGAAATTTCGGTAAAGGACAATGGTAACGGAATCCCAGACTCAGTTAAGGACAAAATCTTTCAGCCATTTTTCACTACCAAGCCAACCGGATCGGGAACGGGACTTGGATTATCACTATCTTATGATATCGTGAAGGCCCATGGTGGAGAGTTGAAAGTCGAGTCCGTGGAAGGGGAAAAAACAGAATTTTTGATCCAGCTTTTCGCTTAGGACAATTTTTTTTTCTTAGATTACTACAAATTTTTTTGGGTTTTTATACAATAAAATAAAGCTATGCCACAATTTAGATACTCATTTTTGAACCTGATAAAGGGAAATATGATTTTTTGGGTTTTTATAATCCTCATTTTTTATTCGAAGGAATCTTATTCTCAATCCAATGAAGAAATTGGGGTTCCACTGATCACGAACTATGAAACCTCTGAATATGGCGGAAATGGGCAGGTTTGGTCTATAATTCAAAGTGATGATCAATTAATGTATTTCGGGACCTCTACTGAAATCATGGAATTTGATGGGATCAATTGGAGACAAATAAGAAATCCCGATTATCCCACTGGTGTTTCCACCAGAGGCATGGTAATGGACGACGATGGGATTATTTTTTACATTTCCGGTGGTAGTTTTGGCTATCTCAAAAGAAACAAGTTTGGGGATCGAGTAGTAGAATCATTAAAACATCTTATCCCTGAGGATAAGCGGGATTTTGAAGAATTTTGGTCAGTTCAATTTGATGGGCAATACTTATACTTCCAAGCTAGAGAATACATTTTCAGATTAGACTATGATTTAGAAAAAGGAGATTTTGATATCAAAACCTATCCCGCTCAGGGAACATTTTCGCATGGCTTTATAATCCATGGCCAATATATGGTCCACGATATAGAGACAGGAATATATAAAATGGTGGACGGAGAACTTGAGTTCATGCCAGGTAGTGAAGTTACTGCTGGAGATAGGGTTTTCACTTTAGTGGAACATGTGGATAATCCCGAAACAGGCCAAAAACAGTTTTTAATAGGCCGTTTTTATCAAGAGATCTACAAGTTTGACGGAGAGAAGTTTGAGGTTTTTGATAGTGATCTCAACGCATATACAAAAACTAATTTGCTTTATAAAAGCGCCTTACTTCCAAATGGGAACCTAGTGGCCTCTATGATCGGAATGGGATTGGTTTTAGTTAATCAAGAGGGTAAACTGCTTAATATTCTTTCTGCTGATCAAGGGCTTCAAGACCCTTCAGTTTATTCTGTTTATGTGGACCATGACCAAACGGTTTGGGTTGGACTAGACAATGGAATTTCGAAACTGGCGCTCAATTCTCCCATTAGCACTTTTACAAAGAATCAAGGTATAAACTCAACCATTTATGGAATAACACGAGTAGCCGGACAACTTTATGTTAGCTCTTCAATCGGCCTTTACAAATTTGATGTGAAGACGAAAAAGTTTGTACCAATTCCAGAATTAGGAAATATTCAGATCTGGAATCTTTTAGTTGACGGTGAGGATTTACTTGTTCCGGGAGAAGTTTTTTCAATGATTCGCGGAGGAAAAATTATCCCAATAGACCCCAACACCAATGGAGGGCAGGACCTCATGATTTCGAGTAGCCATCCCAATCTTTTATACATATCTGTTCCCGGTGGACTGAGGATTTTCGCTAGAAAAGGAAACTTTTGGGAAAAATATGCCGATTTACAAGGGTTACCAAATACGATTTGGACAATTGCTGAAAGTGAGGATGGCACACTTTGGGGAGGGACTCAAACCAATATGGCCTATCGTATTACTCCCGCATATGATGAAAACGGCCTTCCCGTAGTCAATGACTTTCAAATCAAAGAATTTGGTATTGAGGAGGGTTTGATTAATTCGGCCGGATTATTATATGCCATTAATGGGGAAATCTTTTTCCCAGCATTCGGGGCTAGCCTCCGCTATAATCCCGCTACAGAGTCCATTGTTCCAGATGATCGGTTTGGAATGATCCCAGATAACTTGGAGCTTTCTGAAGGTTTTTTTATGAAGGAAGACTCACAAGGTCAAGTTTGGATCCCGATTGGCAATAGGCTGAGACTAGCCATACCAGGGCCAGACAATACGTATATCCTAGAAGAAAATCTATTTAATGATTACCCTTGGCAAGGTGTGTTTGGACTTTATTCTGAGGATGATGGAATCGTCTGGATAGGAAGTGGACAGGGTTTGCTTCGGTATGATCGCTCCATATCTTCTGTATCCAGGGAAAATTTTCCAGTATTGATGCGAGGAATTTATGCTGGAGCGGATACTTTAAATCATTTGAGAAAAAAAGCTGAAGACAATTTGGAGTATTCTCAAAATTCTATTCGTTTTACTTATGCTGCCCAATTCTATCAGCAAGAACAGCGGACCACCTACCAAACCTTTTTGGAGGGATTTGAGTCTGACTGGTCAGATTGGAATAGAAGCGTTTATAAGGAATACACCAATCTTTCGCCAGGTACATATACCTTTCGAGTCCGAGCTAAAAATGTTTTCAATGATGTAAGCGAAGAAGCATCCTATACTTTTACCATCATCCCTCCCTGGTACAGTACATGGTGGGCATATATACTTTATGCTTTAGCCGTAATCATTCTAATTCGTTTGATTTTAAAATGGAGGTTGAGTCAGCTTCGTGAAAAACAAGAATTACTGGAAAAAACGGTAGCTGACAGGACACAAGAGCTCAGTCAACGGGTATCCGAACTCGCTGTATTGAATGGTGTGCAAAATGGACTTGTAAAAGAAATTCATTCGGAGGGAATCTATGAATTGGTAGGTGAAAAACTGAGAACTCTTTTTGATACCCAAAGTGTCATCATTCGATCTTTTGATTTAAAAGCTGGTCAAGAACATTGGCAGTATTCCATTGAGCGAGGAGAGAGACAGTACACAGATCCCCGTCCAATTAACTGGGCAAATAAACAATTGATAGAAACCAAAGCTCCATTGGTGATTAACAAAGATTATGTCGCCACTGCACAAAAATATGGAGGCAAAGGGGTAAGTATAGGAATCGCCCCAAAATCTGCAGTCTTTGTTCCCATAATGGTTGGTGATAATATTAAGGGTTCTGTTAGCCTTCAGAATTTAGATAAGGAATGTGCCTTCAGTGATTCTGAAGTAAAACTTCTAAGTACCATCACCAATAGCTTGGGGGTAGCTTTGGAAAATACCCGCCTTTTTGACGAAACAAATCGCCTTTTGGAAGAATCTACCCAAAAGGCAAATGAATTGTCTGTGGTAAATAGGGTCACTAAAGCTCTTGCCTCCTATGTGTCATTAGACGAAATCATTCATCTTGTGGGAGATCAGATGAAAGAGCTGTTTAAAGCAAATATTGTGTATTTAGCTCTTCTGGATAAAAAATCCAATATTATCAATTTCCCTTACCAATTCGGAGATAATATGCCTCCTCAAAAGCTTGGGGAAGGACTTACCTCTAAAGTCCTAAATACTGGAAAGCCACTACTGATTAATAAAGCTGTAGAGGAAATGACCACAAAATTAGGAGCTACCAGATTAGGGAAACCATCAGCTTCCTATTTGGGTGTTCCCATTTTTCAGGGAAAAGAAGCTATAGGAGTCTTGAGCGTACAAAGTACTGAATCAGAGAACCGCTTTGATGAAAATGATTCAAACCTTCTGTCAACCATTGCTTCTTCTGTTGGAGTAGCGATTAATAAAGCTCAACTTTTTGAGGAAGTTATCGCGTCCAAAAAGGCTGCAGAACAAGCGAATGAGGCAAAAAGTGCCTTTCTTTCGACAGTCAGCCATGAATTAAGAACCCCTCTTACTTCTGTTTTGGGCTTTGCCAAAATCATTCAGAAAAGACTAGAAGAAAAGATTTTCCCATTAGTGGACCGGAGTGACTCCAAAACGGATAGAACTATCAATCAGGTTTCTGAAAACCTTAAGGTTGTTATTTCTGAAGGGGAAAGGCTTACCTCCCTAATCAATGATGTATTGGATTTGGCAAAAATTGAAGCTGGAAAAATGGACTGGAGTCAAGAGGAAGTTTTCATTCCAGAAGTGGTCGAGCGTGCAATCGCTTCAACAACTTCTCTTTTTGACCAGAAGAGGTTAAAACTGATTCGAGATATCGATTTGAGCGTTCCAAAAATCACTGGAGATACTAACAAACTTATTCAGGTAGTAATCAATCTAATTTCGAATGCGGTCAAGTTTACCGATAAAGGCTCTGTTACCTGTAAAGTGAAACAGGTTGGTAATGAAATTATCACCAGTATCCAAGACACGGGAATGGGAATCACCAAAGAAGATTTCGGAGCCGTATTTGAGCAGTTTAAACAAATCGGAGGAGACACCCTAACCGATAAGCCTAAAGGAACTGGCCTTGGCCTCCCAATTTGTAAAGAAATTGTAGAACATCATGGAGGGAGAATCTGGCTAGAAAGTGAAGTCGGAGAAGGCACCACATTTTCATTTGCCATTCCTTTTGTGAAAAAAGATATCGCAGGAGTAAACAGCGGGCCTATTCATCTCAATGAGTTAGTCAAGCAATTGAAGGAGCAGATGGCTTTTTCTCAACTTAAATCAGCAGGTAAAAATGCCCACATTTTGATTGTGGATGATGAAGAGTCCATTAGATCTCTTCTGCGGCAGGAACTAACTGATGCCGGCTACTTGACGTCCGAAGCAAGTAATGGAAAACAGGCAATTGAATCTATTAGAGAGCATCGTCCCGACCTGATTATTTTGGACATCATGATGCCGGAAATCAATGGATTCGATGTAGCTGCCATTTTGAAAAATGATCCTCAAACGATGGATATTCCAATAATTATCTTGTCAATTGTTCAGGACAAAGCAAGAGGTTTCCGAATAGGTGTAGATCGCTATTTGACCAAGCCTATAGATACTAGTCAGTTATTTGAGGATATAAGTGCATTACTCGAACAAGGAAAATCCAAAAGAAAAGTTATGGTAGTAGATGAGGATAGTGCTGCCATACGGACCTTAACTGAAGTCCTTCAAGCCAAAGGATACCATGTAGTTGAATCGGATGGAAAGGAGCTGGTTGAAAAAGCCAAAGAAACACAGCCTGACATTATCATACTTAACTCTCTCCTATCCTCCGACGAAGAAATCGTTCAAACCTTACGCTTTGAAAAGGGATTGGAGAATGTTTTGTTTTTCATTTATCAATAAAGGAATCTTAAAAAGTAGAATTTATAAATCTAAATCATGTCAAAAAAAATCTTAATCGTAGATGATGAGGCCCATATCCGAATGCTCATCGAGCAAACACTCGAAGAACTGGAGGATGAGGGTGTAGAATTTTTTACTGCTGAAAATGGAGAAATGGCCTTGGAAGTAATTAACATAGAAAAGCCCGATCTAATATTTTTGGATGTAATGATGCCCAAAATGAACGGAATGGAAGTATGCCGAAGAGTAAAGCAGGAAATGGGCTTAACCGATATTTATATTGTTTTACTGACTGCAAAGGGCCAAGAATCAGATCGGCAAAAAGGTTTAGATGTAGGAGCCGATGTATATATGACTAAGCCTTTCGATCCCGAATTATTATTGGAAAAAGCTCGGGAAGTACTCGAATTGCCTTAGGAATTAGAAACTCTCAAAATAGATTTCAAAAATTTTTCCATGGCAAAACTTTCAATTAAAGCATTATTTGGGCGAAATGGGCCTTTGAAAACTTGGTTAGACAATTGGTGTAACCAAAATCAGGTTAACCTTTGTATTACCGATAATACGGATACGGTAATTTATGGTAGTCAAGACCATGAAGATTTTAAACAGTCCATTCCAATAATTTTTGAAAATGCCACTCTTGCCAATGTATCTAGTAATAGTAATCTGATAAATCAGGTGGCTGGAGTTTTGACCATGCTGATTACAAAGGAGGGAGAGAAAAGAAAATTAGGGGCTGAAGTACTTCACCTTTATCAGGAGCTCAATATTATTTACAGCTTCGCAGAGAATTTAGGGGAAGCCATTTCTTTGGAAGCAATTGCAGGGATTACACTAAATCATTCCATGAATTCTATTCCGGCAAATGCCGGCGCAATTGTCCTTTTGGATGAATACCAAAGGGCATTAACAGTTCCTGCCATTTCGGGTGAAAAATTGATTGACTCCAGTCTTTTAGAGAATAATTTTTCTCTTTTGCTTCGATTTGGTCTAAATGGACAATCCGCAATTATCACCGATATCGCTGAACTCAAAGATCGCGGATTGATTGCCAAAAATGTAACTAGCTTAATTTATGCTACCCTGAAGGGCAAAGACCGAATTCTCGGCGCAATCATTCTGGTAGGAACCCTGACGGATCAGTTTACCGCAGCACATCTAAAGCTCCTAGTGACCTTGGCTTTACAATCCTCATCAGCCATGGAATCTGCCTTACTTTTTGAGAAAAATATTCGGGAGATTAAAATGCGGGAAGAGGCAATGCTCCGCATCAATGAAGTAATTAGAAAGTTTGTACCCAATGAATTTATTTCCTCATTAGGAAAGGAAAATATTACCGATGTTAGACTAGGAGACCAAGTTGAAAAAATTGTTACAGTTCTATTCACGGATATTAGGGATTTCACCACACTTTCAGAACAAATGAGCCCGGAGGAAAACTTCCGGTTTGTTTCTTCTTTCAATGAAGTGCTTGGTCCCATTATCCGGAGCCATCGTGGATTTATCAACCAGTATTTGGGGGATTCAATCATGGCTATTTTTCCAATTCAACCAGAGGATGCCTTACTCGCAGCGATCGAAATGCAGCGGGCAGTTAGAAATTTAAATCAGCAACGAACCCAAAAAGGAGAACTTCCTATCCATGCAGGAATTGGAATGCACACTGGTTCGTTAATTATGGGTATTACCGGCGACGAACATCGATTGGATGCGGCCACCATAAGTGATACCGTAAATACTGCTGCACGGATAGAAAGTCTTACAAAACATTATAAATCCTCCCTATTACTAAGTGCAGAAACCTTTAAACGAATACCGGAACCATCCAGATTTACCTTCAGAAGACTTGGAAAAGTCCTTCTTAAGGGGAAAAATAATGTGCTGAGTGTAGTTGAATGTATGAATGGAATGGAAGAAGCGTTGGCTTCAGCAAGGAAAAAAAATATGGGTGATTTTGACATGGCTATGGAGCTATATCAACAAGGCCAGTTTGAATCAGCTGTCCAATTATTCAGCAAGGTATTAGCTTCGGATGAGAAGGATCACACGGTAAAGGTATTTTATGAAAAAGCAAAAAGATATCTCGCCGAAGGGGCTCCAAAAAACTGGAATGGTGCTGATGAGATGCTTTATAAATAACCTAACAAAATCTCTTCCCATGAAAAAAATGTATGTTTTTGTTTTGGAGAAAGGTTGGAGCCAGACAAAGCGAGCTGGGAAAATTTTTCCCTGATCAGAATGGCTTTTCAGACTCAGTCAAAGACAAAATCTTCCAACCTTTCTTCACCACCAAGCCAATCGGATCGGGAACGGGACTTGGATTATCACTATCTTATGATATCGTGAAGGCCCATGGTGGGGAATTCATGGTGGATACAGAGGAGGGTTCAGGTACTGAGTTTAAAATTCTGATACCGAAATAATTACCAACCAATATGCAGCTTATGAAGAAGCTTTTATTCGCTCTTTCCTGGATTTGCTTGATTTCTGCTGAGATATTGGCTCAAAATCATTCTGAGATTGGATTCCCTGCAATCAGTAACTTTAGCCCCAAAGAGTACGATGCCTTTCGCCAAAATTGGGCAATTGCTCAGGATGATCGGGGAATAATGTACTTTGGAAATACCGATGGATTGTTGGAATATGACGGGAACTCTTGGCAGCTGTATACGATCCCGAATAAATCGGCCATACTGGGTATTGCTTTTGGGGATGATAAAAAGTTATATGTAGGAGCACAAGCTGACCTGGGCTATTTTTTACCCGATTCATTCGGACAAATGAAGTTCACTTCTCTCCTTGACTATATCCCTGAAAACAGCCGTGATTTTTCAAACGTCACTGAAATCCATGTCAATCAGGGAAAAGTATTCTTCAATAGTGAAAAGTACCTACTGATTTGGGATATTGAAAAAAGAGAGTTTCAAATAATCCCCTCAGAAAATGGATTCCATATTCTCTTTAAGGTAAATGAAAACATTTATGTACGAGAATGGGGAGTAGGATTAAAAATTTGGGAAAACAACAAACTCACACTGGTCCAGGGAGGAGAATTATTTGCTAATGAACGCATCTATTCTTTATTGCCTTTCATTGCTGAACCGGAGGCACTATTACTGGTGACTCGAACCATGGGGATTTTTAAGTATGTTGATTCTACATTCATCCCATTTGAAACCGAAGTACAACAGTTCATAAAAGAAAATTTAATCTATCTCCCGGGAACCGTACTTCAAGACGGCAATATGCTATTGAACACCTTGAATGGCGGGAGTATTTTAATTGATCAAGAGGGAAATGAAGTAGCTAGATACAACCATGAGATCGGAATCATTAACAATACGGTCTATTTTTCCTATCAAGATAAAGCCGGAGGTATTTGGCTGGCTACAGAAAATGGAATTTCAAGAATAGATTACGCTTCCCCGATAAGCTATTTTGATTCCAGAAGTGGAATCACCACCTATTCCCATGACATTATTCGTCATGAGGGCACCATTTATGCAGGTACCGCAAACGGAATTTTCACGCTTGATCCATCCACCTCCATTTTCCATCAACTCAATAACTTTAACAAACAATCCTGGACTTTTTTAGAAGTTGAGGATGATTTATTGATTGGATCGGCAGATGGTTTATTTAAAATCGAATCCGGAAATCTTATCCCAATAAAACGAACTATTGAGAATGAATTTTTAGTCAATGAATTGATTCAATCTAGTGTTAATCCAAGTCGAATTTTTGTTGGCGTAAACAGCGGAATATGGTCTATGGTGAAAAATGGACCAAATTGGGTTGAAGAGGGTCAAATTTTGGAAGTTTTCGACCAGCCAACCTCGCTCCAAGAGGATGAGAATGGAAATTTATGGATGGGAACTTTTTCGAATGGATTATTTAAAGTCAGTTTCCCTAACATCGATGGTGATTCACCGCTCATCCAAGATGCAGTCATCGAAAATTATGATGATAAAAATGGTCTGCAAGACGGAATTGTCTACGCCAAGAAACTCAATGGGAAAATGTACTTTGGAACGACCGACAGCATTTACCAGTACGATGAAAGTGAAAATCGCTTTTTAATTGATACAACAGATAATCTGGTAGCCACTTTTTATGAGCTCAAGGCCAACCAAGACCGAGTTCCCCTAACCCAGGATTTTTTGGGTCGTGTCTGGCTTGGAAATAAAAAAACGATCGCGATTGGAGAAGTTAAAGAAGAAACTAATTGGGAATGGACTACTTTCCCTTTTAGACGGATTTCGGATGAAGCAATTTATTCCATTTATGCCGAAAAAAACGGACTTACTTGGTTTGCCTCAGGCGAGGGCTTTATCAGATATGATTTTGGTAAAAAAAATAGTTCCCCTCAGGAGTTTTCGACCCTTATACGTACAGTTTCTAACGGCAATGATTCGATTATTGCTTTAGGAGGAAATCAGGAATACTTCCAGATTCCAGAGCTTAAATTTAAAAATAACGCCTTAAAGTTTCGTTTTGCAGCAACAAGCTATGAAAGGAAAAACGCCAATCAGTTTTCTACATTTCTAGAAGGTTTTGATGACTCTTGGTCACCTTGGTCAGTAGAAACACAAAAAACCTACACCAATTTATCTCCGGGAGAATATACCTTTCAGGTTAAAGGAACAAACCTACTGGGCTATGAAAGCCCGATTGTAAGTTATTCTTTCATCATTCTTCCTCCCTGGTATAGGACTTGGTGGGCCTACCTCATTTATGCTTTTCTGTTAGGTAACATCATTGTTGCCATCGTTCAGATTCGTGCCTACTATCTGAAAAAAGAAAATCGGATTCTAGAGGAGAAGGTACAACATCGAACAAAACAGCTCAAGAAATCAATTGAAGATCTTAAAGCGGCTCAAGCTCAACTCATCCAAGCTGAAAAAATGGCCTCACTTGGGGAATTGACTGCAGGAATCGCCCACGAGATTCAGAACCCCTTGAATTTTGTCAACAACTTCTCCGAATTAAACAAAGAATTGATCGCCGACCTGAAAGAGGAAATCGAAAAAGGTGATTTGGAAGAAGTAAAACTGATTGCCGATGATATTGAAAGCAATGAAGAAAAAATCAACAATCATGGAAAACGAGCAGGAGCCATCGTCAAAGGAATGTTGGAACACAGCCGTTCGAATTCCGGAGAGAAAACTCTGACCGATCTGAATGCTTTAGCAGATGAATACCTTCGATTAAGTTATCATGGTTTTAGAGCAAAGGACAAAAACTTCCAAGCTGATTTTAAAACTGAATTAGATCCCAATCTACCTAAGGTAAATGTAATAGCGCAGGACATTGGCAGGGTATTGTTGAACTTGATCAATAATGCCTTCTATGCATGTGCAGAGCGAAGTCGAAGTGGGGTCAATGAAAAAGCCCAATCCAGTCCCAATAGCCATCCGGACGAGGAATATAAACCCGAAGTGGTGGTTAGTTCCCGAAAGACCGAAAAAGGAATCGAAATCTCCGTAAAGGACAACGGGAAGGGTATCCCAGACTCAGTTAAAGACAAAATCTTCCAGCCATTTTTTACCACTAAACCGACTGGTTCAGGCACAGGCTTGGGTTTGAGTTTGAGCTATGATATCATCAAAGCACACCAAGGAATAATCCAGGTTAAAAGCGAAGAAAACATAGGAACCCAGTTAATAATCATTTTACCCACAACCTGATGAATAAGTATCTCCTACCTTTTATTTGTTTTGGCACACTCCTCTTCTCTTGTAAAGAATCTGACAAATTCAGTTTTTATGAAGAAAAAGTTACTCCATTACAAATGGAAGCCTTACCGGATTCACTTTCTCCTCCAAAGATTATTCGTTTAAGCGAAGTGAAAGCCCCGGATATTTTTGAAATTACGCCAACCAAAATTCCATTGAAATACCCTTATGGAGTTGGAAAACCAACGGTAAAAAACTATGGTGTCAATGATGGGCTACCAGGAGATTTGGTTCAGGATTTAGTGCTAGACCAGCAAGGAAATCTTTGGATAGGTGGTATCGGGTTCCTAAGCAAATTTGACGGGTCAACCTTTACCAATTTCAATATTAGCAATGGACTAGAAAGCGTACTCATCAGTCAATTATTAGTAGATTCAGATAACAACATATGGATTGGGACCTTATATGGATTGTACAAATACGACGGCTATAGATTTCATCAAATCTCTTTAAGTGAGGATGACAGGAACCTTAACTTTTTTTCTTTGATACAGGATCAGGATGGAACAATTTGGGCATCAAGCCAAAAGGGTATTTTTCGGATTGGTGAGGATTCTGTACAGGTTTTTGGAAAAGATGAAGGGGTGCCACTTGGCCTTTATTACACTCTTTTTTTAGACCAATCGGGTCAGATTATTGCCACCTCAACAACTGAAAACTATGTGTATACGAATGGAAGATTTGAGCCATTTGATAAAATTCCTGCTATTGGGAACTCCCATCCTGTAATTCTCACAATAGACCAAGAGGGAAGCATTTGGTTTCGGATAAAATCAGGCGATAAAGATCAGCTTGGAAAATATGATGGTCAAAAATCCAGCCTGTTTGGAAAAGCCGAGGGATTTGATTACCAAGAAAGGATATACAGAGCCGAAACAACGAAATCTGGCGAAATCTGGATTGACACAGAAGAAGGAACCTATATTTATAAGAATGGAATTTTCAACTTCTATTCTACTATAGAACTTGTTAAGCGTAGCTTTTCTTCTGTTGTTGAGGACGATTTGGGGAATTATTGGATTATAAGCAGGAATGGTTTTGTGAAAATTAATTTCAACCTTACTAATCCTTTAGAAATACCGGAAGGGGATTCTGACAACCTAAATAACTCCTTAAGGCTTGCTATAGGTCCGAATGGGTCCAAGTGGGCAATATCTTCAAAACAAAGAAGCTCACTATTTAAGTATGAAAAAAATGAGGCGATTAAATATGATCTAGAACCGGTTTTTGGTGAAGGTTTTTTTTTCCTTTTCTTATTTGCTGACAAAAATGGAAATATCTGGCTATCCAATGGAGGAAATCAAAACATTCCAAAAAAGCTAATCAAATTTGATGGATCGAAATTTCACATCTATGGTGTCGATCAAGGAATAAAAATGGATTTTGTCAGAAATATTTCTGAGGATAAGGATGGAAATATTGTTTTGGTGACTTCGAGTGGTGTCTATTTTATCAATAATGAAATAATCACCTATTACGGCGAAAAACAAGGATTTCCTGAAGTAATAACCTCAATTATTTTTGATCAAAAAAACCGAATGTGGGTAGGTACTGGTTATTCAGGAGCCATTGCTTTTACTCAAGATAGTGTACTTAAAGTGAATACCAGCAATGGTCTTCCAAATAATTTTGTAAATGATCTTACTGTAGGACCGAATGGAACCATCTGGATGGGCACGGATGGGGGAATCGGGAGAATTGACGGAAACCAATTAAGCACTTTTGGTCAGGCAGAAGGTTTAGGAAGCATCGCTACCTCAATTTTTGTGGATACGCTCAATCAACAACTTTGGTTTGGAACAACCAAAGGATTAGCCACTTTATCTTTCGAAGAATCTCAATCTGAAAATCCACAATTTAGAATTTTTTCCAAACAAAATGGTTTCGAAAATATTCCTAGTTTTTTGGCTACGGGAGAAAAAATACAAGTTAGCTCCTCGGATATTTGGATGAATACTTTTTCAGATTTAGTCCGGTTCAATTGGAAGCAATTGCAAGAAATAAAGTCTCCATCAGTAAAAATTAAGAACATCCGTATAAACAACACAAACCTTCTTTGGTCTTTATTTTTGGAAGAAAATGACTCCTTAAATAAGCTTACTGTCACCAATGAATCCGTTTTGAAGTTTAGTAAAAAGCCAGAAGAAGAATTTCTCAAAGAGCTTCAAAATGTATTTGGAAACATTGAATACGACAGCTTACAAAGAGGAGATTTTATTCCCATCAACCTAAGACTCCCCTACACCAATAACAGCATTACCTTCGAATTTTCTTCTATTTCTCCTGCATATGGAAAGTACTTCCAATACCGTTACAAATTGGAAGGCTATGAGGAAAACTGGAGTCCTGTCAGCTTAAAAAATGAGGCATACTTTGGGAATATGACCGAAGGGGAATATACCTTCAAATTGGAAGCTTTTAGCCCTTTTGGAACGACCAGTGAACTTAGCTATACCTTCAAGGTCTTGCCCCCATGGTGGAGAACCTGGTGGGCTTATTTAATCTATTTAATATTGCTCCTTTTATTAGGACGAAGAATACATGCCTTTCAAAAGGAAAGAACCATTCGAAAAGAACGTGAAAAGGCAAAAGATAGAGAATTGGAACAGGCACGTGAAATAGAAAAGGCTTACCAAAACCTAGAACTTGCTCACGAGAATCTCAAGGCGACTCAAACCCAACTCATCCAATCCGAGAAAATGGCTTCTCTTGGAGAGCTCACCGCAGGCATCGCCCATGAGATTCAGAATCCTCTGAATTTTGTCAACAACTTCTCTGAGATAAATAAAGAATTGATCGCCGACCTGAAAGAGGAAATCGAAAAGGGTGATTTGGAAGAAGTCAAACTTCTCGCAGCAGATATCGAAAGTAACGAGGAGAAGATCAATCACCATGGCAAGCGCGCTGGAGCCATCGTCAAAGGTATGCTCGAGCATAGTAGAACCAATTCCGGAGAAAAAACACTGACCGATCTGAATGCTTTAGCAGATGAATA
>NZ_JABXIN010000007.1 GCF_013373065.1 Algoriphagus sp.
ATCTGTTTCATTGTTGGATCTTTTCAGTTAACAGAGGAGTGGTTCATTTCAACGTATCAGGATGCTGACTTAGATCGCGACTATTATAAATAGTCTAAAAGAGAAGAGATGAAGAGAGTAGCATTAATAATGATGGTACAGATTGCATTTCTAATGGGGTGGAACCAATAAAATGGTACCGAAAAATCTGGTTCGGAAGTTTCAGCAAATACTGAGTTTGATGTAGTTGTCCTGAATGGAAGAGTCATTGATCCGGAAACCCAACTTGATGCGGTCAGAAATATTGGCATAGTCAATGGCACAATTAGCATGATTACGGAAAACAATATCTCAGGTAAAAAGACTATTGATGCGACCGGTAAAATAGTTTCTCCAGGTTTCATAGATCTTCACATGCATGGGCAGAATCTTGGGGCCTACCGAATGCAGGCCACTCAAGGTGTTACTATGGCTCTAGAACTTGAATCTAGTGTGCTTCCCATAGATGAATTCTATGCAGGTCAGGCAAAAAAGAATCTACCTATTCACTATGGTGCAGCAGCAGCCTGGACTTTTGGTATCCTCCCTTTATCGATGCCTCGATAAATTTAGGTCTGAAAGGATATTTCAGCCCACACCAAGGCGATCGGAACATAACATGCGCCACAAGTCACAATTCAACGCAGCTATGCCAAATTGCATCTCATCCCTCCTAAAGTATCGGAGTAAGCTCAGGTACTGCATACCAGTGGTTCTACTGTTGATGGCCGGACCTTCGTGGAGCCAGATAGCCGATAGTGACCCGCAGGACTTACTGAAGCAAAACAAGCTGTATTTCATTCCGCTTCCTGTCATAAGTTATAACCCGGCTTATGGCTTAATTTACGGGGTTTCAAGTGCCGGTAATATACTCCTGGGCCAACATGAGGACACGCGCCTCTCCGCAGGAATTCTATCGGCCACCTATACCTCCTTACAGCAGTTGGTGGTCAAGTTTAACAGTAATATTTATACCCGTGGGGACAATTGGGTGTTCATGGGAGATTGGAGGTACATGATCTCCTCGCAGCCAACTTACGGCCTGGGGACCGGCCCACAATCCGAAATCCTGCTGAATGGGGACCGACCCGGATTTGAACTGGGGGACTACCTGGACGGGGTGGACCAAGCCGAACTTATGGAGTTCCGTTTTTTTCGGTTTTACGAGATTGCTCTCAGGCAAATCGTGGATGATTTCTATGTCGGGGTCGGATTCCATCTTGATAATTACAGGAAAATCCAGGACCGCCTGCTGGACCTGTCGGAAGATCCCCCGGTGATCACCAATCACTTTGCCTACAGCCTATTGCACGGCTTTGAACCGGAGGAGTACGTTATTTCGGGCCCGAGTGTAAACGCTCTTCTGGATACCCGGGATAACATCAACAACCCCTACAATGGCCGGTATGCCTTTATACAATTTCGGATGTTACCCACGTGGCTTGGGAGCAGCCAGGACGCCACTTCGCTCTGGTTGGAATACCGGGATTATATTTCCATCAACAAAAGAGTACCGCGCAACATATTGGCCTTCTGGCTTTATTCTAGCATTTCAGCCAGTGGACAGTTGCCGTATATGGGCCTTCCCGCCCTGGGATGGGATCAGTCCAGCAAGTCGGGCAGGGCCTATCCGCAGGGGCGGTTCCGGGGGGAAAACTTGTTTTATTCCGAAATTGAATACCGGTTCCAGCTACCGATCCGTCTTAAAATACCCCTGATCAATAAAGAACGGAACCATATTGGCGCAGTCCTTTTTGCCAATATGACCACTGCTTCAGCTTCCGACCTGAATGTCCAACTTTTTGATTACTTAAAAATGGGGGGCGGGGCCGGATTGCGATTTATAATGAACAAAAATACTCGTACCAATATCGCGATTGATTACGGGTTTGGGGCCGATAACAAAGGGGCGATCTATTTTGGCCTGAACGAATACTTTTAAAGGAATAAAATGGGGATCGAAGCGGTTTTCTTATCATAAACCTGGAAAGTCCCAATAAAAAACCATCTTTATGAAAAACTGTAAAAACCCATTTCGACTTCTCATTCTTTGCACAGTGTTAGGAATTCTTATTCCTTCACTCAGCAACGGACAAACAGACAGCATCCCGGGGAAGAAAAAACTCAGTTTAAAGGACCCGGAAGACGGAGCGATTGACCTGAGTCAGTACCTGCTGGAGGCCAATGGAGTCCTGCCCGTGGCGATCCCTATAACAGAGCCAGCCGTAGGATATGGCGGCGCCCTGGCATTGCTTTACTTCCACAAGAGCAAAAAGAAGTACAACAGCTATGTGCCGCCCAGTGTTTCGGGGATCGCCGGTTTGTATACTTCCAACCAAACCTGGGGAGCCGGGGCCTTCCACAAGCATATTTTCGGGGAAAACCGGGTACGCACCACCACCGCATTTCTCAAGGCCAATGTGCGTCTGAAATACTACGGGAATAACAGTCCCATCCTGGAAGATAACCCAGTGGGAATCAACCTGGATTCCTGGGTAATCCTTCAAAAGGCCGAAGTACGCCTGGGGAAATCAAAATTCTATGCTGGGGCCACCTATACCTTTTTCAATACGGAAGTAAGTTTTGATACCATCCCCAACAAGCCTATCATTAACCCGATATTAGAGAGACTGAACATCAATTCAAAAATCAGTTCGATCAAGCCGACTCTGGCCTATGACAACCGGGACAATACCTTTACCCCTGCCCGTGGCATCTATTCCAGGCTTTCGGTAAACTATGCTGCCAAATGGCTGGGTTCTTCGAATGATTTCAGCACACTGGGCACCGATTTTTTCGGATACCTTCCCATTTCCTCGGCTGTCAGGTCCGGATGGCGATTTCAGGGGAATTACCTGCTGGGGGACGCCCCGTTCTACGCCTATCCGTTCATTGACCTGCGTGGGATCCCGGCCATGCGCTACCAGGGCGATAATACCATAGTGGCAGAAACAGAATGGACCTTCAATGTGTACAAACGGTGGTCACTGGTTGCATTTACGGGGGGCGGCAAGGCCTTTAACGATTTGGCGAATTTCGGGTCATTTGACTGGGCCTATACGGTTGGGACAGGGTTCAGGTACAACGTTGCCCGGGTGCTTGGTGTTAACATGGGGGCTGATTTTGCCTTGGGCAATGGCAGGGATTTTGCGTTTTATATCGTCTTCGGGTCTTCCTGGCTCTGAGTAGTCCCTGGGCTAACCAAACCTATAGCCTGGCAGAACTAAAGTCGGCTATAGACAGGGGCGTGGGGACGGCCCGATTTACCCAAGTGAATTACGAGTTGCTCAATGATGAAGAATCCCTGGCATTCGAGATACTGGGGTTTGGTCTTTTGAGGATTTTGGCAAGGAGTTTTTTAACCCCCGGGGGACCTGGCAGGAGGGAACGGACACTAGTTATTTGATGTCGGTGGGTAGCACCTTTCCCTATAATTCCCTTTTGGGCCCTATAAACCTGGATATTTCCTGGGTTAACGGAACGAACAATGTTAGGGTTTTTCTCGGAGTCGGGTTCAACTTCAATAAATCGTAACCAAAGGGACTCATTATCCAACTTCGGGAAATCATTCTAGAATCCATGCATGAACAAAATTTTGGCGTACCAGAGCTATGCCGGAAGGTTGGGATGAGTCGCACACAGCTGCACAATAAAATCAAGGCGCTGACAGGTCATTCCACTTCTCAATTCAATATGAAGGTACGCATCCATCAAGCCACGAAGCTATTACGGACTACAGAAATGAATATCAGCCAAGTGGCTTTAGAAGTAGGAATAGAAAGCTTCCCCTATTTCACCCAAAAAATAGGTTTATCTCCTAGCAAATAGAGAGAAAAATCATTTTTGGAACAATAGGATAATTTTTAGGACATATGGTTAAGCCTTATCTGTTTCATTGTTGGATCTTTTCAGTTAACAGAGGAGTGGTTCATTTCAACGTATCAGGATGCTGACTTAGATCGCGACTATTATAAATAGTCTAAAAGAGAAGAGATGAAGAGAATAGCATTAATACTGATGTACAGATAGAGTCCGATGCGATGCCCATGTATGTTCCTAAAGATGGAGGTATTGTTCCTTACAATGGAAATGAGTGGCCTCTGCCAGCAGACTTAATCAATCATCCTAGGTCTGGGGCAACATTCACCAAGATATTGCAAGATTATATGCGAGACAGACAATTGCTTAGTCTTTCGGATGCCATTAAAAAAATGAGCCTCATGCCAGCTCAAACATTGGAAGATTACGTTCCCCAGATGAAAAATAAAGGGCGGATTCAAGTAGGCATGGATGCGGATATTGCGATATTTGATTTAAATGACATCAAAGTAAATGCAACCTATCTAGAGCCTTATCACCCTTC
This sequence comes from Algoriphagus sp., assembly GCF_013373065.1. Lineage (GTDB taxonomy): Bacteria > Bacteroidota > Bacteroidia > Cytophagales > Cyclobacteriaceae > Algoriphagus. Next base: position 4,382 of record NZ_JABXIN010000007.1, read on the forward strand.
AGAAGGCATGTCTTATGTACTGATAATGGGTACATCTATAATTGAAAATGGCGAATTATTACTTGATGCTTCACCAGGATTACCGATTAGAAGAGAGGTAGTCTCAAATTAATAAGCTTGGCAATGAAAACACAAACAAATAATGAACAAGGAAAAACATATGAAATGAAAAAACTATTAATCTTTAGCCTTCTACTCATTACAAGTATAAACCTATTTGCTCAGGTCAAGGCACAAACTACGGTTATCATTAAAAACGCCAATATTTTTGATGGCGTAAATGAAAAGCTTATTACAGGTTCTGATGTACTTGTAGAAGGTAAACTCATAAAAAAAATTGGCAAAAATCTATCAGCTAAAAATGCCACTGTTATTGATGCTGAAGGCAAAACACTAATTCCCGGACTCATTGATGCGCACTGGCATACATACTATTCCAATGCACCGCAAAGCGTATTGGTTAATGGCGATATGAGTGAAGTGGCCATCATCGGATTTTTGGGTGCCGAACAAACCCTTATGCGCGGTTTTACCTCGTGCAGAGATGTTGGCGGCAATCCATTTGCAGTTAAAAAGATGACGGATTCTGGGAAATATCCTGGTCCTCGCCTGTTTATCTCTGGCCCACCGATCAGCCAGACTTCTGGGCACTTCGACTTCCGTGGAAAGAACGATGTGCCACGAAACTCGACAGACCCGATGACCTATTGGGAGCGCAATAGCTTGATAATGGTTGCAGATGGCGTTGACGAAGTAATAAGACGTGCCAGAGAAAATTTAAGAGCCGGAGCCACACAACTGAAAATAGCCGGTGGTGGTGGCGTTTCTTCCAGCTATGATGATCTGGATGTACAGGAATACACTTTTGAAGAAATGAAAGCAGCGGTAGACGTTGCAAAGACCTGGAATACGTATGTGGCTGCTCACATTTTTACAGATGAAGCCACTCAAACAGCTATAAAGGCGGGTGTGAAATCTATTGAGCATGGTTTTTTAGTGAGCGATGAAACCTTAAAAATGATGAAAGACAATGACGTTTGGTTAAGTCTTCAGCCCCTGTTGAAAGATGAAGATGCCCTACAATTTGAGAACCCCTATAGTACGGAAAAGTATAATAAGGTTACAGATGGGACGGATAACGTTTATAAAAGAGCAAAAGAATTGGGTGTAAAGGTTGCCTTTGGTACCGATGCACTTTTTGATCCTTCAGCTGCTGCTGCCCAAGGCAGAATGTTAGCCAAATTAAAGCGTTGGTATACGCCATACGAGGTTTTAAAAATGGCAACCTCTACCAACGCTGAGTTATTGATGCTTTGCGGTCCACGTAACCCATATCGGGAAGGCGGCATCGGATCTATTGTTGAAGGGAATTATGCCGATATGATATTAGTAGATGGCAACCCATTAGAAGATATCGATTTGGTTGCTGATCCAGAAAAGAATTTCGTGATGATCATGAAAGATGGCACGATTTACAAAAATACAATTCAGTAAAACGGAAACCGATTAGAAAGTAGATGGTATCTAACTAATAATCACGGTATTAAAAACATGGTTTATCCAGACCGTTGCACAACACTGTATAAGCGTAATACGGACTAAACTGCTAAAGCTGAGTGAGCTGAATATTACAAACATAAGGTTCAACCAAAATTCATTAGAATGTATAACTCAAACCTTATAATCATCTTAAAATGCTTTGGGCGAAAAACCGAAGAGCGCGGCGAAATAGTAAAAATATCATGGCAATGAAGAAATTGAATATTTGGACAGTGACTGGTGTCGGGCTGCTGATTGTTGGTTTGGCGTTTCCGTGGGGCTCTGTTTCAGATGCGGGACCAACTTTACCTTGGACCATCTATTTGCAACTTCTGTTTGCATCCGGGTTTCTTGCGTTGGCCCTAATGTCGGTTGCCATGGTCCTGGCGCTTCGACTCCCGAAGATCGAATCCTGGGTCGGTGGCCTTGACCAATGTTACCGGCTCCATCGCCTGTCGGCGGAATGGGGCGTCGGGTTGGGGCTAACTCATTACCTTATCAAGGTGGGCGCCAAGGCATTGCGAAAAGAAGGGCTATTGGTGAAGCCACAAGGCTTTGATTCGGGTATTCCCGAACTATTCTCTACCTGGCACGATGTCGCCAAGCTGTTGGGCGAATTGGGGTTGTACGCGTCATTAGCGCTTGTGGCGGTGGCACTCATCAGGGCCATTCCCTATCACCTGTTCGCTCGACTGCACCGTATCTTGCCATTGCTGTATCTAGGGTTTGTGCTCCACGGGGTAGTATTTCTACCGCTCTCTTACTGGAAAAACCTGAGCGGCGCCGTTTTCGTCATCTGTGTCGTTGCAGGGCTTGTTGCTACTGGATTGAGTCTTTCTGGCCGTATCGGGCGAAACCGACAGGTTCAGGGGCGCGTGGCTGAGGTCACGTCGCTTGGGAAAGGTGTTCAAGAAGTGCAGATCGATCTTGGTCCGGCCTGGCCCGGACACGAGGCAGGGCAGTTCGCCTTATTCACTTTCGACACCCGCGAAGGCGCGCACCCCTTCACAATCGCCTCCGCATGGGAGGGGGAGAACGCACGTCTACACCGCATTCGTGTGGCGATCAAGGCACTAGGTGACTATACGTCCACGCTGCCGGGTACCCTCGTTGCTGAAGCTCCCGTCAGGGTCGAGGGACCATACGGCAGCTTCATTTTTGATCAGGGAAAAGGGCGACAGATCTGGATCGCGGGGGGAATTGGCCTGACCCCCTTCGTCGCACGGTTAGAGCATCTTGTGGCCAGCACGGCAGAGCATGAGCCTGTCGATCTGTTTTACAGCGCCCGCCATGTGTCTCCCGAAACCCTGGCGCGCCTATCGACAATAGCAAGCGCGGGAGCCGTTCGTTTGCATGTTATCGATACTGAACAAGAGGCGCCGCTGAATGCAAAGCAGGTCGTGGAAATGATACCTGATTGGAAAGCTTCAAGTATCTGGTTTTGTGGACCCCTGAAGTTTGGAGATGCCCTTGAGAAAAGCTTTATGTCCATGGGATTGCCAAAAGGACAGTTCCATCGTGAGGCGTTCGATTTTCGGTAGACGGATGCTTCGGTAGACCACAAAAACCCGGATTACGTTTTGGAGCCCGTGGAACTGGAGCTGGGTTCCTGCGATTGAACCTGGGCACGCAGCGATCCCGCATTGAGACAGCCATGGAACGCATCGCTATGGCTGCACAATAAAATCAAGGCGCTGACAGGTCATTCCTTTCTCATTTCATTAAGAAGGTACGCATCCAGCAAGCTACTCGGCTATTGCGGACTTCCGAAATGAACATTAGCCAGGTGGCTTTCGAAGTAGGTGTGGATAGCCTCCCATATTTCACCAAAATCTTTCCAAAAGAAATGGGCCTACCTATCAGCAAATACAGAGAAAAATCGTCTCAGGAACAATAGGTTAATTTTTTAGAACATAAGGTTAAGCCTGATTTGATATTTTAGGGTTGTTTTACTCATAAGGTTGTTTCTTGGCAAACATTGAGGTATTTTAACATAGAGCACGACCATTATAAACAGTCTAGAAAAGAAGTCATGGTTTATGTGTTGGTAATGGGAACACCAATTATTTAGAATGGTAAAGATTTACTCGATGCCCCGCCAGGATTAGCAATTAGAAGAAAGACAAGAAGTAATTAAAAACACCAACCATGATCCAGATAGGTAAAAACGTGATCTCTATGAAAACATGTATAATCTTGATTATATCATTGTTCGCTTTCATGGAGCTGAAGGCTCAAGATGATACAGAACAGAAGACAGAGCAAAGTTCTGATGATCTTGCTAAACAATTGGCAAATCCAAATGCAACATTAGGCGTTTTGTTTACTCAATTTGACTACTCACGGTATTCAGGAGATGTTCCAGACGCAGGGCAAAACGGTGTTGTTTTCAACTTTCAACCCAGTTTACCTATTCCGCTGGGTACAGGTGTGAATTTATTCGTGCGACCATTGATCCCTGTCTATTTAAGCCAGCCGGTTTCGGGAACAGATGGATTTAGTAGCAAGGCTGGCTTAGGAAATATTAGTGCAGACGTTGCTTTGGGAAAAACATGGCCATCAAAGTGGATGACAATGATAGGGGTATTTGCTGGATTTCGTACAGCATCTATCGAAGAGCTTAAAGCCAAATACACGACGTTGGGACCAGAAGTTATCATCGGTAAAACCACGAATTTTGGGTTTCTAGGGATTATGGTGAATCACGGCTTTGGTGTCGGTAGTGGTGGTGATCCTGGCACGGAAAGTTTTAACATCATGCAGGATGCGTTTGTGACATCAACGGCAGGCGTACCAAGAAAATCAAGCGTTACCGCAGGCCAATACTTCTATATTGTTGGCCTGAAAAATGGCTGGCAAATAGCAGGCACACCAACCTTTGCCATTAATCATAACGCAGAAAAAGGGAGTAAGCTTACACTTCCTTTGGGAACAGGAGTCGTCAAAGTGACAAAGTTCGGCAATTTACCGGTTAAATTAGCCTTACAGTATTGGTACTACGCGGCATCGCCTGAGGCTTTTGGACCGAAGCATCTGGTACGCTTACAAATAGCACCGGTTATACCCTTGCCATGGTAGAACTGAAAATTAAATTAATTCCTATTTAAGGTGAGCACAGCATATCAAAATCCAATTTTAATTACTTAAATTCATGATCCATACACACCTTACCGGTAAGTCCGGAATTCGCAAAGCGGAAGGATTTATAATGAAGAATCTAAGGGAAAGATTGGGTAAAGTAAGAACTATCGATACACGAACGCATTTGACGAAAGCGACCGATTGGCTCAGAGTCAGCATGGGACTTGGCATCCTCTTGGTAGTGCTATTTCTCTCCAGCTGCAAATCAATTGGGCCAAAGGTCGTACTTAAGTCTCATATCGATTATAACAAAGCTGTCGAACAGGTAATCCAAGAGGAACTTTTGCTCAACATTGTTCGTCGGCGGTATTACGAAGCACCTCAGTTTGTGACTATTTCAAACATCAACGCAACAATGAGCTTTTCGGCTGGAGCTTCGGGCGGTGCATCCACCTCCTTAGGAGGTTCCGGCAACGCAGGAGCCAATATTGGCTATTCTAATACACCAACCATCACCTTCACGCCCAGACAGGGCCATGAGATCCTAGGGCCCCTGACCTCTAGGATGAGTGTTCTAACAATCGCCAGTATGGCCCAGGCTGGCTACCGTTTCGATTTCCTGTTGGCATTAATGGTCGAGGGACTTACCGATGTTCGCGGACCCGAGGCTGGTGTGGGCACAGATTTCCGCCCGGGTGATCCAGAATATATTAAAGTCATCCAATCAATAGGAAGACTCATGGACAATGGACAACTCAAAGTGGGAACCTTCAGTTGGAACGACCCTTACTCTGACATTGCCATCCCGCGTGAAGAGATTACGGTCGATAACCAGCTTACCGCCATTGCCCTTGGTAGCGGTGTGGGTCGATTTCGAAGCTATGATGGTGGAGAGAACTACTATTTCACGGATAAGCACGATTATCCAGCCATGTGGATTGACCCGGAGGCTCGAACATCAACTGATGGAAAGTATATAATTCAGACGCTGAATTTGCAGCCCACTCCCTTGAAAAGAGTCTGGTCCTTTTCTCCGAACCGGGTTGTCGAGGGTACTGACTTCGAAAATGTGCCTGACGATCCACGGCCAGAGGTTAGGATGCAGCTGCGTACCTTCTATTCAGTTTTGAATTTGCTAGCCTATGGCATTAAATTACCCCCAGGGGACGAAGAGGAAGGCAGAGCTTTTACCAAGGCCCTTTATGATAAAGCGGTTAGTGAAGGACGAGCAGTAGATTTAAGTGATAAGTTCGTAGTGAATTCGAGTAAAGGTAAGCGCCCGGAGAACGCTTTCGTAGCCGTGAAGCATCGTGACACCTGGTTCTACGTGGACGATCGTGATTATGCTTCAAAACGCTTCTTCAATGCAGTCTACGACTTATTTAATATGGAAATAGCCCCCTCGGGTGGCGGTGGGAGTCCTGTTCTGACAATACCAGTGAAATAGACTATGCAATTAAGACAAGAAAAAAGTAAAAGGTTTGAAGGAGAATATATTCGTCCTCCTAATTCTATTCAAAACAGGGACCAAATATCAATTAAAAACAATATGTTCTATTTCAAAATATTAATTTAATATGAAAATTAATCGAAGACAATTTACATCAATGGCCGGCTTATCTGCTGCCGGTTTGATCCTACCTTGGACTACCCAAGCAGGTGCTAAAACTAATGATAAAACAAGCCTCATGGGGAGACCTGTAGCCGCCCCCGATCCTGGCAAGAACTGGCACCCCTTGGCGGCCAAGCGACCTCATAAGGATATTATGGGCCGTATTCAAGGCATTATGAAACGAGAAGGATATGGTGCATTCATACTGATGCTAGGCGAAAATGTATGCTATGCAACAGGCTATTTTTCCAAATTTGCCTATACGCCAAGTCTTCCTATAGGGGCACAGACAATCGCAGTTATCCCGGCAGATGGGGATGCACATATATGTGTTAGCTCGTACGAAGCAGATGATGCTCGAAGACAGGTAGTAGATGATGTGAAAGTTGAGGTCATGCCGGGATTCGTTTTTATAGATGACGGAACCGAGGAGTCACGTGCGGAAAAAGATCCCCGATTAGACCCACTTGTTACCATTAAATCTGCTGTAGAGATTGCAAAGGACGTTGCTGGTAATGGAAAAATCGGTACGGAGCTTGGCATGTTATCTTGGGCATTTAAGGATGTTATGGATAAAGAATTAGGAGCTGATCGGCTATCGGATTGTACTGATTTGATGTATGAATCGCGTCTGATTAAGTTCCCTTGGGAAATCGATATGCTGAGATTGTCAGCCCAACACGCAGAGCGTTGGATGACACGCGTAGCTCAAGAACTGAAACCAGGGATGAACGCCATGGTTTTTGATAGGATATGTCAAGAAGCGGCTTGGGCAGAAGATACAGAAAACTCAATGAGTCTTCTTGGCTACCAGACTGCAATAGGACCTTACTGGGGTATAGGCTTAGCGCCTAGAAACTATGTGATCCAGGAGGGCGATGTTTGCCGTATTGATGGCGGAAGTACCCATTTGGGCTATATCAGTGACATCTCGCGTACCTGGGCCGTTGGTGGCTCGGAAGGTAAGCCTGATCAAAAGCATGTAGAGACCTATAACGCATTGTATGCAGGTATGAAGAAAGGCCTTGATATGCTCGCGCCTGGTGTGGTGATGGGGGATTTTTATGAAGCAGTCCGTGCAGAAGTGGAAAAATCTCCAATCTTTCCTAACTACGCCCGGGGCCACGTGGGGCACAGTATTAGCGTAAAACCGCAGGCAGAGGACTCTCTTACGATCTCTAGAGGTCAAAAAGCCAAATTTGAGCCTGGCATGGTCGTTTGTGTGGAGTTCTCGTATATGGCTGCTCAGGGCGCCTATGCACCAGGAGGGTACAACGTCGAGGACACCTTTGCGATTACCGAAGATGGATACGACCGGTTCACCATGGCCAACGATCATCTAATCTGGAACGTATAGTGACTGGATAAGAACATCTATTGCCGAGGGGTTTTTTTCGTAATCGCGATCAAAACCCCTTCGGTATTTTACACGAGAATTACGGTCTGGCCTGCATGTAGTTTTTATCCATATTGAATATTTTAGGCTATATTTATTAAACTGAAACGCTTATAAATTTTTCATATATGAAATCCAATTCTTGATTGAAATAATTTATTCAAATGGATTTTGGTATTGTGAATTCATGAGTTGGTTATCAGAATCAACAGAAAAAAAAAAGTTTGTTTTAAAAAATAATGTAAAATGAAAATTAATCGAAGAGAATTTGCATCAATGGCCGGCTTATCCGCTGCCGGTTTGATCCTACCTTGGACTACCTCTTGTGCCAATCAGGATGAAAAGGCGAGCGTTGCAATGAGCTCCGTACCAGCCCCTGCACCAGGTAAGAACATTCACCCTTTGCTGGCGAAGCGCGATCAGAAGGCGATTCTAGGCCGTATTCAAAACCTCATGAAACGAGACGGTATTGGCGCGCTCGTTGTTGTGAAACCAGAAAATATAGCCTATGCTACGGGCTATGTGTCCAGGTTCGCCTATGGAGCTGGTGTTCCAGCGGGAAGCCAGGCAGCTGCTGTTATTCCGGCGGATGGGAATGCTCACCTATTCATCAACCTGATGGAAAGTGATGATGCACCAAGAATGACCAACGATGTTGAGGTTTCGGCCATGCCGGGTTTCGTCTTCGTAGACGACGGAACAGACGAGTCGCGCCAGGAACGCAGCGCAACTATTGACCCACTGGCCGGCTTCAAAGATGCTTTGAAGGCTGCCCAGGACTTTGCTTCCAATGGGAAGATAGGTATCGAGAAGGGCGCCTTGCTCGGAGGGCTTTTGGCCTATCTCAACAGCCAAGTGACAGAGGATCAGTCCGTGAACTCCGATGACTTGTTATTTGAAGCACGCCTGATCAAGACACCATGGGAAATCGATATGTTGCGCATGGCGGCGCAGCACATGGAGCGCGTCCAGTCGCGCGTGGCGCAGCAGCTTGAGCCTGGGATGAATGCCTTGGCTTTTGACACTATGATCATGGCTGCGGGCTGGGCAGAAGATAAGGAACACACTATGCAAGGCATGTCCTACCAGATCGGCATTGGACCTTATTGGGGCGTATCCCAGTCGCCTCGGAACTACGAGATCAAAAAGGGCGATCTTATGCGTATTGATGGTGGTGGGACGCATTTTGGGTACATTAGTGACATCACGCGTACCTGGGCCGTTGGCGGTTCGCCTAGCTCCAAGCATGAAGAAACTTATGACGCATTGTATAAAGGGTTCGAGAAAGGCCTCACATTGCTTAAGCCTGGAGTGAAAATGTCGGAACTGTATGCTGAAGTACGGGCAGAAGTGCAAAAGTCTCCAATCTTTCCTAACTACGCTAGGGGCCACATGGGGCACAGCATCAGCCTCTCACCGTTGCTCGAGGATCATCCACTGTTCGCGCCTGGTTTTGATATCGAATTCCAACCTGGCATGGTCGTGAGTATGGAGACCTCCTACATGGCAGCGCAGGGCGCCTATGCGCCTGGGCCGTACAACATTGAGGATTCCTTTGCGATTACCGAAGATGGATACGATCGCTTCACCACTGTGCCAAGTTCACTGGTCTGGGACGGAAGTCTACCGGCTAAATAGGAACATATTCTCCGAAAGGGTTTTCTCGGAATTTCGATCAAAACCCCATCGGTATTGTAAACAAGAATTGCAGACTGACCTACCTATAATAATTAGGGAGCTTATATTATGTATTATTATATAGCAAACTATTACTAACACTAAAAAATAATAATTGGATGAGACGGAATATGCTGCTTGCGCTTACTTTGAATCAGCGGATTATGGTAACGTGCGTAATCATAGCTCTCTTGGTTCCGACGACCTTGCATGGGCAATCTGCAAGCGATAAGCTCGCCGGGCCGAGTTCGACGCGTGCCCAGCTTGCCTCGGACAGTCTGTCGAAGCACCGATGGTCGGATTGGAAAGCCTCGTTAAAGAATCGCACTGGCCTCGACTTCGGGTTCGACTTGATAGCTCTTGGGTTAGTCGCGACAGAAAGCGTGGGCCAGAATACGGCCGCCACCGGTGTCGTACGTCTCTTCGCGGAGTGGGAACTGACTGGGCGCGGCACCAAAAACACAGGCTCTCTGATTGGCAAGGTCGATTACCGACATCGCCTGGGTAAGGTTCCGGTCAAGAGCTTCGCCGGGGAACTGGGGTATGCCGGCGTTATCGGTGCCACATATAGTGATCAGAGATTGCGATTGACACACCTCTTCTGGAATCAGAATTTTGCCCAAGGTCGAGGTGCCATTTACGTGGGTTGGCTCGATGTCACCGACTATGTTGATGCATATGCACTTGCGAGTCCCTGGCAGGGGTTCACAAACCTCCAATTTCAGACCGGGTCAGGAACTATCGGAGGGCTGCCCGATTCCTCCTTGGGTTTGGCCGCGGGCTATTTCTTCAATAACAATGTCTACATCAGTGGTGGGATTGTAGACGCTAACGGAAATGCTAGGAACCCTCTTGCCGGATTTAAGACGTATTTTGGTGAAAGGGAGACCTTCAAATCTTTAGAGGTGGGTTGGACGACGGGTCCGAAGGCGCGTTTCTTCAACAGTGCGCACGTGACCTTTTGGCAGCAGGACGCACGTACAGAGGAAGGAACTTCCAGTGGGTATGGCTTGTCCTTTCACCTTAGCTACGTCCTAGGTGGGCATTGGCTTCCGTTCCTTCGCGGTGGCTGGGCAGATGCTGGTGATGCTATCTATGAAACCGCTTTTAGCGGTGGCTTCGGATACAGCCAGGATCCAAGTAAGGGGCTTTTAGGCCTTGGCCTCGGCTGGAGTCGGCCGAACGAAGACACGTATGGTACAGAACTGGAGGATCAGGTAACTTTCGAGGCTTTTTGGATGTTGGAGCTAGCCAAGGGGATCGAACTAACTCCGAACTTCCAATATATTATCAACCCTTCCCTGAATTCTGAAGCGGGTTCGACAGTACTCTTCGGCCTTCGGGGCCGAGCAGCTTTTTGAAGTTGATATTTAATCTTAATCATTAATAAATCATGAAAATCAACAAAACAATACTTTTGGTGATAGCGCTGGTTGGAACTTTTTCAGCCTACGCCCAGGACTATGACGTTGTCCTGAAGGGTGGACGGGTCATGGACCCGGAGACCTCGCTCGATGCGGTCATGAATGTGGGCATCAAGGGTGGCAAGATCGCGGCGGTGACCACTGACGAAATCTCTGGCAAGGAAATCATCGATGTGACAGGACTCGTGGTTTCTCCGGGCTTCATTGATACACACCAACACAGCCTTGACATTGCTGATGGTCGACTTGCTGCGCAGGATGGTACCACAACTCATATGGAGTTAGAGTTTGGCCGCAGTCCCGTGGCCGAGGCCTACGACCATGTAGCAAAGCGCGGTGGCCATCCAATCAACTACGGCTTTGCCTCCAGCTGGGCCATGAACCGAGCCAATGTCATGACGGGCTTCAAGGGCGAGGCGACCTGGGATGGCTTTGTGGAGGCCCTAGCACCCGCCAAGTGGGGCGCAACAGTCTCAAATTCCGAGCAAGAAAAACAAATCTTGGCACTGGTACAGAAGGATCTAGACGATGGAGCCATCGCAATCGGCTACCCCCCAGCCTACGGCAGTGGTGCCGGAGTAAAGGAGGCAATCAATCTCTGGAAGAAGGCGGCAGTCAACAACGTGCCGGTTTCTGTCCATGTGCGCTATCAGTCCATGATAGATCCGAACAGCTCGGTTCAGGCCATGAACGAGATGCTAGGCATGGCTGCCTCATCTGGTGCCCATGCCATTCTCTGCCACATTCAACTTCTTGGCCTCAGCGATCCTTACATGATGCTCGACGTGATCGACGCTGGTCGTAAGGCTGGACTCAGGCTTACCACCGAGGTCTATCCATTTGGTGTCACTGCTCCGCCTGTATCCGCGGACTACCTACAATGGGAGAACTCCGATGAGCGCATCGGCTTCGAGTGGAGCGATGTACGGACCGAGGAAAAGCCCCACTACACATTCAAGGATAAGGAAGACTTCCATAAATACCAAAAGGAACATCCTGCTGCCTTCGTACAGATGGAGTACATAGATGAAAGCACACCCCAGGGCTTGGCGGCGATGCGGGCCGCGGTAACATTCCCCAACACCATCCCTGCCGCAGACGGAACACCCATTGCGTGGGAGGGCAAACCCAAAGGTGCGGACAAACTAGGCCTGGGGTCTGGAGTTGATGTTTGGCCTCTGCCAAAGGATGCCGGAGGCCAGCCGCGAACCACCAGCACCCATGCGATCATCCTGGGGAAATGGGTTCGAGAGCAGGGTGCGCTGACCCTGATGCAGGCGATCGCCAACTCCTCCTATATCCCCGCCAAGGAATTGGGCGATCACATTCCCCAGTTCAACACCAAGGGACGCCTGCAGGTCGGTATGGACGCAGACATTACGGTGTTCGACCCCGAGACCGTAAAAGCCAACGCCACCTGGGACGATGTCGCAGCCCTCAACGACGGATTTTATCATACCCTCGTCAACGGTGTCTTCATCTTGAAGGACGGTAAGATTGACACCGAAGCCCTACCAGGACAACAGATCCGGCGAACGCCAAAGGGGCAGTAGGAATGGAGAGTAGATGGCAAATAGAAAAAGTGAACCGTTGTTAAAACTCCTGTATAGTTAGGTATCAGCTGTCTGGTCAGAAAAGCATGTTCACAGGTAAAAAAGTAAAAAACCAATAATTACACAATGAGTAAAAAAGTACAAAGAGTTTTGGCAAGAAGCTGGTTAGTATTTTGGCTGCTTTTTCTAGGCTCATGTGAGCAGCCACTTGACCCAATTATTCAATCAGTCACTAGTACCAATACCCTATTGCAGTCGTACAGTTGGCAGTTGGAAGAATTTACAATTCTTGTCGATGATGAGGATATACCTCCGCCTATATTATTCAGCTTGACAGATTCATTGATGCGAGTAGGAAGGTATGATCTGGATGACATGATTTTCGATGCATCGGATATGCGAGATTATACTGTGCTGTTTACGGATTCGCGTGACTTGATTACTTCAGAAGGACCAATTGATGTTTTGGGTGATAGTGTGGCGCGATACTTTGTTTTTAATGAACGGTCTATTAGGATTATTTCCAACGAACTCAGCCTGAATTATAGGTACTTATATGATGATAATCAGCGAAAACTCTCTTTGACGCTAACTTCTGAGCAAGCAGGTAATCTAATCCAAAAAACTAACCAGAAATTGATAGATGCCATTTCCAATAAAAGCCCAGACAAGTTGGGAGACCTGGTGGCCAAGATCCTTTTCAATAATGAATCGATTCAACGGTTGATTAACGACCTAGTAGTTTCGGCACTTGCAGGTAAATTAGAATTTGTTAACGATTTTGACCCAAAAGAGTCGGCAGATATTTTATCAAAAAGGATTGTCGAGGAACTTAAAAGTATTGATTGGGAAGGAAAACTTACGGAATTGATAAGGCAGGAGCTGGAAAAGATCACCAACATTGATCCAGATGTTGTGGCTGGAGAAATAGCTTCCGAAATAACAGCAATAATCAATCAGTTGCTCTCTACAGACAAGATTTATGACTTGGTATTGCCATTTTTGGATGATTTGGCAACGGATCCCGATGGTAGCGCAAATAAAATCAGCACACTTGTTGTCGATTTGTTATTGGGTGTTTTTAATGAAGAAAACCTTCAACCAATCATTGCTTCAGCATGGCAAAAATTTACTGAACTTGATGATAAGCAAGTAGAAGTAGTCGCCGATACACTGACATCCATAGTAGAAAAAGTTTGGATAAACGAAGAGAATATCACCCAGCTGATCCTTCCAATCACACAAAAAATTGACGAAACATCTCTACTGCAGATGGGAAAGCTTGCGGCCGAGGCAGTAAATTCTATAGAAGCACTCGTTGGGAAAATCAATACCACCTTTCCTGATCTCAACCTGGAACCGGACTACGAAAGCATGGAGGGCCAAATCAGGGCTATATTCATCGCAGCCAAACCTGTAATTGGATTGGTAGGAGGACCGGAAAAAGCTGCCCAGCAAGTAGCTGCATTGATAAAGACGCAGTTCCTCAGTACAGATACTCTAACGCAGGTATTTACCTCAGCAATAAATGCCCTACAGAATCTGGATCCTCAGCTTGTGGGTGAAAAAATTGCAGCCTGGCTGACTAACCTGGCTGAAATTATCTCACCGGACATTATTGAATATTTAAGCGACCTGCTGAGCCCAATACTTGATAACCTAGATCCAGAATTTACTGCTTTCAAAATTGCTCAGGCACTAAATGGATTCATCAAAGAAAATGTAACACAGGAAAATATTAAAACGCTAATCCTGCCAGCTATTGAATTTGTTTCCAACATCAATGCAGAACTCGTAGCAAGGTATATCGCACAAACAATATTATCACTTGATATCATAGAGGATAATATTAATGAGGAAACGATAGCAGCCATTTTGTTGCCAGTGTTAGAATCTATCAGTGAGATTAATCCAGAGCAACTGTCCCAGGCGATTGTTAATGCTCTGGTGAATAGCGGGATTTTTGAAGATGTTATTACAGAAGATCGTTTGTCGGCTATCATTGCCTTGGTTTTATACAACAATTTATGGAATGACGTCAAAGTCGCAAATAACTTTAAAGAAGTAACAATTACCCTACGTCATGAATAAATTAAGATTATATGCATTTTTATCATTTGCACTTTCAATTGTTGTTGTCAGTTCTTATGGTCAGGTATCAAACCTAAGTATCAGTGACGAATATGAAAAATACCGCGATAGTCTTAAGAATACTGATTATCCGTGGACCCTTCCGATCATGGGAGCAAAGGTTAGGGAATTGGGGTTTGATATACCTTACCCAGTAGGAGCAATGTTTACTTATGGTCATTCAGTACAGCAGCTAACCATTGACGACCTCGCAGTAAGTTTTGATCCAAACAACCTCATCGATGTCAGTAGTTTTGCCCGACTTCAATCCATGCAAGCCAATGTTGATGCTTATCAGGCTAGGGTAGATTTTTGGCTGTTACCATTTCTAAATATATTCGGTGTTGGGGGCCGGATCAGAGCCGTTAGCAATGTGCATTTGGGTTTGCCAATAGACTTGAGATTTAATGTCACCACTGAGGGAACAAATGCAGGATGGGGCGCTGTGGTTGCCGGAGGTGTAGGCCCTATGGTAATGACGGGGAACTTCGTAATGAACTGGACCTGGACTGGAAACGTAAACGGACCATCAAGTACTACATTATTTGATGGACGTGTTGGCTATATGTTTCGGTTCCCTAGAAAGCCAGATAAGAACCTTGTAGTTCTAGTCGGTGCTTCCTACCTCGGACTTAATAGAGTAAGCGAAGGAGCTGCTGATATTGATAAGATTCTAGGAATTACTCCAGAGGGTAGAAAGGAGGCTGCCGAGCAGCTGGATGACTGGTATAATGATCTGACAGATCCAGCGAAGGAGCTATTTGGAGGTATCTATGATGGTTTTTCGGGATGGCTAAAGAACGATGAGAGCTCAAAACTTTATTACAGTTTCAGCAAGCGCCTATATTATCCAATCAGTATGACAGTCGGAGCCAATTATCAAATTAACCACCGATTTATGTTGAATGGTATTTATACCTTTTTGGGCAGCCGAGAACAAATCACCTTATCAGTGAACTATCGTTTTGGTTTTCGTGGTAAAAACTTCCTAAGGGGATTAACACTGTAGGGTTTCTAACAGGATGAATTGAATTAATTGTGAACTAATACCAATTTCTGAAATTATCTAACCAAATTCTCAATGGGATCAAGGGGAAAAATTGAAAACGAGCATTGGCAGAATAAATTGCAGGCTTTTTCATCCACTAATAAGGGTCGAATGGCTACCATTGTAGCACGGGGAATGACCATCATTGAAAATAAGGCATTCAATTGTGTTATTTACGATCCCATACAAAAAGGAAATGATCTAGTTCTGGCAATAGATGGTTTCGTCCATATGGTCGATGAACCTGTAGAGATGTACATAACTGAAGAATCCAATGATATGGTTTCTACACTAGAAATTTTGGACCAAAACGGTGTGATAACATTTTTGAGGCTTCATTAAAATAATAAACCAAATTCCACTATGATAAACATGCTATTAATAATCAAGCACCGAAAATGCTTGTAGATATAGTGGATCAATCATAACTTCCTAGTTATTTGTTTTTTTCTTTTTGCTCATCACCTCAGTGCTTTCTTAGGTCTGATATAATACGCTTGTTTGGTTGATGAGAACCGGGATGGCATTGATTGCAGTTGCACTGTCAATTCAAAAATCGAATGAGCAATGAGGTTGAATGCTAAAAGATGGAATATTTAACGAGGTAACTACCTATGATCCAGAACTTCCTTCTTTTTGTAGTAAATGTGACCGTAACCAAGAAAAAGATTCTCGGCTGCATCTTTAAAGAAAAAATTGAAAATCTTGATTTCGAAGTTGCAACCACCCTTTCACTACTGAAATATCGGTTCTAATGGGTATAGAGGGTGGGATGGTGTTAAAAAGAAAAAAGAGATCATTTCTGATCTCTTTTTTAAATTGGCTCCCCCTCTTGACAAAAGCCGCAACTGGGACTAATAATCGTTTTGATTTATCTGATGTTTGGCATTTCTATTACTAACTCTAGATTTCAATTCCTTTATCCTTTCTATTCAATATTGATTTCATTTCCCATCCAGTTTATAGTTCTATTCTTAACAATCTAACCTATAGCATTAAAAATGACTGAAACTATTAAAAACTAGAAAAGAAACAGTAAATAGGATTAAAGACGCTCTTGTTTTCATCATTATTTTATAGGTTCTGATTGCTTCATTTTGACAGTTTTTAATTACTAATTTGTTCATTTTTAAACTGTTCTATTTTCATTTTAGTCCAAAATAGCATGGATAAAATGAGCTCCTCTGGTTAATTCCACTTTTGCATCTAACTTTATCAGGCGCTCATGCTGTATTTCCCAAAATTCTACCTTCCCTTTTCTTGGGTTTAATTCTTTCATTTCATGAAAGGAAACTACAGCTACCGTATTGCTTTCTGAATCAAATGCAGCATCTTCTGGGAGAGCACCATCGAAAGAATAATTGGCTCCTAAACGTTCTAGTTTTCCATTATTTGGAGAAACTTTAATAAGGGTTAAAGAAGGTCTAATAAAAAGTGAATCAGCATAGGTTGGCGGCAGAAAGGATCGTTCCATATTCACAGCTACGATATATTGATTGTCAGGGCTGAGATCAAAGCCTTCCGTACTCAACCCGGTCTTTACTTCAGAAATAAGCTCATGGTTTCCCTTCACATCAAACTTGATTGATTTAATAGAACTTACACGTGGTTTATCCAAGCCTGTAAATGCATAGTCACAAACTGCAAAAAAATCACCGTTGTTGAACCACTTGCCTTCACTCCACCTGATAGATACTTTTAGTAATCCACCGATAGGTTCTAGCCCAAGGGTATTGTTATTTCTTGTTATCCGATAAAACCCTATTGAGGTGTTGTCAAGATTGACAGCTAATATGTCCTTGGAGGGATGAAAATATAGTGAGGTAATTCTCTTGAAATTGTTGAAAATACTCGTGTCTGCTAAAAAGGTTTTGACGATTTTACCATCCTCAAGTTGAGAAAGAAGAATTTGTGTCTTTTCACTCTGAATTACGGAACTTGCTAATACAGTTCCTGTTGAATTTACCGAGACAGAGAAAACATTGTTTCCTAGTTTTTCTTGCTGCACTACTCTTGGATTTTCAATATTAGAAAGGTCAACTACAAAAAGTCTACCTCCATCGGGAAGTGCATCCCACACCCGCTGCATCTTGATTTTTGTTTGATGATT
Organism: Algoriphagus sp.; assembly: GCF_013373065.1. Taxonomy (GTDB): domain Bacteria; phylum Bacteroidota; class Bacteroidia; order Cytophagales; family Cyclobacteriaceae; genus Algoriphagus. The sequence goes on from NZ_JABXIN010000007.1 coordinate 21,952, forward strand.
GCTACCCTTTGTTTCTGCAAAATAGCCTAGTTGTGTTTTGGGTGAATAACTAAAAACGGAAGGCCAACCAATAACTGAATTGCTGAGCGAAATTTGACTTTTTGTACTATTGGGGTGGTTGAAAGAGAGTACGGTCAGGCTATCCTCAATTTGGAAATTCTTGTTTAAAACTCCATCCTCATAAGAGGAAGCAATCATATCCGCATCTGATAGAACAATTAAAGCCCTTGCCTTAAAATTGTGTTGTTCTGTATTACATGCATTTAAAAATAGCGTAAGTACAATTAATACTATTGATAAGTTAGTATTTCTCATTGCTGTAATTGCTTTTTAACCGTTTCGAATGCTATCCAATAGATATTGCCTCTCTCTTCTTCCTCAGAGACGAGTCCTCTATGGAAAAATAAATACTTACCATCTGGTGAGACACTGGCTGTAAACTCACATAATTTAGTATTGACTAAAGGGCCCAGATTTTGAGCCTCCGTCCAGATACCATTATTATTAAAGCTGATATATAGATCACAGCTTCCATATCCTGAGGAGTCACTTTTTCCATCGAATAACACATAGCTTTCATTAGGAGCTACATAGGGGTGAGCGATCATATTAAGCTCGGCTCTGTTGACTTCTGGTGCCAATTTATTCATGCTGTTGTAGGTGCCTTCTTCATTGATCGAATTGTAAATGCCGTTATCTTTTGTTTCGCCATTTTCACTCTTCCAGGAGGTGTAGTAAAGATTGCCATTCTCGGCAGCCGTCAGATACATGGCAATTCGATCTAGAAAAGGACCTTTCAAAGGAACTGGCTGACTCCAGCCACTTTCGGTTTTCTCACAGTACCATTGGTGCAGTCCGGTTGATTTAGAGGAATCCGGAAGCGGTCTTAAGCTTCCAAAATAGAGTCGATCTCCGGTTGGGTTGATGTGTGGTTCAAAATCCCATCCTTCTTCTGCTTTGAAGAAGGCAACTTCCGGTTCCGACCAACTTCCATCGACTAATCGCATGGTATAGATTTCATTGTCTGCTTCGGGCATTCTACGGGTAAAAAACAGTTCATCCATTTCCAGACTGAACGTAATGGCGAACTCAAAGGCGTCCGTTGAGATAATCCCTGGTGCAAAAATCAGTGCTGAATCCAATGGGATGGGATAACTGAGCAATTCAAGGTTGTGTTTCTGTTTCTTCTGGCATGAAGTGACCAGGACTATAGATATGGTGATGAATGAAAGGAGCCTTTTCATAGTTTTTGCTAAAAAAATCAACTACTCTTTCATGTATACATAGGCATTTGCAACGCCTATTTGAACCAGAGATAACTCACCCGTTTCTAGATTGAATTTGAATTCAGCACCATTGTCTTCCATGAGAAAGGTATGGTTCCCTTTATAAATCATCGGGTAGGCCTCAAAGTCGTTTAATTGTGAATAGAGCGTGTTTTCTCTTCTGGTAATGGTGAATTTCCCTCTTCCTTCTTGAGAATAGATTCCAACATATTTCTCCAATTCCTCTGAAGAAAGGTCTACTGAACCAAATTCAGGTAATGAAAAAGGTATATTGAAGTAGCATTGGGTAACATCCCTCAAAAGTCTGGCAAAATTATAGTCTATTGCGTTGGAAGTGATCCCGATAGCAAGACTGTCTTCTGGGAAATAAACGGCATAGGATCGAAAGCCCTCCAAGATTCCGCCGTGTCCAAAACCTGACTTATCCTCTACATCAAATGGAAGTAATCCCATACCATGGTTATCCTGAATGGTCATCATAGCTTGCAAGCTATTAGCTGATACTATTTTCAGTTGGAATAACCCTTCTAAAAACTTGGTTAAATCATATGAAGTGGATATGATGCCTCCAGACCCCATGGTTGTTGATAGGTCTGTAGCGATTTCTTTTATCCAATTAGTATCATTAAAAGTATAAGAATTGGCTTCATTATTAGCTAGATTGATTGTACTTCCATAGTAGGTGTTTTTAAGGTCCAAAGGCTCACAGATTTTTTCTATTAATAAATCACCAAAAGGCTTTTCATAGATCTTCTCTAAAATGACCGATAGCAAAAAGTAATTGGAGTTACTGTACTCTACTTTTGAGTCAGGTTCAAAATCACTTTTGTATTTTGAGATGATATCCACCATCTCATTAGGAGACTTGTATTGAGTTCTGTATGTAAAAAATGAACTGTCTTTAGTAAAACTATGGATACCACTTCTATGACTCAATAGATTACGAATCGTTATTTTATCTGCATTTTCAATTCTTGGAAAGTATTGATTAATTCGTTGTTCAAGATCAAGTTTATTCTCCTCGATTGCCTTGAAAATCAAGGTAGCAGTAAACATCTTGGATGTTGAGGCAATTCTATATTTGGTATTCGTTGTTGACTTCTTTTTGGATTCCAAATCGTCAAATCCAATTGTTTTGGAGTATACAACATCTCCTTTTTGACTCAGCGTAACGGTTCCCATGAATTTGTCATTCTCATGAAGCAAATTCAATAAGCTATCCAACTTTGATTTATTGAAAGCATCATTCGAAGGTTTAGAGCTTGAGCCCCTATCACATGAATAAAGCAAGGTTGTGGTCAAGAGTAAAATTATGATTTTACGCATTTTTCAATTCGATATTTAAGTGGAATAATTTATAGTCTGAGTTTTTCTGAATACTGAGCTGCCAAAAGATTTTGAATTCCTTACCATGATTGATTTCATACTAAATTCAGGGTTGGTTTTAATCACATTCAGAGCTCAATTGCTGGTAATCTGATATTGAGATACTAGGGATTTCTTGATTCTCATTAATTTTTATACATGTCAATTTTGGATTTCGATCTGCTCTTATGCTCGTTAGATAAAGATGATGGCTTATATCTAGACCCGAGAGGGTATTTGAGGAAATGTATAAGTGCCTCAGCAGTGGGTTGGATTCCAGGGATATGGAGGAGAGCTTATTATTGGAAATGATCAAGGTCTCCAGCTTTTGATTAAAACTTAGGTTCAAATCCTCCAAAAGATTACTTGTCACGAGCAAACTTTTAAGATTTATGGCAGCTCGAATATCAACTGAGTTTAATTGGTTATCGGTAATGAACAGGTTTTCAACTGATTGATTATCAATTCTTATTTCCTTAAGATGATTAAATGACAGATTTAAGGTGATTAGATTTTTGGCCTTTGATAGGCCTTTGAAAGATTCCAAACCGTTGTTCTTGAGGTCGAGAAGAAGCAAGTTTGGATTGTTGCTTATGTCGATATTAGTCAGGAAGTTCCCATCTAATAGCAGGGTGTCTAGAAGGATATTTTTTGACAGGTCAATATTCTCAATTTCTTGTCCAGATGCGGCTAGGAAGGTGATGTTTTCAAATTCTTCCAAACCTGAAAAATCACGAATCCTTCCAGGGTTACTTGATTCATTAAAATTCAAATGTGTGACCTTCTTGGCATCAGTTTTTAAAATTTTTTGATCTATCAGGCCTTCTGTGTCTATTCCCAACTCAATTAATTTTGATTCAAACTCAAAATCCGGGATCATCAAGTAGCTTTTAGAATCAGGTCCCTGGTAAGTGTCTGGGTCCACACAGGAGGTCGCTAGCAGTAGCGTAAAAGCGATAATTAAAAGATTGAATTTTAGGTGTGTGGAAGTCATTATTCATTTTTTGAGTCTACAAAGAATCTACTCTTTTATCGTATTGAGATTTCTTCTAAAGCATTGATTATAGATCCCTAAAAGGAAAATTTTTCTCTTAGAATTATTTTTATGATTCTTCTATTTGAGTTTTTTGAAATGAAGCTTCATGCCCTCATGGGAGGCCTCAAAACCCATTTTTTCGTAAAAGCGAAGCGCTTCAGGCCTCCTTTTATCGGTTGTAAGTTGAAGTACATGCGCTCCCTTCGCCTTGGCTCGATCAATTGCCCATTCGAGCATTTTAGAACCCAATTCTTGGCCTCTATGATCTTTATGGATGCGAACAGCTTCGATTTGTGCTCGGATTCCACCTTGGTAGGTGAGGTATGGGATAAATGAGAGTTGAAATGTCCCGATTATTTGATTCTTCGAATCTTCCATGACTACCAGCTCTTGGTTCTTATCATTTTGAATCTGATCAAAAGCATCTTGGTAGCAAGCGGGTAGGGGAATTCTAAAGTCCTCACGTAGTTTTCCAAGATTGTCATTGGCTAGTAAGGACACGATGAATTCAAGGTCTTTTTTGTAGGCTATTCTGAACTTCATGTGTCATTGTGCTTTTGCTATGTCGGCAAAGATTCCAAGAAAACCTTGACAGAACGACCGAAAATGAAATTCCAGACTCTTATCTAAATAATTAAAAATTGTCCTGACATAGAGTTTTCTTTTTTCTTTCAACTCTTCAAAGCATCATCATGAGCTAGCCTCGTTTCGTTTGGTTTTGAGAATAAGGAGATGATAAGGCATAGAGAGATTACGAGTGTCAAGGGAGTGAAAACGAGCTTTTCAAATCCACTTTCTGAGGCTAGATTTCCGAGCGTATTTAGCAAAAATAGGATCAGCATCCCCCAAAGGATACTCCTAATGACCTTGGAGGGGATGTTTACTTTTAAATAGCCTATTTTAATCAATATGATAGCCAGAAAGAATCCATTTAGTAAAATGGAAATGGATTCGAAAATGATCATTTGGCCCGAACTGATTAGGCGTCCACCCCACACGATTGTATAGGGGATTATTGAGAAAATGATCATAAAGTGAAAAACAATGATCAGAGAAAATAAGGCTATTAGTACGATTTCTGCAGTTTTTTTCATTCCGAGATTATTTTGATAAGGCGGTCTATCTCCATTTGAAAGTCAGCTTCCTGACCGAGTTTATATTGGTAGGAAACTTTAATTGCTGAATTATAAGTATTGATTGATTCTTCTATCTGCCCGGATTTCTCATACAGTTGAGCCAAATAGCTTAAAATTCCAATATAGTTTGGATAGGCCTCGGTCGCTCGTTGAAGTATGGTGATGGCACTTTCTAGTTTATTCATTTTTTCCATTTCCATTACCAGCTTGATATAATCGCCGGCTGGCCTTTTGGTATTCTCACCGTATTTAGCCATTAACGCTTCTTCTCCCCAAAGGAAGGCCTCATCAGAATAGTTGGTTTTTAAATCATTGGAAAGTGCTAAGTCAGAAAATAAAAATCTAAGGCCATGATAATGGAGTAGTAGACGTGAAGCATCATGCTCTTCATCACCTACTTCTTCATGTCTCCAAATAAAATTTTCCGGTGTATTTCGCTTGATTACGTCCACGTAGCGAAGGAGTTCCTGTCGCATTCCCCAACCGTCACCACCACCGATACCGAAGTAAACAGATTTGTTTAATTGAGTGTTTTCGATGAAAAACTCTTTGGCTTTTTGCGTCATTTCCTCTTGATTCCACCAAAGTGCCGGTGCCTGGACAATGAAAGCATCGAAGGTTTCTGGACTCTCCATTAATGCGAATACACCGAATAAGCCACCGAATGAATGCCCCTCCAATACCCGAAAGGGATGTGTCCGGAAGTTATTATCTACATATGGAATGAGTTCTTTGCTCAAAAATTCCAGGAAAGCAGGAGCTCCTCCGCTTTGAGAAATCCCTGTATTTCCTGAGCCTCCGAAAGCATTTTCCCCAGCATGGGATGGCGTCAGATCTCTTGCTCGGTCAAGGCTTTCTATTGCAACAATAATCATCGGCGGGATCAGGCCTGATTCGCTTAGCATCTCTACAGTTCCGACCGTGTGCTTAATGTTTGCCAGCCCATCCAGAACATACAGTACCGGATAGCCTCCCTGACTTTTTTCATAGCCTATTGGAAGTGAAATAATGAAAGGGCGATCCTCTTCAAGAATTTCTGAATAGAGTATATACTGCCTACCAAGCCCTAAGAGCTGATCGTCTGATGTTAATTCAATTTTATTGGCTAATTGAGCATATACGCTTACTTGTAGCAGGAGTAGTGCAATTAATAAAATTGTCTTTTTCATAGTGGAGTGCCTTAGTTTTTGAGTTTAATTTACCTCGAGTAAAATCAGTGATTTTGACTTTTTAGATCACCTTTTTAACAGACTGAGCCAAAAAGAAACCAGGGTAATATTTGAGTGTAAATTTTCGAAGGAAAAAGTAGGCAGGCGACCGAAAATGAAATTTCAGACCTTTTTAAAAAGATTTATGCGGTTACTTTCTTTGTTTTTTAAGCCAGGCCGATGGAGTCAATCCCTCTGACTTTTTAAAAAAATCATTAAAAACTGATTTGGTACGGAACCCACATTCATAGGCTATCCCTAGTAGCGTATAGTGATGATAAGATGGATCTAACGCTTTCTTTTTAAAAGCCTCAACTCGAAATCCATTGATATATTCATTGAAGTTTTTTCCGATTGCTTCTTTTATCAGCCAAGAAAGACGATTTGGATGTAAGTCTATTGCTTCTGCCAAGTTTCGAAGAGTCAGGCTTTCTTTGGTGTAAAGATGCTCTCCTTGCATCAGGTTTTTGAGTTTTAATAAATAGTCCTGTTGTTCTTTTTCAGAGATGAGAATATTGGAAGGACCTTTATTTTTAGAATGGGATTGGGCACTTGGTTGATCAAATACTTGGGGAATGAGCGGTTGGAATTCTTCCGATCGAGTGATCGGGTGATTTAATGGTTCCTGAAGAAAATTTAAATATTGACCTCGCTTCACTTCCAGTTGGGTGAGCAAGTAGTCAAAGGCTTCCTCTTTTTCTTCTGCATAAATGAGCTTCCAAAGTGACCAGGGGAAATAAATGTCCTCGGATTTTGGTAATTGCTTCAGGTCTATAGGCTTTCCATTATTTAATGCATGGAACAAATGAGGGAATAAGTAGGCTTCTGTCAAATTAGGATAATTATTCTGGAGCTCATCTAGGTTTTTTTTATCATTCAAAAAAATATAACATAGCGCACTCACTTGGATTGAAAATTCCCAGGTTGGGTCTATTTCAAGGGACTTTTGAAAGTGAGTCAAAGCGGTAGAAAAATCTTTTTGCAAGTAGTAAATGTTGCCTATGGTAAAGTGGTGATTAGCAGAGAGCGGATTGACATCTAATGCGCTCTTTATGAAATTTTCAGCCTCGTCAAATTGTCCCAAAGCAATGTGAGCTTCGGCAGCAGATTCCAGAGATTCTGGATCGTTGGGATTGATAGATAAGGCTAATTTTAGGCGGTCCAAGGCTTCATATGGATTCCAATTGACCCAAAGTGACTTTGTTGCTAAAGCAAAATGAGCTTCAGTAGTTTGATTGTTTATTCGAACCCCTTCTTTCAAATGGTAATCTGCCTTTTTTAGGCCTTCCTCTTTATCCATTGCACCCCAGGAGGCTTTTAGCCCATAGCATTGAACCAATCCAAAATGGGGTTGATAAAACATGGGGTCTAACTGGGTGCTTTTCTCAAAAGCCTCAATGGCATCATCAAATTCATTAAAATTCCAACGAAGCTGATGGAAGCGACCTTTCAGGTATAGGGAATAAGCTTCAAAGTTTTTGGTATGAGCAGTGACTAGGTGATCCTCGATTTCCAAGTGTCCAAAATTCTCCCGGATTCGGTCTGCGACCAACAAACTGATTTCATCCTGCAAATCGAAGATATCCTCCAGCGTCCGGTCAAAAGTCTCGGACCAGATGTGAAATCCGTTGTCCGTTCGGATGAGTTGCACGGCAATTCGAACCCGGTTTCCTGCTTTTCGGATGCTTCCTTCGATGACAGAGGAAACCCCCAGCTTATTTCCGATGATACGAACGTCTATTTTTTGACCCTTGAATGCAAAGGAGGAAGTTCGAGCAATGACTTTTAAACTTTGGATTTTGCTGAGTGCGTTGATGATTTCCTCAGCTATTCCGTCGGAAAAATACTCGTTTTCCAGGTCAGAACTGAGATTGTCAAAAGGAAGTACGGCGATGGAGCGTTGATTCATCCAATGGTGAAGAACACTAAAAAAGTGCTCTGGAAATAAGTATTAGCTGTTGAAGACCTTTCAAGATAAAACTTCCTGAAGTTTTTGGCTAAAAAAATGGAAAAAATGAACATTGTAATTCTCAGATTTCCATACGATTGGAATACTAGCTTTCATGAGGATTGCCTTTAATTTCAAGCCAGAATAAAAATTGGGCGAAAGAAATTGGCTTTACACTACTTCTCATTGACTCAGTCTGAATTTGATGAATTTATGGATCAAAATACAGATCCTGATCTGGAATATCGAGTGAAGCGACTATTGTCTTTTCATCTTGATAACAGGGAAAGGTTTCGGAAAGAAGGTGTTTACATTCCTTATAACTTGGGTGATAGCCTTAGAGACCCGTTCGGAAATGATTAATTAGAAAATCTTAAAAAGACGCTCTTGGTTTAAAAAGCTCATTCTTTACGTAAAAAAACGAAAAGGCTCTATTTTCATTTAGCTTAGTTTTTGATTGATAATCAATCAATTATAATTTTCAGCTGCAGCTCGGTCTTTTTCTTGAGTTGTGAGTTATAAAAAAGCTGCAGCCGTTGAAAAAGTCCGATTAAACGAAACTGGAGAGGCTTTAAACGAAAAAAGAGGTCGTCTTTGACCTCTTTTTTAAACTGGCTCCCCCTATCAACGATAGTTGCAACCGGAATACTCTTCCTTTATGATTGAAGGAAGTTGAAAAGGGATTATCATTAAAATGAATTCAAATTATTTTAGCTTGAACCTAAGCACTTATTTTACATTTTTAAGTCTTTCAGCAAGACTAGCTTTCATTTTCTGATATCCTTCTTTTCCGTATATTTTTTCGAAGAAAGAATCATCTTCTAAAGAAATGTGCTCATCCTTATCAGGGGAAAGGAAAGAGTTTATATAGGCTCTAAACAACTCCTTATCATTGGCACTTTTTAATTCCCTATCTTCTTCATTTTCTGGTTCTCTATTCTTTTTTTTCATAGTCATTAATTTGAGATTTATTTCTTATTGCAATAACTCCCACTTTTCTTTATAAAAATCTACGTTGTCTCTAAATATCCTAATATCATTATCCTTATGGGGTTGTCCGTTTCTTCCAGGTGCATTCAGCCAGGTTTGATGATTGTTTTTGATATTTTCAGCCAATTCGTCACCGGGAACAATGTAAAATTCTGGCCTTTCAAATTCGGATTTTAGCATTACAAAGATGTAGTATAAATTTTTTCTTTTTTCACGTTCATACTTCTTATTTAACGGCCATTTTTTATTTCCGTTTTGGATTGTTTTTACTTGAATTGCAAAAGTTTTTAATCCATTTGGATCAAGAGCCAAAATATCAACACCTTCGTTGTTTCGTAGAGTAATGGACGCCATAAATCCACGTCTTGAAAGTTCAGCAGCAGCATAGTATTCTCCTGCAATTCCTGTAATTCCTTTAGAAAGTTTATTGTTAGTCATATTAAATGCTTTTATAGAACCAACCTTTTGATTTGCTTAAAATGGGTGTTGTTGAAACAAAAAATTTGTCTGACGGAAAAGCGAACTCAATTTGTCCAAATTCGTTTTTGATCAGAATCGTATTTCCGCTTACTTCAAGTTTTCCAACGGTTTCAAAATTGTTGGATTCGTTCAATACTTCCATATTTTCGGGATAAAATGGTTGCTCTTCTACCCACATTTTGTATTTGCCTCGAAGTTTAAATTTCTGTCCAATTTCTTGAGCGTATTGCTCGGTGAATTCTTGATAATCGTATTCAGTAACCTCAATTAAGTTCTTGACTTTTATATTTTGTAGTCCGTTCCTTAAAGGCGCATTTCCAAATTCAAATTTAGCGTTTAATGAATTTTCTAAATCTTGTTTTGAATAACGAAGATCATCGGGTAATATTCCTTGTTCGTTCAGAGTGGTGATGAGTTCAGACAAAACGTAGTCTCTGAAATCTTCGTGAAGTTTTGTTAGATGAAATCTAAACCAAGGATATTTTGAATTGATTAGTTGAAAAGGTTGGTCAAATCTACCGTATTCGCCTTTTTCGTTTACTTCTAATCCTTCATCAGTCAAATCCATTTCATTGTGATGGTAAATGAATTTCTCTCCGTTTCGATCTCGATTGCGTTCGATTGTCAAACTTCCACCTTCTGATAAAACCTCAAAAACTGTTTCTCTCATATTCTATTTTTCATCAAAGTAAGATTGTCGTTTCTTTAAAGTGTATCGTCCTATTTGTTAAATGTTGAGTTTTTTCTGACTGCTTGGAAATGTAAACTCACGGCAGAATGGGTTAAACAATAGTTGGTAGCAACAATTAAGCTCTTCGATCTTTGACGAACCCATGCCCCGCATAATTTTTCGATCATAAAATTCAAACTCTGAGGTGACTTTTTTCATGACTTTTAAATCCAAATTGTAAACACTTCCTAATGGTTGGATTAAAATACTCTGGCTATTACAATGATTTTTTATATTAGGGAATCGACAATAAATATCTCATCCCTTTAGTCTCAATTTAGATCTAAATCAATCCCACGCTGAGATAGATTATGGCTCCGAAAATCCCTTAAAGTCCTGTTTCTATTTTAATTTACCTTATTCAAGGTAGGGGAAAAAGATGATAGAAGGTATACTTAACTTTTCTGGCGACACAAAGTGGCACAAAAAATCACTTAATTCTTTATTTGTTGGATATCTCTTTGGAGATGAATTAGTTTTAAAAAGTTGCAACCACAAAAACCTCGTTTAAATGAAAGAGAATAGGTTTTAAACGAAAAAAGAGGTCAAAATGACCTCTTTCTTGTTTTGCTCCCCCTCTTGGGCTCGAACCAAGGACCCCATGATTAACAGTCATGTGCTCTAACCAGCTGAGCTGGCTCACTATCAGAAAGTTAAGGTCAGGAATCAGAATGAGGATCACTTTTATAGCACGCAAAGGCCTGTTTTAACTTAAGAAAGAAACCACTCGTACCCAGAATTTTCATTTTTCAGAGCCTTTACAACTCCTGTTGAAAGTTGTAGGGCATTGAGGTTTCTGTCTAAGAATGTATCGATGTATGAGCTCTTGTTAGCCTGAGTGAACAGGTTGTAGAGATTCCAAAGATTGATTTCTCCAGAATCATTCCTACAGAAGCTTTCATCCTTGTAATAATCTTTTACTATTGTGTTGAATTGCCCGTCGTTGAATTCGAGAACAGGGATTGCCTTTCTTTGTTCTTTTGGGAGATGCTGGTATAATCTGCATCGTCCTATTAGTTGGGCAAATTGGTGCTCTGTTAAGCTGTGCTGAGTGAGATCATAGAGCTGGCCCAGCAACTGGTCAACCTGAAACTGTTTAACCAGCTCAAAGATTTTTCCATAAAGCTCCTTCACCGAAGATGCTCTCAGTTCTGTTTGGATTCCATCTGTACTAATGCAGAGGTTGCAACAAACTAAATTCTGAAAACCAATAAAGAACTTGAACTTTTCCATGGACTTCTTATTGAAGAGGTTTTCCAGATTGTAGCTTCTAACTCCTCCGATAGTGAGCGCCAATGAATTGCCGTTGATTTCTTCCTCAATGGATGGAATTCTAGCGATAAAAGCCATGCGCTCATAGTAGATGGTTTTCTCGTGATCAAAGAGCTCCTTAGCAGGCTTGTGGATGGCCTCAGGCGTTCTTCCTTTGATCTCGTGACTCACCCTGATTTCTGGATGTTCCAGATAGATTCCTCCCAAGGCATCAGAAGTGGCTAGCATAGCAATATCAATGAATTCTTGGTGGGAAATCGTCCGTTCATTATCCTTTGCAAAGACTGGGATAATACAATCGTGTTCCAGATGATGGAGTTGAACTTCTAGGCTATTTGCCTCAATGAATGGTTTTCGGGGTAGCGATTCTTTCTTCATCGCTCCTCCATTTTGAATAATGGGAAACAACTGTTCCATGATTGAAAATTGTTTTGGTGAAACATAACCGTGGGGAGTACCCAAACGGCCTCAATCATGGGAGGGGTTATCAACAGGATGTAAGCTTAATTTTCATTGATTTGTTTCATTCCTAATCAAACTAAACCACTTGAATTTTTTTACGATTAATGAAAAAATAGAATATAGCCGAAAATAATAAGGAGGAAATAGAAAAATATATTAAGACCTTTTTATAAAAAATATTTTCAATCTCAGAAATATAGTATCGATTTGTATAACATTTATACCAAACCGTCCATTCGTCATTGAAAACCTTACTATCATTTCTACTAGTGTTCTTTGAAATTTTATCTGTATCAAGTAAGTAGCTTGTATAATCTTTAAATTGAACATGAACAGTATCAATTCCTCGATAGTACTTTGGAAATTGCTGTTCTATCTCATAAAATTCAGACTTGAGGTAAGGAAAATCAGAAATCTTTGATAAAGAACCTTGAGAATATGAATTATCTTCATTTTCTACAATTAAAAATTTAGCAGTCTTTTCATAAGCTACATGAATTGGGTCTCTAAAAGTTGAAACCTTAGAATCTGGCACACTAAAATATGGGGATTTGTAACCTGGTAGAATTTTGAATTCCCCAATACTGTATGCCATATCTCCAGACCAACAATAAGTTATCGAAAATATTTCAGATTCTTTATTCAATTTATAAGTTGAGAAACCAGAAAATTTCTCAGCTTCATAATATTCCACAAATTTTGAAATGTAATCCCATTGTTCTTCATCAACATTAGGATCATCTTTAAAACCTATAAGATGTTCACTAGTATGAACCACTGTTTTTTCTCCAGGATCATTTTTCAAGTTAGAATAATACTGAAAAAACGTAGATAACTCAACATCATACATCTTACCTTTTGTACCTTTCAAATCGTAATCAGAGATTGATGATTTACCCTCAAAAACGAGGTCAATCTTTTTATTAAATTCAGCTAGATCCTCGCTTTTTTGAGAATCTATCACGAAATATGAAATAAATAAACAAACAAGGACACCCAAAAACCAAAATAGTATTTTTGGTATTCTAATTTTATTTTCTTGTTTTTCAGAAGTGTCAGTTGTTATTAATACCTCATTATCCTTCTCTTTTATTTTATCCGAATCAAATTTTTTTTCAAGGAGTTCTTCAAATTTTTCTAGAGGCTCCCATTTGTTCTCACCATCTTTAAGTATTAACGTTTCAATATTTAGTTTACGCGATTTTATTTCAGAGGCGGTATAAGGTCCACGTCTTTCTATTCCATCTAAATAGTAATAAGTAGACTCCATATTTAATTATGGTTTTATGATATGAATATTTAACTATTGACCGCAGCAATCCCCAATTCTCCACTTGGTGGCAACTGATAATTTTTAGGTTCTTTATTTATCCAAGTTGCCATCATCTTGTCTTGTTCTATTACGGTCTCTGTGGCATTTTCTTGCATATCTGGAGGATAGCCATGCTTTCTAAGAATTCGCTCAACAGCAATACGCATTTAAACTTGAACTTTTTCTCTTATCGTCCAATCAATCCTAATTTAAACTCTATGGTTTGCGTAATCAAATTTGTCCTCCAACTCCCTTAAACTTGTCCACAAACGAAGATATCTTTTGAAATACACTTTGTTTTTTTGTCAAATACTGAGGATTCAACGGACTCATTTTCGGCAAGAGCGCATTGAGTTCTGTTCCGTTTTCGCTTGCGTATTCTCGTCTTAGAGAAGCAGAGATATATCGCTTTGCGGCCTCCTCATTAAGATTTTCACCTTTTATTAACTCAGTTGCCTCAGATTTCTGTTGTTCTTGTGCATAGGTGAAGAAAGCATCAATAATGCTTGCTTTATCCTGGATGGAGTCAAGTTCGGTTGCATTGATAAAGTCTACCACTAAACTTTCTTTAGCTCTATTACCAATACTCGCACGAATAACTCTTCGGATTTCCTCAATCAATGAGGCTTTATCCTTGTTTTTCTTATTATGTTCAAAGATTAATTCAAGGATGTAATCAAGATTTATTTCTTGTGATTTCAGAAGATCTATTTCAAAAATAACATCATCCCAATCAATTGTTGATTCTTCTGGTTCTTTACCGCTTTTCTCCCTTCTTAACCAATCACGAATATCATTATATGTTGAGCGATAATCCTGAATTATTCGCTCAGCAGGCAATTCAATCTTTCGCATGGCCGAAATGTCTTCGTCAGTAACGAAATGATCTTCCTTAAACGCTTCTAAAGCTTCTGGATCGTTAATATCTATTGTTTGAAGTGCTTTTAATTTAGTGAACTCATCATAGTTCTGAAGTATGTTTTCTACTCGTAAATACTCACCAAACAGTTTTACAAAGTCCTTTTTATCCTTTTCAGTAGCTATATCTTCAGGATTAGGAAATTTCTCATTAAGCTCTTTTACGACTTCAACGTAACCTCTACGTGCTTCTCCTGTTAAAATGTCTGTGAAGCCTTCTAAATATTCCTTGTAGCTTTTTTCTAGTACTACATTTTTTGTGTTGCTATCTCCAAATAGTGTTATGGCATCTACAGTTGCTTTTTCTAAATCTCTAAAAGTGATAATATTTCCGAAGGTCTTTGTGGCATCATAAATACGATTGGTGCGCGAAAATGCTTGCATTAAACCATGATAACGAAGATTCTTGTCGACGAACAATGTGTTCATAGTAGGTGCATCAAAACCTGTAAGGAACATACCTACTACGATAATAAGGTCAACCTCTTTATTCTTCACTCGTTTCGCAAGGTCACGATAGTAGTTTTGGAATTCTTTGCTTTCAACCCCAAAACTAGTTTTGAACATGGCGTTATAATCATTGATAGCTTTGGTCAAAAACTCTTTCGCACTTTGATCCATTGCTGAAGGCTCAAAGGTTTCGTCAACAATCTCACCAATTGCATTTTGTTCTTCGTTGGCTGCATAAGAAAAGATGGTAGCTATTTTCAAAGGCTTTTCACTTTCTTTTTGAAGAAAGTTCAACTCCTCATAATAGCATTTAGCTGCATCCACACTGCTTACAGCAAACATGGCATTAAAACCACTGTTACCTCCCTTAGTTCTGTGTGTTTTCTGTCTGTAATTCTGTAGGATGTACTGAGAAATCTCTTTAATACGAACAGGATGTAGTAACGCTTTCTTGTTCTCTGCTGCACTTAATTTTTTCTCATCAACCTCTGTTTCTATACCCTTAAAATGTGGGCGAACATCATTATAGTCCACCTTAAATTTCAGAACTTTCTCATCTCTGATTGCATCTGTAATGACGTAGGAGTGCAACTCCCTTCCAAAAACGCTTGCCGTTGTTTCTGATCCCAAAGCATTTTCTGGAAAAATTGGTGTTCCAGTAAAACCGAACTGATAAAACTTTTTGAATTTTTTCTTTAGGTTCCTTTGAGCTTCACCGAATTGAGAACGGTGTGCTTCATCAAAAATGAATACAACTTGTTTTTGGTAAACGGGCAAATCACCCTCACTTTTAATGAGGTTGTTCAGTTTTTGAATGGTGGTTACTATGATCTTATTATCATCCTTGTCAATATTCCGCTTTAAACCAGCAGTACTTTCTGAACCATTCACACTATCAGGTGAGAACCTTTGGTACTCTTTCATGGTTTGAAAGTCCAAATCCTTACGGTCTACTACAAAGAAGACCTTGTCAATAAAGTCAAGTAGAGTAGCGAGTCTCGCTGCCTTGAAACTAGTTAGCGTTTTACCTGAACCTGTGGTGTGCCAAATATAACCGCCACCTTCATTTGTTGACCATTTTTTCGCTTCAAATGAACTCTTAATCTTCCATAAAATCCGTTCAGTTGCTGCAATTTGATATGGCCTCATTATGAGCAGCGTGTTACTCACATCAAAAACCGAATAGGTTAGCAGTACATTTAAAATTGTATGTTTCTGAAAAAATGTAGCTGTGAAATCCTTTAAATCTTTAATCAAAGAATTATCAGCCTTTGCCCAATTCATGGTGAAGTCAAAGCTGTTCTTATCTCGTTTTACTGTATTGGCAAAATAGCGGCTATCAGTACCATTTGAAATGACGAATACCTGTAAATATTTAAACAATGAGTTTTCACTATTGAAGCTTTCTTTGCTGTAACGATGTACTTGATTAAAAGCCTCACGGATTGCAATTCCCCGCTTTTTTAATTCTACCTGCACAAGAGGCAAACCATTCACTAAAATTGTTACATCATATCGATTGGAATGTGTTCCTTTCTGCTCGAATTGTGATATTACCTGTACTTTGTTTCGAATGATGTTTTTTTTATCTACCAAATAGATGTTCTGGATATGTCCATCATCAAATACAAAATCATAGATATAATTATCGTGTATTTTTCGGGTTTTATCTACGATACTTTCTCCTGGTTTGTCTAAATACTCCTCTACAAAACGAGCCCACTCACCATCTTTAAACTCCATGTCGTTAAGTGCTTGTAGTTGCACTCTAACATTTGCCAACATTGCTTCCAGTGTGGTTATGTTTTTGGGATTTTCATAACCTTGATTTACTAAATCTTGGATGAACTCGCGCTCAAGTGCTGATTCGGTTTGATAAGTTGCGGGAGCTCCATGAGCTTCTGAATACTTCTTGTATTTTTCTAAGACGATGAAGTTATTCGATTCCGCTATGGTTTTATACTGCGACATTCTCTTGATTTACAACTTCTGTATTAGACGGTTTAAAGCGGTATATTTTTATGATTATTTCCCTAACAAGGTAACCCAATACTCGTTTGTCATTTTCGTCCAAAATTGAAACCTCTTCTCCATGGTGTTTGGAATGACTGGATAAATTGATAATGCGGTTGTAATATGCTTCACGAGCATCTCTTGGTAGTAATTCTTCCCAATTATTGAAGCCAAGAAAAGTAGAGGTTTTCTCAAATATATTCCGCAAAAAATTAAAATGGTATTTTTGAATTTCTCCTGATTCTATTGCTTTTTCAAGTTCAGCTAAGAGAAATAAGTGGTATGAAAAAGGGGAATCCTTTGGTTGATCTGCAAGAGAAAAAGTCCCATCAATTAATTTTTCTAAACGCCATTTCCTAGTATCTTTCACCCTATTAAATTCATTGAAGAGCACATTGTAGAATAATGGGTTGTGTGTGGTGATGATGAATTTTAAATCAGAAGTACTCGACTTAATTAGCATAGCAATATCGACAGCCAATTCAATAAGGTGGGTGTCATCTAAAGAGCTTACTGGGTCGTCAATGAATATATACTGCAAATCATTGAATTGATCCGTTTCTCGCTCAGACACCTCTGCTTCGTTCAAAATATCAATGGTTTGCTCTAAAAGGCTGTAAAAAATACTCCAGATAAAGCAACTCTCTTCTCCCTTGGAAATTTTCACATACTCAGAATCTGAATCGTCACCAGTTTCAAATGAGAATCGTACTTCTGAAAATTCTTCGTTGAAATTTGGAGTCAATTTATCATTTGTGTACCGTTGAAAATGGGCTGATATATTAGGTTCTTGACCTTGTTCTTTAAGTATCCAATTAGTGTAGCTATTGGGCTGGATTTTCAACTTCCTGTCAGTATCGTTATCCAAATCATTGTCCCAAAAGAATAAATCTTCTGTAAAAGCATTGTAGTAAAGTACCTTGATACCTGATTCGTCTTCGGCATCAGAATCTTTGGGTGCAATCAATTCTTTGAACTTTCGGGATAAGCGTGTTTTTCCTGAACCGTTAAACGCATAGATTAACTGCACTTTTTTATTTGTATCCCTTAACTCAGTTGCTATTTCTGTTAATGACTTTCCCATATTAAACCTCTGCATTTTAATTAGGAAAGCTTAATAACATTTCACGGTAATACTCATACTGCTTTCGTCTTAATTCAATCTCTTTTGGTAGGCCTTCACTGATTGAAGAAGTGAGAACATCAAATTTGTCCAAGATTGAAACAATTCGTTCTTGTACTTCCTTTGAGGGAACAGGAATTAATACTTTACTCAATCCTTTAGAATTGATGGAAGAAATTTTTCCAGAAGATATATGCCTTCTTATCTGATCATGGAACTGACGTGTGCGCGTATAGTAGGCTACATATTTTGGATTTAATGAACTTCTGAAAGAAAAACAAGCATCGTGAATAACAACGCCTTCATCTCCTAACCAAGCTGTTCCCATGCCAATATCTTCGATAGTTTCACCTGCTGCTACAATAACAACATCACCTTTTTCAGCAACTCTTAGCTTTTTGTTATTGACTAGTTCTTCGCTTACAAATGATATGGTTTCATTCGCCCAAGTACCATAGTGTGTGTACATTTCACCGTAATGAATTGTAGGAACTCCTTCAGAGATTAGATCAGTTTTAACAAAGCGTTTACCTCTTTGGAATTCGCCAATTTCCCCTAATTTTTCCTTTTTAACTTCTGATTCCTCAAAAATGAATAATTGTTCTCTATAGTAACTATATTGGTGCTTCCGAGCGGTAAGCTCTGCGTTAAGCTCTGTGGTAAGCTCTGTAAATGAATCGAGAATTCGAACGATCTCTTTTTGGATTTTTAGTTCTGGTATTGGAAATAATTTCATTGAGTATTTACTAATCCATTGTCTCTTGTGATCGCCTTCAACCAAACCACTCGGGAGTGAATTAAGCCAGTAGAATATATACTTTAACAAGACTTTACCCTCGTCTTTTGAAGTTATCATCTTCATGGCAGAAGATTTTGCCTTAAAGTCAAAATCAACCCATTTGTTTGCGGTTGTAAAATCATCAAAAATTATGACGGGGTTTTCAGAAGCTTTGTAAATCCCTTCCGTTTCGTCTGTGTATCCTAGTATAAATGTTTTTCCAGCAGTTAAAACGGGTGTTTTAAACTTGTTACTGTAATTTTTCGATTCTACTAGATACTTTGTAGGCTGTTCGTAATTGGTGATATCACCTAAAGGCTGCCACTCAACCTTTTTGCCTCTTAACAATTGGTTTAAAAAACTCATGCTTCAATCTCTTTTATTATTGCTTCAATATCCGCACGTAGTTTGGTTATCTTCTTTACAGTTTGGTCTACTTCTTTATTCAGCTCAATAATGTTGACCTTTTCTCGATTATCCTTCGCTTCAACATAAGAGCTTACTGAAAGATTATATTCATTTTCCTCAATCTTAGTATTATCGATAGAGCATGCCACATGAGGGATTTCCTCTTTGTTTGCGAATATTTCCAAAACCTTGGCAATGTGCTTTTCTGTCATCACATTGTTGTTGGTTACTTTTTTGAAGAAATCTTCACCGCTTGCATCAATGAATTGAGTTTTTGTTTCTGTTTTATGTTTGGATAGCACCAATAAGTTGACCGCTATTGGAGTGCCATAAAATAGGTTTGGAGCTAATGATATAACTGTTTCTACATAGTTATTGTCGACTAAGTATTTTCTAATCTTTTGCTCTGCACCACCACGGTAAAAGATGCCTGGGAAGCAGACAATGGCAGCCCGTCCTTTACTTGACAGATAGCTAAGTGCATGCAATACGAATGCAAAGTCGGCCTTAGACTTTGGAGCCAAAACACCTGCAGGAGCAAAGCGGTCATCATTGATCATGGTTGGATCATCGCTTCCAATCCATTTTACTGAGTAAGGCGGATTGGAAACTATCGCATCAAATGGCCTTTCATCACCTAAATGAGGTTCTCGAAGGGTATCACCCAGAACAATATGAAACTTGTCGTAATTGATGTTGTGCAAGAACATATTCATACGAGCAAGATTGTAGGTAGTGTGGTTTATTTCTTGCCCGAAGAATCCTTCCTCAATAATGTGATTATCAAAGTGTTTTTTTGCTTGCAAAAGCAAGGAACCAGAACCTGCTGCTGGGTCATAAATTTTATTTACAGTTTTCTGACCATGCATCGCCAATTGTGCAATGAGTTTGGAAACGTGTTGTGGTGTAAAAAACTCACCACCTGATTTTCCAGCATTGGCTGCATAATTAGAGATTAGGAATTCATAAGCATCCCCAAATAAGTCAATCTGGTTGTCTTCAAAATTTCCAAAATTCAACTCAGCTACACCTTTTATAACAGCAGCTAAACGATTGTTTTTGTTCTCTACAGTATTTCCAAGTCTTGAACTGGTAGTGTCAAAGTCTGCAAACAATCCTTTTATGTCCTGCTCAGATGGATACCCATTTGCTGAACTTTCAATAGAATCAAAAATTGCTTTTAGGTCCGTATTAAGATTTGGGTTCGTGTAGGCAGTTTTGGCAACATTCACAAAAAGCTGACTTGGGTAGATGAAGTAACCCTTTGTCTTTATTGCATCGTCTTTTATTTCAGGTGTAATCACATCATCCGATAAGCTTGGGTAATTAACACTTTCATCGCCACCTTCAATGTAATTTGTGAAATTCTCGCTAATAAAACGGTAGAAAAGTGTTCCTAACACGAACTGTTTAAAGTCCCAACCGTCAACTGAACCACGTACCTCATTGGCTATTTTCCAGATTTTATTTTGAAGTTCTTGTCTTTGTGCTATGCTTGTCATTTAATGTTATTTATTTCTGTGGTATAACTTCTTGTTTATGGGCAATTTTTTAAAAACGTTTAAAGGCTGATTTTTGCCTTTCTTTGTACATCATTCTACTAAAGTGCAAGGAATATCTCTTAGAATGTTCTACCTCTTGCTGTCCTCTCTAGGAGAGGATTGAATTTCTTTGATAAAATCTTGAAACATTTTTGAAAAAGTCAATGCTTAAAAATAAGAGTTTAATTGAAAAATTACTGTGATTTTGAATGAAAAGACTTCAAAAAAGTGATCGATTAATGCTATTTATTTATTAATGGAGACTTTTTGAAAAGTCCTTTCAAAAAGGATAAATAGGTCATAACGGATACGTACTTCTTAATAAATTACAAAATTAATTTTTTGATAAAAAAATTAGTTTTTTATTATATGGATAAAATAAGAAAGTGTTTAAAACGCTCTATTATAAGTCTTTAAGGATATTTTTTTTAAAAAAAATCCAAAATTTGGAGAGAAGGAAATTCAGAAAATTTGTATCTTTGAAATGGAGTTGTGTACCAAAAACCCATGTGCATAATCACCTGTTGAACGGATGGGAAATCCCCATAAACTGCTGGTCAGAAGTCGGGTAGTAGCTGTATTCTTGAAATAAAAGAAATAAATAGCGGTGAGGTGTCCCCGATAGCTCCAGGAACTGGGACAAAGTCGAAATCTTCAGCTCGGACGTTTCGATTAATATTGAAATAAAGAGGGTAGACCGAGGTGGGTGTAGAAAGCTTAGGCTTTTGACGTACCGTGAAGTATAAGTTTTGTCTTGATTAGGATCGAGTACTTTTCCTTATTAACCAAATTTGAGAGATTTTGGGTAAGGGGAAGGTGTATCATTTTACTAATGAAATGAAGAGGGGTTTTTAACGGTATCTCTCACAGAGAATGATAGATATAATAAAAACCAACGCAAAGAGATTTTTATAAGTCCCTTTGCGTTGTTATTATTTCATTCAAAAGGGTATTGAATTCAATTTCGGCTTTATAGCTCGAATTTCCTCAGCCCTTCTTGAGAATGCCTCTAAATATCTGTTCTTATCGGTTGTTTCCCTGTAGAATCGATTAAGCTCATCAATGGTATTGATAGCTTTGATTTTACTCTCTATCGGATCTACTGGTGATGCATGTGTAGGAATACCTCCTTCGCACCAATCCCTGATCTGACTCCCTGTTAGAGAAGATATTTCAAAAGGTATCTTTTGAGCAAAGAGCTGTGTCCGATCCTTAGAGCAAACTGCTTGATGATTGATATCCAATTCAAATACAATGGAGAAATCATATTCCAATCCGTCACGCTGTACGGCTTTTAGCCCTACCTTTTCAGGCACCTGCTTCCCGTTCTTCTCTGTAATGACATAATCCTGTTTGCTTCGAACAGTAGTTATTACGTGTGCTTGTGAGTGAAGGATCTTCTGAACCAATGCATTGTGTCTAGGAGTGATTTTAGCCCAATTGGTAAAGCTATTTCCTGCCATTCGTCCATGGATGTCCAGAATGCCTCCCTCACCTTCCCATTCATGTGAGAGACTGTCAATAATGATTACTTCCATGCCAGAAGCTTCGCAGGTAGCAATTGCTTCTATGTACCTTTCTGGACTAAATGGAGGTAGTAGGTTTAGTACATTGTAATGCCCCAGATGGGAGTATAAATCAGCACTTTGATTCTCCGTATCAATGACTGCTATTTTGTTCCAGTCCTGACAAAGCCCATAAGCTAACAACAGGGAAGAATAGGTTTTACCACTTCCACTTGCGCCCTGCAAAGCGATTCTGATCTTTGCCTGAGAGCGATTTGATTTTCGTAATTGCATAGTTTTAATTGTTTAGAAATGAAAAAGGCACCCATTTCTGGATGCCTTCACATTTTTGGTTAGAAATAAATTGAGATTAACTTTTTTGATTAGATAGTTTTTACCACTCTGATTAGATTAAGTTTTTTGATTAGTGACTACTTGAAGGATGTGGTCAGCCATTTTGTCCAAGGTTTCCTGATCAAAGAGCTCCAGATAGATTCCTGTCACCGAGTTACCGTACTCATGACCCAGAGCCTCAGCGATAAGATCCTTGCTGTAGCCCAGTTTTCTAGCCACATTTGCATAGGTGTATCGAAAGACATAAGTGGTAAGCCTCTCTTGGAACCCCATCCTCTCTCCAAGCAATTTGAGCTTGGTGTTTAGTCGCTTGGTTATTTGGGCTCTGGAATGAAGAGACTTTGTAGGATTTTCAAGATATTCATCTAGCATAATCCCCATTAGGGTTTTTCTATCATTCTGAAAGAGCTTGAGACATTTTTCGATCTCAGGGCTCAATATAATAGAATACATTTTTCCTGTTTTTCCACGCTTGTAGATAATCCGTCCTGCCCTGAGATTATCCTCAGTCAGATAGAGTAGGTCTCTAAGATTAATCCCTCGAAGCATAAAGAGGAGCTTTCCGACATTCCAAGCCTTAAATAAGGGGTCGTCCTTGTTTATTTTTGTTTGAAAATAGGTCTTGATCTCTTCCAAAGAGAGTACTCTTGGCACTGTTTTCTCTTTTTTGATCTTGTATTTTCTGAATGGATACCATTCATAATCTACCAGATTGTATTGAATTGCACGATTGCAAATCGCTCTAAAGGTTCTCATGTAGACTGCGATGGAGTTGTATTTATTTCCTCGTATTCTGAGTTCTTTTTCTACGCTCTGGAGATCTCTGAGACCTATCGCCCTGAAGGAGCACTTCAGGTTGATTATTTTTGAAAAGACATTTAGTGTGTTTTTGTAAGTTCTTGCAGATCCTCCACGACCAGATTTGATCAATTGATCAATATTCTCCTTCCAAAATTCCTCCACAGTGATTTCATCTGCTGATTTACGGAGAACAAAAGCTTTAATTTCTTCTAAGCTGAAAGGTCTGTTGATGTTCTCACTGATAAATGCTCTTAAACGTTTTGCATATTTTTCTTTGAGCTCATCCAAATGAAGCTGAAGAGCTCTGTTTCCAAGAACAGCTCCCTTTTTCTTATCAAATTTGTTTTTTGGGACGTTCTCCCCAGTGAGTATGTCAAAGAATCTACCCTCATGCCTAATCCTTATTACAATGGAATAGGTATTGTCTTTTCTCTTTTTATTCTTTAGTGTGAGAATTATTGTAGCCATAATTTTGAGGTGTTATGGCCTTCGAGATGTGCTAAAAATTGGATCACTTATTTGCCACCCTAAATCACAAAATCATGATTCAAAGAGTGGCAAAAAGATGGTGCTCAATTCTTCTCTGTATTCTATGTGAGAGAGGATTAAAGCAAAAAAGCCCCTAGAATTAAATCTAGAGGCTGTTTTTGTTTTGCTCCCCCTCTTGGGCTCGAACCAAGGACCCCATGATTAACAGTCATGTGCTCTAACCAGCTGAGCTAAGGAGGAGTGTTCCGTACCGCTTTCCGATAACGTGATGCAAATGTAGAAGGCTATCTGATTTTTTCCAAATGCACTTTCAAAAAAAATCTTCAAGTTTTTTTCTTCGTACTACTTCTGCTTCGCTATCAACAACTTACTTTTTTACGCCTCGGTTCCATCTTTTGATTTTTCGAGCATGCTGTTGTAAATAAAGGTCACCCCCAAAACCATCAACCCTGCAATCACTGCCAAGAGCACATTGAAATAGGGAGGAGCAGAGAGCGTCAAACGAAGGAAAATCGTCGCAAGCGCGAAGGAAGAATACCGGAAAAGATTCAGGTATTTAGCCGTGTAGCGTAAGGAAAACAGGAGGATAAACACATCGGCGAAGATGAGCAGGGTGTAGAACAGCTCCAGGCTATAATTGAAATGGTTGGTTTGGTAAGCAGTAAATAAATCATAAGCTCCCAGTCCAATAAAAGTCAACGTCAGGTAGATGGAGATGAGCTTCTTGATATTCGAAAAGCCACTTTGTTCTTCATAGTTTCCTGTGATTTGAATATGGCGTTGGGCGCGGTAAAATAGGCCTGTAATCAAAAAGAGTAGGATGGCTCCAAAGGCGTCGGAAACGATGGGGGCTAATTCCCAAAGGAAATCCATTCCCCAATTCAATTCTCCCAAGTAGTGCCCAAACTCTTTAAAGGCATCCCGGAGAAGTAATAGGGAAATAATTTCAAATTGCTTGCCTACCGAATCGGCAACGGAATGGGGAATCAAGAATATCAATCCAAGGATTTCAAAGATTAAAAGGACATTGAAAGCCAGTTCGATCGCAAAGAAAGAGGAAACCTGATGGAGGGGATTGGGGATATTTAAATAGTTCAAGAGGCCAATAACGAGCCCCGCTACAAAAAATAAGACCACCAAATTACTGATCATTTTGCTGACACGGGGACTTTCCCAGTGTACATCCAGAATATCAAAAATCCGGATTTGCTGCTTAAAGAAATTCTTGATCAAGGGATTGAATTTGAAAGATTTAACCAACAAATACGGTGATTGATTTCTCTTATTTGGAGACCAAAGTCACCAAGGCGCGATTCATTGATCTTTCGCCGAAAATTTCCTAGTTAGGCTTTTGATGAATTTTACGTTTCGAAAACGCAGGGCTGACCAGTCTTCGCTGATGGAGATTTGTCGGACTGCTTCCATTTCTGCTTCCCCCAAGGCCTTCCATCCTTTGTCTCGGTTGATGGAAGCCTGATACCGTTTGGAACTTCCTTTAGGATAGGCAAACCAAAGCGTCTCATCGTTTTGGACTAGTGGTTTTATTTCTTCAAAAATCTTTCGAATAGTTGGCTCACCCTGGACAAAGCCAATCAAAAAATCAGGCTTTTCACTTTCTTTCGCTAAAAACCCCTGCTCTTCCCATTCCTTTTCGAGAAAGGAAAGTTCTTCTGGAAGGTTCCAAATCCGAATTTTCTGACCTTCCCTGAAATTCATTTTTTTTAAAAGTGGTCCCATGTTTTTTGCTTTAAATTACCTGATTTCAATAAAAACCTGCCACATATCCCTAATTTTAAGGATGCAAAAGATTTGGCTTACCTATTTGATAGCTATGGTGGCAACTGCTGTTTTTGCCCAAGAGGGAGAAAGTTCTAAGGTGCCTTTTCGAGCAGCTTGTCCAGTAGCTACTATTTCTAATCCCTTGTTGGAGGAGGTGAGTGGTTTGGCCTTCTCCCGGATTCACCCCAATCTGATTTACATGCATACTGACAGTGGAGGTGAGGCGGCTGTTTATTTGTTGGATTCTCTAGGAAATGAATTGGGGAAATTGGAATTGGAGGGTGTAGAGAATCGGGATTGGGAGGATATTGCTGTAGGGCCTGGACCCGATGGAAAGTCCTATGTGTATGTGGGAGAAATTGGTGATAATGCAGCGGTTCATAGAGAAATAGGAGTTTATCGTTTTCCTGAACCTGAAAAAATCCAATCTGCATCTATTTCGGTTGAATTAGCCAGATTGGAATATCCAAAAGGTGCTCGGGATGCTGAAACATTAATGGTTGATCCTTGGGACGGAACCTTGTATATCCTGTCCAAACGGGACTCAAAAAATTCTCTCTACAGTTTTAAAGCTTCGGCTTTTGATTCCCCTGATGTGACTGAGCTGGATTCTCATTTTAATTTGCCTTTCACCATGTCAACTGCCGGTGATATTTCTGCAGATGGCACACAGATTCTAATCAAAAATTACGAGTCTATCTTTTACTGGGACCGTAAAGCTGGAGAATCTCTTTTGGACGCTTTACAAAAAGATCCCATTGAATTACCCTATACCCCCGAGCCCCAAGGCGAGGCGATTGGTTTTAGTCCACGAGGAAACTCCTTCTACACGATTTCTGAAAAACGATTTTCTATCACACCCGTTTTGTACACCTATCCTGCGAACGATTAATATGCAAACGACCTCTACGATATTGATGGTTCGACCCGCCCATTTTGGATTCAATCCAGATACGGCGGCCAATAATATTTATCAGCAGCAGGACGAACGGCCTTCTCAGGTCATTCGCTTTTTGGCAAGACAGGAATTTGATGGTTTTGTAGCCTTACTTCGGGATCAAAGGGTTGAAGTCCTGGTCGTCGATGATACGGAGCAACCATTGAAAACCGATGCGATTTTCCCGAATAACTGGTTTTCTACCCATCCGGATGGGCGATTGATTTTGTATCCCATGTTTTCTCCGAATCGGCGTCTGGAGCGTAGGAAAGATATTGTTGAACAGCTCATGAATACAGGTTTCCAAGTTCAGGAAATTATTGATTTGAGTTTCTTTGAGCAGGATGGTCAATTTCTAGAAGGTACTGGAAGTATGGTGATGGATCATGATTCAAAGGTGATTTATGCTTGCTATTCCGAACGAACCCATCCCGTTCCCTTGGATTACCTTTCTAAAATTTTGGGATATCAAGTAATTGCTTTTAAAGCTGAGCAGGAAGTGGAGGGAAAATCAATTCCAATCTACCATACCAATGTGATGATGCATGTGGGGACAGAATTTGCGGTAGTTTGTTTGGAAAGTATAGTCCGTGCTTCGGATCGGCAAAAAGTCCAAGAAAGCCTAACCAATTCTGGCAAGAAAATAATTCCGATTACTGCCAAACAGAAATTTCATTTTGCCGGAAATATGCTAGAAGTAAGGAATGATGGCGGAGAAAAATTCACCGTGATGTCACAGGCTGCATATGACTCTCTTAATGCCGGGCAAATTCAAATGATTGAAAAACATACCACCATCATCAGCCCACAAATCCCAACAATAGAAAAGATAGGTGGAGGCTCAGCAAGATGCATGCTTGCTGAGATATTTTTGCCGAGAAGTTAATATTGCGATTCCATTTTTAGTGAACTTCACTGCTGACTGCCCACGTGAGTGTCTTCACTCACGTGAAATTTAAACCTAAATCTAACTTGGTTCTTTGGTTTATATTGCCTGGGCTTCCCAATAATTGATTCTAAAAGTTTAATTGGCAAATTACCTGGCCCACGTGTGTGTCTTCACACACGCGAAATTTTATTCCTAATTTACCTATACCCTTAATAGTATATTTTACAAGAATTTACCAATTATTGATCCTAAAAGTTTAATTGATAAATTGTATCGAAGATTTCTTCATTAAGCTTAATGATAACTGAAATGCCTTGGCATCGAATTTATATTATTCGTTTTGGCTTACATCTAAAGCTTTTAATTCGATGGAACTACAAAAGGTCTATTTTTTCACCGCTACAATTAAAAGTTGGGTCCCTTTACTTGATAGGAAGGGATTTAAAGAAATTTTAGTTGAAAGTCTGAATTTTTTGTCAAAAAAGGATTTGATAAGGATTTATGGGTTTGTTTTTATGCCAAATCACATTCATTTGATATTAGAGAATATTGAGATGAATGGAAAGGAGATGCCTCATGCAAGCTTCCTAAAGTTCACTTCCCATCAGTTTTTAAGTAAGCTTAGGGATACTGATCCACATGCGTTAAAGATTTTCAGAGTCAGTGAATCAAATAAATCACATTCCTTTTGGCAAAGAGATTCATTGGCAATAGAGTTGTTTTCTGAAGATGTGGCAATTCAAAAGCTAAATTATATTCACAACAATCCGTGTCAAGGAAAATGGATGCTTGCGGCCGATCCGGTCGACTACTATTTCTCTTCCTACAAATATTACGAATCAGGAATTGACCGATTTGGATTCTTAAACCATTTGGGAGAACGGTTTTAGAGGTTTATCAGATTAAGAAAAAAAGCAATAGTGTTTTATTAAAAAGTGCTGTGAGTGGAGACACTCACAGCGGCGATGGCCATTGCCCACGTGAGTGTCTTCACTCACGTTTATTAATCCTTGACGTAAGCTAATTGCCAACTGAATACTGCCTTCTGCTGACTGAATTAAATTCCGGTGTAATTAAAAGGTGAAATAGCTTTCAGCTCAGCCTTTATTTCATCAGAAACAGCTAATCCATCAATGAAGCGTGCAATGGAATGTTGGGTGATTTTTTCATTGGTTCGGGTAAGGTCTTTCAAAGCCTCATAGGGTTTAGGAAAGCCTTCTCTTCGCAAAATCGTCTGAATAGCCTCGGCGACTACTGCCCAATTTTCTTCCAAATCCGATTGAATTGCTGCTTCGTTAAGTTCAAGTTTACCCAATCCTTTTTTCAAAGATTCCAAAGAAATTAACATATGAGCCAAGGGTACACCAATCACACGTAGGACTGTGCTGTCGGTCAAATCCCGTTGTAATCTCGAAATCGGAAGTTTTGCAGAAAGGTGTTCAAACAGAGCATTGGCAATCCCGAGATTTCCTTCTGCATTTTCAAAATCAATTGGATTGACTTTATGAGGCATAGCCGAGGAACCTACCTCACCTGCTTTGATTTTTTGCTTGAAATAATTCATCGATACATACTGCCAGACGTCTTTTGAAAAGTCCAACAAGATGGTATTAATTCGCTTCAGACAGTCAAAAAGTGCCGCTAAATTATCGTAATGCTCAATCTGAGTAGTCGGGAAAGAACGGGTAAGCCCCAAATAATGGTTTACAAAGTGCTCGGCAAAGTCATTCCAAGGTTGTTTAGGATAGGCAACTTTATGAGCATTCATATTTCCAGTTGCTCCTCCAAACTTGGCCGAGTAGGGGATTCCTTCTAATTGCTCCAACTGCTTTTCAATCCGCGTGATGAAGACTTGGATTTCTTTTCCAAGTCGCGTTGGAGATGCGGGTTGGCCATGCGTTTTGGCCAGCATCGGGATAGTTTCCCAAGCTTTTGCCTGTTCCCGTAGTTTATTTAAAACTTGGTTTAATTGCGGGAGGATTACCTTTTCCAAGCCCTCTTTCAACATGAGCGGAGTCGCTGTATTATTAATGTCTTGCGAGGTTAGTCCGAAGTGGATGAATTCCTTGTATTGCTCCTGACCTAATTCATCGAATTTTTCCTTTAAGAAATATTCTACTGCCTTGACGTCATGGTTGGTGATTTTCTCTGTCTCCTTGATGGATTGGGCATCTTCGAGAGAAAAGTTCTTTACGATGTTTCGCAGAGCTGAAAAAAGATCGGTATCGAAATCCGCTAACTGAGGAAGTGGTAATTCGCACAGGGCAATGAAATATTCGACTTCTACGTGAACCCGATATTTAATCAAGGCAAATTCTGAAAAATAAGCTCTTAAAGGTTCGGTTTTGGAGGCGTATCGGCCATCAACCGAACTCACCGCTGTCAAGGCATTGAATTCCATGGTGGATTTTATTGGGTACAGATAGATTAATTCTGCTGCAATTTAGTGGATAGCCAGAAAAAATGCCTTTCACCCTGAATAATTCTGCTTCGAAGTCAAACTTCATTCGACTTTTTGTGGTTTGCATTTATGAAAAGCTACAATCACTAGCCGATTTCTCAATTGGCTCCGTATTTTTGCACCCAAAATTGTCCCAAAAGACATGTTTAACTTATTCAAAAAGAAAAAGACAGATTCCAAGAAATCGAATTTCCTTCCTTTAAAAGTGAGAGAGGTAGTTCGTGAAACAGCAGATACCGTTAGTATTTACTTCGAGCAACCCGAGCCTTTCTTGGAATACAAGGCAGGTCAATTCCTTACTTTAGTGATGGATTTTGATGGGAAAGAGCAACGACGTTCCTATAGTCTTTGCACTTCACCTTTCGTGGATCCTTTTCCAGGAATTGCTGTAAAGCGAGTGGAAGGTGGTCTTTTTTCCAATTATTTAAATGATCAGGTTTTCCCCGGAAAAACCATCAATGTCCTAGCTCCTTTAGGAAATTTTACTACTGATTTTCATTCGGCTAATCAGCGGCACTTTATTTTAGTTGCAGGAGGAAGTGGAATTACTCCGATGATGGGCATTATCAAATCGGTTTTGGTAAATGAACCTCAATCCATCATCACCCTTATTTACAGTAGCAGAAACGAGGAACAAATAATTTTCAAGAAACAACTTGATCAATTACAACTTGCCAATCCCGATCGCTTGAAAATTGAACATGTTCTAAGCCAACCTAGCGAAAGCTGGCAGGGAAGTAAAGGGCGATTGAATAAGGAAAAGTTTCATGATCTGGTAGCAAATGCAGAATATGAGCAACGCTATGAAGAAATTTACTTTTTATGCGGTCCGGAAGGGATTATGGATACAGCCGAATCGGTCCTAGAAGAAATTGGCGTTGAAAAGGAACGGATCCATCGGGAATCTTTCTTCTCCGCTGCCGCTGAACAAGCAAAGGCTGATGCGCGAGCAGGAATCACTGATGGGCTTTTGACCCGAGATGTTAAGATTACCTTGGAGGGGGAAACGCATATGGTAACAGTGTCCCCGGATATGACGATTTTGGAAGCTGGATTGGAAGCTGGATTGGATATGCCTTACAGTTGCCAAAGTGGCCTATGTACTGCTTGCCGTGGAAGATTAACCAACGGAAAAGTTAAGATGGATGAGGATGCTGGGTTGAGTCAAAAAGAAATTGAGCAAGGGTACATCTTATGTTGTTCTTCCCGCGCTATAAGTGAAGAAATTGCCATTACCATTGAATAAGGAAATAAATAGTACAAGACTTAAAAAGCATTATCGAAGTCAGGAAGTGACTTTGCTAGTGTTGATGATACTGGCCTTGCCCTTATTTGGCGTGGTGTATCTTTACTATAATTCTGGAAATCTACACTGGAACCTGCCTGAAATCCCTGATTTCTTCAAGGGCTTATTGGCTGGTTTGGGTTATGGGGTATTGATGGGGCAATATTTCATTTTTCGAGATACTTTGAAAAAAGCCCGCCAAGAGGAAGACTTCGAAGAGAAAATCATTTTCTTTTTGGACGCCTCCAAAAAGCGATTTTTCTATTTGTTTGGGATTTCCTTAATCAGTACCGTTGGCTTGTTGTTTTATCAAACTGCCTGGTTTATCATTTTATTTGCCCTGACCTTGGTTTTCTTTTCTTTGGCCAAGGTATCACCGGAGCGAACCAAGCGATTATTACGCTTGTCCAAAGAGGAGGGTGAAATTTTACGTTTGATTTCTCGACCTGACTAATTGAATGAATAAAAAAAGCCCTTTCGAAGATTTTCCTCGAAAGGGCTTTGGATATAAACTAGTTGGTTTAGTTTTCTATCGAAATACTTCCAGAAGTAATTCTACCCTTGATCCAGGTATCTGATCCATTGTCTATTTCCAGGTTTTTGGAAGATCTTCTATCTCCAACAGTTAAGTTTCCAGAAGAGGAGCTAAGATTGAAGTTGAAGTCGCTCAGATCAGAATAAGTTTGAATTCGGAAGTTTCCAGAGGAACCTGAAAAACTTGTATTGGGTCCTAATCCAACCTCTTCAGCTCTAATTGAACCTGAGGTGAATTTCAAGGTTCCCAATTGACCGATATTTTCCAAAACAGCTCTTCCAGATGTGAATTCTACTGATAGTTCCCCATCAATTTGGGAAGCATCCAATGAACCACTGGTAGACTTGTAGTCAACATCTCCAGACACTTGATTGATTTCTCCGTTTCCAGAGGTTAGAGATGCTGTTACATTTCCAGCCACGTCGCTTACTATCAAACGCCCTGAGGTAGCTCCTATTGTCAAATCACCATCAATGCCTTCTGCAGTGATTCTTCCTGAGGTGACTTTCATGTAGGTTTCTTCGGATGCTACATTTCGGACAGTGGTATTTCCGGAACTGTTTCTGAAGGTGATCTCGATGGATTCAGGTCCTTTGATTTTAATGAACCCTTTATTTTGAGAGTTACTCCAGGTCATGTTTCTGGATTTGCGCTCATATTTGATTTTTAATACATCTCCGACGGTTACAAAGACAATGTCTTGGTCTTCATCATTGGAGGCCAAATAGGCTTCCACTTGCACATCGGCTCCAGATCCGCCTTCATAGGATACATCCAACCATCCCCCTTCGACTTCGAGTCGATTGATGCCTGGATAGGATTTATTGACGTCGACCAGTACATTCTGTGCAAAGGCAATCGTGGCCAAAAAGATAAAGGAGAGGCCGAGGGTAAGTGTTTTTAGTGTTGTTTTCATAGTGTGTTTTTTAGTCTAATCGGATTCCAAAACTCATAGCTTGAAGTTCAGGACCTAAGCCAGGCTGGAATAAATCATTGAGGTCATAATTGAAGAAAAAGGTAACATCACCAACTCCAATTTCACTTCGAAGTCCATATCGGAAGTTTTCGAAATACATATTGGATTTGGTGTAGGATTTTTGTTTGGATCCATCGGCGTCATCATACACATATTTTCCTCTTCCTCCTAGTCGCAATCCCGCATAACCCCCAACTCCAAATCGGAAGTTGCCATCATTAGTTCGGATGGTAGGGACCAGGGAAATACTTGCATAGGAAGCGGAAATTTTGGATTTGGTAGGTGTTCCTTCCGGTCCATTTGGCAATTGATCAAAATCGACAAAATCCAACCCATCCGGATTTTTCACCGCGATAATATTGCGATCTTCGAATTTGAAATTGTACCATTCCACACCCATGGTGGATCGAAGGTGGAAGTTTTTGCTAAGCTTCCAGGTACCTACCGAATGGAGTCCGACAAACCAGCTGCCCCAGGGTTTCACCTGAGGAGCTCCCTTATCGATAGGGTAGAGGTTAATGCCGACTTCTGCTTCCAAGAAGTTATAGTGGAATTTGCTTCTTTTATTTCTGATTTTGGGGGTATAGTCCTCTTTTTCCTCTTCCCACTCGATAATCTTTGTTCCATCTTCATACTTGGTGACTTTCCAGCTGTTCCCCAAAACAGTGTACATCTTTTCTTTTTTGACTTGACTGGTATCCGCTTCCTGAGCGATGGTTGTAATGGAAAAAACAGTTAGGAAAGCAAGTAGCAAATAACTCTTGTTCATGTTGGTTTAGTTTAAAATGTAAGGCTTTTGATTAAAAGACGATTCCAAAAGTGATTGGATTTAGCTCGGGGCCTTTATTTTCCTGGAATAGATTGCTTAGGTCATAGGTAGTGAAGAATGTGACACGGCCTACACCGATTTCACCCCGAACACCATATCGGAAGTTGTTGAGATATAAGCCGGTATTCTGCTTGTCTTTCTTTCTTCCAGAACCGCCTATTTCCCGATAGACATACTTAGACTGCCCACCTAAACGGTATCCGGCATAAGGTCCAGCTGCTATTCGAAGTCCTCTTCGGCCATTGTCGTTCATTTTTCCGAAGTCCAACTCCAGCATAGTCATGGCTGTGATGTAGGAAGCTGAGATCTTACTTTTGAATCCATTGACATCGTTTCGCTGAATAAATTCAATTTGGTTATCTCCGCGTACTGCCTGGAAATCGCGGTTTTCAAATTTGAAGTTGTAGAACTGGAAACCAATCCCGAAGTCCCAATAAAATCCTTTGGAGATTCGCTGAGCGGCCATCCAGTTTAGACCTAGATTCCAGCTTCCCCAACCTTTCACAGCATAAGGATTATCAGAGGAAGGGAATTGTCCATCAGGATTTAGGTAGTTATTTACTCCCAAGTCAATATTGAAATAGGTACGGAAGGGAGGTTCTTCTTTTTTGGACTTATTGGTTTCGATTTTGACCTTGGTGTTTGCTCCGGACTCATCTACATAGACTCGCATACCACCAATTTGCACTTCGGTTTCAAGACCATCTTCTCGAACTTTGACCACTTCTTTGGTCGATCCGTCCTTTTTGCGGATTTCTACGATGGTCAATTCACCAGTGTTTTCATTCTCTTCCAAATCCAAAGACCGGATGATTTCATTGATATTCATGGACTTTAGTTTTTCAAAATCATCCTTACTGTCCACGATGATTACGACTTTTCCGGATTTCCCAAATTCAACGATCACGGAATCCTTGTTGATTTGGCGATCGAAGGATGGCATTTCGGTAGCAAAAGCAACTTGCACGAGCGCCATCAAGCAAAATAATAGCAGGTATTTTTTCATCTTAGTTTTCAAATAATGGGTTGGTGATCTTTTATTACTCTTCGGTCATTTTTTCTTTTCTACTGGTCAAGCTTGCAAACAGGTTGTTTTTCGCATCTTGAAGATTGGCAAAGCCTTCATCAACTTTTCCCAATAAGCCACCTACTTGGTCCACTTTTTTCCCGATGCCAACAATGAGGTTTTTGTCATCTTTGATTCCATCGGAAATAATAGTCACCTTATAAGCTGGTTCTTCGGGTTTTTCCGACTTCAATTCCGCCACCGTTTGATTTAAATCTATCGGTTTTAATTCCGGGATTTCCCGTTCGATAGGAAGTGTAATTGGTGCAATCTCAACCTGATTGGCTTCATCTTTTCTTTCTCCCTCTTTTTCTGTGATTTGAGCCTCAGCTATAAGGTTTTTGGAAGGTTCTTCGAGTTGAGTTTTTATTTCAGGAGTTTTTGATTGCTTTTGATTTGTGATTTTTTGTTTTGGTTTTTCGATTTCAGGAATAGCGTTTTCTTCTTTTTCGATTGTAGCATTATCTGCTACCAAACCTTCTACCTCTTGTGTTTCTTGACTTGGTTGGGTTTCTGTAGATTCGACTTTTTCTGCAGTCAATTGTTCCCCTTCAAAAGGTTGGGATGGGTTGCGAAGCAAAGAACCCACCAAGAAGATGACTACTACAGCAGCTGCCGCAGCCCACCAATAGATTCGTGGATTAGATTTTTCCTCTTTTGGGAGTTGATGCTCAAGGCGCTCCCAAGCCAATTGGCTGGGTTTCACCTCATGACTTTCCAACTTTTCCCGGAAAATCACATCGATATGTTCATTCTTCTTAGCCATTTATTCTCCTTTCTTTGAGTTGTTGACTGGCAATTTTTTCTTTAAGGGTATTTCTTGCTCGATTGAGTTGGGATTTGGAAGTGCTTTCCGATATCCCTAGCAATTCGGCAATTTCCTGATGTGCATAGCCTTCGATAGCATACAAGTTGAAGACCGTGCGATAACCTACCGGGAGGCTTTCTATGAGTTCCCGAAGTTCATCTGCTTCCAGCGTAGTGCTTTCGTAGTGAAAATGCTCGTATTCATGATCTTCTTCCACATGTACTTCCATCATCAGGTGTCGGTTACTTCTCAAGGTCATGAGCGCCTGGGTGACTACGATTCGCTTCATCCAACCTTCAAAGCTCCCTCTGGATTCGTATTGGGCTAGTTTTTCGAAAATCTTCATAAAGCTCTCAATCATGACATCTTCAGCGTGTTCTCTATCCTTGAGATATCGAATGCAAATGGCCAGAAACTTTCCCGAATACCGCTCATAGAGGGCCCTTTGGGCTGACCGATCACCTTTCAGGCATCCTTTTATGAGTTTGTCTTCGGTAGAATAGTCGGTTCTAGAGAACATTCTGGTTTGCTTTCATGGAGGTAGATGTGAATCTTATGGAAAAGGTTGCTTCACCAGTGAAAAAAAGTTAAAAAAATTACAAATAGCTATAAATCAGTGAATTAAAATACTGCTTTATAATTGATAATAATGTCTAATGTGGTCCACTCTCTCTCTTTGACTGTCACAGGTTGGATATTTCCCTCTCCATCAAAAAGATTAGCAAAGAGGCCTTCTTCTTCCTGAGTGAATATGGAATACCTTCCTGAGCTCAACTCCAAGGTGTATTTTCCATTTTCATCCGATTCAGTTTGGGCGATGGGTTCTCCTTTTACTTGGACAAATAGTCCATCCTCCATTCTTGAATCCGCCAAATTGGTGAGTGGATAAATCAAAATCGTCCGTTTGACGGGAATTCCTTTAGGATTTGGAGGAGTTGCCGATCCATCTTCAGAAATCATCGGCATTTGATTTCCTTCAAGCCAAGTGATTTTTCCTGTGATTCCTTGATTTTCGGAGGATTGAGATTTACAGGAAAAATTCATGAGGACTATTACAAGGATACATACGAGGTAAGATATTTTTTGCATGGTAGTTTTATCAAATTCCTTCAAATAGCATGACGGATTCCAGGTAATTAGGGATGATGGTATTCCAGCCTAGTTCGGTTTTCAGTTTCAAGGCTAGCTCTTCTGAACTTTCTTCCTCTCCGTGAATTACAAAAGTCATTTTTGGCTTCTCACAAAATCCCTCTGCCCACTCCATTAATTCTTCCTGGTCTGCATGTGCAGAAAGGCTTTCGACTTGGTAAACTTTGGCATTGGCAGCAACCTGTTGTCCATAGATCGTGACAAACTTTTCTCCCTCCACAATTCTTCTTCCTCGGGTCCCCTCGGCTTGAAAACCTACGAAAATGATTCCATTTCGTTCATTGGGTAAATGGTGGTACAAGTGATGGAGCACACGTCCTCCGGTAGCCATTCCAGAAGCCGAAATAATAATGGCATTTCCGCGGAATTCATTCAAGGATTTAGATTCTTCTTGATTCTTATAATATTTCAGCTGCGGAAAATCAAAGGGATGAGCTTCATCTTCTTCCAAAACTGCCGATAAGCGGTGATCGGTTTTGAATTTCATGTATAATTCAGTGGCATTAATTCCCATTGGGGAATCTGCAAATACGGGGACTTTTGGGATTTTGCCCTTTTCCATCAATTGAAAAATGTAATACATGATCAATTGTGTACGCCCGATTGCAAAGGAAGGGATAATGACTAAGCCACCCCGATCAAAAGTGTCCAAAATGGCATCTCGAAGTTCATCTTCAGGTTTTATTTTTTTGGAAACCCGATTACCATAGGTGGATTCAATCCAAAGAATATCTGCTTTTGGAATTCGGGTAGGAGGGAATAAGATGGGGTCGTGGTAGCGACCCAAATCTCCTGAAAACACCAATCGCTTTTTTTGTTGATCTCCTTGAATAACAATCTTCACAATGGAAGCTCCAAGGATATGTCCAGCATGATAAAAAGTCGCATGGATATTTGGGTTTATTTCAATTGGTATTTCGAAATCGCAAGGAACGAATTGAGGAAATACCTTTTCAGCATCTTCCATGGAATAAAGAGGTTGAGGATCGTCATGCCTGGAGTACCCTTTTTTTCTGGCGTATTCAGCCTCTTCTTCTTGAAGTTTTCCTGAGTCCAACAATAAAATTTTTGCAAGTTCTGCAGTGGCTTCCGTACAGTAAATTGGTCCTGTAAAACCTTGCTTTACCAACCTTGGTAAATAACCCACATGATCAAGGTGGGCGTGAGTAAGAATAATGGCTTCCATTTGGTCCAAGGGCATAGGGAATTTATCCCAGTTTCGTTCCCTTAATTCTCTTCTTCCCTGGAATAGCCCACAGTCTACTAA
The DNA here is from genome assembly GCF_013373065.1 of Algoriphagus sp. GTDB lineage: Bacteria > Bacteroidota > Bacteroidia > Cytophagales > Cyclobacteriaceae > Algoriphagus. The sequence continues at coordinate 59,538 of NZ_JABXIN010000007.1, forward strand.
AAATTCAAAATCTCCTGTGTCAATTAAATATTTGGAACCTGTAACTGAGCCGGCACCTCCCAAAAATTTTACGCTAATATCCATGTTGTTTTTTTGGAGAAGATACAAAAAAAGGGGTATCCATGCTTGAATACCCCTTTGTTTTTATTCCACGGAATCGATTCGTTCTCGAAATTTGACGCGAGAGAGACTGTCAAGGGTTTCCCTGTTCAATTGTTCTTCTTCCGTTTCCTCCGTGACTTCTTCCTGATTTTCAGTTTCATCCGAATCTTGGCCGCAAGTCAGGCAAACCAATCCTGCTTCATTAAAAGCCCAAATGTTATTTTCACGAACATCTCTGGATTTGTAACCATTTCGGTACAGCGTGTTTCGAAGAATTTCCAAAAGAGAGCGATCCATAATAAATGGTTTCTCATATGGAATTTTCATCACAAGGTTCACTTTTTGGTCACGAAAGACCTCCATAGCACTGTAATCGAATCCAGGAGGAAAAGTTACCATGGAATCTAGTATTGAAACTTGGTAACCCAATAGCTTGGCGTTTTCAAGGGATTCTGCTTTGGTTTTTCCTCTTGAGAAAAACTCCTTCTCTAGGCTCACTAGTGAATCTGCAGATCCTTCCAATTTCAGACTTACTTCGTTGAAGTCAGGATCTTCCGCTTGTGTGTCTACGGACAGAATCATGATCCCCTCACTAACAGGAACAGTTTCAGTGGTTCTGTGCCAGTTTTCTTCTTTGAATTGAGAAGCAATTCTCGGTACTTGGAAGAGGATGATTCCCAAGAAAAGGAGCCATAAAACAAAGGCCACTAACCCAAACCGATTTCCAACGAGGTTCTTTTTGATTAAGACGCTCAATCCCAACAACATGAAGATGATTCCAGGAATGATCAATAAGAAAGAAGAACTGATAGCTAACCAATCGGGTACGATTCCGGTGAAGAGTTCAATAGGAACTCCATTGGTTTCGAATAAATAATCGTTTGGATTAAGGTATTCGAAGAAGAAAGCCAAGGACAAAATCGGAGTGATGGTAATAGCAAGTCCGATGAATAATACGATGAGTCCAAACACGATTCGGAATAAGGCCAAAATGAAAATCCCTAATGGTCCAAGTGCTTTTCCAATTGCTTCAATCACCTGCCCCAAAATCCGAAAAGGGGTCATCACAATCTTTTTGAGTGTGGATTCAGGCTGTGGAGGCATAGGGTTCATATTCTCCTTGATCGTGGAATCAATATTATCCAAGGTGATTTCTCCACCTTTCATTTTTATCCGCTCTGTAATAGACATGGCGACTGGGGTAATGATCCACAAAATCAAGTAAATCAAGACTCCAGAACCTCCTGCAATGGTTAAGAAAACAAAGGCAAGTCGAATCCAAAGTACTTCAATTCCAAAGTAAGCAGCCAATCCACTTGCAACACCTCCCAAGGCTTTATCATCAGGGTTTCGGTAAAGTTTTTTGATGTTCTTATCCTCTTCGTAGTCGTAGCTCACTGGCAGAATTATCCAAAGGACGATATAGGCTACTACTGCGAATAGTCCGAAGGAAAATCTCAATCGAAAATCATCGAATAAAAATAAACCAGGGCCACCCCAAGAGCCATTAATGTTTCCACTAAAGAGTAACAAAAGGGCGATCAATCGAACCCAAAGTGGATCGATTCGGAAATAATTGGCGATTCCTGCACACACTCCACCCAAGATTTTTTTAGGCTCGGAACGCATGAGTTTTTTGTAACCCTTTTTATCCGCATCCGGTGGAGTTACATATTTGTAGAAATCATCCGAGGTAGCTTTTTCTTGTTCCTCCTCTTGTTCAGAGGCAGTTTCTTCTACAGAAACAAAGTCAGCAATGGTTCCCATTTTTTTAATGAGATTATCCACGTTTTCAGCTGTGATGACTTGTTTGTTGTTCTTCAGATTGCTTAGAAAAATCTCAGCGATACGATTTTCGATATCTGAGATGATTTCCTGATTGTCGGGATAGGATGAGAAATGCTTATTGATCGCGTCAAGGTATTTGCGCAAGGTATCATAGCCATCCTCTTCGATGTGGAATAAGATTCCGCTGATGTTGATACTTATTGTCTTTTTCATGTTCTTGTCAGTTTTTTCGTCTGCTTCCGGATACTAGTTCCGATTTCATTTTTTTTGGGTGATTGCTTGGGTGGAATTCATCAAGGAGTTCCACGTATCCTGAAGGGTTTCTAGAAATTCCTTCCCATGATCGGTAATAGAATAATACTTTCTGGGAGGACCGGATTCGGATTCCACCCATCGGTATTGGACTAAATCGGAGGACTTAAGACGGTTGAGAAGAGGGTAGAGAGTGCCTTCTACCACGATTATTTGCGCTTGGGTGAGTTCTTCGATCAGATCGGAGGTGTAGACTTCACCTCTGGAAATGATATGAAGAACACAAAGCTCCAAGAGCCCTTTTCTCATTTGAATTTGTGTGTTGGCAATATTCATAAGGTTGGCTTTTTTGATGGAAAAGAATTTTTCCTCACTCTCTTATGATGAAAAATGATACCAATCTTTTCCAAGCTACCTTGTATTACCTAATTCTAGGTATAAGTTGATGGATTTTCGCAAGGGGAATTCTAAAAATGTCCCTTTATGATAAATCAAAGCCACTTTTTATGTCGCTACCTTTTTTATTACTTTTTTTTAGCTCAGCGAGGCTGGTTAAAAAAATCCTGTGTAGCTGTTAAATTGCGAACAGAAAACTGTCCGCTTATGTACACTCATGAAGCAATTTTTTCGAGAATTTAAGTTCTCATAATCGGTCTAAAAAGATTTTGGTTATTTTGGAATTGTGATTGGGAATAACGCATCTTTTCTACGGCATTTAGGCTTTTTGCTTTTTTTTAGTTGCCAACTGTCAGCTGCATTTGGTCAAGATCTGACGCCCAAATATTCCAATGAATTTTTGAATATAGGGGTAGGTGCTCGTGCTCTCGGAATGGGAGGTGCACAAGTTTCTGCTGTTCGGGATGTCACAGCTTCCTATTGGAATCCTGCGGGACTTTTTGGTACCACTTATAAATATGAAGCTACGTTAATGCATGCTGAATATTTTGCAGGCATCGCTCAATTTGACTACTTGGCTTTCACCACTCCTTTAAAAGACCAAAGTCAATTGGCAGTTTCCTTGATTCGTTTTGGGGTGGATGATATTCCTGATACACGATTTCTATATGATGCAAACGGTGCCTTGAATTATAATAACATCCAGTTTTTTAATGCAGCAGATTATGCTCTTTTATTAACCTATGCGCGAGCCCTTTCGGATAAGTTTAAAGTAGGAGTAAATGCGAAGGTAATTCATCGGAATGTTGGGAAGTTTGCTTCTGCTTGGGGTTTCGGGTTGGATGTAGGAGGAATTTATGTGCATAAACGCCTGACGGCAGGCCTGATGCTTCGGGATATCACGACTACCTTTAATGCGTGGGCCCACAATGCAGATTTGGTTCGGGACATTTACTCTCAAACCAACAATGAAATACCACTTAATTCGGTTGAATTGACTTTGCCTCGGGCGATTAGTAGTGTGAGCTATTTCTGGACTCTTGGGGAGAAATTTGGATTGACCTCAGCTCTTGATTTGGAAATGACCTTTGACGGGAATCGAAATACCCTTATTTCTACCTCTCTTTTAAGCATAGACCCCAAAATGGGCTTGGAAGTTGGATTTAAAAATACGGTGTTTGTTCGGGCAGGAATTAGCAATTTTCAGTATATCAAGGATTTTCAAGGCGATCGAAGTTTGAATTTTCTGCCAAGTTCGGGCTTAGGATTTATCCTAAATGAACGAATTCAAATTGATTATGCACTTTCGGATATTGGAAATGTGTCTGAGACGCCATATTCCCATATTTTCAGTGTGAAAGTTTCTTTTGAAAAACTGAAGGAAGAAGATAGAAAATACAAAGGATGGACCTATTGAAGTCAGTAGTTAAGGTTTTTTTGCTCCTTTTGTGGGCTTTGCCACTTGCTGCGCAGGAAGGGGACTGGTATTCCTTTGATCAAGATTATTATAAAATAAAAACCGGGCAGGACGGGATTTATCGAATTTCTAGGGAAGCCTTAACAGAAGCTGGTATCAACCTAAATACACTTGATCCTCGCAATCTAAGCCTTTACCATCGAGGGAAGGAAGTTGCGCTCTATATCGAAGGAGAAGCTGACGGTCAATTTGATGAAGGTGATTTTATTGCCTTTTATGGACTTCGAAATGATGGAACTTTAGATTCTGCTCTTTACAGAGATATCATTCCTTCAAATCCTTATTACAATACCCATTCAGACTCCACTGCTTTTTTCTTGACGGTAAACAGTAATCGTACTGGAAAGCGAATGGAAAGAAGGTTGGCTCCTCCCAATACGCTTCCCCAAATTTCAAATTATGAAAGTTCCCAAATGCAGGTGTTTGGGGAACAGTATTCGCTTGGAAACTCATATGCACTTGGATTTCGCCTTTCCAAATATGATGTAGGCGAAGGTTGGATGAGTTCAGTTCTAACCAAAGGAAATGTCCGGTCCATTTCTTTTCAAAATTTGGGTCAGGCTGTCAATGCAGGATCTCCTGTTTTGGAAATCGGATTGGTGGGCCGATCTGGAAATGAGCATTTGGCTCGCATTAGTGTCGGTAAAAATACTTCCACTTTGCGTGTTGCTCAAAATGCTTCTTTTCAAAACTTTGATCCCGTTTTCCTGGAAATACCCCTTCAATTTTCAGACTTTGATCCCATTGGAAATTTATTGATTACGGTCAGCCCAGTAGGGCCTGAGTCTACGGATAATCTATCCATCACTTACGCGCGGATTTCCTATCAAAAAGCTCCTGTCAATTCGGATTTTGAGTTTGAACGAATTCAGGTTCCACCTGGAAATTCCCGTTTGCAGCTTTCTGGCCTTAGTCAGAATTACTGGGGGATAGATGTTTTTGATCCATCTAATCCTCAATGGGTGATCCTAGATCAGTCAGCAACAAGTTTAAGTTTTCAAGCCGGTACCGATTGGAGACCTAGCCATATTTGGCTGGAAAACGAAGATCATATCCAAGAAGTCAATGGCTTAGAAAGGGTGCGGTTTCGGGATTATGTAGCGCAGGCAGCTAATTACCTATTGGTTGGACATCGGGAATTACAAAAAGTGGGAAGTGACTTTGAGAATCCTTTGAAAGCTTATGCGGAGCATAGAGCTTCAGCTGCGGGAGGTGGTTTTGACACGCTGACGGTTTTGATGGAGGATTTATACAATCAATTTTCCTTTGGAGAAGAAACCCCTCTTGCTCTTAAGAATTTTCTAAAATCCTACTTTCCAATACACAAACCTACTCATGTCTTACTTGCTGGAAGAGCATTAGCTATCTACTCTACTGCAAGAGAAGGTGGTGTAAATTATTTTTATAGAAATAGACCTACTGCTTTTCCTTTCCAAAGCTTAGTTCCTGTAGCGGGTTATCCCTTTTCAGACAATGAGTTTGTGATTGATCTAGATCCGGAAAATCCAACGATTCCTGCCCTAGCTATTGGCCGTATTCCAGCCAAAACGTCTCTCGAATTGGAAGTATATCTCAAAAAGGCAATTGAAAAGGATCAATTGGGTCTAGCTGCTCCATGGCAAAAAGAACTGATTCACTTGGGAGGAGGAGTCTCTGAATTAGAATTGGATCGGTATTTTAATTTCTTAAATGGATTCAAAGCTATTGCCGAAGGTCCTTTTTTAGGAGGAAATGTGACCACCTATCGAAAGCGTTCCAACAATGTGGTGGAGGTAATTGATATTACGGGAGATTTGAATGAGGGACGTTCCCTGGTTACTTTTTTTGGCCATGGCTCACCCACGATTTTGGATATTGATATTGGGTTTGCTTCTGACCCTACTATCAATTATCGAAACAAAGGGAAATACCCAGTCATGCTATTTAATGGTTGTGATTATGGAAGTGCCTTTGGAACTAATTATACCCAAGGAGAGGATTGGGTAATGGCTGCGGAAAAGGGAGCTTCGAATATTCTTGCCAATTCTTCCATTGGGGTAGATGTTTACCTTCGTCGCTATTCAGAGGAGTTCTATTTGGAAGCCTTTGCAGATAGTACTACTATTTTTCGAACAGTTGGAGAAATCAAAAGAGGAGCTGAAGCCAGTTTTGTTGTGCGTTATGGATTGAATCCCTTGAACTATTCCCATATGGAGCAAATGATTCTATTGGGTGATCCTGGTGTTCGGCTTTTTCCAGCTGATAAACCTGATTATTCGGTGGATGCAGCAGAGGTTAGAATTGAAAGCTTCAACAACGATCCTATTTCCTCGCTCTCGGATAGCCTGAAGCTTTCTTTTGTCCTTCGGAATATTGGTATTACAAATCAAGATTCCATTCACTACCGGATTCGAAGAAGATTGCCGGATGGGACTTTGATTGATTATTCGGAAGTAAAAATTCCTTCGACCAATCGGTTGGATACGCTATTCTTTTCTGTTCCGAATTTGAACTTGAATTCGGCTGGTGAAAATACCTTTGAGCTAGAGGTGAATAGCAAACGTGAGGTGGAGGAAATGACTTTGTCTAATAATCAAATCAGCTTTTCCCAATTCATTCCCCTAAGTGGAACCTTGCATCTTTTCCCAATAAATTATGGGATTGTCAATGCTCAGAATATGGAATTGATTGGGCAAATTCCTGGGAAAAATGAATTGGAGCGTACGGTCATCGTTCAAGTCGATACGACAGCAAACTTTAATTCTGCATATCGAAAGGAGGTACGAATCCCAACAAAAGGATTGTTTCGGTGGGAGCTTGATTTGCTGGCCGGGTACGATTCTATGACCTACTATTGGCGATCTAAATATCAAGAACCGCAAGCTGGTGAATCGGATGCTTGGACGAATACCTCTTTCTCCTTTATCCAAAATGGTCCGAAAGGATGGACTCAACGGGAGATTTCCCAATTAGCCGAGAATTCCTTGCAAAATATTGCCTTGGACGAAAAAGGAGCTCAATGGAAATATTTAGAGCAAAATTTAGGTTTTGAAGTATTTACAGTTGGGTCTCAGGTGGATACTCTTTCCTTTAGAAATACACAGTTCTATTTGAATGATGTCCCCCAGATCATCGATAATGTCAATAATGCAAATAGCCGCCTTTGTCCCAATGGATCCCTGGGCTTGGTAACTTTTCAACAAAAAACGCTTCAACCTTACCTACCCGTCCCTGTTCCAGGTTTTGACATTTTGGACAGCAGATCCTGTGGAAGACCGCCTCAATTGATCCAAAGTATTCGAAATGCATGGATCACTACACCGGGACAAACCATGCTGGACGAGTACACTGAGAATGTTCCTGAGGGCGATTATGTGGTAATTTTCACCGTTGGAAGCGTCAATTTTGATGATTGGCCAGACAAAGCCTACGCACGTCTGAAAGAATTTGGTGCAAGTGAAGTGACACTTCGTAATCTCCAAAGCGGAGATCCTTACATCCTCTATGGCCGAAAAGGGATGAAACCGGGTGAAGCTTTGGAAATTATTGGAAATGCTGACTTTGAATTGCCAGCCAATCAACAAACTTTGAGTTTCAAAACAGAACTTCAAGGCTATATCAGTGAGGGAGTTATTGTGACACCTCAAATAGGTCCATCTAGTCAGTGGGAACGAATGATTCAAAAAATCAATGAACGGCCGTGGATTGAAGAGCAGTTGACAACATTTGATATCATTGGGATTAAGCCTTCAGGGGAAGAGGAGCTTTTGCTTTCTGGACTTCAAGACCAAGAAGTTGATCTTTCCGCTATTAGTTCTGTAAATTATCCTTTTTTGAGATTACGCTATTTGATGGATGATCCCGAGTCGAGTGATCCAGCCGATTTGGATTTCTGGCAAGTGAACTATACGGGTGTTCCTGAAGGAGCCTTGGTTGTTCAACCCAATCTAGAGACCAGTCAATTAGTCCAAGGACAAGTGGGTACACTGCCTTTTGAATTTATCAATGTATCCGATTATGACTTTTTGGATTCTATTCAGGTTGATTGGAGGTTTATAAACTCCAGAACTCGAGCTGTGGAAAATTTCTCCAAGAAATTTGCTCCATTGAAGGCGGGAGATGCTATTTCTCATAGTATTGAGTTCAATACACTTGGTAAATCAGGTAGTTATGAAGTTCAGATTTTTGCCAATCCGCGCATTCTTCCTGAACAAACGTATCGAAATAATCAGCTTGATTTGGGAGTCTATTTTGAAGTACAGGAAGATGATAGTCAGGCCTTGTTGGATGTCAATTTTGATGGGATCTACATCATGGATGGGGATCTGGTTTCTCCAACGGTGATGATTAATGCCATCTTGAAAAATGACCAATCTCTTTTGTTGAAAAAAGATACCCTGGGCTTGGAGATTTTCTTGAAGAAAAACTGTGACAATTGTGAATTTCAACGAGTCAATTTTTCGGATCCCAAACTAACTTGGATTCCGGAAACAGAAGATCAGGATTTTCGGGTTTCTTTCCAGCCTGGTCCCTTGGAAGATGGAACCTATACCTTGAAAGTTCAGAATGAAGATTCGCCTGAACCTTATCAGGTCACCTTTGAAGTGGTCAATGAATCTCAAATCACGAATTTTTACCCATATCCTAATCCATTTAGTACCAGCGTTCGCTTTGTCTTTACCCTAACGGGAGCCGAAATTCCTGATGAAATTAAAATCCAGATTATGACAGTGACTGGAAGGGTTGTTCGTGAAATTCTCCAAGACGAGTTGGGCCCAATCCGAATCGGGAACAATATCACAGAATACGCCTGGGATGGGAAAGATGAGTATGGAGATCAACTCGCAAATGGAGTTTATATTTACAGGGTCTTGGTGCGAAAAAATGGGCAATTCATGGAGCATCGGCCGACTGCCGGAGACCGTGCTTTCCGTCAGGGATATGGAAAAATGTATCTGTTGCGTTAATTCTTAGACTTTTTCCAGTTTTTCCAAATCCCCCAAAGGCTCAGTCCAAAAAGGAAGATAAGAAGAAGGATTTGCCAAGGTTCTTGAAGGTTTTCCCTAGCTTCTAAAAAGTCACCGGCTACAATTCCCGCCAAAAAAGACATTATAGTGCGTGGAAGCATTCCCGGAATTCCATAGAAAAGAACTTTTCGTAAAGGCACCTGAAGGGATGCAAAGATCAGATTTGAAATCGCAAATGGAATCACTGGACTGATTCGGATAAAAAATATCAAAGCTCCCCAATTGTCTTTCTTTGTTTCCAAAACTCGGAGGAATCCTGGGGATTTTTTTTCAAGGAAATTCAAGAAGTCAACGTTTAGGATTTTGCCGATCCAATAGCCAAGTACATTTGCTAAGGAATAGGCTACGACCAACCAAAAAAAACCTTTCCATCCTAGCCAGTATCCTGTGAATAATGCTGTCAAGGTAGTTGGTAATAGGGCTAGTCCCATGACTCCAGCTGCCAATACTCCAAAAACTGCAAATTCACCGAAATGCAAGGGCTGTTTTTCAAGGAGTGAATTGTAATTTCCAGCCAACCAAAGACTTCCCAAAAAAGGAAAAGTTGCCGACCAAACCCAGGCAATGCTAGCCGAAGGATGAATTTTCAGGTATTGAAGAAATTGATTGAAAAAACTACCCTTTTTTGTCATATTTGGTCTCCCTCAAGGAAGGCTGGAGTACAAGTATAAGAAGTTTCAGCCGCTCATTTGGATACACAAAAAAAGAATCTCTAAATACATAAAAATCTATGAAGTTCGGTACCAAAGCTATCCACGCAGGTGTAGAGCCAGATCCGAGTACAGGAGCGATTATGACTCCTATCTTTCAAACTTCTACCTACGTGCAACGTTCGCCTGGAGATCATCAGGGGTATGAATATTCAAGAACACACAATCCTACCCGGACAGCTCTTCAGCAAAACTTAGCAGCCTTAGAAAATGGAAAACACGGAATTTGTTTTTCATCAGGGTTGGGAGCGATTGATGCAGTGATGAAGCTTTTTCGTCCTGGTGATGAAATCATCAGCACCAATGATTTGTATGGTGGAACCTATCGCTTATTTACGAAGGTTTTTGAGCCTTTTGGAATCAAGTTTCATTTCGTACCCATGGCGGAAATGGACGCCATTGAGGACAAAATTAATCCCAATACCAAGTTGATTTGGGTGGAAACTCCTACGAATCCCATGATGAACATCATCGATATAGATGCCGTGGCTCAAGTGGCCAAAAAGCATGGAGTTCTTTTGGGAGTAGATAATACTTTTGCTTCTCCATTCTTGCAGAATCCGCTGGATTTAGGGGCGGATATCGTGATGCATTCCGTGACAAAATATTTAGGAGGACATTCTGATGTGGTCATGGGAGCCTTAATTGTGAACGATGATGAGCTGGCTCAGCGATTGGTTTTCTTACAAAATGCTTCAGGAGCCACTCCTGGACCTCAGGATTGTTTCTTGGTTTTAAGAGGAATCAAGACGCTTCATCTACGTATGGAGCGCCATTCTCAAAACGGAAAGACTATCGCGGCTTATTTGAAAAATCATCCTAAAGTGGATAAGGTTTACTGGCCAGGCTTTGAGGATCATCCGAATCATCAAATTGCCAAGAAGCAAATGCGTGATTTCGGAGGAATGATTTCCTTTACCTTGGTTGGTAACCGATTGGAGGATGCCGTGAAGGTGATGGAAAATTTCAAATTATTCTCGTTGGCAGAATCCTTGGGAGGAGTGGAGTCCCTATGTGGACACCCTGCTTCTATGACGCACGCTAGCATTCCAAAAGAAGAACGTGAAAAGGTGGGATTAGTAGATTCTCTGATCAGACTCAGTGTAGGTGTAGAGGATGCTGAAGATTTGAAAAATGATCTCGCACATGCCTTGGATATGATCTAATCAATCCAGAATCTTTTGATACAGAACCTGAGCCTGTTTTTCTACCAAGGAAGACAGGCTTTTCTTTTTAATCTGAAGGTCCTTTAGCCATTCCAGGTATTTTTTTGCAACCTCTTCTTTATCAGATAAGTATTGAGAAAGAGTTTGGAGTTCGAGGTGATTACTATACCATTTGGAAAGTGATCCCAGAAGTTGGCGCATTTCCTCGTGAATGCTTTCAACAAAGATGGGATTAAAGCCCAGGCTATGAAGAATACTTTCTAGATACAGGATTTTGATGAGCCCGGATTGCAGGTCCTTGCAAGCTTTACTATCCAAACCAATTTTCCAATCTACTTGGAAAAATTCTAGTTCCTCATGGACTAACTGATGGATAGCTGTACTGATGGCGATGGGCTTATGTCCGGCACTTCCTTTTTTTATCTGTTCTTGTAGCTTTTCCCATTTCGAGAGAGTGCCTCCAACTATCCGGTCAAAGGCTTCCGTATGCAAGCCTTTTTTATGTTCGGCTAGGAAAGCTCCATAGCTTCGATAGGTAAGATTTTTGTCGTTTTGTCGGTTGCGAAGGCCATTTTCAACGGTTTTTAACCGAATGATTTTTCGTAGATCTTTTTGAAGTAGCCTAAAATCCCTAAAAATCTGATTGGAAAGGCCTTCCTGTTCAAAATGGATTTTTCCAAGTAACTCCCCATATATTTCGAGGTATTCCAGCTTTTCATAGAGGGAAGCAGCCTTCTTGGATTTGATCTGCTTGCTCAATTCGAGAAATAGGCTTTTTGCCTCTAACAGGTTTTTCTCAAACACTTCAAAAATCCGGGAGACTTTGGTCTGCATGGTTTAAGTTATTCGAACAAGGGTGGCTCCATAGCCCCATTGATCTTTCTGCGTGTCTTGAAAGTACTGAATATTTGTCAATTGACTCAATCGCTTGTGAATTTCTTTACGAAGTACTCCATTTCCGATTCCATGGACAAATGTAATCTCGTGCATTCCTGAAGCAATAGCCTGATTGAGTGTTTTTTCAAAATGTTCCAATTGGATTCGTAGCATTTCTGAATTGCTCAGTTTTTCGGGATTGAAAACAAGTTCCTCAATATGAAGATCGATTCGAGTAGCAGGTTTTGGAACGGGTTCCAACGCAGGTTTCGGCTGAATTGATTCCAGTTCTTGGTTGAGTTTCTGGATATCCAACTCTTGCGTAGTTTGCTCTAAATGAAAACTATAGCCCCGTTTTCCAAGAATCGGTAGATCAGAAAGGTGCTTAAAAAATTGAGTGGGTTTGATTTTTAATTGCCGCTCAAAAGGATGCTTGGCGGTTTCTAATTTGTGTTGAATGGGGAGAAATCGGAGAAGAAAAGCCGGCCATTCATTCATCTCTTTGATGAGTCGATCATCGAACTTCTTCGCTTCACCAGGTCGAATTCTTTCCGCTAAAAGCGTCCGTTGATTTGTCCCAAAAACCTCTGAGATATGACTTAAGTATTCGCTTTTGCTATCATTGATCAGGTATAGACTTAGGTTTTGGTCATTGATCGGTACAAAGCCCAAATAAATTCCCTGATCTTTTGGTGCTGAAATAGGAAGGGGCATTTCTTCCTTTTCTGAAGAACTTTCCTTTTCTCCAAAATAGGTGGATTCAGCAGCATGAATAACGACAGCTTCTGATTTTAGGGCTGGAATAATAAATCCATCCTCTATTTCAACTTCGATTCTACCACTTGAAGAGATTTTCTTAATTATTCCTTCCTCTTTTCCATGAAGAAGTCTTACGCGATCACCGATATTCATGAATTCAATGCTTCTTTGTAGGTGTTAATGGCTCGTTGCCGTGCAAACTTATGATCTACAATGGGTTTTGGGTAAGAATCTGTTCCTAATTCCGGAACCCATTTTTTGATGTATTTCATGTCCTTGTCAAATTTTTCTGTCTGGGATTCGGGGTTAAATACCCGAAAATAGGGCTGGGCATCCGTTCCGGTTCCTGCAGCCCATTGCCAGCCACCATTATTCGATGCCAACTCAAAGTCCAGTAATTTTCTAGCAAAATACGCTTCTCCCCACCTCCAGTCAATTAGCAAATGCTTGGTCAGAAAGGAGGCAACGATCATCCGGACTCGATTATGCATATATCCAGTGGCATTCAATTCCCGCATACCCGCATCAACGATGGGATATCCTGTTTTTCCTTCACACCAGGCTTTGAATTCCTCTTCATTATTTCGCCATGGTATTTGATCATAGGCTGGTTTGAAAGCTCGATCTACTACTTGAGGATTATAAGCCAAAATGGTCATGTAAAATTCCCTCCAGATCAGTTCGTTTAAATAGGTGGCATTCAGCTTTGCAGCAAGTTTCGCCAATTTTCGAATGGAAATTGTACCGAAACGCAAATGGATACCCAAGCGACTCGTTCCTTTCTTTGCGGGATAGTTTCGGGTTTGGTCATATTGACGGATAATATCCTCATCAGTTTCCATAGGAGGAATTTCAATGGAGGATTTTTTAAATCCTACTTCTTCCAGAGAAGGGAGTGGAAGAGGTTTTGTAACATAGAGATTATTCCACTGAGGATTTTTCAATGGCTCTACATTTTGATTTTTAAAAGCATCCAGCCAGATTTTACTAAAAGGGGTAAATACTTTATAGAATTCACCTGATCCATTGAGGATTTCCCCTGGTTCAAAAATCATTTGATCTTTGAATGTAAAAAATTCTACTCCGTGATTATTCAATAAAGATGAAACTTGCTCATCCCGTTCTTTTGCATAGGGTTCATAATCCCGATTGGTATAGACAGCTTGGATTGAATATTCTTTCAAGAGTGATTGATAAACCTCCAAGGGCTTACCGATTCGAACAATCATCGAACTCCCTTTTTCCTCGAGCTGAGATTTGAGTTTGGTGATTTGGTCATGGATAAATCCAACGCGAGCATCATCTTCATCTTCCAGTTTTTCTAAAATATTCAAGTCGAATATGAAAAGGGGAAGTACATTTTTTTCCTGCTGAAGGGCGTAAAAAAGGCCTGAATTATCATCAAGTCTCAGGTCTCTTCTAAACCAAAAAAGGGTGATCTTTTCCATGGAATGTTTTTAAGAAGAAATAAAGAACCGGGATTAATTGTTTCGATTATTGATTCGGAATGTAGCGGTAATTGATGGATCGGTTGGAAATAGAATCCAGACGATTCTCGACGGGAGTTAAATCAATCTCTTGCCAATTTTCCTCATCATTGTATCTCAAGAAATAATCTGAGTCTTCCACTAGATTCGATTGTCGCTTTTTCCGGCGCGTTATTTTTTGGAAGAGTTCGGAAAAGGAATTAAATGAAACATTCTGCGAAAGAGCAACGCCATAAGTGGCCACATTTCTAGAAAGCGAAAGGGAGGTGAAAGTATTGAAATTGTTCCGATTGAATATCCTCACTCGGTAAACGCCATCATCAGTCAATAGGTATTCTGCCTGCCAATCACCAATGATTGCTGCGGCATCCGCTTGTCCGGTATTATCTGTGAATCCACCATCTCGAGATACTCGAAGTCGTCCATCCAAGAAGGTGTAGGCCACACTTAATTGAAATGTTTCGAGGGCACTTTGGTCCAAGGTGGCTAAGTCTACGTTGATTTCCAGGTTTTTATCCACCTGTCCCAAAAAGGAATTAAGTTGGGCAGAGAGAAGTTGTCCCAAACTATTAGACAGTGAGTTTACACCAGCGAATTGACCCTCTGGCGAAAATGAACGGGTCATGATAACGGAAAATACCTGTCGGTTCATTTCCTGCTCATCATTCGCAACCCGAGTCTGGAAGGAGGAAACTGCAGTTTGAACATCTCCGGTATTGGGGAATTGAGAGAAATCAAACCCAAATTCGATATCTGGGGACAGTAATTCTCCATTTAAATCCATGATGACCCCAACTGGATACCTGCGGTTCGCTACAGTATTATCTTGATTGGGATTGGTAGAGCTACTTGCTAATAATGGCTGAATGGATACAGATTCCTCATATTTTGCAGTTAGGTCCATAACCCCTTCATAGGGATCTCCAAACCAAGAAATACGGCCCCCAGGTTCAACTTTAAATTCTTTCTTTACTACGTTATAGAGGGAGAAATTGTAAGTTGCTTCGGTAACTTCATAGGTTCCATTAAGAGAGAAATTCCCTTGAGTATCAATATTCATGGTCAAAACCCCTTTTCCTCGCCCAGAAATCTTTTCTTGGGTTCGTGGGTCGATGACAATTTCTGCATAGGCATCTGGAGTTACATCCAAGACAAAATTCATTTGCACATTTTGAATGTCCAGTCGGTTAATTTCCTCACTCAAGCCCTGTACTGAAACGGTATCATAAATATTGATGAAGTGAATATAGTCTTCACTTACCTGCTCATCACTACTTGAAAGAGGGATGAAAATTCGAGTGTCGGGTTGGCTGGTGGCCCGGGCATCAATCACAAGATTGTTAGTAGATCCTGTGATATCGAGCGTGCCGGAAACATAGACATTTCCATAGAATACCTCATTGTCTTTGATGGTGGTATTCATTACTTGGAAATTGTTCATGCGGGCGCTGATATCTAATAAAATATCCTCAATTCCCTGATAGGTCAACCCTCCATTAAGGTTTGCTGTATTTCCCCGAACATCCTTTGCAACCAAGCGATCAAATCGGATTTCCCCAGGGGTAAACAAAATACTACCATCTAACTGATAAAGGGCATTTAAAAAATTCACTCGAACTCTTCCTTTATTGATTTTACCCTCTCCTTGTAAAATGGGATTGATGGGATCACCTTGCAATTGGATATTTCCCGAAATACTTCCCCCCATATCTGAGAGATAATTTGAGAGGAAAGGTTCAAACATGGCAAGTTCAGCATCTTCCAAATTCCCTTTCAAATCAAAATCGAAGTCATTGAGGCCCAATTGCCCTGAAAGGTCTATGGTTTTTTTGCCATTTAGCACATTTTCAATAGCAAGGTCCAAGGCATTTTCCTGAAGATTAGCCCTCATCAATAAGTCTCCGACGGGGATTTCATTTATTGCAAATCCGCCGATTGTAATTTCGGAGTTTAAAATAAGTTGATCGCTTGCACTGTAATAGGCTGTTACCAAGCCATTGATTGCTCCTTCATATTCCTGCGGAGCGAAGGTGTTCAGGATATTAGCATTGACATTCGTTAGAGTCAAATTCCATTTTTTGTCTGCCGAACTTCCCAAAACTCCTTCTGCTTTGATTTCTTGGTTTCCTGAGTGAAGTCGTAAATTTTCAAAAATAGTTGAATTGGGAAGGAGTCTGATTTGATTTTCGGGGTCAATTTCCCAACGATCTCCCAATACCTCTAGCTGAGAGGGGAGCATTTGAATCTTTGTTTCCTCGGCAGAAAATTGAGCTACAGCGTTAATTCGTGCCCTACTCTGAGTAGAATCTTGATCCAATGCAAAGTTAAGGTCCAAAGCTTCATTGTTCCAGATGGCCTCAAATCCCAAATTGCTAAAATCGAGTTTGCCACCTACGTTTTGCTGCTTAGAAAAAATGTAGAAAGAGGCTAATACTTTCGGACTGTTAATGATTTTTGATGTATTGAAATCTACATTGACGTCTCTAGCTTCATTTCCTTGAAATCGGATTGTATCAATACTGGTGAAAAAATTGAAAATGGTGTTTTCTGAGGTCTGATAGAAAGCACCTTCGATGAGTGTGTTTTTTGAAATATACAATTCAGGTTGGATGAGATCTAGAATTGGATTGATATTGATCAATCGGACATTCAAATCCAAATTATATGGGAGATTGAAATTCTGCTCTAGGTCAGCAATGGGAGGTGTTTCCTGAAATAGAATTGCCAGGTATTGTTCAAATAAAAGGGGTAAATCCCTACTCATTTGCTCCAACTGGAATTGCCCGGAAGCACCGGCTACGATATAGTCAGAATTAAGAGACATGGTACGGGTGCCGCCTGCGAAAAGTGACTGGAAGGCGAAATCCCCCACATCCAATACCCGGTCCTCAAAACCAACCATAATGTCCTTGAAACGCATGATTCCGCTGAGTTGGTCAATTTCAATTCCGCGGGTATCCATTTCCAAAACACCATGAACATAAGCTGTGGTGTCTATCAAGTTCAAAGCCTGAAGGTTTGCCGAATCGAGATCCAGCAACATGTTAATGGATTCTGAACCCTCTTTCAATTGAATAGACCCATTTCCAGTTAATATTAGGTTGGGATCATTGATAGATAGATTTCCTTCAAAAAGTTCCAACCCGTATTTGGCATCTGTACGGATATTCGTGTAGTTATATCCCAAGAGACCCAATTTTGAAATTGAAGCATTAAGATCTAAAAGCAAGTCTTCTGCATTGCTCCCTTGAATATCTACATTTCCATCTAATGAAATTTGCTGTAGGAGTTCGGGGTTGTCAGTAAGAATGCCAAGATTCAGATTTTGAACCTGAACTTTGGAAACAATTGAATTGAAGTCTCCTTTTTTATCAAAGTTTACCCGGCCGATAAGGTTACCAATGGATGTTTTGAAATCCCCATTGGTAGTAAAACGATTTAAAAGACCAGCAAAGTCTGCGCTCAATCGGATGGTCCCGAGTTTATTTACCTGTTTCCCAACCTCAGGATCTAAATAAGGACTCAGGTCCTTTGTTTGGATGGTGGTATTTTTGAGAGAAAGGTTGATATAGGTGTTTTCTACGTCCGGTAATCCATCCAAATAGAAAGCTCCAAAAATCTCAGTCTTTTTTCCAATTCGTAGGAGGAATTCGTCTGATTTGATTTCTGAAATAGTCCCCGAAACCTCCCCGCTTAAGATAATTTGATCCTTAATATTAGGAAGTGTAGGAGCGAAAAAATTAAGGTCTCCCAGTCCCAAGATCGTTTCTTCCATACGGGCCTGGATCGTAACATCCGTTACGAAATTGGAAAAGGAAGCTGGTGAATCATATTCAAATCTCAAGTAATCACGAATGTGGCTTTCATTGCTTACCAGTTTCAATTGCTCAAATTCCATGAATTGGGGAGCGAAGGTGAAATTGGTTTTGAACTCTTTGATGTTTAGACCTGATGCAATTTCATTCCCTGAAAGATGTCCAATATTCAATTTGACTACCCCATTTTGGATTGCAAACTCAGAGGCTGATAGTTGGATGTCCGAAAATTGCATCCGATTATAATCCAAGCCCTCTGTAATTAACTCCGAATTCGAGTTAATCAATGTAAACTTTGAGTTTCGAAAGTCGATCTGATCGATCGAGAATTTTCCTCCTCCCGATCCACCACCAGAGCCAAATGCCTCACTTAATTCAGTCACCCATTGGTTAATATTCATGATGGAATCACCTTCATGGGTAATCAGCTGGACTGTTGCTTCCTCAATTCGAATCTGGTCCAGGGTAGGGTTTCCAGCGGAAAGAAGGGAGCTAAGTTCAAAGTCCACAAAGGCCTCTTTTGCCCCAAGCATAAGACTGTCTCTGGAGTCCCTAATTTCGAAATTTTGAATCGTCAAAGCATCCCACCAAGTGAGTTGAATTCGATCTATGGAAGTGTGGAAATTCGTACGATCGTTAAGATAGCCTGCTACGCGATCAACGAGCCAGTTTTGTATAGTCGTGAACTGAACTAAGGCAGCAATCAATAAAATCAGGAGGGAAAAGTATAAAATTACCCTTAGAAATACCCGGAAGGTCTTGTGTAAAAAATCCGTAACTTTCGGCTTCTTTTCCAATGGGTACTAAGGATATTTATATATTGGCAATTGAGTCTTCGTGTGACGAAACTTCGGCCTCTGTCATCTTTAATGGCAAAGTACTTAATAATATTGTCGCCACACAATCTGTCCACGAAAAATATGGTGGTGTTGTTCCGGAGTTAGCTTCTCGAGCCCATCAGGAAAACATTGTTCCGGTAGTTCAAGAGGCACTTTTGTCGGCAGGTGTTTCAAAAAGTCAACTCTCCGCTATTGCCTTTACGCGCGGTCCTGGACTGATGGGGGCCTTATTAGTGGGAGTGAGTTTTGCCAAAGCTTTAGCGCAGGCCCTAGGCATTCCTTTAATCGAGGTCAATCACATGCAAGCCCATGTTTTGGCTCATTTTATCGAGGATCCCAAACCTTCATTTCCCTTCCTTTGCCTTACGGTGAGTGGAGGACATACTCAATTGGTTTTGGTGAAGGATTTTTTGGAAATGGAAGTGATTGGAGAGACTCGGGATGATGCAGTGGGGGAAGCGTTTGATAAGACTGCTAAATTGCTGGGGTTAACTTACCCTGGGGGGCCTTTGATTGATCGCTATGCCCAAAAAGGAAATCCCCGAGCTTTTGATTTTCCTGTGACACGGATGCCAGGATTGGATTTTTCATTTAGCGGGATAAAAACAGCTGTACTGTATTTTCTTCAAGATAAAATGAAGGAAAACCCGAACTTTATTCAAGAAAATCTTGCTGATCTATGTGCGAGTATTCAGTACACGTTAATTGAGATGCTTCGGATCAAACTAGAAGAGGCTTCCAAAAAACTACAGATCAAAGAAATTGCGATCGCGGGGGGTGTATCTGCCAATTCAGGCCTGAGGTCGACTTTGACTCAAATAGCTGCCAAAAAAGGTTGGAACCTTTATATTCCCAAATTTGAATATTGTACTGATAATGCGGGTATGATCGCGATTGCGGCTCATTTTAAATATCTGAAAGGAGAATTTTCATCATTGGATGTGACTCCATTAGCCAAAATGAAAATCTGATATGGCTGAAAAAAAGAAATTCGATAAAATCATTAACATCAAGAATAAGAAAGCCAGTTTCCAATTTGAGTTTTTGGAAACATACGTGGCTGGTATTGTATTGAAAGGTACCGAAATCAAATCCTTGCGGGAAGGAAAGGTTTCGTTGACAGAA
Source organism: Algoriphagus sp. (assembly GCF_013373065.1). GTDB lineage: Bacteria > Bacteroidota > Bacteroidia > Cytophagales > Cyclobacteriaceae > Algoriphagus. Next base: position 79,336 of record NZ_JABXIN010000007.1, read on the forward strand.
TCTTTCTGCATTTTTTTAGATGATGAATTATTTGTGCGCCAAATGCATATAGCTCCTTATTCCATGGCGGCAAGCTATAATCATGAGGCCGTAAGAGATCGAAAATTACTTTTAAGCAAAAAAGAATTGGAAAAACTCCAGACGAAGTCTCAAGAAAAAGGTCTCACTATCATTCCTGTTCGTATATTTATCAATGACCGAGGACTCGCCAAAATGGAGATTGCCCTAGGTCGTGGGAAAAAAATACACGACAAACGTCAGGATTTGAAGGAAAAAGATGCCAAAAGAGAACTTCAGCGAATGGCCCTTAAGTAATGCGTATGGAATTTGCAGGCAGACGATCTTGCCTGTTTACAAAAAGCCTTCTCGGGATTCTGCTCTATTGACTCAACTGCTTTTTGGAGAATGTTACCAAGTTTTAGCAGTTTCACAAGACCGCCAGTGGTACCGGATTTTTCATGAGGATAGCCGGATGGGGGGATGGATTTCATCCAAATCCCTGAAAGAAATCCAACAACAAGATTACCTCAATTTTCTAAGTCAGGATTTTCAGGTGGTGACAAGTCCAATCGCCGCCATAGAATACCAAGGAACCAACCTATACCTTCTTCCGGGAAGTCGCCTGCATTTCTCGGAATTGGAATTGTTCAACTGGCAGGATACGATTGGGTTCACAGGATCAAGTCGAAGCCATGCCCATCGTGCCGATCGGGATGAATTGATCGAAATAGCGCTACGATACGTCAATGCCCCTTGGCAACCTGGAGGAAGGAGTATTTTTGGATTGGATGAGGTGCTGGGGTTTGCCTTAATTTATACTATTGGGGGCTACACATGGCATGCAGCGGCTTTACCTGGCAGGATTTTGCCTTTCAATCATGCCATGCCTGGAGATTTGTTTATTTTTCATGATGAACTGAAGCGAACCGATCACTTTGCGATTTATTTGGGGCTAGAAGAAGTGCTGTGGATGGATCACAAAATGCGGGTTTCAGATTTGGACGAATGGCAAGATCATCTAGCAAACAATCGAACTGAACAAGTCGTTTTGGAAGCTAGGTCAGTATTTGGATTGTGATGGAAAAACGTGTGCTTGTATTGAACCTGGATCATTCTCCGGTAGCAGTGGTATCGGTGCAAAAGGCTATTGTACTCACACTTTTGGAAAAAGCGACCGTTCTTACCGCCTATGAGTTTTTACAGATTCGAACCATTCGTCAAACCTTTGATTATCCGGCTGTCATTCGGCTTAATCAATACAAAAATATTCCCTATCGGGGAGTCCTGTTGAATCGTAACAATCTGTTTCGTCGGGACAATGGCGAATGTCAATATTGTGGTTCAAAACGTCATTTGACGGTGGATCATGTGCTTCCTCGCTCTAAAGGAGGAAAGACTTCTTGGACAAATTTGGTCACGGCTTGTAATCGCTGCAATGTAAATAAGGGGGATAAAACTCCAGAAGAGGCTGGAATGCCCTTAAAATCAAATCCATTTAAACCTACTTTGACATATTTTTTAGCAGATTATGCAGAGCGGCATGCGTCAGAGTGGCTCCCCTTTTTGAATATAAAAATCACTCAGTCCTGATTTCTTCTAATTTTGGCAGAAAAATTGCCCCTCTTTTCATTATGAGAATTCGAATTTTAACCCTGCTGATTTTTTCTTTTTTTGAAATTTCCAGTTCACTTCAAGCGCAACAATTATTTGGCAAATGGCAATTGGTATACTTTGATGGGATTGATCAGATTCGGAATTCCGCACAATTTCGAGAGGCCACTCCAGCAGCACGTTCTAATATGGAATACCGGATAAAAAACCGGCTGGAAAATACCGTTTACGAATTCCTTCCTGAAGATTCATTGAAATACACCGATATGGTAAATCAGGAATTGGTGTTACGAAAGGCAACCTTCGAAGTAGATGAAAACAGGGTCTTACTTATTAAGCATGAGGATATGGTTCGAAGAGCTCAAATTGTAGAGTTAACTGAAAACAAACTCATTCTTCAACCGATCACTCAATCAGGAATGTTGGGTAGATTGATTTTTGAACCTTATATAGAACCGGAGGAAGACTAATTTTTTTAAAATAAGCTCACAAGTCTAGTTTTAATTGCTCAGGAAGTAATTTAAAACTACTTCTGTGCCAGGGTGTTGCTCCATGTTTTACGATGCCCGCTCGGTGAGTTTTGGTAGGGTAGCCAGCATTTGATTCCCAGCCAAAAAAGGGATATTCCTCAGCGAGTTTTTCCATGAATCGGTCACGGTGCACCTTGGCTAAAATTGAGGCAGCAGCAATGCTTGTAAATTTGCCATCCCCTTTAATTACACAGGTAAAGGGTAGGTCTGAATCAGATTTCCAACGATTCCCGTCAATGAGAAGATGTTCAGGTTGAGTTTGAAGCGCTAAAATCGCTCTTTTCATTGCCAAAAAAGAGGCATTTAAAATATTGATTTGATCTATTTCTGCCACAGTAGCCTCTCCTAATGCCCAGGCAATGGAGGCATTCTTGATTTCTTCAACCAATTCTTCCCGCTGGGATTTGCTTAGTTTTTTGGAATCATTGATCCATTGATTTTCATATGAATTTGGTAAGATAACTGCAGCGGCAACCACCGGACCCGCGAGACATCCGCGTCCTACTTCATCACATCCTGCTTCCAGTCGATTAGCTTCTAAATAGGGTAGAAGTGGCATGTGCTTCAGGTCTTTGCTCTTTGTAAAACTTATGAATCATCTCTGCTACTAAGCCCGTCCAACCTGTTTGATGGGAAGCGCCAAGTCCTTTCCCACTATCTCCATGAAAATACTCGTAAAACAGGATGTAGTCCTTGAAGTGAGGGTCTTTCTGGAATTTTTCATCCGCTCCAAATACAGGCCGGTTGCCATTATGATCTCGCATGAAAATTTTCATACAACGTAAAGAAAGCTCCTTTGCCACCATATCCATAGTAAGGTAGTTTCCCGAACCGGTTGGATATTCAATGGAAAAGTCTCCTCCGTAATAGAAATTAAATTTTTTCAGGGATTCGATAATGAGATAATTAATCGGAAACCAGATTGGACCTCGCCAATTGGAATTTCCACCAAACATTCGGGTATCAGATTCCCCTGGAGTATAGCGAATCGAATAGGTGTCTCCGTTCATTTTCAGAGCATAGGGATGATTCAAATGAAATTTAGAAAGGGATCGAATTCCAAAATCACTCAAAAATTCATCTGAATCCAGCATTTTATGAAGGACACTTCGCATTCGATGTCCACGGAGGAGGGAAAATAATCGGCGCTTTTCTTTTCCCGGATGAATCCAACTGGATACTAGCGCAGCCAGTTTAGGTTTTTCCTTCATGAAAAAGTCCAGGCGTTTTTTGAATTCCGGTAGACTATCAAATAATTCCTCTCGAATAGGCTCAACCGCAAATAATGGAATCAGTCCCACAATAGAACGAACTCGAAGTTTTTTAGCCTCCTTTCCTTTGAAATGAAAGATGTCATAAAAAAACTGATCGTCCTCATCCCATAGGGAAATATGATCACGGGAAATATTATTCATGGCTCCCGCGATGTAAAGAAAATGCTCTAAAAACTTGGTAGCTGTAAACTGGTAAACCTTGTTAAACTCACATAAATCCAAGGAAATACGAAGCATGTTCAAGGAAAACATCGCCATCCAGGAGGTGCCATCCGCTTGCTCCAGTTTTCCCTGGTAATATTCCGCTGCTGATCGATCAAAGATTGAAATATTATCCAGCCCCAAGAATCCTCCCTCAAAAATATTATTTCCCTCACTGTCTTTTCGGTTGACCCACCAAGTAAAGTTGAGCATCAACTTGTGCATGGCGCGTTCCAAAAACTCTTGATCTCCTATGCCATTATTTGCCTTTTTATCAATTTGGTATACCCGCTGAACCGCATAAGCATGCACTGGTGGATTAACATCGGAGAAGTTCCACTCGTAGGCTGGAATCTGTCCATTCGGATGCATATACCACTCACTGAGAAGTAATAGGAGTTGTTGCTTCGCAAATTCTGGATCAACCCGAGCAATGGGAATACAATGAAATGCCAAATCCCAAGCAGCATACCAAGGGTATTCCCACTTGTCAGGCATGGAAATGATATCATAGTTTTGGAGGTGGCGCCATTGATGATTTCTCCCTTTTTTACGTTCTACCGGTGGTACATAGCGTCCCGGATCTCCTTCTAGCCAACGTTCTACATCGTAGTAATAGAACTGCTTAGACCACATCATTCCTGCAAATGCTTGCCGCTGAATCATTTTAAGGTCGGGATCTGTTACCCGATGCTGCAAATGATTGTAAAACTCATCCGCTTCTCTTTTTCTAGCATTTAGACATTCGTCGCAGATATGGAGAGGATGGTCTTCTAACTGATGCTGCAAACGAAGCTTTACTTCCACACTTTCTCCTGCAGGAATATCAAATTTGAAGATCGCTGCTGCTTTTGTGCCTGTAAATTTTGGATTCAGCTTGGACGAATCTCCATGGACTACATAGTCATTGATGCCGTCTTTGGGATATTTTTTCTCATTATGGATGCCGTATAATCGCTCCCGATTGGTTTCATTATCACAAAATCGAATATCAGGATTCCCATTGAAAGTAATAGAGTAATTACCCGATTTGGGATTGAAGGCCTTGATGCAATTTGAACGAACAAGGTTCAGTTTTGGCATAAAAGGCTCATGCCCTGTAAACCAAGTTTTTCGAAACCAAAGGGTAGGCATTACCCAAATGGGAGCAGATTCTGGTCCTCGATTGTGAATGGTTACTTTGGCGACAATGTCCTCAGCATCATTTTTGGCGTATTCAATGAAAATATCAAAATAGCGATCCTCCTTAAAAACACCGGTATCCATCAATTCATACTCCGGATCGGTCTTTTGTCTTTTTTGATTTTCAAGAAGTAATTTTTGATAGGGGAATTCAGCCTGAGGATACTTATAGAGCATCTTCATATAGGAATGAGTAGGGGTGGAATCCAGGTAATAATAGATTTCCTTGACATCCTCTCCGTGGTTCCCTTGGTTCCCCGTCAACCCAAAAAGTCGCTCTTTGATAAATGGATCTTTTCCATTCCAAAATGCCCAGGCGAGGCAAAGCTTTTGTTTGTGATCAGAAATTCCACCAATCCCTTCCTCGCCCCAGCGATAGGCCTTACTTCTGGCTTCATCATGGGTTACATTTTCCCAAGCGGCTCCATCGGAACTGTAATCTTCCCTGACTGTCCCCCATTGTCTTTCCGTCAAATAGGGACCCCATTTTTTCCAATGTTTTTTAAATTCTCGATCCTCTTGTAATCGTATATGTTCAGCTAACATGTAGGTTCTTCTTGAGCAGTGCCGAAATTAGACTTTTTCAATCACTTAAGCTCAAAAATAGGAAAGCTGTTTTAGTATTTTACCAATTAGAAAGAGGGGGATAGAGGATAATGGTTTTATTCAAATTCAAAACATTCAATAATAATGGCTGATTCAGGAGTGCCATATGTGAGCTTGTCTAATAATTTGTGTCATTTTTCTCCCCAATTCCAAAGAGCTGAGTTTGGTTGAAAGCGTGTAAAGTTTTTAAGGATGAAAAAATATTCTAATAATATCTTATCAAATTTTATTTCAGCGGTTAAGCTCGGAAAGGTCATGTTGTATAGTTTCGTTGCGAAATAAAACTCAATAAAAATATGCAACGAATACTCTTGGTTTTTGGGCTCTTTTTATCAGCTCAACTAGGTTGGGCACAAGAGCCGATTTATAAAGGGAATTACGAATTAGCGGCTAGGTTTTCACCAGATAAGCTGGAGAAAATGATTTTTTCTACCTCGGTGAATCCGCATTGGATGAAAAAATCCGAGCGTTTTTGGTATGAATACGAAACTTCAGATGGCAAGCGATGGTATGTTGTTGATCCTGTTCGAAGAACCAAAACTGAATTATTTGATCGAGATAAATTAGCTGCCGAAATCACCAAAGTTGTCAAGGATCCATTCGATGGTCAGCATTTGAAATTGGATGATTTGAAATTGATGGATGATGAAAATACACTTCGATTTAAAGTAAAAAGCACAGCTGATGTCTTGAAGTCCGATTGGGCAGAAATCAAGGAAAAGAATAAAAACGCCAAAGACTCACTTGAGAAGAAAGTTCATACCTTCCTTTACTCCATTTCGACTCAACAATTAACTGAAATAGAAACTGAAAAGGATCCCAAGCGTCTTTCTTGGGCCAATATTGCTCCTGATTCTTCAAAAGTAATCTATGCTAAGAATTTCAACCTTTATTGGATGGATAAGGAAAACTTCCTAAAAGCAGTGAAGGATGAAAAGGACTCTACGATTGTTGAAAATCAATTGACCACTGATGGGGAAAAGGACTATGAATATGGCTGGGGTGGCCGAGGTGATGATAATGTGGAGGAAGAAAAGAAAAAGAATGACCGTAAACGAGTAGGAGTGCTTTGGAGTGCGGACTCCAAGCAGTTTGTGATGACCCGTACCGATCAGCGTAAAGTGAAGGATCTTTGGGTGATTCACAATACACGTGATCCTCGTCCAACTTTGGAAACTTACAAATATGCTATGCCAGGTGAAAAAGAACAGCCTCAAACGGAGCTGTTGCATTTTTCCTTCGAAAGCATGGAGTTGAAGAAACTTCCGATTTCAACTTTCAAAGATCAAACTGTGAGTTTGTGGTCTACTACGCCTGCAGCTAATACGCGCGATGATGATTTCCGACCGGCTACTTGGCTGGGTGATTTGGATGAGTTCTATTTTGCAATTACCAGCAGAGATTTAAAGCGAGTGGATGTTTGCCGATGGAATCTTTCTACCAATGAAAAAGAAGTTGTCATTGAAGAGCGCAGCAATACCTACATTGATTTCAATAAGCTGGAGCTAGTGGGTAATGACCTGATTTGGTGGTCTGAGCGTGATGGATGGGCTCACCTTTATCTTTATGGTAAGGATGGAACTATGAAACGTCAATTGACTTCCGGTCCTTTCCACGTGGGAGGTGTTGCCAGAGTCGATGAGCGGAATCGAAAAGTCTATTTTGTTGCGAATGGAAGAGAAAAAGGAGAAGATCCCTACTACGAGCATTTGTACAGTGTAAGTTTAGATGGCGGAGCCATCAGCCTGCTTAATCCAGGAAACTTCACGCATGATATTGACATGAATGACCAAGCTTCTTTCTTTGTCAATAATTTCTCCAGGGTAAATACCACGCCTGTTTCAGTGTTAATGGACCGTAATGGAAACAAGGTGATGGACCTAGAAACTGCTGATTTGAGCCAGCTTTTTGCAGCAGGTTATCAATTCCCGGAGCCATTCAAATTTAAGGCAGACGATGGAATCACGGATCTCTACGGCGTGATGTATAAGCCTTTTGATTTTGACTCAACTCGGAAATATCCATTAATCCAGTACGTATATCCTGGTCCTCAGACCGAAGCAGTTAACAAATCTTTTGGTAGAGGTATGGATAGAACGGATCGATTGGCGCAATTTGGTTTTGTGGTAGTGACCTTAGGTAACCGAGGCGGCCATCCAGCTCGCTCCAAATGGTATCACAATTATGGTTATGGAAATCTACGTGATTATGGATTGGCAGATAAAAAAGCTGCTGTTGAGCAACTAGTGGACCGATACTCTTTTATTGACCGAAACAAAGTGGGGATCCATGGACATTCCGGAGGTGGTTTTATGTCTACTGCGGCGATGCTTGTTTATCCGGATGTTTTTAAAGTGGCTGTTTCTTCAGCAGGTAACCATGAAAACAATATCTACAACCGTTGGTGGTCTGAAAAGCATCATGGCGTATTGGAGCGAGTAACTCCAAAAGGAGATACTACCTTCATTTATAGCATTGAGAAGAATCCTGATTTAGCAAAAAACCTGAAGGGTCATCTGATGTTGTCAACAGGTGATGTCGATAACAATGTTCACCCAGCAGGAACAATTCGAATGGCTGAGGCCCTCATCAAGGCTGGAAAACGATTTGAATTTGTGATTATGCCAGGTCAGCGACACGGGTATGGAAATATGCGCGAATACTTCTTCTGGAAAATGGGAGATTACTTTGTGCGGCATCTATTGGGTGATAATACTCCTCCTCCTGTTGATATGATCGAGATGCAGCGGGAAAAGCCAAAAGATAAGTGATGAATTAATAATCAAAGCCCAATTTGATCTTCAAATTGGGCTTTTGTTTGGGTGATTTTACTCAGGTTTTTGGATAAAACAGGCTTCTACTTGAATCAAGAATATTCCCAATAAGAGTCATAGTTTTTATCAATCAAAAAAAAATTCATATCCATAAAATTTTTGGTAATTTCGTCATGCTTGAAATTAATGATTAACTATAAACCAATAAAAATATGAGTAATCCACATGGAAATGGTAGCGGTGATTTGAGCAAATGCCCATTTCACAACGGTACCATGCTACACGGTGCCGGAAAAGGCACCCAGAACGTTGATTGGTGGCCTAATCAACTGAATTTGAATATTTTAAGACAGCATTCTTCTTTGTCTAACCCGATGAGCGAAGACTTTAACTATGCGAAAGAGTTCGCTAGTTTGGACTTGCCTCAGGTGAAAAAAGAGATTGAAGAAGTGTTGAAAACTTCTCAGGATTGGTGGCCTGCAGATTATGGTCACTACGGTCCTTTCATGATCCGAATGGCATGGCACAGTGCGGGTACTTACCGAGTGCATGATGGAAGAGGTGGTGCAGGAACAGGTACGCAGCGTTTTGCGCCTTTGAATTCTTGGCCTGACAATGCCAACTTGGACAAGGCTAGACTTTTGTTGTGGCCTATCAAGCAGAAATATGGAAAGAAACTTTCCTGGGCTGACTTGATGATTTTGGCAGGAAACGTTTCTTTGGAATCTATGGGCTTCAAAACATTCGGTTTTGGTGGTGGTCGTTCTGACGTATGGGAACCAGAGCAAGATATCTACTGGGGATCAGAGAAAGAATGGGTTGCCCACAGAAATCCTGAAGCTTTGGAGTCTCCACTGGGAGCTACCGAAATGGGATTGATCTATGTTAACCCAGAGGGTCCAGATAAGAATCCTGATCCACTATTGGCTGCTAAAGCTATTCGTGAGACTTTCGGCCGAATGGCTATGAACGATGAAGAAACCGTGGCTTTGATTGCAGGTGGACATACATTCGGTAAAACTCACGGGGCTGCAAATCCTGACCAATACGTAGGTCCAGAACCAGCGGCAGCTTCCATCGAAGAAATGAGTATGGGATGGACAAGTTCTTACGGTTCCGGTCATGGAGCTGACACCATTACCAGTGGTTTGGAAGGAGCTTGGACAAGTACTCCTGCTAAGTGGAGCCATGATTATTTCAAGTTCTTGTTCGAATATGAGTGGGAATTGACAAAGAGTCCTGCTGGTGCACATCAGTGGGTTGCTAAGGATGCTGAGGCTATTATTCCTGACGCCCATATTCCAGGCAAATTCCACAAGCCATTCATGTTGACTACTGATTTGTCTTTGAGATTTGACCCTGAATACGAAAAAATCTCCAGAAGATTCTATGAGAATCCAGACGAGTTTGCAGATGCATTTGCTAGAGCTTGGTTCAAATTGACTCACAGAGATATGGGGCCAAAGAGTCGTTATGTAGGTCCTGAAGTTCCTGCTGAAGATTTGATCTGGCAAGATCCAATTCCTGCTGTTAATCATCCATTAGTAGATGATCAGGATATCGCAGGTTTGAAATCAAACATCTTAGCTTCTGGTCTTTCCGTAGCTGAGTTGGTTTCTACAGCTTGGGCTTCTGCTTCTACCTTCCGTGGATCTGACATGCGAGGTGGTGCCAATGGTGCTCACATACGCTTGGAGCCAATGAAGAATTGGGAAGCAAACAATCCGGCTCAACTTTCTAAAGTATTGGGTACACTTGAAAGTATTCAGGAAGAATTCAACAGCACGGCAGCAGGTGGTAAGAAAGTCTCAATGGCTGACTTGATCGTTTTGGCGGGATGTGCTGGTGTTGAAAAGGCTGCTAAAGACGCTGGATATGATGTGACTGTTCCCTTCACCCCTGGTCGTATGGATGCTTCTCAGGAGCAAACTGAAATCGAATCCTTCGAATATCTACGTCCGGTTGCAGATGGTTTCAGAAATTACATTGCTAAAGATTGTGAAGTAAAAGGTGAAGAATTGCTTATTGATAAAGCACAGTTGCTTACCCTTACCGCTCCAGAAATGACTGCCTTGGTTGGTGGTTTGAGAGCTATGGGAGCAAACTGGGATGGATCAAAGCATGGTGTTTTCACTGATAAGCCAGGTCAATTGACTACCGACTTCTTCGTGAATGTTTTGGATCTAGGTACAACTTGGAGAGCTACCAACGACAAGAGCAACATCTTCGTAGGAAGTGATCGTAAGTCTGGTGAGCCTAAGTGGACTGGAACTCGCGCTGACTTGATTTTCGGTTCTAACACTGAATTGAGAGCTTTGGCAGAGGTTTATGCTTCTGCAGATGGAGCTGAGCAGTTTGTTCAGGAATTCGTGAAAGCTTGGGATAAAGTGATGAACTTAGATCGATTTGATCTTGCGAAATAAATCGCATCTCATCAAGATTAAAAAGTGGCTCTCAAAAGGAGCCACTTTTTTATTTTAAAGAGTTTCTATTTCTGCCTCCAATCAAACAGGTTTCAAATTTTTCAGTTTAAAAAGACATGAGACAGATTCGATTTTTCATTTTGTTGGTATTGATTGGCAGTTTGCATTTGGCATGCCAAGCCCAAAGTGGCTCCAAAGACCCAAATTCTCCTTACAAGTTCAAAACACCTTCTTGGGATGGAATTGGGAAAGTATACATGGGAAGAGAAATATCCCATATCATGGGCTTTGCCGGAAAAGATTGGTTGGAGCGGGATTCTCGAGAAGCAGAAGAAGGGGTATCCTTAGCAATTAATAATTTGCCGATTACCTCCAATAGTGTGGTGGCCGATATTGGTGCGGGTTCCGGCTATTATTCCTTTCGAATTGCTCCGCTGGTTCCAGATGGGCAGGTTTATGCTGTGGATGTTCAGGAGGAGGCGGTAGAATTTTTAAGGAAACGAAGCGAGGAGTTGGGTTTTGAGAATGTGAAAGCAGTGAAAGGTTCTTCAATATCTCCTAATCTTCCAGCTAATTCCATTGATTTGGCCATTTTTGTGGATGTATACCATGAACTTGAATTTCCGGAGGAAATGCTTCAAAATCTCCGAAAATCTCTAAAATCGAATGGCAAAATTCTTTTGATCGAATACAGGGGAGAGGATCCTTCAGTTCCTATCAAGCCACTTCATAAGATGACTGTGCGTCAGGCAAAAAAGGAAATGGAAGCAAATGGATTTGAATTGATAGAAAATGGACAATTCTTAAAAATCCAGCACTTTTTAGTCTTTCAGAAAAAAGACTAAAATTACAGGGTGTAGCCGCTTAAAATTTCTCCATCTGAAACTCGTTTCAAATAGGATACTGCTTTTCCATCCGTTCCAATTTCGCAAACTCGATAGCTGGGAAAGGGATTTCCCCAATTACCTCCAAAGTGCCCAGACCAAAGGAAGGGCTTTTTCTTATAAAGCATAACCCCATCTACGTCATGGTCATGTCCATGAAAAATCCCCCGCACATTTGGATAGGAGCTAACCAAATCCATAAAGTCTTTACAGTCTATTCCATGGCGGGTCCATTCGTTTTGGGAAATATGAATAAAGACAGCTACATGGGGTAAATCCTGAAAGGAATCCAGTTTTTCTTTCGCAAAATCCATATCCGCGCAAAGGTAGTCCCCAGCCTCGTTGGAACAATTCAGGAGAAGCATTCCTAATTCTTCCTGGTGAACTTCAGAAAAATTTGCAGGTTGGTTCCAAATTGAATCCCATTCTGAAGTAGTCACGCGATCATGATTTCCTCGAGTGACGAAGTAGGGATGCTGAACTTGATCATAAACCTTTTTTACCTCAGGCATGAGTGTAGGGTCATCATGGATTAAATCTCCATTGAAGACCACAAAATCCACATCCTTTTCCCGATTAAGCGCCTCGATTAGTTTTTGGTGACTTGTTTCAAAGTCGGTATTTGGTTGACCGAAATGCCCGTCAGAAGCTGTAATAAACTTGAATTTAGTCTCTTTTGGAAGTTGCATTTTCCCATATAAGAAGAAAGGAAGGGTCATAGTGCCGGTGGTTAGAATGCCAAGTTTTTGGAGAAAAGGTCGTCGATTCATAATTCTAAGATAAAGAGAGGCATCTTAATATGATGAATTCCTGATGCAAATAAGAAAAAAGAAGTGGCGATTCGCCCTGTAATTTCTCATTTCAACAAGCTTCTTTTCAACCTTCTTTCCCATTTTGGATTGGCAAATCGATTTTTCAGCCTTATCTTAAAACGCAAGATAAAAAAGGGGGAAGTAGAAAGGTTTCCAAATGATTTTTGGCTTTCAATTCTAAGAACAACAATCACATAATATACAATCAACCCAACATGAATAAGAACCTACAGTTTATCGACCGAAGGGATTTTCTCAAGAGGTCGGCTTTGGGTGCAGCCGGTTTGGCCCTAGCACCTTCCTTATTGGCAAAAGCACAAGCCAATGGAAAATTAAGAATTGCACAAATTGGCCTTGGTGCCATGGGAATGGAGGATTTAAAAGCAATCGCTTCCCATTCCTTAGTAGAAGTAGTAGCACTTTGTGATGTGGATAGTCGCGCGATCGATAATGCAAAAAAGCTGTATCCCCAAGCCAAGACTTTTGGTGATTATCGTGTTTTGTTGAAGGAATTGGAAGATGACATTGATGCAGTAGTTGTTTCTACTCCGGATCATACGCATGCTCCAGCCTCTTTGATGGCGATGAAAATGGATAAGGCGGTTTACTGCCAAAAACCTTTGACTCATCATGTTTCGGAAGCAAGAGAAATGAAGAAAGTAGCCGAAAAGAAAGGGCTGGTCACTCAAATGGGAATTCAGGTTCACTCTTTCTATGATTACAAATTGGCTACGCTACTAATTCAATCTGGGATTATTGGAAAGGTCCACGCAGTTCGTGCCTGGTCCCCTAAAAATTGGGGTTTTGACGGTCCCGAACCAACAGGTAGTGATCCGATTCCTGAAGGATTAGACTGGAATTTATGGTTGGGGACTGCTCCAGAGCGTCCCTTTAAAGAAGGATACTATCATCCGGGTAACTGGCGAAAAGTGATGGATTTCGGTTGCGGAACTTTGGGTGATATGGGGGTTCATATTTTTGATACGCCGTATAATGCTTTGGAATTGGATGTGCCTCGAACGATTCGAAATGAGTGTCGTCAACCAACTGGTTTTGGATTTCCTGAGCACAATGTGGTTACATATGAATTTCCATCGACTCCATTCACGGCCGAAACCTTGACTTGGGTTTGGTACGATGGTCCTGGAGCACCTTCGGATCATCCTGATTTGCAGTTGCCAAATGGCGATCAACTTCCCGATCAAGGTGCCATGTTTATGGGAGAAAAAGGAAGATTACTTTTGCCTCACTTTATGCAGTTGCCACGCTTGATTGTAGATGGTCAGTATAAGGAAATGGATATAGCTCAATTCAACTTAGGTGAGCCTGTAAAGGACTATGCTGAGGAAAGTAAAAAGCATTACCATGAGTTTGTAGATGCTTGTTTGGGAAAAACTGAATGTAGTGCTCCTTTTTCTTATTCAGCGCGTTTGACCGAAACCATTTTGTTGGGAGTGATTGCAGGTAGATTCCCGAATCAAACCCTAAACTGGGATAGTAAAAAGGCTCGATTTGCAGAGAAAGAAGCCAATAAATTCCTGAAAGGCAAGTATAGAAAATTCTAAAAATTAGTATAAACCGTATATTTTAAACCTTTGAGGTCAGAAAGATCTCAAAGGTTTTTTGTTTAGCGGTTACTGGATTTTCAAGTCAAATTCAGAACTTAGATAATCAAGATCCCTTTAAAATCATGAAACAGTTCTACTCTTTAATTCTTATTATTTCTCTTCTTGTATGCTCTTGTGGTCCGCAAGATCCAGTCGTAGGCGAAACGGAAATTACAAAATGGCAAGGAAATAAATCAGGAGCTGTTTCGATTACTTTTGATGATGGTATCATCAATCAGCTCACGATCGCAAAACCTATTTTGGATAGCTTAGATCTCAAAGCTACTTTTTACATCATTACGGGAAAAGTAGAAGGATCGGGAAAAGGAAAATTCATTGGGAGAGATCCCCAAGAAATCATTGCTGAGACTGCTCAAATACCTACCGACTCCAGTAACTTATTTGAAAGGGCTTCCTTGATTGCCTTCACAGGTACTTCGGAGGCAGAGGATTATCATGCACGAATTGGGTCTTTATTTGAACAGGGGAGAGTGGAGGAAGCCTATGCATTGACCGATGAGGGATATTCAAAAATCCGAAGTGGTGCCATGAGAAATTCCGATGAAGTGGTATTTCATAATAATGTGGAGGATTCAACTACCTGGGAACAATATAAATCCTATTCGGCTCAAGGTCATGAAATCGCCTCCCATACCGTGACACATCCTCGTTTAGCCGTATTGGATGAAGTGAACTTGATGTATGAACTTGAGCAGAGTAAATCGGATTTATTGAAATTTATTGGTGAAGAATCCATTTTCTCAGCGGAAGGTCCCTATGGGACAGAAAATGAACGGGTCATGCATTATGCGCATCAAGTTTATCCTTCCTTGAGAAATCGAATGCCAGAGGATTGGTTGGAAGAAATCAATCGAGGGAGTGACCGCACCCCAGGTCAATCCATAAAAGAATACGTTCAATGGCAGCGGGGACCCTTAACTCGAACTACGCCAGCTCAAATGAAAGCATGGACGGATACGGTTATGAATCATGACAATACCTGGTTGGTATTGGTTTATCATGGTGTAGAGAATCTCGGATGGGAGCCTAAAAAGCGAGCTGAATTAGTAGAATATTTTTCTTATCTGAAAAGCAATGAAGGTCGACTTTGGATTGCTCCATTTCGAAATGTTACCAAATATTTACGGGAAAGAAAAGCTACTACGGTGAAGGTAGAAGTAAATTCGGATATAATCGAAATCAATCTGACTTGTTCTCTGGATTCGAAATTATACCAAGAGCCCCTAACTTTAAAAACCTATATTCCGCAGGAATGGGTTAGTGTGAAATTGAAAAATGGAGAGGAAAGCCAAGACTTAGAAATCATGAAGGATGGAAAGGGGAGTTTTGTGATCTATTCTACACCTCCCAATTCTCAGGGAATAATATTGATGAACTCCGAAGGTTGATTTCTTTTAGCCCAGAAGATTTAGGGTTTTAGTCTTTTGCTATCATGGATTTTCTTTTTCAAATAGGCTATATATATCCATTGAATGATGAAGATTAAGGGCCAAATAATAACAAAAATCCACACGTTGATTTCCTTGTAGGTCATCCCTAAAATATCAGAAAGCCAATACAGGAAATCTACACACCAATCAAAAATCTGATTCATTTTAACCGTTGAAGATTAATTTGAAGGTTGTTCCTTCGCCTAATTGAGAGCGAACTTGGATGTTGCCTTTGTGGCGACGCATGATTTGTTTGGAAAGGCTTAAGCCGATACCCGAACCTTTTTTCTTGGTAGTGAAAAAAGGAATAAAGATTTTACTCAATGCCTCTTCTTCTATTCCCTTTCCGGTATCACAAACTTCTAAGATGATTTTTCCGGCCTCGTCGATATAAGCCCGTAGTCGGATCAATTTTCTTTCTGATTCTTCCAAGGCCTGAATGGCGTTCTGAACTAGATTGATGAGTACTTGTTCAATTTGGCTCTGGTCACCAAACAAGATTAATTCGGGTGGATCAAGTTCTTTGAGTAATTCGATATTGTGTGTTTCCAATTGATGCTGGAAAAGTACCTCGAGCTGATCAAAGAGGTTTGCAAGCCGAATACTGCTGAATTTAGGTGCTGGTATATGGGCAAGACTTCGGAAATCCGATACGAAGTTTATCAATCCTTCAGAACGTTTTTCGACCGTGGTGATCCCCATTAAATAATCTTCCAAATCGCTATCGGTAACAGGATCTGCTTGCTCCAGTTTTTGTTCGATATCAGTCTTAATTGTTCCAGCTAAGGAAGAAATCGGGGCGATGGAATTCATAATCTCATGCGTTAGAATTCGAACCAGGTTTTGCCAAGCCTCCATTTCCTTTTCTTCCAGCTCAGACTGAATGTTTTGAAGAGATACCAATTTGAATTGTTCCCCACGCATCATCAATTCAATGACATACACGGAAAGCTGCATGATGCCATCTGGGTGAGCAATTTTGATAAGTTCACTTCCTCCTGTTTTAAGCTGATGGATTGCTAGATGAAGTTCCTTATTGACCGATTCAATTTGATTGATATTACTGAGATCATCCACATTTAGGATGCGTTTTGCAGCTGTATTGATCAATTGGATTTTACCATCTTCCCCATAGGTGATCAGTCCAATACTCAAATGCTTGAATACGGATCGGAAATAATGATAGTTGGCTTCTTTTTCAGCTTGGTCTTCCTTGAGTTTGGCAAGGATAGCATTGAATTCAATGTGAAGATCATCGGTTTCAGTTCCATCGAATTTTACGGGATAGACTTGAGAATACTGATCCTGCTTGATATTGTCGAGAAAGGTTCGGACTTTTTTGAATGAACTTTCTGCATACCGAAGTAGGAATACCACTTGGATGATGACCAAAATTATGAATAGAGAGTTTATGAATACTCCCCATTCATCTGCGATGGAATAACCTAATGCAAATAAAGAGACTGCCAAAAGGGCAATACGCCCCAAAAGGCCTACCTTAAAGTCCATATTTTTCCAGTCTTCTATAAAGGGAAGCCCGAGTCAATCCCAGTTCTTTCGCTGCTTTGGAGATATTTCCACCATTTTTATCAATAGCTCGTTGAATGGTTGTGCGCTCCATGTCATCCAAATTCAAAGTATTATTGGCCGGCATTTTTTCAGTAGCTGGTTTGGCAGACAGGAAGAAGAAATCCCTGCTATCCAATTGACTTCCATCGGACATAATGATAGCCCGCTCGATAGCATGCTGTAATTCACGAATATTTCCTGGCCAGGAATACCGCTGTAATAATTCCATGGCTGATGGCGTAAATCCATCGAGGGTCTTCCTATATTTTTGACTGTATATTTTCAAGAAGTGATTGGCCAATTGAGGAATATCATCCTGTCTTTCACGTAAAGGTGGTAGGAAGATTTCTACGGTATTGATCCGGTAGAGTAAATCCTGTCGGAAGGTGTTTTCCATCACCATTTCATGAACTGGCATATTGGTCGCGCAAATAAGTCGAATGTCCACAGAAATCGGCTTATTTGTACCGATACGAGTCACTTCGCGACGTTGAAGGACTGTCAATAATTTAGATTGAAGAGGCATAGAAAGGTTCCCGATTTCATCCAGAAAGAGTGTTCCTTGATCTGCAACTTCAAAGCGACCGGCACGATCTTCTTTTGCGTCTGTAAAAGCTCCTTTTTTGTGACCGAAAAGTTCTGATTCAAAGAGGGTCTCTGTGATTGCACCCATATCCACACCAACAAAAATCTCATCCTTTCTCAAGGATCGTTCATGAATTGCTCGCGCAATTAATTCCTTACCCGTACCGTTTTCCCCAAGAATCAAAACGTTGGCATCGGTTTGAGCAACTTTGTCAATGATGGAGAAGATATTCTTCATGGAAGCGGAACTTCCGATAATCTCGGTATAAGGTTTTTTTAGATCGGTTTGAAGGGCCTTTTGTTTCTTCTGCAGCTTTTCTACTTCGTTGTAACTCTCTTTCAGCTTTACAGCTGAGGAAAGGGTAGCAATCAATTTTTCATTTTGCCAAGGCTTCAGGATAAAATCTGTTGCTCCCTCTTTCAATGCCTGTACAGCCATTTCTACGTCTCCAAAAGCCGTAATAAGAATGACAACTGCCTTTGGATCAATTTCCTTGATTTGCTTTAGCCAATAAAACCCTTCCTTTCCTGAGGTGGTATCCTCTCGGAAATTCATATCTAAAAGGATGACGTCGTAATTATTGTTATTGATCAAAAAAGGGATGCGTCTTGGGTCTTTTTCGATACTGACTTCTTTTGCATGCTTTTTCAAAAGCATTTTTGCAGCAAATAGTAAATCTTCGTTATCGTCGATAATAAGGATTTTTCCCAAGTCTTGATTTTCCATACTTCAATTGTTTACTCCTTTTATGGGGAAAATAGTGCCAACTCAATTTAAGGCATTTATTTGGGTTTTTAACTGAATAAGTGTCCGTAATTGTACATAATTATATTGAATTCGGACAGTTTGTCCTGAATTTGTTCGGTTTTATCCCCCGGCGTATTATTTGTACCTTTGTGGTAACACAAAACCAATTAGTATTATGCAAGCAAAAAAAGGTGATACCGTAGCGGTACACTACACAGGAAAACTAGAAGACGGAAGTGTTTTTGATTCGTCTGTAAACCGTCAGCCTCTGGGGTTTACATTGGGCGATGGTAATATGATTAAAGGCTTCGATGAGGCTGTTCATGGGATGGAAGTCGGAGACAAAAAAACAGTAACTATTCCAGCTGCTGAAGCTTATGGAGAGCGCAGAGATGATATGATGATTGATGTACCTCGTGCCCAAGTTCCGGCAAATATCAACCCCGAGGTTGGAATGCAATTGACACTTCAAGGAGGTAATGGACAGCCTATGCCTGTGACCGTTACTTTCGTAGATGAAGAAAAAATAACGTTAGATGCCAATCACCAATTGGCTGGGAAAGATTTGATCTTTGAAATTGAACTAGTGACTATCTCCTAATTCAAGTCAGGTTTAAAAAACGGCCGGGAAATGAATATTTTCCGGCTTTTTTATTGCAATTCTTTTAGGGATTCGGGAATGGGGTAGACTTCTATTTTTTCAGAATGAATCAGTAAAAAAACTGTTTGACCTACAAGTGCATAGCTTCCAGCCTGAGTTTTCAAAGGTTGAATTTCTTCAACAGTTCGACTTGATAAATTAAAACCCATTAAATACCCATTTTCAAGCCAAAGCAAGTAATCTTTATATAGGCTCAGTTTCGTTAGTTGAGGAAGTTTCAGGTCAAGTAGTAGATTACCTTGATTATCAAAAATCAATACCCCTTCATCTGGGATTAGTGCGAACACCCGATTTTTATATTCTTTTAAGGCAGAAATTTGAAGGTTTTTGACAGAGGTGATCAGATTTAGAGGTTGAACATCCAAAATGAGATTTCTCAAATAATCCATCCGTTTAAGTGAGAGATCGGATTCATCCCATACCCAAACAATATTGTTATTTCCCAAAGTAGCAGCCTTAGCCAAATTGACTGAGGCATCCAAAAAGTTACGTTCAGCGATTGGATTTAGAAAACGATCCAGAATACGGTATTCTTGCAGATCTTCAGAAAAGGAAAAAATTGTCACGCTCCAAGCGGCCTCCAGTTGGCTGAGCTTGGCCTGGCGAGCCGGTGAAAAATAGTTTTGTTGCTTTCCGGAAGTATTAAAAAGAAAAATATCCCCTTGAGGATTACTCACATAAATTTGGTCCCGGGTATCCAATGAAACCTGATCTAATTCCTGAAGGGGGATTTCAGCAATCGGTTTGCTCAATGCATCTTCCACTTGGGAAAAAACTCCCCAATTGATCCAAAAGAATACAAAAGAAAGAACCCATCTCATTTTTCAAAACGTAATAGTTTGGCTTTGTGCCCATCGAATTCCAAATAGGTATATTGACTTACCCATTCTCCTAGGTTGTAATAGGTAGAATTCTTCCCAACCTCCAATTCCAAGGGCAGGTGCCTATGTCCGAAGATGTAAAAATCGTGATGTTTCCGCTTCTCGATTTCCTTGCAGTATTGCCAAAGCCATTCGTCTTCTCCCAAAAAATGATTTTCATTTTTCTCAATATTGGAAATTCGGCTACTGCTGGACCAGGCTTTTGCAAGTTTGATTCCTAAATCCGGATGAAACCATCTGAAGAGCCATTGAGCAAGTGGGTTTGTAAAAACCTTTTTCAAAAGTTTGTACTTCTTATCCCCGGGACCCAAACCATCACCATGGCCTACCAAAATCCGTTTTTCATTGACTACAATTTCGATGGGGTGATGGTAAACAGGGATTCCTAATTGCTCGGTGAAATAATCCTTCATCCAGAGGTCATGATTCCCCGTGAAAAACAGAATTGGGATTTTTTTCTCTCTTAATTGATGGATCTTGGAAATGAAAGGAATGAAACCTTTGGGGATTACCTCCTTGTATTCAAACCAAAAGTCAAAGATGTCACCAACCAAAAAGATAGCAGCCGCCTCATCTTGGATTTGATCTAGCCAACGGATGATTTTTTGTTCTCTGTCTAGACTTTCTTGCTCGTTGGGAGCACCTAAATGAAAGTCAGATGCGAAAAATAACTTCTTATCCTGTAATTGATAATTGAATGGTTCCAGAGACATGCGGAAAGATAGAACTAGAAGTGCAAAAATAAAAAGTCCTGATTGCTCAGGACTTTCTTTTAAGTAGATTTAAAGTTATTCGGAAGGTTTTTCTTCACTACCAGTTTCAGCAACTGGTTCTTTTTTCTCCTTTTTTTTAGGTTTCTCAGATTCCTTTTCTGATTTAGGCTCTTTTTCTTCCTTTACTCCTTCCTGTTTGGTTTCCGCAGTTTCCTTTTTGCCACTAGTGTAGGCCTGGTAAGTAGTTTCCTTTGCAAATGGTCGTTTCCCGATAAGTTTTTCCAAATCTGATTGGAAAATTATTTCTTTCTCAAGAAGTTCTTTTGCCAAGGTCTCTAACTCATTTCTTCTTTCTCGGAGAAGATCTAGGGTTCGCTGATAAGCAAAATCAATAAGCTTATGAACTTCCTTGTCAATCAATTCTGCAGTAGCTTCAGAATAAGGCTTGGTCATTTTGTAGCCATCACTCTTGCTGTCATAGAAGGATACATTCCCCAACTTCTCATTCATACCGTAAATAGATACGATTGAATAAGCCATTTTTGTAATGCGCTCCAAGTCACTCAATGCTCCGGTTGAGATTTTACCAAAAACAATCTCCTCGGCTGCACGACCACCCAAGGTCATACACATCTCATCGATCAACTGTTCTGTTTGATATAGGAATTGTTCCTTGGGAAGGTATTGGGCATAACCCAAAGCTGCTACACCTCGAGGAACAATAGATACTTTTACCAAAGGATCTGCATGCTCCAAAAACCATCCTGCAACCGCATGACCGGCTTCATGGTAGGCTACAATTTTCTTCTCTTCAGGAGAAATAATCTTGTTTTTCTTTTCCAATCCACCAATTACTCGGTCAATAGCGTCCTGGAAATCCTGCATGTCTACCGCAGTCTTATTGCGTCGGGCAGCGATTAGGGCTGCTTCATTGCAGACGTTGGCGATTTCAGCACCTGCAAATCCAGGTGTTTGAGCGGCCAATTTTTTAGCGTCTACATCCTCGGAAATTTTGATCGGCTTTAAGTGTACTTTGAAAATTGCCTCTCGTCCGGCGATGTCAGGCTTGTCAATGGAAATCTGTCGATCAAAACGACCTGGTCTTAGAAGAGCACTATCCAATACATCCGGACGGTTAGTAGCTGCCAAGACAATAACTCCGGAGTCTGTTCCGAATCCATCCATTTCTACCAATAGAGAATTTAGGGTGTTCTCTCGTTCATCATTTGAACCAGGCATCTGACCTTTTCCGCGGGATCGTCCGATCGCATCAATCTCATCAATAAAGATGATA
>NZ_JABXIN010000036.1 GCF_013373065.1 Algoriphagus sp.
GAGTGGTTGAAGGAGCACGCCTGGAAAGCGTGTATACCCCTAAAGGGTATCGAGGGTTCGAATCCCTTCCTCTCTGCAAAGCGTTGAAATATTAAAATTTCGACGCTTTTTTTATGCCTTAGAATAAGCAATTATGAATTAGGAGGGATGAGAACCCTCGGGTTCGAAATCGACCGAAGGGAGATTCGCGAGAGGCTGTGCGGCATGACCGAGCGTATGAGCAATCCCTTCCTCTCTGCAAAAAAGCCTTTCCGCAACTCGGAGGGGCTTTTTTTAGCCGCAAGCTTGCTTGAGTGGCTAAGTATCAAAAACACCAAAACGAACGAAGTGAGTAGGCATGGTTTGCAACCCTCCTTCATTTAGGGAAAGGCGAAGCCAATCCCTTCCTTTCTGCAATAATTAAACCTAACTGCCTTATTTAAAGTTGGTTTTGATATAGTTCTTTAATTCTTTTGTATCGATCAGTAAGGCGCTTATAATCGTTAAAAAGTCGATTTCCATTTAAAAAACTGTATTTTTTAGTATAATCATCTTTGTTTTTTCCGTCAGTCCTAAAGTATTTCGACGATAATTATGAAAAAGGCATAAAATGCAGTTGTTCTCTCCCCTTTTTTCTTTTGTCTGAAGAAGCGTTCTGTTTTGGTCTGCCCAATTTTTCTAGCTCATTCAACTCAAAAATCACCTTATCCTAGGAGCCATCTGGATAGGTTTTTCCATTCATAGCCAAATCCATTTGTTCCTTCCAACACCCTTGAAAGTGGTCGTAAACAAAAGAATTTCCTTTTGGTATTTCTCCTAAGTTTCGAGCGACCACATATTTTTTCCTGATGGTTTTAAGATGATCGGAAGAAGCCTAATTTATTTTCTTTTTACTATGGCATTCAAAATGAATTTAAATCTCCTCCTCAGGAGATCTGAAAATAGTATTAAAGCTAAATAAGGAGTGGAAAAAACTATAAGTAACCCAGATAAACAAAGTAATATCAATAATATGGAAATTGAACGAGTATATAGTGCATATGGATTTGCCTTACTTTTTCTAGGAATGATTGTATTTTTACTTTCATCTATTGGTGAAGATGGAGATACTACCTCTATAATACCATATAGCATGATGGCTCTAGGAGTATTGATTATGATTATCGGAGGATATGTAGATGACAAAAACATAAAAAGAAAAAGAAATGACAAAAATAATAACCATAAGTAACCATAAAGGAGGAGTAGGAAAGACTACCTCTGCTATTAATATAGGAGCCGGGCTTAATAAACTGGGTAAAAAAGTCCTCCTAATAGATTTAGACCCCCAGGCCAACCTTTCCCAGAACTTAGGGATAACGGATTCGAACCGGACTATCTACGGAGCCTTGAGAGGCCTCCACGGATTAGAACCTACTTCTATAAAGCCAGGGTTTGATTTAATACCCTCCACGCTGGATTTATCCGGAGCGGAAATAGAGCTCTCTGGAGAAGCTGGGAGGGAATTCATCCTTAAGGAGCTCCTGGAGCCTATAAAGAAGAAATATGATTTTATCCTAATAGATAGCCCCCCTTCTCTGGGGTTACTTACTATTAACGCTTTTACAGCCTCAGACGAAATATTTATCCCTCTACAGGCCGAATTTTTAGCTCTACAGGGATTAACTAAGCTAGTGGAGGTAATAAATAAAATTAAGAAAAGGCTAAACCCGAGCCTTAAGATAGGAGGTGTATTTATCACGCAATATGACAGCCGAAAAGTCCTAAACAGGGATGTAGTGGAGGCTATTAAAAATCATTTTCCAAAAGAGATTTTATCCACTTCAATACGGGATAATATAGCTCTAGCGAAGGCTCAAACTCAGGGATTGGATATTTTCAGATATAACCAAAAAAGCCAAGGAGCAAATGATTACCTATCCCTCAGTAAGGAAATACTGAAAATTAAGAATTTTAAGAAACCTAAGTAAACTCATGTTTTGAATAACATAAATAACACTAAGTTGGTGGACAGATAGCTAAAAAAAACTTTAGCGGAGGTCTAAACTCTCTACTGGGAGATCACTGGAGAAACCTAAAAGAGGTGGACCTAGAACAAATTTTAAAAAGGTAACCAAAAGCACCCAGGAGGGAACTTAGTAGAGCGAGACCAGAGCCACCTTTATAGTAAAGAAGGAACTCCTAGACAAACTCAAAGTAGTAGCCTACAGGGAGAGTCCTTATAAAGCAGGTAGTAGAACGTTCTGGAGGAGTACCGCTCCTTATACTATAGAAAGAACGGAGAATTAAATCCGATATCCAAAAAGTAAAAGACGTAGCTATAGAAATAGAGGGAGTTAAATTCTATACGATACCAGAAGTAGCGGGGTCTCTGAATGCCACCCCTCAGACTTTCCGGAACTTTATAAAGAATGGCAGACTAAAGAGCAAAAGAGTAACCACTTAATGACTGATCTCGATCTAGCAAAGATACAAAGAATGGAATTGAATAGAATTTTGGACAAGTAACCTATTGTTACCTGTATTTTGATGATCTCACTAAATCATTGAAATACAGCGAAAAATTTTGAAGTTTTTTATTTAAAAAGGTATCAAAAAATTTGCTTACCTAAATTACTTAAAATTTATTTACTAATTAAGCAAGCTTTCTTTTCATTGCGTTATAACTAAAATTAAATGCAATGAAAAATAGATTCATCAAATTAATCGCAACTGTAGTATTACCTGTATCACTTTTTTCTTGTGCTTCAAACACTTTGATATCAAATGGAGGATACAGTGATGTAAGCCTGAATAGTGATTCAGATCAATTTGAAATTAAGAGGTTAAAAGAGGTTAGCGCTGAAGGAAATGCAATTTTTGGAATACCATTCGACAAGAAGGTAGGAAACAAATCGGGCTTAATAGTCAGATTTAATGGTGTAACTCTAAATGGTTCGAATAGAGTTTTGCCGATCCTTTCTTTAGTAGGTTTATCAATAGCTGGTGGAGCCATCCTAAACAATGCTGTTGGTTATAAAAGTTGGGAAAATGGAGGAGGGTATAAGTTGGGATTAGCCGCTTCATCGGCAATAGTCTTGCCTGTTACAGGAATTATAAATAATCAAATCTGGGGTTTTTCAGCGGCAGGAAGAGCCTCTCAAAAATTAAATCGGCAGCTAGTTGAAGATAATCCAAACGTAGACGTTTTTCTCAATCCAAAGTATTCCATAGATAAGAAGAATAGTCTTTGGACTCAAAAAGCTGAAATAACAGTAAGAACAATGGGGGCCACATTGAAAGTAGATTGAAAATTCTTTTGCAATCAGAAGATTAAAAACCCTTTCACTTCTTTTGTTATTTCCAATATTCCACAATTGTGAAGAAAGTGGAGATTCGATCATGAATTGTTGGAACTAATGCTTCAAATAAAAAAACAAATGGGGATCCTGTCCTAATTAAATTGCTTCACACGTTAAGACCACCTTCGAAAGAGGTGGTTTTTATATTTTTTGATTTTGATTGCGTTCTTTTTTATGAGACTTATGGTTAAAGGTTTAACCAGTAAGTCATCTTAAAGACGATGGCACGTGATTTTGAGGGGCCAAATTCAATAAATCCATCAGGATTCATTTCCGCTAGGTAATTATCGGTGTAAACGAGGAAAATATCCGATACTGGAGCAAATCTCCATTGTAATCTCGAATTAATGTTTACGTTATCAATTTGGCTATTGTATTGGACAAAAGTGGTCCAAAACATTTTTTTGCTGAATGTAAAGTCGAATCTCGGACCGATCAAAAACAGGTTAGAATCATTGTAAGGTCTTGGAAGTCGGATTCTGTTAAAAGCGAAATCAATGCTGGTGAATCCTAAGGGCTGATAACGCCATTGAACACTTCCTTCTAGATTGATCCGAGTTCCATTGAAATATTCCCCAGACCGGGTACTTAGGTTGAAGGAGATCTTCTTCCTTTCGTCAGATTCATATCGGGCGATGAGGAGGTTATTGGTGTATTCTGAGTTTGCAGGTAATGGAAGCCCATCTGTTCCGCTTGGATCAAATCCATTGAATAAGTAGGTGTATTGTCTTCTTAAACGAAGTGAAAACCGTGCGGATGACTTCCAAAAAATATCATATAGTAGGTTTACATCCCAATCCAGGAATCCGTAGGTGTCATTTCCCACCATATCAAAATCAAAGCCGGGTCCATGACGCTGAATTTCACCTTGGGAAGGGAAGAAACTTCGACGGTAGGTCATGGCCAATTGTCGGATATCGGTACGGCGGACAAAGCCAACTTCTGGTGCGTAATTAGCGCCCACCACTTGAGAACGCATGTCCAAAGACCATTGGGGGACACTGTACTGCATTTCAATCCCTGCAGCGAAAGCACTATCTACTGCTACCTGATTGATATTGCGGTGGTAAAAGAATTTTCCCGTAATACGATTATCAGCAGATGCCAAATTATAATCCACTCCAAAAGTTCGATCCCAGGCATTGTATAAACTATCTGAATATTCTTCTGGGCTTTGGAAGGTTTGTTTATTGACAAGAAAGGCGGAGATATTTGACCGTGCGAACACCTTTTGCTGAAGCGAAACCATGGAGTAGTTGTAAGAAGGTAAACTTGCCGATTGATCCTCTGCAACTTGCATACTCAATATCCCGACTCGCAGGTTGTCGTTTGCTTTTCCACTGATTCTAGCTCCAAATGGGATTGCGGACTCGATATTTTGACCAGTGCTTTCATCTCTCGAAACACCGATTCTTCTGCTAAAGAAAGGACGAGTACCTCGGTTTCCATAATTAGAAAATAGATCGGCATTCTCCAGAAAGAACTGTCTTCTTTCAGGAAAGAAAATCTCAAATCTGTCCAAATTGGTTACCTGTTGATCTACTTCAACTTGGGAAAAATCCGGATTGACGGTAAGGTCTAGATTTAATCCTGGAGTAAGTCCATATTTAATGTCAAAGCCCGCGTTAAAACGATGGTTTGCCTCGGTATTTGTCTCAAAGTTTCTACCGGAGTTTGCCGAAATGTAGGGGATGAAAGAAAGGTTTTTCCCACTTTTCTTAGTAGGCTCTTCCCATTTTGCAATTTTTAAAGCTGCCAGATTAAATAGGGTGAAATTTCTGGAAATAGGTGCCCAGGATGATCTTTCTGCGCTTTCACTGTCAATTCTATAAAAATTAATATTCCACTCAGTCTGTCCTTCATTAAAACGGAGCGTATTTAGCGGAATAGCCATCTCTGCTACCCAATACCCCTCGTATTGTTTTGCTTCACCTCTCCAGACATTATCCCAATCCAGACTGAACGAACTTTCGCCTGTTCCTCCATTTGCAACCAAACCCTCTCTCCGTACACCGAAGGGGTTGATTCCAAAGGTGAAGGCATTTGTCCTATCCTGAAAGGTGTCGAAGATTACCGTGAAATTGTCATTGGCGGCTCCACGGAAATCTCTTCGTAATGAAGGGGTTACATACTCCCGATCCTTGTTCGTACTATACAGAATCCCTAGAACATAAATGTTCTTATCGTCAAAAAGGACTTTTGCAACGGATTGGTTGACAGCCAGTGATGAATCGAAAGGGAAATATTGCATCCAATTGTATGCTGAATCTGCCTTACTCCACGCATCATCAATCACCCCATCTATTTCAATGGGGGAGTTTACTCTTTTGAATGTAATATCCTGGGCCCAAAGGCTTTGAAAGAGCAAATAGAAACCTATCAGAAGTAGATTTTTTCTTAGCATAGTGCAAAATTAAGCCTGCTTATCCTGAAGGGAAGCGTAATTATATCAGCGGTTTTCTTATGGAATTAGAAGCTAAAACTCAGGAGGCATCAAACAGTTATTTAAAAAAAAGATTTTTATCTAAGCGGTTTAAGAGGAGACTTTTATCAAAAATGATAAGTCGGAAAGCAAGCCGCCACAATTTAAAATCACTTAGAGTTTAGGTAAGTAATGCGAATGACTCTTTAAATTCTCCTTTAATCAACAAAAACTACTTACTATCGGTAATTGGATTCTTCTCTTTTTTACTCCAGGTAAGTAGGGCAACCGTTAGCAAAATCAGGATTGTTCCTAGCCAATCCATTCCTAAAAAACTGACCTTTAGCCAAAAAACGGCTGTTAAAGCGGCTGCTAAGGGTTCGACACTACAGAGTAAACTGGCAGTGGTAGCCCCAATAATAGAGATGGATCGCAAAAAGAAATAAAAAGCGATTACCGTACCGAATAAAATGATGTATCCAAAAGCCAAAAAGGTTCCAGAATCCCAAGTTCCGGAAATCGTCCATGGCTGTGTAACTAAAGAAAATGAAACTCCCCCAATCAACATTCCCCAACCTGTAATCGCCGCTGGAGAAAAGCTTCGCAGCAATCCAACGGGTTGGATGGTATAAAAAGCTAAAGCAATAGCGGATAGAATTCCCCAAAACAAGGCTTGCTCGGAAATGACCAAGACTTCTAGCGAACCATGGGTAACCAGTAAAAATGTCCCGGATAAAGCTAAAATCAAGGCTCCATATTCAGCAAGAATTGGCCATTTTCTGTTTTTGATGGCATAAAAACCCACGACGAAAACAGGTCCTATGTATTGAAGAATTGTGGCCGTAGCGGCATTTGATAAGGAAATGCTGTAAAAATAGGTGAATTGAACAGCAACCATCCCTACAATTCCAAATAAGAGGATTTGTAGGATGTCTATGGGTTTTTTCCAGACCGCAAAAGCTACTTTCTTTTCTTGAGAAAAAGAGAATAGAATCAAAATCAGCCCACCTAAAATCATTCTCCAAGTAACCAGCCAGGCAGGGTCAAGATTTTTTTCTTCAAAAAGAAACTGGGCGCATGTTCCCGAAATTCCCCAAAAAACAGCAGACGAAAGGGCCATTAGGATCCCTGGAATTTTCTGGTAGGAAGTCGGCTGTGCCATAGGTGTCAATATTCAAGCGAAGATATTCAGCATTTTGGGTTTTTGGATAGCTCCATCCAAAAATCAGAGGATGATTTGAAAAAATAGAGTATTAGGCTATTTTGGATAACAAAAAGCTTCTTTCTTATGAAATACTACTTAGCCATTGGTTTAATTCTTTCAGCTGTTTTGGTTGGTTGTAATCCCTCTTCAAATTCGGAAAATTCCAAAGTGGAAGATCCAGAACTTTCAGTTGAAACTGAGGATGGGATTCAAATGATACCTATTGAAACCCCAGTTGGAGAATTCAAGGTTTGGACCAAACGCATGGGAGAGAGTCCTACTATGAAAGTGCTTTTGCTTCATGGCGGACCTGGAATGTCTCATCTTCAGTATGGAAATTTCAAAGACTATTTTCCTGAGGAAGGCATTGAATTCATTTGGTATGATCAATTGGGTTCTGCGCTTTCTGATCAACCAGATGATTCTTCACTTTGGACGATTGAGCGATTTGTTGATGAAGTAGAGCAGGTTCGTCAAGCCTTGGGTTTGAATAAGGAAAACTTCTACCTGTTGGGCCAATCTTGGGGAGGAATGCTTGGGATGGAATATGCCTTTAAACATCAGGAAAATCTCAAGGGGCTTATTATCTGCAACATGATGTCTAGCTTGGATGAGTATGAAAACTATGCAAAAGAGGTGTTAGGCCCTCAGATGCCTGAGGAAGTTTTTGCTGAATTAATGGAAATCGAAAAGAATGGTGATTTCGAAAATCCTAGATATATGGAGCTTCTGTCCGAGCATCATTATCCCTATCACTTTTTGAGAATGAATCCTTCAGAATGGCCTGAGGAAATTAACAAGATGATGGAATTGGTGAATCCTAATGTATATGTGTATATGCAAGGTCATAGCGAATTTGGCATCACGCCAGGAGCTAGCTTAAAAGGCTGGGATGTCAGAGATCAATTAAAAAATATTACTGTTCCGACTTTGGTAGTGGGAGCAACGCATGACACCATGGACCCTGCCCATATGGAATGGATGTCAAATGAAGTTCAAAACGGACAATTTTTACTTTGTCCTAATGGAAGTCATTTGAGCCAATACGATGATCCCGAACACTTTTTCCCTGGTGTAATAAAGTTTATTAAGGATGTGGATAATGGTGAGTATTCGGGAAATTAATGAGCTAGCATTTTAAAAAAAATCAAGGCGAGGAGTTCATATATGCGGTAATTAGTTCATCAAATCTCGGAAGTTTTGGGTCGTCGTGAGTTTGTATAAACTGATGAAACTGCATGAAACCGTAGATGTAAGGATTATTTGAAACGGTGTTGTAGTTTTTGTCAAAATACTCTTCGACTGTCATCCCTTTTGGAACGGGGTTCGGCAAAATGGAGATAATATGTTGCGCAAATTGGTAGCATGCAGAAAGCTCTGCATCGGCACCATGCTTCCTCCACCATTGCATTCCCACTTGATTTGCAAACAATTCATTTTTATAGGATCCTTTTTCATCTCCCTTGACAAAAAACTGAACTCCATGACCCAATTCGTGGGCAAGGTAAAATCCATTAAAAAACAGTCCAAAAAGGCGTTTTCCTTCAGCTTCCGAGCCTCCCATTTCTTGAAAGAAACCGACTGAGTCTTTGCTCAACTGATCATAAAAGGGAAGATTGACAGTTTTGGTTGCTGGATCAAAGAAAACAAGGGCTGGGGTAGTGTTGATGATGACTTTTACATCAAATGTCAAGTTAGGATTGAGTTGATGGATATCCTGGACAAATGATTGGGTAATGGTAGTTCCATCTTGAAGAAGCTGCTGAGTCTCTGAATAAGTCTTGAACCAGCTGCTAGGAATTACATTGGACATTTTTAGTAAGTTGAAGTGGTTGAAAATTTTTTAGTGAAAAATCTCAATGGGTGGCGAACAATTCAAAGCTCTTCACAATTAAAATCGATCAAAAATCAAAATATTAAGTTTTTCTCTCTATCCCAAAACCATTGTTTAAATTATTCTTGTTGAGGAGATTAGGTGAAACGGTTTAAATTCTAAAGAAAATACCTTTTCGGTACAGAAAATAGCACAATCCCCACATAGCTGCCAAGGCGCCAAATGCTGCAATCAATCCAAGTCCATGCTCTCCGATTCCCAGCCAAGCGAAGGCTCCGGTAGTGAAAATTCCTACGGTTTTATTCATCCATCTTCCGAGGATTTCCGCAAACAAATAGATGAAGATGGAATTCATTCCTACGATTAAAAAGGGAAAGATTCCTTTGCGACGATTTTTGATATCAACCCACCAATAGAAAAAAGCCAAGGCCAATAAAGCCCAACCTCCGGATGCAAAGACAAAAGCAGTGGTGCTGATTCGCTTGATAATTGGAGTGATCCCTGTCCAATCCAGTCCATAGCCAAGGAGTAATCCAACCGATCCGGCGATTAGAAAGGTTTTTATTTTTTCATCTGCAGGTTTCGAAGAAAGGAGAATGTTTCCGCAAATTGCTCCCCAGATCGTGTGGGCAGCGGTAGGGATGGCATTAATTGCAACCCAGCCTCCATTATTGATTTTTCCCATGAGGAGCATATCCATGTAGTTCCCGAAGTTCGTTCCATGTTCAAATGGAATTTCAGGATTATAGGTCCGATAAAGAACCTCTGTTAAGGCAAGAAGACCCAAAGAGACACCCAATTGAATTTTCCAGCCTTTATCTAAAAGAAAATAGGTGACCAAAATTGTAAAAGAGAGTTGGGTCAACACATTCCAGAGCTCAAAGACCATTTTTCCCGCATAGATGCAATGAAGACCAGTTCCGAACAAAAACAAGATTAAGCTTCGCTTGAGGATATGAAGGCTGATTTCACTGTGATTTTCAGCTAAAGCCATTCGCTTATTAAGCGAGAAGGGCATGGCAACACCAACAATAAACATGAAGAAAGGCTGAATCAGGTCCCAAAAGCGCAGACCATTCCACTCGTGATGGGTAAACTGAAGGAAGAACGAGTGTAGGGAATGGCCCTCAGGAAAAAGTTCTAATAGGGCTTCATAGACCCAAGCGGCTTCGGCAACCAGCAAAAACATGGTTAATCCTCGGTAAACGTCTAAAGAAACTAAGCGTTGAGTAGGGCTAGGGGGTGCTGCGGTCATATCGAGATGATTGGCGTTGTCTGAAAATAGAAAAAATACAGATCAAAAGCTTCCTTACTGCTAAAGGAAACTTGCGATTTGAGAGTTTTGGAAAGGAATTTATTTCTTAGGAAAGTATTTGAGCCACCGCAATGAAGTGAGCTAGAGTCCCTCCCAAAACAAAAAGATGCCAGATGCTGTGGTAATAGAGCTTTTCACTTTTCACATAAAAATAAACCCCTATCGTGTAGGAAAGACCACCTGCACCAATCCAGAATAGGGTTTGTAAAGAAAGCTTTTGCACCAGATCATTAAAAAAGAAAACGGCCAGCCAACCCATGGTAAGGTATATGATCACGGAAAGGGTTTTGAATTTTCCTGTGAAAAATATCTTAAAGAAGGTTCCGATTAATACAGAACACCAAATGATCGCCAGAAAGAGAATTGCAGTATCCGTATTTAAAATTGACAGAACCATCGGGGTGTAGGAACCGGCAATTAAAAAGTAAATGGAAACATGATCCATGACTTGAAGACGGGCTTTTTTTGGGGGGCTTTTTGCAGCATGATATGCTGTAGAAAAACCATACACCATCAATATTCCCAGGCAAAAGGCGAGTGCTCCTATCAGAAATTTCAAGTCTTCCTGTTTCCTCGCTAAGTCAATTAGAAAAGGGGTGCCGATCAAGCCCAAAACTAAACCCAACCCATGGGAAAGGGCATTGGCTCGTTCTTCTTTTGGGGTTTGAGGGCGTTTGATTTTTTTCACAGATATAGAAATTATTCGTTCCCTTTTCCAATTGGCTGACCATTTCGGCTCCATTCGCTCCAAGAACCTACATAGAGTTTTGGAATGGGTAAGCCAGCAAGGTCAAATGCCAATAGCGTGTGGCAAGCTGACACACCAGATCCACAGTGAACAATCACCTGATCTGAAGAAAGACCTCCTATTAAATCTTGATATTTTCGACGCAATTGTTCGGGTTGAAGAAATTCACCCTTGGATCCCATATTTTCGGTTAAAGGAACATTGATGGCACCTGGAATGTGGCCAGCAATTAAGTCAATGGGTTCCTGTTCACCTCGATAGCGCTCTGCACTGCGGACATCGATGACCAGGGAATTTTCTTCTCCCACCTTTTCCTTTACTTCTTGCATGTCCGCAATTCCAAGCATCCATTTGGTGCCTGGGTATGGATTTTTCGCTTCATTTTGGGATTTTCCATTTTCTGTTGGAAAACCAATCTCCAAGGCAGCCTGAATTCCTCCTTCCAAAACCTGGGCTTTTTCATGCCCTAAAGCACGAAGCATCCACCAAAAACGAGCGGCAGAATTAGCGCCATTTTGATCATCATAGACAACCACATGTGTTTGAGAATCTATACCCAAATTCCCCAAAACCTTGCAAAAGCTCTCCATACTTGGTAGGGGATGCCGGCCACCATTTGAAAGATCCTCCTTGATATCTGCCAATTCCAAATTAGGATCTACAAAGAGAGCCCCTTTTAAATGGCCTTTTTCAAATTCTTCTCGGGGTTTGGGGCTGTTTCTTGCATCAATTAGGGTAAGGTTCGGTTTTGATAAAATTGAGATTAATTCGCGTGGAGATATGATTGGGGTCATGAGAATTGATTTTTTATACCGCTTTGAATAGTCTCATTGAAAATAAAAAATCCCATTGGAATAGATGGGATTTTTAATCAGAATTAAACTTTCTTATTTGATTTGATTTTGGAACTGCTCCATTTTCTGATCGACCTGTGTATCGATTGGGAAGGTTACTTTCACAGTTTCCCAGGCCATAGTGACCAAAGCGGTTTTATTGTCATTAGCAGAGATGGTGTACATCAAGCGCTCTGTATTTCCTCCTCTTTCGGTAGTAGCTTGGAAAGAGACTAAATCATCTTTTGCCAAAGCTTCCTCATCGATTTTTCCATCTTTCATGTAGTTGTAGATCCATACACCCTTACTATTGATGTGTACAGTCCAATCTCCAGTCTCTGTAGGAGTCATGAATATGGAATACTTTCCAGCACGGACATTTTTTCCAGAAATTGAAACGTCAGTGCTAAATTCGATTGTAGTCTGAAGATTAGCTCCAGCTCTCCAAGTCACACCCCATTTCTCAATTTCTCCAAAAATCTGCCTTCCACGTACAGCAGGGGAGGAGTAGTCGATTGAGATTTTAGTAAAACCTACCACTTGAGATACGCTCGCTGCCGGGCTTAAAGCTGGAGTTTGCAATTGAGCTAAAGCTGATAGGCTGAAGGAGAAAAGAACCAAAGTGGCTAATACAAATAGTTTTGTGTGTTTCATATGATATTGGATTTGGGTTATAAGTTTCAAAACAAACTAGTGTAGTAAAAAGAAGTTTGGTCAAAACTAAAAAAAAAGAAACCGAGTTCAAGGACTCGGTTTCTTTCAAAATTTTAATTGAGATTATTTAGCATTGAAAGTGATTCCTGCAATGATGAACATACCCAATTCTGCACTTTGTGGTTTGCTCAGGATATAGATTTTTTGTCCAGCATTGCCAGCTTGTCCGGTCATTGGAATTGTAGCTTTTCCATACATGACAGGCATATTTGGATCTTTGACAGCTGGACCTTGTGTGTAAGTTCCAGACCCAATTACCTCACCAGTAGGGCTACCTAATCTGATTTCGAAATCAACAGGAGTTTGAATTGGTTCTTGAGAAGCAACTGTAAAGGTCACAGATCCTATTCCTGTTAAATCAAAGGCAGGTAGGGAAAAGTGACCAGCATCTCCAGGCACCGTCAATAAGTTTCTTCCTCCAAATGCCATGCTAGCATAACCATTGAAATCTGTGGCTAGCCCTGGATCAATGCTATTTGTTATCAATACCAAAGAAGCACTCCCGGTCAGTGGCTTGATATTGTCACCTCCATCATCCGAATAGGAAGCGTTGATCATTAAAGCGCCATTAGGAGAAGGAGTTTTACCCATGGTAGGGTCCAAGGTTCCTTTTGCAGGTAAGCTTGGCTTTTGCTCTCCTTTGAGGGAGAATATGTATGCGATCAAGGCATTCAAATCAGAATCCTTAATATCTGGATTAGCCGGCATTGCGGTTTCTCCCCAGACGCCGCCGCCGCCATTTTTAATCTTATCCATCAAATAACCTCGATCACGGGTTCTATATTTTGCTGCAACCGCAGTGTAAGCAGGACCGATAGAGGCTTCATTTTCCTTATGGCAAGTTTTACAGGTTAGGGATTGTACAAGGGCTTTTCCGGTCATTGCTTCACTCATTATCTTATGCCCCATGTCAGCTTCGGCTTGATCAAATCCTTCAATGTAATCCGCAGCAACATAAAGTTTGCTCATATCATCAGTAGAATGATCCTCATCTGTCACACTTACTTGGTAAGTAACACGCTTTCCAGGGAAGTAGAATGATTGATTTCCTTGAACAGTGATGCTAACTTCAGGAGCACTATTTCCAGCATATACAATGGCCTTGGGACTTTCACCTGCCAAACCTGAAGGGTCTGAGGCACTGACAGTTACTTCATACTCACCAATTTGATCGAAGGTAGTAGTTAGTTTAGGTTCTGTTGTAGTTTCTGTTTTTCCATTGCCCAAATTCCAAGTATAAGAAATTGGGTCACCTTCGGGATCAGTAGCCTTCGCCGAGAAAGTAACTGTAAGAGGTAAAACTCCAGAATTCTTATCAGATGTAACTTCTGTGACAATCGGAGCTCGGTTTCCACCATTAAAATCAATTCTAGATAGTCCTGAATCTACATTCTTGGTGAACCATCCGGTACCATATTCCAAAATGTACATTTTACCATCAGGCCCCATTTCCATGTCGATGAGGGAATTGAACTTGGTTCCAGCCATAAATGGCTCCATTTTAGAGAAGTCTCCATTTTCTTCCATGGTGACGACTTTAATCCAACCTCGAATCCAATCATAGATGAAGAGTTTGCCATCAAAATAATCTGGGAATCTCGTGTCAGCAGGGTATAAATCCGAGTAGTAAACAGGTCCCGCCATCGCATTTCTTCCACCTGTACCCACTTGAGGGAAATCGGGAGAATTGTCATATGGATACCAAATAAAGGCTGGCTGAGCAGGAGGTAGGTTCTTTATACCCGTATTATTCGGAGAATTATTTACTGGGCCAGCTGGATCAAAAGCAGGGCCTGTTTCACCTGTTTCATAATTGAATTCCCGGTATGCATAATTGTTTCCTACAAAATAAGGCCAGCCAAAATTGCCTGCTTTTCGAGCTTGGTTTACTTCGTCATATCCTTTTGGACCTTTGACATCCATCGAATCTGCCCGAGCATCTGGACCAACTTCACCCCAGTATAGGAATCCTGTTTTCTGATCAACTGAAATACGATAAGGGTTTCGGTTTCCTTGTACATAAATTTCAGGTCTAGTTCCTTCTGTTCCTGGAGCGTAAAGGTTTCCTTCAGGGATAGTATAGC
Organism: Algoriphagus sp.; assembly: GCF_013373065.1. Classification (GTDB taxonomy): domain Bacteria; phylum Bacteroidota; class Bacteroidia; order Cytophagales; family Cyclobacteriaceae; genus Algoriphagus. The sequence continues at coordinate 14,475 of NZ_JABXIN010000036.1, forward strand.
TTCCATCTTCTGCTACTTTGATTCTTAGGATTTTACCTCGTAGATCATTGGCGTTTCCTGAACTTCTTCTGGCATCCCATTGCTTGCGACCATCTCTAGCATCTAAAGGAGCATAGCCATTTAGCGTGTAGCGAGAGTCATTCTGATTGAATGGTGTAGAATTATCCCCTAATGAAAGGAAGAGGTTTCCGTCCTTATCAAAGGCAATTGAACCACCTGTATGACAGCAGATATATCGATCTGATGGTATGTCCAAAATGACTGTTTCGGAATCCATGTCCCAAACACCATCTTTGAATACAAATCTGGAAAGTCGATTGATTTCTTCGTCTCCTGCAGGAGAGTAGTATACAAATACAAAATTGTTAGAGGCGTAATTTGGATCCTTTTGAATACCCATCAATCCTTCTTCAGCATTGACTCCTCGTACTCCACTTTGCCAATAAACATCCAATTTGGCTACTTCCTTAAGGCTTTGCTCAGCCTCATTCCAATACATAATCTCACCTCTTCGCTGTGAAATTAAAATGTCCAAATTAGGCAAAACCGTCAATTCAGTCGGTTCGGTAAATTTACCAACCGAAAGCATTGTTTTCGTGAAACGGTTTTCTTCAGGAACTCGCTTTTGTCTGGCTTTGGAATAATTCAATTTCAAATTATCACCGATCGCATATTGGATCCCGGCAAGTAAGTGTTTAAGGAAGTTTTCTTCCTGGAAGGACTCGGAAGTATGTCCACCCCCTGTATAGAAGGCACGGCCACCGTCATATTCATGATACCAAGCAATAGGGTGCTCACCCATGTCCATTCCTCCTTTGTAGGAAGATTCATCCAACATCAAAAGCTTTGTTGTTTGAGGGTTCACCTCCTTATAAGAATACCATTCGTCAGTACGCTCCCAAGGATCTGGTAAGAAGTCAACAGATGGATGTTTCTCACCTGTTTTATTGATTACCCCAGGTTGAACGTTAGGGTTTGGATCATTGATTCCAGGGTGATCCGCAAAATATCCGCCTACCAGTTTACCATACCATCCCCATTCATATTCGGTATCGGCTGCGGCATGGATACCCACATAGCCACCACCTGATTGGATGTAGCGCTCAAAATCAGCTTCTTGATAATGATCTAGAACATCACCAGTTGTGCTGAGCCAAATGACTGCAGCATACTTTTCAAGATTTTCTTCATTGATATCCGCAGCATCTTCAGTGGCATCTACCTCAAATCCATTTTCAGATCCCAGTTTTTCGATAGCCGCAATTCCATCAGGAATGGATTCATGATGGAATCCAGCCGTTTTATGGAATACTAGGACTTTTGGATTTCCTTTTCGTTTATTCGAACAGGAAGAAAAAAACAGACTTCCAACTACTAGAAGTAGTAAGAAGGAACGTAGGTTTTTTAGGTTTAGAATGGTATTCATGAATCAGAAATTTTTTCTAAAATAGGCAATTCTCATACTTGCCGTGCTAAATAACTGAAATTCGGTGATTTTTGATGATAAAATGCGCTATTTTTTCATTTTGAAACAATAATTATAGATATTTCTTATCGATACCCACTATTCATTAAGACCCCACTGCTATGAAGGTTTCAATTTTCCAAATTCTTATTCTGACATCAGCCTCTTTTTTCTTTGCCTGTGATCAAAATGAAACCCAGGAAAAAAGTATCGGATCGGATGTAGTTATTTTGACCCAATCTCAAGGTTCAACATTAGGTTACTCCAAATCTTCTGGAGTTCAACTCATCGAGGAAAATGGTCTTTTTTTCAAAGATTTAAATAAAAATGGGGCCTTGGATCTCTATGAAGATTGGCTCTTGGCAACTGAGGACAGGGCAAAGGATCTTGCGTCGAAAATGTCCAATGAGCAAATCGCAGGACTAATGCTTTACAGTTCCCATCAAGCAATTCCTGCAAATCCCCAAGGATTCGGTGCCGGGACCTATGGAGGAAAACCCATTACAGATAGCGGAATGCCTTCTTCCACCATTTCGGATCAGCAAAAACAGTTTTTGGAGGAGGATCATCTTCGTCATGTGTTGATCACTCGAGTGGAAAGTCCAAAGGTTGCCGCAGAATGGAATAATAATGTGCAGGCTTTTGTGGAGGGGTTGGGATTAGGTATTCCCACCAATAACAGTTCGGACCCTCGACATGGTCCAGTGGCTAGCACAGAGTATAATGCAGGTTCCGGAGGACAAATTTCCATGTGGCCAGAATCTTTGGGACTAGCAGCCACTTTTGATCCCCAATTGGTGGAGCGATTTGGAGAAGTCGCTTCGATGGAATACCGTGCACTTGGGATTTCTACTGCACTTTCTCCCCAAATTGATTTGGGGACCGAACCGCGTTGGAATCGAATCAAGGGGACTTTTGGAGAAGATTCAAGACTTTCAGCTGATATGGCCAGAGCTTACGTGGATGGATTTCAAACTTCAAAAGGTGAAGCTCAAATTTCTGGAGGTTGGGGCTATCATAGTGTCAACGCCATGGTTAAGCATTGGCCTAGTGGAGGTCCCGAAGAAGGTGGACGAGATGGTCACTTTGCTTACGGAAAATTTGCAGTATATCCAGGGAATAATTTTGAAGAACACTTGGTTCCTTTCACGGAAGGAGCATTTAAGCTAGCTGGGGCTACTCAATCCGCTTCCGCAGTGATGCCCTATTATACAATTTCGGTTGGTCAGGATACTTTGGCAAATGGGTATTCAAAGTATCTGATCACAGACTTACTCCGAAATACCTATGGCTATGATGGCGTCGTATGTACCGACTGGTTGGTCATTGGAGACGAAGGGCCAAAGCCTGAAATTTTTGCGGGAAAACCCTGGGGAATGGAAGCCAAAACAAATCCTGAACGCCATTACCGAGTCTTGATGGCTGGGGGAGATCAATTTGGAGGTAATAATGATAAGATTCCCGTTTTGGAAGCTTTTAAAATGATGGAAAAAGAAATGGGGGCTGAGGCTGCTCGTGCGCGGATTGAGCAATCTGCAGTTCGCCTACTTCGCAATATTTTCAATGCTGGCCTATTTGAAAATCCGTATTTAGATCCAGAAAAAAGTCAGGCCTTTGTAGGGAATCCGGATTTGATGAAGGAGGGATATGAAGCCCAGTTGAAATCAGTAGTGCTTTTGAAAAATAAGGAGCAGGCTCTTCCGATTCGCGAAAAGAAAAAAGTGTACATCCCTCAAAAATTTATCCCTTCAACCACCAATTGGTGGGGAATCAGGAGTGAAGAAAAATGGGTGGATGCTGTCAATTTGGGGATTGCTTCCAAGTATGTGGATTTAGTAAATACATCAGATGAAGCAGATATAGCACTGGTATTTGTGAATAGTCCTGAATCAGGTACGGGTTATGATCCAGCCGATCGTGAAAAAGGTGGAAATGGCTATGTTCCTATTTCTCTTCAATATGAACCCTACACTGCGAGTTTAGCACGTGAACAAAGTTTGGCCTCAGGTGATCCTGTGATTGCTCCTGAAATTACTAACCGTAGTTATAAGGATAAGCGAGTGGAAACTTCTAATAATCAGGATTTAAAAACTATTCTGGAGACAAAATCCCAAATGAATGGAAAGCCAGTTATAGTGATTGTTAATGCAGCCAACCCGATGGTCATGGCTGAATTTGAGTCCCAAGTGGATGGAATTCTCTTTCATTTTGGAGTCCAAGATCAGGTAGTTTTTGATCTATTAGCTGGAAAAGCGGAACCCTCAGCTTTACTTCCTGTTCAACTTCCGGCCTCCATGGAAACGGTGGAAACTCAATTTGAGGATGTTCCTCATGACATGGAGGTTCATGTGGATGAGTTGGGGAATTCCTATGATTTTGCTTTTGGAATGAACTGGTCGGGGGTGATTCAAGATGATCGGGTGGCAAATTATTCCAAAAAATAACCTTACTATTAGCTCCTTCATGAAATCAAAAAAATGAAGGGGCTGCGTTAAAATATGTGAGCTCCATCTCCGATTTCGACAGAAATGAAGGAGGGAATAATGCCAAATTCCTTGGTGTAGGAGCTGCTAAGTTCTTCTAGAAAAGGTGCAACCTTTGATTTGCTGATCAAATTGATGGTACAACCTCCAAAGCCACCACCCATCATACGTGCCCCCAGAACTCCCGGGAATTTCCATGCTTTTTCAGCCAGAAAATCCAATTCTTGACAGCTGACCTCAAAATCTTTGCTTAGGCTTTGATGCGATTCCTTGAGCAGCTTTCCGAAAAATCCCAAGTTTTTTTCATTTAAGGCTTTAGCGGCTACTAAGGCGCGGTTGCATTCTGAAATGACATGCTTTGCTTTAGGAAAAAGACTTTCGGGAAGGATTTTTTGGACTTGAGGGAGGTCTGAAATGTTCAAATCCCGAAGTGTTTTTATTCCAGGAAAAGATCTTTTTAGTAATTCCACACTTTCTTCACAAGCTGCTCTTCGCTGATTATAGGCCGAATCTGCTAAGGAATGCTTTACATTAGAATTGACTAGTAAAACCGAATATTCGCCCAAATCAAGTGCGATCTCTTCGTGTTGATTAGTCCGGCAATCCAAAAGCAAGGCTGTTTTTGCTTTCCCAAAAGCTGAGGCATAGGTATCCATAATTCCACAGTGAACTCCTGCAAATTGATGCTCTGAATTTTGGGAATAACGGGCAATTGATAATTTGCTCAGATTAAGCTCAAATAAGGCTGATAAAGCAGTTCCAATGGAAACGGAAAGTGCTGCGGATGAAGATAATCCCGCGCCTACAGGAATATTTCCCCCGATCACCATATCAAAACCTTCAAACTTGTAACCTGCCTGCTGAAGTTGAGCCAAAAATCCCATCACGTAGGTGCTCCAGTGTCCTTTTCTAGGTGAAAAAGCTTGCCAGTCGAATGTTACTTCTTCTTCAAAATCGATTGAATATAAACGGCAGTAGGGAAGTTGATTCTTTTGAACGGCGCTCCAAATCCCAAATTGAATGGAAGCGGGAAGTACAAAGCCCTCTTGATAATCGGTGTGCTCCCCGATCAAATTGATTCTTCCTGGAGCAAAGGCTAAAATCGGTTCAGTCTCAAAAAGTGAGACAAAGGTTTTCCTGATTTGGCCTTCCATATCCTGGTATATTATAGAAAGTAGACGCTTAGATCCGTTGGGAAGATTTTCTAGGAACCAAAGTCGTGTCCAAGACAATGGAAATCGGATCATCTGAAACTAATCCATCCAATTGGTCTAGAAGATGACTTACTGCCAGCTTTCCCATTTCATAACCGGGTTGTGAAACAGTGGTTAAAGGAGGTTCAACTACTGCCGAGGTAGGATTATTAGTAAAGCCTGCCAAGGCGATTTGCTCAGGAACTTTTATACCAACGCTTTTCCAATAGGTCAAAACATCCACAGCCAAAGGATCGATCATACAAAAGACACCGTCTGGTAGCGGGTCCATGGCTGCAATTTCTTTTGCAATCCGAATATTATCAGCCTCAGTCAAGTCTGTAACCTTAATGAATTCTGGATTTTCTTCAATTCCATATTCCTTGAGTGCTTTTAAGTAGCCTTCTTTCCGTTTTTTAGAAATGTAGAGATCCTCAGGACCGGAAACATAGACGATGGAGCGACAGCCACTTTCTAACAAGTGGTTCGTCACCTGATAAGCACCACCAGCATCGTTGAAAGTCACTTTGGAAACGGGAATGTCTTCCTGAACACGGTCAAAAAGCACGAATGGTATTTCCCGATTGTACAATTCAAAAAGATGCTCATAGTGATTCGTTTCCCGGCTTAGGGAAATCATCAAGGCATCTACCTGAGATGCTACTAAGGTTTTGATATTTGCGATTTCCTGATCGATGGATTCGTTGGATTGGCAAATCATGACATTATACCCCCGCTTATTGGCAAAATCCTGAATTCCACTGATACAAGACGCAAAAAAGTGAGATGTGATTTCAGGGACGATAACGCCAAGGGTTTTGGTTCGACTGATTCGGAGACTTTGTGCAAGTAAATTAGGCTGATAATTCATCTCCTTGGCTGCTTCCACGATTTTTCGTTTCGTTTCTTCGTGGAGTTCAGGAGAATCCTTTAATGCCCGGGAAACAGTCGAGACGGAAACGCCTAACTTCTTGGCAATTTCCTTCATGGTGACTTGATGTCCTTTTTTCATGCGTACCTAGTTTTGGCCCAAAAAGCGATAAATTCACTAATGATAGAATTACCAATTTTTGGGGTAAAAGGTTTGATTTTCTGTAATTGCAATAGTCTGCTGTTAGCAATATTGCAAAGTTTTTCTGAAATCCTATTACTCTTGATATATTGTATACAAAACAGTTTCTCCGACTGCTTGCAAAGGACGGGTATCAATCAAGTCCATATTGTCCTGATGAGTATGATGATAATGCCCAAACCCATATTGTGGGGAAAACTCAATGATGTCGATCATAGGGATTTGTGCATACTCATTAACAAAAAGGTGATCATCCAAAATCTCCGGAGAATCCTGAGGAATGAAAAAGGATGAATGTCCCAATTTGGAAGCATGATCCCAGACTTTTTTCAAAATTCCGGAAGCATAGCGACGGGAATATCCCTCCCGATAAAATCGTGCACCTTTTGCTCCTATCAAATCCACTAGTATTCCATAGTAGGCGGAGTAGTTTGGAACATGTTTATTTTTAGACCAATGCTGGGATCCTAGACACCACCAAATTTGGGAATTGTCCCGAACTCGTGCCGTCTCAGGTTCCCCATCATCCTCTCCGTCAAACAAGATAATATCAATTCCTACTTCTGGTTTTAAATCCTGTGTTCCGATCACCCGCGCAATTTCCAGTAAAACACCCACACCGGATCCACCATCATTTGCTCCATCAATTGCTTCTTCCATGCGGTCGGTATCCTTGTCTGCAATTCGGCGAGTATCCCAATGGGCAGCAAGCAGGATTCGTTTGGAAGCTTCGGGATTATATGAGGCGATGATATTGGTCAAATCCCAGGTTTGTTTATCATAAGTGGTCGCCTGAAATTCTTGGGTTTGAACATTCCAGTTCCAAGATTCCAATTTAGAAATAATCCATTCCTTAGTATCTGTATGACCTTTTGTCCCCGGAACTCGCGGGCCAAAATCTACTTGCTTTTCAATAAAGGAATAAGCCGAATCTGAAATGAAACTCGGATAAGGTTTGACTTCAACCGGAGCTATAGTTGTTTCAGTGCGTTGTTCGGATGAACAAGCCCAGAAAAAGACTAAGGCTAATAGAATCCAAAAATTATTCCTCATAAGCCCAGTCGATTCTATCCTTCATATCTTTCACCACAAACCCCATATCCTTCAATCCTGCGCGGATTTCATCTACTTTGGTATAATCACGGGCGGTTTTAGCCTCGCCGTATAATCTCAAAAGGAGATCGATCATGGATTCCTGGGTGTCTGCTTTTTCTTCAATTAAGCCAAGAATATCCACAACGAATGTGGTATAGGTATTTTTCAACTTTGAAAAAACCTCTTCGCCCAAAGCAGCACCCTTTAATTGTCCTGTAAAAATTGAGTTAATCTTTTTAAGCAAATTAAATAGGTGTCCAATAGCCTGAGCGGTATTAAAATCATCATCCATTGCCCGATAGGCATTGTTAATACTAGATTCTATCTGCTGGATTTGTTTTTCATCTACAGGGATCGAATCATCAGCCTGATATTCCAAAAGATGAGCGGTTCGGAGGCCATTGATCATCTTTTTGTAACCCTTCTGTGCAGCTTTCAACGCCTCATTGGAAAAATCCAAGGTAGAGCGATAATGGGCTGTCAACATAAAGTAGCGGATGGTCATTGGACTATAGGCCTGCTCAAGTAGGGCATGATTACCTGTGAAAAGCTCCTGAAGGGTGATAAAGTTGCCCAGAGATTTCCCCATCTTTTGTCCGTTGATGGTAATCATGTTATTGTGCATCCAGTAGCGGGCAGGATCCTGATGATTGCAGGCGTTTCCTTGTGCTATTTCACATTCATGATGCGGGAACATCAAATCCATTCCGCCTCCATGAATGTCAAATTGAGTTCCCAGATACTTGGAGCTCATGGCTGTACACTCCAAATGCCAACCAGGAAAACCTAATCCCCAAGGAGAATCCCACTTCATGAGATGCTCCGGAGCAGCTTTTTTCCAAAGTGCAAAATCGACAGAATTTCGCTTTTCACCTTGACCATCCAAGTCTCTTGTGCCACTGATCAACTCATCCAGTACTCGTCCAGAGAGTTTTCCATATTGGTATTGGTTGTTGTATTTCAAAACATCAAAGTAGACCGAACCATTGACTTCATAGGCTAATCCTTCCTTGAGAATTGCTTCCACCAGGGCAATCTGCTCTGGAATATGTCCGGTAGCTCGAGGTTCGATACTCGGTTTCCAAGTATTAAGGACTGCCATATCCCGATGGTAGGTGTCGGTATATTGCTGAGCAACTTCCATAGGTTCAAGTTGCTCGAGCTTGGCTTTTTTGGCAATCTTATCTTCACCTTCGTCCGCATCTCCCGTTAAGTGACCCACGTCGGTAATGTTTCGGACATAACGAACCCGATAACCCAAATGCGTCAGGTATCGGTTTACTGTATCAAAAGTGACTGCAGGCCGTGCGTGTCCCAAATGGGCATCTCCATAGACGGTAGGTCCACAGACATACATACCCACAAAAGGAGGATTGATGGCTTGGAACTCTTCTTTTTCCCTGGACAGGGTATTGTATAACTTCAGGTGATGTGACTTCATAAGTACGAATTACGATGAGCGGATGATCCGTGGTTCAACGAAGCTGCAAATTAGTGGAAAAAAGGGGGAGATTAAAGTTAAAAATGGTGAGTCCAAAGGTTAAAAACTCTCATTCCTCGAATCGCAGGGTTGAATTTTCTTTTTTCGGTTCACTTTCAATTTTTCTCAGAAGCAAAAAAACCTCTGGCATATTCACCAGAGGTCTTTATACTTTTCTCTTAAAACTAGATTCTCAATTAATGCTTGAAGTGTCTCACACCAGTCATTACCATGCTCATTCCATGAGCGTCGCAATAGTCTATGCTATCCTGGTCTTTGATGGACCCTCCAGGTTGGACAACAGCGGTAATTCCTTCTTTATCGGCGATCTCTACACAATCCGGGAAGGGGAAAAAGGCGTCTGATGCCATTACAGCACCTTTCAAGTCAAAGCCAAATTCCTTGGCCTTGATGATTGCCTGCTTCAAGGCATCCACTCGGGAAGTTTGTCCTACTCCAGAAGCAAATAATTGAGAGTCATTACTCAATACAATAGTATTGGACTTGGTGTGCTTGCATACTTTTGCTGCGAAAACCAAGGCGTCTAGTTCTTTCTCTGTTGGAGCTACTTTGGTAACCACTTTGAAATCCGCTTTGCTTTCTGTAGCTAAATCTTTGTCTTGTTCGATTACACCATTTAAAAGCGTTTTGATCATTTTGGTGCCTGGCAATGCCATTTTTTGGCGAAGCAAGATTCTGTTTTTCTTTCCTTTCAAAAGCTCTAAGGCCTCCTCAGTGAAATCAGGTGCGATCAATACTTCGAAGAATAGCGAATGCATTTCCTCAGCAGCTGCTTTGTCCACGGTTCGATTGGTCACCAATACTCCTCCAAAAGCAGAAACGGTATCAGCCGCAAAAGCTTTTTGATAAGCTTCTTTTACCGTTGCAGCAGTTGCGCAACCGCAGGCATTGGTATGTTTCAAAATCGCAAATGCCGTCTGGTCAGGGAACTCGGCAATCAAATTCACCGCAGCATCAATATCTACCAAATTGTTATAGGAAAGCTCCTTTCCATTCAACTGATCAAAAAGATCATCCAAATTTCCGTAGAAATGAGCGGCTTGATGTGGGTTTTCTCCGTAGCGAAGGGCTTTGGATCTGTTTTCAGAAACCTTCAAAGCCGGGATATTTTCGCTTTGGTTAAAGTAGTTGAAAATATGTGTATCGTAATTCGAAGAAACTTGGAAGGCTTGAGCAGCAAAATAGCGTCGGTCTTCCAGGGTTGTTCCTCCGCCTTGTGATTCCAATTTTGCTTCCAATTCACCATATTGATCTTTGGAGGCGACAATGACTACATCCTTGAAATTTTTGGCTGCAGCCCGAATTAGGGAAATTCCCCCGATATCAATTTTTTCAATAATGTCAGCCTCAGGAGCTCCGGAAGCCACTGTTTCCTCAAATGGATATAAATCTACAATCACTAAATCGATGGCAGGAATGTCATATTCTGCGGCTTGCGATACATCGCCTTCATTTTCTCTTCGGTAGAGAATCCCTCCAAAAACTTTTGGATGAAGAGTTTTCACTCTTCCACCGAAAATGGAAGGATAGCTAGTCAATTCTTCAACCGGAATGACTTCCGCTCCTTGTTCTTCGATAAATTTCTGAGTTCCGCCAGTGGAGTAAATTTTAACTCCATGCTTTTTGAGTAAGGCAATAATCGGTTCTAGATTGTCTTTATAAAAGACTGAAATGAGTGCAGATTGAATTTTTTTGACAGCCATTTTTGGAATGGATTGGGTTGAATTTCAATGAAGTTGCAAAGGTAGAAAAAAAGGAGAGAAGGCTAAGGAAAAATTGGGGTTTATCCCTCCTTTGTTTAGCCTTTGAACCAAGCTTCGTTTTCATAGTCCCGGTATTTTGATTTCCGTTCTCGGTTCCAAATGATCAAATGGGTTTGGTCCCGCTGAACAAAGCGGTAGCCAAAAAGATGAAGGATTGGTTTTGCCAAAAGTCTCGCAACTCGAAGGTCTACGATCATAGAATCTTTTTCTTCAGAAGTCCATCGCACGCCGGGTAGCCACGTAATAATTTTATCCAATTTGTTTTTTCTCAGGAATGAAGAGATTTTCAAAAATATTTCAGGTGTTTTTCGAATTAAAAAGAAGCCATCTTCTCCCTTTGATTGGTAAAGGGGCATAAAAACCATGGTGTCTTTAGTGGCGAAAATTTCTTTATTATCGTAAATAGCCAGTTTCTCTCCTTTTTTAACGGCCTGAAAACTTTCATATCCTGGCATCATTTGAAAAGGGATTTTTTGATCTACATGAAATCGGAAATTGATCTCATAAAAGTGCTCATAAGGACCGTATTTCCGATCCCAGAATTCCAAATGCTGCGTTACTTCCATGTCTTCCTGAGAACAAGCACCCGCAAAAGCTAGGGAAAGTTGGATAAATATCTCGTGGTTTTTGACTGAAAGCGGATCCTCGTGCTGTCCTGCTTCAAATCCAAATGAAACATACCCGAGCTCATTGATATAAGAAAGAACCGGTCCGTCAATGTACTCCTCTATTCCCAAAATGAGAGGAATGGGAAATTGATTGGCAAAATTCCGGTTGATCAGGCTGTCATTGACTGGGATAAAAGGGATGGATTGACTGGATGTAGTGTGAAGATCGAAAAAATAAAGAGGGCCGGTTTCATTGGCAATAATTTTTAGAATCAGATCGTGAAGCTCTACAAATTGCTCTTCATCTTCATTACTGGGAACAAAATGGCCTTGGTTCAGTGCTTCAATATTTTCCCTGGTCCAAAGTCTATTGAGGTCTTTTTTTTGAAAACGTTCCTTACGTTGCAAAGCCCAAAGATTTCCGGCAATACCTGTAATTTTTCCTTTTAGTGGAATCTTTTTATCCCGGATTTTCTGAATGACATTTTTAAATGCAAAAACTCCGGAAGGTTCATTTCCGTGGATTCCACCAAAAAATACTAGGTGAGGACCCGGTAAATCACCTTCTAGTTGATCGATAAATCGATCAGTAATAATTTCTTCACTTGGTGGTAGCTGGTTATTTTGATTTGGCACTTTGAAATTTCTCAAGATCCTTTAGGGTGATAATTCCTACCAAATGGCTATTGTGAACCACCGGTAGACAACCAATATTATGTTGTCTTATTTGCTCGATAGCATGGGAGATAGTGTTGGAAGGATGAGTGTAAATCACCTCCTTCACCATGATGTCTTTTGCCTGCAATTGAGAGGAAGGCTCTTGGATTTGTTCCCAAAATTTTTCGAGATGTCGATAGGTGATTAATCCGACTAATCGCTCCCGATTATCCACCACGGGCAAATGATGGATGTTATTCCAGTTCATAAATTCCAACGTTAATCGGGCAGAATCCTCTGCATCCGCCGTAATTAAAGTAGTGGTCATGATATGTCCGACCTTGCCGGCTTTGGTTTCAAATTCGTGAAAATCATTCACATCCGGCCAATCCGAAATAGGGGCATCCTGTTGTTGATTGGTATAAATTAATTGTGTCAGGGCAACCAAGGCATCGTCTACTTTGTGCTCTTTTTTAAGCATCCGGAAATTTTTGATCATCCATTGCGAGCCGGTTTGCTTCTTTACCCGTCCTTCGATGATACCCAGATAATGGGTAATCGTGTCGGTAGGAATATTCATTTTCTTAAGCCCTTCGTTAGCAATGGGTAGAAAAACTTCGAGAATCAACTGATTGGCAGGTGTTCTTTTTCCCATCCAATTCATGCAGGTTTCATTACCATATCGTGCTGCTCTGATAAAGTTGGATTTGACTTCTTCAAATTCCATTAGAGAGGGCAAATCATCATAGGCTTTCGGTCTTCCTTGCATGAGCCCTGCCCATAAAACAAAATTTGCCATCTCATCTTCAGGGGTGGGGCCTGCTGGTATATATCTGTTCTCAATTCGGAGATGGGGTTTGCCATTTAAAACTCCATAACAAGGTCGGTTCCATCGATAAATGGTTCCGTTTTGAAGGTTGAGGGCTTTTAATTTTGGGATAGTCCCTCTGGCTATTTCTTCTAGGGCATTTTGTTCTATTTCTTTGGTTAATAAAATTCGAAAGTTGGAAAGCTCCTTTCTGAAATAGTCTACGATATTTCCTTTAACCCAAGAATTTCCAAAAGACACCCGAGCTTGCTTCGTGGTTTGGGCTTTGGACATTTTCCGAGTATCTATGCTTTGTTGAAAGAGAGCAATTCGGGTTTCATTCCAAAGTTCTTTGCCCATAAGAATGGGAGAATTCCCAGCCACCGCCAAGACAGGTCCCGAGATTGCCTGCGCCCAATTATAACTGGATTCGAAATCATCAGGCTGAATTTGAAGATGCATTTGAAAACTGGTATTGCATGCCTCAAACATCACCGAATCATGAATGATCGACAATTCATCTACACCCGTAAAATTCATTCGGAAATTGCCCCCTCTCGCTTTTTTCATCAAATCATTGAGGGCAAAATAGCGGGGATTTTCGGTCATGTAACTCAAGGACAATTCATCCATTGAAATTGTAGGAAGAATACCTGTGATTAAAACCCGGTCTCCAAATTTAGAGCTACTCTTTTTCGCTTTTTGGATCAATTGTTTTAGCTGATCCTCCATTTTTTTAAAGCAGTCTCCCTCAAAAAGAATAGGGTCCAAGTTTATCTCAAGATTGTACTTCGCTAGTTCGGTGGTGAAATGAGAGTCTTGAAGATCTGCTAGGACTTCAGCAGCTTGATTGGTAGGGCGGCCATGTTCATTGATTAGGCAAAATTCCTGTTCGGCTCCAATACGTGTTACTCCTTTTTCAAGGAGATCATTTTTTACTAAATAATCTAGGGCTTGAATATCTCCTAAAAGATGACTTATAAAAAGATTTCTTGCCTGAGCATTTGCATCTAAACTGACCTGATGATCGCCCATTTAATTTTGATTTTAAGCGCTAAACGTAAATAATACTGAGAAACTCAGTAGCTGTCAGCATCAAATCTCAAAATCATTTCAAACTTTTTAGCTGATGATTGTCATATTTTGAGAAATATTCAAATTCAGGACTTTCTTTTCTTTTGTAATCAGAAAAGGTTGAATCAAAGTAAGCTATCGATGACTTCAGGGAAATACCGATGTTCCAAAGCGTGCACTTTTTCTGCGATAGTTTCTGGAGTGTCTTCAGCAGTCACGGGAGTAGCTGCTTGAAAAATAATTTTACCTTCATCATAATGCTCATTGACTAAGTGTATGGTAATCCCGGTTTCTTGATCTCCTGAGGTTTTCACCGCTTCGTGTACATGCATTCCGTACATTCCCTTTCCTCCATATTTGGGAAGAAGTGCCGGGTGAATGTTCACCATTCGATCAGGGAATGCCTTGATCAGAGCATCGGGAATCTTTAATAAAAAACCCGCAAGAATTACCCAATCCACTTTTTCAGATTGAAGTTTTTCCAAAAGGATTCCTGCGTCCATTTCTTTTTTTGAAAACGTGAAAGTAGGTACTCCAAACTTTTCCGCTCGTTTCAAGACAAAGGCATCTGTTTTATTTGAAGCGACCAAGGAGACTTTAGCCTTTGGTGAATTTTGAAAATACTCCATGATCTTTTCTGCATTGGAGCCACTTCCTGAAGCAAGGATTGCGAGACGTTTCAACGTGAATGGATTTGATTCGAGGTAAAATTAAAAAAGGCCCCTTGATTTTCACAAGGAGCCTTTGCTTTCTTTTCAATTGATTAAAAGGCTGGAAACTCTTGTTGTAAACCTTTAAAAGCATCAATCATTTCCCATGTGGGTCGATAGAATTCTTGTCGCAAACGACTACTTACTGTCCCTTCTTGTATGTATTGAAGGGCAGCTGCCAAACGCAAATCCCGGGTATCACCCCATTGAAACTGCGGGCTGTCACTTACACTGAAATCCGCCGGGAATCCATCAAAATACTCTGCTTTTCCCTGAGAATTTGCAATTGCAAAGGTGATGGGAACAAGTTCGACATCATTCTCTTGTAAAACCTGATTAAAGCGAGCTAAGGGGAATGAGCCAACTGGTTTGCCAAAGGTATTATCCCCAATCAAGACCAAATCCATGTAGGGGTCGAGGGCATTGATTACCAACTCGGATGCTGATGCAGTGCCCCGACTTGTAATAAAGATGATACGATTGAGATTGAGTGTGCCTAGCTTTTTGAAAATCTCAGATGTATTGAAATTGCTTTTTGCATTGTTCAGCTTGTTGGTGTACATCAAACGGTCTGAATTTCCCGGATTAATAAGGTAATTATTGATCTGTTCGGCTACATCCACAGAACCTCCGCCATTATATCTTAAGTCCACAATCAATTCGGAAATCCCCTGTTCCATGAAATATTTCATGGAGTTTTCAACCTCTCGACTTTGAATTGGTGTCACATCTGGAGTAGCCTTGAAACTTTGATAAACCCAATACCCAACTTTTTTATCCTGCAATTCAAAAACTTGTTGGTGTAACACGGAATTGGACTGGTATTCCGCCTTTGTATTGGTTCGTGTGGTAACACTTCCATCAGGGAGTCGGAATGTAAACGTATTTGTTATTCCAGGATCAGGTGGGCCTAATTGAAAATCGTAGATATTCCCAGATTTATAATCTGAAAGGGGTTTTCCATTGATTTCTATAATCTCCCAACCTCGCTGCCAACCGTCTTTGCCGGCAGGAGCCTCTTCAAATACAAAAGTTAAATACAGTCGTTCCTCAGCGTCAAATCCAAATCCAAAACCATGTCCTGCATTTCTTCCTACAAACGCATTTTGAAAGGCCTCTTGAGTCGTCAGATACGAAAACCTATCAAGCGGTTTGAAAATAATAGCATCCAAGAATTCTTCATTCGAAGTATAAGCTCCCGTATTGACATTCGCAGGAAGCTCCATATTCCAAAAGTACCATTCCTTCATCGTTGAGAAAATGGCTTCTCTTACGACATTGGATTGAGGTTGAGGTGCTGGTTCTTCCGGAGGATCACATGCCCAAAAGCTCAATACCAAAAGCCCGAATACCCATTTAAGATTTTTCATAGGCAGCTTTTTTATAATCAAAACGCAAAAGAGGTCGAATTGATTTTAAATCGCGATATCATAAACTTTGACCGTCTTCCACATGGAAGAATACTTTTCAATAAACTCCAAGTGAAGTGGATCAACTTGGTAGGCTGCTTGATCTTCTAAACTGTCAAAAAACAAAGTGCAGGAAACATGCCAAGAGTGGTCAACTACATCTCGCGCTTCAGTAGGAGCGGGGATTCCTGGAATGAATTGTCCAACAGTCTTACACTGCCCAAGCATAGGAACGGCTTTGGATAAAAATTCATCGGTATCATTTTTATCGTGTAGCCAGAAGAATACTTGGTGGATCATTTTTTGGTTTTTCATGTCTTTTGAAATTGAGGTGATAGGTAAGAAAGCCGCTGCAGAAGCTGCTGTTACGGTTTTTATAAAGTTTCTTCGATTGTTCATGTCCCTAGGTGCTCAGGTTAAGAACATTAAATATAGAGAATCTAATTTAGGAGAAGGAAAATCTGAATTCCATTTTTAATAAGGATTCATTCTAATCTCGTGATATAGTAATTTAGGACATCACAAGATGCAAAAGTCTAAATACTTGAAGTGTAGAAGACCTGGAAAACTGATTGGGGTGTGCCCTATATCGGTATGGTGATTCTGGGGGCTTTTCTGATAGATCAGGGTATAAGTAATTTAGATTCTGCAGCGCTAAAGGAATTTATTCCAAGAAAGATGGAAGGACTGGCAGAAATATATATCTGGTCCGAATTATCTCATTAATGATAAAACGTATTAGCTCACTTAAATAAATTGGATAGCGATAATAAAAGGCCATTGATTGGTGAAAAGGGAAGATTCCTTCTAAGAAACATGCTCAAAGGTTTCCTCTATTTGGGGGTATTGGTTGTCTTGTTTTTTTTGATTAGAAAATCCTTTACAGAACAGGAGAGATTGGAATGGTTTGGGACGATTTACAATAATCCATTACTTGTAATGTCCATTTTTGTAGGTTCAGAAGTCCTTTTTGGTATAATCCCTCCAGAGATTTTTATGCTTTGGTCTCTCGAGACTGGATGGATGGGGCCTTATTTCTTGAGTATAGGACTCTTTTCGTTCATTTCTTATGCCGCAGGATATTTTAATTTTAACCTTGGGCTTTTGATCAATCACAAAAGCAAAATCCTCAAATCCAGCAATAAGTATATTCAAAAGTATCTGGATTTATTTAAGAGATACGGTGCCTTTATGGTGATTGTAGCCTCCATTAGTCCGCTTCCTTTTTCTTTAATCTCATTACTGGGAGGGGCTGCCGGCTTGGATAAGCGAAAGTATATCCTAAACAGCTTATTCAGAATCCTGAGATATTTTGTTTACGCTTATGTATTGTGGTTGATTCAAACCTAATGTTGTCAAAGACTAAGTTTTGCTTTTTATAAAAAAAGACCTCGATGAAAATTCACCGAGGTCTTCTTATAATTAATAATCTTGAATTTTGATTTAGAAATTAAGCTTCTTTTTTAGCCATTCTGTTTCGCTCATTTTCATCCAAATAAATCTTTCTCATTCGGATGTTTTTCGGCGTGATTTCCAAATATTCGTCTTTTTGAATGTACTCCATGGCCTCTTCCAAAGAAAATCTCTTAGGAGGAGCAATTCGCGTATTGTCATCCGAACCAGAAGCCCGCATATTGGTCAGTTTTTTGCCTTTTTGGACGTTAACAACTAAGTCATTATCTCGGGAATGTTCTCCGATTACCTGACCCGTATACAATTCATCTCCCGGCTCGATGAAGAAAATTCCCCGATCCTGTAATTTATCGATGGCATAGGCAGTACAAGGTCCACCTTCCATGGAAATCAGGGAACCGTTAATTCTTCCTGGGATAGGGCCTTTGAAAGGCTCATAGGCAGAAAATCTATGGTTCATAATTGCTTCCCCTTGGGTAGCTGTTAGAACATTGTTTCTTAAGCCAATCAATCCTCTGGATGGAATCTTAAATTCTAAGTGCTGTAAATCGCCTTTTGGCTCCATCACCAACAATTCACCTTTTCGCTGGGTAGCCAGTTCAATGACTTTGCCTGCAGTTTCCTGTGGTACATCTACGACCAAGGTCTCGATAGGCTCGCATTGCATGCCATCGATTTCTTTAAAAATTACTTGGGGCTGTCCCACTTGAAGCTCATAGCCTTCTCTTCTCATTGTTTCGATTAAGACAGACAAGTGAAGAATGCCTCGACCATAAACCAAGAATTTGTCTTCTGAATCGGTAGGTTCTACTCGAAGGGCTAAGTTTTTTTCCATCTCCTTCATCAATCGGTCTCTCAAGTGACGAGAAGTAACAAACTTTCCTTCCTTACCGAAGAATGGAGAGTTATTGATTGTGAAGAGCATGTTCATGGTAGGCTCATCAATCGCAATACGCGGAAGCGGTTCAGGATTCTCCACATCAGCGACTGTGTCCCCAATTTCGAAATCTTCCAAACCGGTAATCGCACAGATATCTCCTGCTTGAACAGTTTGCACTTTGTTTTTACCTAAACCTTCAAATGTATGAAGTTCTTTTACGCGCATTTTTTTGATGCTGCCATCGGCCTTGCATAGGGCGATTTGTTGTCCTTCGGAAACTGTTCCTCTTTTTACTCTTCCGATGGCGATACGACCAACGAAATTTGAGTAATCCAAAGAGGTGATCTGCATTTGCAAAGAGCCTTCTTCAATTTTTGGAGAAGGAATGTATTCCAAAATCGCATCTAAAAGAGGAAGGATTGAATCGGTTGGATTTTTCCAATCCGGCCCCATCCAATTTTGCTTCGCAGAACCATAAAGGGTATGAAATTCCAGTTGCTCTTCAGTTGCGTCCAAATTGAACATTAGGTCGAATACAGCCTCATGAACTTCATCCGGACGGCAATTTTCCTTATCAACTTTGTTGACTACAACGATTGGGGTTAAACCCAAGGAAAGTGCCTTTCCCAATACAAATCGGGTTTGTGGCATCGGGCCTTCGAAAGCATCTACCAAAAGGATCACCCCGTCAGCCATTTTTAATACGCGTTCTACTTCTCCGCCAAAGTCTGCGTGACCTGGGGTATCAATAATATTGATTTTGGTGTCTTTGTAGCGTACGGAAACGTTTTTGGAAAGAATAGTAATTCCTCTTTCTCGCTCCAAGTCATTGTTATCCAGGATCAAATCATCGAATTGCTGATTTTCTCGGAAGATTTTGGAAGCGTGGATAATTTTATCGACCAAGGTGGTTTTTCCGTGGTCAACGTGTGCGATAA
>NZ_JABXIN010000021.1 GCF_013373065.1 Algoriphagus sp.
GCCACCGACCAACGATAAAGAGGCAAGGCGGTAGCCATAAAGAATTTGGGTGCTGTCTTCCCTTGTTCTTCTAAATACAACTTAAAGTCCTCTGAGGCTAAAAGCGCTGGCTTCTTCTCATCCAAATACACTTCGTGTATACCGGAATCTTTGTTGACATACTTCAAAAAGAAGCGGTACCGATCCATGATCCGGTTCTTACCGTGGCTATCCCAGTGATTAGGGAAGAAAAGGTAGATGAGAGCAAAGGCTAAAATGACATAGATAGAGAAGGTTATGGCTTTGGAAGGTCGGGTTCCATAATCAGAAAATAGTTTCAAGAACTGATTGATCTTTATGGTAAAGTATAGATCAAAAGAAGGGTTTTGGGTATATTCATATACTAAACGTTCCGTTTCAAGGTCTTTGATTTCAAGGTAGATTAGGTTAGCACTCTGCGTATTGTGTGTTTTTTTAAAATGCTCATAAAGCTCAGAATATCTCTCCTGTTCGCTTAGAAATACCTGAGGACTACTTATTCTAGTGGAGTCAATGAAATTCTCTATGTTATCATTTCCATAGATAAGAGGCATAATATCGATAGGACCAGTCATATTCGTAAAGAACTTGCCATCTTCACGAAAGTAGAGATAAGGAATAGTCTTTTTATAGAATTGTTGCCAGTTTGTTTTTAACTCCTCAACCCGATCAATATTCATTAAAACATATCCTTCAAATCTATTTTCTCCAAAATATAAACTCCGATTATTATATATCCTTAAGGAGACATTCTCTCGAAAATGGTTATTCTGAAAAGTGTGAGAATAAGAAGAATCTGAGTCTATACTTACAATGTCGGTGAAATGATTATCAACTAATTCCATTGCCCCTCCATTGATATTAAGCTCTGTTGGTTGTTTACCATAAAGCATGTTTGAGATCGCTTCGATTTCATTGCCCTTCAAATTGATGCTAACACCATTTACTCCAGACCTAATCAATATGCCTTTTTTAAGAACCGAATTTTGAACTGCAATTTCTGAATTGGTATGAAGAAACCAGCCGTGAATTAGTCTGTCTCTTAGATCATTGGTTTTTTTATATAAAGAGTCTGCAGGATTACCCCCAGAAACTTTTCTAAGAGAAGTTGTAAAGTAAGCCTCTGACTGAAATGTACAGGCATTGAACAAGACTGAAAACGTATTTTCGAAGGTTACCTGTTTCTGAAAGTTAACGCGATGAAATCCTGACTTGGTAAAAACTGCTTTACCATTAATTGAATCGCCTTCGTTGACTATAAATTGTACGTTGTAGAATTCTAAGGCTTTGTTGATATGAATGGAATCTACGGGCTCCCATAGGTCAGGGACTCCGCTGGTCTCGGCATAAATGGAATGTCTCAGATCCGTTTTCAAATTGAATTCAATAATGGCATCTCTAAGTACGAATAAGGTGTCTTCTTCATCCTCAATCATTTGAAAGAGCTCGCTGTAGGAATACTTTTTGTATCCAATGTCTTCTTGTGCAGTTGAGAGGAATGATAGCAAGAGGCCAAAGGCCATAAAAAGATATCGCATAATGGTTGAAGTTGATTTTAAGATAACTCGTAATCAGGGAATAAGGAAATTAATTTTCCGTACCGTCATTTTGAAGGAGAGCGATTCTCGATAGAGAAATTATAAACCGAAAGAGCCTGCCTATGCCGGCAGGCAGATCTCCCTTTTCGCTTGACGAATTCTTTTTATAATCAAGGGATTGCCGCGCTGCGCTCGCAATGACGTAAAGCGATTTAGTTGAGCAGCTGCGAAATCAAACTCACAGAGAATATGGTCAACATAAACCAGCCAATAAAGCCCTGAATAATCGCTAGGTAACGTGGTAGGCCTTTGATCGGAATCTCACCAAAGCCGAGGGTGGTAAAGGTGTTGATGCTCAGCATTAGTGCATTCAGCATTTTGATAAAGATGTCGTAGACAATAGCGATTAAGAAAGCACCAATAATCAAGACAGACTTTCCTGCTTTCTTGGAGTCTTCTGTAGAGGACCAGGTTCCTTTAAGTACGTCAACCTTGGATAGCAGCCAGGAAAAAGTTCTAGTACCCGCCACCGACCAACGATAAAGAGGCAGGGCAGTAGCCATAAAGAAACCGGGGATTTCTTGTTTGGACTCGAGCATATAGGCTCTGAAGTCTTCTGCTGCCATCATCTCCTCCCGCTTTTCATCCAAATAGACTTCATGGATCCCACTATCCTTTTTCATGTATTTGGCAAAAAAGCGATACCGATCCATGATCCGGTTCTTGCCATGACTGTCCCAGTGATTAGGGAAGAAGAGGTAAATGAGGGCAAAAACAATGATGACATAGAAGGAGAAGATGATGGCACGGGCAGGTTCAGTGCCATAGGCTGAAAAGGTCTTGAGAAACTGATTGATCTTCCAGGTGAAAAAGCTTTTGAAGCTAGGATCTTTGCTATATATATGGGCCAATCTTCTTGTCTCAGTATCTTTTAATCTGATATAAACTAGATTTGCTGACTCAGAATCATGCTTTGTTTTATAATAAGTATGGAAGTTAGCAAGAGCGTTCATTTGAGCTAGAAACGCTTCATCGTTTGAGACGAGACTATCCTGAAAGTTTTCCAGATATTTTAGTCTATACTTAGGATTTTTAATTCCATAATAATAAGTATCTACTTCTTTCTTGATGCTTTCTCCATATTGTAAAGTTGGTAAGCTCTTTTCGTAAGCATCAATATCATAGAGCTCTTTTGGAAACTGAGACCATCGAATATCGATGTTTTGAGCAGTTAGAGGTTTAGCATCTATCAGTAAGGAGCCTTCAAACTTGTTGTTTTTGAAGTTGATATTCGCATCGGTTTTTGTATCAAATATTATTTCCGTATTTCTGCTAAAAAAGGAATTGCCTTCAATATTTAAAAATGTGGAGTAATTGGATAGTACATGCTCAGAAAAGACTTTATCTTCTGAAGTAATTGCATCTGTTTCTATTTTAAGGATTAAATTGTTAAATACATTATCCTGAATTGTTCCTTCTTTACCATAGATTGTACCAAGGTTCATGCTCTCCATTGATTTTGAACCATTGATTTCATTTGAAATAATAGAAAAAAAATCACTGCTCACATGAAAACTTCCATTAAATGTATTTTCAATCAACATTAGTACATCATTGATAGATTTGATTTTTACTTTCAGGTTATTCGACTGAGAAAAACGTGCAGTTTCTTCAAAGAGGCAGTTGATAACTAGAACTCCACCAGGCAGGGAAACACTCTTTTTAAATCTGATATTATTGAGCCCTACCCTGTACTGAAATGTTTTGAGCTCGGTGAATTCTACCTTAGAAACCTCTAGTCGCTTATTTATTGTCCTTTTATTATTGGTTCTTGGTTTTAAAGTACCCGTAGAAAAGTCAATATCAATTATAAAATCCTTATCTGTTTCAGGGTTAAAAATGATTCTTGCATTTTCCAGTTTAAAGACCGTATCCTCCTCATTCTCTATCATTTTAAATAATTCAGTATAAGAAAACTCCTTATATTCAATGTCTTCCTGTGCAAGGGATAAAAAAGGAAATAAAAGACTTAGGACAAAAAAATATTTTCTCATAGTGTTAAAGCTTTTTTCTA
>NZ_JABXIN010000038.1 GCF_013373065.1 Algoriphagus sp.
GATCTTTTGGATCAGTTCTGCCAGTTCCCGAATCGTAAGATCTACACCCGTTCCCACATTGTATAGGTTATCCGTCAGTTGATTCTCCATCGCAAAAAGCACTGCTTCTGCTAGGTCTTCCACATAAAGGAATTCCCTCATAGGAGTTCCACTCCCCCATAATGTTACAGGTGAGTGTTCATTAGATGCTTCTAACTTGTCGACTCTCGTCTCCAAGGTGCTCAGCATAGACAAGGTTGAGTTTTTCGCCTCGTGAAATTTACGAATCATCGCCGGTAACACATGAGAGGTGTTGAGGTCGAAATTGTCAAAGGGTCCGTAGAGGTTGGTCGGCATCAGGCTCACGAAGTCCTTGCCGAATTGCTTGCGGATGGCTTCACAGGCCTTTACTCCAGCGATCTTAGCTATGGCATACCACTCGTTGGTAGGTTCCAAGGGACCTGTAAGTAAGTACTCCTCCTTTAGAGGTTGGGGAGCTAGTTTGGGATAGATGCAGGAAGAACCCAGGAAAATGAATTTCTGCACGTCATACTGATGAGCTGCATCGATCAGATTGTTTTGGATCTGCAGGTTTTCCATCAGGAAAGGATAGGGATAGGTATTATTAGCCAAGATCCCTCCCACCCGGGCAGCTGCATCGATGACTACTTCGGGTTTTTCGGCTTGAAAGAAGGCCTGCACGGCAGCTTGGTTACGGAGGTCCAGTTCGGAGGATGTCCTACCGATGAGGTTGGTATAGCCTTCGGCTTCGAGTTTCCGCCAAATGGCCGAACCGACCATACCGCGATGTCCAGCGATGTAAATGCGAGTGTTTAAGTTCAATGCTTTCATTATTGTAGAAGTTGCCTTCGACTCCGCTCAGGCTGACATGGGTTCGGAGTTCAAAGTTCGAAGTTCGGAGTTCGGAGTTCAGAACCTTTAACCTTGAACCTCGAACAAAGAACCGTCTTCGCTATTCAAAGTAATTAAGCGTCTCATACCCTCCATCCCGTAGGTATTGGTCTTTTTTCATGAGTTTGAGATCGCTTTGCATCATGTCTTGAACCAGTTCTTCCAGGGTGTATTTGGGTACCCAACCCAGTTTTTCCTTAGCCTTGGTGGCATCGCCGATCAGGAGATCCACTTCAGTTGGGCGGAAGTAGCGGGGATCGACACGGACGAGGATGTCTCCGATGTTAAGCGTTAAGTCATTAATCGTTAAACCGTCATTTCCGTTTTCGCTTAACGTTGAACCTTTAACGTTTAACTTTTTGCTTGTTGCAGCTTCGAATCTCTCCTTATCAACCGAATCCAAAATTCCAACCTCCTCTACCCCTGTTCCTTCCCATCGGAGGTGAAGGCCAGCGTGGGCGAAGGCCATTTGGACAAAGTCCCGGACGGTGGTGGTTTTGCCAGTAGCAATCACCCAGTCTTCAGCTTGCTCTGCCTGCAGAATCATCCACATCATGCGTACATAATCCTTAGCATGCCCCCAATCCCGCTTGGCATCGAGATTTCCCAAATACAAGGTTTTCTGCAAACCGAGTGCTATTCGGGAAGCAGCTCGAGTGATTTTCCGGGTTACGAAGGTTTCTCCACGCAAAGGCGATTCATGGTTAAATAAAATCCCGTTGCAGGCAAATAGATTATAAGCCTCCCGATAGTTCACCGTAATCCAATAGGCATAAAGCTTGGCTACCGCATAGGGACTGCGTGGGTAGAAAGGCGTGGTTTCCGTTTGGGGAACTTCCTGCACCTTTCCATAGAGTTCGGAGGTGGAAGCCTGATAAATCCGGGTTTTCTTCTCCAAACCCAAAAAGCGCACAGCGTCCAAGAGTCGAAGTGCTCCCAATCCATCCGCATTTCCGGTATATTCCGGCATTTCGAAGGAAACCTGCACATGAGACATAGCGGCCAAATTATAAATCTCATCGGGTTGAATCTCCTTAATGAGACGGATTAAATTGGTACTGTCCGTCATATCTCCATAATGGAGGAAGAAGTTTACATTTTTCTCATGTGGATCCTGATAGAGATGATCAATCCGATCCGTATTGAATAGCGAGGATCTTCGCTTCAATCCATGTACGATATAGCCCTTCTTGAGCAAAAACTCAGATAAATAAGCTCCATCTTGTCCGGTAACACCGGTGATGAGGGCGACTTTTTGGGTAGTGTTATTCATTTATCGATAAGTCAAAAATGTGGTTTGTAATAGTAAACGTAAGCGTTAAGTGTTAAAGGTTAAGCGAATAGCAATTAGAGTTAATATTCGTGTATCAGCCTTATTGTCGAATTGATGAATTTTGGAGTTAAGCGTTAAATGTTAAACGTTAAGCGACATAGGGACATTGGTTATTCATTAAAGAAATTCTCGAATTTAAAACCGAAAGAATCGATAAACTCAAGATTACGACGTTTAACGCTTAACCATTAACTTTTAACTATTAACGTTAGATCAACTCCGGCTTATCCTTCTCCAATCGTTCATAAACCTTCTTCACGTCCTGTGCTTTTTCTTTTTGGAGCACCAAAATAGCATCAGCTGTTTGGATGAGGAGGGTATTTTTCATTCCTGTGAATTCAGTATGCAGGTCTGTTCCGATAACCATGTTTCCATTTTCATCCTTTGGATGGCCCTGTTTTTCCAGGTATTCATAGATGGATTCAAAGCTCCCCATATCCGACCAGGCAAAATCCGAAGGAACGACTTTCACCTTTTTGCTTCGCTCCATCACAGCATAATCTACTGATATCGAAGGGATTTGCAAAGAAAGGTTCAGATCCAGTTTGCCTTCTTGGGCTGCTTTCCAAGCTTCCAGGGATTTTTGATAAACCTCCGGTTCGAATGCCTTCAATTCTTCCAAAAATACTCCTGCCTGAAAACAGAACATTCCCGAATTCCAGTAGAAATTTCCCTTTTCCAAAAAGGTTTGAGCGGTTTGTAGATCCGGTTTTTCGCGGAAGCTCAACACATCTTCCCCTTTTGCTTCGATGTATCCATAGCCCGTTTCGGGATGCTTGGGTTTTAATCCAAAAGTGACGATAAACCCAGCTTTTGCCAATTCAATCGCCCGTTCCACCGACTTTTGATAGCTGCTATCCGATTCAATCAAATGATCCGAAGGCGTTACAAACAACACATCATCGGGATTAGAAGCAAAAGCTGCAAAGGCGATCGCTGCTGCCGTATTTCGAGGACAAGCCTCAATAATTTCCTGGTAATCAGAAATCCCAGCTTTTTCCAAATCCTTTCGGGAAAGTTGGTAATTGTCCACATTTCCCACCACCAAAATCTGCTCACAAAAAGCCTGATTCCGTCGCGCCGTCTTTTGAAAAAGTGTCTCTCCTTCAAAAATCGGAAGGTATTGCTTAGGTCTTGCCTTTCGGGACAAGGGCCATAGCCGGGAACCGACTCCACCGGAGAGGATGAGGTTTGTGGTTTTCATGTTTTTAGTTTCGGGGTTCAGAGTTCGGGGTTCGGGGTTCGGGGTTCGGGGTTCAAGAGTTAAACGTTAAGTGTTAAGCGTTAAACGTTAAGCGTTAAGTGTTAAACGTTAAGCGTTAAGTGTTAAACGTTAAAAGTGAGTGAATAAACTTGCTTATTTGTAACCTTTTCCACCGCTATTTTTCAAAGTATTAATCAATCCTTGAAGTTTATATTTTAGCTTTTCTGTAAGAGACAAAATTTCAAGCTGCTCCTGCTCAGAAATATATTTAAAATCCAAAGCCCTGTAAGATTGAGAACGAACTTCTCCATTTGATCCTTTTGCGATATAAAGAAAGTTTATAAACTCTTTATTCCCATCTCTCTCAAAACCCTCAGCCACATTATCCATCACAGATCCAGCAGCAGCGCTTATTTGTGAAGAGAACTTAAAATCTTTCAAAAATGGGCCTTTCGAGGTTAGACTTTTAACTTGAACAGACAATTGCCGAGCAAGCTTCCAAACTTCTAGCTCTTCGAAATTTTCTATTCGTGCCACGCTTAACGTTTAACTGTTAACGCTTAACTTTTACTTACAGCTTCGCCCTTTCAGTCCCATGTCGAGAAAAAAATCAAGAAGATCTGGAAGGAAATGATCCGAAGTTCTCGGTAAGCTTACCCTTCTTGCTTTCTTGACGCTTTTCTTTTCTTGGTCTTAGCAGTAATTTAAAAATGAAGTTTCCTTCAGGTATTTTGGGCTAGAAAAACCAATTCTATACTTGGAAAATGGGGTTGAATTGGTCTTTCAAATATACAAACTGAGTAGTTTTGGTACTCAGTTTTGGAACTAAATTTTAAGATTTTATACCACTATATTTTTGCATTTCAACCCAAATCAATTCCGCCTGGAAGTGGATGGGTTTGTTAACTGGGGGCATTCACTTTGGATTGGGTGATTTGATTGAGTTTGGAGCGGTCCCTGAAATCCCATATCTGAGGCTGCCCAAACTTTTCCAGATAGAGAAATTTCCCATCCTCATTTTCCCAAAGCCAGGAATCTGAAGAAAGATTGAGACTATCCTTATGCATGGAAGCCAATTTAAGTCCAAGGTGCTGATGATATTGGGGTTGGTGATAGATACGCGTGAAAACTCCGATCACTTCCCCTCCTAAACGGAAGCGGTAAAAGCTAGCCGGGAAGTTGGAGATTTTATAGGTATGTCGGGAAACGTGCAATTCCTCTTCACCCACTCCAATTGTACAGGTCACTGAAGGGGGATCGGATTCTGCAGGAAGTGAGAAAAAGGTAGGAAGAGGGTCCAGTTTAAATTGATACGGGAGCCTTTGGACACGCTCTTCTTCCATCCGGTAATTCAAATCAGTGAGCATTTGAATAGGATCGAAGAATACCGGTTTTCCTTCAAAGCGAAAAGTATACACCTTTCCCTTAATGTTCTTTCGAATCGTTTTTTGTCCTGTAAAAACTCGTTTGAGATAGCTTAACATATTCCCTATTAGTAGAAATTTTAGATCTTGTTCGTGTGTGTGTAAGTTTTAAGACTATGTTTTCTATTTTTTGGAATTTGATGTTTTACTTATTTGATATAATAAATAGCGTTTATCCTCAGGATTCTTTTTTCGGGTAATCAAGGGATGTCCCAAAGTCGCCTGACTTTGTTGATTGACTTCCCTAATCAGGCGCGATCGTTTCACCTTCTTATGATCCGGATTGGGTAAATGCGCAATATCCAAGACTTGATCCAGTTCATCTACCGTCAGTAATTGCCCTTCAAAGGGCTGAAATTGATGGATGATCAAATGCGAGCCGATGGAAGTTTGAGAAAGCGAATTTGAATTTGCTGGCTGCGCTTCGCCTTCCCATTGATGGGCTCTGGCGAGGGCATTCCGAACCATAATGAAAAAGACGATTCCGGTGATTAGTAATACTACACTGACAATGAGCACATAATCCCGACGGATTACATCGATATTTTCGGTTTCGATGAGAAGGACCTCGGCCTTTCCAACCACCTCTCCTTTTCCATAGAGATCGGCAAAATCAAAATCATAAAGCTCATTTTTCCCAGCCTGAAAATTTACCTGATCTCCTTCTTGTAGCATCCAAGAAATGGTATTGAAAATATTTGCTTGAAATGGATAACGTACAAAGCGAAACTCCAGCTCCGCCTTATCAAAAACTAAAAAACCGGATCTTCTATTAGTATCAAAAGCAACTAATGCCAAGTAGTGATCAGTTTCCAAGATTGCATTACCATCAAGTAATATCGCAAATTTCGGATTCTTGGAATTTGCACTCAACAATCCTTCTGTTGATACCCTCTTCCAGGAAAATTCATTCCAGTCCAAAAAATAGCCTTCGGTTTCGTCGACAGATTCCGAATCGAATCGGGCATTGAAATGCGCTCCCAAAAAGGAAAATACTCCTTCGGGAGAAAATGCTGTAATCAGAGGAGCAAAATCTATTGGCTGATTCTTGGGAGTCAGCAAAGACCAGGATCCAGTCTCTAAATCAAACTTCAGCAAATCACTATGGTTGTGCCAATAACCATACCCACCTATAGAATAAATTTCTCCCTCCCTTATAAAAAATCGACTTCCGCAGGTATACCCTTTATTATCATAGCGATACAAATCTTTCCATTCCGTCCCAGTCCATTTGTACACATTCATGCGACATTGCGAAAAAGCGTAGACTCCAATTTCGTCCTTGATCAAATCGATCGGATAAAAGGAGGACTTGCTAATGCTATCCAAAGCAAGAAGTTGATCTTTGGAGAAATAAGGCTCAAACACCTCGAAATCCGAAATCAAAGGAATCTCGTGAGGGGTAAAACGTAAATGAACGGACTGGGTAGCCTGTGCACTTAAGCTTAAACCCAGCCCGATGAAAAACATCAGGATTCCAAAACGAAACTTCATAAAAGCTGTAGAACTAAAAACAATACTTGAAACAATGTCACAAAAATAATTTCCGCTGAAAACTAAGATAGTAAAATCAGGTAAATTAGGTAACATATTCTGTTACCTATTTTTTATGTAATAAAAACCTATTCATTATCAGCTAATTACAATAAATGTATAAATAATGCAATTATCAGGAAAAACTAAGTAAACACACGTAAACTAATTGGAAAGGGAGAAAAAACTGTCTTTAAAAAAGCTTAAGGAAAGGAGCCCTTAATAAAATAGGTAACAAGGAGGAAGATTTTTGACTTCTTTATTAAAAAATGGTTTAATCAACTTCATGAATATCGTATAAAAAATAGCGTTTGTCGTCTGGGTTTCGTTTCCGTTGTATCAGGGTATAGCCCCATTTAGTTTCGCTGTATTGATTAATTTCTTTGACTAATCGGGAACGTCGAACTTTTTTGTTCTCAGCAGATGCTAATGAATCCAATTTCAGAATTTGATCCAATTCATCCACCGTCAAGGACTCGCCTTGGTAAAGGAGCACGTCCTTCCAACTTTCCTCAACCTCTCGTGAAATGGGATCCTTTCCATCTTCGGGAAGATGTTGATTTATGAAGAAAACCCTTCGAAGAAACTGAGTTTGGGAAGGGAATAATTTCACCACTAGAAACAGTAAGGCCATCAATGCCGCAAATCCCCCGGTCCAAATCAATAAAAGCGAGGATGATTTTCCATCCGATGGATCATTTGAGATTGGAACAATTTCAGCTTTCCCGATATAGTTGGCATTTTGATACAGTTCATCCATTTCCAGGGTCTGTACCAAATTTTTATCATCCCGAAAGACAACTTGGTCTCCGGCAATTAAGGTCCATGGGGCAAAATTGAAAAAGTCAAAGGGAGAGTCTCTTCTAAAAAAGCGAAGTTCCAAGGTCTTTTTATCAAAAAATACCAATCCCAATTGATGGGTGAGGGAAGTAAAGCCATTTAAAACGATGAACTGTTCCGTATCTAAGCCTAAGCCCCGTTGAATTAGAAATTCTGCTTTGTTGGATTCCTGGGAGATCAAGCCTTCCATTTTCAATCGACTCCAGGCCAGTGTCTCCATATCCAAAACAAAGCCTTCATGCTCAAATTGATTATCAATTCCCAATCGGGGATTATGATGGAGCCCCAATAATAAAAAAACTCGATGATCAGCTCTTCCAACCAACTCTGTATTGTAATCCATGGGTTGCTGCCGGGTTGTAATCAAAGACCAGGAACTTGCCTCTTCCTCAAAATGCAGCAAATCCGTGTGGTTATGCCAAAAACCATAGCCTCCTACCAAATAGAACTGATCCTGATAGAAAAATGGATAGCTTCCGCAGCTGTATCCTTTGTTATCAAAGCCATATAAATTTTCCCATTCTTCACCCGACCAGCGATATACATCCAAGTAGCAACTTGAAAAGGCGTAAACCCCATCTTCTTCCAATAAAAGTTGAATTCCCCGGTTATAGGCAAAAGGAATGTCCTCCAGTTTACGGATCATTTCTTCTGAAAAGTAAGGGGCGAAAATCTCAAAATCCGTGATCCCGGAAATCTGACTGGGATTGATGCGTAGACTTGCTTTGGGGAAGGCGATAAGTTCAAAACTTAAGGTAAAGCAAATCAAAAAGCACAAGAACCATCGTTTTGTCATATCAAAAAGGGATCCGAAGTACGGATGGAGAAATTTGGGTGATTTTGGGATGAAAATAGTAAAATTCCAAGATTATTAACTAATCTAAGGCATGAGAAATATTTACTGGTTGATGAGAAATCATCAATAAAAAGGTAGCTGGGCAGATAATTGTAAGTTATTGCTTCGCCCGGTCAGGGGACCCATTCGGGATTTAATACTTAAGTGTTGTTCGGGATTTGTAATCTTGCTATTCGGGATTTGTAATCCCGAACCTACTGACCACCGTTCATGTCTTCACGAATGGAATAAATTCACCCCTGCCCCCGTTCGTGTCTTCACGAATGAAATAAATTCACCCCTGCCACCGTTCGTGTCTTCACGAACGGGAATAAATTACCAAGATTTCATTTCACCCCCCTTGCCCCCTTTTGATTGAAATCCAGCTCCTTACTAAATATAGAATTCAAAGGGGGAATTGAGGCGGGGATCTTTTTTAGTCCAGCGGTTAAAACCGCTGGCAATTGAGACTAGGTTGTGCATGTCTGACCGAGCACCCGAAAGGCGGGAGTTTTGAAGTCTCACCATGGAGACTGCTTCTCCCGATTCTCGGGATCGCAGTGACGATAAGTCCAGTATTGAAGGCTGTTCGGGATTTGGAATCCCGAACCTCTTATCCTCCGTTCGTGTCTTCACGAACGGAATAAATTCACCCCTGCCCCCGTTCGTGTCTTCACGAACGGGTTTGATTTCGAGCAAGATTTCATTTCACCCCCCTTGCCCCCTTTTGATTGAAATCCAGCTCCTTACTAAATATAGAATTCAAAGGGGGAATTGAGGTGGGGATCTTTTTTAGTCCAGCGGTTAAAACCGCTGGCAATTGATTGATGGGGTTTCAATACTATCTCACGACCGAATGGAGTAAAAAAGATAGCTTCGCAGATAGGTAAAGATACGGGTACGCCAAGATATGAGGCCTATCTTGCCGAACAAATTGAGGTGTATCATGCTGATCGTAGTAATGCATATTTCACCGAAGGCGTATTTCTTTTCAGTATGGAGACTGCTTCTCCCGATTCTCGGGATCGCAGTGACGATAAGTCCAGTATTGAAGGCTGTTCGGGATTTGCAATCCCGAACTTACAAGCAACCATTCATTTATTCACAAACGAAATAAATCCCCCCTGCCACCGTTCATGTCTTCACGAATGGAATAAATCACCAAGATTTCATTTCAAAGCCCCCTTGCCCCCTTTGGATTGAAATCCAGCTCCTTACTAAATATAGAATTCAAAGGGGGAGTTGAGGCGGGAATCTTTTTTAGTCCAGCGGTTAAAACCGCTGGCAATTGAAGTCAAGTTTATTTACTAGCGAAGGAAGTGTATACTACTGTGGAAAGCGAAGCATATTTCGCCAAAGGCGTATTCCTTTTCACCATGGAGACTGCTTCCTCCTTCATCGTCGCAGTGACGGTAAGACAAATGTCTCACTGAAGGCCTATTTCATGAACGAAGTGAATGTATTTTGTTGAACGGAGTGAAACAGATTTCTCCGAAGGCGTATTTCTATTGACTTGTAAGACTGCTTCTCCCGATTCTCGGGATCGCAGTGACGATCCCCTGTTATCTCGCTGAATGAAGTTAATTCTACTATTTAATCAACTTCCGTTTTACTAACGAATAGTAGCGATAGAAAAAATACTTCCAATAGGCATCCAGCTTCACTCTAGAAATATCTTGAGGTCGGATTCCAATAGTTCTTACAAGCATTTTTAGAACCCTATCTGGAGTTTTGAGAAAAAGCGTGTAATGATAAATTAAATTCAAAAAGCGCTTAAACGATAGATCCGGTAAAGGTTCAGGCCCTTCGATTTGTTTCTTACAATAAGCGGCCAAACGGGTTTTTTGAGGCTTTATCGGTGTTAAGTCCCATCCTTTTCCAGCATAGATTCTTAGCAGTTCATCCAAATGGATTAACAAATGATCCATTCGAAAACGTTTTAACAAAGCTTCGAATTTTTCAACATTCACTAAATCCATGGGATAATGAATGATATCTACCAGCCATTTCAACCGAAACCAAGCATGCCGGGCACCATGGCCAATCAAATATATGAGTTCCAATTCTGGTGATAGAACCGGAACTCTCCTGTTCAGGACATCCACTAATTCATAATTTTCCTGAATCAATTCCCTCAATTCCCTTGGATCCAAATCAAAAATTAACTGATCCAAGACCCAATGAATCTCCAATTCGATATTGGTTTTTGGATCATACAAGCCTGTATCCATGGCCAATTTCATATACCATTCTTGCTGTGGCATCTCCTCTACCCAATAGGAATCCTTAGGTTTCCATCCTTGGTTCAATAAGATTTTACGGAGTTGAATGACATCTTCACTATTGGGAACCAGGATGTCCAAATCTTTGGAGAGACGAAAAGTAGGATCCTGGTAAATTCGTTGAGAAAGTGCCGGGCCTTTTAGGACCACAATAAAAATCCCTGTTTCCAAGAGTTGATCCAGAACGTCCTGAATATTTCGAAGCACTCTTAATGCCTGTACTTTTTCTTGTAGAAGTTCTTCCTTGGAAACCTCGCTCCATCCTAATCGAACGATCTGAGAGAGCGTTAATCGGTGACGTAATCGTAAATAATTAGTTGAAGAACTTAAAACCAACTGTCTATTCAAAGTTGCATAGATACCTAATTGCTTAATTTAAAGTTAAATAAAGGATGCCAATTAAGATATTCGGTGATTTTTGTTTTCATTATTTTGAAGGGTAGGTCCACCGTTAATTATGATTTTTCTCATTTTGGGTGGCTCCCATTTTTTGATTTTTGATTTTGACATAGGGTGTTAAGTTTCAGGTGATGATAAATTACTTTTCTTTATTCTTAATAATTAATGGAGAATAAAAAGGGTTCAAATTGAAATATTGTCCATTAAATACTAATACGCTTAATCTTCTTAATTTATAGAGTAATAATTATTTTCCTCACAGACTCCAGAAACAAAATCTCCAATAACTTTGACCCAAGAGTGTCCTTCAATTAGATTGCCTTTTTTCACTCCTACATGATATTCATAAGGGATTCCTGCTCGGTTTAATAGATATATAGCCTGCCAAGCTTGATGGCGGCAACGATTGTTCCAAGGAATATATTTGTTGGCAAGGGTGATAGCAAAGGTTATATCCTTTACTTCGGAAAGCTGTTCTTCTCCAATATTTTTAGAAGGTATGCTTTTACTGATTCTTTCAGAAAAGGCTTTTGAAGAACCCAGAAAATACAAAAGCTCCTGGTAGATAGACAAAAAGATCACCTGGAAAAACAATCTTTTTCTGTTTCGGGATAAGTCCCAAAAACTTTCCCACTTAGTTTTTATTCTTTTCATAAATCAATCCCTTCTCTTTCAATATGGCAATTGCCTCCTCAAGATCCTCATTGCATTGCTGCTCCGAAACATCATATTCCTCCATGAGTTTAGCTTTCAATTCTTCCAGGGATAATCCCTCACCTAGGAAATTGAAAATACTCGTAAGCGTGGAATTCAAATTGAAATACTCGTTTGACTTTGTGTCAAAAAGTACCCCCTCCTCTCCCAATTGGGTAAACAGAAAACGATTTTCCTCCACAACAATTACTCTACCACTCATCAATTCAACAACTATTTTTGCATTTCAAATGCAATTATATGCTTTTTAAATATATATTACTCCATTTGTCAACCAAAATCATTCCAAATATCTTTTATAAAACCAACTAATTAAGCCTTTCAGTTCGTATTCTATATCTATAATTAACTCATATTTACAGCGATATTGGGAAAAACCTAAATAATAACAGCCTCCATTAAATAAAAGATGTAATTTTCAGAATGTTGCTGA
This sequence comes from Algoriphagus sp., assembly GCF_013373065.1. Lineage (GTDB taxonomy): Bacteria > Bacteroidota > Bacteroidia > Cytophagales > Cyclobacteriaceae > Algoriphagus. The sequence continues at coordinate 11,889 of NZ_JABXIN010000038.1, forward strand.
AGGGAGGAAATCAAGCATCTTCCCTTTTTATGGATTATCATGCCTCAACTGTTTTCTTAATAATCATTTTATTCCATAATTTGATCTACGATAGCCTTATAAAATGATTCAAATGTATCTTGATTCTCCGGTCGGGAAGCCTTCCAGAAAGAGCTATTTCGCGCTATAGAAGTCAATACCTGAAACTGAAGAATTTGCTTATTCATTCCCTCAATCCAATACCCCCGGTAAACATTGTGCCCCAAGAATTCTAAACCCTGCATCTGGCTAAGTTTTTCAACCCTGATTTCTGTTCCTTTTTCCTCCAAAAAGATAACCCCCAAAATTTCCCTTGGTTCATCGGAAAAGTCCTGATGATATAATATGCCATATTTATCGAATTCTTCCCGAATTCTAGATCCATCAGATTCTTTATAGACTTTTTGCCTATCCAAGGTACTTTTCCAGGCTCGAATCATGGGGTAAGAGGGAATAGCCCAGCTCTTTCCCTCCTTTACAAATATTAAAGCCGTGTCATCGGTAAAGATTTCAAATCCCTTTTCCTTCAACTTTAGGGCTGTTGTCGATTTCCCCGTTTGAGAGGGAGCTGCAAAAAGCCAAACTTTCCCTTCCTTATTTACTACACCGGAAACATGAAAGGGGATCAGGTTTTTTTGAAAGAGTAAGGCACCCAAGCAATTCGAGTAAAAAAACAATAAAATGCTATCCCAATCTTTTGTAAGGGCTTTGATGTAGATGGTTTTACCATTCTGAACGAGGTATTGGGCAATCTCTGGCATTTCCAGATAGAACTCGCTCTCATTGTAGCTAAGGCCTTCCTCTTGGAAAATGGCTGGAATTTGAAAGGCAGGAATAGTTTCAACCACCCGAACCTTAAAATCAATGTTCGATATTTTCTCAACTGGCAGAAGTGCGGGTAACTCAACCTGAGATTCGCAAACTAAACCATAAACCTTGTAATAGAACCGCCCCAAACCTTCTAGAAAATCAAACTGTACTATAAATCCGAGAGCAATTTACTAGGGACTTTTATCTAATTTCAGACAGACTTGCCTAAAGCTGCCAATTTTTGATAAAAGTCAACTCAATTAAAATCAGGACTATGACTTTTTTAACAAAAGAAAACTGCTGAATCAGACTTAATCAATAACCTGTTGCTGATAAAACTCTTTAAAAATCCCTTCTTGCTGAATCAAATCCTGAAATGTCCCTTCCTGGGAAACCGAGCCCTTATCCATCACATAGATATAATCCGCATCCTTCAAATTATACAATCGGTGCGTAATCAAAACAGTTACTTTTCCACTAGACCCTTTCCTTAGCTGCTCAAATATTTTCCGCTCAGAAACTGCATCCAAAGCAGAAGTGGGTTCATCTAAGACCAAAATTTTTGCTTTTCGATAAAAAGCCCTGGCCAAGGCTAATTTCTGCCATTGTCCCCCACTTAAACCTCTCCCATTTTCAAAAACACGGCCTAGTTTGGATTTGCTTCCTTCCGGTAATCGGGACACAAATTCATTGGCCAAGGACTTATCCAAAGCCTCATGGATTCGCTCCTCATAATTTTCTTCTACTTCAGCACCTAAACTCACCACATCTTCAATGGAGAAGAAGTAATCCTGGAAATCCTGGAAGAAAAAGAGAGTATTATTCCGAAAACTTTGCGCATCCAATAGTTCCAAAGGCTTGTTTCCAATACATATTCGACCTTGATTGGGAGTATATAAGCCAGCCAATACTTTGACCAAAGTAGATTTTCCGGATCCATTGGCGCCTACAATCCCGACTACCTTTCCTGTCTCAAACTCCATGGAAATGTTTTTCAGACTTTCCTCCTGATTATCGGAATATCTAAAATTCATATCCTCAACTTGTATCCCAAAATCATCCTCAGGAAACTCTTGATCCCCCGATAAGGCAATAGATTGATCCGAAATATCCATAAAGCGAAAAATATCGGAGAGGAAGATTCGGAGTTGAATCAATTGAACCAGGGAATTCAAAAAACTTTTCAAATTGTTTTGCATACGCTGAATTCCTTGGATATACACGATTAACAAACTGATTCCCATTAGGCCTTCCACAGCCTTTCGTGCCATACTGATGAGAATATAAATCAATACTCCCACTTCCAGAGTTTCAGCCCCTAAAGAATAGACCAAAAGCCTTTTTTGGAGGCTTTGCTTTTGCTTGAAAATCAGGGCTCGTAAGTCCCGAAACCGCTGCAATAAAGCTTCTCCGAAGTTGAGGGTTCGGATTTCATGGGCATAGGATTCATCCGTTAACAGGTAATGGTAATAGGATGCTTCCCGCTCTGTAGGAATTGTTCGTGCCTCCAAGCGATGAATCGCAAAGCCGCTAATCCACTTGACGATTCCCAGAGGAAGCGCAATCACCAAAATCACCCAGGCATAGCTGCTAATCAAGGAAAAGAAGTATCCGATTAGTAAGCCTAGGGATAAAAGATTGCTGAAAGTCCCCTGGATTTGTTGGAATAAGAGGGGCAATTTATAAATGGATTGGCGCTGTGCTAAGTGTAGGCTGTCATAATAAGCAGGATCTTCAAAATAGGGATAGGGAATTTCGATGGACTTTTTTAAAATCAAAGCATTTACACTGTCTGTCAGTTTCTCTTGGTAGATTTCCGAGAAATAGCTATTGCTTTGAGAAAGGAGCACCTGCAAAACTTGAAATCCTCCTAAAATCAACAACCAAAAAAGAATTTGATCAAAAGAAGCTTCTGGAGTCAAGATAGTATCAAAAAGTTGTTTGGTAACTGCCAAAACCCCTACCGGAATTAAAGATAGGAACAGAAATAAAACCAACTGGATTAGAACCAATTGAGGGGATACTTTCCAAAGTAAGCTTAGAGCACGTTGATAAACGCGGGAATAGGATCGAAAAGCCTGTGCACTAACTCTCATCGGGAGGCCAATTTAAATCAATTAAATAATCCACTTCTTTCCGATAATTCATCCGTTCCTTTTGACAATAACTACATTCGGATTCCCTTCTCAATAATTCTTCCTCAGAGATAATCAAATTGAGATGATTTTTGACATTGTACCCCTGAAACTCTTGATGATTTTTTTCACATAGGTATTCATAAAAAGCCAAGGTAAAAGCGCCATTGTATTTTTTTTGAAGCCTAACCTTATCCGGTAATATACCCTCGCAAATTTTTCTAAAAACAGACCTATTGAAAGGTTTAGGCTTGAATAAGTGACTTGGCAGACTAATTAAAATTTCCAAAAGTCGAATATCCGCTAAGGGATAGGCCATTTCTACACCATAGGAATTGGCATAGATCGTTTCAGACTCTATTCGAAAAGTCGTATCCGGCATACAAATTCGATGTTTTATCCAGCCCTTGTAATTTGGAGAAAACTTAAAAGACTCATCCTTTAGGTCAAAGCATGATTCAAATTTTGGATTCAATAGATTTCGTAAAGCTTGTGTTTTATAGTAATCAGGCACAAAAGTTTTAGCCTTTTTAGATCGAAAGTAATTCCTGATTTTTCTTATTCCACCCCTTCTAAATTCAAGAATATATTGCAATAAGTTTAAATATTCCCTTTCGTAGATGTAATCCATAAAGAAAAAACTTCCCGTATCAGACACCCCTTCATCTCCGGGAAAACCACTAAACATTACCTCAATTCCATCTTTTTCTGATGCTTCCTTAAACAATGAATCCTGCCAAACCGCATCATTAGGGATTAATCCTCCCATCATTTCATTACGTTTTTCTAATTCTTCAAAAACATTACGAAAATGAAATCGAGTGATTGAATGGTGATTTTTACGAATTAGTCCAGCATATTGGATGATCTCATTTTGAGTCTCCTGCTCATCAATTTTTAATTCCGAAAACCCTTTGGTGAATTCATCTAGAACAAAAGAGTACGTATGGAGATCCTTTTTATTTATCATTCGAGAAAGGATAACCGTAATGGCAGAGGAATCTAGCCCTCCACTTAATTGGGCCCCTATTTTGTTTTTTCCTCGAATTCTAGACTTGACGGCTTCGATTAAGGTTTTTCTTAATAATTCGATGTAATCCTCGTCTCTTTTACAAAAGCTTAAATCGATAGGTCGCAATTCCCAATATCGCGATTCTTTGAAACCTTTTTCCTTAAACAACTCCAAATAATGTGCAGGTTTCAACCTTCTAATATCTTTAAAAAAAGTCATCTCCATTTTTGGAGGGTAATTCTTTAATTCATTAGCGATAAAAAACTCGTTTAAAGGAAGCTTTTTCCCTACTGCTTTTTTGATCAGTGGAATGCTGGTTGCGAAGTAAAAAAAGCCTTCCCTTTCCAAATAAAATAAGGGGCGAACTCCAAGTTGATCTTTACATAAAAAGAGGGATTTTTGTTCTTTATCCCAGATAGCAAAAGAAAAATCCCCGATTAGGTGCTTGGGTAAATCTTTTCCCCAATTATGAAAGCCATTCAGGATTACTTTTTCCTCTTCAACATCTGAGCCCAGACCTAACTGTTTCCTCAATTCCTCCAGATTATCCAATCGGCACCATCCCGAGAAAATAAAATTTGGAAACTGTGGAAGTGAAATAGGGGGAAAATCAGGATGAAGAGAGGCAATAAAAAAATCATTCCCATCTTCCTCAAGCGCATCCTTTAATTCTGAAAAATTCTGAAGAAAACGAGCTTTGGTTTCCTCTAAGGATACATCTTTTAATTTAACAATTCCCAAAAACCCCTTCATGATTTACTCTTCTTAAAAAGACAAGTTAAATTAATATAGTAACCTCTTGGCAAGCAAAAAAGAATACCGAATATTCAAACTCATAGATAAACAAAATCCAGCTGATTTCTCAGCTGGATTTTTTTCATATTCCCATTAACTCAGAATTTTTTATCCTGAAATAGGACTTTTATTTTTTTATCCGAAGTGCTCGTTTCCACCACGGAAGCTGTACATCTTCGTGATAGCCGTAGGAATTTCCTCCGTAACCATAACCGTACCCATAGCCATAGCCGTACCCATAGCCATAGCCCTTATCTACGTGAACATCATTTAGAATACCATAGATTTTTTGAATACCTCCTTTTTCAACCAGACTATTGAGTACTTCAACATTACCCTTCATAGAATAACCTTGGCGGAAGACAAAGAAACTAATATCAGCATATTGGAACAATTCTTTGGTTTCGGAAACTAAGCCTACGGGAGGACAGTCAAACACTACCACATCATAAGTCTCCTGAATTTCTTGAATCACCTGACTGAATTTTTCCTGAAGGAGTAATTCGGCCGGATTTGGAGGAATGGGACCGGAAAGAATCACATCCAAATCCTGATGACCGGAAGATTTGACAACATCCTTCCAGGAAATAGACGAACTCAATACCGTACTCATCCCCTTATCATTGCTTAAGCCAAAATCTTCAGCAATTTTGGGTTTTCGTAAATCCAAACCTACCAAGATGGTTTTCTTACCCATCAGAGCAAATACGGAAGCCAGATTGATGGAAGCAAAGGTTTTCCCTTCCCCTGAAATGGAAGAAGTAAATAAAACAGATAATTTATCCCGATTCGGACTCAAGTAAGCCATATCAGCCCGAAGGGAACGGAAAGATTCAGTCACCGCAGATCTCGGATTATTTAAAACCGGAAGATTGTCTTCGGAAGTACTACGGCCAATCATAGAGATCAAAGGAACCTTGATTGCCTTTTCGAGTTCTTTAGGATCTTCAATTTTCGTATTCAGAAAGTCCTTGATAGTAATAATCCCAATCGGAATAATCAGGCCAAGTACAATTCCAAATAGAATATTTCTGTTTCTATTCGGACCAATTTGTCCCATAGTCTTGGCTTTGTCGAGCACTACATTCTTCGGCAAATTGGCTGCAAGCGTAATTTCTGCTTCTGCTTTCTTCTGAAGTAGGTAGATGTAAATATTTTCGTTAATGGTGAATTGACGCTGAATTCCAATCAGATTACGTTCAGTCTCAGGAAGAGTGCTGATTTCCCGTTCAATGGTTCGAATTTGGCCATTTAGATCTGCTAACACATTTTGGGTGTTGCTGATCGTTGAACTTACATTTTCCCGAAGTGCACGGGTAGCACTTTCAATTCGGTTGTTGATATCCTTGACGACAGGAGTCTCCTCTGTAAAATTGGCTGCGAGTCTTTGCTTATTCGCTTGCAATTCGGAAAGATTTTGAACCAAAGCATTCAACATGGGGTCTGAAACCCCAATCATGGAAGGAGCAACCAATTCCCCGAGGTTATTATTATTCAAATAACTTTGAAGCGAACGGTAGTATTTCAAGTTCAGCTCAACTTCAGATTGTTGTTTTTCCAACTCCTGCAATCTTCCAAAAATAGCTGAACCCTCTTCGGACAGGTTAAAGATTTTATTTTCAGATCGGTATTGCTGTAACCTTCCTTCGGAAAATTGCAAGGAGTCACTGATGCCGCTTAACTGCTCAGAAATAAAGGTAATGGTATTTTCAGTAGCCCTATTTTTCTCATTAAGCTCCCGCTGTAAATAAGTTTCCACCAATTGATTTAGATAATCCTCACCCAACTTTCGCAAAGGAGTTTGAAGACTTAAAGTCAAAATATTGGAGTATCGCTGTGAGGCTTGAACCTGAAGGTCCGATTGCATCATTTGTGCTATGGAAGGGTCATCCATAAATCGGAAGAAAATAACATCTCCCGGCATAGCAGAAATTCGACTTACAGAAAATTCAAAAAAATCTATGATGACTGGCTCCTGAAAAGAATATACAGAACGGGGAAGTTCAAGTAGGCCTCTCCCTCTCTTGTTAAATGGATCTTTGGGGTCAAATACACTAAATCCCTGTTCAGAAACTGTCAATTCAAAGCTTTCCTCATTTAGGACCTCCAATCGGAACATCCCTCCCACCAGCATGGACTTGGTTTTGTCTGCATTTACAAAAATGGAGGTATTACCATAAATCTGAGTTGTTCGAATAAAGCCTTCCAAAAAGTACTGGACATTTAAATCCATTTTATTAACTGTGGCTTCCGCCAGGGAATAGGACTTGAGAATCCCAATTTCATCGTCTATGTTTCCAAAATCCTGCCTGAAACCTGCCCCAGCGAAGAGGTCTGCCCCAAAAGCAGGGGCTTCATCTTTAATCAAAACAGTACCTTCAACTCGATAAATTGGAGTAGAATATTTCGTCACCAAAAATCCTCCTATAAAACCCATTATGGCAAAACCAAAAATCCAAGGCCAATATTGTAAATACTTAAAAATAATCACTTTCAAATCGATATCATCCTCTTTTTTTACCATAAACGGAGAGGTTGATCCATGTGAAATTTGTTGCGATGTATTGGGGTACATATTAGTTGGCAAATAAGTTAACAATCAATAGGACGGTGGTCAGAACGGACGAAAAAAGCACAAAAGTTTGTACGGCATTTTCACCAGTTCCTATTTCACGAACCTTCATGGGTTCTGCATACAATTGATCATTGGGTTGAATAAAATAATAAGGTGAGCGGATCAACTGCCGATCATTCAAATTAACTCGATGTAATTTTGTTCCTTCAGGATATTGACGGATTAAAAGTATTTCATCCCGTTTTGCTACAGTATTTAAATCACCGGCATTGGCAATTGCTTCAAATATGGTCATCCGATCCTGCAAAACGACAAATTTACCTGGTTGTCGAAATTCTCCCATTGCAGAATAGCGAATCCCTCCCAATTTGACTCTAACGTAAAGTTCAGAGGTGATATATTCACTCAAGCGTCTTTCAATTTCAATTCGAGCCTCTTCGATCGTTTTCTCTTTTACATTTACTTCTCCTACAATGGGTAATCGTATATTTCCTTCTTTGTCAACCGTATAGCCAGTCATATAGAAGACGTCTCCTCCTCCTTGAGCACCCATTTGCATTTGATTTCCTTGCTGATTTTGAAAATTAAATCCATTTTCAATCATATCTTCTACGGTCTGAATTCGAACATCCAAGATGTCATTGTATTGCAGCCGATACTCAGGGATTTCGTAGGGAATCATTTCATCCTCAGGAATTGATTGATTACCCTCTAAATTTTGCAGGTAAATGATTTTCTCATTGGATACACAGGAAAAAAGGCCGGTAAAAAGTACGAATAAGACAAAATAAGCCAGTTTTTTACTCATGTGGTAGAATTATAGATGGTAGAATAAACAATCGCAAACATAGAAAAAAATGCTATAAATCGTCTGAAGAAAACCAAATGAATAGGTTAAAAATAGGTAACAGTTCTAATTTTTCTGGTTTCTATATGTATTTGATAAAATAATGATGTTGGTAGACTTTCAAGTCTTTAGAAAAGGAAAAGGTAGCTGCGCAGATAATTTTAAGATATAGCTGTGTCTAGATAGGTAGAGTTGATATCTAGCCTAGTGCTGTTCGGGATTTGTAATCCCGAACCTACTTGCCCCCCGTTTGTGTCTTCACGAATGGGGATAATTTACATATCAGAATCTCTTCAAGTATTCAGCTCAAATCCCCCTTGCCCCCTTTGGGTTGAAATCCCGGACCCTGCTAAATGTAGAATTCAAAGGGGGAGTTGGGGCAGAGATCTTCTTTTGTCCAGCGGTTAAAACCGCTGGCAATTAAATCGGTGATTATTTCAAGTCAAGCTTTATAGCTAATCTCCTGCCCCCGTTCGTGTCTTCAC
>NZ_JABXIN010000005.1 GCF_013373065.1 Algoriphagus sp.
AAAGGACTCGGAGTCTTCTGGCGTCGTGATAATCAATATTTCCCGAATTCCTGCCATCATCAAAACCGAAAGTGGATAATAAATCATTGGTTTATCATATACAGGCATCAATTGCTTACTCACAGCAATGGTTAAGGGATAAAGTCTAGTTCCTGAGCCTCCGGCTAAAATAATTCCTTTCATGTCTCCTAAAATTGTAACAGTCTAGTGCTAAAATAATCCGGCCAAAGCTACGAATTGGAGCTTATTTGAGAAAATTAATCCTCAACATATATGGGTTTACAATTTCACAAGATGTAAATCATGTGACTTTTGTCCAATTGCTCATTTTTTTGACATTATTCAAAAAATTCAATGGAGGGAATTTTTAATTGAAACAAAACCTTATTTATCCGTTTATAAGATCAACGCCTTGAAAAATCTTCATTCAAGTGGTAATAAAAGGACTTAAACTTTTGAAAATGAACCAACAATATTCACAACTCAAGAAGGCGGTGGAAGTCTTTCACTCCTATGGAATCAGCTTATCAGGTTCCCGAAAAAACGACCATTTTATTGAAAAACTAAAGATGGATCCGGTTTTTGTCAATGGGCTAATCTTTGAACTGGAGTATCATCTGCAACAGCAACTACAGGAAGAAAAAATCCGTAATGCTTCAACTCCAAAAGAATTAATTGCTTTGTTTCTCGAAATTCAACAAGACAATTAATCTAGAAGCTATCTAATCACAATAAAAAGGCTTCTTCAGCGTGTTGAATGAGTAAATTCCAACTCCTTCTCCGCATGAAGAAGCTTTTCGGTTTATTTGCCTTTCTTTTGATTTCATTTCCATCCTTTTCACAAGAAGGATCTCCGAATAATCTTTACCATTATTCGAAAGAGGAATTTTTCAAGCTTAAGTCAATTTCAAAAACGCTGGATCTTACGGATATAAATTATCCTCTCCTCCATGCGAGTATATTTTTTGTGACCAACAGACAAAGGATATTACATGGATTGGAACCATTGGAATATTCTCTCAAAATAGAAATGTTGGCTGCAGGACATGCTTATGATATGGCTACTTATGGCTTTTACAGTCATCAAAGTAAAATCCGAAATAAGCGGAAACTAAGGGACCGATTTCAGATAGTTGGATTAAACCCCACCTTAATTGCAGAAAACATCAGCAATACTTCAGGATTGGATTATGAATATGGGAGAATGGTCAATCCTCCCCAACAGCCCGGGCTTTTCACCTATGCTAATACTCCAAGAATCGAACCTGTTCCTCTCCATACGTATTTATCTTACGCGGAAGAAATTGTTAAGCTATGGATGGAATCTCCTGGACATCGGCAGAATATTTTAAATCCAGCTTTCAAAAAAATGGGTTGTGGTTCCCAAGTTTACGGGGAGAAAAAATTTTATAATATGCCCTATTTTATGAATGTGCAATGCTTTAGTGACTAGTTAAATACGGCATATGTCGTATGGTTTTAGAATAGGCTTTTAGAGAGTTTTGAACTGTTATACTAAACTTTCAAAACCATGAAACTTAAAATTTTTCAAATTCTAATTCTTTCTGCAACAATCGTTTGGATGGGAACATCTTGCAATGGTGATGATGAAGATCCTCAACAGCAAACTCAGAGCAATCCCATACCAACTCCCGGAGATGCAGATGGCGTTTTGGCAGCTATCAAAGCAAAATCCAATTTACCATCTGGAACCCCCACAGTCCCGGGAATTTCTGACATTTTGTTAGACGTAGGAAATGCTAATTTCTATTCCTCTTCTGGAGGAAGCAGTAGTCTAGTGAGTGTTGGAGAGGTAAGTCTGAATGATTTTGCGCTTCAAAATGTAAATAATACCTATGTCAATGATTTTACAGCTGTGACATTGGGGATCAACTCCGGTCAAGCGAATGACTGGAATGTAGCAGGTGGAAACGGCTTTGATAGCTTCTCCCATACGACTGGAAAAGTAATGCCCGGCGTGGTCCGATTTAATGCAAGCGTTCCAGACGATATTGCACTTGGAGGGGATGTTTCCCTCAGCATTGAAGGAATTCCTTCCAATGTGGACAATCTACTTTGGGTGATTTCAGACGGTAGAGAAGTAATTACTAAAGAGGCTCGAAGCACTTCGGCAACCTTTTCGGGCATCTGAATAAAGCGCCTTAAGATCAACAAGTCAGGGAATTGTACAAGTAGCGGCTTATAACTCAGAAAGTAGATCATTTGGCGGAAAGAAAATCTATTTTATAGATGAAACGGTTGACAGTAAATTCGTTTCATTGAACTAAGGTCAATAACAAAAAAAAGTCGATTTGAGGATCAAATCGACTTTTTTTAGATAGCTACCCGCTTCCAACTTCCTTTTCTAAAGAAATACCAGGAAACCACCGCATGAAGTGAATGAGCTGTAGCAATTGCGATAAAAATCCCCAGATATTTTAAATCAAAAACAAAGGCTAATCCCCAAGCTAAAGGGATTTCCATAAACCAAAGTACGCCAACATTAATCCAAGCCGGTGTTCGGGTATCTCCAGCCCCATTGAATGCTTGAGTCAATACCATCCCTACGGCGAAGAAGACATACCCAATAGCAATTACCCAAAGTCCCTGAGAAGCTATCTGCTGAACCTCTTCAATATCCGTAAAAAGACCTGCTAGTTGATCCGAGAACAACAGGTAAATTCCGGTAACTGCTCCCATAAAAATGACACAATACCAAGTAGTCAACCAGACAGCATCTTCGGCTCTTTTAATTTCTTTTGCCCCGAGATTTTGACCTACTAGTGTGGCTGCAGCACCTGAAATTCCCCAAGCCGGAAGAATGGTAAAAATCAATACCCGCATCGCAATCGTATAGCCTGCCAAAGCCGCAGAACCAAATTCTGCATTCATCCGAGTTAAGGCTAGCCAGGATACCGAGTCAATCAAAAATTGCCCCATACCACCAATCGCAATATCTATGATCTTCCGAATGGTTTTCCACTTAACCTGAAGATTTTCAGCGGTAATGCGAAGTCTATGCTTTCCATTGAGAAGATGATATAATTGAAAGATTACCCCTAGTCCCCTTCCGGTAGTAGTTGCCCAAGCTGCCCCTTCCAATCCAAACCCGTCAAAGGATCCTATCCCAAAGATTAAAATAGGATCAAGGAGAATATTTAAACCATTGGATATCCATAAGGAACGCATCGCGAGATGTGCCTGCCCAGCTCCGCGAAATGCTCCATTAATTAGAAAAAGCAGGAGAATAGCGGCATTGCCCCCGAAAATAATCTTTGTAAAACCAGCTCCATTCTGGATGACCTCCTCTTCAGCCCCCATCAAATTCAGAATATCAGCTGCAAACCAAACTCCTAGAATGCTGAAGATAAGAGATATCGTACCACCAACTAGAAGCAATTGAAAAGCTGAAGAACCGGCTTCCTTGTATTCTTTTTCACCAAACCTTCTTGAAATTAGTGCAGTGGCCGCCATGCTGATTCCAAATCCAACGGCATAAACCAAAACAACCACTGATTCAGTTAGTCCAACAGTAGCAATGGCGTTTTGACCAAGTTTGGCCACAAAAAAAATATCTACCACAGCGAATAATGATTCCATCATCATTTCAAGAATCATTGGCAGAGCTAAGACAAAAATTGCCGTTTTTAAGGAAAGGCTAGTAAAATCCTGTTCCTTTCCAGAAAGAGCATCTTTGATCAATTGAAAATTCATAACAGGATTGAAAAATTTGAAAGAGCGCCAAAAATACTTCTTTTTCTATGGTACAGAGGAAATTGTCAGATAATTACTTCTTCAAAGCAGGTTAGCTACCTATAATTTTGGATATTTGATTCAATATTGAACTCTAGAGGTACTAGATCAGTTTTCCACAATTGAACCACCTATGGACCTTGAATCCATAACGTGAATGATGATGAATAAAAAAACAAGAGTCGTAGTCGGACTTTCCGGCGGAGTTGATAGTTCCGTGGCTGCCCACCTTTTGATAGAACAGGGCTATGAGGTCATTGGAATGTTTATGAAAAACTGGCACGATGAATCTGTCACCATTTCCAATGAATGCCCTTGGATGGAGGATTCAACTGATGCCATGCTCGTTGCTGAAAAGCTTGGTATCCCCTTCCAAGCCATCGATCTCAGCGGAGAATACAGAGAACGAATCGTGGATTACATGTTTGCCGAGTATGAAGCAGGACGAACACCCAACCCTGATATTCTCTGTAATCGTGAAATCAAGTTTGACATTTTCCTCAAAGCTGCCCAAAAGTTAAAAGCTGATTTTGTGGCTACAGGTCATTATTGCCAAAAAGGAGAAATTCTGGTAAACGGAGAACCTGTTTATCAATTGAAAGCTGGTGCCGACTCCAATAAAGATCAGAGCTATTTTCTCTGTCAATTGACACAAGAACAGTTGGCAAAGGCACTTTTCCCCATCGGACATCTTCAAAAATCAGAAGTAAGGCAAATCGCTAAAGATTTGGACCTGATTACTGCAGAAAAAAAGGATTCTCAAGGATTGTGTTTTATTGGAAAAGTTCGCCTTCCTGAATTTTTACAGCAACAACTAAAACCGAAAAGAGGCCCCATCATCCAAATTCCGGATGACCTACCAGTGTTTTCCAAATACAAAATTCCTGCTGGGATTGATCCCTCAGAATTAGATCAAACTACTTTGGATAATTTGTCTTTACCTATTCAATATCAAAAAGGACAAGGAAAAGTGGTTGGAGAGAATAATGGTGCCCATTATTTCACCATTGGACAGCGAAAAGGGCTGCAAGTAGGTGGTACTGGCAAACCTTTATTTGTCATTGCTACCGATACCCGAGAAAATGTAATCTATACCGGTCTGGGTGAAGATCACCCTGGGTTACTTCGATATGCTCTTTTTGTAAAAAATGATCAAGTCCATTGGATCCGAAGAGATTTAAGCCTTTCACCAGGTCAAACGGCTCGATATCAAGCGAGAATTAGGTACAGACAGCCCCTATCTGCCGTTACCCTTATCCAAAAAGAAAATGGGCTTTACCTTCTATTTGACGAGCCTCAAAAAGGGATTGCCTCTGGTCAGTTTGTTGCATGGTATGAAGGCGATGAGTGTATAGGTTCAGGTACTATTTTTTAGACTTAGCCAAAAAGCCTTGTGATCGAAATTCTTCAAGAAACAAATGATTGGGTTGCAATAAACAAACCTGCAGGTCTTTTGGTCCATCGGACCAAATTAGCAGCGGGTGAAAAAGAGCATTTTGCCCTTCAACTCCTTCGAGATCAACTCGGACAGCACATTTTTCCTGTTCATCGATTGGACCGCCCCACCTCTGGAGTCCTTCTCTTCTCAAAAAACAAAGAAATACTAAGCTTATTGAAGGCTCAATTTTCAGAGCGGAGCGTCAAAAAAACCTATCTAGCCCTTGTTCGGGGAATTCCTTCTATTGAAAAAGGCTCATTTGAACGTGAATTGGAAAACGAACGAAGTGGAAAGCTTCAAGCTGCGAAAACTGATTATGAATTAGTCCATTCCGTTGAAATCCCTTTTGATACTACAGGGCGCTATCCAACGAGTCGATATTCACTTCTATCCCTCCATCCTCTAACAGGAAGAACCCATCAAATCAGAATACATTTAGCACAAGCAAGACATTATATTATTGGCGATAAGAAGCATGGAAACAACAAACAAAATAAGTTTTTCGAAAAGCAATTCAACCTACAAAACTTATTGCTTCACGCATATCGATTAGAATTCAAGGATCCCAAAACCCAGCAATTGATCCAGATAAAAGCAGAAATTCCTGTACACTTTCGGACGGTTTTAAGGAATTTACACTTTCCAGAAAAAGAAGTTTAAAAATGGGTAGTAACCTTTCCTGCTTTTATTTTTATTTTCAGCCAAATAAATAAACACAATGAGGAATATTTCGCTTTTGCTAGGGCTTTTGCTAGTCCTCTCAACTCCTTCTTGGGCACAAAAGAAGCAGGTTGAGAAAAGATTCAAAGAAAAAGAAGCTATTGGTCACTTTACTTATTTGGCCTCCGATGAATTGATGGGACGCGATCCAGCTCGACCTGAAATTAGCATGGCTTACAACTACATTGCAGATCAATTGAAAGAATATGGCGCCATGCCTGTTCCAGGTGCTGACGGTTACTTTCAAAACATCCCTTTCAGGCTCTCTACACCTCCAAAGGAAGGAACTTTATCATTGGGTGACACAGAGTATTCCCAGGGAAAAGAAATGCTTGTTTTGGATGGTCAGGCTTTATCAGGAGAATTTGAGGTAGTTGATTTGGGTTTTGGTTCGGCAGAGGACTTTGCCGGCAAATATCTTAAAGAAAAAGTCGTTCTGACTAATGTAGGTGCACCCGACAGAATGAGTCCTGCACAACTTTTTGCTGCGGGTAGAGAAAAAACAGCGCGTGCGCAGGAAGCTGGAGCCATAGCTTTAGTGGAACGATTCAATATTCCTTCTGTTCCTTGGCAATTGATCGCTAATTTTCTCAATCGTCCTACCATGGGTATTGACCAGGGAGAAAGCTCTAAAGTTCCTTATGTATGGATCAAGGACTTAGAAAATTCAATCCCTCAAAAAATCAGTGAAGGCAGCATTAAGAATGCTCAGTTGAATATCCAAGGCAAGGAAAATCGCGCAATTGAAGGAAAAAATGTACTGGGATGGATTGAGGGAACAGATGAGAATTTGAAAGATGAATTTTTACTTCTTTCAGCTCACTACGATCACGTGGGTGTTGGTACTCCTGATGCTACTGGTGATTCTATTTATAATGGCGCAAGAGACAATGCGGTTGGAACAGTAGCCGTTCTAAACGCTGCAAAATACTTTGCTAAAAATCCCCCTAAACGTTCTATCATTTTTGCGCTTTGGACAGCTGAGGAAAAAGGCCTTCTTGGATCTGCCTATTTTGCTGAAAACCCACTGATACCCTTGGATAAAATTATTTTCAATTTGAACATTGATAATGGTGGTTACAACGATACGGAAGTGGTGACGGTTATTGGTTTGGGACGGACCTCTAGTGATCCTTTGATTAGCCAAGCAGTAAGTGAATTTGGATTGGAGGCAATCGCTGACCCGGCACCTGAGCAAGGTCTTTATGACCGTTCCGACAATGTGAATTTTGCAAGAAAAGGCGTTCCAGCTCCAACATTCTCATTAGGTTTCCGAGCATTTGATGACGAAATCAACAAATATTACCACAAACCTGGGGATCAAGTAGACAATTTCGATTTGGATTATGCAGTGAAATATTGGAAGTCTTACATTCTGGCTGCGCAATTAATTGCTAACGACCCTAATAAACCAGTTTGGAATGCAGGTGATAAATATGAAGATGCATCGAAGGAATTATATGGTTTGAAATAATCAAAATCATCTCAACAAAAAAGGTCGGTTTGAAGCCGACCTTCTTTATTTCCTCAAATTCCATTTAAAACAGCATACCGGCAATCGTTGCTGTCATCAGACAAGCCAGGGATGCTGCAAAAAGCGAAATCAACCCAAGTTTACTCAAGGTCCCCTGCTTATTTGGAGCAATGATTCCAATCCCACCTAACTGAATAGCTATTGAACTGAAATTGGAAAACCCGCACAAAGCATAAGTTGCTATCACAATTGATTTATCAGAAAGAGAACCCGCAGCCTTCATCTCAGAAAGGCTTAAATAGGCTACAAATTCGTTGATTACGGTTTTTTGCCCCAACAAGCTTCCTACCTGCAAGGTATCCCCCCATTCTACTCCGATTACCCAGGCAAATACTCTAAAAATCTGGCCAAAGATATATTCCAATGAAAAACCGGAGAATTGTCCAGCTGTAGAATCTAGGATAAACCCATTTATTCCAGTCATTCCTCCAATGATGTCTTCCAAGAAATAATTCACTGCCCCAATCACAGCAATAAAAGCCAATAGCATTGCACCTACATTAAGGGCAAGTTTTAGACCTTCCGATGCCCCAATAGACATGGCATCAATCAAGTTCACCCCCATGCTTTCTTTATTGACCTCCAGTTTTTCTTGAGTCGGCTCTTTTTCTACTTCTGGAATAAAAATCTTTGAAAGAACGATAGCGGCTGGTGCATTCATAATACTTGCGCCTAATAAATAAGCTGCAAATCTACTTTGTTCCTCCAAGCTATCTCCCCCCAAAAAGGCTACATAACCCGCCAAAACTCCACCAGCAATAGTTGCCATCCCCCCTGTCATCAAACACATCAATTCAGATTTTGTCATATTGGGAATAAATGGCCGCACCAATAAAGGCGCTTCCGTTTGACCCAGAAAAATATTCCCTGCAGCTGAAAGGCTCTCCGGACCCGAAAGGCGCATGGTTCGCGCCATCACCCAAGCAATCCCAAATACAACCTTTTGAAGTATTCCTAAATAATAGAGTCCCGCCGAAACAGTTGAGAAAAAGATAATGGTCGGTAAAACCTTAAAGGCGAAAATAAAACCGAAGCTATCCCCTGCAAGGTCTCCGAATATAAACCGGGCACCTTCTTCACTAAAGCTCAAAAACTTTACAAAAGCACTAGAAAGAGCAGAAAATCCACTTGCTACTAAAGGAACTTTGGTAATCAAGAGTCCGAAAGTCAACTGCAGTCCAATTCCGATAAGAACCAGACGCCAATCGACTTTTTTCCTATTCGCTGAAAAAATATAGGCAATGACTACAATAACAAATAGTCCAAATGCTCCTCGTATATAATCCATAGAAATGTTAATGATTCAATCGGGCCAAAAATAGAGAAGCCAAAGACAAGAAAAAAGCCTGATTACTCAGGCTTTCATTAAAATTTAATTTCGCTTGTTGATTTCATCCCGAATTCTTGCTGCTTTTTCATAATCCTCATTATTAATCGCTTTTTCCAACAGCTGATTAAGCTTGTCCAAGCTATAGTCTTTTAAGGATGGTTCTTTTTTAGCAGAAAAACTAGGTTTTGCGGAAGGTTTAGAAGACTGGGGTTCGGTACTCTCGACATCAAAATGCTCTACTGCACCCTCTGACATCACTTTTTCACTAGAGAAAATCGGGCAACCAAAGCGAATTGCAATCGCAATGGCATCAGAAGGCCGGGCATCTATTTCTACTTCAGCAAGGTCACTTTTGCACATGATTTTGGCGTAATAAACACCCTCTTTCATGTCTGTAATCACGATTCGATCTATTTCCACATTAAACCCATTCGCAAAAGACTTGAATAAATCATGCGTCATGGGTCGATTGGGAACGATCTTCTCGATTTCCAAAGCGATGGCTTGTGCTTCAAACATGCCAATGACAATGGGCAACCTTCTAATTCCTCCCACTTCTCCGAGTACCAATGTAAATGAACCCGACTGAGAGTGGTTAGACGAAAGACCTAAAATTTCCAGTTCAATTTCTTTTTCCACAAAAATTAAAGTTCAGCTTTTAGTGCTTCATTCAACTTAGGAACTACTTCAAATGCATCCCCAACGATTCCATAATCAGCCGCTTTAAAGAAAGGAGCCTCTGGATCTTTATTGATAACTACAATGCACTTTGAAGAGTTTACCCCTGCAAGATGCTGAATAGCACCTGAAATTCCTATTGCGATATATAAACTCGGAGCAACTTTTACCCCTGTTTGTCCTACGTGTTCGTGATGAGGTCTCCATCCAATATCAGATACCGGCTTAGAGCAACCCGTTGCTGCACCCAGCGTTTTTGCCAAGTCTTCGATCATTCCCCAATTCTCAGGACCTTTCAATCCACGACCTCCAGAAACTACAATGTCAGCCTCAGGAAGCAAAACCTCACCGGTAGCCCGTTCTGTTGCAGTGATTTTTGATGCAAAGTCAGCATCACTTAGTGAAACGGTCAATTGCTCGACAGTTGCATCGGCACCATCAGTTTTCAGATCTACCGCGTTTTTCTTAATGGCTAAGATTTTGTTTTCAGTGGTAACCTCTGTTTCTGCAAAGGCTTTTCCAGTGAAAATACTTCGCTTCACTTTGTATCCTGAACTCGTATCAGGCAATTCAACCACATTGGAAACCAAGCCAGCATTGATTTTAATCGCCAATCGAGCAGCAACAGCATCACCCAAAGAGGATTTAGCTAATACCACTGTCTTTGCGCCAACTTTTTCGAATGCTTGAGCAACAGCACTTGCATGAGCCTGAATTACTCCAGCAGTCAAACGATCATCAGAAGCATGCAATACTTTTGACGCACCCGCTTTTCCAACAGCTGCCAACTCAGAATCAGCAATTGTTCCCAAAGCAACCGCTACAACATCTCCTTGACCGGTTTTCGCAGAAAGTGCATTTGCAAAAGATACGGCTTCCAAACTCGTCTTCTTTACTTTTCCCTCTGCGTGTTCTATATATACTAAAATTGACATAAATATCTGAATTTAAAATAGTTAAATAATTTGAATTAAAGAACCTTTGCTTCGTTTTTAAGCAATTTTACTAGTTCTTCTACATGATCCTTGTCCACCAGCTTAACCGCACCTTTTGCAGGTGGGAGTTGGTATTGGGAAGCTACAGCTTGCGTTTCATCAGAAACAGGCTCGACCACATTCAAAGGCTTGGTACGAGCAGACATAATACCACGCATGTTTGGGATTTTCCATTCTGCGATTGGTTCCTGGCAACCTGCGATCAACGGAAGGCTAGCTTCTAGCATCTCTTTTCCACCCTCAATTTCTCTTGCCATTTTCACAGTGGTTCCTTCTACATCCAATTTCATTACCGGAGAAAATGATGGCATACCCAAAAGTTCTCCTACCATCCCATGAACCATTCCACCATTGAAATCAATGGATTCTCTTCCCATCAAAATCAAATCATAACCGCCCTCTTTAGCATAATGAGCAATTTGTTTTGCTACAAAGAAAGAATCTTTAGGTTCTGAATTAACTCGAATAGCTTGGTCAGCGCCGATTGCAAGCGCTTTACGCAAAGTCGGATCACTTTCAGCTAAACCAACATTCAAAACGGTTAATTTTCCACCTGTTTGATCCCGCAACTCTACCGCCCTAGCCAAAGCGTAGTCATCATAAGGACCGATAATAAATTGAACTCCAGTCGAATCAAATTTGGTGTTGTTATCTGTAAATTGAATCTTGGAAGTCGTATCTGGAACGTGTGTGATACAAACAAGAATATTCATTGGTTTAGGATTAGATTATTTTAGATTTATTTTGCGTGAAAATAATAGTAAGACCTTAATTAAAAAAACAATTCAATGAGCAATTTGGGCCGTTTAAAGCTTTTAGAACAATTTGCCCAAGAGGAACCAAAGGAGCCTTTCAATTGGTACGCGCTTGCATTAGAAACCCAGGAATCCCAACCTGAAAAAGCTTCAGGATATTTTGAAAAACTGCTCGCGGATTTCTCGGATTATCTCCCAACCTACTATCCTGCGGCTCATTTTTTTTCAGCTTTGAATGACTTGGAAAAAGCCAAAAATATATTTGAAAAAGGGATAGAACTTGCCCGTTCGCAGTCTGAAAGAAAAACCCTTCAGGAGCTTCAAAATGCCTATCAAAACTTCATATTCGAAAATGATCTGGATGAATAAATGAAGATTTGAAATGGATTGTAAAAGCTCGTTCTTTAAGGAATCAAAACTATTTTACCCATTTGATCCCCAGCTCGCATCCGATCAAAAGCTTCCTTAGCCCTTTCAAAAGGAAAAACTTGATCCACCAATGGATGAATTTTTTGTTGATTTACAAAATCCAACATAGACTTAAAATCCTCATCCGATCCCATCGTGCTACCGATAATCTTCAATTGATTCCAAAAAATCCTCCTCGCTTCCATGGTTTTGGGATTTCCCAAGGTGGCCCCATAAATCACAATCCTTCCTCCAGGTCGGGCAACCTTGATCAACTGATTAAGTTGATCTCCGGAAGCGCCATCAATAATCAGATCAAAGCCTCCCATTTCTTCCAAGGCCTTCTCCACCCAGTTCGCTTCCTTGTAATTAAATCCTTTGATTGCCCCTAAAGCTTCGGCTTTTTGGATCTTTTCGGAACTGCTACTACTTACATAGACAGAAGCTCCCTTTTGAATTGCAAATTGCGCAGCAAACTGAGCAACCCCTCCCCCAAATCCTGTGATCAAAACCCGATCGCTTGCTTGGATTTTTCCCTGATAAACCAAGGCCCGATAGGCAGTCAAACCTGCTAAAGGTAGAGAGGCTGCCTCTTCCCACGAAAGATGAGAGGGCTTCGGAAATATTCTATCCGAAGATACAATGATGAAATCCGCCAGAGTTCCATGGCTGGGCATCCCGATAATTTGAAAATCACGGGATTGTACACGCTGATCATTTCCCCAAAATAAAGCAGGATTGATAATCACTTCATCTCCAACCTTCCAATTAGTAACTTGACTACCTACAGCTTCTACAACACCAGCCCCATCAGAACCCAGGATGACCCCGTCCGAAATATTGGGATAAAGTCCTTGGCGGCACCACTCATCCCGATGATTAAGTGCGGCTGCTTTAATGCGTATTTTTACTTGGTCAGCTTGCAATTGATTTTCAGGAATCTCTCTAAAATCAATTTGGCCTGGTAAAGTTCTATCTAGTACAATTCCTTTCATTCTTAAAACGGTGTAGGCTCGCCAGGACTACCTATAAAATCATCAAAATCATCGTTTGCTTTACTGGTAAATTTGACCGTCTGCGATTGGTCAAAATTAGAAGCCCCTGTAGATTGAGCAGAAAATTTATTTCCATAGAGCGGTTCCACTGGCTGATTAGGAGGGAAATTTCCAAAGGTATCCAAATCGGTGAATTTGGTGTATTTTCCAATAAATCGAAGCTTGACTGTATCCAAGGAACCATTTCTGTGCTTTGCAATGATCACTTCTCCAACACCTTGAGTGCTGGCATCATTCTCATCTTGTAGAATTCCATAATACTCAGGACGATAAAGAAACATGACCATATCTGCATCTTGTTCGATCGCACCGGATTCCCGAAGGTCAGAAAGTTGAGGTCGTTTGTCTCCTCCCCTAGTTTCCACAGCTCGGGAAAGCTGGGAAAGGGCAATCACCGGAATTTCGAGTTCTTTGGCGATTTTTTTCAAAGCTCGAGAAATACTTGCGATTTCTTGTTCACGGTTTCCGCCGCCACCACCTTTGGAATCTCCCGACATCAATTGCAAATAATCGATAACGATCATTTGAATATCATGCTGGGCCTTCAATTTTCTTGCTTTTGCACGAAGTTCCAGGATTGACAACGCTGGAGTATCATCCACAAAAAGAGGTGCTTTAGAAAGTTTGGCAGTTTTATGGACTAATTGCGCCCATTCATGCTCCTGGAGACTTCCCTTTTTGATTTTCTCAGAATCCAATTCAGCTTCTGAAGAAATAAGTCGATTGACCAACTGTACAGAAGACATTTCCAAGGAGAAAATTGCTACAGGGCGACTGTGATCGACAGCAGCATTCCTGAGTACAGATAGCACAAAAGCCGTTTTACCCATAGCAGGACGAGCCGCGATAATCACTAAGTCAGATTTTTGCCATCCTGAAGTTACCCGGTCCAAAGCCGTAAATCCAGATGGTACCCCTGTCAAACCATCTTTTTGATCTTTTTTGGACTCCATCTCTGCGATTGCTTCCCGCATGATAGACCGCATATCTGCGTAATTTTTACGGATATTTTTCTCTGAAATCTCAAAAAGTGATTGTTCCATATCATCGAGAAGCTCAAAGACATCCGTAGTCTCTTCGTATGCGTTTTTCTGAATTTCTGAAGAAATTCGGATCAACTCGCGTTTGATGGCTTGCTCCGTGATAATACGGGCGTGATATTCAATATTTGCAGCCGAAGAAACTTTTGAAGTTAGTTCAGTAATGTAAAAAGCCCCACCTGCTACTTCCAGGGTTCCGTTTTTCCGAAGTTGAGAAGTCACGGTCAGCAAATCAATCGGCTGAGAATCTTGGAATAAATCCAAAATAGCCTGGAAAATAACCTGATGAGCATCTTTGTAAAAGCTTTCTACTTTTAAAATATCAATGACCTGGGTTAATGCGTCTTTTTCAAGCATTAATGCACCCAAAACGGCTTCTTCTAATTCAACTGCCTGAGGAGGAATTTTTCCTAGGGTATTCGGATTATCGTGTACTGGCTTTTTACGGCTATTTCTAAGGTTGGCTGGTCTTTCACTCATAGGAACAAATGTACCTTCTTTCGGTAAGTAGTTTTAAACAAGTTATCCAAAACTTGTCCACAAAAATCAAGCCTGCAATACTTTTGGGTTCTTATAATAAACGCCGTTTCGATAGCCTCTGAACATACTACAAAGCATGGCCCATGTAAAATGCCAAAGCATTTCTGAGAGTGGGATATTTAGGATTCGGAATCCTAAAACCGGTTTTTCCAACATCCCATATTTATCCCAAAAATGAGGAAATAACAGATTAAAATTCACATAATAAATCAGAAAGGAAATCCCCAAAGTAGCAAAAGCAGACTTTATTGAAATATGGATGAGGTCAGGTCGCTGAAACCAAATGTAAACTGAAAGAAAGAAGAAAGTCAAAAAGGTAACATAACCTGAATGGATTCCCAGAACCACGCTGAAAACAGTGAGACTAGTACATCCCAAAAGGAAAAGAATGAAGAAATCACGATTTTTAGCCGGAGTATGCTTTTCATAATCGATCTCCAATTTTGTGAAAGAGGAATGGATATATCCTCCTACCCCAAAGAGTGCAAAGCCAATGAGGTAATCTTCAATTCCTGCCACCGCTTCTCCAAACAAGGTGGGAGGTCGCCAATAATCCCGAAAATACCATACCTCGGCAATTACCCCCATTAAACCTCCTACCGCACCGACTTTTACCATCCCCTTTTTCCAAGGACTTTTCCAATAGACCACAGCCCATGCCAACATGTAAAGTAAAGAGAGTGTCAGATAAGCGTATTTGTCATCCATAGATTACCCAGAAAATTCATTTGAAAATAAAAGTGATCCCATTACCATAAGCTTTGGCAAAGATTTAATTTTATGTCGAAAACTAAAACACCCTTTATGAAAAGCTACCACTTTATTGCTATTGGTGGTGCGATTATGCACAATTTGGCACTAGCATTAGTGAAAAAAGGCCATCAGGTAACTGGATCGGATGATGAAATCTACGAACCATCCCGAAGCCGCTTGGAAAAAGCTGGGATTCTACCCCCTGCTTTCGGATGGTTTCCTGAGAAAATCCATCCCGGTCTGGATGGGATTATTTTAGGAATGCATGCACGGATTGATAATCCGGAACTTCAGAAGGCAAAGGACTTGGGCATCCCTATTTATTCATTTCCTGAATTCATTTTTAAACAAAGTGAAAACAAAAAACGCGTTGTCATTGCGGGTTCACATGGAAAAACAACCATCACTTCCATGATTCTTCATGTATTGAAGGATCAACAATTGAAATTTGATTACCTCGTAGGAGCGCAAATAGAAGGCTTTGATTTAATGGTGGGTTTATCCGATGCTCCAATTATCATTATTGAAGGCGATGAATATTTGACCTCTCCCCTTGACCGACGTCCAAAATTCATCCATTACCACCACGATATTGCTTTGATTTCCGGCATTGCCTGGGATCATTTCAATGTTTTCCCGGACTTTGAAGTTTATAAAAACTTATTCAAAGACTTAATGGAAATGACTCCTCCATCAGGTGCTTTGATCTATTGTGAAGAGGATACATTGGTTCGAGAAATGGCAGGACAAACAGTCATAAAGGGTAAAAAAATCCCCTACCGAGCTTTTCCTGCCCAAATCCAAAATGGAGTCACTGCTTTAGAAACAGATAAGGGTTGGACACCTATTTACTTGTTTGGAGATCACAACCTTCAAAATTTAAGCGGAGCACTTAACGTTTGCTTAGAACTAGGATTGACTAAAAGTCAGTTTTTTGAATCCATTCAATCCTTTAAGGGAGCAGCCAAACGACTGGAAAGGCTAGAATCAAAACCTGAGGCCTCTTTATTTCGGGACTTTGCACATGCACCTTCCAAATTA
This sequence comes from Algoriphagus sp., assembly GCF_013373065.1. Classification (GTDB taxonomy): domain Bacteria; phylum Bacteroidota; class Bacteroidia; order Cytophagales; family Cyclobacteriaceae; genus Algoriphagus. Next base: position 16,041 of record NZ_JABXIN010000005.1, read on the forward strand.
AAAGCAACGACCGAGGCAGTAAAAAAGCAATTTCCTAACAGAAAATTGATTGCTGTACAGGAATTACACACCTATTCTTCGTTGAATAAGGATTTTCTGCCTAACTATGCAAATACAATGAATGCAGCTGATGAGGCAATTATTTACATGAATCCTCATGCTGCATCCTTGAAAAAATTGGAACTCATGGATGAAGAAACGCTTCAAAAAGGATTCAATCGTACAGATTTAAAGCTTTTCACTGACAGTAAATTACTTCATCATTATCTCTTGAATAAGGATTATTCCAATACCAATCTCTTACTCATGAGTTCCGGGAATTATGATAACATGGACCTTCAAACCATTCGTGAAAAATTCAATTAACCATGAGCTTAGAACTTAGAAACCCTCTTGTATTTTTTGATCTTGAAGCAACGGGAACCAATATCGGGACCGACCGGATAGTAGAAATCTCTCTTGTGAAATTATTTCCAGATGGAGAGCGCAAAATTTACACCCAGCGAGTTCATCCTACTATTCCTATTCCTTTAGAATCATCCCTTATTCACGGAATCTATGATAAGGACGTAAAGGATAAACCCTTTTTCAAAGATATCGCACGCGACGTGCATCAGTTTATAGGAAATTCAGATCTAGCTGGATTCAATGTTCTCAAATATGACATTCCCCTTTTAGTAGAAGAATTTCTCCGTAGCGGAATTGACTTTGATTTAGATAAGCGGAATCTATTAGATGCTCAGAAAATTTTCCACCTTATGGAAAAAAGAAATCTATCTGCCGCCTATAAATTTTATTGTGGTAAAAATCTAGAAAATGCCCATAGTGCAGAAGCTGATACCCTTGCAACGGTCGAAGTTTTCGAGGCACAAGTCAAGCGCTATGTAGGAGAAGAGGTAGAAGATCTTCAAGGAAATAAACTGGGAATCTTTGAAAGTGACATGAAAAAGATTCATGATTTGGTCAATGAGAAAATGGTGGATTTAGCGGGTCGGTTTATTTTCAATTCTGCGGGAATCGAAGTTTTCAATTTTGGAAAACATAAAGGAAAAACCATTGAACAGGTATTAAAAGAGGAACCAGGATATTACGATTGGATGATGCGTGGTGATTTCCCGCTGGACACCAAACGAAAACTCACTCAAATCAAACTCCGGTCTTTCAACAATCGATAAGCTAGTTGTCATCAAAAAAAACCGAATCTCTCAATGATTCGGTTTTTTTATTCAATTGGTTGAGGACTGGCTTTTTTGATAATATTCCATTGCCTTAGGCATATTTTCATTCAATCGCTCAATTCTTCTATCAGGTCCCGGGTGGGTAGATAGGAATTCCGGTGGAGTTTCCCCTCCTGCTTTCCCCATTCGCTCCCAAAATACAGGTGCCTCTCTAGGATCATATCCTGCCAAGGCCATAAAAATCAATCCTAATTCGTCAGCTTCCAATTCATGTTGCCTAGAAAAAGCTAGCATACCTATTTGGCTTCCAATACCCACCGATTGATAAAATATTTGTTGAGTAAGCGTAGGATTTTGGCCTATAGCTGTAGAAAGAACAGACATTCCAAATTGCTGCACCAAAGCTTTGGACATTCTTTCTCTTGAATGGGATGCCACCGCATGAGCAACCTCATGGCCCATGACCACCGCTATTCCATTTTCATCCTGACAGATGGGCATTATTCCGGTATAGAATGCCACTTTCCCTCCGGGCATACACCATGCATTTACCTGATCAGATTCAATTAAGTTAAATTCCCAATCAAAAGTCTCAACCAAATCTGAATACCCAGATTCAATGAGATAATCCTCTACAGCCTTTGCTATTCGTTGTCCAATTTGAACGACTTTTTGCCCATCTGCCGTGTTGGTCAAAAGCTTGGATTCCTTTTTAACCTTTTCATATTGCTCATTGACTAAGGGTTGAATCTCCTCGCTTGAAACCATCGCCAGTTGCTTTCTTCCCGTCAGAGGAACGGTGGCACAAGCATAAAAAAACAACCCTGAAATCAATATTAGAAAAGTTTTTCTCATGTCTTAATTAAAGTTTTGATGATATATTTCAAGAAAAATACCAAAGTTAAATTGGCTTTCAAATTTTATTAAATTCAGAAAAACTTTCAGCATATGGATATCACCGAAAATGAAATTCAACTTAATCCCCAAGCTTTGGATTACCAGCGTAAAATGTCTAATCCCTTTATTTTTTGGTTTGCGATGCTGGCAAAACTCCCATCAGCAGTTTTTTGGAGATTGAGAGTCAAACATTTGGATGCTGAAAAATGCCAAGTAACCATTCCCTATTTCTGGAGATCCCAAAATCCTTTTCGCTCCATCTATTTTGCAGCTTTAGCTGGAGCAGCTGAGTTGAGCACCGGTGCCTTATGCCAACTGGCACTAGCAGGAAAAGGAAAGTTCAGCATGCTGGTGGTGGATTTTAGAGCGGAATATCATAAAAAAGCGAACCAAAAAATCACCTTTTCATGCGAGCAAGGATCCGAATTGTTTCAATTGATTGATTCTTTAAATGTAAATGACACGGCGCAGTTGACGATGATTTCAACCGGAAAAAATAAAGATGGAGAAATGGTCGCCCGATTTTTTGTTACCTGGTCCTTCAAGCGAAAGGCCTAATTCAGGAAACTGGATTCTATTTCCACGAATTCTTCTAGACTTTTCATAACCTTTGCTTCAGTCCAGTCTAAGAATTCATGACTCTGATGAAACTGATTAAATTGAATGACCAGTTCATCCCATCTAGCAGGTCCAATCCTATATTTTTCCATCAATCCACTTCGAATTGAATCCGATTCAATAATTTTATAATATCCTTCCCGGCGGGAGTGCCATACCTTTTTCTTCTCGTATTCCCGGGCTAATCGTGCTTTTTTTGTAAAGTAGGAAATCACCCCGCTGAAAGCCATCCCACCTTCCGGTAGCGTTCCTGCAATCGCTTCTCCTTTGCGGGACGGAAGAGCAGCTTCATCATTTTCCCTTAAAACCAGACGACCATCTTTGAATCTGTATGAATAAGAATTATCTCGAACTTCGAACGTTGGAAGAAAGCGAGCTTTATCTTGAAGTTCGATTGTAATAAACCGCTCTTCTTCTAGAACAATTCGTTGGCTGATAAACCCGGGAAATGTTATCAATAGCGTATCTCCAGGAATTGACTTTAATGAAAAATAGCCACGTGAGTTTGTGAGAACCTCCTCATTATTTTGAAGAGATATAACGGATACATCCTCCAAAAACCCTTTATCCTGACTATCCAAAATATTCCCGGAATAAGTGGTCTGAGCAAAAGAAGCTATTGAATACGCTAGAAGAAAGACTGAAAAGCAAAACCTAAGCACAAACAAAAATAAGTGGGGGTCAAAGTTTTGAGAAATTAATCAGGTTAAAAGAACCTAAAAGCGATTAATCAATTCCTATAAGCCTATCTTCTCCCAAAAACTCATCAACTTCTGTTCGATACCAGCTTCTGTTTTTTGGTATTTTCATGCCATCCACTTCTAACAATCCATCTAGATAAATAATCTCCCCTTTCTTTGCCTCTAAGTCCTGATAAAATTTGTAGGCTTCTAGTTGGAAGGTGTTAGGATCTAAATAAAAGTACCATGTATCCTTTTCGTAGGGAACCTTCACCACCCAGTAATCTTTTCCATTCAGCATTTCACGAGTAGCATCTGGGCTTATCGTTGTACCCGGGTCCAAGATTTTCATAGGCAAGCCCCACAAATAGGTATAATAATTCCGAAGCATTAAGGCTCGACTTTTTTCAACCTCACCCTTTAAAACCTCTACCGAATCATGCCAAACTCTAAAATGAAGATCCTCCTTGATATATTCTACGATCGATTGGCTGTTATCAATCATTACTTGATAATTTCTAGACTCCCTTCCAGGAGGCAAACTGTCATGAATTACCATGGTACCCTTAAAATCCTTCCAATGGTTTAAAGGATCATGAAAAGCAATCGATTTTTGAATAAGATCCAATCCTAAATTCTCAGATTCCTGAGGACCTTGGCAAGAAATAAAAACAATAAGGGAAAACAGAGATAAATAGCGCATTTTTATTCTTCAATGTAAGTAATTTCGAAGCATGAATTACAATTTGACTCGAATAGCACCAACTCCTAGTGGTTACCTTCATCTAGGAAATGCCTATTCCTTCTTATTGACCAAGGTCCTAGCAGAAAAAATAGGTGCCAAAATATGGCTTCGAATCGATGATTTAGATCGAGAGCGATTCCGAATGGAGTATTTGGTGGATATTTTTGAGACGTTGGATTTTTTGGAAATCAATTATGACTTAGGCCCAAAAAGCCCTGAAGATTTTTTGGTAAACTGGACTCAGCTCAATCGAATGGATTTATATCGTGATGCTATGGAGAAATTATGGGCAAAGAATCTACTTTTTTCATGTACCTGCTCCCGAAAAAAAATTAGCCAAATGAATTCATCTGGGTATTATCTGGGGCATTGTTTGGATCGGAATATTCCAAAAACGAGAAAAGAGGCAGCTTGGAGAATCAATACGCTTCAAGATGAACTAATCACAATTCGGGATTATTTAGGAAACAAAAAGGAGTTTGCGCTTGAAGAGGACATCGCATTTTTTATCGTTAGGAAAAAGGATACAATGCCTTCGTATCAGTTGGCTTCTCTTGTAGATGATTTAGAGTTTGGGGTTGATTTGATTGTCAGAGGCAAAGATCTTTTTACTTCAAGCTTAGCTCAACTATTCTTATCCCAATCTCTTGATAATCATAGTTTTGAAAAAACAAGATTCTTTCACCATACCTTGTTAAGAAGTCCAGAGGGGAAAAAGCTCTCAAAGTCCGAAGGTGCGACTTCCATTCATTCACTAAGACAGAGTGGAAGAAGCCGAGCTGATGTTTTTCGGTTGATTGGAGAAATGATAAAAAGCCAAGAACCGATTGAAAGCTACGAGGATTTCAAAAAAGTAGTTGAAGTATAAAAAAAGCCCGGTATTTTCTCCCGGGCCTTTTTCAGAAATTAATCATATTTAGCAGGAACTCCTTCACCCACCATTGATTTTTGTATAAACTGGCGAATGTCTTCATTGGAGGTTTCTAAATCCTCTGCACGCAAATACATCATATGACCGGATCGGTATCCCTTAAATATCATCCGATCTGCCAGCTTCCCATTTGGATCAATATGCCACATGCTGTACTTGGCATTGAAGAAGTCCGTTCCTCCATCAAAATAGCCAGATTGTACCATTAAGTGTAAATAAGGGTTCTGACGCATAGCCTGTCCTAGATCATAACCTGTTGTTTCGTTTGAGCGATCCCAAGGGTGAACAGGACCAAAGAGATTGTAGGTTAAATCCGACTCAAAACCCAATACATTCTTTGCATAGTAGTTAAAAGCTGGGGCAAAAGCATGATTCCAGCTGGTCAAAGCTGGATCAAAATCATAGCGCTCCCCACCTTCTGCCCGATCAAATCCTTTATAGCGACTATCTAGTCTTCCTACGGTCATCCCTTCATCTCGGAGAAGTTCCTTCCAGAAAAGACTTGTACCTACCATGAGGTTGTTTTGAAGAAAAACTTCTTTATCCAATCCTGAATATCGAGCCATTTTTTGCGCCATCGCATCTTTTTCCAATGCAGAAAGACTTCCACCCTTTACCATTGCAGGTAAGACTTCTTCAACTGCGAATTTTTCAACTTCGGGGATAACTTCATCCAAATCCTTACTTTGAAGATCTGAAGGAAGTTGGCCATGATACCAAGCAGTTGCGGCATAATACGGGAAGTAATTAGCCATTTTCACAGGACCTCCCCGATCAATTCCCATATCTGTTGGAGAAACTAAAATAACCCCATTAAAATACATCCAGTGGGAATTTTGAAGTCGGGAAACCAAGCCTGCTACTCGAGTCGTTCCGTAACTTTCACCAATAAGGTACTTGGGTGAGGACCATCGATTTTGACGGGTGACGAAAGTATTTACCCAATCGGCTAAATAGGCAATATCAGAATTGATCCCAAAGAATTTAGACCGTGGAGTCTCTTCATTTATAATTCGAGAATATCCGGTATTCACCGGATCCACATAAACGATATCTGCAACATCTAAAATTGAATGCGGGTTACTTTTTACCCCATAGGGCTGCACCGGATATCCTTCATCATCAATTTTCAACAATACAGGGCCTGTGTATGCCAAATGCATCCAAATAGAGGCTGAACCCGGACCACCATTGAAAGAAATCACAAGAGGGCGTTTGGTTTTGTCGCTTATGTCTGTTCGCTCATAATAAGTGTAAAATAATGACGCAATCGGCTCTCCATGCTCATCCCAAACCGGCTGCGTTCCAGCTACCGAGCGATAAGGAATACGCTTTCCTTTAATCGTAACCTCTGCTGTTTTTTCAACTTTGGTTTCAACAGGAAGTTTCCGTGTTTCCTGAGCCCAAGTAATCTGAATTATAAAGGCCAGGAAAAGAACAAAGATCGTTTTTTTCATAGTGATTAATTTTTCTTGGAAAATAGTTGATAGACCTAGGAATATCAGCCGAATTTACACCAATGGAATTAGCGCCTGGATTCTCCAACCAATTTGGCAATTACTACGGCAGGATATAAAATTCCAATGGTAGAAAGGAAAACGGAAAGCATTTTGGACATGATGTTGATTGGATATAAATCCCCAAATCCGACGGTAGTAAGCGATACCATGCTGAAATAAATGTATTCTGAAAAGTCATCATCCAAGCCCACCAATTGCCTATCCACACCCTGAATACTGCTTCCTGTCGTCAAATGAATAATTTCAAAGACAAAAGCTCCCAGGATTGCAACGCTTAAATAAACGTTAATCGCTCCAACCACACGATAAAAATTCACTTCCCTATCCCGAAACAAAAGCCGAAAGTTGAGCATAATGAAAACCATCATATTCATTATACCCACAATTCGTTCGAGCAAATAAAATTCCACAGGGATATCACTGAATCTCAATATTCGTAATCCCAATTGAGTGAAAAACAGGCCAGTCGTGAGGAAGATAAATACCTGCTTTTTCGAAGACCAAATTCCTGTAAAAAATAAAAATAGAAAGACCGCATTCACAAAAAGCATATGCACATGTCCATACTCAATAAGTATCGGTAATACAAAAACAGTAAACAGTAAAATCAGCAACAAGATACCAAAGCTTGCATCCGTCAACCAATAATTTGTAAAGTGTCTAAAGTACCGTCTCATGGAAATAGGTCTTTTTGTTGCTAGCTCTTCATTCATAGGTTTAGATTCATTTCAGCTTGATAAACGACTACGGCTTCACCAACAATTAGTACTCGGTCATCGTGTTTCTCCAACCACATTTCACCGCCCCTTCGGCTTGCCTGAAAGGCATGTAATTTCATTTTTCCCTCCTCCTGATTCCAATAATCCATCAAGGCACAATGAGCGAATCCTGTCACGGGATCTTCCGGAACGCCTACATTCGGACCAAAGAACCGGGAAACTATATCATATTTTTCTCCTTTTGAAGTTATGATAAAACCCTCCTCACTGTTTTTTGCAATTTCCATAAAGTCGGGCTCCAAGGATCTTACCGCTTGCTCATTTTCAAGTTGAAAGATCCAGTTTTTCCGTAATTGTGCCGCTTTTACAATTCGTTTCCCAAAAAGAAATTCCTGATAAGCAGGATGCTTGTCTTCGAATGTTGGAATAAGTGGGAAATTCATTTCCAATTTCGTCCCATCAGCCCTCACAATCAATTCTCCGCTTTTCGTGTGAAAATGAATAGTGGAATTTTCAGTGGCCCAATTTCGATGCAACATCCAACGAGAGGTAGCCAAAGTAGCATGACCACACAAATCTATTTCTAATGTAGGCGTAAACCACCTTAATTTAAAATGCCCCACTTGATCCCCTCGTTCCACAAAAGCAGTCTCACTAAGATTCATCTCCATGGCGATTTGCTGCATTAATTGGGCATCAATTGGCTCTTCAAGCAAACAAACAGCCGCTGGATTTCCTGCAAAAGGTCGAGAGGTAAACGCATCAACAACTCCAAGGGTAAGTTTCATAATTAATAGCGGTTCTTTAATATCCTTAAATGATGAATAAAATGCCCCGGAATTATCCAAAATAAAGCCCTAGGGGTAATCGAACTTCCATTAGCCTCACCCGCAAAATCCAACATATCCTCTGATAAAGTTTTAATCAAAGTCACCAGGGCTTTTCGTTGGGCGACAAAGTCTTCAAAAAGTAACTTCTCAGGAACTTGACCAAAACGCGCATTCAATACATAAGGATCTTGATCAAATCCCGGTAAAGCTGACCGCTCTCCACGGGCAAAACATAGCCCTCTGAATGTCATTATTCTTTCTGTATCGATTACATGGCCCAAAACCTCCTTTGGCGTCCATTTCCCCTCCTCATAGGGCGTGTTAAACCATTCTGAAGTTTTATTTGAAAATAATTTTTCCAAATCAGAAATCTGATCTTGAATCAGTTTGCAGAAATCTGTATCGGAAATCAATTCCAAATATCCCTCATAATTAGCAGGATAATCGCCTTTCTTAGGCAGACTGAAATTTTCCATTCATGAAAAGCTTTAAAATTTACTCAATGAATAAATTTAGGGTTTAGTATAAAACCAACCTTGTGTTATAAAAAATTTATTTACCCCTTACATTAAAAGCGCGACTCAAAGTGGTGGAAAGTCACTATTTCTTCAAAATTTCCCAAAAGCTCCATTGCTCCAAATGTTTTCAGTTGAATTCTTGGACTAACTCCATTTTCCTAGGCCATTTTCCGATAGATTTAATTAAATCAATTCTAAATTTTATGTGAGAACAAGCCATTTTGAACTAGTTTTGATAGAATTAGTTTATTTGAGGTGTAAATAAAATGAATATGAAAGAACGAGAAATAGTCACATTGCAACGATCCTTGTTGACGGATACAGAACAGTTATTGAACAAGCAGATTGAAATGGAAGGTAAAAGTTCCGCCTATTACCTTTCCATGGCTTCATGGTGCCACATGATGGGATATGAAAATGCTGCGAAATACCTCTACACTCATGCCGATGAGGAGCGAATGCACATGATGAAGTTATTCCAATATGTGAATGAGGCAGGTGGTCATGCTATTCAACCTGAAATCATGGGAATCCGACATAACTTTAATTCCCTCCGGGAAGTATTTGAATTGATTTTAGAGCATGAAATTCAAGTAACGCGATCTATCAATTCAATTGTTGACCATGCATTCTCGGTAAAGGATTTTGCTACATTCAGTTTCATGCAATGGTATGTGACAGAACAGCGCGAAGAGGAAACCATGTCTCGAAGAGCTTTGGAATTATTCGATATTATCGGCGAAGAAGGTGTAGGATTGTGGACTATCGATCAGGAATTGGGCAAGCTTAATGCTGCTGCTCATGCTGATACGGGTGGCGCAGAATAAATTCAGAACATTATCATTGAGCGGCATTTGCCGCTTTTTTTTGCTAAAAATTGTCAAAACCTTCCAAAACCTTATCTAAATCCAACCATTTGGGAGGCTTTAAACCTGCATCTTTCTAGGATATTAATTACTTTGCGGTAAGTCCAATTCCATATGAATAAATTAAAATTACTACAGTCAATTGCTGCTGTTTTTCTTCTTCTCCCATTTTCTTGCAAAGAAAAATCACCTCAGGAGGTAAATACACCTGAAAAATTAACCTTATCAACTCAACCCAAACCATCAGGAGAAGCTCCAAAAGATATGGTTTGGATTCCAGGAGGTGAATTTACAATGGGGACTGATGAAATCAACGCATATGCGGCAGAGCGTCCTGCAGTAAATCTGAGCGTTAAAGGTTTTTGGATGGATGTTCACGAAGTGACAAACCGTGAGTTTTCAGAATTTGTAGAAGCTACTGGATATGTGACCGTAGCCGAGCGAAAGCCAGAATGGGAAGATTTGAAAAAACAATTACCTCCAGGGACTCCCAAACCAGATGATTCCGTTTTAGTGCCTGGGTCTATGGTTTTCTCACCTCCCCCATATGCAGTTCCTCTTCAAGATATATCCTTATGGTGGAAATGGGTTGAAGGGGCAAATTGGAAGCATCCAGAAGGCCCTGAAAGCAATTTGGAAGGTCGGGAAAATCACCCGGTTGTTCATATCGCCTATGAAGATGCGGAAGCCTATGCAAAATGGGCAGGAAAACGTCTACCAACGGAAATTGAATGGGAGTTTGCCGCGAGAGGTGGAATGAATGGAAAGCGTTTTGCTTGGGGAGATGAATTGACGCCTAATGGGCAGTTCTTGGCAAACACTTTTCAAGGAGTATTTCCTCATGATAATACAGGAAAAGATGGTTTTACAGGTACTTCCCCTGTTAAAACATTTGCCCCAAATAATTTTGGTTTGTTTGATATGATCGGAAATGTGTGGGAATTGACCAGCGATTGGTACGATGCATTAAAGTTTGCCAGAATAGCAGGACAGGCTCCTAAGCTAGATGCGGGAATGAACCCCTGCTACAATCCCGATAATCCGTATGCGATGGAACGAGTGATCAAAGGCGGATCTTTCCTATGTGCTGAAAATTATTGCGTCAACTATCGACCATCAGCCCGCCAGGGACATGCCTTTGATTCTGGTACTTCCAATGTAGGGTTCCGATTGGTCAAAGATCAAGAAGAACAAAACCTTAGCATGAAGTAAAATATGTTAACTACCTATATACTTGATAGTTAAAACTTATTATTCATATCCTTTAAGAATACGTTTGATATATTTTCCAATAATATCAAACTCTAAATTCACCCGATCACCAATCTGCAGTTGATGAAAGTTGGTGTGCGCATAAGTATAAGGAATGATGGCAACTGAAAAGCTTCCGGGCTTAGAATTAAAACAGGTCAGGCTCGTTCCGTTTACGGTTATCGAACCTTTTTCAACGGTCACATTACCTGTGCTTGCGTCAAATTCAAAATCAAAAATCCAAGAACCATCCTGATCTGAAATCCCTGTGATAGTTGCAACTTGGTCAACATGTCCTTGAACAATATGCCCATCAAATCGCCCATTTGCCGGCATGCAACGCTCGAGGTTAACTTTTTTTCCAAGTTTCCATGAAGAAAGATTGGTCTTTTGTATGGTTTCCTGAACCGCTGTCACTTGATAAGAATCTGAAGAAGTTTCTACTACAGTCAAGCAAACTCCGTCATGCGCCAAGGATTGGTCTATTTTTAATTCAGATGCAAGTGGAGATTCCAAAATAAAGTGCACATTGCTTCCATCCTGTCGGATTTCTTTTACAAGCCCATAACTCTCGATAATTCCTGTAAACATGGATTTCTGATTAATATTTGATGCTCAAATAGTAAGTGAATTTCGAAATAAAGGGTTTCCCATAAAGCAAAATAATCACTTATCTTCGGTCGAAATTAATACAAATCATGCCACTTCTAAAGTTAGAAGACACCTATTTACATAAAGGAAAAAGAAAGGCCCTAGTTGCTGAATTACGACAAAAAGGAATTCGTGATGAAAAGGTACTTCATGCCATCAATACCCTACCCCGGCACTTTTTCTTTGATTCAGCTTTGGTTTCCCATGCTTATGAAGACAAAGCTTTTCCAATTGGCGAGGGTCAAACGATCTCACAGCCTTATACAGTAGCTTTTCAGACGGAACTTTTAGAAATAAAACCCGGTGATAAGGTTTTGGAAATTGGAACAGGTTCCGGCTATCAGGCTACTATTTTACATTTATTGGGCGCTGAAGTTTACACCATCGAATACCAGCAAAAGCTTTTTGAAGGGACCCGAAAATTCCTTTCAAGAATGGGGATAAACGATATGAAATTGTTCTATGGTGACGGTTCTCAAGGACTTCCCAACTATGCCCCCTATGATAAAATCCTGGTAACAGCAGGAGCCCCGGTGGTTCCTGACTCCTTGATTCAACAATTAAAAACAGGTGGCATTTTGGTAATTCCTGTAGGAGACCGAAAACAACAAAAAATGTTGAAAATCACCAAGAAGAGAAATGGCACGTATTCAACAGAGGAATTCGATTATTTTGCTTTTGTCCCACTATTAGGTAAGGATGGCTGGAGATAAATGCACCCTTCCCCTATTTTGATTTAATTAGAATAAAATTCTGATTACAACTTAGTATTAATTCAACTTTGAAATATAATTTTTAATTTTGCCTTAAATCGTAATAAAATGGCTAAAAAGAAATTTGCAAAGGAGTCCGCAACGACTATGACCGAAATGGTCCTTCCCAATGATACCAACACGCTGAATAATCTGATGGGAGGACGTTTGATGCATTGGCTGGATGTAGTAGCGGCTATTGCAGCGCAAAAACATTCCAATAGAATTGTAGTGACTGCGTCTGCTGATAGTATTTCTTTCAAGCAACCTATCGCTTTGGGAAATGTGGTAACCCTTGAGGCGAAGGTTACCCGTGCTTTCAATTCGTCAATGGAAGTTTTTATTGAGGTAACAGCAGAAGATATTCCAGCAAACAAAAAAACCACAACACATCGAGCTTTTTTCACCTTTGTAGCCGTGGATCAAAATGGAAAACCTATCGAAGTTCCAGAAGTTGTTCCTGAGTCTAAGGAAGAGATTGAATTGTATGAAGGAGCCTTACGTAGACGGCAATTACGATTGGTCTTAGCCAAACGAATGAAGCCAGAAGACGCTGTGGAACTGAAATCCATATTCAATATGCATATGCCAAGCTAATCTTAAAAGGAGACTCACAAAGTCTCTTCTTTTTTTGGTCAACGTGCAATTTTTCGGCAATTTTCCACTATGGAAATTGACTCATTAAATTCCTTAAAATTATTCCTTCAAGAAGATCTTTATTTGGTTGGAGAGGAAATCCCACTCTTGTTGGAAAAACAAAATAACAATAAGGATACTTCTGCTATTCTTCCAGCTAGAGAAACCCCTACCCAAGATTCTGCTTATTCAGAGGAAAAAGAGGTAGAAGAAATTCAAAAAGTCCAAGAACCTACTCCTCCTGCTGTAAGAGGTAGTTTCGAAAAAGGGATTTTGATTCTTCATGAGGAAGAAAACCTAAGTGATGAGATTATGGATATGCTCTCCAAAATCATTGCAGCCGTGAGCCATTCGATGAAAGATGTGGGTTTGCTTAGCAGCGAGGAACTACGAGGAAAAAACCTGGAAGATTTTCTAGCAATCAACCCTCACAAAGTGATCAAATTCGGTCGGATAAGTCATCCCATCAATGCTTTACCTATTCACGATTACCAGATCAAGACAGAAGGTGAGATTGAATATCTTTTTGCCGATTCACTCACGCAGATTTGCATGGATAAAGCTTTAAAAAAGAAGCTTTGGGAGACGCTCAAAACCCTATTTAATATTTCTTAATCATGAATACCGAACAAATCCGCTGGGCAAAGAGATTCAAATGGATAAGCCTTATTGAGGGCACATCGTTTCTGATCCTTTTATTTATAGCCATGCCACTAAAATATCTCTATGATATGCCACAAGCTGTGACAATGGTTGGATGGGCACATGGCCTGCTTTTTATCCTTTACATTTACATAGTTTTTCCTACTGCTTCCAAATTAAAATGGGAATTCGGACGCACTGTTTTCGCCCTTGTAGCATCCGTTTTACCCTTTGGACCCTTTATTTTTGATCGAAACTTGAAAAAGAGTCAACATGTAGATTTCTAAGGTATGGCTCTGATCAGCAAGAAAAAACAGGTATATCCGATCAATGACGGCTTGCGCGCCTACCTAGTTCAGCATGGCCGGGAAGTGAACATCCCCATCCATTATGAAGAGCTTTTGCGATACAAGGACTCCATTGCTCTTTATGATTCCAAAGACCATGACACCCTTTGGGAGACTGTTTTTTACGAACAGACAGACCGGGAAGAAATTCATCTTAATGTCAAAAGGATTTACGCTATCCTAAAAGCTGGAGGGGACATGTCTGTGATGGAACACCTCTACGTCGACCGAATTGACCTCTGTATCTATGGCAATACGCAACCATTTCGCATTCGGATTGTAAACCGAATAAACGATAACTTCGATTATTTCTACATTAAAAATGCAGATGCCTCCCGCGTATATGGATTGGAGTTGGAGCATTTGCTTTCTCCAAACCGAATCAATTACCTCGTTCATAAAAATACCTTGATTGAGGAACATATTGCCGGAATTCCAGGGGACAAATTCATGCGTTTGCATATGCATGATCAACATGTGAATCCTATCCGTTTGGCAAAGGAGTTTGTCAAGTTTAATGAACGTTGTTTTGTTCGATTATTGGGTGATATGCACTCTGCCAATTTTGTGATCGATGTAACTCCGGATTTTGAAGAAACGCATTACCGAATCAGAGCCATTGATTTCGATCAGCAATCCTATGAAGGAAAGAAGTCCATCTACCTTCCCCAATACTTTAAAGAGAATAATGCACTGATTCAGCTTGGAATGAAATACATTACTCCTGAATCCATGCGACAATACCAGCGAGAAGAACGCTCATTAATCGCTTTCCGCTTAAAATCTTCCCACCGGGAAATTGAAGGAATTCTTAAAGCTATGGAAGGGGATGTCATTGCTCCATCCGAAAATGTGGATAGTTTACGCAGGGACCTGGCAAGGCATTACAAAAATCAAAAATTTATGACCTGTCAAAACATGGGGCAAATTTTGCGGGTCAGTTTAGAGCAAGTTCATCGTTAATTCTCTTAGTTAAGAAAAAATATTTGCAATGGATTATTTGGGCTCGTTGGGGTAAAAATCTTGCAGATTACCACTTTTTTAATTGTTCATAAACTAAATGCAAGGGAAGTCCCATTACATTGAAATAGGAACCTTCAATTTTTGAAACACCTATAAACCCGATCCATTCCTGAATGCCATAGGCCCCAGCCTTATCAAAAGGTTTGTATTCCTTGATGTAATGCCAAATTTCCTCTTCTTCTAAAAATCGAAAGGTCACCGATGTTTCATCTTCAAGTGTAATCCGCTTTAAGCGATCCATAATGGTCACAGCAGTCATGACTGTATGAGTAGCTCCTGAAAGACTTTTCAACATATCAAAAGCTTCCTTTTCAGAGTTGGGCTTTCCCAGTACATGTCCATTTTCAATTACCACCGTATCTGAAGTGATCAAAATCTCATTTTCGAGAAGTTCCTCTGGGTATGATTCAGCCTTTAGTTTCGAAAGATAAGCTGCCACATACGCTGCTGGAATATCGGAAGGGATGGTTTCATCGACAGGATTTGTCCTGATCTCAAAATCAATTTCCAATCCCCGAAGTAATTCCTGTCTTCTTGGAGAGTTGGACGCCAATATGATTTTTTTATCCTTGATGTTTTCTAAAAAACGCGTCATAGGGAAATTCAAATTCGTCTTGATCAATACTTGCAAACAACAATCCGCTCAATGTCTTAGGATAAAAATACGTAGATTTTTGAGGCATAAGCTCCCCAGAACGACAAACTTCCAAAACCTGCTTCATTTCCAGCTCTCGTGTGATAATCGCAAAACTGGCCGCTCCATTTCTCACTTCGCGAAGGCAACGGGAAAAATTCCGTTCATAACTCAATTGGGAAGACTGACGTTGTTCTTCCTTATTCATGCCCAAAATCAAATGAAATACCACTTCATGTAATACAGAAAGATCAAGTTTTCGAACGACCTCAGGAAGGTCAGATTGAATTTGATCAAATTTTCCAGGCTTCAACTCCAAAAAGTATCCATCATCTCCAATCAACAATCCATAAGTCCAGGGACGATGAAAAGCATAGAACCCGATTTCCTCGGCATCAGGAAATTTTTTTACAAAAAACAATTCCCGAAGTTTATCTAAAAACACCTCTTGACTGAGGTTCAGTCCATAAAATAATCGATGTGTAGGTAATATTTTCAAATCATCTGAAGCCGCATTCGTAAAGTACATCAAATGAAATTCATGGGCTTTCCACTTTTTGTCAGGAAAAGCATCTCTACATTCATTTTTTAAGAAAATACTTCCTTCTATCCGATGATGTCCATCCGCAAGGATAATTTGCTTTTCAGTCATCAATGCTACAAACTCAGCAATGATATTTGCATCATGGATTACCGCTAATACCTCTCGGACACCTTGATAATCTTCAATTTCATACAGAGGTGATTCCATCGCCTGATCCATAAATTTTTCTAATTGAAAATCAGGATCCTCATACAATCCATGGGTTGAAGAAGCTTGAATTTTTGAGCGTTTGAGCAAGTCTACCCGGTCATTGACAGCCGAAATAATGGTATTCTCATGACGAAGGATTTGCTGCTCTTCCCAATCATAAGCCTTTATCTGAGCGATAAAGCCTTTTCTGCAACGCTCCTGATGCTCTCCCGGAAGTCGGAAATATTGGTAATACACATAAATCCCGGGCAATGCATCCTGCTGAATTATACCCTCTTTTTTCCATTTTGATAAAGTCAAATAAGCCACCTCGGCAGGATTTTGACCTTTTGGAACGGATAAATGAATACTATTAAATGGGTTTTGATACAGCTGTTCCCGCTGCTTTTCAGAAACAACATCAAAAAGTGGAGCGGTTAACTCCTCCATTTTTTCACTCAAATGCTCAGCATAACGCCAGGCACGCAGTGGTAAAATTTCAGCCATCTATTCTTAACCTTTTTCTCCATCCTGAGGATGAAGCCTTCTCCTCCCCTTGCATGACTTTTCCTGAATCTGAGCCTTTTTCCTGGAGAAAAAATTCAACAGCCAAAGCAGCGATTAACTCCTCTTCTTTATCAGAAAGAGTCTGATCCAAGACTTTAGGCTCAAAATATTTTTCAACAAACTTTGTGTTAAAATTACCGCTTGTAAAGGCTTCATGTTGAAGTGCAAATTTGCAAAAATCAAGCGTTGTCTGAATTCCAGTAATTTGGTAATCATCAATGGCCCGGATCATTCTCGAAATCGCTTCTTCCCTACTCTGTCCATGGGTAATTAATTTAGCAATCATGGGATCGTAATAAATTGGGATATCCATCCCTTCTTCAAACCCATCATCTACGCGAATTCCCGGACCCTGTGGCCTTCTGTAAGTCTGTAATTTACCGATGTCAGGAAGGAAGTTGTTTTTAGGATCCTCAGCGTATACACGAATTTCCAAAGAATGTCCATTGATCTGAAGGTCTTCCTGCTTGAAATTCAATGCTTTTCCTTCTGCTATCCAAATTTGTTCCTTCACCAGGTCTTTTCCGGTGATCATCTCAGTAACCGGATGCTCCACCTGTAGCCGAGTATTCATTTCGAGGAAATAGAAATCTAGATTTTCATCGACAATAAATTCCACGGTTCCTGCACCATAATAATTACAAGCTTTAGCCACGCCAACCGCAGCTTCTCCCATAGCCTTCCTCATTTCTGGACTAACCACAGCCGATGGAGCTTCCTCGATAACTTTTTGATGACGCCGTTGAATTGAACATTCCCGCTCGAAAAGATAAACAACATTACCCTGCTGATCTCCCAACACCTGAATTTCAATGTGACGCGGAGAGGTAATAAACTTTTCAATGAAAACCGCACCATCTCCAAAGGCAGATTGCGCCTCACTTACAGCACGCTGCATTTGTTCTTCGAAATCAGCAGCTGATTCAACAATTCGCATTCCTTTTCCTCCGCCACCGGCAGAAGCCTTAATCAAAATCGGATACCCGATTTGAGCCGCAAGGGCTTTTGCTTCATTTATATCGGTAATCGCTTCATCCGTGCCAGGAACTAAAGGAATATCATATTTGGAAACAGCCTGCTTTGCAGCCAATTTACTCCCCATCACCTCGATGGATCCTGGAGAAGGGCCGACGAAAATCAATCCTGCATCCGATACTTTTTTAGCGAATTCAGCATTTTCTGATAAAAACCCATAACCAGGATGGATCGCATCTACCCCCAGATTTTTACAAACCTCTATAATTTTATCCGAAAGCAGATAGGAAAGATTAGAAGGAGGTGGGCCTAAGCAAACAGCCTCATCTGCATATTTTACATGAGGGGATAATCGATCCGCTTCGCTGTAAACAGCTACGGTTTTAATTCCCAATTCTCGGGCTGAACGCATGATTCGAAGTGCAATTTCACCTCGATTGGCAACCAACAGCTTTTGGATTTTTGACATATCAAGAAAGTATAATTGGGTCTAATGTTCTGGAATCAACGAATAACGGAAATTTATCCCACTAAAGGTAGGCTTGCCCTGCAATAAGCTTCAAATTTTGCGTGGTAGGTATTTAAGTTGTATTTTTGGCGAATTTTGAAAGAGAAAATAAAACATCACATTTAAATAAGATCACCTTGGATTTATTTGCTAAACTACAAACAAACCTAGGCCCATTAGGGAAGCATTCGCAATTCTCAGATGGGTATTACATGTTTCCTAAGCTTGAAGGAGAAATTGCTCCTCGGATGAAATTTCAGGGAAGAGAAGTATTGACCTGGTCTCTCAATAACTATCTAGGACTTGCAAACCATCCCGAAGTACGAAAGGCTGACGCTGACGCTGCTTCCAAATGGGGTGCTGCCTATCCAATGGGAGCTCGTATGATGTCTGGACAGACTTCCCAGCATGAAAAGCTAGAAAATGAATTGGCTGAATTTGTAGGAAAGGAAAAAGCTTACTTACTGAATTATGGCTACCAAGGGATAATGTCCGTCATCGATGCGCTTTTGGATCGAAAAGACGTAGTAGTTTATGATTCCGAGTGTCATGCCTGCATCATTGATGCTTTGCGGATGCACATGGGTAAGCGCTACGTTTTCCCACACAACGATATCGAAAACTGTGAAAAGCAACTTGAACGAGCTACTAAATTAGCTGCTGAAACAGGTGGTGGAATTCTTGTAATCACAGAGGGTGTTTTCGGAATGACAGGTGACCAAGGAAAATTGAAGGAAATCTGCGATCTGAAGAAGAAATTTGAATTCCGTTTATTGGTTGATGATGCGCATGGTTTTGGAACTATGGGTAAAACTGGTGCCGGAACACACGAAGAGCAAGGAGTAATCAATGAAGTAGACTTGTATTTCTCCACCTTTGCAAAATCCATGGCTTCCATTGGAGCGTTTATCGCAGGTGAAGAAAAAGTTGTTCACTACCTACGATTCAACATGCGTTCCCAAATCTTCGCCAAATCCCTTCCAATGATTTTTGTTGAAGGTGGATTAAAGCGTTTGGAATTGCTTCGAACACGTCCAGAATTAAAGGACAACCTTTGGAAAATCGTAAATGCTCTTCGTGGTGGTTTGCATGAAAATGGCTTTAGTACTGGAAAATCCAATTCTCCTGTAACTCCGGTCGTTTTAAATGGAACTGTAGGAGAAGCCGCAGCGCTTTCTCACGATCTCCGCGAGAATTACAATATCTTCTGTTCAGTAGTAATTTACCCAGTGGTGCCTAAAGGTATGATTATCTTGAGGTTAATTCCAACGGCTGTTCACACGATGGAAGATGTTAAGGAAACTGTCACTGCTTTTGCTGCTGTGAAAGATAAATTGACTAGCGGTCAATACCGTAATTCCGAAGTGGCTACAGCTTTTGGGGAATAAAAATTTTTCAAAAAAAAGGCCTTTAGGATTGAAATAGTAAGTATTTGGGCTATATTGAAACCATAAACTTATCATCAACCTAAAATTAAACACTTTTACTATGAGCAGATTTAGTGAAGTCAAAGATCTTGTAATGAGCTTGGAGTCTGATTTCGAAAAGTTCTACGAAAAAGGTAACCAAGCCGCCGGCACCAGAGTAAGAAAAGGTATGCAGGAGTTGAAAAACATGGCGCAGGATATCCGTAAGGAAGTACAAGACATGAAAAATGCTGGTTAATCAAAAAAAGAAGGTGGCTTAAGCCACCTTTTTTATTGAAACTTAATAAAGTGGAGTTTTAAAGCTCCACTTTATTATTTTCTGGCTGTACATCGGCCAAACGTTTACTTGGGTCGATTTCAATAGATTTAATGCTATCCATCTTTCGATCAATCACCAACGTTTTTTCTAGATTTACCCAAGGCCAATCTTCGGTATGGATTCTCTTTGGAGCACCCGCTTCTTCCCCTTTTTCTCCTCTCATGATCACCAAAGGCAGATAAATCATTTCTTGAGAGCCATCTTTATAGGTAATTACAACATCCAAAGGCATCGGCATTAAACCAATTCGCTGAAGAGTCAACTCAGTTTTATCACCATTAGCCTTAACCTCTTTGATAGCATAATCAATCGTTTTTGTAGAATAGACGAAATACTCCTTATACCAATCCAACTCAATACCGCTTTCTTTTTCCATGATTCTAATCAAATCATTGACATTAGGATGCTTGAACTTCCAGGTATTGAAATAGCGAAGCAATCCACGATCTCGTACATCAGCTCCTATCACATAGCCGAGTTGTTCCATAAATACAGCACCTTTAGAATAAGCTGCTGAACTGTAAGCTCGATTAGTATGATAGTGATCAGAATGGGTGCTCATCGGCTCTTCTAAACCAGAAAGAGCCAAAGAAATATAGCCTCGGTAGCTTCCTTGATGAACATTTCCTTCTCGTCTTGGAAAAATCGCTCCCATGGTCAAATTGGTTGCATAAGAGGTAAAACCTTCATCCATCCAAGGATAAAGTGATTCATTGGTAGCCAAAACTCCGTGATACCAGCTATGAGCTAACTCATGAACCATCACTCCAACCAAAGAGGGAAGACTTCTTTCACCTGTTACTAACGTTGACATGGCATACTCCATTCCTCCATCACCACCTTGAACAACTGAGAATTGCTTATACGGGTATTGTCCAAAATGCTCAGACATATAAGCTATCGCCTTTGGAGTAAATTCCTTAAGCTTCTCCCAGTTTTCAGAAGTCTTTTCTCCAGGAATAAAAAAGTGGTGTACCGTAATACCATTGTCCATGACCACTTTATCATGTTGGTATTTAGGATCAGCTCCCCACATAAAATCATGGACCATTGGCGCTTTGAAATGCCAGGTTAAGGTATTACCAGCGGGTTCAGGAACTATTACCCCTGCATCTTCATAGCCATGTCCGATTTCATTTGGGTTTTGCAAATAACCCGTTCCCCCAATGGTGTAGGTTTTATCGATTGTGATTTTTACATCAAAATCTCCCCAAATCCCATAAAACTCTCTTCCGATGTAAGGATTCGCATGCCAGCCTTGCTCATCATAGTTGGCCAATTTAGGATACCACTGAGACATTGAATAGCGGACACCCTCTGCTGAATCCCTTCCAGATCTTCTAATCTGAATGGGTACTTGACCATTGAAATCCAATTCCAAAACCGCTTGAGAATTCGGAAGAATGGGCTCTGGAAGGTTAACTTCCAAAATAGTCCCAACTTCGACTGCCTGAGCAGGTTTTCCATTTACTGTTAAATTGGAAACGTGCAAATAGCCAATTTCTTCTGGAGAAAGATTTGCAATCCGATCCCCTACTCTTCGATCCGGATCCGCAATGGTTCGGGATCGCACATCCATCATACTGCCCGGCTGGAATGCATTGTAATACAAATGATAAAATACGCGATGGAGCGTATCCGGTGAATTATTGGAATAAACCAATTTTTGTTTTCCCTCATATTGGTTTGTTTCCACATCCATGAATACTTCCATTTCGTAGTTCACGGACTGCTGAAACCTGCCGGATTGGGCGAAACTAAGGCCTCCCAAAAGACAAAGAAAAAGCCCTAAAAAAGGCTTCTTAAAACGATTCAACATAGATTTTTATTTTTTTTCTAAAGTAAAGGAAAAATGCTCAGCCCTACCAAACCGATAATCATATTTTAGGGGAAGAGTTAGCTTTAACCAGTTTTTGATTCCATTAAAATAAAAGTTGAAAACTGGTTCGCTTCTTTTGCTTTTATTTAAATAAAAATCACCAACGTATGAAAAAACTCATTACTCTCTGGCTGATGGTCTTGTTTGGATCATCTGTCTTAGCACAGGAAGTGGACATGGATTGGTTTAAATCCATGAAAACTCGAAATGTAGGACCAGCTGGAATGAGTGGAAGAATCACAGCCATCGACGCAGTTGATGAGAACCCTTCCATCATTTATGCCGGTTCAGCTTCAGGAGGTTTATGGAAATCTACCTCAGGTGGGATTCACTGGGAACCTATCTTCGATGATCAGGTGGTACATTCAATTGGTGCCATCTCCATTTATCAAAAAAACCCTTCCATCATTTGGGTAGGAACTGGAGAAGGAAACCCTCGAAACTCCCTCAACTTGGGTTATGGTGTTTATCGATCCTTAGATGCCGGTAAAACTTGGGAATTGATGGGATTAGAAAAAACACGAGCTATTCACCGCATCATTGTGCACCCAGATGATCCTAATACCGTCTATGTGGGAGCGATTGGTTCCCCTTGGGGCGAACAAGAAGATCGTGGTTTATATAAGACAACTGACGGTGGTAAAACATGGGAGAAAATTCTTTACATCGATGAAAAAACTGGGGTTGGGGAAATGATCATGGACCCAAATAATCCTAATAAGATTTTCGTTAACATGTGGCAACATCGCCGTTATCCATGGTTTTTTGAGTCTGGCGGACCTTCCTCTGGGCTTTATGTGACGCATGATGGCGGAGAAAATTGGAAGAAACTCGATGACTCCAACGGTCTTCCAAAAAGCGACTATGGCCGTATGGGACTTGCAATTTCTGCTGCTAACAGCAACAAAGTATATGCACTGGTTGAGTCTAAAAAGAATGCCCTCTATGTTTCCGAAGACGGCGGCGAAAACTTTACCATGGTGAATAACAAACCGGAAATTGGAGATCGTCCATTCTATTATTTTGAAATTCACGCAGATCCAAAAAATGAAAACCGCATCTACACACTTTATTCCCGAGTTGGAATGAGTGAAGATGGTGGAAAATCATTCACTCAAATTCTTCAATACGCAGGTGTTCACCCGGATCATCATGCTTGGTACATCAATCCAAATGATCCTAAACTGATGATTGATGGAAATGATGGAGGTCTGAATATTACACGGGATGGTGGAAAGACCTGGTACTTTGCTGAAAAACTACCTGTAGGTCAGTTTTACCATGTAAATGTAGATAATGAACTTCCATATAATATATATGGTGGAATGCAGGATAACGGGTCTTGGACCGGTCCGGCTTATGTGTGGCGAAGAGATGGAATTCGAAACACCTATTGGCAGGAAGTTTCTTTTGGTGATGGATTTGACGTCGTTCCACACCCAGCAAACTCTAGATATGGATACACCATGTCACAGGGAGGTAATGTTTCCCGATTTGACAAATTAACTGGACACAACCGTGTCATTCGACCTACTCACCCTGATAAGGACGTGTTTTTAAGGTTTAACTGGAACGCCGCTATCGCTGCTGATCCACATGACGTGAATGGAGTTTATTATGGATCTCAATTCCTACACAAATCCACTGATAGCGGTGAAACTTGGGAGATTATTTCTCCAGACTTGACCACCAATGACTCAACCAAGCAGCGACAGCAGCAAACCGGAGGCTTAACCTTTGATATTACCGGAGCAGAAAACCATACCACCATTATCGCAATCGCGCCTAGCCCTGTAGATGCAAATGTAATTTGGGTAGGAACTGATGACGGTAACCTTCAACTTACTGAAGATGGAGGACAAACTTGGACCAAC
Source organism: Algoriphagus sp. (assembly GCF_013373065.1). GTDB lineage: Bacteria > Bacteroidota > Bacteroidia > Cytophagales > Cyclobacteriaceae > Algoriphagus. Next base: position 39,761 of record NZ_JABXIN010000005.1, read on the forward strand.
TTAGCTTCCAAGTTGCCAGGCTTGCCAAAGAATAGCTGGATTCCTCAAATCCAAGCGTCTGATTATGCTGCAGGTGAGGTTTGGGTGATCGCCAATAATTACCGAAACAACGACTTCAGCGCCTACGCTTATCACAGTTCTGATTTTGGGAAGACCTTTACCCGAATTGCAGACGATTCAAAGGTCTGGGGATACACCTTATCCATTAAGCAGGACCCGGAAGAGCCAAATTTAGTTTTCTTAGGAACAGAATACGGTTTATACGTATCCTTTGATAAGGCTAAAACATGGAATAAGTGGGAACACGGCTATCCTAAGGCAGTTTCTACTTATGATATGGCGATTCAAGAACGAGAAGCTGATTTGGTAATCGGAACATTCGGACGATCCATGTGGGTTTTGGATGATATCCGTCCTCTTCGAGTTTTTGCAGCTAATGGTGGCAAAATGCCAGAGTCAAAAATTCTAGCTGTTCAGGCACCAGATGCATATCAAGCTGAAATTCAACAGCCACATGGCGAGCGTTTCCCGGCAGATGGAAAATATGCCGGAGAAAACCGTGAAACTGGAGGACGACTGAGCTTTATTTTAAACGATGACAAAGAAAAGCTCGATACTGTAACTGTAAATATTTATGATGAATCAGGTGAGCAAATTCGAACCTTGAAAACAGTTCCTCAAAAAGGTGTAAACCGAATCAATTGGGGGCTTGACCGCAAATCAACTGCAGAATTCTTTGAAACCAACCGAAGAAACAGAAGAGGCTTCTTTGAGCCAGGAGGTGCTGATGTGGTTCCTGGAACTTACCAAGTTGAATTTGTTTATGGAGATGAGAAATCTGAAACCACTATTAAGGTTAATTCAGATCCTAGAATTGAAGTACAATTGGCGGCCTTGAAGGCTAGGGATGAATTCTTCAAGAAATTGGAGACCATGCAAACCGAAATGAACAAGGCCAACTTCCAAATGAGTGAGGCTGAAAAAACCATCAAAAAGGTTCAAGATATGGTAAAAGACCTCGATTCTGAAGAAGCTAAATCTCTTGCTGATGCTGCCAAAGAAATCCAAAAGAAATTGGAAAAAGTGAAGGAAGCATTCAATGGTCCAACTCGTGAAGGACAGGGTATTGTGCGTAATCTTTACCCAACTACGATGACTCTTCAGTTTGTACCTAGAAGATATGCAGGTTCTTCCTATGCCTCCCCTGGACCTACTGAAGAGCGTACTTATCAGCAGGCCAAAGAAGCAGCAGCAGAAGCATTTGCAGTATTGGAAGAGTTTATGAACGGAGATTGGAAGGCCTTCGAAGAAAAGGTGAATTCTACTCAAGTCAATCTTTTTGAAACAATAAAAGATTAAATCTTTCTAGCTATTTATTTAAAAATAAGCACCCAAAAGGGTGCTTATTTTTTTATATCATAAACAAAAAAGCTTACCCTAATCGAGAGTAAGCTTTCATAAATAATCCATTGATTTATCTTTTAAAAATCCTTGCCACAGACTGCCATTTTTGAAGGATCAAAAACGGATTGATCGGCACCTAATCCAATATCGCCTGCTACTAAAATAATGTCGTAATCAGGCCCATCATTTGCTAAATGGACTTTCACATGCCCATCAAATAGTTTAAAATTCTCAAAACTCAATTTTGATCCATCAGACAATTGTCCCAAAACAGTTACACTTTTTAGGTCTTTAGCACTGACAGAATTTAAAATAAAAGCTATGGGTGCATCTTGTAGCTGATAATTTCCGAAATGTAAATGTGCAGGAAAGCTAACATCGGAGTCACTGTTGACCCCGTCCAAATCAATAGTTAATTCCAAATTCCCTCCCGTTAATTCCTTAACAGTTAAATTCCCTGAAAAATCAAAATCAGAGGATTTATACAATTGGTATTCAAATGATTTGCCAGTATACTGATCTGGATCTGAATCGGTACAAGCCCAAGCAGAACCCAAAACAAAAAAGGCAATTAGTAACTTTTTCATAGTTGTGAAGTTTTCAATATTCAGAACGAATCCTATCGCAAACCTGTTCAATTTTTACTAAAATTATCGATTTTCAGATAGTGCAACATGATTTGGGTCACATTAATCTGAATTAACAATTTCAAATGAAGCATTTTGCCACCCTAATCTCTCAATTAGACCAATCCAATAAGACGAAAGATAAATTGGCCGCCTTGCTTCAGTTTTTTAACACAGCTTCAAATCGAGACAAGGTTTGGGCAATCGCACTATTTACCCACCGTCGGCCCAAACGCCAAATTTCTACCAAACAACTCCGGGAATGGTGTATGGAATATTCTGGAACTCCAGATTGGCTTTTTGAGGAATGCTACCATACTGTCGGAGATTTAGCAGAGACCATCTCATTATTGCTTCCTTTACCTACCAAAACTCATGATTTAGAATTGAGCGACTGGATTGAAAAATTAACTAGTCTAAAGGATAAAGAAGAGCAAGAGAAAAAGGAGTTTTTACTAGACGCATGGTCCCGACTGGATCAGATGGAGCGGTTCGTATTTCATAAAATAATTACTGGGGGTTTCCGAATTGGAGTGAGCCAAAACTTGATTACGCAAGCTTTAGCTCAATTTCTAGGGTTTGAAAAGTCTGAAATTGCTTACGCCTTGATGGGTAACTGGAACCCAAATCAGATTCAGTTTGAAGAACTTTTCAATCAAAATGGAACTGAACAAGACATTTCCAAACCGTATCCTTTTTTTCTTGCCCATCCATTGGAAAAAGAGCCTGCTGATTTGGGAAGCTTGGAAGAGTGGCAGGCAGAGTGGAAATGGGATGGCATTCGGGGACAATTAATTACCCGAAAAAATGAAGTCTTTGTATGGAGTCGTGGAGAAGAATTGGTCAATGAGAAATTTCCAGAGCTATTGAATCTAGGTCAAAGTCTCCCTGATGGGACGGTACTTGACGGGGAAATCTTAGCCTACCAAGATGGAAAACCTCTTCCCTTTTCACTTCTCCAGACGAGAATTGGAAGAAAAAATATCACCAAGAAAATATTGCAAACAGCTCCGGTAAGTTTTCTAGCTTATGATTTGTTGGAATGGGATGGTTATGATTTTCGAAATCATCCCCTTCATATACGAAGGTCTAAATTGGAATGGATACATCAAGAGTTCAATCATGAAAGGCTAGAAATTTCTCCGCCTATCCAAGCCAATTCTTGGGAAGAACTTGCAAGAATTCGTGAAAAATCGAGGAGTGAGTTTGCCGAAGGACTTATGCTTAAACATAAGGAAAGTCCTTATGAAACAGGCAGAAAAAGAGGAAACTGGTGGAAGTGGAAAATTGATCCACTGACTATTGACGGAGTCATGATTTACGCTCAAAAAGGACATGGTAGAAGAGCGGATTTGTATAGTGACTATACGTTTGCTGTGTGGGATGGGGATCAATTAGTGCCTTTTGCAAAAGCATATTCGGGGCTTACCGATGCTGAAATGCGAGAAGTGGATCAGTTTGTTAAGAAAAATACGCGAGAACGATTTGGCCCTGTTCGGACCGTTAAACCGGAATTGGTTTTTGAAATTGCCTTTGAAGGAATACAAGACAGTCCCCGTCACAAAAGTGGGATTGCTCTCCGATTTCCCCGAATTTTAAGATGGAGAAAAGACAAACCCAAAGAAGAAGCAAACACACTTCAAGAACTCCGAGCCTTACTCGAACTCTATGGATGAAAAGGAATTAGAACCCGCCCTCTCCTATTTTAAATCAAAAAACTGGGAAGCATTCGAATTTCAGAAGAGTGCCTGGAAGGACTATCTCAATGGAAAATCTGGCCTACTGAATGCACCCACAGGTTCAGGAAAGACATTTGCTTTGTGGTTTGCTATTATTTTAGATTTTATCCGAAAACACCCAAACGATTGGAAGCAGAAAAAGAACAGCGGACTCCAATTGATTTGGATCACTCCTCTTCGGGCCTTAGCTCAAGATATTCAAAAGGCAATGCAAGAGGTTTGTGATGTTCTCGAACTTCCCTGGCAAGTAGCGGTTCGAAACGGGGATACCGACGCCAAAACCCGAGCAGCATTAAAGCGGAAGCCTCCTGAAGTCTTAATAACCACCCCAGAAACCCTCCATATTTTAATTTCCCAAAAGGAGCATCCGAAACTTTTTAAAACTCTTCAATGCATCGTAGTTGATGAATGGCATGAGCTAGTTGGAAATAAACGGGGAGTTCAGGTGCAGCTTGCCTTGGAATACATTCAGGCACTTTGTCCTCAAACTTTCCGACGATGGGGCATATCAGCTACAATAGGAAATATGGAAGAAGCTTATCGAGCACTTTTAGGCTTTGACTTACCGCTTCACATCATCAAGGCAAAAATCAACAAGCCTATTATTCTCCAGTCTGTAATTCCCGATGAGATTGAGAAATATCCTTGGTCTGGTCATTTGGGAATTCGTATGCTCGATAAGGTTATTCCAATTATTGAAGATGGAAAAACGGTACTCTTATTTACCAATACCCGATCGCAAACCGAAATTTGGTATCAAAAACTTCTAGAAGCAAGACCAGATTGGGCTGGATGGATCGCTATGCATCACGGTTCCCTCGATATGAAAGTTCGAGCTTGGGTGGAAAATTCTCTTCATGAGGGGCGTTTGAAGTTAGTGGTTTGTACCTCCAGTTTGGATTTGGGAGTTGATTTTCGGCCCGTTGACCGGGTTATTCAAGTTGGTAGCCCCAAAGGAGTCGCTCGATTTATTCAGCGAGCTGGCCGTGCCGGACACCAACCGGGACTCCCCTCTGAAATCTTTTTTGTACCGACAAATTCTCTTGAGTTGATCGAAGCTGCAGCACTTCGAAATGCCATCGAATCGGAAGATATGGAATCTCAATTTCCTCCCAAGTTGCCCTATGATGTGCTGATTCAATTTCTAGTGACTTTAGCTGTTGGAGAGGGATTTTTTGAAAATGAAATATTTCCAATCATCAAAAGAACCTATTCTTTCGCAGAACTCACTCAAGAAGAAATGGATTGGATACTCCGGTTTATTACACAAGGGGGTGATTCCTTGGGAAGCTATGAGGATTTTCTAAAAGTGGTCCAAGATGAAGACGGCAGCTTTCGCGTCAAAAACAAGCGGATAGCGATGAAACATCGACTTTCCATGGGCACGATTGTTTCTGAACCCATGATCAAAATCAAATTTAAAAATGGGTCTTACCTCGGAACAGTAGAGGAATATTTTATTTCCAAAATGAAAATCGGAGATCGGTTTTTCTTTGCTGGAAGGCCATTGGAATTGCTTCAGATCAAAGACCTTACAGCTATAGTAAAAGTGTCGGAAAAGAAAACCAATCATGTGGTCAGTTGGATGGGAGCTCGCATGTCCCTTTCTTCCATGCTGGCGGACAAAATTCTCCAGATCCTTCAGGAGTACAATCAAGGCCTACTCAGATCTGAAGAAGTCCGACAAATCGCACCTATTCTAGACTTACAAAGTAAGCTATCAGTAGTCCCAGATCCGGATACATTTTTGATTGAATCCCATCAGAGTAAACAAGGCTATCATTTGTTTTTCTATCCCTTTGAAGGTCGGATGATTCATGAATTAATGAGCGCTCTGATCGCTTATCGAATTTCGGTCAGCTATCCTGTGACATTTAATATGGCCATGAATGATTATGGCTTTGAGTTACTTTCGGACAGTCCTATTCCTATTGAGGAAATTTTGGAGGAAGATGTTTTTTCTTTGAAAAATATCGAAGAGGATGCTTTGCGCTGTGTCAATGAAAGTGAAATGTCTCGACGGAAATTTCGGGAAATTGCCGGAATCGCCGGATTGGTTTTCCAAGGTTATCCTGGAAAACCTGCCACATTCAAGCACATTCAATCCAATTCAAGTCTCCTTTTTCAGGTTTTTGAGAAATATGATCCGGACAATTTACTTTTGAAACAAGCTCAAAAGGAAGCATTGAATCAACAGATGGAACAAGAGAAATTTGTGGAAGCTATTAAGAAAATAAACCGACTTCGAATCGATGTTCGCTATCCGGTTCAGTTTACACCTTTCTCTTTTCCGATCATGGTGGATCGACTCAGTCGAACTACCATATCCTCCGAAAGTCTAGAAGATCGAATTGCGAAAATTCAGGCTCAGTTTGAAGTATTGGATTAATTAGCTCTCCAGAAGAATGGTGTAAAGAGCACCAAAATGGTGAAGAGTTCCAATCTTCCCATCAACATAATAATCGCCAAAAACACCTTTGCTGTCGGTGAAAAGAATGCGAAATTATCGACTGGTCCCACATCACCAATGGCCGGGCCGACATTTCCCAAACAGGTAGCAACAGCCCCCAAGGAAGTAGGAAGATCATACCCCATCAAGGAAAGAACCAAGGCTCCCAAAACAAAAGTGAGCAAATAGATCAAGAGAAAATTCATGATATGGGTGATGATTCTACCCGTTACTCGATCCCCATTGATCATCAAGGGAACGACAGCGCGTGGATGAATCAGGCGCTTAAATTCCAACCATGAATTCTTGATAAAGGTCAGGTGACGAACAAACTTAATTCCACCCGCTGTAGAACCAGCAGAGCCACCCAAAAAGAGCAACATGAAAAATATAAAGGTCAGCCCTTGGCCATATTGTGTATAATCATCAGTTACATAGCCAGTAGTCGTCACGAGGGAAACAACCTGGAAAAGCGATTTGCGAAAGGCTAATTCATAGTTGACTCCATTAGCTGCAATGGGATAAAATACGATTACGGTAATCGCCAAAAGAGCCAAGGTATAGGTTTTAAACTCATCACTTTGGAATACCCGACGAAACTTCCCCAATAATCCAAAATAGATGATCGTAAAGTTTGTTCCGGCTAGAAACATGAAAAAGATAGCGACATACTGAATAAATGCCGAATCAAAATATGCCATTGATGCATTTTTGGTAGAAAATCCACCAGTTGCCAAGGTTGTTAGTCCATGATTTATGGCATCAAAAAAGGTCATGCCACCTATCCAATAAAGGATAGTAGCCGCTAATGTCAAACCAACATAAACATACCACAATCGCTTTGCTGTTTCTGAAATTCTAGGATGAACCTTATCTGAAGTAGGTCCAGGTGATTCAGCTACAAAAAGCTCAATCCCACCGATTCCCAATAATGGAAAAATAGCAACTGTCAATACGATGATCCCCAAACCACCAATCCATTGGGTCATACTTCGCCAAAAAAGTAAGCCTTTTGGCATCACTTCTATATCTGTCAGGATGGTTGCTCCTGTAGTTGTTAATCCAGAAAGCGTTTCAAAAAAAGCATCCTGAAAGGTTGGAATTTGATGACTTAACAAAAAGGGCAACATGCCGAACAAAGCCATAAAAGTCCAACTCAAGGCCACGATTAAATAACCTTCCCGTTTTCGGATATTTTGGTCTTGCTTGGAAAAAGAAACAGAAAGAATCAATCCCACAGAAGCCGTGATCCCCATAGAAATGATCATGGGCCAAGGATCCTCTCCAAAATAAAAGGAATAAAATACTGCCGGAAGCATGAGCAACGCTATCAGTAACAAGAGCGCTCCCATGATTTTGGCAATTTCTTTAAAATGGATCATGGGTTAATGAAATAATTTATCCAACGCAACCTTTGCCTGCGGTAAAGCTAGTACTATAGCTTTATCCTTCATTTGCATCTGAAAGTCTCCATCTGGTATAAACACCTCTTCACCTCGTATAACTCCAGCAACAATAGCTGTATCAGGAAAATGAAGTTCTTTCAAAGGGTAGCGAGTCAGTCGGTTATTTTTGCAAACTGAATATTGAATAAACTCTGCATCCACCCCATAAATACCCGAAACAGCTTCCACTGTTCCTTTTCGAAGATATCGGGAAATTTCATTTGCAGCGACCAACTTTTTATTGATCAAAGAATCTACCCCGATACTGTGAGAGATATGAATATACTCTCGGGTATCTACGTGGGCAATGGTTTTATATACTCCGTGATTTTTCGCAGATAGACTGGTAATAATGTTGGTTTCGGAAGATTCTGTTAATGCAAGGAAGGCATCCATTTGCTCCAAACCTTCTTCAATCAATAGTTCAACATTTTTATAGTCTCCATTGATAATCAGCGTACTAGGTAATTGCTCTGCCAACCACTTGCAACGCTCTTTATCTCGATTAACCAAGGTTACTCGATAGTGATCTTCCAAACGAAGGGCAGTTGTAAGCGCCATGTCATCTCCACCGATGATCATGATATTTTTTACTTCCCGCTTCTTCTGCCCAATCAAATCCAAAATGCTCTCCGTGTGCTTTTTGGTCGAAATAAAGAACACGTGGTCATGGTTTCGGATGATGCTACTTCCTCTTGGAATGATGGTTTTTTGATCCCGAAGAATGGCGATAATCCGGATATCATCAAAAATAGGATTGGATTTCATATCCATAATCCGCTGATTAACCAAGGGATTGGTATCATCAAGGGTCACTCCTACGATATTAAGTTTCCCACCTTCAAAGTCAAAAACTTCCGTAAAGCTGGAGTTTTGGATCATATTGAAAATCTCCTTGCTACAAAGCATAGTAGGAGATATCAAATTATCAATCCCAAGATTATGGAAATATTGAACATTCTCGCTGTTGAGATACGAGTGGTTTCTGACACGCGCCATTACCATCTTGGCTCCTAATTGTTTTGCCAAAACAGCTGCAACAATATTCGTCTTTTCAGAGGTGGTGACCGCCAAAAGCATACTGGCGTTGGTGATATTGGCGCGCTGAAGAACTTCAATTGAAGTTGCATCGCCTAGAACAGTCAGGACATCTAATTTGGAAGAAACGTAATCTAACACCTCCCGCTCTGTATCAATCAGTGTAATGTCCTTGTTATCATAACTTAATTGCTCAGCGAGGTGATATCCCATATCCCCTGCACCGGCAATTACAATGTGCATCCCCATAGAATTTTTTCTGGTGATAAAACTGTAGGCAAAAGTAATACCTTTCTAAATGGTTCTCAGTATTTAAGCAAAAAAATAAGCCCAAAATCGCCAAATAAAGAAAGATTCAACACGCCTATGATTGGAATAAATCCCTTACTCTTCCAATAATTTTTCACTTTCAGGATTGGGCAATTCCTCAACATCTTTCAGCTTTCGTTGAATAACCCGAGTTCGAACTCCAACTAATTTATCTAGATCAGAATTTGCCTCCTGAAGTTTCTTTTGTGTCTTTTCAATCAGGTCTCCAAACTTTGAAAACTCTGTTTTTACAGCTCCCAAAATCTGCCAAACCTCCGAACTTCGCTTTTGAATAGCCAGGGTTTTGAAGCCCATTTGAAGGCTATTCAAGATGGCAGAAAGTGTGGTTGGTCCCGTGACTAAAACCTTGAAATCCTGTTGGATTTGTTGTGCCAAGCCAGGTTGGCGAAGGATTTCGGCATACAAACTTTCGACAGGCAAAAATAAGATCGCAAAATCAGTCGTGTGGGGAGGGTTGAGATATTTTGCCTGAATATCCTGAGCTGATTTTTTTACAGCCCGAATCAACTCTGCTCGAAAATATTCAATCTCTGTGGGATTCCCTGAGTCATATGCATCCACAAGTCTCAAATAGGATTCCTGAGGAAATTTCGAATCTATGGGAAGAAGAACAAAACGCTCATTACCAGGCATTTTGACTGCAAATTCAACTCGTTCTCGATTGCCCTTTCCTACTTCGGCATTCGTTAGGTATTGTTCGGGAGATAGCATATTTTCCAATAAGGCTTGCAATTGATATTCTCCCAAAACGCCACGACTCTTTACATTGCTTAAAACCCGTTTCAAATCACCTACCCCATTAGCCAATTGCTGCATTTCCCCTAAGCCTTTTTGCACTGCTTGAAGATGCTTACTCACCATATCAAAGGATTGACCAAGACGGGTTTCCAAGGTCTTCTGAAGCTTTTCATCTACCGTCTCCCGGATTTTTTCCAGCCGGAGTTCGGTGCTTTTTTGCATCTCTTCCTGCTTTCGATTTAATGCTTCCAATTTTTCTTTTTGGACCTGATTAAAGTCCTGTACATTTTGACGAAATACTTCTCCAAAATTTTTCAAGGCCAGCTGTTGATTTTGGGAATTGTTGTTCAAGGAGTCAAAAACCAGCCTGAATTGAGCCAATAAATCCTGCCTGCTTTCTTTACGACCCTCAAGCAAGGATTGAGAAATTTCCTCTTTCAACTGTCTAAGCTCATTTTTTTGACCCTTTCGACTTTTGGAAAAAATCAAAAAACCAAAAATTCCCACTTGAAGGACAACAATAATAAATAACAATACATCAGTACTCATAGGTCATGAATTTGGGTTCATTAAGGTAGTTTTTGCGAACTTCTACACCTAAAAAGGAAAGGTATTTTGAGACAGATTCCGTCGGAATTTCTTCCATGGGTACATGTCCCACTTCTTCGAAAACAATCAATTTAGATCCTGGAATTGCTTTTTCTAAGGCATAGGAGTTCGAAATGGGAATCCAAGAATCCAACTTCCCCCACATGATCAAGGTTGGCATCGTCAGCCGGTCGAAATTAATTTCAGCATTTCGAACTCCCCTCAAACGGTCAAGGGTAGCTTCCCTATTTCCTTCACGCAGCATCAGTTCAAAATACCTGTCCACAGTTTCCTGATGGATTTTCGACTCATCTCCATAAACCTGTTTCAGGTTCATTGCAAATAAAAATTTAGGAGTACACTTCAGGAGAATTTTTGAAAAAACAGGATTGGAGGCTACCTGAAAAATCCAAGGTCTACCCCTATCAATAGTCGTATTGTCCTTATCCAATGATCTAGGTTTAAGTTGAGGTGCGCCAGATGAATCAATTAAATTCAAAGAAAGGACCTGATCAGGCCTTGTACTTGCTACTTGCAAAGCGACTGCTCCACCCATTGAATTCCCTGCTAAATGGAATCGGGGAATATTTAATTTTTCTGCTAAGCGGAGAATCAACTGACTATAATCCATTGTTGAATACCGTTGCAATTCATCAGGCCCTGTCAACCCATGTCCTGGCAAATCCACAGAAATCGTTAAAAAATATGGACTTAATTCCTGCTGCCATTGATCCCAAGTATGCAAAGAGGAAAAGCTTCCATGGATTAAAATAATCGGAATTCCCTCCCCCATAAACCTCACATGAAGATTCACTCCGTCTACCTCTATAAAATGAGACTGGGGCGTACTGTATTTTTGAATGATCTCTTCAGCAGGAATATCATTTCGAAACAACAGCAAAAGAAAGAAAACAAGAGTTAACAGCAGCCCGGCACTAATTTTTAGGAGCAATTTGATCCAATGCATAGGTAAGAAAGTAGAGTCACAGAATTTTCTGAAACTATAACAAAAATTCTTCCTAAAAAGCTATTTTGCCAAAAAAGGATTTTGTCTGGGCTCAAAGAAATAGTTGATAAAATTGGTCCAGGACCATTGGTTGCTGCCGCATTTATCGGTCCAGGAACAGTCATGGTCTGTACCCTTGCAGGGTTTAATTTTGGTTATGAACTGCTTTGGGCGGTCGCTCTGTCGATTTTGATTACAGTTGTGCTACAAGAGATGGCAGGAAGAATCGGAATCGCAACAAAAAAGGATTTAGCCGAACTAATTCAATCCCAAAAAAGCAGTACCATTTTTAAAATTATTCAGGTATTGTTGGTTTTTGGAGCGATTGTAATAGGAAATATCGCCTATGAATCTGGCAATCTTACTGGAGCAAGACTTGGGTTGGAAGTGTTTTTTACGTTTCCAAAGTGGAATTTGGCAGGACTCACCCTAGAGACTGGTAATTTTCTAATAGGCCTTCTTGCTCTTCTTCTTCTATGGTTTGCTAATTATCAGCTAATTGAACGTATTCTGATTTTCCTAGTCATTGGAATGTCGCTGTCTTTCCTTTACACTGCTATTGCCATCAATCCTGATTGGGCTCTTGTCTTAAAAGGATTTATTCCAAAAATATCGGGTGATAACAGTTCTTCGGTAGTCGCCTTGATTGGAACTACAGTTGTTCCCTACAATTTATTTCTTTATGCCTCCTTGGCCAAAAACAAATGGAAAACCACAAATTCTTTGAATTGGATGCGTTGGGATATAGGTTTGTCGGTGCTTTTGGGAGGATTGGTATCAATGGCAATTTTAATTGTTGGTGTTTCTAATCAAAGTGAAAATATCAGTGATGCATCGGCTGTTGCTCAAGGCCTACAGCCAGTTTTTGGAAATACCGGAATATACCTCATGGGTTTTGGATTAATGGCTGCAGGTCTAACCTCCTCCATTACAGCACCCCTCGCCGCTGCCTTGGTAATTTGTGGACTTTTGGGAAAAGACCAATCTACCCAGAGCACTCCGATGCGATTATCATTCATCCTAATCATGGGCTTGGGATTGATTTTTGCCTCCTTTGGAATAAGACCTGTACAATTGATTACCATAGCACAAGTTGCAAATGGAATTTTATTGCCCTTTATCAGCATTTGGTTGATTTGGGTTTCCAATCAAAAAAAATGGATGCATGCAAACCGAAATCCTGTCTGGATTCAAGTTTTATCGGTAATAATTGTTTTGCTCACTTTTTTACTTGGAATTCGTGCCCTTAGCTCCGTTTTTAATTGGACGCTATTTTGAATAGAATAAACCTTGACTTTCAAATGTAGTCTAAGCTACAATGGAAAAAATAAATGATCAGGAAATCCTTCAGCTTATTCGAAATCCCCAAAGTAAAGAGCGAGGATTCCGATTCCTGATCGAGCAGTACCAACGAAGAATCTATCAAGTAATTCGACGAATGGTGCTTATCCATGAGGATGCGGACGATTTGACGCAAAACACCTTCATCAAAGCGTTTCGATATTTGGATAAATTTCAAGAAAATGCTGGGCTTTATACCTGGCTCTATCGAATTGCGGTCAACGAAACCTTGACCTACTTGAAAAAAAAGAAAAAACGATTCTTCTTTTCCATCGATGACCATCAGGAGCGACTAGAGTCCTACATTGATCGTCCGGATAGTTTGAATGGAAGTGAAATCGAAAAAAAACTGGCAAAGGCGCTCCTAAAATTGCCTGAAAAACAACGCTTGGTATTCAACCTGAAATACCAAGAAAACATGACCTATGAACAAATGGCCTTAGTAACTGAGACAAGTGTGGGTGCTTTGAAGGCAAGTTATCATCATGCAGTCAAAAAAGTTGAAGAATATCTGAAGAAAGAATAAACCTTCAATGAGAATCAAAGTCTAAACTTACAGTATGGAAAAATTACCCAAATTTTCGGAAATGAATGCTCCAGAGGGATATTTCGAAACTCTTCCGGATCAAATCCTTCAAAAAGTCCATCCCCAAAACGACTGGGGCTGGGTAAAATGGGCTGCTGTTTTCCTTCTCTTCCTTACCGTTGGGATTTACACATTCTATCCCGCGAATGAAACTTCTGAATGGATAGCATTAGAGGATGAGGTCAATCTTTACATTGATGCAAATTATTGGTCAGCAGAAGATGTGCTTAGCATGAGCGATCAGCCTGATCTTGTTTTGGATGAAATAATTGAAGAGGAAATTCCCTTTCTAGAAGAAATATTTACTGATGAATACCTAACTCCTACCGAGCAATGAAAAAAACTGGTTTACTCTTATTCTTCTTATTCCTAGTCGTCAATCTAAGTTTTGGACAACGGCGTGGGAATATTGACTCTGAAAAGCTAGAAGCGGCTCGTGTAGCATTTATTACGACTCGCTTGGACTTAAGTACTGAACAAGCTGAAAAATTCTGGCCGATCTTTAATGAATTCAACAAAAAGAGAGAAGCAAACCTTAAAAAAATCGCTGGTTTAAATCCCAAGAATCAAGAAGAGGATCTAACGGAAGATCAAGCCAAACAATTAATCACACAGCGGTTTACTATTCAAAAGGAAATGATAAAAGAGGAAGAAGAGTTTGTCGAAAAAGTCTCTCAAGTGATCAGCTATCAACAGGTCTTAAAACTGAACGGATTGAATCGTGATTTTGCTAGAATGCTTTATCAACGCCAAAGGCAAGACCGAAGACCATAAAAAAAGCTCCAAATGGAGCTTTTCTTTTTTTATTGCTTTTTCAGCAAATCTCGAATTTCTTCAAGAAGTACTTCAGATTTTGGTGGTGAGGGTGGCGGTGCTGCTGCTTCTTTTTTCTCCTCCTTCTTATTCATCTTATTGATTCCTTTAATGGCCAAGAAGATCACAAATGCGACGATAATGAAATCCACCACATTTTGGATAAACATACCGTAGTTAACGGTTACGGCAGCGATCGTTTCTCCTGCTGCATCCACTTCTTCTTCCTTCAGTGTCCACGCAAGATTCTTGAAATCGACTCCTCCCACCAAAAGTCCAATAGGAGGCATAACCACATCATTGACAAATGAAGATACAATCTTTCCGAAAGCACCTCCAATGATTACACCTACAGCCAGGTCAATCACATTTCCCCTGACCGCAAATTCTTTAAACTCTTTAAGCATTCCCATACGAGTTGAATTAATGGTTGATAATATATTCTTTCAAGAACTTACTTTTTTTCCAACTTTCACAACTGGAAATTCATTTTTTTCAATAGAATTTATTTTCTAATTGAATTTTCCTACAAACAGACTCGAATTTATAGCTCGGATTTAAGAAAACTGACAATAGATTTTCACTAAAATTGCAAGCTCAAAATCGAATTACTCATGAAACCCGAAGCCAAGAAAATTCCAGAAATATTAGAAAAACATGGTCATAGACGAGTGGATCCATACTATTGGATGCGGGATCGTGAAAACCCAGAAGTGATCCAATACCTTGAAGCCGAAAATGCTTATCTCAAAGAACAAATGAAAGATTCGGAAGAACTTCAGGAATCTTTGTTTCACGAGATGAAATCAAGAATAAAGGAAGACGACCAAAGCGTTCCATATTTCAAAAAAGGATACTTCTGGTACCTGAGATATCGAAAAGGGGGAGAATATCCTATTTATTGTAGAAAAAAAGGAAGTCTCGAAGCTACTGAAGAAATCTTATTGGATGTCAACGAATTAGCCGAAGGGAAATCCTACTGTCAGGTGAGTGGCATGGCCATCAGTCATAACCAAAAATACCTTGCCTTCGCTATGGATGAAGTGGGCAGAAGAATCTATACTATATTTTTTAAGGATTTATCCACCGGAGAACTCCTACCCTATTCCATTTCCAATACAACAGGTAACTTGACTTGGGCCGCAGATGATACGAATGTTTTTTATAGCCGACAAGATCAAAAAACTTTGCGAGCCTTTCAGATTTACCTTCATACTATTCATTCCAATCCTAAAAAAGATCGCTTGGTATTTCAAGAGGACGATGAGGAGTTTAGCTGCCATGTTCACAAAACCAAATCGGAAGTCTTTCTTTTAATCCATTCCGAAAGTACCATCTCCTCTGAAATTCGATTTGTGGATGCCAATAAGCCACTTCAAGAATGGACTATTCTACAACCTAGAATTCCACATTTGGAATATGCGGCCGATCATTTTGGAGACCACTTTTGGATCCGAACCAATCATGAGGCTCAAAATTTTAAAATTGTTAAAGCTCCCATCGACAACCCTTCATTGGAAAATTGGGAGGACTTTATCCCGCACCGAGAAGAAGTTTTAATAGAGGATTTTGACCTGTTTTCAGGATTTTTTGTCTCCCATGAACGATACAATGGGCTGAGCCAATTGATGATTCAACCTTGGGATGGTAGCCCTGGACATTCATTGGATTTTGGAGAAGAAGCGTATACGGCATGGATTGGTCATAACCCAGAATTCAATACCGAATACCTCAGGTTTGGATTCAATTCCCTCATCACTCCTGCTTCTACCTTTGATTATCATATGGTGACACGGGAGAAAAAATTACTCAAGCAGCAGGAAATAGTAGGGGGTTATGATGCCAGTGAGTTTGAATCTGCTCGGATTTGGGCAAAGGCAGAAGATAATACTATGGTCCCAATTTCATTGGTTTATAAAAAACCGCTTTTCCATGGAGATGGCACGAACCCGCTCTTACTATATGCCTATGGATCCTATGGATACAGTTCTGATGCCTATTTTTCCAGTAATCGCTTGAGTCTGTTGGATAGAGGATTCGTATTTGCAATTGCACATGTCCGAGGAGGTGAAGATCTAGGACGAAAATGGTATGAAGACGGAAAATTATTAAAAAAGAAAAACACGTTTACCGATTTCATTTCTTGTGCCAAGCATTTGATTGAACAAAAATACACTCAGGAAGACCGCTTGTATGGAATGGGAGGAAGTGCTGGAGGCTTACTTATCGGCGCAGTTATCAATATGCGCCCTGATTTATTCGATGGTGTGATTGCTGCGGTTCCGTTTGTGGATGTGGTTACAACCATGCTCGATGAAAGTATTCCTTTGACAACTGGAGAATATCAGGAATGGGGAAATCCAAATGATTCGGAATATTACCATTACATGCTCTCCTATTCCCCTTATGATCAAGTGACCGCTCAAGCATATCCGCATATGTTAGTGACCTCAGGACTGCATGATTCGCAAGTTCAATATTGGGAACCTACCAAATGGGTTGCCAAGCTTCGAGAGCTAAAAACTGACAAAAACCTATTACTTCTCCATACAAACATGGAAGCTGGTCATGGAGGAGCTTCAGGAAGATTTCAAGCACTCAAGGAACTAGCACTGGAATACGCCTTTTTATTGAAGCTTGCTTCAAATAAATAAAGAAATTTTCAAGCTATTTAAAAACTACAAGCAATAGTTAAATCCTTGTCAAGGAATCTGTAAATGGGATTTTTTCCTAACTTTGGCTCGAACCTATTAAACTGAATTTATGAAAATTGCTCTCATTGCCCATGATGGCAAAAAAGCCGATATGGTCCATTTTTTAAGCGGTTTTAAGGATCGTCTTCATAAGGAAGATATCGAATTAGTAGCCACGGGCACTACTGGCTCCCACATTGAAAAAGCTGGATTTAAAGTAAAAAAATTGCTTTCTGGTCCAATTGGTGGAGATGCACAGATTGCGGCAATGGCAGCCCAAAAGGAATTGGCAATGGTAATTTTTTTCAGGGACCCTTTGGATAAACATCCGCATGAACCAGACGTTCAAATGCTCATGAGAATCTGTGATGTTCATAATATTCCTTTAGCAACAAATCCTGCTTCAGCCGAACTCATGTTTAAAGCCTTAACACAAGCCTAATGGAACCTAAAGTAATTAAACGC
This sequence comes from Algoriphagus sp., assembly GCF_013373065.1. Lineage (GTDB taxonomy): Bacteria > Bacteroidota > Bacteroidia > Cytophagales > Cyclobacteriaceae > Algoriphagus. Next base: position 57,022 of record NZ_JABXIN010000005.1, read on the forward strand.
ATCGGAGTATTAACTTCAGGTGGAGACTCCCCTGGAATGAATGCTGCTATCCGTGCCGCCGTAAGAACCGGATTTTATTACAACATTGAAATGTTTGGAATCTACCGAGGATACGAGGGTATGATCCATAATGAGATTAAAAAACTAGACTCCAAGAATATTGCTCATGTATTAGAGCGTGGTGGTACCTTTCTGAAATCTGCCCGAAGTGAAGAATTCAGGACTCCTGAAGGTCGTCAGAAAGCGTACGAAAACCTCCGATCACATGGCATTGATGCTTTGGTTGTTATTGGTGGAGATGGTTCCTTGACTGGAGCCCATTTATTCTATAAGGAGTTTGGAATACCAGCTGTTGGTTTGCCTGGGACAATTGACAACGACCTTTCCGGAACAGATTCAACAATTGGTTTTGACACAGCATGTAATACAGCTATTCAGGCGATTGATAAAATCCGTGACACGGCAACTTCCCACGACCGCCTGTTTTTTGTAGAAGTAATGGGAAGGGATGCTGGATTTATCGCCATCAATGCCGGTATTGGTTCGGCAGCTGCGGCAATCTTAATTCCTGAGAAAAAAATGCCTGTAGAGGAATTGGTTGAAAAATTAAAAGTTCGAACTAAGGCCAAAAAAACATCAAATATTGTGATCGTGGCTGAAGGAGGAAAAAGTGGTGGAGCGGCAGAAATCGCTTCTAAAGTAAAGAAATACCTTCCCTACTACGATATCAAGGTTACCATTTTGGGCCACCTTCAACGTGGCGGAGCTCCTTCTTCCTTTGATAGATTGCTCGCTTCTAAGCTTGGAGTAGCTGCAGTTGAAGGGCTTTTACATGGAAAATATGATGTAATGGCCGGATTGATCAACCATAAGGTTGTTTACACTCCGATCAAAAAAGCTATCGTAGATGATAAAACCGTTGATGAGGATGATTTCAGAGTAGCGAAAATCCTCTCTACTTAAAATCATGAAAGGCTGTCTGAAAAGGCAGCCTTTTTTAACTTTCTTTAAAAAGGTATTTTTTTAGGATACTATCAAATTCGAAATAAAATCCCTAAACTAGGACCTATTGATTTGGTATTTGAACTTTTGAATGAAACGATTCCTGCTTTTTCTGATTTGCTTCATCTGGATAGGATTTGCATCTGCCCAATCATCGGACTTTTTATTACTCAAGCGAGGAAGTAACCTCAAGTCACAAATCCGTTATTATCCTGGGGAACAGATCACTTATAAAAGTAAAAAACTGGGCTATTTCGTGACAGATGTGATCAAAGAGTTTAGCACGGATTACATTTATATGTCTGAAAATATCATCTCTCCAAACGACATTCTAGAAATAGACATTCAAAACAAGGATAAGAGAAATGCGAGACTGAAAGCTCTAAATTTTTTGGTACTCGGATCAGGTCTTATGTTGTTAAGCGTCGATGCGATTAATTCAATTTATCAGCAAGGTGAGCTTACCATAGACCGTGAGGTAGGGATTATTGGAGGGATTTTAGTCGGAACCGGTATCGCATTGCTTCCGGTTCGTTACAAGACCTTCAAAAATACAGGGAGAAATAAATTGCAAATTATTCTCATGCGGATGGATTAAATCCATTCTTCTTGCCAAAAGCAGAAATTTTTGAGACTTTTGCAGCTTGAAATTTTAATCATCTATCATGACTTCGGAACAACTGAAAGACTTGAAAGCTCGCACCTCGGCTTTAAGGAGGTATCTTTGACTACGATCGGAAGAAAGCAGAAATCCAAGATCTAGAGGCCGTCTCCTCTCAGCCCGACTTTTGGAATAATCCAGAAGAAGCAGAAAAGACAATGAAACAAATCCAGGTTCGGAAAGGCTGGACCTCTTCTTATGAAGATTTGGAACAGATTATCCAGGATTTGGAAGTACTTTATGAATTCTACACCGCTGATGAAGTGGGTGAAGATGAAATAAAAACAGAGTTCGAAAAGGCTAAAAAGGCTGTTGAAGAACTCGAACTCAAGAAAATGCTTTCCTCAGAAGAGGATCAACTCAATGCCGTTCTTGAAATTAATCCTGGAGCAGGCGGTACAGAAAGTAACGACTGGGCTTCCATCTTGATGCGAATGTACATCATGTGGGGTGAGAAAAATGGTTACAAAGTTCGGGAGGTAGATGTTCAGCCTGGAGAAGTTGCTGGTATCAAATCCGCAACCCTAGAATTTGAAGGTCCATTAGCCTATGGATTTTTGAAATCAGAAACAGGGGTTCATCGATTGGTTCGAATTTCACCTTTTGACTCTGGAGGAAGAAGACACACTTCTTTCGCTTCGGTCTATGCATATCCAGAAGTGGATGACACGATCGAAATCGAGATCAATCCAGCTGATGTAGAAATGCAAACTTCCCGTTCTGGTGGTGCGGGAGGACAAAATGTGAACAAGGTAGAAACCAAAGTTCAATTGACTCACAAGCCTACTGGTATTGTAGTGGTCTGTCAAATCGAACGTTCTCAACTGGCAAACCGAGAAAAGGCGATGCAAATGCTTAAATCCCGGTTGTACCAAATGGAGCTCGAAAAACGAAATGCGGAACTAGCCAAAATTGAAGCTTCAAAACTGAGAGTAGACTTTGGTTCGCAAATCCGAAACTATGTTCTTCACCCATACAAATTGGTTAAAGATAACCGTACCGGATACGAGACATCAGATACCCAATATGTGTTAGATGGCGGCTTAAATGAATTTATGAAGGCCTACCTGTTAGCACAAAGCGAGGAAGAAGCAAACAAGGAATAATAACGGCCGGTACTATCCGGCCTTTTTTCTTAACCATCAACTATGAAAAAATCCTTTTTACCTAGTTTTTTCACGCTGGATTTTTTCTTGCTCTGTCTGAGCTCCTTTTTATTTTTTTCTTCCTTCAACATGATTATTCCGGAACTCCCCTCTTATCTGTCGTCCCTTGGCGGGGAAGACTACAAAGGATTAATCATCTCACTTTTCACCTTGTCAGCTGGATTATCTCGCCCATTTTCAGGGAAATTGGCTGATAAAATTGGGAGAATTCCAGTAATGATATTTGGAGCGACTGTTTGCTTTATATCGGGTCTTTTATATCCCATTTTAAGTTTTGTTGGCGGATTTTTATTTCTACGATTTATCCATGGATTTTCGACTGGATTTACTCCTACCGGAACTTCAGCCTATGTTGCTGATATTGTTCCTTTTTACAGCCGAGGAGAAGCCATGGGAATACAGTCTCTTTTTGGTTCTTTAGGAATGGCCGCCGGTCCAGCGATTGGAGGTTGGATTGCCACATTTTGGCCAATCGAATACCTTTTTTATGCATCTGCGTTTACGGCCATATTTTCCATTTTGATATTAATTCGCCTGAAAGAAACAGTATCAGAACCAGAGCGATTCAGCTTTCATCATTTCCGACTTAAGAAAGATGAAATCATAGAAAAACGAGTTCTATTACCTTCCCTTATCCTTTTTTTCTCAGTATTCTCTTTTGGTGCCGTCTTGACCATTATCCCTGATTTCAGTGAGCATTTAGGCATAGAAAACAAAGGCTTATTCTTTGCGATTTTCACTTTATCCTCCCTAGGAATAAGACTCGTAGCAGGAAGAGCTTCGGATCGTTATGGGCGAGTTCCCGTATTACGAATGGCTGCTTTCTTGATGATTTTAGCCATGTTAACCATTGCTTTGGCCGACAGTAAATGGATGCTATTTGTGGCAGGAATATTATTTGGTTCGGCTGTAGGAATGAACAGCCCTACAACTGCAGCTTGGGTAATTGATTTGTCTTTAGATGCTTATCGAGGAAGGGCTTTGGCAACTATGTACATATTTTTGGAGGGTGGAATTGGTTTAGGAGCGATATTTTCAAGCCTTATATACGGGAACAATTCCAATAATTTCCCCCGGGTATTCATCTTTTGCGCCTCCATGGCAGGTTTGGCTCTAGTGATGCTACTTTTTACCAAGCAGGCAAACTATAAATCCTCATAAGATTAATGAGAAAAAACCAGCAAAAATCCAGGGTACCCACCCTTTTTAATTAATCAGTTCTTTCACCTACAGAAGGGTATAAAGAGTTGCTTAACTCAGGACTTGGGTTTAATTGATTTTTCCATTTTTCCGAACCCGGAGCTAAAAAGAGATACTGAAGCCTACCTTTCCAACTCGGGATTTTTGGCAATTGATTAAAAATACTTTTGTATTCATGAAGCAAAATATCTAATGGATTGTGAGAATAGATATTGTCCGTAATACCATAAATAGGTTTTTCAGTTTCAGGCAGATAAGTCCCAAAAATGTGATCAAAAACTATCAAAATCCCCCCAAGATTTTTATCCAAATATTGAGGATTACTTCCATGATGTACTCTATGGTTGGATGGAGTATTAAAAATATAATCCAACCATCCCAGCTTTTTCACCCTTTCAGTATGAATCATTACACTCCATAAATAAGAAACAGATTCATGTAGTAAGATAATCAGAGGTGGTATTCCGATTAAACACAGTGGTGTCCAAAATAGAAATCGATATAATGCATGAAAAAGATTTACCCGTATACCTACTGAAAAATTAAAATGTAACGAAGAATGATGGGTAACGTGAGCGGCCCAGAAAAACCTGGATTTATGGCCCAAAAGATGGCACAAATACATGATAAAATCACAGGCAATAAACCCAAAAACCCACATCCCAATACTTAACTCCGGCTTAAAAAAAGAGAAATTATACACCAAAGAATAAAGCCCAAAAGCAATTCCTTTCATTATTAAACCAACTGGCAAAATCATTAGAGCCACAGAAAAATTGGCCATCATATCTTTCAGAAGATCTTCACCTAATTTTTTTCTCCAGGCAAAGACAAATTCCAAAAAAATAAGAATGATCAATAAGACAGTTCCAACATTATCGAGACTGAACATAGCAATGTGGTTTTCATCCTACCCATATTCAAAAATTACAAAAAGTTTAAAAGAAAATCATCCGTTTTAAAAAAGTCGTGGGAAAATTTCCAATTATCACAAAAAAGAGGCTTTCGCCCCTTTTATTAATTCCCTAAGTAATCAGAAGTCCGAGGAATAGCTAAAATCTTACGCTGCCTTCCATTGTAATAGGTAACTTTCTCTCCATCAAAAAACGCTCCCTCCTCTAGCATAATTCGCACATCCTTCTTCCACTCTTCTACATACACAACCGCATTGAGTTCGATAGCATAACCCGTATTGGCATAAAGAGGATGATCTCCTGCTCCCGGTGTATCTCCCTGATTATCCCACATTCCAATTGTAGGGCCGGCAGAATGACCATAAGACCCAAGCGGATGTGTGTAAATACTTCCTCTGATTCCTTCCTTTTCCATTTGAGAACGAGCTGCCCGAAGAATCTCATTTCCAGTTCTGCCAGTTACATAGTTATCTGTCAAAATATCCTGCAAACGATTCCCCACTTCAAAAGCCTTTTGCAGATATGCCGGCACTTCTGTTTCGCCTCGTTTTAGGACATAAGCCAACTCCTGTGTATCGGTATTCAAGCGGAGATAGGTAATACCAAAATCAATATGCAGCAAATCTCCCGGCATGATCGTCATTTCCGAAGGTCTCGAAAAAAAAGATCGCGTTGCCCCATCTGAATCCGGATCAGGACGTTGGATATCTACGGTTGGGTGAAACCAAGTGTCAAGCTTCATTTCCTTGATTTTTTCCCGATACCACCATACTACATCTTCCGTAGTGGTTTTTCCTGGAGTAATGACACGGGCAGAAAGCCCCTCTTGAATAATATAATGTGCCAATTCTTGGATATGCCGGTAGGTAGCCATCTCCGATGATGTTCGTGTTTCCAACCACCGAACGGCCAATGTCTGTGCTGAAACTACCTGATCTTGGAATGCCTCAGGCAAGTAGGCCATGAAATCCTCATACTCTGAGTGAGTTAATCCATCGGCATGACCATAGTCCTTTGCCATATTCAAGCCGATTTTCTTTGGATTTTTTTCAGAAATCAACTCCATCAATGCCTTCCATTGGTTAGGTTGATTTTCAGGATCCCAAGCTCTTTTAAATGCTTTTCCTACATCATATCGCGCAATAGCATAGGTTTCCACTTTTGCATTCGGCTGGGGTTGGTACATAACCAAAATAGTACGTCTTCGGGCGGCCATCCAGGTTGCGGGTAATAAAGTTCGAATTACTGGATCCTCATTGTATTCTCGCGAAATCACCACCCACATATCTATGCCCGTTTCTGTCATCAGATTAGGCAAAACGATTTCAATACGTTCATCCAGCCAGGAATCTATCAATTCTGCCTGGGCTTTAAGAGGCAAAACTGCCGGCTCCTGCGCATGGCTAGGATTAAAAGACAAGAGAATGACTGATAAAAACAAAAAGTATTGCTTCATGATGGGAGAAATTAGGTTTTAAATTTTCATCAGAAAAATAGAAAAAACATTTCAGACCTTTCCCAACTGAATTGCTTTTTGACTCAATTTGTAAAACCGATAAAAGAGCAGGGCTGCTGTTAAAGTAAGTCCAATCAATAGACCATACCAAATTCCTCTTTCTGCATATCCCCATTCGAAAGCCAATAAATACCCCAAGGGAAGACCGATTATCCAATATGCAATAAAAGTCAGCCAAGTGGGAAAGCGAACATCTTCCATTCCCCTTAGCACTCCCAAGCCAACAACTTGAACACCATCTGATAATTGAAACATTCCTGCAATTACCAAAAGAACCGCTGAAGTGGCAATGACATCCGGATCATCTATATAGAGCGTAGGAAGAAAATTTTTCAGGCTAATAAATAGAATGGCCGAAGTACTCATAATCATCAAAACCATCGCAAATACCATCATTCCTGCTTCCCGCATGGTCTTGTAATCATTCCTTCCAATTTGATTACTTACCCGAACCATTCCCGCAGTGCCCAAACCTGCTGCCATCATATAGCTTATGGAAGCCAAATTAATAGCAATCTGATGACTGGCAAGCGCTGTAACACCCAACCAACCCATCATAATAGCTGCCGAACCAAAGGCACTAACCTCGAATATAAATTGGAATCCTGTGGGAATACCAATTTTCAAAATCCGAGTAATCATGGGAAAACTGATTTTTTTTAAACCCAGACTTAAATTGAATTGCCGATAGCGTTTGGACCCCAAAACATAGGCTCCCATCAATAGGGCCATTAATACCCGGGAAATTAGAGTTGCCCATCCTGCTCCCATCAATCCCATTTCCGGAAAACCCAATTTTCCAAAAATCAATACCCAGTTTAAAAACACATTGACCAAATTGGAAAAAATGGTCACATACATAGCCTGCCGGGTTTGACTTAATCCTTCTGCAAACTGCTTAAAAGCCTGAAAAACCATAAATGGCAGCATTGAGGCACTGATTACAAAAAGATAAGGAATAGCAGCATCAACGACCTCCTGAGGCTGATCAAGTGCCGATAAACCCGAAGAAAGCCCCAAAACAATAAAGGTTAGAATCAAGGCTGTAAATAGGTTGATCCACAGTCCATGACGTAGCAATTGACCAATTCTCTTGACTTTTCCCTTTCCTTCGGCTATGGAAACCAAAGGTGTAATCCCCATAGAAACCCCCATTCCGAACATCATCAAGACGAAAAAAATTGAATTTGCTAATGAGGCGGCTGCCAGTGGCAAAGCACCCAATTGCCCGACCATCATGCTATCTGCCACACCAACCATCACTTGCCCCAATTGACTTAAAATGACAGGATAGGCAAGTTGAAAAGTAATTGAAAAATGCTCCCTTATTTTCATTCCAAATAGCCTAAGATTCTTGCAGCTTTTAAGATTCCGGCAATACTAATTCCATCTGTAATTTTTCCTTCCATTACCCAATTCAAAGCTTCTTGGAAAGGCAATTTCTTTATCTGTAGGACTTCAGTCTCTTCAAACTCCGGTTCTTCTTGCGTTAATTCTTCCGCAAGGAAAACAAAACCTTCTTCGTCTGTCACAGAATTGGAAGTATGGATTTTCATGATTTCGGTCCAACGTGAAGCAATTAAACCCGTCTCCTCTTTCAATTCACGTTGTGCGCTTTGAAGGATGTCCTGACCAATAGGGCCTCCTCCCATGGGGATTTCCCAAGAATAAGCCTCAAGGGTATAACGATATTGACCAACCAACCAAGTATTCCCCTCTGAATCAATGGGAATAATACCCAAAGCTTTATTTTTAAAATGAACCTTCCCATAAATTCCAGGATTACCAGCTGGATTTAGAATATCATGTTCTTCCAATTTAATCCAGGGATTCTCGTATAGAGGCTTGATTTTAAGGGTTTTCCAAGGATTTTCCATAGCATAAAAAAAGGGTGACTTACGCCACCCCTCCAATTATTTTTTCCAATTCAATTAAGCGGGAATAGGCAATACTTTTGAATCCTTAAAGGTAGAAAGAATGACCATGGATTGCATGGAATCTACCTCCTTGATTTCTGATACTTTTTCAAGCATTAATTTCTGATATGCCGTGATATCTTTTGCGATGATTTTAAGAATGAAATCGCCTGTACCCGTAATGTGATGACATTCAATGACTTCCGGAATCCCGTTAATTTCCTTCATGAAGGCATCAATGTTTGCTTTGTTATGACCAATTAGACTTACCAATACAAAAGTACTAACTCCCAATCCAATTTTCTCTGGATCAAGTTTAGCATGGTAACTCTTGATAATGCCTGACTGCTCCAATTTCTTTACACGCTCCAAGGTCGGAGCTGGAGATAAACCAATATCCTTTGAAAGTTGGGCGTTGGTTATCTTTGCATTGGCCTGAAGAATCTCAAGGATTTTTCGGTCAATTTTGTCAAACTTGATTCGGATACTATTATCTATGTTCTCTTGCATATACAAAATATAATATGGTGCAAATTTATAATATTTACTGAAAGTTTTAAACCGCTTAAAACTTTTTAGATGACAAAAATCGAAATTTTATTCAATTTTCGGTCGATTTTGGCAAAGAAATAATTCAAATCCTTCAATCATTTAAGAAATTTTCAAATTTTCTCTTGTCTCAAATCAAAAAAACGTAAACTCTTGAGTTAAAGTTTATTCTTTTTGATAAAATCTCTCGCTGCCTGATGGGCGGGGTGTTTACGCTTTGCGTATTTCTTTACCTTCTTAAAATATTCTTTGGCTAGCTTATTTTGACCTTCCTCTAATGCAATTTGTCCTAATTGAACCAATGCATGGAGGTAATATCCACTTTCTTGGGATTCTGATTCTTCTCCGTACGAAATGGTTTTCAAATAATAATATTTGGCTTTATCCCGATTTCCAATTCGTTCCTCAAATTGACCCAAGTAAAATGCCGCATGTCGGCCACTATTGGATTCGTATCCCTCCCAACCTTCATCAATTCGTTTTAAGATTTCCTCAGACTCTTCTACAGCCTCGACCCATCTCCCCACAGTATATAAATGCCGGGCATAAGAGCGATGGAAATAAGGGTTATTGGGGAATTTCTCGTGCAAATAAGAAGATATCCGGAGTGCTTCATAGGGCTTTTTTTCCTCAGATGCATAAAGCCTGAATAAAAAATACATAGCCTCTATCCGAGTATAAAAGGCATTACTAGCAACCTCCTCTAATTGTTGTAAGCCCAATTCCTTGTTCCCTTTTGGAAATAGGGCCAAGACAGGTTTTAGCAATGGATAGTTTTCAGGAATCCACTCGGCAAAATAATTAAACAAGGCATCTCCAAGAAGTAACTCAGGGTTGAATTCCTCTTCTCCTCGACTGAGTTCCATGTATTTTAGCGCGTTTTTTCCTGCCCACGCTGCCTTCGTCCAACTTTTTCGCTCGGCTAATAATCTTCCTTTAAAACCATAACCTGCCGCTAAAAAAAAGGCCGCCTCCTTATTTGTAGGATCCAAGTCATAGAGCGTTTCTGCTTTTTCATTGGCCCTATCTAAATAACCCAAGAATAAATCATCGTATTTTTCATTGGTTACATCTATCTCAATTCTCCACCAGTAACCTAAAGCCATCAAAAATTCCGGCAAGGGGTGCTCTGGATATTGATAAGCAATAACCCGAAAATCCCGTTCAGCTGTTTCAAAATCAAAATTGTACATGCTGTTGATGGATTTCGTAATCCGGTATTGTAATCCACGATCCAAAAGTAAATAAGGAGATACGTTGGCCTCATACAGGCTATCTGCTGGAGGCGACTGGGCCAAAGATATTTCCGTAGAAATCCCCATGGTACCAAGAATCCATAGCCAAAACAACATTTGAAATTTTCCCCTCATGGATGCAAAATTACCTCTAAAACTGATAAATATGCTATCTTTCCACATACTCTTCTATTACCATGGCATTACCTTCAAGTCGATTATCACAACGAATTCAAGAGCTCCTAGATTTTGACAAACGACTTTATTTTTTGCTTTTGGTTTTATTGTTTGTACTCATTCGCTTTTTAACAAACACGTTAATCGTTGAAGCAATTCCAGATTCACAAAATTTAAAGAAATCCGGAGCCCTGACCTTTTTCTATATTTTTAACACACTGGAATATATATGGACTCCTTTTGCCCTTTTGTGGAAATTTACGGTCATATCTTTTCTAATATGGGTGGGAGCATTTGCGCTGGGCTATAAGGTTCCTTACAAAGAACTCTGGGAATTCGCTTTGGTTGCCGAGATTGTTTTTCTACTTCCTGAATTAGTTCGTTTTTTGATTTATTTAAATCCCGATACATCTATCACCTACCTCGAAATCCAAGAAAATAGACCTCTGTCGCTTTTGAGTTTTATAGGCTATGAACAGGTAGAAGAACGTCTCCGCTACCCATTTGGAACTTTTAATTTCTTTGAATTAATCTATGGTGCGGTATGGGTATTAGGATTTCATAGTATCAGCAGAAGAAGTATACAGGAGTCCGTTTGGGTCATTCTGCTATCCTACTTCCTACCCTTGCTCATCTGGGTCACTTGGTATGCGATGGTTTATCGCTAATTTTCTTAGAATTCCCAGCGCATCGCTTGGAACAATACTTCACATGCTCCCAATTTCGCTCCCATTTTTTTCGCCAAGAAAATGGCCTATTGCATACGGGACAAATTTTTTGTGGTAAAAACTGCTTTTTCATATCAAGCCCATCGATTTGGCAACGTATGTTTAGAAAGAATTCGTTCAGCCTCCTTTTTTACTGCTGGCATTTTCTGAGCCCCCCAAACCCGATCTCTAGCCTCTTTCGCAGCTTTTTCCAAATCAATAATTGGAAAAGGATAGTCCACGCCTAAGCGTAATCCAAATTCCTCAAGTTCCAAGGGAGCTATTTTCCATGGTTCATGAATCAATTTCCCTGGAACTTTGGATAATTCAGGAACCCATTTTTTAATAAAAACTCCTTCGGGATCATGATCTTGCGATTGCTTTACTGGGTTATAAATCCGAACAGTATTTATACCAGTAACTCCGGCCTGCATCTGAATTTGTGGATAGTGAATTCCCGGTTCGAAATCCAAGAAAATCCGACCCAAATGGTTAGCGGCACTTATCCAATTTTGTTTTAGATGATGTGTCAAAAAAGAAACCAACATGGCTCGCATGCGAAAATTAAGGTACCCTGTCTGAATCAAACAACGCATACAAGCATCTACCAAAGGAAAACCTGTTTGTCCTGTTTCCCAGGCTTTGATGAAAGCTTCATTCGGGGAAGTATAAAAATCCAGGAAACCCCTATTGATCGGCTCATACTCCATCCGGCACTCCATTTCAAATTTCTGAATAAAGTGACAATGCCAGCGAAGTCGGGATTGAAAATTTGTAAAGTTTCGAGCTTGGCCACTTTCTTTCTTTTTATCCTCTGAAGCTTGATACACTTGTCTTATTGAAAGGCAACCCCAAGCTAAATAAGGTGAAAGTCGGCTACAACCTGTTCGGCTCAATTCAGGTTTACTGATGTGCCGATTGTAATTTTTCACTCTATGGTCTAGAAAGCTTCGCAAGTATCTCCACCCTAATCGCTCCCCTCCTTTTTGCATATAGGCATTGGAAGTTTTCCAATCCTCTGGAATCGGTTGATTGGGAAAGGAAGCAAAAAGCTCTTGGGGTAGTGAAAAAAAGGGTATCCCTGCTAATGGAATTTGAGCTATGGATTCCTTTGCGTAAGCAAACCAAGCTTCTCGCCAGCCTTTTCGGTTTCTTCTACCCCTTTGGACTCCTTGTTGCGAATATTCACACAAGGGAATCATTGCGTTTCGTAAAAAAGCCGACACTTTCTTGTCACGTTCAAAGGTGATTCCTATGCCCGTTTCTTTGTGGGAATAAAGTCCCTGGATCTCAAAATGTTTTCTCAAAAATTCGAAAACCTCCAAAACCTCGGCATGGAAAATTGCGATGCCTGCCTGATAAGGCTTTAATTGTTCCTGTAAATCCATCAAGCTCTCCCATACAAATCGCCAATGACGAAGATCACTTTGAGGTGCTGCAATCAAAGAAGGCTCAAATACAAAAAGGACTAGTACAGGATGTCCAGCTTTAGAAGCATAATATAATGGAGGATGATCATGAAGTCGAAGATCCCTCTTTAGCCAAACAATAGAAATTTTTTGCACATAAATTAAACCACGAGGCGAAAAGATGGTTTTTTCAACATGAAGAAAAATAGGACGTTTTCTGAGGAAGAATTAGACCGAATCATTGAAATGGCATGGGAGGACCGGACTCCTTTTGACGCAATTGAACGGCAATTTGGCGTCAATGAATCTGAGGTGATTCAACTAATGCGAAAAAATATGAAAGCAAGTAGCTTCAGAATGTGGAGAGAAAGGGTTCAAGGAAGAAGTACAAAACATTCCAAAAAATCCGGTATTCAAATGGAGCGATTTAAATGTACTCGGCAGCGGTCAATCAGCAACAACAAAATTTCAAAAAGATAAAAAAAGCGGGCCTAGACCCGCTTTTAATTTTTTAAACTACTTCAAATGGCCAACTCATTATTCCGCGGGCCATATTTTTACAATTGGTAAAACCCATATCGGCCATAATCTCACAAGCTTGACCACTTCGGTTTCCGCTTCGACAATAAACCAAATAAGTTTTATCCTTTGGAAGGTTTTTAATTTGGTCCACAAAATTTCGGGACATGATATCAATGTTTCTAGCTCCACGAAGTTTACCTGATGAAAACTCACCAGGAGTACGCACATCTAGAATTACTGTGTCTTTTTGAAGCATCAAATCATGGAATTCTCCAACAGAGATATCTTCGTAGTTTTTAGGTTTTGATTTAAAGAAGTCAAACATGGTTGTTACATTTCAATTTTTAATACAGCCTCAAAAATACAGCCTTCAATAGGCCTTTGGCAGTAATTAAAATCACATAATTAGGCTTTTGCGAATTTTTTCCGAATAGAAATAATACTTAACCGAACCAAAAGAACCCAAGGGAATCCATGAAAAACCAAATCCCCCCAATCAATTAACTTCATACCAACAGCACCTCCCATCACCCATCGGACTTTCCCAAAGAAGTGAGGTTCCGGGAAAAACGGAGCTAAACCCAAGGTCATGGTTAGGATTAAAACGGTTCCCCAATTATTAAGTGGGTTTGTTGGTCTTACTTCTTTTTGCGTAGCCATGGATAAGTGATTTGAGACCAGAAGGTCTTTGGAAACTCTTCAATTTTTTCGAAACCTAGTGGTTCATCTCGTCCTTCATTAGGAATGTAAGCCGTGCCAAATAAATAATCCCAAAGGCTCAACGAAATCCCAAAGTTTACACCATGACTCCCTTCTGGCAAATGTTTGGCATGATGCCACAAATGCATGATGGGATTATTCAGGATATATTTAAAAGGTCCGTATGAAAGCTTCACATTGGCGTGATTCAAATGGCCAATAGCAATGGTGAAAATATGCAGGATAAAGAAATCATCAAGACCAAAACCAATCATTGCTAGCGGAATGTATTGAATTGATTTATAGACAATTGTCTCCATCCAATGATAGCGAAGATGGGCAGCAAAACCCATTTGCTCTACAGAATGGTGAACCTTATGAAACTCCCATAGCCAAGGGACATGATGCAATAGTCTATGAGTATTCCATTGAATGAAATCGGCTACCAAAAACATCAATAGAAACTGCGTCCAAGTTGGCCAGGTAGCTACTTCAATAGCCACAAGGTTAGTAACTCCAAAGAGCCCCAAGAAATCATTGAACGCCTCTACCACCACATTGCTCAAGGAATTGTATACAATCAGCGAAAAGAGGAAGAAGTTAAAAAACATGTAAAAGGCATCCAGCCAAAAATCCTTTCGGAAAATTGGCTGGTTTTTCCTCCATGGAAATACTATTTCTAGAAGCCAAACCACAAGGGAAAGGCCTACTAACCAATAGAAGTAATTATGCCAAGAAGGATATAGAATCTCACTTTTTAGATAATTCCAATATCCGTAGTAACCGTCAAGAAAAATTTTAAAATACTTTTCCAACATTTTGATTTACAAACTCAATAATTCTTTGCCAATGATATAAATTCCCATAATCAATACAAACCAACCAAATCCTTTCTTCAAGGCTTTATCATTGATCTTTTTGGACAGGGTACTACCGATGAATATCCCGATAACAGATAGCCCGGTAAATATCAACAGCATTTGCCAGTCGATGGTTTGGTTTCCCAAATCACCCAAGAATCCGATAAGGGATTTAGCTGCGATGATCAACAAAGATGTTCCTACTGCAAGCTTCATCGGAAGTCGAGCCAATAAAACCAAGGCTGGGATAATTAAGAATCCTCCTCCTGCACCAACAATTCCGGTAATGACACCTACAACAGATCCTTCCAATGCAATCATTGGAATATTGAATTTTACTTCTCCATTTTCTTCTTCCTCTGACCCTTTCTTTTTGCCTTTGATCATCGAGTAAGAAGCTGCCAACATGATAATGGCGAAAAACACCATGATTCCGACATTCTTTGTTATTTCCATTTCTCCAATTGAAAACAATGGGTCAGGAAGCCAAGGAACTAGAAATTTTCGGGTTAGGAATACCGCAATAAAAGATGGAATAGCAAATACAATTGCTGTTTTGTAATCCACCAATCCCTGACGCATGTAATTTCCTGCCCCGACTAAGGAAGTGGTACCAACCACAAATAGTGAATAGGCAGTTGCCAACACCGGATCTATATTTAAAATATATACCAATACAGGTACGGTCAGAATAGATCCACCGCCTCCAATTAGTCCAAGACTAACTCCGATAAGGATAGCAGCTAAATAACCTAAAATAATTATGATGTCCATAGTTCTAGAATTTTCTAATTAAGTAACAAAAGTAAGACACCCCCTACGGCAGCAGCAGTAACAAATGTTACATTACCTACCCTATCCTTATTTGCCAAATACTGGACAGCTAGAATAAAAATCCAAACACATCAAACTAAAGGAAGGGAATGAATTTTGGCGACTTACATGCATCAATTTCCGACATTAGATCATGATAAGCGGGTTGTTTTTATCTCTTTCCAAATTGATTTTTCTCATGTTTCTAGGGATAAATCCTTCTTATCTTAGGTAAAAAATAAACCGAAATGAGAATTCTGATTCCTTTGGATTTTTCCAATAATTCAAAAAAAGCATTGGAGTATGCCTTGGGTTTGTTTCAAGACACCCAAAATTCATTTGTCCTCAGTCATGTCATCGAAATGGTCTATGACTTTGCTTCACAGACGGCTATTGCAATTGATGGCATGCACTCAAGTGCCAAGAAACACTTAGCCGAGCTTGTCAGGTCCTACGAATCTCCTCATGCAACTTTTGAAACGGAGATATTGGAAGGAACTCCTTCCATCCAGCTAGCACGATTGGCCCTAGAAAAGAAAGTTGATTTAATAATTATGGGAACCCATGGAATCAGCGGTTTAAAAAAAGTGCTGGTAGGCTCTACGGCAGTCAATGTTCTTAAAGAATCTTCCACCCCGGTGATGTTGGTCCCAGAAGAAGCCTCTCTATCCAGTGTTCGAAAGATTACCTTAGGTATAGAACTAGCCAACCATGAAGAACAAATGATTGAAAAGGTAGCAACCTGGTCGAAACTATGGGATATGGATTTACAGTTGATCCATGTTTCAAAGTCCGACAGTTTTGTCGAAAAACTTTCAATGCTTGGACTGGAAAAATACCTTCAAGAAAAATTAGGATACCTTCCTAAAATACATTCTCAAACTTCCTCAGATGTGATTCAAGGATTACAGGAATTTTTAAAGAAACATCCTGATACCATGCTTGCAATGTGCCATTCTCAGAGAAGCCTTTGGGATCAATTTTTTGCAAAAGGAAAATCATTTGAAATGGCCTATCAGACACATAACCCTCTTTTGGTGATGCTCTGAATTATTTGCTGATCAACTCTTCAAAATCGTCTCTAATGTAGATCACATTGCGGCCAAGCTCAATCCATTTCTTTTTCTCGAGCTGCTTCAAAAGTCGTGAAATTACCTCTCTTGAGGTTCCCAACTCATTGGCGATTTCTTGATGGGTGGTATTGAGTTCGTTTGTTTTATGTTGTTTCATTTTGGTGACGATGTAGCGCATCAAGCGTTCATCCATCCGTTTGAAGGCAACTGCATCAAGTGCCACGAGCATTTCATGAAAGCGGCTTTGGTAGGTTTCGGACACAAAATCTTTCCATTGCTTAAACTCATCAGTCAGTTGTTCATGAAGAGAAACAGGGATTGCGATGATAGTCGTAGGTTCCTCTACTACAGCTTTTATCTCACTTGGTCTTGCAGCTGAACAACATGTCAAAGAAAGCGCACAGGTTTCACCCGCGTCCAAATAATACAAGAAAAGTTCCTTTCCATCTTCATCCATCCGCATCACTTTAATTGAGCCTTCCAGAACAATAGGAACCATCTTGACAAATTTCCCTGGCTCCATCAGTACTTTACCAGGCTCCAAATTCATCACCTGTCCTTTTTCCAAAAGTGTCTCAAGAAGTCTTGGATCTGTAAATTCGGGAAGGTATGTTTTTAATTCTTCTGTAGTCATCTGTAATGCGCTAATAGAGTAAGTATAGTGTTCAGTTTAGAAAAAAGATGTTCTGGTAACAAAAATATAATTCTAGATCAAATTTAGGCCATTTTTCCTAATGTGATAAAAATCACATAAGACCTAAGGTTCCAGAAATCAGTAACATCCCTTTAGTTTTTTCACAAATTAGATGAAATCATTCAATAAGGTGACGAATGTCACTAAATTAAGTGGAGGATATTTATACCTTTTCTTTATCAAAATAACCTTTTGCTATGAAACATTATCAGATTGTAATCATCGGTGGAGGTACCGCCGGTATCACAGTGGCAGCCCAACTTAAACTAAAAGATAAAAATCTTCAGATTGCCCTAATTGAACCTTCCGACAAGCATTATTATCAACCTGCATGGACTTTGGTAGGAGCTGGAACATTTGATTTTAAAGACACCGAACGAAATGAAGGGGATTATATTCCCAAAGGTGTTGAATGGATTAAAGACAAAGCAACTGGAATTGATCCTCATAAAAACCAGGTTGATACAGCTTCATCTGGAAAAGTGAAATATGATTATTTGATTGTGGCACCCGGCTTGGTGATGGCTCCTGAATTAATTCCTGGATTAAAAGAAGCCATGGACAAAGGGGTAGTTTGCTCCAATTACACAGATCCTGAGCATACATGGGAAGTTCTTAAAAATTTCAAAGGCGGAAATGCGATTTTCACCCAACCAACCACGCCAATTAAATGTGGAGGTGCACCTCAGAAAATTATGTATTTGGCCGAAGACTATTTCCGCAAGCACGGGATTAGAGACAAAGTTAATGTTGCATTCTATACTCCTGGAACCATTATTTTCGGTGTTCCGGATTTTGCAAAAACATTAAATAAAATCATCCACGATCGTAATATCCACTTCAAGCCATTTATGGCTCCCGTACGAATCGATGCGAAAAATCAGGACATCTATTTTAAATATATCAAGCCCGAGGAGGAATATTCCATTCCTGAAAACAATCCAATGGGTGAAGAATTAGATGATTCAAAAGAAATCAAAGTTCATTTCGATATGTTGCATTTGGCACCCCCTCAGGCGGCGCCTAAATTCATCCAAGAGTCTGAAATTTCCATTCAGGAAGGCCCTGGAAAAGGCTGGGTAGATGTAGACATCCACTCATTACAACACTCTCGTTTTCCAAATATTTTCGCATTAGGTGACGTTGCACATTTACCAACTGCGAAAACCGGAGCAGCCATCCGTAAACAGGCCCCTGTTGTTGTAGAAAACCTTTTGGGATTAATCAAGTCCAAAGAAGTTGGGCATGCATCCTATTCAGGATACTCTTCCTGTCCATTGGTAACCAGATATGGAAAAATGGTTTTGGCAGAATTTAAATATGACAATGTGAGAGACTCCGATCCAATGATTTCAAAATTTGTGGATACTTCTAAGGAGCAATACAGTATGTGGCTGTTGAAAAAATACGGTCTACCGTTCATGTATTGGAATCTCATGCTTCGAGGAAAGGCCTAAGGCAACACCCGAAAGAACGAAAGGAAAAGCCCGAATAAATTCGGGCTTTTTTTATAACCAAAACATTATTTTTAAGTTTAATCGATTGTAAACCAATACCATATACAGTGAAGAAGATTCTTCTAACCACTTCGCTTTTTTTGATCTTGGCACTTTTACCTATGGCATGCAGTGATTTCTGTGGAAATCCCTGTTGCTGTGGTCCTGTATTCGAAGTAAATGATTTTCGAATCCAATCATTTGAAACCATTTCCCTAACAACTTAAGGGCAGCAGGTAAGCCCAAACACCACACTTCCTTATATTTTCATTACCAAGTCATTTCGCATAAAAGATATTGTAACCCTCACGGAGCGAACTCCTAGTTCAATTGCTCCTTTTGGTACAGCATACGCATGTAGCCCTCCTTCTCCCCAATCAAAGAAGTAGAACTAGGAAATGGAGAAATATTAAAAGTCGGTCAGGATCTGAGTGATTACTTTGAGATTAATCGATTTTTTACTGAACAAACCAGACCTATTCCTGAATTTTTTGAAACTCCACTCCCCTTATTTTTGGAAGACTTATTCAAATTGGTTTGGATTAAGGATCCCGGCAAGGAAGTTTAGCTTCAATTTAGCATTCGAATTCTCATGGAAAATGGTCTAGATTTCAACCTTTCCAATGAAATCTAGAGTATTCGCTCCGCAAACTGATTTAAATCACCAAAAATCTTTCGAATTTTTACTTAGATTCATTCCAAATAGTATATTTTTGCACCACAAAGGAGATAGCCAAATTCTTCATGACAGCTGACCAACTATCCATTTCTGATTCGGCCACTATCGAATTACTTCAAGATTCTCCCTTGAAAGTGAATTTGATGGAATTAGGTTTTCTTCCTGGAAAGAAAATTACATTAAAGCACATAGCCCCTGCCAATGGCCCAATGGCTTTCCGACTTGATGAAACCCTACTTGCTTTAAGAAAAGAAGAAGCAGCGGTAATTCAGGTCAAAATCATTCAATAATTCATGGCTGAACCACTCGCTTCTACCTTGACAAAGACTCTGAAAATCGCCCTTATTGGCAATCCGAACGTTGGAAAAACGACTATTTTCAACTCCCTGACCGGATTGAATCAAAAAATCGGGAATTATCCTGGGGTCACAGTAGATAAGAAAAAAGGAGTGATGGTTTATCAGGGTGCTTCCTATGAAATAATCGATCTTCCCGGTACCTATTCCCTATATCCAAATTCAGAAGATGAGGTCATCGTTCATAGGGTATTAAACCAATTAAGCGAAATCGAAAAGCCTGATTTTGTCTTGATGGTAATTGATTCGGTTCAGCTTTCAAGAGGTTTATTTTTAGCCACCCAATTAATCGATTTGGGCTTGAACCTCGCAGTGGTTTTGAACATGTCTGATTTGGCAGAGAAAAGCCAGTTAGAAATCAAAACCTTTGAATTATTCAAAAAAATTGGAGTTCCTATACTTCAAACAGACGCAAGGCACCAAAAAGGGATTGAACAGATCCGAGAGTTGATTCATCAACAGAATTTCTCAAATCCAGGCCCATTTATTGACACCGGAGAGTTTTTAGATGTAAGCGAGCTTAACGATGTCCGAGAATTTTTCAAAATCGATAACGATTACCGGGCCTACCAGATACTTCGCTTTGGATTAAAGGACAAAGGGATTTCTGAAAACAAAAGATCTTGGATTCAAAACAAGCTTAAAGCCATAAAAATCGATCTTGAGGCGGCACAGCTGGAAGAAACGAAAATTCGATATCGGAAAATCAGCGAAATCATTCAGCAGGTTTTATCAAAAAAAAGCAAGGTTGAAAAAGAGGAATCTAAATTAGACAAGGTTCTTCTTCATCCATTTTTTGGCTATGCAATATTCATCGGAATCCTTCTTTTGATTTTCCAGGCAATCTTTGCCTGGGCATCTGTTCCCATGGATCTGATCGATGGGTTTTTCGCCAATATAAGTTCCTGGTTAACAGATGCTCTACCTGAAGGACCTCTAGCTGACTTATTGGCTGAGGGTGTTATTCCTGGGATTGGAGGCGTGGTGATTTTTATTCCTCAGATCGCTTTGCTTTTTGGGTTTCTCGCCATTCTGGAGGACACGGGCTACATGTCCAGGGTAGTTTTTCTGATGGACCGGTGGATGAGGCCATTTGGTCTACATGGAAAAAGTATAGTGCCCTTAGTTTCTGGGGTTGCATGCGCGATTCCTGGTGTGATGGCCGCTCGAAACATCGGAAACTGGAAAGAAAAAATTATCACCATCATGGTAACCCCATTGATGAGTTGCTCGGCAAGATTACCTGTTTACATCATCCTGATTGGCTTGGTAGTTCCTGATGAATTCCTATTTGGTTTTATCAATCTTCAGGCCTTGGCCCTCTTGGGTTTGTATTTGCTAGGAATTGTAGGCGTTCTAGTCACGGCTTTTGTTTTAAAATCAATATTAAAAACCGAAGAAAAATCATTCTTAATGGTAGAACTTCCTACTTACCGTACGCCAAGATGGAAAGATGTTCTGTTGACGATGTATAACAAATCCTTGACTTTCATCACTGAAGCAGGAAAGGTTATTTTAGCCATTTCGGTTATCCTTTGGATTCTTGGTTCCTATGGACCTCCATCAACCATGGATTCCATCCGTCAAGAGCGGGATCTAAAGATTGCTAATGCAAGCAGTCAAGAAGAAATCGAGACCATAGAAACTGAAGCCTCCTCTGCCCTATTAGAAAATTCCTTTATAGGAATCATGGGTAGAGCAATAGAACCGGCTATTCGTCCCCTAGGATACGATTGGAAAATTGGAATTGCTTTGATAACATCCTTTGCCGCGAGAGAAGTATTTGTCTCTACTATGGCTACCATCTACAGTATAGGAGGTGATCCGGAGGATGATGCAACTATTCGCGAAACTTTAAATAGACAGATCAACCCGAATACAGGTGATAAGGTATTCAACAAAGCGACAGCCTTTTCCTTGATGGTGTTTTATGTTTTCGCGATGCAATGTATGAGTACCTTGGCGGTGGTTTATCGAGAAACGAAGGGTTGGAAATGGCCAATTATTCAAACTGTGTACATGACCTCCTTGGCTTATATTGCAGCCCTCATCACTTACCAAATCTTCTCTTGATATGTGGCAAGAAATCATCATAGCGCTAATTGGACTTGGAGCATTGGTTTATTTATGGAAGCATTTTTTCGGAAAACCAAGCAAAAAGCCGGGCTGTGAAAAGTGCGCAGGTTATTGAACTTTCACATTTCATGAGCTTTTCCTGATTTTTTGATATTTTCAGCCCATGGGCAAAGTAGCCAATCAAAGCTTTCAAACAGCAATTTTTTCCTACCTAGGAGTGGTCGTTGGCTATATAAATGTCCTTTGGCTCTATCCCTATGCATTAGAAGCAGCCCAATTAGGCACCTTTCGGACCATTCAAGATTTAGCTTTACTGATTGTACCTTTTGCTCAGTTGGGCTTGGGGCATGGAATTACCCGATATTTCCCAAAGTTGGAAAAAGGACAAACAGCGTTTTTAAGTTTCAGTCTGTTGCTGTCCATGTTCGGCTTTCTTATAGTTGCCACCATTTTTTGGGTATTTCAAAATCAAATTATCTCCCTTTTCGCTTCCAATTCCCCAGAAGTTATTCGGTATTTATGGATCGTTTTATTTATTACTTTTTTGGCATTGGCTAATTCGATTTTGGATGCCTATAGTCGTTCCTTTTTAAAAGTTTCCATTCCAACCTTCTTTCGAGAGGTATTCTTAAGACTACTCACTGGACTTTGGATTTTAACCTTTCTAATGAATTGGATCAATTTTGATCAAATGATGGCCGGCTTAATTGGAGTCTATGCACTTCCTCTTCTCGGCATGCTCATTTATTTGTCCTGGTTGAAAGTCATCAATATTGACTTTTCTTGGAACCAATTCCCCGCTGGCTTCCGAGGTGCATTTATTCGGTTTAGCTTGATTACATTTTTAGCAACAGCGGCTTCTACCCTGATAATGAAAATTGATTCCATAATGGTCAGTTCCATGATTAGTTTGGAAGCCAATGCCATTTACACCATTGCTTTCAGCATGGCTTTGGTAATTGAAATGCCACGCAGAGCCATCTCGCAGGTCATTATGCCCGTCATCGCAAAGCAATTTGCAGACAATAAACTGGATGAAATCAATCAACTCTATAAGCAAGTATCCAAGCGACAATTATACCTCTGCCTATTACTTTTTCTGGGGATTTGGATCAATATTGATTCCATTTATTATTTGATTCCAAACCGTGCGATCTATGAAAGTGGGAAATGGGTAGTTTTTTGGATTGGCTTAGGTAAAGTAATTGACGCTGGATTTTCTGCTAACTCGGAGATTCTCGTTTTTTCTAAGTATTACAAGTTCAATCTCACTGCGACAGTTATTATGAGTGCAATGATCATTTTTTTGAATTACCTCTTAATCCCTGTATTTGGAATTGAAGGTGCTGCCATCGCATCGGCATTGGTCATGCTTGCCTTTAATTTGACCAAGTATGGTTATCTAAAAATGAAGCTTGGATTTTCTCCATTTAGCCTAGAAAGTCTAAAAATCATCGTCCTAGGGATAGCGACTTTGTTTATGTTGAATTTTGTTCCAGAATGCGAAGCCCCCTTTATTGATCTTTTCTTGAAAAGCAGCTTGATTATAGTTATTTATTTGGGTGCAGCACTGATAGGATTTTCTGGAAAAGAGGAACTCCAATGGCTAGTTAAAAAAGTAAAAAAGCCTGGATCTTAGAGTGTTACAAACCTCCATATAGACAAGATTTGAGCTGCCTGAAGTCCGCAAACTTCCACTGTTATCCTGCCCGAAGGACGAGGCCCCGATAGATATCAGGGTGAGGCCTGTTTTTGGAAAGGGCTTCACTCGGTATTGTAATTAAATTGTGAAGTTTGAACATGTCAGCGATCCAGGCTTGTGCAAATATACGGATAATACAGCAAGAGGTTGAAAATCGATGCCTCTAATTCTTTTCAAAAAATATAAGGTCTGAATACACAACAAAACAAAAAGTCCCAAGAACCCGTAAATCATAGCATTTATTCTGTAATGAAGAGGTTATGAGGGATTAATTCTGAATAATCATTTAAAATATTGGAATTTTCAATATTTTATTTCAAAATTTAACCTAGCTCTTCCAATATAAACTTAACTTTGCATTCTAAAATTTTAGAAACCCATGTACTTGATTAAGAAAATGATTGTTTGTCTTGACCAAAGTCCTTTGGACAAGACCTTAATTGAATTTGCCAGGTTTGTTGCTTCAGTTAATCATAGCAAAAAGATTTTTTTTGTAAATGTTATTAAAAACCTATCTGTTCCGAAAGAAGTCCTTGAAGAGTTCCCAAATTTGATCGAAAACATGGTTTCTGAGCGGCAGGATGCCATGAAAAAAGCCGTAGCGGAAGTTTTTGGAAATCAGAAAGACGTCTCACTTAATTACATTGTCAAGGAAGGGAATTTATCCAAAAAAATATTGAAACTCGCCGAGGAGAAATCAGTGGATATGATCCTGATTGGGCGTAAAACAAACCTTCCTGGAACCGGTATTGCTGCCTTGAGACTTGCAAGAAGAGCAAGTTGTTCTTTATTAATAGTCCCGGAAGATTCTGTTCCAAAGGTGAAAAAAATATTGGTTCCTTCTGATTTTTCAGAGTATTCAAAAGATGCCATGGAGGAAGCAATCATGATTGCCGAACGCCACGGAAATGCAGAAATCATCTGTCAAAACGTATACAACGTCCCTTCTGGATATCACTTTACAGGTAAAACCTACGAGGAATTTACCCAAATCATGCAGATGCATGCCGAAATAAATTATAAGAAATTTATCCGGAAGATAGACACCAAGGGAATCAAAATCACTCCTATCTATACACAAGATGACGATGATGATCCTGTACAGGAAATTATTTCCAAAGCGCTTGAGATTGAGGCTGACGGAATCATCATTGGAGCAAAAGGAAGAACGGCTGCAACAGCCTTATTTATTGGAAGTATGGCAGAGCGCTTGATTCAGTTCAACGACAGTCTTCCTTTACTGGTCACTCGACCAAAAGGAAAGAATGCCGGAATTCTGGATTACATTCTTGAAATCTAAAGTCTTTCAGAGCCGAAAGTATCTCCTTGAGTTAAATCCCCCGTATCAAAACCCTTTTTGAACCAACGCATGCGTTGAGCAGATGTCCCATGCGTAAACGAATCTGGGACCACTCCACCTGTGGCCTGCTTTTGAAGTCGGTCATCTCCAATAGCATTCGCTGCATTTAGTGCTTCTTCCAAATCACCAGCTTCCATCATCCCACTGATTTTTTGGGAATGATGCGCCCAAACCCCAGCCAAAAAATCTGCCTGCAACTCTAATCGAACAGAATACTGATTGTACTCTTTGTCTGAAATTTGACCGCGTAAGGACTGAACCTCATCAGTAATCCCCATTAAGTTTTGAATATGATGACCCACCTCATGGGCAATCACATAAGCTTGGGCAAAATCACCCGGTGCATTCAATTTACGCTCCATTTCTTCAAAAAAGCTAAGATCGATATATAGCTTTTCATCCGCAGGACAATAAAAAGGACCAGTCGCCGCACTTGCATTTCCGCATGCTGAGGAAACCGCACCAGAAAAAAGAACCAAGGTCGGTTCTCGATAATTTTCCAAAAGCTCGCTCCAAATGAGTTCGGTATCACCCAAAATCACTGCACTAAATTCAGCCAAACGATCTTCCTCCGCAGAAGGTGTATACGCAACTTCTGTGGCAAAACCTTGTCCTCCACTCCCCATGATACTTCCCAAAAATTGGAGAGGGTTGGTGCCTGTGACTAAGGAAAAGACCACCAAAACACCTACAATGATCAATCCTGTTTTAGAAAATAACAACCTTACCAATGATCCAAGGAGTAAAGGATTTAATCCTCCGCCCGATCCGGCTCGCTGGCCTCTACGATCTTCGATATTGCTACTTTTCTTTCTGCCTTGCCACTTCATAATGTTCTATTTTAAAAATAAATGAGCCTAATCGATTGTTTCTAGACAAGATCTACTTTTTATCAACGCTAAAAATAGCCAAATTAGAAGGACTTATTATTCAAAACCCAAAAACCAAACCTATGAAATTCCCGAAAAACCTGCTTCACTATTTGGCAGCCTCTGTTCTTTTCACCTTTACCATTGCGCCTTTATTTGGCCAAGTTGGCGTAGGTGTAAAACCTATTAAAGGTGCAGAACTATTATTAGATGGAAGCAAGGAAATGCTTCTTAAAAATTGGCAATACTGGGAAGGGCCTCGATTTTCTGCCCAAGCTCCTATTAAATGGATGGAAGTGACCGACCCTGTAGATGGTGGCAAGGCAATCAGCAGTAATGACCCAGCAGCTGCTGGCGGAAAATATGGAGCAGCAGACATTGTAACTAAAAATGAATACCGAGATTTCCGGGCTCATGTAGAGTTTTTGGTGAATAATGAAGGAGGAAATAGTGGAGTTTACCTCCAAAACCGCTATGAAATTCAAATTTTGGATGGCGATTATGGACTTCACGGCATGGCTGCAGTCATCAACGAACACCTACCAAAGGAACAAGCCTACAATGGGGTTGGAAAATGGAATGCTTATGACATTCTTTTCAAAGCTGCCCGATTTGAAAATGGAAAGTTGACTGAAAAAGCACGAGTCACCATTTATTTCAATGGAAAAAAAATCCATGAGGATGTAGAAATCCAGCAAGTATGGGGTGGCCCAAATTCTGGAATTGACGGAGGAAATGATGGAGGAAAGGGAATCACAGACCGTCCAGGAGGATTAAAACTTCAAGCCGAAGGGCATGAGGTTTTCTATCGAAACATTTGGATCAAACCCGAGAACCTAGACGGTAAATCGACAGATTTTTAATAAAAAAAGGCTTCCAAAAATGGAAGCCTTCTTTATTTTCCGTGTCAATTAACCTAACTTAAAGCGAATAGGAAGTCGCATTTCTGTTCGAACAGGTTGATCTTCTTTGATTCCAGGAGTCCAGTTTGGAGAAAGCTTTAACACTCGTAAGGCCTCTTCGTCGCAGCCTCCTCCTATTCCTCGAAGTACTTGAGTTTCGGAAATAGATCCATCCTTTTCAATTACAAATTTTAGAACAACTGTCCCCTCAATTTTTTTGCTGCGTGCAGTGGTAGGATACTTCAAGTTAGTGGCTATATGTGTAATCCAACCATCCATGCCTCCAGGAGGTTTTGGTGGAGAATCCAAGGTTTCCATTTCACTAATTGAAACAATAGATTCCTGAGCCAAAACCATCTGCGCCGTTCCTAGGAAAAAAAGTACAAAAGCAATTCCTCCAATTCTATTTATCAAATATTTCATCCTAATGAATTATGGTATTAACTCAGTTTAAATCGAATTGGCAATCGCATACGAGTTCGGACCTCCCGACCTCTTTGCTTTCCAGGCTCCCAATTTGGAGCATTCTGAATCACTCGTAATGCCTCTTCATCACAGCCAGCTCCAATTCCCCGAAGTATTTCCACATCAGAAATTGATCCATCAGTGTTTACCACAAATGCCAAAACCACGGTACCTTCTATCCCCGTTTCTTTTGCTTTTGCAGGATATTTCAAATTATTCATCAAATAGTCACTCCATGCCGACATTCCTCCACTGGGCTTTGGCATATCTTCCACGACATCAAAAATCTCATCTGCCCCTATCTCCACTAATTTACCGTTAACCATACCCTTCAACTCTGTATCACCGTCTTCATTAATAACCTCGACAATATTTTCCGGCTTAATATTTTCTTCATCAGAGATATTTTGATCACAAGCAAAAACCAGCACAAACAAGGCAGCAAGCGGTAAAATCATCAAAAAACGGCTTTTTGCTAAATATTTTGACTTCTCTCGATTCATCATAAGAATTCGTTTTTTGGTTTGAAATTGATTGAAACTATGCGCGAGTTGCCATCCTCTATCTTGAACAATCAAGCGAAGAAGCAACCTAGAATAATCAAAAGAAGAATAAGTGGAAATCACCCCTTGGTCAGCCTGGAATTCATGGACTTCCCGGAGAAATTTCTCAACAAGAATAACCATGGGATTAAACCAAAAAAGCGACTTAAAAACATGGATAAACACTAAATCCCAGGAATGCTTTTTGGCAACATGAACAGACTCATGTAGGAAAATTTGTTGATGATCTGAGTTTTCCGGATCAAACTTGGGGAGTAAAATCACCCCAAAGAAAGAAGCAGGTTCAAACTTTGGATGGATAGCCAATAACTTTCCTTGATACTCAAATTTTTCAGCTAATTGTAGCTGGAAAATCGGTTTAAGCAAGCCAAGGAAAACCCTAATCAAACTGAAGCCCAGACCTAAGAAATAAAGAACCGAAACAACGATTAACCAATTAAACCCTTGGCTGGATGAATCCTCAACCCCTATCTCAAAAGTGGGCAATAAATATTCCTGAATAGCAGCTGTAGAACTTTCTACTTGAAAGGATAAAAAGGGTAAAGTCACCGAAAAAGCCATTAATAACAGGAGGTAAATCCTGTTTTCATCAAAAAACGTAAGCTTTTCCAAGACAAGCTTATAGAATAATAAGCCTATTCCCAGAATTATGCTACCCTCTACCCAAAAATCTATCAGTGCATTCATTTCTTGGGTTTTTTCTCTGCCTCATCAATAAACTTTTGCAAATCCTCAATTTCGTTTGGAGAAATCTCTTTTTCCTTGACCATAAACGAAAGGAAGTTGCTGACCGAACCTTGGAAGAAATTACTTACCATATGATTTATTCTTCCTTTCGAATATTCCTCCTGAGTTATCAAAGGAATATACATATGCGTATTTCCATACACTTTGTGGGTTAAATACCCCTTGCTCTCAAGCAATCTAACCGTTGAGGCTATGGTCGTATATGGAGGCTTGGGCTCTTCCAATTCATTAAGTACATCCCGAATCAAGCCTTGCCCCAAGTTCCAAAGTACACGCATGATTCGCTCCTCTTGTGCTGAAATCTCTTTCATAATTCCAATACTATAATTTATTTTTTATTTAAACAACTATTTTTTCGTAATTCTACGAGAATCACAAACTATCCTCAAGTTATTAAAAATAAGAGGAATGGAAAAAAGTTATTTAAAAACAAGAAAGAGAATCAATCTGAAGGAAGGATATCGATGGTTTCGAACAATACAGGGCCAACCAAAAAATATCCCAAATGTTCTCCTAAACCTTGAACGCGTCGAATATTACTATCAGGATTTTGAGGAGGAGGACTGAAAAGTCCACCATCATTAAACAACAAACCTACTAACTGGCTGAAATATTCATAAGCTCCTTTATTCATCCGAAAGAGTTCCAGTCTTATCCGATCACCTTCTTTAAAAGCATAATTTAATTCCAGCCCTTCTTCAAAAAATTCAACTCCGAACGTATCGTCAAATAGTAGGTAATCATCCCGGTCATTCTTTAAGGTATCATTTTCAATGACCCGAATCCGATAGTAATTGTCTTCTTCAAAAGGAATTTTCCCGTAGGCTTTGATATAATATCCTTCATCCCGAAACAAGCGTTCCTCCTGGAATTCATAAGACAGACTATCCAAAATGGGAGCCTCCAACATCTCGCCATTGCCTGTATAAATATTTCCTTTCCATCGAACTTCAAGTTCATAGGTCTCCCCTATTTGCGCTATTCTTCTTGGATCAACTGGCTTGTAAAAGGAAAGCTGATTAACGAAGGAAAAAGGAATAACCTCTCCTGTCCTTAAATTCCGTATTGAAACTTCAGCATCTGCAATAACTGGAGCATCAGTATTTTCAAAATAGTCTTGGGCAAGGGTAATTTTAACTTCATTAAGTGCAGGAACATTTGTCCATTTTGCTTCAATCATAGGAATTTCACCATCGATCGTAGCCAAAGGAAGATCAACTTCTTCCTGACACCCAAAACATAACACTACAAAAAGCCAAACCAGATACTTTCTCATTAAAATTGAAAATTATAGGTGATCGAAGGAAGAAAAGTAAAGAGGTAAGTCATGATAATTCCCTGTCGAGAAGAGGTAATGGGCTCTCCATCTCCCGGGCTAAAACCAATATCATCATTATAGATTTCCCGAAATTCATAGGCAAAAGGATTTTTCCTTCCATAAAGGTTATAGACACTAAAGTTCCAGCTTCCTCTCCATTTTTTTCCTTTATTGGCATTTTTCCAGGTTATGGAAGCGTCCATCCGATGATAGTCTGGATATCGGTCTTCGTTCCGGAAAGGTGAAAACAAAGGAAGTTGCTGGTTATCGGAAGTATAAGTTCCAATAGGAAAGGTGACAGCTTGCCCTGTGGTATAAACAAAAGTTACCCCTGCAGACCATTTTGGGGAAAATTCATGATTTAAAACCAAGGTGATATCATGAGGCCGATCAAATCTTGGATTATAGGGCTCTCCTAGGCTTATTTCTTCGATTTGTCTCCAGGCTCTTGACCAGGTGTATGCCAACCAACCGGTTGTTTTCCCCATGTTCTTCCTCAACAAAAACTCCACACCGTAACTCCACCCTCTTCCCGACAAAAGCTCCGTTTCTACATTATCGGTAAATAAAACCTGCGCACCATTCCGAAGGTCAATGATTCCCTCGAGTGTCTTATAATATCCTTCGATAGATAATTCCCATTTATTTTCTTGGAAATTCCTAAAGAACCCAAGAGATACTTGATCGCTTCGAATAGGACTGACATAACGATCTGCCAAAATCCAACGATCTATTGGCAAACCTGCTGAACTATTGGATGCGATTTGTACGTATTGAAAATTTCGATTGTAGGCAGATTTGATCGAAAATCGATCATTAATCAAGTATCGAAATGCTAACCGAGGTTCCAATCCCTGATAAAACTGAATGTTTTCAAATCGATCGTAGCGGACAGAATCAATGACTTCTGCATCTGGTCCAGGAATACCCCCTTCATAAATATATTCTACTCCTGACCCTAATTGATTAAACAAACCCCGGCGCAAACCTCCTTCAACGCTAAACTTGGAACTCAATTCCAAACTTGTCCCTACAAATAAATTATTCAATAATCCATTTTTTGGGTTGGTAGAAATAGGTTGGAAAGTATTTCCAGGACTGGGTTCTAATTTAATTGGTGAAAACCGGTAAAACTGAGAATGAAAACCCCAATAGGAAGAAAACTTATCCCCTAACAAAGACCAAGTCCCCTTTAAACCAGATTCAGAAAGGCTATTCCCCCAGATAAACCCACTGTCAGGATCATCAAAATCCAATTGATAATTATATCTGGAATGGTAGGCATCTAAGTCAAAAAAAGCTTGATCTGTGATATTTCTAGACCATTGAACAGCAGTCACCCAGTTGCTCCATCCAAGACCAAATTGATCATCCAAACCCAAAAAATCTCGCCCCTGATAGGTACTAATACTGATTCGATCCCGATCCCCAACCCGAAAAACTACTTTCCCGCTTAAATCATGAAAGTTGAGTTTGTTATTTCTAATTTCCTCATCGGAGGAAAAGCCTAAAAACACATCTGCATAGGTCCTTCTTCCAGAAACAACAAAGGTTGAATTTTCAGAAAAAAGCGGACCATCTATAGTCAAACGAGAAGAGATCGTACCGATCCCACCTTCCCCATGAATTTTTGAATTATTCCCTTCTTTTAGGGAAACATCAATCAAGGAGGACAATCTTCCTCCAAAAGAAGCAGGCATATTTCCCTTATACAACTCAACCTCACTTAATGCATCCGGATTGAAAACGGAAAAGAATCCAAAAAAATGAGAAGGATTGTAAACAGGTGCTCCATCTAGTTGAACTAAATTCTGATCCGCTGAACCCCCTCTTACAAAAAGCCCTGTTGTGCCCTCTCCTGCAGTCTGAACACCAGGAAGAAGTTGGAGACTCCGCAATAAATCCACTTCTCCAAACAAGGCGGGAATGTTTTTGATCGTTTGAATGGGTACACGATTTTTCCCTGTTTCTAAGCTTCTCAAATTTTCATCCGGACGTAATTCTTGAACCAAAACCTCCTCCAAAGACAATTCTTCAGGACTTAAAAAAAAGCGCAATGGCTTCTCTAGATCCTTGGCAGTTATTTCTCGAGTAGAAGTTTCATATCCAATAAAAGAGACGGTCAAAACCGCTGGAAGGCTAGGTGTGGTAATCGAAAACCTTCCCTCCAAATCAGCAACTACACCAGAGCTGAAATCCTCTTCCCAATAAATACTTGCTCCCGGAAGTGGAAGTGAATTTTCCCGATCGAATATGATTCCCTGTAACTGAGGAAGGCCCTGAGCTATTGAAAGACGCGTGAAAAAAAGAAGAAAGAAAACAACAAAAAGGGTTTTAAACCGAAATTTCATGAGTTAAAAGGTGGAAACACTTGTTTCAAGACGTGCGGAGAAAATTAATGTTTGTTAATTTTTATTTTCTGTTCCCATTCTAAACCAACCGTCCATCCTAAAGGTTATTTCCTTCCCAATTATTTTTTAATTTCAGGCCATGATTTGGGCCTATCCAGATTTTCGGTTGATAGTAATTTTAGGAGCTGTTTTCGTACTCCTTTACCTATTCTATATTTCTAGATTTTGGAGAATAAATAGACGCCTAAAGGTTGAAAAAAGGAGATTACTAACCAAGTTATTTCTCCGTAGCCTTTACTTTATCCTTTTCTTAATAGCCTTTGCTGGGCCTTCTATAGGAACTTCTACCAAAGAGGTGAAGGAAGAAGGCAAGGACATTTTTCTTGCAGTGGACCTTTCCCAATCCATGAATGCGACTGATATCGGTCCAAGCAGGCTTCAACGAATCAAATTTGAATTAAAAGAACTAATTAAAAGCTTCCCTTCAGATCGGATAGGTTTGATCATTTTTTCATCAGAAGCCTACATGCAATGCCCCTTGACCTTTGACCAAAATGTATTACAATTATATATTGATGGGTTAAATACGGGCTTGGTCCCAAATGCCGGAACGGATCTTAGCGGACCGCTGCGAATGGCGTTTGACCGATTTTCCAATGACCCTTCACCAGAGGTAAAATCCAAGTCGGTAGTTCTGATTTCCGATGGTGAGGATTTTGGCGAGGATTATGAGTCAGTGATTAGCTCTTTAGCTGATGCAGGTATCAAAGTTTACTCTTTGGGAATTGGTACCGAATCCGGCAGTCCTATTCCGCGAGGAAATGGAGTTGTAATAGACCCAAACACTGGGAAACCTGCTGAAAGTAAATTGGATCGAACCTCCCTTCAGCGAATTGCTGTAGAGACTGGTGGCCAGTATTTTGAAATTTCA
Organism: Algoriphagus sp.; assembly: GCF_013373065.1. Lineage (GTDB taxonomy): Bacteria > Bacteroidota > Bacteroidia > Cytophagales > Cyclobacteriaceae > Algoriphagus. The sequence continues at coordinate 89,950 of NZ_JABXIN010000005.1, forward strand.
GATCAAACCCAAGAAATTTCAAATTTAGTAGCCAATTTGGAACAGCTGAAAGGCGGAACAATTGGAACCCGTCAAGTCGAAACCTCTTCCAATAAATATTTCTATTTTCTGCTGGCAGGCTTAGTACTTTCCATTATCGATATGATTTTACCCATTAAAACCATTAAACTATAGGTATGAATTGGGCAAAACTGGTTATAGGTATTTTATTGCTAATTCCTTCCTCTTGGACTATTAACTCCAAGATGAATGCTGCAATTGATGTGGCAGCAGAAAGTTATGCAAATGGGGAATATGAGCAATCCCTCCAGAATCATCTAGCCCTGCAAGAACAATTTGGTATTCAGTCTTCGGAATTGGATTTTGATTTAGGTCTAAGCTCACAAAATTCTGAAAAATTGGAAGAAGCTAGTGGCTTTTATGACAAAGCGAGTATAAGTCCAGATGCCGTATTGGCATCTTTTGCCTTTAACCAAGGAGGTGTTTTACTTGGCAATAAGAAGGAATACGAAGTGGCTTTGAGTAAATTTAAAACTGCTCTCATTAAAGACCCATTGAATGAGGTAGCTCGACACAATTATGAGCTATTGGCAAGATGGCTGAAGCGGGATGAAGAGCGAAAAAATCAAGAACAGAATCAGCCTGAACCTTCGGAATTCGCAAAACGAAAAAAAGCAGAAGCAGACCGATTGGTTGAACAATTTAGGTTCAAGGATGCGTTAAATTTAATGACGGATGCGCTAGAACAGGATCCTACAGTTGCAGCCTATCAAGAGTTTATTACCCATCTACAAGAAGTTACAGAAATCAATGAAAAATAAGTTCTTTTTATTGCTCCTATTAATTGGCTTCCTGAGTATTCAGGGGAATGCTCAAACTGCCGGAGACTTTTTTAACCGGGCAGCTCGCTCCTATGTCAAAACTGAACGGGAGAATGCCCTTAATACCGTAAATGAAGGTCTCAGCAGATTCCCCAGCGACCCAAAACTGAAGGCTTTAAAGGAAAAGCTGGAGCAAGAGCAAGAAGAAGAACAAAATCAAAATCAGGAACAACAAAACCAACAAAATCAGGAGCAGCAGCAACAAAACCAACAAAGCCAGGGCGAGCAAGGAGAGCAACAGGAAAATCAGGAGCAAGGGGATAAAACCGATCAAGACCAAGCCAAGGAATCACAATCAGGAGATCCACAGGAAAAAAGTCAAGATCCGGCAAGCGAAAACGCGAATGATCAAATGGATGCGAATCTAGCCGATCGGCAAAAAGCATTGGAGGAGTTCAAGGAAAAACTAAAAGCCATGAACCTGACACCCGAGCAAGCAGCTCAAATCCTAGAAAGTATGAATGCTGCTGATTTACGATACATACAGCAAAATCGCAAGAAAGCAACCCAACGGCCCAAGCGGGGAATTCCTGATTGGTAAGTCATTAGATTCTAAAATTTATTTCTCAGATAAACCCAAATACAATGTTTAAAGAAGTTTATATCGTTTCTGCAGTTCGAACACCTCTTGGAAGTTTTGGAGGTAAACTTTCAGGCTTAACTGCCATCGAACTTGGAACAACAGCTATCAAAGGAGCTCTTGAAAAATCCGGCGTTAAGGCTGATGCCGTTCAAGAAGTCTTTATGGGAAATGTGATTTCTGCCAACCTTGGCCAAGCTCCTGCTCGTCAAGCTGCCATTGGTGCGGGAATTGGTTACAATGTGCCTTGCACAACTGTCAATAAAGTTTGTGCTTCCGGAATGAAAGCAATCATGTTTGGAGCACAATCTATTATGCTAGGCATAAATGACGTGGTAGTTACAGGAGGTATGGAAAGCATGTCCAATGTACCTTTTTATGTACCAAAAGCACGTTTTGGATATAAATATGGAAATGCAGAATTAGTAGATGGCTTGGTGAAGGATGGGCTTTTTGAAGTTTACTACAAATTCCCAATGGGAAATTGCGCAGACAATACAGCCAGGGAAATGAACATCAGCCGGGAAGAACAAGATGCCTATGCCATTCAATCCTATCAGCGAGCTGCCGATGCATGGGCAAAAGGATATTTCAAAGATGAGGTAGTTCCTGTAGAATTGAAGGGTAGAAAGGGAGAAACAATTCTGATTGAAGAAGATGAGGAATATAAAAACGTAATGTTTGAAAAAATCCCTTCGCTCCGACCTGTTTTTGAAAAAGATGGAACTGTCACTGCTGCCAATGCATCTACAATGAATGACGGGGCTTCTGCCTTAGTTTTGGTTAGTAAAGAAAAAGCAGATGAATTAGGCTTAAAACCTTTAGCTAAAATTCGTGGATTTGCAGATGCTGCCACAGACCCACTTTGGTTTACCACAGCTCCTGCCCTAGCCATCCCAAAAGCCCTTAAGCATGCAGGTTTAGGAGCTGATGAAGTCGATTTCTACGAAATAAATGAAGCTTTCTCTGCTGTTGCTTTGGCGAATCAAAAAGAATTGAACCTGAACCCAGAAAAACTTAATGTCTACGGTGGAGCTGTTTCACTAGGACATCCATTAGGTGCTTCCGGTGCGAGAATTATCTCCACCTTGAATTCAGTATTGCACCAACAAGCAGGTAATATTGGGGTAGCCGGAATCTGTAATGGAGGAGGTGGAGCCTCTGCCATGGTTATCGAAAAAATGTAAATTAATTTGTAATCCGCGGCAGCGAATCTGTCGCGGATTTTTTTATGAAAAAGCTCTTTTTAAGTCTCTTTTTGTGCCTCAGCCTACATACCGTCTTGGGACAGGAAGCGGTACGCACCTATTATGACGAGCAGAAATTAATGCTCAAAGAGTTTTACTATACTGTAAATGGGAAAGCAGAAGGTCCATTAAAACGATATGATGAAGAAGGTCGGCTCGTATTGATCGGACAATTGAAAAATGATCAACGGGAAGGGTTATTCATTGAACTCAATCCTGAAACTGGAGACACCTTACGTATTATCCCCTATGTCCAAAATAAAAAAGAAGGGTTAGGTAAAAACTTTTACGTCAATGGAGCTATTCATCAAGAATTGACTTACATAGACGACCAAATCCAAGGGAAAGTAACCACCCATTTTGAAAATGGTCAAATCCAAGACGTCACCCAATTCGAATCAGGGTTACCAACGGGAAAAAGCGAACGATTTTTTAAAAATGGACAGGCTGAGCGAATCGCCTTCTATAAGGATGGTCAGCTAAATGGTGAATTGCTTGAATACTATCCCAATGGAAACCTAAAAAGAAAAGCTACCTATGAAAATGGCGATTTAGAAGGCCATGAGATTACCTATTTTGAAAATGGAAAAACCCAATCTGACATAGAATTTAAAAAGGGAGTCTATCATGGAGCTTTTCTAGAATACTTTCCAAATGGAGAAAAAAGAACGGAGGCAATTTATAAAAATGGAATAGAAACGGGGACCACCCGAGAATATTTTGAAAATGGCCAAATCCGTTCAGAAATTAGTTTCAAAAGTGGGATCCCTACAAGCCCTCTTAAAGGTTATCATCAAAACGGGAATATTTCACTCATCCGGGAGTTTGAACCAAAATCAGATTTGGTGTCGAAAGAGACGGTTTACCATCCCAATGGTCAACTCTACATGGAAATAAACTATGAAAATGGCTATGCCGAAGGTGAAGTGAGAGTGTATCGTGAGAATGGAAGTCTAGAGGAAATCCGTTATTTCAAAAACAACCGCCCTACAGGAACATGGCTTTTCTTTGACGAGGAAGGAAATCAGATCCGGTCAGAGTCAAAGGAAAACAAAATCTAGCGAAAGGATTCCTGAACAAATCATCCATCAAAAAGAAAGCTTTTCTATTTTTGTCAAAACAATACGCTCATGAACCAAGCCATCAAGGAAACCCGATTCCAATTTCCCGGACAGATTGACTTTTATAAAGGAAAGGTGCGGGATGTCTATATTTTCGAAAAGGAATTGGTGGTCGTTGCTTCTGATCGGATTTCCGCTTTTGATGTCGTATTACCCCGAGCGATTCCGTTTAAGGGACAAGTTCTCAACCAAATAGCGGCAAAATTCCTAGCATCTACAGCTGATATCGTTCCGAATTGGGTAGCATCAACTCCAGATCCAAATGTAACTATTGGAAAGCGTTGTGAACCATTCAAAGTGGAAATGGTCATCCGTGGTTACCTTTCAGGACATGCTGCAAGGGAATATAAAGCAGGAAAAAGGTTGATTTGTGGAGTTCCCATGCCAGAAGGAATGAGGGAAAACGATCCATTCCCTACCCCAATCATTACCCCTACTACCAAAGCATCTGAAGGACACGATGAAGATATTTCCCGAGAAGATATTCTAAGAAAGGGAATCGTCAGCGAGGAGGATTATGTTGTTTTGGAAAAATACACAAGAGCTTTGTTCCAAAGAGGACAGGAAATGGCCGCTGAAAAAGGATTAATTTTGGTGGATACCAAATATGAATTCGGAAAACAGGATGGAAAAATCTATCTCATCGATGAAATCCATACTCCGGATTCAAGTCGCTACTTCTATGCTGATGGTTACGAAGAAAATCAGCAAAAAGGACTTCCACAGCGACAGCTTTCAAAGGAATTTGTCCGACAATGGTTGATCGAAAATGGATTCCAGGGCAAGGAAGGACAACAAGTTCCTGAAATGACGGATGAAATTGTAGATAGCATTTCTGATCGCTATATTGAGTTGTTTGAAAAAATAACAGGCGAAAAATTCCAAAAAGCTAACACCAACCATATTGAAGAACGAATTGAAAAAGCAATTCTAAACTATTTATCAGAAAACTAAACAGAACTATGAAATGCCCATGAGACTTCTTCTCATTCAGGGTGATGCCCTGATTTAACAGGGTTGGGCATTCCATGCAGCCACTTAAAACAAATATTAAAGAGATGAAATACAGCATTGATAAGAAAGAGCAATATGTAATTTTCACCCCATTGGAAGAGAAATTAGATTCTTCCTTGGCTCCAAAATTGAAATCCGAATTATTGACGGTGCACGCAGAAGGCTACGCCAAACTAGTGTTGGATTTGAGCAATGTAAAATATGTGGATTCTTCTGGATTGAGCGCCCTATTGGTTGGAGACCGTGAGTATGGAAACAATGGTGGCCTTTTTCTGATTTCAGGAGTTCAGGATCACGTCATGAAATTATTAAAGATTTCAATGCTGGATAAAAAGCTTAATCTGGTGGCAGATTTGGAAGAAGCTGGAGAAACTATCTTCATGCACGAAATCGAAAACGGAGAAAGCGAAGAGGAAACGGAAGATTGAGACCTGAATTCGAGGTAACGATATTGGGGAATACTTCTTCTATTCCCGTACACGGCAGAAACCATTCTGCTCAAATTGTCCAAATTGGACAGGAGTTGATACTTATCGACTGCGGAGAAGCAACCCAAATCCAACTTCGGAAATTCAAAATCAAAACCTCCAAACTAGACTACATCTTCATTTCCCATCTCCACGGAGATCATTACTTAGGATTAGTAGGCCTGCTTTCAAGTTTCCATTTAGGAAAACGAAGCAGGCCTTTGACAATTTATGGACCACAAGGTTTGGATGAAATCATCACCACTCACTTTCGCTGGAGCAATACGAGACTTTCTTATCCTATTCATTTTCAGGAAACTAAGGATGATCAGCTAAATTTATTACTGAATCATCCAAAGTTTATGGTTTATAGCTTTCCTCTAAAACATCGGCTTCCTACTACAGGCTTTCTTGTCCGTGAAAAACCAAGGTTGAGGAACTTGATCAAAGCAAAATTAGAGGAGCAAAAATTACCATTAGAAGCTATTCAATCGCTGAGACAGGGAATGGATCACATCGGAGTTGATGGCTCATTTTATGCCGTAAGGGAATATTGCTATCCACCGGATCCCGTCAGAGCGTATGCCTATTGTTCGGACACGATTTATTGGCCGGACTTGAAAGACTATATCCAAGGGGTTGATTTGCTTTATCATGAATCCACCTTTCTTGAACCAGATAAAGAGCGAGCTTCGGTCACATTCCATTCCACAGCTTCTCAAGCGGCAGAAATTGCAAAAATGAGTAAAGTCAAAAAACTCCTTTTAGGACATTTTTCTTCTCGATACAAAGATTTGACAGGGATGAAGAATGAAGCTGAAACCATCTTCCAAGAGGTTGAGTTGAGTGAAGAAGGAAAAACTTACAGCATATGACTCACACCGAATCCGCAAAAAAAACCAATCTATTTATGGTGCTGGGATCGATATTCCTAACCAATGCCATTTTAGCGGAAATCATTGGAGTTAAAATCTTTTCTGCAGAAAAGACCTTCGGCTTTGAGCCGGTAAGTTGGACCTTCTTTGATGAGTATGTGCTGGATTTCAATTTGACGGCCGGTGCAGTTATCTGGCCCATCGTTTTTATAACTACCGATATCATCAATGAATATTTCGGAAAGCAAGGCGTTCGAAAAGTAAGTTTTATTACTGCCGGCTTGATTGCCTATATTTTTGTTGTCATCACAGTAGTCACCAAATTAGTTCCTGCTGATTTCTGGCTGGAAGTTAACGCGATAACACCTTTTGGAGAAGAGTTTGACATCTCCTATGCTTTCAATACCATATTCAGACAAGGCTTAGGAATTATTGTTGGTTCGCTAACCGCCTTTTTATTGGGACAATTGGTGGATGTCTTTGTTTTCCAACGCCTACGCGCGGTTACAGGATCAAAAATGATTTGGCTTCGAGCAACCGGTTCCACCTTGGTTAGTCAGTTTTTTGACTCTTTTGTCGTCTTGGGCATTGCATTTTATTTGTTTGGTAATTGGAGCATCAGTCAGGTAGTTGCGGTTGGAATCATCAATTATGTCTATAAATTCACAGTAGCAATTGTCCTCACCCCACTATTATATGTGGGCCATAGCCTTATTGATCAGTATCTAGGAAAAGAATTAGCTGAAAAAATGATGAAGGAAGCATCCTCAGATCGAACCTTTTTATAGTCCATTATACTTTTTCTTGCCGAATATTTTTCTAAGAATTGCTAAATATTTTTAAGAATATTCTAAATGATTATTCACATCCTTTGTTTTACAAAATAATTATCCATACTTTTGCACCGTCAATTTTGATACAGAAATTTTTTTTCTGAACCGTGATTTCCTTACTGTCGCTTGTCTGGGATCAAGGAACATGGCAGGAAAAAGTAAGGAAACATCATGGAAAACAACACAAAATTCTCAGACCTGGGGATTTCTAAAGAAATCTTACAGGCAGTGGAAGAGATGGGCTATACCCAACCTTCCCCCATTCAAGAACAAGCTATCCCCTACATCCTAGAAGGTCATGACGTAATTGGTCAGGCTCAAACTGGAACAGGAAAAACTGCTGCATTTGCCATTCCAATCATTGATTTGGTAGATCCAGATTTTCACAAGCCTCAGGCAATTATTCTTTGCCCTACCCGAGAGCTTGCTGTTCAAGTTGAAGGGGAATTTCAAAAACTTGCCAAGTATCACCGAAAAATCAGTTCTGTAGCCATTTATGGAGGCGAATCAATTGACAAGCAGATTCGAATCCTCAAGAAAGGTGTACAAATTGTAGTCGGTACTCCAGGCCGTGTTCAAGATCATATTGATCGAGGAACATTGAAATTGGATGATGCAGGAATCATCGTTTTGGACGAGGCAGATGAAATGCTAGATATGGGATTCCGGGACGATATTGAAGCAATCCTTCAGGAAATGCCAGAAGAAAGACAAACCGTCTTCTTCTCTGCAACCATGGCCAAACCTATCATGGATTTGACCAGAAAGTATCAGAACGAGCCACATATCATCAAAATCGCTAAAAAAGAATTGACGGTAGATCGGATAGAGCAAATCTATTATGAGGTAAAACCAACCTTAAAGATGGAATTGATGGTTCGATTGATGACCGTAAATAATTACAACCTATCAGTCGTTTTCTGTAACACCAAGCGAATGACTGACGAGGTGACCGAATCTTTGGGTTCTAGAGGAATCTTAGCCGAAGCCCTACACGGAGACCTTTCGCAAGCTCAACGTGACAAGGTGATGGGCAAATTCCGAAAAGGACTTTGCAATGTCTTGGTAGCAACTGACGTAGCTGCAAGAGGAATTGACGTAGACAATGTAGAGGCTGTCTTCAATTTTGATTTGCCTTTGGATGAAGAATACTATGTTCACCGAATCGGTAGAACAGGTCGTGCTGGAAAATCCGGTGTGGCGATCAACTTTGTGACCGGTCGACGTGACATGCACAAAATCAATGATTTAGAGCGGTTCACGAAAGCGAGTATTTCCCGAATGGACCCTCCTTCCGTGTCTGAACTGATCGAAATGAAAAAGCGACAGTTAGTAAAGGACGTGCATCGTACCCTTGCCAAAGAAGAAGACAATCAAATCTTTGAAGAAACCTTGGGTCAACTATTAACAGAAGGTTTGACTCCTGAGCAAGTTGCACTTGGTCTTATCAAAATGACTATGGGTGAGGCTGTTCAAGAATTAAGAGATCAGGATTTCTCCTTGCCTTCTTACCAAGATCGAAGAAGAGAGCGAGGCGAGCGATCTGAAAGAGGCGGTCGATTCGAAAGAGGAGGAAGAGATGGAGGTCGTGAGCGAAGAGGCGATCGTAGAGAGGGTGGCCGTGAGCGAAGAGGTGGCGGAAGAGCTACCGAAGCCAATATGACACGTCTGTTCCTGAACTTAGGTAAAAAGGATAGAATTCGCCCAAATGATATCGTAGGAGCCATCGCAGGAGAAGCCGGAATCCCCGGAAAGAGCATTGGTGGAATTGATATCTATGAGAATTTCTCTTTTGTGGATGTGCCGAAAAAAGATGCAGATCACGTGATTCGCACCATGAAGCAGAACACCATCAAAGGAAAATCCGTAAACATGGAAATATCAAAAGGTTGATTATAGGTTAAGGTTAATTTGGTTTAAGCACATTTCTTTCGGGAAATGTGCTTTTTTTGTGTAAAAATGGATCTATGCCTCTCTTTTTTCAGGAAAATAGCACCGCTCCTATCATCACTCTAAGTCTCGATGAGTCCAAGCATTTGATTCGGGTATTACGGCACAAAACCGGAGATGAAGTTCAAGTTACCGATGGAGCCGGAAACCTTTTTCATTGCAAAATCAGCATTCCTGATCCCAAAAAAACACAACTGACAGTCGTATCTACAGAAATCATCCCGGAAGAAGATTTTCAAATTCATTTGGCAATTTCCCCAACCAAAAGTCCAGACCGAATAGAGTGGATGGTGGAAAAAATTACTGAAATCGGATTTGATACGCTTTATTTAATGAAAAGCCAGCATTCTGAGCGGACCTTTTTGAAAACAGATCGGCTGGAAAAAAAGATTGTTTCAGCCTGCAAACAGAGCAAGCAATATCGAAAACCTAATATCCAAAGTGATTGGGATTTCAAGGACTTGATTAGCTCCAAAGAATTCGAGGACTTCCAAAAATTCATTGCTTATGTAGACGAGGATCATCAAAATCATCTTTTTGATGTAGCAAAAGCAAAAGGAAAGTACTTGATTCTAATTGGACCAGAAGGAGATTTTGATCCTCAGGAAATCAAAGAAGCCCTAGCAAATGGATTCCTACCTGTTTCATTGGGAAAAAGTCGGCTCCGTACCGAAACTGCGGGATTGGCAGCCGTACAGATGCTACAGATAATCAACAGGTAAGCAATTTTTACCTCCTATTTCACTTGAGGACGTAGCCAATTAACTCAAGAAATTCTTAATTTAGAGTTGTGCTAAAACCTTCACGCTAGAGGTTTATAAGTTTTTACATTTTTAAAGTCTAGAGTTGTGCCCTACAAAGAACGCGTTATCGAGAAAAAATACCACTCCATTGGTGAAGTGGCTTCTATGTTTAAAGTAGCTCCATCTTTAATCCGCTATTGGGAAGGTGAATTTGATATCATCCGACCCAAGAAGGATAAAAAGGGAAATCGCCGATATACCAAGGATGATATTCAGAAAATCCGATACGTTTACCATTTGGTCAAGGAAAAAGGCTACACTTTGGATGGGGCCCGCGAAGTGATCGCACAAGGGAAAGAAAAGGGTTTGGACAAAGTTGAAGCGGTCCAAAAGCTTCAAGAAATCAAAGATTTTTTAATGACTTTGCGGGACGAAATCAATGGGAAATCTTGATCATGAACAAATCCGTTATTTTCTAGCCTTATCCTTAGCTCCTAAAATTGGACCGGGCGTTTTAAAAGCTATTCTTGCCTACGCTGGTTCTGCGAAAGGATTTTTTGAAATCCCCAAAGGCAAAGCTTCTAAAATCCCGAAAGTAGGCCCTAAACTTCTTGCCATTCGGGAATCCAAAAATGAGTTGCTTCGAAAAGCAGATGAGCTCATCAATCTTGCTGAGAAAAAGAATTTTCAAATTCGAACCTTTTTGGACCCAAAATTTCCCAATCGCCTTAAATCGATTGAAGATGCTCCTGCCCTTCTTTTTTCAAAAGGTGTTAATGACTTAGAATTTGAAAAATCCATTGGAATAGTAGGTACCCGAAGTGCAACTGATTATGGAAAATCAGCCACCCGAAAAATAGTAGAAGACCTTGCACTTTATAAACCTGTGATAGTTTCCGGACTTGCCTACGGGATAGACATTGAGGCTCACCGGGCAGCATTACAATCTGGTTTACCCACCATAGCTGTAATGGGGTCCCCTATCGATCAAATTTACCCTGCTGTCCATCGAAAGACTGCAGAGCAATTGCAAGAAACAGGTGCCTTACTCAGTGAATATGCACCTGGGTCGAAGATGATGCCCGGGAATTTCCCGGCGAGAAACCGAATCATTGCTGGCCTCTCAGATGCATTGATAGTCGTAGAAGCTGCAGCAAAAGGAGGAGCACTGATCACTGCCGAAATTGCCTACAGTTATGATAAGGAAATTTTTGCGGTACCAGGAAACCTCCAATCGACCTATTCCGAAGGCTGCAATCATTTGATCAAAAAAATGAAAGCCTCTATCTACACCGGTCCTGATGATATTGCAGAGGCACTTTTTTGGTCCAAACCGGGTGAAAGCAAAGTTTCCAAACCCAAATTGGACTTGACACACCGGGACAAAGAAGAACAACTCATCCTTTCACTTCTGCAGGAAAAAGGAGAATCAGAAATCGATCAAATCTCTTACGCTACAGATATTCCTTTAGGGATATTATCCTCCAAATTATTATCTCTCGAATTTGAAGGAATAGTCAAGTCCCTACCGGGTAAAAAATTCAAATTGTTGGTTTGACTTAGCGGGACTTAAGCTTACGAATCAACTTTGGGTAATACCAAAGATAGAAGCCACTTAAAGCCAAAAGGATTAATCCCAAAGAAGTCAAGGTCGAATAAAAAAGCTTTGCGCCTTCGTCTCCTGCTGTGTAATAATCCACAATGCTTCCATCGTGAAGCTTTTCGATCCAGTCTGAATGACGGGTAGAAATGGATAATACTTCTCCTGAATATCCGTCTACCTGAACCTCTGAAAAGTGTTTTTTAAAGGTAACCTTTGCAATGCCCTTATCCGGTCGAATATCAATTCGATCTACTGCTGGATCTCTTCCAAGTTTGTGCATTTCCTCCTCCCCGATTCTAACCATTTCCGAGGGTAAAATCCAAGTTCCGTTTTCTACCTGTGTCTTTTGGGTTGGAGGCAGCAGCTCAACTTTCTTTTTCCAGGCAAGTAAAATGGAAGTGATGCCGATCAACAAGAAAAAAATGATCAAGGGAATCCCCAACCACTTATGAATAGTTCTATAAAGCCGGACTGTCTTTGCTTTTTGCTGAATGGAGGAGTTTCCCATAGGTACTTATAAAAAAATCGTATTCGCGAGTTTCATGGCTTCCCCAAGTTCCCCATGATTTAAATTCAAATCATATCCTTCTTGCTCCAAAGTTTCAATCATCACCTCTGTAGCCATATTCCCCACCAATTCATCCTTGGCCATGGGACAACCTCCAAAACCCTGCAAGGCCCCATCAAATCTTCTACAACCTCCTTTTAGCCCTGCAATCACTTTCTCTTCAATTTGATCTTTTCGACTGTGCAAATGAGCTCCAAAAGTAATGTGGGGAAATGCCTGGGTTTGTACTTCAAATAGTTTGGAAATCAATTCCGGAGTGGCCACACCAATGGTATCACTCAACGAAATGGTCTTTATTTCCAATTCATCTAACTTCTGAACAAATTCTGCCACCAATTCAGGGGAATACGGATCGCCATAGGGATTTCCAAACCCCATACTAAGGTAAACCACCTGCTCTTTTCCCTTCACGTGACAAAGATTTTGGATGGTTTCTACTGTTTCCAATGCCTGGGCTATACTGGCTTTGGTATTTCGCTGTTGAAAAGTCTCAGAAAGAGAAAGCGGAAAACCCAAATAATCGATCTCTTCAAATTGAAGGGCATCCTCAGCGCCTCGAACATTGGCAACAATTGCCAAAAGTTTGGATTTGCTCTTATGAAGATCGAGCATTTCCAAAACTTCTGCAGTATCCCGCATCTGTGGAATGGCCTTGGGACTCACAAAACTCCCAAAATCAATAGTATGAAAGCCCACTTCGAGCAATTGATTAATATAAGCAGCCTTGATGGCAGAGTCGATGTAATCGGGAAGCCCTTGCATGGCATCCCTCGGACATTCGATTAATTGAATCATACTCGAAGATAGGGAGAATCAAGAAAATGAATGGGAGGATTTGGAAGAGCGGTTAAAATACCTCCTTGGCAATCTTGTAAGTAGCATCCGCCTTACTCATGGTATAGAAATGCAAACTTGGAACTCCTGCCGCTACCAATTCCTTGGACTGCTCAATAGCCCAATCAATCCCCACTTCTTTTACCTCTGCATTCGTCTTACACTTCTCCAATTCATCCATCAGTGCATCCGGAAGATCCAAATAAAAAGTTCGTGGCAACATGGTGATTTGATTTACAGTCGTGATGGGCTTAATTCCCGGAATGATTGGAACCTCAATTCCTATTTCCCGGACTTTCTTGACAAATTCAAAATACTTCTGATTATCAAAAAACATCTGAGTCACGATGTATTCGGCTCCTTTATCAACTTTTTCTTTCAGGTATTTCAAGTCAAATTTCAAGGAAGGAGCCTCGAAATGCTTCTCAGGATAGCCGGCCACGCCAACGCAAAATTCGGTATGAAAACTGGTCTCAGTTTCCTCATGCAAGTATTTTCCTTGATTCATTCGGACGATTTGCTCCACCAATTCGCTTGCATAGTGATGCCCGTCTTTTTCAGGAATAAACTTCCCATCAGTTTTAGGGGCATCTCCACGCAAAGCCAGGACATTATCCACCCCGATAAAATTCAAATCAATCAACGCGTTCTCCGTTTCTTCCTTGGTGAATCCTCCACACAATAAATGCGGGACAGCATCCACATGAAAGCGGTTCATGATAGCTGCACAAATCCCCACCGTACCAGGTCTTTTTTTGGTACTTATCTTCTCCAAAAGTCCATTCGGATGCTTTTTGTAAATGTATTCCTCTCGATGGTAGGTTACATCCACGAAGGGAGGCTTGAATTCCATCAAAGGCTCAATTCCTTCCAACAAATCCTTCAAACTCTGCCCTTTTAAGGGTGGTAAAATCTCAAATGAAAAAAGCGTGGACTTCGCGTTTTTTAGGTGTTCAGTTATTTTCATGCGATTAAGCTTCTACAGTAGGTTTTGGTTGATAGGCCAAATTGGGTGATAATAATCGTTCGGCTTGGGCTACGGAAATTCCTTTTCGCTCTGCATAGGAAGCTACTTGATCCTCTCCTATTTTCCCGAGACCAAAATACTTGGCTTCAGGATGAGCAAAATAAAAGCCAGAAACGGAGCTAGTAGGCAACATGGCATAACTGGAGGTTAGTGTAATGCCAACGGTGTTTTCCATATCCAGAATCTTAGAAATCGTTTCCTTCTCTGAATGCTCTGGACAAGCCGGATATCCCGGAGCAGGACGAATTCCTTGATACGCTTCTCGGATCAAAGCATCATTATCCAGCTGTTCATTCTTGACATAGCCCCAATAATCTCTTCTCACCAATTCATGCACATATTCGGCAGCTGCCTCAGCCAAACGATCTGCCAAGGCTTTCAACAAAATATCATGGTAATCGTCTCCTTTTGCTTGAAATTCTGCTGATTTTTTATCCATATCCAAACCAGCAGTCACTGCAAAACATCCCAAATAATCTACTTGATCGGGATGGATATAATCAGCCAAAGAACGATTTGGAACCCCCTTCCCTTTTTTACCCTGCTGTCTCAAGAAATGAAACTGACCTAAAGTCAAACCTGAATTATGAGGATCTAAAAGACTCACATCATCCCCATTTCGTTTTACAGGAATCAGGGAAAATACAGCTTTAGCGGAAAGCCATTTCTCAGCAATTAATTGATCCAACATGGTTTGAGCATCAGCAAAAAGTTTTTTAGCCTCCTCTCCAACTACTGGATCTTCCAATATCTTGGGATAGCGTCCGCTCAACATCCAGGTATTGAAAAAAGGTGTCCAATCGATATATTCCCGCAATATATTCAGGTCCAACTCTTCCAAAACAGTCTTTCCCAAAACCTTTGGTTTTACAGGTTCAAAATGAGCCCAATCAATGGCTACAGGGTTAGATTTTGCTTCCTCGTAAGAAATGAGCTGCTTGATGGATTGCTTAGCTTCATGCTCAATGCGAAGCTGCTTATAGGTTTCTTTGATTTTTTGATGATAAGCGGCTCGTGTTTCTTCTGAAATCGCCTCTCCTGCAATGGGCACAGACTTACTGGCATCTGTTACATGTACTACAGTTCCGGAATATACCGGATCGATTTTCACTGCTGTATGGATTCGGGAAGTAGTAGCCCCTCCAATCAATAAAGGGATCTTTAACCCTTGTCGCTCCATTTCAGAGGCCACATTCACCATTTCATCCAAGGAAGGAGTGATCAACCCGCTCAAACCGATGATATCTACCTTATTTTTCACGGCTTCATCAATAATCTTTTGAGCATCTACCATCACTCCCAAATCAATAATCTGGTAACTATTGCAAGCCAAGACAACCCCCACGATATTCTTTCCGATATCATGCACATCCCCCTTCACCGTAGCAAGCAAAATTTTCTTCAAACTGGAAGCTTCCTGTCCTTCTTCTGGCAAAGGCATAAAGGGCTCCAAATAGGCTACTGCCTTCTTCATCACCCGGGCAGATTTAACTACCTGAGGCAAAAACATTTTCCCCTCTCCAAAGAGATCCCCTACCACATTCATCCCGTCCATCAAAGGACCTTCGATTACTTTCAAAGGATCTTTCAACTCTAATCTAGCCGCTTCGGTATCCTCAATGATGTAATCCAAAATACCTTTTACCAAGGCATGCTCTATTCGTTTGGAAACAGGATCATTTCGCCAAGCTTCACTGATGGCTTCCTTTTTACCTGAAGCTTTCACCGTTTCTGCGAAATCTAAGAGACGCTCAGTAGCATCTGACCTTCGGTCAAAAAGTACATCCTCAACACGCTCCAGCAAATCCTTTGGAATATCATCATACACCTCCAACATGGTTGGATTAACGATTCCCATGTCCATTCCATGATGGATGGCATGGTAAAGAAAAGCAGCGTGCATGGCTTCTCGTACCGGATTGTTTCCTCGGAAGGAAAAAGATACATTGGAAACCCCTCCACTTACCTTCGCGCCGGGTAGATTTTCTTTGATCCATTTGGTAGCCAAAAAGAAATCCAAGGCATTTCGTCGATGTTCTTCCATCCCAGTCGCAACCGGGAAAATATTAGGATCAAAAATGATGTCCTGAGGATTGAATTTGACCTGCTCAACCAAAATCTTATAACTCCTTGAACAGATTTCAATCCGTCTCTCCAAGGTGTCAGCCTGCCCCTGTTCATCAAAAGCCATCACAACAACTGCCGCTCCAAATTTCTTAATGGTTTTTGCCTGTTGGATAAACTCTTCCTCCCCATTTTTCAGTGAGATTGAATTCACAATTCCCTTTCCTTGGATGCATTTCAGACCAGCCAAAATGATATTCCATTTGGAACTGTCAATCATGATTGGGATCCGGCTGATTTCAGGTTCAGAGGCGATCAGGTTGAGAAACTTGACCATAGCGGCCTCTCCATCCAACATGCCTTCATCCATGCAGACATCTAATACCTGCGCCCCTCCTCGAACTTGATCCAAAGCCACTTCCAAGGCTTCATCATACTGTTCATTGAGGATCAAACGGGCAAACTTCTTAGAACCAGTGACATTGGTTCGCTCTCCAATATTGACAAAATTGATCGTAGGGGTAAATACCAATGGTTCTAGCCCCGATAATTTCAAATAATTCGACTTATACATTTTCCTCCCCTTCTACTAGTTCTTCCTCTACTTTACGAGGCGAATAACAAGCTGCAATCTTCGCCAATTCCCGAATATGATCCGGAGTAGTTCCACAGCATCCTCCCAAAATATTAAGCATACCATCTTTTAAGAATGGCTCCATTTCATGTCCCATTTCACCTGCGCCCTGGTCATAGGCTCCAAATTCATTCGGAAGCCCGGCATTGGGATAGGCTGAAACATAAAAGGGAGCCTTGTCTGCCAAGACCTTGAGATAAGGGCGCAATTCTTTGGCCCCTAAAGCACAATTCAAACCCACTGAAAACAATGGCACATGAGAAACAGAAATCAGAAACGCTTCGGTAGTCTGCCCGGAAAGGGTCCGACCAGAAGCATCGGTAATCGTTCCGGAAATCATAATTGGAATTCCGCCTTCGTGAGGATCTAAAGGCATGGACCGCTCTTCAAATACATCCTGAATAGCAAATAATGCAGCCTTAGCATTCAAGGTATCGAAAATCGTCTCCACCAAAAGTATATCCACACCTCCATCCAAAAGTCCTCTTACTTGTTCGGCATAGGCTGCAGCCAACTGATCAAAAGTAATGGCGCGATATCCTGGATCATTGACATCCGGGGAAATAGAAGCAGTCCGATTGGTAGGCCCCATTGCTCCAGCCACAAAGCGAGGTTTATGGGGTTCTTTTGCGGTAAATTCATCAGCGACTTCCCGGGCGATTTTAGCAGAAGCCAGATTCAACTCATAGGCAAGGTGTGACAAACCATAATCCTCCTGCGCAATCGAAGTTCCAGAAAATGTATTGGTTTCAATGATATCGGCTCCAGCCTCCAAGTATTCACGATGAATAGCCTTGATGATATCAGGTCTGCTTAATGAGAGTAAATCATTGTTGCCTTTCAGAGCCTTGGGATGGTTTTTAAGCGCAGGCGTTCGAAAATCATCTTCGGTCAAGGTATACCGTTGAATCATCGTACCCATGGCACCATCGAGCACCAAGATTCTGTTTTTAATGACATTTAGGAGTAATTGCGTTCTGTTTTGCATCATTCGTTGTAATCGTTCAAAAAGCTAATCGAGCAAAACACGGAGAAAAGTACAGGGTAATCTTTTCCGCTCATCTTTTTCCGGCGAATCCGGAATGGGAATTAGCACCTTGTTTACAGGTTGCTAAGACGTCGTAGGGCCCTTCCCTCGGTCTTTCTCGATAAGCCTCCCAAAGGTAATAGCAAAAGCGCAATAAAACTAGATGATCCGGATGAAAAGCAGTATGCATGTAAAGGTATCCTTCAAGTCTACCCTTAAGGTCTTACACCAATCCCAAACATCAGATAAGGAGCTGACATATATCCAGCCATATCCAATTCACCTAAACGGTAATTGGCCAAGGCCAATTCATAGCCCATGGATACCGAAAAGACTAAATCAAACCATTTTCGTTTGGTCATCGGGTGCGCATACTCTACGAATACTTCCGGTTTGGCCATCAAGCCACTGTTTTTTAAATACCCGTCAAACTTTCGCTGTTCAAATAGCTCTGGAAAATCAGGTTTTTCGACCTGACTCAAGGTATAGCGGATATTACCAAAGCCCACACCACCCAAAGCACCCATGCCAAAATTTTTGTATTTCAAAAACTTCAATCCTCCATTGGCATAGATTCGAAGACTATTCAGCGTTTGGGATTTTAATGAATTAGCCGAACCATCCATAGACAGATTATAGACTTCCACGCCATACAGAACACCTTCAGTTTCCCCGGTAATTTTAATACCCAGGTTAGATGGCCTGCCCTTCAATGGTTCATAACCAGCCTCTTCCAATTGATTATTCAGACGATCAGGTTTTGTAAAGTGAATACCTGAAACCAATTGTAAAGCGATGGAGGCATCCTTGTAAAAGAAATTACGATCGGGAATACTTAATCCTGCCCCTACCCGAATAAAGGCCCCACTTTGGGTATTTTGAAAGGACATATCCGAAAGATTCCACTTTCCTTCAAAAGGGCTAAAAGCATATCCGAGCTTGGCGATCACGTCCAAGGATTCTTTTCTCCCGGGAAGAGGAAAATCGTAGCTCAGCTGAAATCCAATCTCCGTTAAAAAATCCCCATACTTCCTGCTACCTTTATGGATATTGTTTTCTCGCAGAATAAAACCCAACTCAGGATCTGCTAAAAAATCCACCAGATTGTTTGGTGCTTCCTTGGGTAGCATTTGAAAATTCAAAAAACCCATTCCCAAAGACATGTAATGAATCAACTGGAACTTGGATTCTTCGGTAAAAGAATACCCAACGTTCAACAATACGCGTGAGGTCCTATAACTTAGGCGATAGCCATCCAATTCGCTTCTTTTCCCTTGATTATGGTAAAGTTCCAAACCCAATACAAAATCATTGATTCGATTCTGATAGCCCAGCCCTATTGTTTGATAGCGATTTCGCAAGGGCGTCAGTCCTCGATCTTCCAGCATTTGATTAAACTGATTGAGCTTGGCCCCACTAGTGCCCATCACAGCGTAAAAAGTACTTCGCTTCGTTATCAATCCTTGAGAACGGCTTAGTGCTGGTGAAAGCAATAAAGAAATCAGAATGAATATCCTGAAAAAATTAGGCATTATAGATGGCTTTTTCGGTAAACAAATTTATCAGCCTTTGTGGCAAAATTTGTGCTAATCCGATAAAAGACTTTTTGCACGCAGGTATTTTGAGAGTTTTTCAAACAAAACTTCAGGAGAAAATGGCTTTGGCACGTAATCATTGATGCCCGCCTCAAGCAACTCATTCTTAACTTCTTCCAAGGAAGATGCCGTCAAGGCAAGAATAGGAACCTGAGCCTTTTTTGGGTTTGGATTCTTCCTTACTTTTTTAGCTACTTCAAAACCATCCAAATGTGGCATTTGCAAGTCTAATAATAAAATATCAAAGGTTTCATGATCGAATTTATCCATGGCATCCTTCCCATCCACAGCCAATTCCAAATGCCCCACCTTCCACTTTTGAAGGAATTTTTTAATCAAAACCTGATTTACCGCATTATCCTCTGCCACCAAAACCGAATACCCTTCTAGGGAACGGGAAGCTGCATGGGCAGGCTCTTGATCTTCTTCCAGATGCCGTCGGTCAACCTGGAATGGTACCTCAAATTCAAAAATACTTCCACCTTCCGGATTCGGATAATAGTTGATTTCTCCTTCAAAAAGCTCAACCAAGCGCTTGACAATCGCCAAACCTAAACCTGTTCCTCCATATTTTCTGGTTGTATCCGACGAAGCCTGGGTAAAGGCTTCAAAAATGTGTGTTGCTTTATCGGCAGGAATCCCAATTCCGGTATCCTCAAAACGGAACTGAACCCGGATTCGTCCATCTGGATCGGTTCCCCTTTCCTGAAGACGGATTCGAATGAAACCCTTTTCGGTAAACTTGATGGCATTACTCACCAAATTATTAATCACCTGTCCAATGCGCAGCGAGTCTGCTAATAACCATTGTGGAATAGACTCATCAAACTCACAGGAAATTTTCAAGCCTTTTTCATGCGCTTGGAAACTATGTGAATGAATAATCCGATGTAAAAGGTGGCGTAGGTCCAAAGGCAAATGCTCCAATTCAATTTTTCCGGAGTCAATTTTATTGTAATCCAGAATGTCATTGATAAGCGCCATCAGACTTTCCGCAGAAAACTGAAGCGTCTTGAGGTTTTCCAATTGATCTGGACGTGGGTCATCTTCCATCAAGAAATGGGAAAGTCCAATCACCGCATTCATAGGAGTCCGAATCTCATGACTCATCACCGATAAGAACTGGGACTTGATACGCGAAGCTTCTTCTGCATTTTCCTTTGCCTTCACCAACTCTTTTTGAGCCTCCTTCAGTTTGGAAATATCCCGAGCAATACCGGTGTAAAGACGGCGTTTTCCGTCTTTGTCGGAAATGATCTTTCCATGGGAATTAAAAATTCGGGTTTCGCCGTTTTTATGCATCAATCGGAATTCCAAAAATTGATGTTCGGAGAGGAAGTCTCGACTTTCCTGCTGCATTTCCTGAAAGACGTTCAAATCATCCGGATGGAGGAAATCAAAAATGCTTCTACCTACCACTTCCTCAACCTCATAATCTAGGAATTGCTTGACATTGGGTGAGATATAATCAAAAACATAACTGTCCGTCAAAGAGAAAATAATCTCCGTGGATTCCTCTACCAAGGTTCTGTATTTTTCTTCTGAATCTTCCAGCTGTTTTTTAGCCAGATATTCATCAGTCACATCCCGAATAATGCTCAGCGCATAGGCAACTTCCCCATTTTCGATAATGGGACGAATGATCCGGTGATAATTTCGATCCTTAAACTCAAATTCGGATTCGACCACCTCCTGATGCTGATACACCCGATCCAAAATAGAGGAGACTTCTTTTGAATTAGTGATTGAGATATCTGAAAGGTATTTTCCTTCAAAATTATCACGGCTAAAACCCCAATTTTCAAAATTGGTACCCTCGGCCAAAATATATTTCCGATCCTTATCAAGCAGGAAAATATTGGTTCCGGGTATTTGGGATGCCAACATCCGATACTGCTTTTCTTTTTCCTCTTTAAACTGAACAAAGTTTTTTCGCTCAGTAATATCCTGGAACAAGCCCTGATGCATGGTGATTTTTCCTTGAAAATCCAGTACATCGGAAGTCCTGTCCTCTACCCAAACATAGTCACCTGCAGCATTTTGAATTCGATACTCTCCGGAAAAAGAAAGGATTCCTGAATCCGTTTTTCTTGAATCGCGAAGGGAAACAATAGCATCACGGTCATCCGGATGGATCAAGTCTAGGAATGAAATATTTTTTCCCATCAATTCAGACGACTGATAGCCAAATTGACTGATATTCTCCGAGATGTATTCAATGCGGTAATTATCGTTCGGGTCCACCTGAAACAAAACCGCAGGACTATTCTCAGCAATCATTCGAGCTCGGGAAGCCAACTTCTCACTTTCACGTTTTTCACTCAAATTCCTCAGAATCAGTGAATAGCCAATCTTATCCTGATTTTCTGAATAAATAGCCTGAATAGAAATTTCAAAAGGAGAAATGGGAGTATGGAGCGTCTCCAATGTCACTTCACCTTTCCAAACTTTCCCCTCCTCGACCTTTTTAATTAAGGTAGAAATAGATGGCGAACCATTTTCGACATCACATTGCAACAAGTCATCTACATTTCCCCGAAAGGAAGCGGAAGTTTCCGGACAACAAAGTTGTATGGCAGCCCCATTGAGGTAGATGACATCCAAATTCAAATTAGTCACCACAATCGGATCGCTTACCTGTGCCAAAATCTGGGATTGTAACCGCAAATGTTCCTCAGCAGCGCGCTTATGGGTCACATCCGTACAAAAGCCTGTAACTTCCAGTCCCTGACTCAGGAAGTTTTCACGGGTTTCTATTTCATAAGCTATAAAGGCTGTTCCTCCAGAGTCATTTTTTATAGTAAACTCCCCAGATTCCTGACTTTTTTCCTGAATGCTTTTCTTTAACTTTTTGACAAAATCTGACCGAGTCCCCTTGTCAATCTTATAAATCAAGGTGGAAAATTCCGCCGTCAAAGGTTCTGTTCCCAATCCAAAAAGTTCGGCCAATCCACCTGAAATGTAGAAAAGGTCTTTTTGGGTACTGTAACGCCAAGAGCCAGATTTAGAAAGTCGCTCGGTCGTGGCCAGCAAACTCTCATTCCGTTGAATTCTTCTTGTCAACCAACTACCCGAATAAGCTCCTGCCAAAATATCTCCCAGCTGTCGGAAGATCTGCAATTGTTTTTCTGTGTATTCCAATTTAGCGCTCACAATCTCATAGCTCAAAACGCCACGAAGCTTGTTCGCAGAGATCATTGGGATCAATAACAAATAGCGCCAGTTTTCCTTTTTATCAGGACATTCCACCAATTTGACGATCCCCTTTTCCAACCGGGTTTTTCGGGCCGTGATCTCTTGATGAATATCTTGAAAATTCGTCTTGGTGTTTTCGCCACTAACCCAACTATTCAGGAGTTCCTGTTCATCTGTATCCCGATTGACAATCCATATTTGTCCTAATTCCGCATGCAGGAACTGACCAAATTTTTCCAATAAAAACTGAAATTCCTTTTCAGGCTGTGTAAGGGAGGCATTGATAATACGAGCAGATACCTGATTGATCAGGTTTTCAATTTCATAACGGCGCTGCAAGTCCCGGTCCATCTGTATGAAATCGGTAATATCCCGACTTGAAAAGAGAACCCCGTTAATCTCCGGGTGATGGAGCAAGTTTTTTGCAAAACTTTCTAGGTAGATCCGCTCTCCATTTTGGCGATTAATCCAAAAATCAACAGCGACCTCCCGATCAGAAAGCAATACGTCTTCAAAACTCCCCTTCACGATTTGGATGACTCCTGCTTGGATAAATTCATTAAAATTCCGTCCTACAATCGCCTCGGAAGGAAAGCCTAATTTTTCGCTGACCGAATCAGAAATAAACTTGTAATTCCCTTTTTCATCCAGAATCGCAATCAAATCATGACTGTGATTCAAAATACTCTGCATATAGCTGAGTTCCTCCCGGGCTTCGATATCCTTTTCCAACAAGAAATTCTCCCCTACCGAATCCCCGAAATAACGGATCGGGTTTGCCTTGACGATCAAAAATCGAGAACTATAGGTAGAAGGCAGATTGGTAAAGGACCATTCCATCCGCAACATTTTCCCGTCTTTTTGCTCAATAGACTTGAAATAGCGGGAATTAGGAACTTCTCCCCCTTCATAAAAGGATTGAATCTGTTCGATTAATTCCGGTTGGGAAAACCAAGTCTCCCAAGCTTGGGGCAGATTTTTAAAATTCTCTGTTGAGTAACGATTCCAAAAAATAATCTCCTCCCGATCCATCAAGAACAAAGGCTCTTGAATCTCATTCAGAAAATCAGAAATATCAAATTGTTTAAAATTACTCATGAAAAAGTAATAGAGCTTGGGTGTTGATGGCCCTAATATCACAAAAAGATCACTTAAAAAACAAGTTTAAGAGATATTTATCCTAGGGGTAACAAGGGAATTTGAGAAAAAATCAAGTCTCTTAATTGGTTCAAGTCTACAGACCTGCCTCTCGTCAGGCAGGCTTAATTGGTTCAAGTCTCCAGACCTGCCTTCCGTCAGGCAGGCTTGGACCATCGAATAGGCAGTCTCTTGACTGCCAATCAATCCAAACAACCAGTCTGAAGACTGTATTGGTTGATGCACAAGTCAAAAGACTTGCGCTATGGGTTAAGGAGGAACTGGTTCAAGTTTCAGGAACTGCCTTCTGTCTCGCAGGCTTAAGTGGTTCAAGTCTCCAGACCTGCCTCCCGTCAGGCAGGCTTGGACCATTGGAAAGGCAGTCTTCAGACTGCTATTCAATCATCCTAATCGATCAAAATAACATCAATTAGTTTTTCAGGTAATCCAGCATAATTTTTTGCACTACTGTACAAATATTCTTCAGCTAGGCACACAATTCCTGACTTCACAGGATTTTGGTGGATATAATTCAAACATCGGATTACCTTATCATTCGTATTTAATTCTATTGGTTGATTATGTTGCTGCCAAAATTGAAAATTTGTATTGTTAACATTTTTCCTTCCTGCCTTCCCAAATCTTTCTAATAAAAAGGTTCTCCTACTTTCTGAGGAGGATTTTTTAATTGCTTCAATAATTTTATTAGATGTGTATTTTTTTATATCCCTTATTAGATCTTCAATTCTTGATTCTCCATTTCTTCCAATAATTAAATGAATATGATTGGACATAATACAAAAGGCACACAAATCCAACCCCTTGTTTTGTTGGCAGTACCTCAGTGAATTCAAGAAAATATCTCTGTACTCTTGTCTTGTAAATACATCAATCCACTCAATAACTGTAAAAGTCACGAAATACAATTTTTCCTGATCCCATATTTTGTACTTTCTACTCATCTGATTGATTTCCTGTTAACTAAAATAATATTTATAAATAAAAATACAGTCAGGAGACTGTGTTATTTAAAGCACAAGTCAGAAGACTTGCGCTATGGGTTAAAGGGAATCTGGTTCAAGTCTCCAGACCTGCCTTCCGTCAGGCAGGCTTGGAACATCGAATAGGCAGAATTTTGACTGCCAACCAATCCAACTAACAGTCTGAAGACTGTATTGATTGATGCACAAGTCGGGAGACTTGCGCTAGAATGAGTAACCCCATTTCGCTAAAGGCCTATTTCCCTTTTTCAGTTTAATCTTTCAATTTTTCCTACTATTTTGTTCCTTTTTACAAGGAGGAAAAAACTACATGTTACTTAGTAAACTGGAGATCAAGGGTTTTAAGAGTTTTGGGGACCGCATGGTCATCCATTTTGATAAAGGAATCACCGGTGTGGTGGGGCCAAATGGATGCGGAAAATCCAACGTAGTCGATGCCATTCGCTGGGTTTTAGGTGAACAAAAAACCCGCATGCTGCGCTCCGACAAGATGGAAAACGTCATCTTCAACGGGACCAAAAACCGGAAGCCTTCCAACTTGGCTGAAGTTTCTCTGACTTTTGAAAATACCAAAAACCTCCTCCCTACTGAGTACACGCATGTTACCATCACCCGGCGCTATTACCGTTCCGGTGAAAGTGAATACCAAATCAACGGCGTCACTTGCCGCTTGAAGGATATTACCAACCTCTTTATGGATACAGGGATCAACTCCAACTCCTACGCCATCATCGAACTCAAAATGATCGACGAGTTGCTGAATGATAAAAACAACTCCCGACGCGAATTATTCGAAGAGGCAGCAGGAATCTCCAAGTTCAAAACCCGCAAAAAAGAAACCCTCCGAAAATTGGAAGACACCGACGCAGACTTAGATCGCGTGGAAGATTTGCTTTATGAGATCGAGAAAAACCTCAAATCTCTGGAAAAGCAGGCCAGACAAGCTTCCAAATACTTTGAGATCAAAGCGGAATACAAAACGGCTAGCATCAATCTGGCCAAGAAAAGCATCGAGAAGCAAAGTCAATCCCTGCTCGATAGTAATCGGCGCATTCAGGAGGAAACGGATCGAAAAGTCCAAATCCAATCACAAATCGCGGATCAGGAAGCCCTGCTTTCTCAATTAAAGACCGAGCTGATCTCCAAGGAAAAGCTGCTCGCTTCTCGACAGCGCACCCTCAACGAGCATGTTAATAAAATCCGCTCCTTCGAATCAGAAAAGAAAATCAAAAACGAACGCCTCCGTTTCTTAGAAGACCGCTCCCAAAAGTTGCGCGAACAAATCGATGCAGATCGCAAATCAAATGACCGCGCAGGTTTCTCCATTCGTTCCCTGCAACAGGAGCTCGAATCTGCCGAAAAAATGCTGGCAGAAAAAGAACACATCGTTGCAGAACTCCGGGAAGCCTATGACTCCCAAAAGTTAATCCAAACGGAAAAGCAGCACCAGCAAAAAAGCCTTCAAGCGCGCTATGAGCAGTTGAAAGAACGGGTATATCAGCTCAATAAGGATTTGGAGATCAAACAAATCCAGCTTTCTACCCTTAAGCAGGAATTGGAGCGGACATCCACGGATGATTCCAATCAGGAAGCTTCCTTGGTGGACTTCGAAGCCAAAATGATGGACCTCTCCCGAGAACTCGATCAGGAAAACAAGGAATTTGAGGTTTTGAAAAGCAAACAGGAAGACCTGGATCAAAAGATGGAAGAGTCTTCCCGCGTGATCGAAATGATCCGGGAAGAACTGACCACGACTTCCCGCAAGCTGGATTCCAAACAAAACGAGTTTAATCTCACCAAATCCTTGGTAGAAAATCTGGAAGGTTTCCCCGAAGCCATCAAATTCCTTAAGAAAAACTCCACCTGGGCCAAGGATGTACCTCTCCTCTCCGATCTCCTGACAACGGACGAACAGTACCGCGTGACCATTGAGAATTACCTAGAGGGCTACATGAATTATTATGTGGTAGATACCGAAGCCCAGGCCATCGCCGCCATCCAATTACTCTCGGATGCTTCTCGAGGCAAGGCCAATTTCTTTGTCTTGGAGCATTTTGAGCGCTTCAAGCCCAGCCCAACCAAGCTATTTTCCAATGCCATCGCGGCCACAGAAATCATCGAATTCGATGTCAAATACAGTCGCTTGATCAATTTTATCCTGGACAATGTCTACATCGTGCAGGGGGAATACAAGGATTTCCCAACGGATTCGGAAGCCATTTTCATTGCCGAAAGCGGCAAATACACCAAGCGGAAGTTTTCCCTTTCCGGGGGTTCGGTAGGTCTCTTCGAAGGAAAGCGTATCGGCCGGGCCAAAAACCTGGAAAAGCTGGACAAGGAAATCAAAGACCTCAATAAAAAGGTTTCCGCTACCCGCGCCAATCTGGACCAAAAGCTTTCCGAGCTCTCCAAGCTGAAGGAAATTTCCTTCAAAAAGCAACTGGAAGAAAAGCAGGCTCAACTCAACGAGCTCAACCAATCCTATGTATCGGTTCGCACCAAAAAGGAACAGCTCGCCGAACTTCTTTCCTCCAATGCCAACAAGCGGGAGGATATTCTGGATCGCATCTCCGAACTGGAAGAGAGCCTGACCGACATTCAACCGGCCTTGCTGGAGGAGCGGGCAGAGTTTGAATCCCTGGCCCAAGACCTGGACATCCTCACCGAGGAAGTGGAAAAGGAATCCCAGGTACTTTCCGAAAAGTCCCAGGCCTACAATCAGGAAAACATTCTCTACCATCAACAACTCAACCGCGTCAATAGCCTGAATCAGGAAATTGAATTCAAGCAAAATGCCTACGATTCCTCCAAGGAGCGCATCGAGAAATCCCAACAGGAACTCGGACAGCTCGACTCCGAGATCAAAAGCCTACTCGAAAACAACGAGGTCAAGGATGAGGAACTGATCGAGTTGTATGCTGAAAAAGAAGGCATCGAACAGGGCGTGACTGAGGCAGAAAAGGATTACTACGGCAGCAGGGGACTCATCGATGAGACCGATCAAAAAATCCGCAGCCTGCAAAAAGCCAAGGAAGGGCATGATATTCTCCTACAGGAGCTGCAGCAAGGAATCAACGAGATCAAGCTGAAAATGACCTCCATGAAGGAGCGCCTCAGCGTTGAATTCGAACTGGACTTGGATCAACTGATGCAGGAAAATCCAGCCCTGGATGCCGAATTTGCAGACTTTTCCGAAGAGAATCTCCGCAACTTGGTGCAAAAACAAAAGGACAAACTGGAAAAGATGGGTCCGATCAACCCCATGGCCATGGAGGCCTACGACGAGATCAAGGAGCGCCATACCTTTATCCAAGGGCAAAAGGAAGACCTAGTCAAGGCCAAGGAATCCCTGCTTACCACCATTTCCGAGATCGATCAAGTCGCCAAGGAGACCTTCTTGGATGCCTTCGGCAAAATCAAGGACAACTTCGTCAAGGTCTTCCGGTCCCTCTTTACCGAGCAGGACGACTGCGATATCAAGCTCACTGATCCGGACAATCCCCTGGAGTCCAGCATCGAAATCATGGCCAAGCCCAAGGGCAAGCGTCCCCTGACTATCAATCAGCTTAGCGGTGGGGAAAAAACCCTGACGGCCACTTCCCTCCTCTTTTCCATCTACCTGCTGAAGCCGGCGCCTTTCTGTATCTTCGATGAGGTGGACGCCCCGCTGGACGATGCCAACATCGACAAGTTCAATCAGATCATCCACCGCTTCAGCGAGGAGAGCCAGTTTATCATCGTGACCCACAACAAGCGCACCATGGCCAGCACTGATATCATCTACGGCATCACCATGATCGAAGCAGGGGTTTCAAGAGTGGTTCCAGTGGATTTAAGGGAGTTGGCTTGAAAAAACTAATTGATTATTTTTGATTTTGAATTGAATTTTTAATGAATGCTTAATTTTTATTACAGTGATTCAATAAATCTTTTTCTAGAAAAAAGTATTGAATCTATCATTGGTGAAATAGCTATAACAAATCAATTTGGAAATAACCAGAATGAAGTTTTTGCCTGGGAAAACCAGATCAAAATTCTTAAAGAGGCATTAGGAGGTAAAGATGGCCTTTTATACTTTGAGTTTTCAGTTCCAAGAATGGGAAAGAGAATTGATTGCCTCCTCATTATTCAAAACATCGTATTTATTCTTGAATTCAAAGTTGGGGAAAAAGAATTCCATACTCATAATATTGAACAGGTATGGGATTATGCACTTGATTTAAAAAGTTTTCATCAACCAAGTCATGATTCTATTTTGATTCCAATACTTATCGCAACTAATGCTAAAAATTCAATAATTGAATTTAAAACTACCTCTCATAATGACTTTCTATTTAAACCCATTAAAACAAATGCAAGTGACCTTAAAATTGCAATCGAAAAAGCTTTAGATTCTTTTGGGGACCTCGAAAGGAAAATAGGTAATTCCTATGCAAAGGGAAGTTACCAACCCGTTCCTACAATTATTGAAGCAGCGGTTAGTTTATACAAAAATCATACTGTTGAAGAAATAACAAAAAGTGATTCGGATGCAAAAAACCTAAATCGAACTACGAATTACATTTCAGAACAAATCAGATTTGCCAAATCCTTTGGAAAAAAGATAATTTGTTTTGTAACTGGTGTCCCTGGTGCTGGTAAAACTCTAGTTGGATTAAAGGTAGCGACTGACCATTTGGATAAAGAACTTGGGGATTCTAGTGTTTATTTATCTGGAAATGGTCCATTAGTTGCTGTTTTACAAGAAGCCCTGGCAAGAGATAAAGTAGAGCAAGAAAGATCCAAAGGAAATCGAATCACGAAGAATGAGGCATTAAAAGGTGTAAAATCATTTATACAAATAATACACCACTACAGAGACGAATACCTTCGTGATAAATCAGCTCCATACGACCATGTAGCTATTTTTGATGAAGCCCAACGAGCTTGGACAAAAGACCAAACAATAAATTTCATGGTAAGGAAGAAAGGGATATTAGGCTTTGATTCCTCAGAACCTGAATTCCTTATTTCTTGCTTAGACAGACATAAAGATTGGGCAGTAATTGTTTGCCTAGTGGGAGGAGGACAGGAAATTAACACAGGGGAAGCAGGAATTTCTGAATGGATAACAGCAATTAAGACTAAATTTCGAGATTGGGAAACTCATATTTCTCCTCACCTTTTTGATTCAGAGTATAATGCCATGGATTCAATTCTTGATCTAAAAAATGAATGCAAGGTAGTTTTTAATCCCGATCTCCATCTAGGTGTTTCTATGCGATCAATTAGAGCAGAAAAACTTTCTCTTTTTGTAAAGCAATTATTGGATTTAAAGAAAGAAGAATCAAAACAAACTTTGGAAAGTTTTCAAGAACAATATCCAATTGTTATAACAAGATCAATTGAATCTGCAAAAACTTGGTTAAAGGAAAAAGCGAGAGGTTCTGAAAGATATGGTATTGTTGTGTCCTCCCAAGCATATAGATTAAAGCCACTTGCAATTGATGTAAGATCACCAATAAATCCTGTTCATTGGTTTCTTAATGGGAAAGATGACATAAGATCATCCTATTTTTTAGAGGATGTTGCTACTGAATTCCAAGTCCAAGGATTAGAACTTGATTGGGCATGCGTGACTTGGGATGGAGATTTGAGATACTCAGATTCCGGATGGAAAACATTTTCATTTAAAGGAAATAAATGGCAAAAAATCAATAAAGAAGAAAGACAAAAGTATCTAATCAATGCTTATCGAGTGCTTTTAACTCGAGCTAGGAAAGGAATGGTACTGGTAGTCCCTGAAGGTAATCCAGAAGATCACTCAAGGTTGCCCGAATTTTATGATAAAACATTTGAATATTTTAAGTCTATGGGATTACGAACTATAAGTTAACTAATATCACGGCGCTTATTTATTAGGAAATGCTTCCTTCTGCTAATTATAAATTACCAATAACATTTTATATCCCTATGAAATTTAATTTCCTTTAAAGCTAAACTCATTCTTTTCTATATATAACTTTTAACCACAAACTAATTACGTTATGGCAACATGTATTATTTGCGGTGAGTACACCAAGTTTACCGGAGGCCTTTGTATTTCCTGCTATTCCAAAAAGAATGAAACTCATAGAGCAGAAGAAAATGATAATCTAGAAGTCGAGCCAAAATCAGGTCTTCCAGAAGACCAAAAGCGGTATAGGTATAACATGATCAAAGGGCGAATTGCTGAGACATTAATTCAAGAATTATTTTTGAGTTTGAATTTCAATGTATTTCGATTTGGGATGGAAAATACCATTCCTGGAATTATGGAATTACTAAAAGGAGTTCGGACAGATGTAGCTCATGAAATCCGCCGAATGCCAGACTTTGTCATGCAAAATCCTGTTAATAAGGAAGTCTATTTTATTGAAGTGAAGTTTCGAGCTAATGGTACATTTACTAAAAATGACCTTCCCAAGAATTATCCTTATGCAAACGCCTACATTATTTTGGTGTCCAAAAAACATATTAAATGTATAACTGTACCGGAATTGATGGATGGAAAGGAAATCAATCCGGAATCAAAAAATTACTTGGTATCAAGAAAAGAATTTGATTTAGATAAGGAGGTAATCATTGAATTCTGTAAGTTCGCAACCCAATTTTTTGAAAGCGTTTAGATAAAAAGAATAAGTTATTTTCTCAACTAAGAAAAAATTGTATCTTTTCTCATATCATAAATAATAGAGTATCGAATTATTTGTCAAAGCTTCCCAAGTACCCTCTCCCACTTCAGAAGCCTATTTCACATCTTCATTACGCTGGCATTCGGATTCATTTTCCGAATGGTAATTTAAGGGCCAGCGCTGGAATAAATAATAAACTCATAGCCTTTGGATTAAAAACCAGGGCTATAAGATTGTGTCGTACCTACGGTAATGGTTGATGGAAAGAAATACCTTTATAATGGAAGGTTTTTTGTAAACAGTAAATCGTAAAAAGTAAGTAGTACTACTTACCACTTACTTTTTACTACTTACAAACCCCATGGCATGATTGCGTACCTCCGGCACGAGGAAAATTTCGATTTGCCGATTACTACCCAGATTACGTGCCTAGCGGCACTTAGCAAGAATCGACAGCATCTCTTGGAAATTTTTTTGCTCAAGTTCAAAGTAGACCGGTACGATTGAATAGCTATAAGCCTCTATAAACCAATAGTATACTCGAAAAAAATATGTAAATTATTAAATCAAAAGCTGTAAAACCATGAGATCACTTAGCCCCATTCTAGCATTTTTTTGGCTAATCTTTTCTTGTCAAACGTATAAGCCAATTGCATCGGAAAACCTTCCAGAAACTACAGCAGAAAATCATTCAGAACTTATCGAACAATACCTCAGCTTGTTAGAAAAAGATGCTGATATAAAAATTTCAACCAAATCAGGACGGGAACTAGAACTAACCTACGAATCACATACATCGGATACCTTGTATGCAAAATTTAATATGCCTAAAAATAAATTCCCTACTAAAATTGCCCTACAGGAAATTGATGAGTTAAAAGTATCAAAACCAGATATTCCACTTACAATTCTTCTTTCAGGTCTTACTGCACTTGGAATTTACATTATGATTGACACGGCGATTTCAAATATGAATTTTGGAGGGTTTTCCTTTTGAGTTTCTTCTAAATGGATTATTCCCAGCTTTTTTGAAAAAATTAAACTATAAAGCATCTGATTAATTCCTCAAAAACGATCTCTTTTGCCTATCGAAGTTGGTAACCTGTCAACGTATGAACCCGATCAGAATCACTCTTGGTAACCACTCCATTTTGATCAATCGTATAGAATAGTTCTCGTTTTTCAGAAATCCCAACCCCCTTTTGAAATGTATAAATCCTTACCCTACTTTGGGAGAGATCATAAGCTAAAGAGTCCTTTGCAATAAGGTATTCCTGACCATTAATTACTTTTTTCCCACCCATTATCCAATGCCAAGCAGGGATATTGTCTTCTCTGTGATACAAAAGAAACCATTCTGAAGGCTTTTCTTTGATATATCGAGTCGTTAAAAACTCCCCTACTACATTGTAGATATTTGTATCACCACCTATGTACATAATCCAATACCCACCAAAATGGGGAGAATCACTCTCTTTATCAATACGACCGTCTCCCACAGTCCAAGTTTCATGGTGGGTACTTGTAACCTCCCCATTATCTTTGACCATATTCACCTCATAGTTCCAAGAATTATTTCTCATAATCGGAAAATAATGAATGGCCATTTCGGGCCGTTGAGGCTCTTCATCCTCACAAGAGGAAAATCCAATGATCAATAAAAGAAAAGTCAAACCAATCATTACCTTTAAAATCATTGTTTTCAGTTCAGCCAGCATTTTTTATTGTATTTCAAATTAGATCAAACAACATCAAAAAGATATCAATCAATAGCCTTCAAACAAAGTATAGGCATCAGGGAGTTTGGTGATAATTATCATGCTTGTAGGAATGAAATAAAAAACCAGCCTTTAAGAGATTGCCCCAGTTCTTGTCTTCACAAAGAGCAATTTGTTCCAAATACCGGCACTTGATATAAATAAGAATGCATAAAAAAATAGATTCGTCAATGTGTGCGATGGATCAAGGCGACAGTGAGGCTTGAGTTGGCCTTGCAGATTGAAGTTTTGCTTATTTTAAAATCGAACCTCGAGCCTTTCAAAAGCTCATACGAGAATAAGCTTTAGAAAAACTTCAAATAATCAATCCACAAGTGAAAGCTTCCCTCCTGCTTATCAGCAAGAATAAAACCTATCCGCTGAATATCCTTCAAGCGCTGGGGATCTATACCTTGCTGTAAAGTGGAACCCATCCGGCTGATCTCAAAATCCTTTAGAGGAATGGTTACAGTCACCCATTCCTGAGACTCAGCTCCAAACTTTGCTCGGTACTTGGGTAAGTAAAAAGGAAGATCTTTTTCAATCAAAATCTCAAACTTACGCTTGGTATCGGATTTAAAGCGTACCTCACAATAGCTGTAGGAAGACAAGTCATACTTTCCGTATGGACTTCGAAGGGAAACAAAACCTCCGTTATTCTCCAAGGAAACTCTTCCTTCAAACAGTAAAGCATCGGCACTCAATTTCGCTTGGGATTGGGAAAGTCCTCCCATTACCCCGTCATTGACAATTGACCACCTTCCAAAATCCTTGCCCTCTCCAAAATCAAAAATCAATGCCTCTTTCATAATCAGCGGGTTAACATTTAACCAAAATAATAAGGAAATACCGAACAGCCACATACTTGGACAATAGCGAAAGGCAGGATTTTGTTTGCTTTAGGAGAAAAATTCTTGGGTGTTCCATGCACTGCTTGTCGGGCTTCTAATAGGATAAGTAATGACTTAGAAGCTGGAAATAGTATTGCAAAAGTGAGTGGTTAATGGTAGGTAGTGACTGTTTACCACTTACCCTTTACTACTTACAAGCCGCCACTGTTCGTGCCTGCCTTTGCTGCAGGCAGGTCTTCACGAAAGGTTGAATTCCATCCCCTTTTATTCCGTACCTACGGCACTTGCAATTACATCGTATTGCCTTTAGCTACCCAGCTTCCGTGCCTAGCGGCACTTTTCAAGAAATATAGATTAATCAATGATCCACACATTGAGACTGCTTCGCCCTTCGGGACTCGCAGTGACGTTTCGACACAAAGCAAAGAAAAACCATAATTAAAAGTCTAACCACCGTGTGCGGTGAGCCGATGCAGCCCCGCCTGCAGCAGGCATGAACGGGGTGTGCGGTAGGTTTGTGGGTGGAATCACGATAGCTATCGGGGTGCGTCTTGTCCCGATAGGTATCGGGATTGGTTCTTTTGGGTTAAGCCAAAAGAACATAAAAAATATTCCGTACCTCCGGCACGGGAATGGATTATGAAATTCTTATTGCTACCCAGATCAAGTGCCTAACGGCACTAGTCCACAATCAGGAGGACTTCAAAGAAAATTCCGTTTTGCCAACGTATGCGGTGGGATGACGCAGCCGTGCCTGTAACAGACAGGAGCATGGAGCGCGCTGAAAATGCGCGGGGAGCCCCGATTTTTATCGGGGTGCGACTTGTCCCGATAGCTATCGGGATTGGTTCTTTTGGGTCAAAGCCTGTCCCGATTTATCGGGGCCAAAAGAACATATAAAAAATGCCGTACCTACGGCACGGGAAAAGATTTCGGAACAACCTTTTCTACCCAGATCAATTGCCTAGCGGCAATTATCATCGAACGAATTCCGTTGAACCCAGACCAATTTTAAATCTTCAAATCTTTCAATCCTATTCAAATCCTCCTTACCATCTCTATATGCTCAATCCCATCTTCATCATAGACATCTCCTTCTGATTGAAAACCCAAGGATTCATAAAAACCTAAGGCATAGGTTTGAGCTCCCAATCGAATAGCACATGGCCCATAGAGTTCTTGGCAGGCTTCAATCCCTAGCTCCATGACCTTTCTCCCAAAACCTTTGCGTCTCACAGAAGGGGCTGTTACTACTCGACCTATTGCCACTTCTTCATAGGATAATCCTGCAGGAACGATCCGACAATACCCAACCAAATCCTGTTCTTGGTAAAGGAGAAGATGATGACATTTTTGGTCCTTGTTGTCCTGATCCAGAAAAACACAGTCTTGCTCAACCACAAAAACCTCACTTCGTAACCGAAGCAAATTATACAATTCATCCAAGGTGAGTTCGTAAAATGCTTTGAGGCGATGCGACAGATTCATGGGGTTAGAATTCCGGTTAATTACTCATTCATTTTATGGAAGATCAAATATAGCTGTATTCAGAAGAATTGGCCGTAATTCTTTGCCTCTACCCACAGCCTTCCCTTTATGTGATGACCCTAAATTTTCTTAATACTTTCATCCAATGCAACTTAATCGGAAAAAGGCATTCAAACTCAAAAAAGATCTTCCCTTTTCTTCACATAAAACCACAAACAAAAAAAGATCAAATTGATTATATTTTGAGCGAATACGAATCTTTATGGAACAGTTTATTACCTATTTCGAAGACCTTTCCCCGCTCTACAAACTCCTTTGGGTCGTTGCCTGTCTGGGCTTTGTTTGGACCTTGGAATTAATCATCCCTCTGGTTCGCCACCAATACGATAAAGTCCGTCATGATGGCATCAACCTGGTTTTTCTAAGCATGTCCATGGTGATCAATGTATTGGTAGGCATCGCTACAGTGGGTGTCTTCTATTGGATCAGCACCTCCAAATTTGGTCTTTTAAACCTAGTTGATTTACCCTTTTGGGCGGAACTTCTGATTGCCGTAATGGCTTTGGACTTTTTTGCTCAGTATGTGGCTCATTACCTTTTGCACCGGGTACGATGGATGTGGAAGTTTCACTTGGTTCATCACAGTGATACCAAAGTAGATGCGACCACAGGTACGCGTCACCATCCTGGAGATTACTTTATCCGTGAACTCTTTTCCATCGCGACAGTCATCGTATTTGGGATTCCGGTAGCCTTCTATGTTTTCTATCGAATTTGCACGGTGTTTTTCACCTATGTGACCCATGCTAATATTTCTTTGCCGGTATGGATTGACAAGCCGTTGAGCTATGTCTTTATCACTCCCAATGTGCATAAGTTCCACCATCATTTCGAGCGTCCTTGGACCGACACTAACTTTGGCAATATCTTTTCCTTTTGGGATCGTGCATTTGGAACCTTCGTCTATGATGACCCTAAAAAAATCCTATATGGGGTAGACGTTACAGATCCTTCAAAGGATGAGAATTTAGGGTATCAGCTAGGGCTTCCTTTAAACAAATCCATCAAAACGGATTAATTAAAAAACCTTGATTTCTATCTAAAGCGTAGACTAAATAATCTACGCTTTTTTTATCTGCCTTGCTGGAAAATGGGTTTCTATTCGAGGTATCCCCTGAAACCCCTTGGAAGCCAACCTTGATTTTTGAACTGTATAACATCTATTCCTAGCAAAATTTCGTACTTTATAGAAACCAACCCAGCAATAGTATGAAAACTAAAACCACACTTATCTTCCTAGTGGCTCTCCTAGCCCTAGCTTGTAATCCCCGTTCAGAAAAGAACTTGGGAGAATTGATCACTGAAACCCGAGCGATCAGCGGCATTAATGAATTAAAACTTGATGGAGTTTTTAATATTTATCTCCGGCAAGGGGATGATGAATCCCTGGAAATCAATGCCTACGAAGAAGTCATGGATTATTTGATCATTTCTGAAAATGGCTCCGAACTGTTGATTGATTTTGATCCAGAGCAAGCGGATTTTTTGGATGACAAAACCCCTGAAATTCATTTGACTCTCAGCGACCTAAATAAGCTAACCTTTGACGGTGTTGGAAATATCCGAACCAAAAATCAATTGCAATTAGGGGAATTAACATTAAAAGGTAAAGGTGTTGTCAATTTGGAATTAGACTTTGAGGCAGATAGATTGGATGCCGATTTTGACATGATGGGAAATACCAAACTTTCGGGAAAGGCTGAAGTAGCAAACATTCAATTTGAAGGTATGGGAAATCTGGAAGCCTCAAAGTTAATCACCCAAAAAATGGACATTAATTCCAAAGGCATGGGAAGGGTGGCTGTCCATTGCGAAGGAGAGCTATCCATCACAGCGGAAGGAATGGGAATGGTGAGCTACACTGGAAACCCTACCATCCTAAAAGAAGAAATCAAGGGATTAGGTGGAGTTGATCGGAATTAAATTAACCCGCTAAATTTCAAAGCATTATTTAAACAAAGGTAAAAAACCGGCTCTTGGATAGTTCCGTACCTACGGCACGGATGAAAATATTAGGACCTTTTTTTTACCCTCATTCAGTGCCTATCAGCAGTTATCAGAAAAGTAAAAAACTGTACTAATTATTGCATAAGGTGCGCGGTGGCCCGACGCAGCAGCGGGGTGCGCGTTGGATATGCGCGAGGAAGCTTTGCTGCGTCTTGACCTTTTGGTTCTTTTGCGTCAAGGCAAAAGAACAGGAAGAAAAGAGACTGTTTTGCCCTTCGAAAGGACATTAATAAACTAAAAACAATAATTCTACAATGCCTGCAATAACAATCTTTGTTTGTGGTGGAACGATGGGACAACTATCCATGAAGAAGAAAAGCGTACGAAAGCCCGGTAGTTGATAGATTTTACTTAATCCCTTTTACTTCAAGGAAGCCATATCAATAACAAAACGATAATGTACATCCGCTGCAATGGTGCGTTCATAGGCTTCGTTGATTTGCTGAATAGGAATCACCTCCACTTCCGACACGATCCCATGTTCGGAACAAAAATCCAGCATCTCTTGGGTTTCTTTGATTCCCCCAACCAAAGATCCTAGAATACTTTTCCTTCCACGAAGCAAGAGTCCTGCTTGAACAGTACTTGGTTCAGGAGGAGCACCCAAAACCACCATTGTTCCATTAGTTTTTAACATGGGAATGTAGGTGTTGTAATCATGCACTCCCGAAACCGTATTGATAATGTAATGAAAATAGGACTTTGCCATTTTCATCTGTTCGGCGTCAGTAGTCAATACAAAATGTTGTGCCCCCAATTTCTTGGCATCCTGGGCTTTTTCGGGACTTCGACTGAGCATAGTCACCTCTGCTCCCATCGCCGCAGCCAGTTTCACAGCCATATGTCCCAATCCTCCCAAGCCTACCACTGCTACTCGATCGCCTTTTTTAACATTTAAATGACGTAAAGGTGAATAAGTAGTAATACCAGCACAAAGTAATGGTGCCACTCCTGGTAATGGTAGATTGCCCGGAACCCGCAAGACAAACTTCTCAGTCACAACAATGTGAGTAGAATATCCACCATAAGTAATGGTCTTTTTATCCTGCAAAAGGGAATTATAGGTTTGGGAATGACCATTTTCACAGTATTGTTCCAGATGCTCATGACAATTGGCACAATGTCCACAGGAATCCACAAATACCCCTACTCCTACGGTATCTCCCACTTGGAACCGTGTAACATGATCCCCAATAGCACTGACCTTCCCTACGATCTCATGACCGGGGACTACGGGATACATGGTAGCTCCCCATTCATTTCTAGCTGTGTGAATGTCCGAATGACAAACCCCACAATACAGGATTTCAATTTGAACATCCAAAGAACCGATTTCTCTTCGTTCTAAATCAAAAGGACCTAAAGGACGATCGGCTTGGGTGGCAGCATAGGCTTTTACAATGGGCATGACTAAGGAATTTAAATTGTATTTGGATGATATGTGATTCTACAAAAAATAACTGAATTGATATGGTTGATCTTTAAATAACTTTTGAAAAATGAATATTTATTCTTTGTTAATTAATCTGTAAAGGGTTTGGCTCTTTTTAAATAGAAATATCTGTCCAGCAATCTCCATTTTTATCACTACTAACTTTTTATAACCTTTAGTTTTTTATTCTCTTGAAAAGAGCATAACTGTACGGACGTTCCTCTCCAGAAGGCATGTGATAGGTATGGATAAAAGAATCCAATAGAATAAATTCATCTCCCAATCGCTCCTGATACATTTTTTCATCATACCTAAAAACTGACAAACCGGAGCATTTATCAGCTCCCGAAAGATGAAATTCAGCGAAAATCACATAACCGCCGGATTTTACTTTTTGCTTTAAATTCTGAAAATAGACGGACTGCTCTCTCTCATCCATGAAAAAGTGCATCACAGCCCGATCAAACCATAAATTTACTGGAGGTATTCCTTCCAAAGTATCCGGAGTTAAAATGTCCCCCACCCGATAATTTATTCGCTCACCAAGTCTTGTTTTCACTTCTTGAAGGGCAACTCCAGAGACATCAGAAACCCAAAGTTCAGAAGATATCTTATCTAGTAGTTGATCTGGTAATCGGCTATTTCCTGAACCGACTAGTAAAATAGAATCATTTTCATTCATTTGGCATTGGTTGATCAGCCGAAAACTAGGACTGAAATCGTCCTCATACCATCCCAATTTCCCTTCTGGGCTATTGAGGTAAGCCTGATCCCAATGCTTAGAAATAGAAAATTCTTTCTCGCTGGTTTTTTCCGAAGAACAGCAGGCTTTGTTTTTATCTTCCAACTTGCAAGAAGGGCCTTGAATCATCGCAAATTTTTAAAATCAAAATTTAAAAATTTACTCCTAAAATTCAGTAAATTATGTCACAGAAGGAATGGTGCTGTGATTTGAATAAAGCGTAGAGTACAATTCGAAAGTATAAATCATTTTCTCACGAATCAATTGAATAAATACTATGACCATTCCGAACTTCATCACTCATTTTTGGTACAAAAATCCTCAAAAAGTCTTCCTTACTCTCATTTTTATTGGGTGTATTACAGCAAGCCTGCACGCTCAGGAAACCAAGAGCATTCAAAATTCCTATCTAAAAACCACTTTACATGGAGGACTAGGTTTTGCAGTGCTTTATGGTTCGGCTACAATCAATTTGGAGCGGATGGTAACCCAATCCCTTGACAAAAAAATTACAGCAACATTTGCAAAAGTTGGCTATGGGACTTACGGTGCTTGGGGGGATTCTGGACAATATCTATTTATCCAATATGGTTTTTTAACAGGAAAAAAAGCTGGTCATTTTGAAATGAGTGCTGGTCCTAACTTCGTTGTCAATGGAGATATGAAATTGCCTGTAGCAGCAAGCATTGGCTATAGGCACCAAAGGCCAGGGAAAAGCTTCCTATATCGAGCCGGAATAGCTTTACCAGAATCAATTTATTTTGGAATGGGGTTATCATTTTGATCCACATTCTCCCATTAGAAGTCATTCTATTTTAACTCAAAACCAGACTTTTTATTCAATTTTTTTTCTCAATTATTGAAAGAAATCTTAAGCTTTTTATGATATAAATTTTTCATTCCTTACTTGATTTACATACGGAAATTAATACGTAACTTTCTTTTAGTCAGATATTCAAAAATCTATCTGGCCAATTATTTCGTTCTCGGTTTTTTTGAATTTAAAATGGAAAGAAAGCTCAAATATCTCGCTATTTGTTTGTTCCTGGTTCTTTCGATTTATCCCATGGAATCTACATCCCAGCAAACTCATATCGAGTTGGGTTTTCGAAGTCAAAAATCCTTTGGCCTTTACTTTGAGAATGGAATTGTCACGCAATTCTCCTTTGAAAAATTTGTACCTCAAAGGTTTTACTTGGGTGCTGGATATATCACCAGCAGAATAGGATCCGCCCTTGGCACCAACGCTATTAAACAGGATAATTTCCAAATTTGGCTTTCATATTACCTAATGAAGGGGAAAAAGTTTAGACCATTTATTAGCGTAGGAAGTGGCTTCTTTAGTGCGGATTATGAATCGGATGTTTTTAGGCAATTGGATCACCAATCAGCCTTAATTTCAACTAATGCGGGCTTGGAGTGGGCATCCCCTTTCCAATTGAAAATCAACCTCGCTTTAGGGTATAATTTTATCTCTGGGAATGGTGAAAAAGGTCCTGGAACTTTATACCCTACATTCGCACAGCTTAATCTTTTCTATCCATTGAAATGAAACCCTACACCTATCCTGCCCTAAAATCGCCCCTATTAGCATCTTTTTTAAAGTTTCCATTGTGGTTGATTTTCCTAGTTATTTTCAGTTTGGGGTCTTGTGGCGATCCATCCAATATTGGAGATGATCTCTTAGACGGGAAGTTGATTATTGATCCTTCTATAATGACACCGGAGAATTATTTGATATCTGTCAGCAATCCAAACCCCAGTCCAAAAGAAGCTTCAAGACCTGTATTTATACTTTGCCATGGCTATAGTGCTACTACATTTGAATGGTCTGAATTTGTCGAATGGTCTGGGGAAACTGATTCCTACTATACTTCAAGGGTACTTCTAGGTGGTCATGGGAAATCCTATGAAGATTTTAAATCTTCCTCTTGGGAAGAATGGCAGCAATCTATATTTGATGAATATGAGGCACTCATTGGAGCTGGTTACACAAATATTCATTTGGTTGGGTCATCCGCTAGTGGAGCGCTTATTTTAGAGGCCATTTCTTCTGGTTATTTCAAAGGAATCAATCCACCAAGAAACATTATACTTATCGACCCAATTGTCCTTCCCTCAGACAAGCTCCTACCACTTATAGGTGTAGTAGGTCCCCTAATCGGATATATGGAATCAAATAATACAGAGGGAGAAAAATCCTATTGGTATACTTATAGACCACAAGAGACACTTCAGGAACTCCAGGAACTACTCAAAAAGGTTCGCATTGCTTTACAAAAAGGCGTAATCCTACCCTCACAAACAAAATTATTTGTTTTTAAATCTATTCAAGATCCAACAGCAGATCCAGCCAGTGCTGTACTGATCAATAAAGAGTTGAGTCCTGCCAACCAACTTGATATCAAGATGATCAATTCAGCTTTACATGTGTTTACACGCCTGCAAGGAAGAGTAGAAGTTGTTTCAGCACTAGATAGAAACAATCAAGAACAAACTTTTCAGAAAATGGTGGAAATAGCCCTGTCCCAATAAATAATTTGGACAACCGCTATCAGTCAAAAGCCAAAATCAAGCTACATTTTTTCTACTTACTTCTTCTGCAATAAAATTCTTAGCCAATTCTTCAGGAGATTTAATAACAACCTTCAATTGGTATTCTTTGAAAATCAGAAGTCCTAAGGAGATCAGGGCAAAGTTTTTAATGATATACTGCCCTACTAAGGTTGGGGTAAACCAGGTTTGCCAAGTGTCATTTGGCAGGTAAAAGACCGGGAGAAAAGTCATGACCATATGAGCCAAGAGCAGATAAAGTGCCCATTTGGTGAAACGAGGAATTAACCAAATGACTCCAATCAGGCATTCGAATAGTCCAAAAGGCGGATTAAACAGCTCGAAAGGAATCCAACCAGCAAATAATTGATCGAATAGGTTATGAACCAAAGGTTCTGCTGGGGAAATCCCAATGACTTTCAAAAAGCCAAACCAGAAATAAATGAGGAAGAGGGAGACGCGTCCCAGTGTAGTAAAGTGATTCATAGGATTAAGGTTAATCCTCAAACCTAGATTATTCACTAAACTTGAAACATGACATTAATCAATTCAGGCGGTAAGTTTTTTCAGGAAAAAGATGTCAAAACACCAAAAACGAGGAAAAAGTAACTCCTTATAGCTTTCATAATA
Organism: Algoriphagus sp.; assembly: GCF_013373065.1. GTDB lineage: Bacteria > Bacteroidota > Bacteroidia > Cytophagales > Cyclobacteriaceae > Algoriphagus. The sequence continues at coordinate 132,519 of NZ_JABXIN010000005.1, forward strand.
AGGTCTAGTAAATAAACTTAATTAGAACCAAAATCAGGAATAGGTCTAGTTTCTGTTTCTTTATCCCAAATCATTGAAAGTACTTTCCATTTGCCATCAAGCTTCACTAATTGATATGCAATCACCCCTTTTTCAGCAAAGGAATCCGTGGTATTGAAATAAACCCCATAGGAGCTAATATGCTGTGCAAGATGTCCAAAAACTTGAGTTTTGCCACTTAATTCCAACTCCTTCAATAATTTAGGAGGATCTTCTTTAACCATTTTTTCCATTCCTGTTAAATAATCATCTGGACTGGATAAACGTAAATCTCCGTCAACGACTGAGCCCATTTTTGCTTCCGGGCTAAAATAAGTCCTGATCTTTTGAAAATCAGGTACCAGATCTCCTTCGACCCGAAATCCCGCATACAAACTGTCAATTAGGGCCTTGATTTCAAGCTTTTCTTGATTCACATTCTGCAAATGAATTTTTTCAGTTTGTGCAAAAGAGACATGGCTTAGCACGATGTAAAAAAGGATTAGAACAATTACTACAGGAACCTTTATTTTCATAGTGATTCTAATTTCTAAACCAACAAAATAAATAATATCATAAAAAAATAAAAGAATAGTAGTTTTTGGATATGATTAAAAAAACCATCCAGCCACAAGCCGGATGGTTTCCACTCAAAAGCCTATCTTTTTACCTATCACTCAACTATGGCATCTCGATCCCAGCCGCCACCTAAGGCTCTGTAGATTTGTACTTTGGCTTGAAGCTGCTTCAATTTAGTTTCGATAAGCTCCATTTGAGCATCTAGTACCTCCTCTTGCGTCAACAAAACCTCTACATAGTCGGCCTTGGCAAACTGGAATAGGCTATTTGCTACATCAACCGATTGATTTAACACTTCCACTTCCTGAGACTTGGTTTCAAGGCTTTGGGTGTAATTATCCAATTTGGCAAACTGATTCAGCACATCGGTGTAGGCTTGAAGCAAGGTTTGCTCATAAGCAATCACCGATTGAATCTGCTGAGCTGAGGCCATATTAAACTGCGCTTGAATGGCCTTCCTATTAATAAGAGGGGCCATCAAATCGCCTGCAGCATTGAAAATCAAAGATTCTGGATTGAACAAATAGGACGGGTTAAAGGCTTGGTACCCTATTCCCGCTCTCAGATCTAAGCTTGGGTAGAAATTGGCCTTGGCTGACTTCACATCCAGTTTAGCTGCTGCCATTTCCAGCTCAGCCTGACGTATATCCGGACGATTCTCTAACAATTGAGCTGGAATGCCAGCCAGAAGGCTATCCAAGGTGATTTCCATCATCCTGTCCGAATTTCGAGGAATCCGGCTTGGATAAGCTCCCACCAAGAAGTAAATACGGTTTTCAGTTTCCACCAATTTTTGACGAATCGCATATTGCTGATTCTTGGTATTGAGGTATTGCGCTTCAAACCGATTGACCACCAATTGATTGGCTTTCGCATACTCCTTTAATTGACGGGCTTTTTCCAAAGCATCCTTCTGAATCTCCAGGTTTTGATTGATGATTTGAAGCAAATTGTCCAAAGCCATCAATTCATAGTAGGATTCAGCGATCTCAGAAATCAATTGAGTCACCAAAAAGCTCTTGCCTTCTGTCCGAGCCAAATAGCGAAGTTGGGCGGCATCCTTGGCGTTACGAAGTTTTCGCCAAATATCCACTTCCCAGGAAGCCGTGGCTCCCAAGACAAAATCTCCCAAGGGTTCGGGAAACTCTTTTCCTTCTTTGATTTCCAGATTATGCTCCACAGCACCATCCCGAGTAAATCTTCCGGGTTTTTCCGCCCCTGCTCCTAATCCAAGGTTAACAAATGGTTGGTATTCGCCCTTCTTCTCAAGGACTTCATTTTTACTGATTTCTATCTCTTGCAAGACAATATTCAGTTCCTGATTGTGCAGCAAAGCCGAATCGATCAAAGCATTCAAATACTCATCTTCGAAGTAGCCACGCCAATCCAAACTAGCAATGGTTGTAGTATCCTCCCCTTGCTGATTATACTCCTCAGGAAGATTTTCTGTTGGTTCCTTGAAGGTGATCTCCTGGGATTTACAGCCCCAAAATCCAACCAACATGACCAAGGAAATTCCTGTATATAGATTAATACGTTTACTTGTCATTTTTTCTATTGTTTCGTTTTGCGGCCTGAAGTAACACACTGAGTTTTCCGATTTTTTTCAAAAGGGATGCTCTGTTTTGACCTTCTTCTACAAATGCTTCAGAAAGCGAAGAATCTGCCTCATTTTGCAATAGACTCTTACCCTCAATCATACTACCGAAGAAGTAATAGAGACCTGGAATCACCAAAACCCCAATCATCGTCCCGAGAAACATCCCTCCCATGGCAGATGAACCAATAGTCTTGTTTCCTACAGCTCCTGCACCATGTGCGATGACCAAAGGAATCAAACCAGCGATAAAGGCAAAAGAGGTCATCAAAATAGGACGGAAACGCATCTTAGCCCCTTCAATGGCAGCCGCCAAAACTGTAGCTCCTTCGCGGTGACGCTGCACCCCAAACTCCACAATCAACACGGCGTTTTTACCCAGCAAACCGATCAACATAATCATCCCAATCTGGGCGTAAACGTCATTGGCTAGCCCCATGAGTTTGAGCATTGCGAATGAACCGAATATCCCTATAGGAAGAGAAAGAAGTACCGCAAGAGGCAATACAAAACTTTCATATTGGGCTGCCAAAACAAGGTAGACAAAGAGTACAACCACTGCGAAAATATAGATAGCCTCATTCCCCCTTCTCGATTCATCAAATGACAAGTCTTCCCAGGCAATGTCATATCCTTTTGGCAGTGTTTGCGCAGCTACTTCCCGTATGGCCTGAATGGCATCCCCGGTAGTAAATCCATCTCCTGGTAAGCCACGAATCGCTGCGGAATTGAAGAGGTTGTATCGGGTAATCTCATTAGGTCCCTGGGTTTTAGATACCTTCATAAAAGATGAATAAGGAACCATTTCGCCCTCTTCGTTTTTCACAAACAAATCAGTCAAATCGGAAGGATAGCGACGAAACTCCGGTGCAGCCTGCGTATATACTTTGAAGAATCTACCAAAGCGAATAAAGCCTTGTTCATAAGTACTACCTATAAGAATATTCAGGTTTTCCATGGCTTTACCAATGGTTACTCCTTTCTGCATGGCTGCCTGATTATCAATCTCCAAATGATATTGCGGATAATTGGCAGCGAAGAAGGTAAACAATCCCTTGAGTTCTTTTCGCTCACGGAGAGCGGCCAAAAACTCCTGGTTGATCTTGTCAAATTCATCATAGTCGGTATCTCCACCGGTTTTGTCCAAGAGACGAAGTGAAAAACCACCTGAAGAACCAAATCCCGGAACAGCCGGTGGTTCGAAATATTCCACTACAGCTCCCAAATCCTTGGTCTCTTCTTCCAACTCTTCCATGATTTCATGGACACTCTTATCGCGCTCAGACCATGGTTTGAGATTGATCAAGCAAGTACCTGCATTGGATCCCCGCCCTTCTGTCATAATTTCATAACCAGCCAAAGAGGTTACAGATTCGATGCCTTCCACTTCCTCAGCAATTTGCTGGAGTTCCTGAGCGACTTTATTGGTCAATTCCAAAGTGGAGCCTGGAGGAGTTTGAATAATGGCGTAGATAGTACCTTGGTCTTCATTTGGAACAAAGCCGGAAGGAAGAATTTCATTCGTATAGATTATTCCAGCGACGAAAAGTCCCAAAATTCCGAAGGTTACGATTCTTCTAGCCACGATTACGTTGAGCACCCGAATGTAATGCCCTGTAAACCGTTCAAATAATTTATTGAAACCATCGATAAAGCGATCGAAAAGGGATTTCTTTCGCTTACCATGATGATTTCTCAAAATCATCGCACAGAGAACAGGTGTCAAAGTCAAAGCGACAATCCCCGAGATAATAATGGAGCTTGCCATGGTAATGGAAAATTGTCGGTAGAAAACCCCAACCGGACCGCTCATAAAGGCAATAGGAACGAACACGGAGGTCATTACAAGGGTAATCGCGATGATCGCACCACTCAATTCTCCCAAAGCTTTTTGGGTCGCCTTGTACGGAGTCAAATGCGGATCTTCCTCCATTTTGGCGTGGACGGCTTCTACCACCACAATCGCGTCATCCACTACCACCCCTATCGCCAAAACCAAGGCAAATAGCGTGATCAAGTTGATTGACAAACCAAAAAGCTGGAGGACAAAAAACGCCCCAATTAAGGACACCGGCACTGCAATGATTGGAATCAAAGTGGATCGCCAATCTCCCAAGAAGAGGAACACAACCAAGGCCACCAAGAAAAAGGCATCCCGAATGGTATGAACCACCTGCTCAATAGAAGCATCCAAGAATTTGGATACGTCGTAGCTGTATTCATAATGAACCCCTACAGGAAAATCAACCTCCAATTCTTTGAGTTTTTCCTTGACCTGTTCGATTACCTCACTACCGTTACTATCGGGGGTTTGCTTCAATACGATGGAAGAAGATGGCCGACCATCCAAATTGGAGTAAATGTCGAAGAATTCACTTCCCAATTCGACTTCAGCTATATCCTTCAATTTGATCAGTTCCCCCTCCTCGTTACTTCGGATAATGATGTTTTCGTATTGCTCGGGTTCATTGAATCGACCCTGATACGTCAATACATATTCCACGGATTGGGCTTGCTTACCGGAACTTTGACCTAATCGACCTGGACGGGCGATCACACTTTGCTCATCCATGGCTTCAAGCACTTCTTCAGCGGAGATTTTGTAGGCGCGCATGCGATCCAGTTTCAACCATACTCGCATGGCATATTTTCTGGAACCTAGAATCTGGGCTTGTGCAATCCCGTTAATCCGCTGCAATTCCGGGATAATCCGGGTATAGGCATAGTTATAGAGGAATTTTTCATCAATATCAGCTCCCTCTTCGCCATAGATGTCAACATACAAGAGCATACTTGGCTGAACAGGGGTAATAATTACACCTTCCCGTTGAACCAAGGGAGGTAAATTAGGCATCACTTGGTCCACTCGTGTCTTTACCCGGACTACCGCTTGGTTTGGATCGGTTCCTGGTTCAAACACCACACGAATGGTTCCTTCACCCGCACTGGTTGCGTCGGATGCAATGTATCGCATTCCTTGCACCCCATTTATGGAGGTTTCCAAAGGAATCAAGGTGGATTTTGTCAAAACGTCCGCACTGGAACCTGGATAGGCTACAAAGATATTGACGGTAGTAGGTGCGATTTCAGGAAACTGCGAAATAGGCAATTGGGTAATGGCCAGTAATCCCACAAACACAATCATGAATGAGACTACAATAGCCAATACAGGCCTTCTTAATATATCTTTAAACATTTCTTTCGGATTTTAAGGTGATGGAACTTATTCGGCATGCAAACGCAATCCCTCAAATACTTCCTCTGGCTGAATCAATTCAAAGTGAATTTTTCCACCATTTTGCACCTTCCTCAGGCCTTCCAAAAGAAACTTGTCCAGGGTCGTTAACCCGGCACTAACCAAATAAACGTGGTTCAGCTCTCCTTCAATTTTGATTTCTTGGGAACGTACATTTCCTTCGTCATCTACCAAGAAGACAAATTTCTTGTCCAAAACTTCAAAAGTGGCTTTCTGTGGTATCATCGTCACCTCATACAATGGCTTAGGCCAAAGGATATTTCCGGTTTGGCCATGTCGAAGTAAGCCTGCTGGATTTGAAAAAGTAGCCCGGAAAGCAATGTTACCCGTCGCATTGTTAAAATCGGATTCGATCGTTTCAATCACCCCAGGTTCTGAAAACACCCGATTATTAGCCAATCGTAACTGAACCATTTCAGCAGAATCTTTCTCCGTCATGGCATAGTCCAAGTATTCCGCTTCCGGTACGTTGAAATACACCCACATTTTGCTGTTATCTGAAAGGGTTGTCAATAATTCCCCTTCATCCAACAAACTTCCCAAACGCACTTCTTCGAATTTCCCGATGATGCCATCAAAAGGAGCTCGCAGTTCAGTAAAGTTCAAGTGCGTTTCAGCCAAGGTCAATTCGGCTTTTGCCTTTTCCAATTGTGCTTTTGCTAAGGCAACTTCGTTTTGGGAAACGATATTTTTATCCGCAAGCGCTTTGGTATTTTCATATTCTACGCGGGCAAACTCAACTTCAGATTTTGCTTTTTGAAACTCAGCCTGATAGATGGTAGGCTGAATCTGAAAGAGTAATTGACCTTTTTTGACATGCTGACCTTCATCTACGAAAATTTTCTGAAGGTACCCCTTTTCCAAGGCCCGAAGCTCAATGTGTTGAATGGCCCGGATTTGACTGACATATTCTTTGATTAAGACTGTGTCTTGTTTAATAGGTTGAGAAACTTTGAATGTCGCAGTTTCTTCGTGAGTATCATGTGATGAACCGCAGGATGTAAAAAACATCGCACAGCCCACTGCTAGGAACAATAAATTCCTGGTAGTTTTCATATTTATGAATTTTGAAATGTAGGTAAAAAGAAAATAAATCAGTTCCTGAGCGATGATAGGCATACTTGCTCCGGAACTCGTACCATGGCCTATTTGGCCCAATCAAAAAATCCTAAATACGATAAACGCAGTGGTAAATGTGTAGCCGATTAGAAGTCGGCTTAAAGAAGTTTTTGCAGAAACGTAGAAAACGCGTCTGATCTTTTCCAAGGCTGAATGCCAAAAGACAAAACCAAATGGCAGAAAGAGCCATCTTCAATTCTGAATCCAGATCAAAGAAGCTTTCTTCAAGCTGCTCAAGTCCTTCAGGTTCTGCAGATAAAAGAAGATTTGCTTGAGATTTTAACTCCTCGGGGCTGTTTACAATGAAGTTAGATTCATGGGAAGTAGAAAAAGCAGTTTCCTTAAAGTCCTTCTGGATATAATTGGAAAACTGCAATCCAGAGACAAGACCTGGGACAAAAAAAGTCAGAAGCAGTGAGGAAATCACTGTCATCAGCCCAATAACCCTGTAGGATTTTCTATACATCGTTACAAATGTATTTGAATATTTTTCATTTATCCAAAAGATTTTTTTTCAAACTGGCAAGGAAATCATCAATCTGATCCAAAAATGAAAATAAAGCACAGAAGTTTCATCCTCTAAAAATAAATTCACCTAAACTTTTTAAAAAAAATTAATTAAAAAGCATAAAGACCGAATGTTTCCGTACCTTTGTCTAGTTGAAATTAGCCTAAATTGAAAATATTCGGCCAATTCATCAACAATGCATCGGTAAATTACCCTGCAGCAAGTAGTAAAAAGAGTTTTTCCCAACGGTTTCAATTCTTCTCTTCTACTTTTAATTCTTGAGAAAGGCAATGCCACTCTATGAATTGAATACCGCAGTTTGATTTTAATACACTTTGATTAACTACTTTATTTTATTTAATACCTTTTCTTATTAAGACCATTCGATTCTCGGAATCAGCTTTATCTGATTTCTCTCTTACCCTGCGCAGCCGCGTCAATTCTTATTTCAAAACCTCTAAAAAAAACAAGTTCGGAAATAGAGAAATGGTTCTCAAGACCATTTTTATGCTATCATTATACTTTGTTCCCGTGCTATTAGTTAGTTCGGGATTGCTTACCTACACTTGGCAATTATTCGCCTGCTTCATTCTAAGCGGATTTGGTATGGCAGGTATCGGCATGGGGATTATGCACGATGCAATTCACGGCACCTATTCTTCCAATGCGGGGATCAATAAACTGCTTGGCTATACCTTAAATATGGTCGGAGCTAATGCCAACGTTTGGCGCGTTCAACACAATGTTCTTCACCATAGCTTTACGAATATCCACGAAGGTGATGACGATATCAATGCCCCTGCTTTTTTACGATTTTCTCCCAATGTCAAGAAAAACAAATTGCACGCCTATCAGCAATGGTATACCTGGTTCTTTTATGGTCTATCTACGCTTTCTTGGGTAACGACTAAGGATTTTATTCGATTGAATCGCTACCATAAGATGGGTTTGATCAAAGGAAAAAACAGTTACCGAAACCATTTTCTAAAGATTTTAGGCTGGAAAGTAGTTTATTTTGCCTTCACACTGGGACTTCCCCTCATCTTCTCTCCTTTTGGATTTTGGGAAATTCTGTTAGCCTTTTTTGCACTGCATTTTGTAACAGGACTGTGTATTTCCTTAGTCTTTCAAACGGCTCACATTATGCCTGACGTTGTTTTTCCGGTAGCGGATGAAAATGGAATGATAGAAGGAGAGCGATTGGTACACCAATTGGTCACCACCTGTAATTATGCTCCAAAAAGCAGAATATTTTCATGGATGATTGGAGGATTGAACTACCAGGTAGAACATCATTTATTCCCAGACATCTGTCACGTACATTACCGACATATTGCTCCTATTGTCAAAAAAACTGCCGCTGAATTCCAGCTACCTTATTATTCTAAAAAATCCTTTTTTGAGGCTCTTAAAGCCCATTTCCAAATGCTTCACCACTTGGGAACGGTAGAAACTGTCCCGGTAAAAAGCTAATTATTTTATTTATGAACACATTTCGAAAAAACACACGCTCCAATTTTCGGGGCACACATACAAGTCCAGGGAGAAATCAGTCCAAAAGAAAGCCTGTTTCTTCCCTAGACCCCAATCTTTTGGTTAAAAAAGCCAAACCTGTTTCAGCTGTTTCTTCTGCACTCAAAGGGCAAAAGTTTCAGGAATTAAATCTTCAGGCCAAACTTCAGGAAGCTATCCAAAAGAAAGGATATGAGTACCTAACCCCTATTCAGGAAATGGCTATTCCGGTTCTTTTGAAAGGAATAGACATGCTAGCCATCGCCCGAACAGGTTCGGGTAAAACAGCAGCATTTCTAATCCCTATCATCGAACGGCTCTTAAAGAAACCTCAGAACGGTTCAATTTTAATCATCGCACCTACCCGAGAACTTGCCTTACAGATAGGAGATGAATTCAAAGGGCTTACACAAGGCATGTCCTTACGCTTTGCTACGTTCATTGGAGGCACCAACATCAATATGGATCGAAAGCATTTAGCTCAAAAGCCACATGTAATTATAGGAACGCCGGGAAGATTATTGGATTTATCTAATCAGCAGGCACTCCATCTAAAATCGGTAAACACCTTAGTTTTGGATGAATTTGACCGAATGCTGGATATGGGATTTATCCATGATGTCAAGCGACTGGTAGCTTTGATTGGATTGAGGGAACAAACTCTTTTATTCTCAGCGACTTTGGATCCCACACAAGAAAAACTAATTGCTGACCTCCTGGATAACCCAGAGGAAATCCATGTAGATCCGGGAACATCAGCAAATGAGCATATTGACCAACAAACCATTCGAGTATCGGAAGGGGAAGATAAGTTTGTGGTTCTACAGAATCTATTTCAAAACGGAGCGCTTAAAAAGGTCATCCTTTTTACAGAAACCAAGCGACTTGCAGACCGGCTTTCCAAAAAATTGAATCAATGCGGAATTCCGGCAGGACAAATACACGGAAATAAATCCCAAAATTTCAGAAATAAAATCCTTAGTGATTTCAAACAGGGATCCATCCGTGTACTGGTAGCCACAGATGTGGCGGCGAGAGGGATTGATGTGGTAGACGTAAGTCACGTCATCAATTATCAAATACCTATGACCATGGATTCCTATATCCATAGAATCGGCCGAACCGGGAGAGCTGGGAAAACCGGTCAGGCTATCACCTTTATCAATTGAACATTTATTTATGTCAAAAAACCAAAACTCATTTATCAAAAAACAAAAAGCCGAACTCAAGCGAAGGAAGAAAAAGGAAAAATTCGAACAACGACTTGAACGAAAAGCACAACCAAAAGACGGAAGTCTTGAAAATATGATGGTTTATGTCGATGAATTCGGGAATTTTTCCGACTCACCGCCTGAGCCAACCCCACCAAAAAAACAAGTAAATCAATCCAAAACACACAGCAAAGGCGCTGTACAAAACAAGTAAAATTATGAATGAAGGAACAGTAAAATTCTTTAATGACTCCAAAGGATTTGGATTCATTACCCCATCTGACAACAGCGAAGATA